>CP107851.1:5912500-7235000 GCA_036013505.1 Streptomyces sp. NBC_00510 | reverse complement strand
GTTCTCGTGTCTCCTTGGTGTCGGTCGGTGCCTCGTACCCGTTCGTACGGAGTCTTTCCGAGACTACGCGTTCCGCTCGACTCCTTTTGCGCCCCCTGGGGCGCGGCAGCGGAGTCGTAGGGGCGTCGTAAGGTGACCCGTCGCCCGCGGGCGAGGTCGGCGCCCTAGATGACGTCGCCGCCGCGGAGCAGGATCCCGCTGGGGTTGCCCCTCGGGGCCGCAGACGATGTTCATGCAGTGCTACATACGTAGGCAACCCACTGAACATGTACGTCGTTACATCATCATCTGTCCGGCGTCGTCCGGTGTTCGAAGTGTCAGGCCGTCGTTACGCAGGGATGGAGCCGGAAGGGCGCGGCAGGCGAGCGGTACCGCATCTACACCTGTTCGGGTGGCCGGTGCATCACGTGCCCAGCAGACCCGCTTGACTCCTACGTGGTCCGGCAGGTCATCTCCCGGGCCGAGGAGTGGAACCGGGCTCCTGCCACGGACGCCGCAGACGAGCGGCGCGAGGCCGAGCTACTGGCCGAGGAGATGGCTACATCCGAGAGACGCACCGCCCTGGCGGAGATGTTCGCCGTAGGGGACATCGATGCATCGACCATGCGCGCAGGCATCGGCAGGTGTGATGCCGACCTGGGGAAGATCCGGACCGAGCTGGCAGACCTGGCAGCAAAGCGGGTGCGGGTAGATCTGGGGGACGTCGAGTACCTGTGGGAGGAGCTGGACTACGAAGACCCCGACCGGATCGACTACGTGCGGACGGTCGTCATGCAGGTCTGCGAACTCGTTGAGCTGCTGCCGAGAGGTCGAGGAGTGCGACGGTTCAGGTCGGAGCACTGCCGGATCACCTTCCGGATCCCGTGAGCGATGCGTGACGGCCGGGCTCAACTCCGCGCCGGCCCACCGGCAAGCCGCGAACGAGGCGCACAGCGGCTCAGGCTCCGGCGGACGGCTTGGCTCTCGGGCTCAGTCGGTACGCCGAGACCGTTGGATCACCGGCTAGGTAGAAGCGGTGCTGCCAGTCATGGGCTTTGCTCACACCTACCCGAGGACCGGCCCGGATGAGTGCGGCGGGTACCGGCTCACCCTCGGACAGCGCGACCGAGGCGCCTGTCAGCAGGTCTGTGCCGTTGTGCTCTGCCGTGATGCCGAGCGCTTGGCACAAGTTCCCCGGACCCCGCGCGAGACGTGGACTCTCGACCTTGCCCCCTCGCCGCTCGCGGGCCAGGTCTTCCCCTTCGATGACCCTGCCTGCCCGGATGAGGACAGCTGTAGCGATGCCGTCTGCCCCGGTGACGACGTTGGCGCACCAGTGGAGTCCGTGAGACCGGTAGACGTACAGGTGTCCCGCGGGTCCGAACATGACGGCGTTTCGGGCTGTCCTGCCTCGGTAGGCGTGGGAGGCGGGGTCGGCCGAACCGGAGTACGCCTCGGTCTCCGTGATGGTGATGCTCACGGTTCCCTCGGGGGTCTCGTGGGTGAGGATGGCACCGAGCAGCTTGGGCGCGACTTCTTCAGCGGGGTGAGCAAGATCCACAACGTTCATGCCGACCGCCTTGACATGCCGTAGGTGAAGTAGACGTACGCGTGGCCGGGCGGGCCGAACATGACCGCGTTGCGGTCGGTGCGCCCGCGGTAGGCGTGGGAGCCCGGGTCGAGGGGGCCGGCGTAGGCCTCGACCTCGGTCAGCCGGAGCGCCACGGGGCCGTCGTCCGTCCTGCGTACGAGGGTCCGCCCCAGGAGGTCGGGGGCCACCTCCAGCACCGGTCGGTCGAAGAAGGACCTGGGGAGCGGGGTGCTTTCAGGAGGGGGGATCATGCGGTACGAGAGTAATGGAACCGTTCGGGGTGGGGCCGCGTTCGTAATGACCGAGGCAACCGCCAGTAAAGGGAGAGGGACATCGTGGGCTTCAAGAAGCTGCTTGCGAGCTTGGGCGCCGGTGGCGCGTCGGTCGAGACGGTGCTCAACGAGCCGAACGTCGTCCCGGGCGGGGTCGTCCAGGGCGAGGTGCGGATCCAGGGCGGCTCGGTGCCGCAGCGGATCGAGGGACTGTCGGTGGGCCTGCAGGCCCGCGTCGAGGTCGAGGGCCAGGACGCGGAGTACAAGCAGGACGTCGAGTTCCACCGGCAGCAGCTGGGCGGGGCGTTCGAGGTGCAGCCGGGTGCGGTGCACGTGGTGCCGTTCGGGCTGGAGATCCCGTGGGAGACCCCGATCACGACCTTCCTGGGGCGTCACCTGACCGGGATGAACGTCGGGGTGACGACGGAGCTGGCGATCGCCCGTGCGGTGGACTCCGGTGACCTCGACCCGATCAACGTGCACCCGGTGCCGGCGCAGCAGGCGATCCTCGACGCGTTCGGCCAGCTGGGCTTCGGCTTCAAGAACGCGGACCTGGAGCGCGGCCACATCCGTGGCACGCGGCAGCGGCTGCCGTTCTACCAGGAGATCGAGTTCTTCGCGCCGCAGCAGTACCGCGGGCTGAACCAGGTGGAGCTGAGCTTCGTCGCCGACGGCCACGAGATGGACGTCATCCTGGAGATGGACAAGAAGCCGGGCCTGTTCAGCGAGGGCAGCGACGCGTTCCGTTCCTTCACCGTGGACCTGAACAACTTCCACGCGACCGACTGGGCGGGTTACCTCAACCAGTGGCTGGCCGAGGTCGGCGGGAAGCGCAACTGGTTCTAGGATCGGCGGGCGGAAGCGCGTTTCGCGATCAGCAGGAGGTACCGAGGTGACCGAGCACAAGCGGCGGCCGCTCCCCCACGATTTCCATCCTCAGGTGCCGTCGTTCACGGTGGTGAGCGACGACATCGAGCCGGGCGGCACGCTGAAGGACTCCCAGGTCTACGCCGAGGGCAACGTCTCGCCGCACCTGCGGTGGGAGGGGTTCCCCGAGGGGACCGGGAGCTTCGCCGTCACGTGCTACGACCCCGACGCGCCCACGGGCAGCGGTTTCTGGCACTGGGTGCTCTTCGACATCCCGGTGTCGGTGACGGAGCTGCCCGCGGGTGCCGGCAGTGACGGCTTCAAGGGGCTGCCCGAGGGTGCGGTGCACGTGCGCAACGACTACGGGAGCAAGGACTTCGGCGGCGCCGCGCCGCCGCCCGGGGACGGACCGCACCGTTACGTGTTCACCGTGTACGCGGTGGACCAGGAGAAGCTGGGGCCGGACGGGGACGTGTCGCCCGCCGTCGTCGGCTTCAACCTGCGGTTCCACGCGATCGCGCGGGCCAACCTGATCGGCGAGTACGAGAACCCGCAGTAGTCGTGGCGCTCCCGGCCGAGGGCCGGGGGTCCCAAATTCCGTTGCGCCCCGGCGCTCCCGCATCGCACTGTGGTGTCTGCCTGGTGACCTGACCGTCACCGGGGGTCGGCACCGCAGTGGCGGGGGCGGCGGGGCGTTGCGCTGTGCGGCTCTCGCCGCGCGACCTGCCCGCCGTCCGCCGGAGCCCGGTCATGCGCCCGGGCGTCCACGCCGATCGCCGCGCTCCGGGCGCCCCGGACCCCACGGGGGCGGGCGCCCGGAGTGGCCGGCGGCCGGGGACGCCGTTTCGTTCCCCGTTTCCTCCTGTTCGCTTTCACGTGCGGAAATTACGTTGTCCGCGCGGGTATCGCCCGGTCACAGTGGAGCCACCTCGCCGCGGGGCGGGGATGGACCCGAGGGGTGGGCGACATGCGTGAGACGCTGGTGCTGAACGCGAGCTTCGAGCCGCTGTCGACCGTGTCGCTGCGGCGTGCGGTGGTGCTGGTCATGCAGGACAAGGCCGTGGTCGAGCAGGCTCATCCCGGGCTGCGGATCCGCGCGGCGGCGGTGGAGGTACCCGTGCCGCAGGTGATCAGGCTCTGCAGGTACGTGAGGGTGCCCTTCCGACAACGGGCGGCGTGGTCGCGGCGGGGTGTGCTGGTCAGGGACCGGCACCGGTGCGCGTACTGCGGCCGGAGGGCGACGACCGTGGACCACGTGCAGCCGCGTTCGCGCGGTGGTGGGGACACCTGGCTGAACACCGTGGCGTCGTGCGCGGAGGACAACCACCGCAAGGCGGACCGTACGCCGGAGCAGGCGGGGATGCGGCTGCTGACCCAGCCGTTCGAGCCGACCCCGGCGGACGCGCTGCTGCTGGCCCTGGGTCTGAAGGACCGTGAGGACGTCCCCGGCTGGCTCGCGCTGCCGGCCTGAGTCCTGAGCCCCGAGGCGGTCGCCCGGCTACTTCAGCAGGAGCTGGGCGATCGCCACGAGGCCCACGACGACGATGACGCCGCGCAGGGCGGCGGGCGGCAGGCGGCGGCCGATGCGGGCGCCGAGGACACCGCCGAGCGCCGCCCCGACGGCGATGAGCGCGACGGCGGTCCAGTCGAAGTCGGCGACGAAGAGGAAGAACGCCGCGGCGACTCCGTTGACGATCAGTGCGAGGACGTTCTTCACCGCGTTGATCCGCTGCCAGGACTCCTCGAGGAGGACGCCCATCAGGGAGAGGTAGATGACTCCCTGGGCCGCGCCGAAGTAGCCGCCGTACATGCTGGCGAGGAGGAGGCCGCCGAGGAGGAGCGGGCCGCCGTGCTCGGGGGCGTGCGTGCCGTTGCCGGCCCGGCGGGCCTGGAGCACGCGGGAGAGCCGGGGCTGGACGACGACGAGGACGAGGGCCACCGCGATCAGGATCGGCACGATGGTGTCGAAGGCCTGGGAGGGCAGCGCCAGCAGCAGGACGGCCCCGGTGAGTCCGCCGACGAGGGCGGCGGCGCCGAGCCGCAGCAGACGGTCGCGCTGTCCGGCGAGTTCGCGCCGGTAGCCGATGGCACCGCTGAGGGAACCGGGGACCAGGCCGAGGGTGTTGGACACGTTGGCGGTGACGGGCGGCAGGCCGACGGCGAGCAGGACGGGGAAGGTGATGAGCGTGCCGGAGCCGACGACGGTGTTGATGGTGCCGGCCCCGATTCCGGCCGCGAACACGGCCAGGGCTTCCCAGTAGGTCATAGGCGTCTCCATGGTCGGTGCGGCTCCCCTCCCCCCGACGGGACCGGGGGGAGCCGGAGCGCACGGATCATGTCATACGCGTTCGCGGCGGCGGCCGCGCTGCTCAGTCCTTGTCGAGCCGGGGGGTCTCGCGACGGGTGCCGCCCTCGCCGTTGCCGGGGGCGCCGGGGAGGTTGACGATGCCGCCGAGGCCCTTGAGGGCGTCGTTGAGTTCGCTGGGGATGATCCAGAGCTTGTTGGACTCGCCCTCGGCGATCTTGGGGAGCATCTGCAGGTACTGGTAGGCGAGCAGCTTCTGGTCGGGGTCGCCCTCGTGGATGGACTCGAAGACCGTGCGGATGGCCTGGGCCTCGCCCTCGGCCTTGAGGGCGGCGGCCTTGGCCTCGCCCTCGGCGCGCAGGATCGCGGACTGCTTCTCGCCCTCGGCGGTGAGGATCTGGGACTGCCGGATGCCCTCGGCGGTGAGGATGGCGGCGCGCTTGTCGCGGTCGGCGCGCATCTGCTTCTCCATCGAGTCCTGGATGGAGGTGGGCGGCTCGATGGCCTTGAGTTCGACGCGGTTGACGCGGATGCCCCACTTGCCGGTGGCCTCGTCGAGGACGCCGCGCAGGGCCGCGTTGATCTCCTCGCGGGAGGTCAGGGTCCGCTCCAGGTCCATGCCGCCGATGATGTTGCGGAGCGTGGTGACGGTGAGCTGCTCGATCGCCTGGATGTAGCTGGCGACCTCGTAGGTGGCCGCCCGCGCGTCGGTGACCTGGTAGTAGATGACCGTGTCGATGTTGACGACCAGGTTGTCCTGGGTGATCACCGGCTGCGGCGGGAACGGCACGACCTGCTCGCGCAGGTCGATGCGGTTGCGGATGGTGTCGATGAACGGCACCACGATGTTGAGGCCCGCGCTCAGGGTCCTGGTGTAGCGACCGAAGCGTTCGACGATCGCCGCGCTGGCCTGCGGGATGACCTGGACCGTCTTGATGAGCGCGATGAAGACGAGCACCACCAGGATGATCAGGACGATGATGATCGGCTGCACGTCCACTCCCACGCCGATTGCCTGTGGCTACCTGTACGAAGACATGATCAAGTCTGACAGACCCCGCGGGGAGGCGGGCCGGGTTCGGCGAATTCCCGTGCCGTCTCGGGGTGCGGGGGCGGGCAGGATCACATCACGACGGCCGTCGCGCCCTCGATCTCGACGACGTCCACGCTCTCGCCGGGCTCGAAGGCCCGTCCCGTCTCGAGGGAACGGGCGGACCAGACCTCTCCGTTGAGCTTGATCCGGCCGCCGTGCCCGTCGACCCGTTCCAGGACGACGGCCTGGCGGCCCTTGAGCGCGTCGATGCCGCTGCGCAACTCCGGGCGTTGCGAGCGGCTCCGGTTGGCCAGCGGGCGTACGACGGCGATGCCCGCGACCGAGACGATGACGAAGATCAGTACCTGCGGAGTGATGCCCAGGCCGAGGCCTGCCGCGATCGCGGCGGCGACGGCTCCGACCGCGAACATCCCGAACTCGGGCATCGCGGTCACCACGAGCGGAATACCCAGCCCCACGGCGGCGATCAGCCACCACAACCAGTCGTCCACAGGCCCATCGTAGGGGTCCGCAGTGGATCTGTGACAGGGTGCGACGGCTCTCCCCGAGGCTTTCGGCGCGGGGCTTCGTGCGCGGGTGGCCTCAGGGGGTCACTTCAGGGGAAGCCCGTTGGCCGTCCAGCGGTCGCCACGGCGCTCGACGACGAGCGGGAGGCCGAAGCACAGGGAGAGGTTGCGGGAGCTGAGTTCGGTCTCCATGGGACCGGCGGCGACGACCTTGCCCTGACGGATCATCAGGACGTGGGTGAAGCCCGGGGCGATCTCCTCGACGTGGTGGGTGACCATGACCATGGAGGGCGCGATCGGGTCGCGGGCGAGCCGGCCGAGGCGGCGGACGAGGTCCTCGCGGCCGCCGAGGTCGAGGCCGGCGGCGGGCTCGTCGAGCAGCAGGAGCTCGGGGTCGGTCATCATGGCGCGCGCGATGAGGGTGCGCTTGCGCTCGCCCTCGGAGAGGGTGCCGAACTTGCGGTCGAGGTAGTCGCTCATGCCGAGCCGGTCCAGGAAGGCGCGGGCGCGGTCCTCGTCGACCTGCTCGTAGCTCTCCTGCCAGTGCGCGGTCATGCCGTACGCGGCGGTGAGCACGGTCTCCAGGACGGTCTGCCTGCGCGGCAGCTTCTCGGCCAGGGCGACGCCCGCGATGCCGATGCGCGGGCGCAATTCGAAGACGTCGACGCCGCCCAGCTTCTCGCCGAGGATCTGGACGGTGCCGGAGGTCGGGAAGAGGTAGCTGGAGGCGATGTTCAGCAGGGTCGTCTTGCCGGCGCCGTTGGGACCGAGGATGACCCAGCGCTCGCCCTCGGCGACCGACCAGGAGACCTGGTCCACCAGAGCCCGGCCGTCTCGGACCACGGATACGTCCACCAGCTCCAGAACATCGCTCATGAGCGTGTTGTCTCCCACTTCCCGATCGCATGTCTGCCGTTGCGAGCACCTGCAGGCGCCGCCCCCAGGAAATCTACGCCACGCCCGGGCCGCCCCAGTCCTTAGGCTGGGGGGATGCTCGACGAACCTCGCTCAGGACGGCTGGCGGCCTGGGGAAATGCACTGATTGCCGGACTTGCCGCGCCCGATGACGCCGCTCAGGAAGTGATCGCCGACGATTCGGTCCACCGGATCTCCGGCCTCCCAGGGGAGGCCGGCCCGGTGGGGCTGACGCTGGGGCTGGGGCGGCTGCGCGCGCTCGGCGTGTCCGGGCTGCGGATAGCGCTCCCGGTGCCCGGGCACCCGCTCGGGCTCAGCGGGCCACCGGAGTTCAACGCGCGGGCGCTGGCGGCGGGCGAAGCGGTCATCACCGTCGGCGGACCGGCCATCGGCCTGGTGCCGGAGGTCACGGAGGCCGGTCCGCAGGGCGACGTTCACGTGTCGGTCGAGTGGCAGTGCCTGGAGGTGCGGAACGCTCCGCCGGCGGACGTGCCCTCGCTGGGCGAGGCGGAACGGGAGCTCGCGGAGGCGCTGCGGGACGCCACGGAGGCGCTGGCGCGGCTGGACGTGGCCGGCGCGGGCCCGGCGGCGCAGGCGGCTCTGGAGGCGTACCGGGCGCGGGCGGCGCGCGGCCGCGAGGTGTTGGCGCCGGGGTATCCGCCGCGGGCGGTGCGGGTGCTGGAACTGGCCCAGCGGGTGGGCGCGCTGGTCGGGATCGCGACCGAGGCCCGGTCCGGGCACGGGGCGGCGGTCAGCGCCTCGGAGATCGCCGCCCGGGCGGAGCTGCTGCGGCCGGTGGAGCGCACGGCGCGGCGGGCGCAGGTGGCGGCGTACAACGCGTACGTCGAGGAGGCCGAGCGGCGCAGCGGCTGAGCTGCGCCCGGGACAGGGGAAGGCCCCGCGAACGGCGCTGTCCGCGGGGCGCTCCGCACGCGTCAGCGGTTGAAGCAGACGTTGCCGATCGCGGGGTTGTGAAGGGCAAAACCGTTGACGGTGTTGCCGCACAGGTTGATCGGGATGTTCACCGGGACCTGGATCACGTTGCCGGAGAGCACACCGGGCGAGCCGGCGGCCACGGCACCCGCGTGGGCGTCGGCGGCCGCGGCACCCGCGTGGGAGTCGGCGAGCGCGGTACCGGCCGAACCGGCGGCGGCCGCACCGACGGCGGCGATGATCAGGGCGGCCTTCTTGGCGCTGTTCATGAAACTGTTCCTCCTGTGATGGCACGGCCCGGTTCGAGGAGCCGCACTGTGAGGAACGCGGAGCCCGGGGCGTTGACACGGGGAGGGCACCGGAAACCTCCGTACGGCGGAATCTGCGTGTCGCACCGGCGTGTGCCGCGCGCCGTACGCCTGACGCCCGTGAGCCGCACGAACGGACCGGCCCCGGGGCGGCGGAGCGCTCCGGGGCCGGTGGTCACGGCCGTGCCGTGGGGGTGACGTCCCGGGTCAGCGGTTGACGCAGACGTTCCCGATGGCCGGGTTGAGCAGACCGATGACGCTGATGGTGTTGCCGCAGACGTTCACCGGAACGTGCACCGGCACCTGGATCACGTTGCCGGAGACCACGCCGGGGCTGTTCTTCGCGCCGCCGTGGGCCTGGGCGCCACCGCTGTGGGCGGAGGCGGCACCCGCGCCGACCATGGCGAGGCTCCCGGCGACCATGGCGACGGCGGCGGCCTTGTGCAGGTTCTTCACGTTCTTGACCCTCCTTGCATGGGTACCGCGGCAGGCGCCGCAGCACGCCATGGAGAACGGCCCACGCCCGGCCAGGTTGCGCCATCCGGGCGACATACACCCGACGGTATGAATCTCACTCCGGATGGCGACGATCCGCTTGTCCTACCGCTACGCGCCCCGGCTTCCGTGGCGTCGGACCCCCCTCGGATGCGTCGGATCAGCCGCCGATGCCGTGCCGCACCGCCCACAGGGCGGCCTGGGTGCGGTCGGAGAGGTCCAGCTTCATCAGGATGTTCGACACATGGGTCTTGACGGTCTTCTCCGACAGCACCAGGGCGCGGGCGATCTCCCGGTTGGAGCGGCCCTCCGCGATCAGCGACAGCACCTCGCGCTCCCGGTCGGTGAGGGTGCCGCCGCGGCCCTGACCGGGACCGGAGTCCTCCTGGGAGAGCAGGGCGTCGGCGACCTCCGACTGCAGCAGCACGTGGCCGGCGTGCACCGAGCGGATGGCGCCGGCCAGCGCGTCCGGGTCCACGTCCTTGTACACGTAGCCGGCCGCGCCCGCGCGCAGCGCCGGGACGACGGTGCGCTGCTCGGTGAAGCTGGTGACGACCAGGACGCGGGCCTTGCTGCCGCTGTCGCGCAGCAGGCGCAGGGCCTCGATGCCGTCGACGCCCGGCATCCGGACGTCCATCAGGATCACGTCGGGCGCGAGTTCCCCGGCGCGCTGCACGCCCTCCTCGCCGTCCCCGGCCTCGCCCACCACCTCGATGTCGGGCTGCACCTCAAGGAAGGTCCGCAGGCCGCGCCGGACCACCTGGTGGTCGTCGACCAGCAGGACGCGAATGGGGCCGTCAGCCACCGGGCACCTCCATCTCGATCACGGTGCCCTTGCCGGGCGCCGAGTCCACCGTCAGTCCGCCGCCCACCCCGTCGGCCCGGTCCCGCATCGAGACCAGTCCCAGGTGGCGGCCGGCCCGGCGCACCGCGGACGGATCGAAGCCCCGCCCGTCGTCGCGCACCGTGAGCACCGCTCCCCTGCCCCGGCCCTCCAGGCGCACCGTCACCGAGGCGGCGTCCGCGTGGCGCAGCGCGTTGTGCAGGGCCTCCTGGGCGACCCGCAGCAGCGCTTCCTCCTGGGCGGCGGGCAGGGCGCGGACCCGGCGGTGGCTGAAGGAGATCCGCGACGAGTGCGCCCGGTCCAGGACGTCGACCTGGGTGCGCAGGGTGGCCAGCAGGCCGTCCTCGTCCAGGGCGGCGGGGCGCAGCTCCACCACGACCGCGCGCAGTTCGTCGACGGCCTCGGCGGCGAGCGCGGCGACCTGCCGCAACTCTTCGCGGGCGCGCTCCGGGTCGCGGGCCACCAGGGCGGAGGCGGCCTGGGCGGTCAGCCGCAGCGAGAACAGCTTCTGCGAGACGGCGTCGTGCAGTTCGTGGGCGATGCGGGCCCGTTCGCCGGCGAGCGTCAGCTCGCGGCTGCGCTCGTACAGGCGGGCGTTGGTGAGGGCGATCGCGGCGTGCGCGGCCAGGGTGCGCAGCAGCTCCTCGTCCTCCTCGGTGAAGCCGCCGTCCTGCGGTGGGCGGGTGGCGCAGCGCTTGTTGGCGAGGAAGAGGGCGCCCAGGATCTCGTCGCCGTCGACCACCGGCATGCCGAGGAAGTCGGACATGTCGGGGTGGGCGGACGGCCAGCCGCCGAAGCGGGGGTCGCCCTTCACGTCCCGCAGGCGCTGCGGGGTGGCCTCGTGGAGCATCGCGGCGAGGATGCCGTGCTGCCTGGGCAGCGGGCCGATCGCCTTCCACTGCTCGTCGCTGACGCCGTCGACGACGAACTGGGCGAAGCCGCCGTGGTCGTCCGGCACGCCCAGCGCCGCGTACTCGGCGTCGAGCAGTTCGCGGGCGGACGAGACGATGGTCTGCAGGACCTCGCGCACTTCCAGGTGCCGGCTCATCGCGAGGACGGCCGCGCTCACCGCCTCGATGCCGCGTCGGGACGATCGGCTGGACATGACCTCACCGTACCGGCGGATCGCGGCCCGCGGGATCGGCCAGGTGACCGAGCGCCCCCGGTCCCTGGACCTAGGGCGAAGTTCCCTGCCCCGGTGCTGCGGGCGGCCGAGGTGGCCGGGACGGGGCCGTTCCTACGGTGGGGGGCAGCCGCCGGGCGACGGACCGGGCGGCCGGTGGGAGGACACGTCATGCCGGTGGCAATCATCACGGGGGCGTCGCGGGGACTGGGACGGGCCCTCGCCGGAGCGCTCGCGGAGCGGGGATGGGACCTGGTGATCGACGCGCGGTCGGCCGAGGCGCTGAAGCGGGTCGAGGGGGAGCTGGCGGGCCGGACGCGGGTGGCCGCGCTGCCGGGCGACGTCACCGACCCCCGGCACCGGGTGGAACTGGTCTCGGCGGCCTGGGAGTTCGGTGGGCTCGACCTGCTGGTGAACAACGCGAGCGCACTGGGCGCCGAGCCGCTGCGGCCGTTGTCCGAGCAGCCGCTGGAGGGGCTGCGGGCGGCGCTGGAGACCAATGTGGTGGCCGCGCTGGGCCTCGTGCAGGAGGGGCTGCCGCTGCTGCGCCGGCGGCGCGGGACCGTGCTCAACATCAGCTCGGACGCCGCCGTCGAGGCGTACCCCACGTGGGGAGGGTACGGCGCGAGCAAGGCGGCGCTTGAGCGGTTGTCGGCGGTGCTGGCGGTGGAGGAGCCGGAGCTGCGGGTGTGGTGGCTGGACCCGGGCGACATGGGCACCGCGCTGTACACGGCGGCGGTGCCCGACGATCCGGACGCGGACGGGCGCCCGGCCCCCGAGTCCGTGGTGCCGGCCGTGCTGGGGCTGCTCGACACGGGTGCGGCCGGTGGCCGCTACGTGGCCCCGGCGCTGCTGGAGGCCGGGCGGTGACCGCGCTGGGCGCGCTGAGGGTGCCGGAGGAGCTGGCGGCGCGGGTCCCGGTGGAGCAGCGTGCCGACGGGGCGTCGGGCCGCGACGGGGTGCGGATGCTGGTGGGCGGGCGCGCCCGGGGCGAGGTCGCGCACCACGCCTTCGGTGACCTGCCGGGGCTGCTGCGGGCCGGGGACGTGCTGGTGGTGAACACCTCGCGGACCCTGCCGGCGGCAGTAAACGCGGCGCTCGGGGAGTCCCCGGTGGTGGTGCACTTCTCGGGGCTGCTGGACGACGGGCGCTGGGTGGTGGAGCTGCGGACGCCCGACGGACGGGGCACGACCCGGCCGCGGGCGGGCGGCCCGGCGGGGGTCGCGGTGGCGCTGCCCGAGGGTGAGCGGCTGATGCTGCAGGAGCCGCTGAGCCCCTGCGGGGAGCGGCTGTGGGTGGCGCGGGCGTCGGTGGCGGACGCGATGGCGTTCCTGCACCGGCAGGGGCGGCCGATCCGGTACGCGTACACCCGGCGGGACCAGCCGCTCGCGGCGTACCAGACGGTGTTCGCGGTGCCGTCGGCCGACGGCCTCGGCTCGACGGAGATGCCGAGCGCGGCGCGCCCCTTCACGGCCGGACTGGTCACGGCGCTGGTGAGCCGCGGCGTGCAGATCGCTCCGGTGGTGCTGCACACCGGGGTGTCCTCGGGCGAGGCGCACGAGCCGCCCTACCCGGAGCGCTTCTCGGTGCCGCGGAGCACCGCCTGGCTGGTGAACGCCGCCCGGGCGGGTGGTGGCCGGGTGGTGGCGGTGGGCACCACCGCGGTGCGCGCCCTGGAGACGGCGGCCGACGAACGAGGGCGGGTCGCGGCGGCGGACGGCTGGACGGACCTGGTGGTCACGCCGGAGCGGGGCGTACGGGCGGTGGACGGCCTCCTCACCGGGCTGCACGACCCCGCGGCGTCGCATCTGCTGATGCTGGAGGCGGTGGCCGGGCGCGAGCTGCTGGAACGGGTCTACGACGCTGCGGTGGGGGCCGGTTACCTCTGGCACGAGTTCGGGGACGTGAACCTGCTGCTGCCCTGACGGCCCCGCCCGGGGCACCCGGAGTGGCCGCGCGGTCGCGGTGCGCGACGGGCCTGTGAGGCGGCACATAGGGCGTACGTCACGTACGAGGACGCCTAGTAGGAGGCGGGGTGGCCGGATCGGCCGGAAGTGCGGCGTGTGCCGTACCCGGTCGGTCCCGCCACTACGACTTCGGGTAGTAATGGATGGGTTTGGTCGGGGAATTTCCCGGGGCTAAGAATGCTCGGGTCGCTCCGCGCCGCGTTCGACACGCGGCGCCTCTCCTTGCCCGAGGGCGGAGTGGGGCGCAGCCGAATGGAAGAGGTCACTCCCCCATGCAGCTCCCGACGATCCCGAAGTTCGACCGTCTGACCAAGACCCACAAGTTCTCCGCCGCCGGCCTCGCCGCGGCCGGTGTGGGTGTCCTGGCCATCACCGGTGTGACCGGGACCAGCGGGACGGCGCAGGCCTCCGGCAAGGCACCGGAGGCGGTCGCCGGACAGGTACGGTCCGCCGCCGCCAAGCAGCACGCGTCGCACGTCGCGCACGTGGCGCACCGCAAGGCGCTCGCGAGGCAGCACGCCGCCCACGTCGCGCACCAGGCCGCGGAGCGCAAGCGCCGGGCCGAGGAGCGCGCCCGCCAGGCCGCGCACGAGGCGCACCGGGCCCACGCGCGCCGGCAGGAGCAGCAGGCCGCCAACCGCAGCCACGAGCGCAGGGCCCTCGTCCCGCAGCAGCGGCACGAGACCTCGCGTCCGGCACCGCGCGCGGCCGCCCCGGCGGCCCCGTCCGGCAGCCCGCAGCAGATGGCGCAGCAGATCATCGGCGACGCGGCCCAGTTCCAGTGCTTCGCCAACATCGTGATGCACGAGAGCACCTGGAACCCGTACGCGGTCAACCCCTCCTCCGGCGCGTACGGCCTGGTCCAGGCGCTGCCGGGCTCCAAGATGGCCTCCGCGGGCGCGGACTGGCGCACCAATGCGGCCACGCAGATCAAGTGGGGCCTGGACTACATGAACGGGCGCTACGGCAGCCCCTGCGGCGCCTGGTCGTTCTGGCAGGCCAACCACTGGTACTGAGCCGGCGGGCGCGGACCGTACGGACATGCGGAAGGCGGCGGTTCCCCTCCCCGGGGAGCCGCCGCCTTCCGCATCCGTACGCGGGGGCCGCTACTTGCGCATGACCTCCGGCTCGT
Organism: Streptomyces sp. NBC_00510; assembly: GCA_036013505.1. Classification (NCBI taxonomy): domain Bacteria; kingdom Bacillati; phylum Actinomycetota; class Actinomycetes; order Kitasatosporales; family Streptomycetaceae; genus Streptomyces; species Streptomyces sp. NBC_00510. Next base: position 7,220,709 of record CP107851.1, on the reverse strand, counting down.
GGCGGCGCAGCAGCCTCAGGACGAGGATGCCGCAGACGAGGGCGATGCCGAGCAGGATCGCCATGTCGAAGCCCCACTGGCTCGCCGAGTGCTCCCACAGCGGGTCCAGGTTGTCGGGCTTGGCCTGGTCCCACGGCGGCATGAGGTGGCCGAGGTCGAGGGTGGCGCCGGCGGCGCCGACGGCCCAGCGGGAGGGCATCAGCCAGGCGACCTGCTCCAGGCCGACGGTGCCGAAGATCTGGAACAGGACGCCGGTGAAGACGACCTGGACGATCGCGAACATCACCAGCAGGGGTATGGTCTTCTCGGCGGTCTTCACCAGCGAGGAGATGACCAGGCCGAACATCATCGAGGTGAAGCCCAGCGCGATGACCACCAGGGTGATCTCCGCGGCCGGGAAGCCCTTGACGATCAGGCCCTCCTCGGGGAGCTTGCGCACCGACAGCCCGATGGCGCAGATGATGACGCCCTGCAGGGCGCTGATCAGGCCCAGCACGAAGACCTTGGAGACCAGGTACGCGGAGCGGGACAGGCCCGTGGCGCGTTCCCGTTCGTAGATCACCCGTTCCTTGATCAGCTCGCGCACCGAGTTCGCGGCGCCCGAGAAGCAGGCGCCGACGGCGATGATCAGCATGATGGTGCCCGCGTCGGCGTTGAACTTCCCCGCCTCGTCGGGCGGGGCCAGGCCGAACTTCGCCGGGATGACCACGCTCACCAGGCCGAGGACGGCCGGGAGGATCACCATCAGCGCCATGAAGCCCCTGTCGGAGGCGATCACCGACAGGTAGCGGCGGACGAGGGTGACGAACTGCGCCGGCCAGCTCTGCGGCTTGGGCGGCTTGGCCCGCTGCGGGGCGGCGCCTACGGACTGCGGGGCGACCGCGTCCAGGTCCGCGGCGTAGATCTGGTAGTGCTGGGAGCCGCGCCAGCGACCGGACCAGTCGTAGTCGCGGTAGTTCTCGAAGGCGGAGAAGACGTCGGCCCAGGTTTCGTAGCCGAAGAAGTTCAGCGCCTCCTCGGGCGGGCCGAAGTAGGCCACGGCACCGCCCGGCGCCATCACCAGCAGCTTGTCGCACAGGGCGAGTTCGGCCACCGAGTGGGTCACGACGAGCACGGTGCGGCCGTCGTCGGCGAGGCCGCGCAGCAGCTTCATGACGTCGCGGTCCATGCCCGGGTCGAGGCCGGAGGTGGGCTCGTCCAGGAAGATCAATGAGGGCTTGGTGAGCAGTTCCAGGGCGACGGAGACGCGCTTGCGCTGGCCGCCGGAGAGCGAGGTGACGCGCTTGTCGGCGTGCACGTCGAGCTTCAGCTCGCGCAGCACCTCGTCGATGCGGGCCTCGCGCTCGGCGGCCTTGGTGTCGCCGGGGAAGCGGAGCTTGGCCGCGTAGCGCAGGGCTCTGCGGATCGTCAGCTCCTTGTGCAGGATGTCGTCCTGCGGGACGAGGCCGATGCGCTGCCGCAGCTCGGCGAACTGCTTGTAGAGGTTGCGGCTGTCGTACAGCACCTCGCCCTCTTCGGCCGGGCGGTAGCCGGTCAGGGCGCGCAGCAGCGTCGACTTGCCGGAGCCGGACGGGCCGATGACGGCGACCAGCGACTTCTCGGGGACGCCGAAGGAGACGTCGTTGAGGATGGTCTTGGTCGTGCTGCCCTGCGGCACGCGGACGGTGAGCCGGCGGGCGGAGAAGGAGATCTCGCCGGTGTCGACGAACTCCTCGAGCTGGTCGCCGACGAGCCGGAAGGTGGAGTGGCCGACGCCCACGATGTCGTTGGGGCCCAGCAGATGACGCTGTATCGGCTGGCCGTTGACGTACGTGCCGTTGTGGCTGCCGAGGTCGACGATCTCGTAGCGGCCGTCGGGGTGCGCGCGGAACTCCGCGTGGAAGCGCGAGACCTGCAGGTCGGAGACGACCAGGTCGTTCTCCAGGGCACGGCCGATCTTCATGACGCGGCCGAGCACCAGGTGGTGGAAGGTGGTCGGGCTGCGGTCGCCGTAGACGGGCGGCGCGCCGGAGGCGCCCGACGGCCCGTGCGGGGACGGGATGTGCGCCTGCGGTTTGCGCTGGTCCGGCCGTGGGGCCTGCGAGGGCTGCGGCACCTGCGCGGCGGACGACCCGTTCCCCCAGCCGCCCTGCCGCGGCGGGGCGACGGAGTGGGGCGTCCCCTGCGCGGCGGGGCCGGACTGGCGCGCCTGCTGCTGCGGGTTGGCCAGCGCGGTCTCGGCGCTGTAGATGTCACCGCCTGCCGCGGCGCCGCCGCTGAAGCTCAGGCGCGGGCCGTCGGTGGCGTTGCCGAGGTTGACGGCGGCCCCGGCGGCGACGTCGTAGGCGTGGACGCGCTGGCCCTGGACGTAGGTGCCGTTGGTGCTGCCGAGGTCCTCGATGACCCAACCGCGTTCGCCTCGGCGGATGGTGGCGTGCCGCCAGGAGACCCGCGCGTCGTCGAGGACGACGTCCGACTGCGGATCCCGGCCGAGGCTGTAGGACCTGGCCGGATCGAGCGCCCAGGTCTGTCCGTTCAGTTCGAGTACGAGTTCAGGCACCCCAAGCCCCACAAAGTTGTCCCCCGGGTTATCCCCCATGAGGGGAGTCTAGGGATTGCGAACATCGGGAGGAACCATTCCAGGCACGCCCACCCGTCGGGAAGCCGTGCAAGGGGAGTGATGTGAACCCTCTTCCGAGAAGCCGTTGACGGCGCCGAAACACCACCGGAGAGTGGTAACCGCCCATGAACCGTGCGGATCATGACGGATCAGGGCACCATGCAGCGCAGGCGGTTCGGACGCGAGACCTCGGGGGCGGGCATGACCGCGTACACCTCCACACCTTCGAACGCGCCCGCGCGCCCGGGGCGCCCGGTCCCCTGGGGCGGTGTGCTGCTCTCCGCGGTCGCCGCGGTCAGCTGGGCGTACCTGGGGATGGTGGGGGCCGCCGCGCTGGGCCTGCACCTGCTCGGTGCCGACACCGCGGGCTCGCTGGGGCCGATGACGGCGGCCGTGGTCGCGATGGCGGTGGGCGGCAAGGTCGTCCCCTCCGGTGACGTCGCGGTGTTCGGGCTGGGCGGTGCGGGCGGCGAGGGCCGGCTCGACCTCATGCCGCTGGGCGTCGCCCTGGTGGGTGCCCTGCTGCTGGCCTGGGTGTTCCTGCGGTCGCTGCGCGGCGCGGGGCTGACCGTCCCCGGGGGCGAACTCGCCGCGCGGGCCGGGGCGGTGGTGGTGCTCTTCGTGACGCTGCTCGGCGCACTCGCCTGGGCCGGGGAGGACACCATCGCCCTCGACGGCGCCGCGCTGGGCGCGGACAAGGGCGGCGGCCTGACGGACGGAATCCCGGGCATCGGTGACATCGGCGGGGGGCTCGGGGACGGGCTGCAGGACCTGATCGACGCCAAGGCCTCGGTGAGCTTCCACGTCGCCACCGGCCGCACCCTGCTGGGCGGCCTGCTGTGGGTGCTGGTCGTCCTGCTGCTGGCCCTGCTCACCTCGCGCCGTACGCCGCTGCCGCCCGCCCTCGAAGGGCTGCACCGGGTCGTCCGGCCCGCCGCGTCGGCGCTGCGCTGGGTGCTGCTGCTGGCCGTCGTCGCGGGCTGTGCCGCCGCCGGGTACGCGGCGGTGACGGGTGACGAGCCCGGCCGGATCGCCGGGGCCGCCCTGCTGGGGGCGCCCAACGGGGTGTGGCTGGCGGTGCCGCTCGGGCTGTTCGTGTCCTGGCGGGGCACGGCCACCGGGGAGCTGGCGAAGGTGCTCCCGGATCCGCTGGACCGGCTGCTGTCGACCAGCGTGGCGGAGCCGGTGACGCCCGCCCGGCTGGCCGAGTACGACCAGCGGGTGTGGCTGCTGACCGTCGCCGCGGCGCTGATGATGCTGGCGGCGGGGGCGCTGGCGGCGGCCCGCACCCCGCTGTGGGGGGCGACGCGGGCCGGGTACGCGGGGCGCTGCGCGGTACGGCTCGGCCTGGTCACGGCGGTCGCCTTCCCCTTGCTGGTGTGGGTGACGGGGGTCTCGGTGAACGCGGGCGTCTCGGTCTTCGGGTTCGACGCCGTGGGCGCCGGCGTCGACCTGCACGGCAGCCTTCCCCTGGCGTTCCTGCTGGGCGCCGCCTGGGGGGCGGTGGCGGGCGGCACGGGGGCGCTGCTGGCCCTGCTGACGGGCACCGCCGGGCGCCGGGTGTCGCCGTACGCGCTGCGCCGGGCGGCCGAGGCGGCGGCCGGGGAGAGCAGCTCCCGCACGTACCCGGGCATCGCGTACCAGCCCGGTCCGTACATCCCGAGCGCCGGTTACGGGCCGCCGGACGCCGGACCCAACCCCTACCGGCAGCCCCCGCAGGGACGGCCGCCACAGGGCCAGGCGCCGCATTCCGCGCGGACCGTCACCGGGGCGCCGCTGCCCCCGCCGCCCGGGCCGCCCGGGCCGCCCCCGGGGCCGCCGCCCGGCCCGTCGCGCGAGGGCCCGCCGCCGCCCGGCGCGCCCGGGGGCCGCCGCTGACCACGGACGGTGTCCGCCAGGCGGAACACATGTCCGTCCAGGGCGCGGTGCCCGATACGGTGGAGGCACCATGAACGACGCATCGCAGGCGACCGCTGCCACCGCCGCCAATGTGCCGACGCTGCTGGTCAAGATCTTCGGGAAGGACCGGCCGGGGATCACCGCCGGGCTCTTCGAGACGCTGGCCCGCTTCCAGGTGAACGTCATCGACATCGAGCAGGTCGTCACCCGTGGGCGCATCGTGCTCTGCGCCCTGGTGCCCGCCCCCGCGGGCCGTTTGGTGGAGGGCGAGCTGCGCGCGACGGTGCACGCGTGGGCGGAGTCGATGCGCCTGCAGGCCGAGATCATCTCCGGCATCGGTGACAACCGGCCGCGCGGCGAGGGCCGCTCCCATGTGACGGTGCTGGGGCACCCGCTGACCGCGGAGTCCACGGCGGCCATAGCGGCCAGGATCACCGGCACCGGCGGCAACATCGACCGCATCTTCCGGCTCGCGAAGTACCCGGTGACGGCCGTGGAGTTCGCCGTGTCCGGTGTCGCCACCGCCACGCTGCGTCCCGCGCTGGCCCTGGAGGCCCACGAGCGCGGGGTGGACGTGGCCGTGGTCTCGGCCGGCCTGCAGCGCCGGGCGCAGCGCCTGGTGGTCATGGACGTGGACTCCACCGTCATCCAGGACGAGGTGATCGAGCTCTTCGCGGCGCACGCGGGCTGCGAGGACCAGGTCGCCGAGGTGACGGCCGCGGCGATGCGCGGCGAACTGGACTTCGAGCAGTCCCTGCACGCGCGGGTCGCCCTGCTCAAGGGGCTGGACGAGTCCGTGGTGGACAAGGTCCGCCAGGAGGTGCGGCTGACGGCCGGGGCCCGCACGCTGATCCGCACGCTCAAGCGGATGGGCTACCAGGTGGGCGTGGTCTCCGGGGGCTTCACGCAGGTCACCGACGACCTCAAGGAGCGGCTGGGACTGGACTTCGCCGCCGCCAACACCCTGGAGATCGTGGACGGCAAGCTCACCGGCCGGGTGACCGGCGAGATCGTCGACCGGGCGGGCAAGGCCCGGTTGCTGCGGCGCTTCGCGGCGGAGGCCGGGGTACCGCTCAGCCAGACCGTCGCCATCGGCGACGGCGCCAACGACCTGGACATGCTCAACGCGGCGGGCCTCGGGGTCGCCTTCAACGCCAAGCCGGTGGTGCGGCGGGCCGCGGACGCCGCGGTCAACGTGCCGTTCCTGGACACCGTGCTCTACCTGCTGGGCATCACGCGCGAGGAGGTCGAGGCGGCCGACGCCGGGGACGGCGCGGCCTCCGGGGCCTGACCGGCGCGGACCCACGGGCAGGGAAAGGGCTCCGGAGCAGGTGCTCCGGGGCCCTTTCCGTACGGTCCCTGCGTCCCTGCGTCCCTGCGTCCCTGCGTCCCTGCGGCTCGGCCGGTCGCGGCCGGTCGCGGCCTCAGTCGTGCGGCGACCAGAAGTCGACGAGGCGGCCGACGCCGTGCTCGACCGTCTTCCACGGACCGGAGAAGGTGATCACCGCGATGGCCGCCGTCGGGAATCCGGTGCGGTTCATCCGCGCACGGGCGTCCCCGTCGCTCTCCCCCGCGAGGGCGTCGGCCAGTGCGTGGATGGTCGGGTTGTGACCCACCAGCAGCAGGTCGTCGACGTCCTCCGGGGTCTCGTTGAGGAGGGCGATCAGGTCACCGAGGGTCGCGTCGTAGAGGCGCTCCTCGTAGACGGTGCGCGGGCGGTGCGGGAGTTCGTGGGCGGCCAGCTTCCACGTCTCGCGGGTGCGCGCGGCCGAGGAGCAGAGGGTCAGTTCGAACGGGATCCCCAGCTCGGCGAGCCTGAGGCCGGCGACGGGGGCCTCCTTGCGTCCCCGTTCGGCCAGCGGTCGCTCGTGGTCGGGGACGTCGGGCCAGTCGGCTTTGGCATGCCGGAGCAGGACGATCCGGCGTGGCGATGCAGCTGCGCTCATGACCCTCAGCTTTCCAGAAATCCGGCCGCCAGGCGCGGGCTGCGGGACGGATCACGGTTCGCCGCGGGAGGGTCACAGCAGGTGCTGCAGGAGCCCCGGGAGCCCTTCGCCGACCGCGTGCAGGAGCTGTCCGACGGGCTCCGCGGCCGAGGCGTCCGCGGCGCCGGGGCCCGCGACCAGGGCGAGCAGCGCCACGAAGGCGAGTGCGGGCAGGGCGAGCGCCCACCACGGCAGGCGCGTCTGCGTGCCGCCCCCGACCGCCGGGCGGGCGGCGCGGGTTCGCGGGGTACGCGAGGGAACAGCCTGCAGGGACACGGGACGCCTCCGTGGGTCAGCCGGGGTGCCGGAGCGGTGTCCGACCTTGCACCACGACGCTACGGAAGGGCGGCCGCCGGGCCCATCGGGTGGCCCACCCACTCGACCCTGACCCTGGCCCCCTAGGGGAGGTGGGGTTGTCCCTACCCCGGGTCTCGGGGTCGCAGGTCAGCCGAACTTGGCGCCGATGATCGCGATCACCGCGACGAGGGCGGGCACGGCCATCATGAGGCCGAAGATGATCAGGAGCTTCTTCTGCGGCTGCGGGGGGTCGGGCTCGAGCACGGGCATGCGGCCCAGTCTCGCACCCGGTCGCGGCAGCCGCGCACGCGGGTGGTCAGAGCTCGTCCTCCACGGCGCGGTCGCGGCCGGCGACCACGCCCGCGGCGATCTGCGGCACCAGCAGGGCCAGCATGAAGGCCACCGGCAGGTCCCAGCCGCCGGTGTGCTGGTAGAGGGCCCCGACGAGGATCGGACCGGGGATGGAGAGCAGGTAGCCCGTGCACTGCGCGAAGGCCGACAGCCGCACCACCCCGCCGCCGGTGCGCGAGCGCATCCCGATCATGGTGAGGGCGAGCGGGAACGAGCAGTTGGAGATGCCCAGCAGCAGGGCCCACACCCAGGGCGCGGCGGCCGGGGCCGCCCACAGGCCGCCGTAGCCGACGATTCCGAACAGGCCGAGGCCGACGGCGAGTCCGCCCTGGTGCCGCATCCGGCCGGCGAGCGCGGGCAGCACGAAGGAGAGCGGTACGCCCATCACCATGGTGACGGCGAGCAGCACGCCCGCGGTGGAGGCGGAGACTCCGGCGTCACGGAAGATCTGCGGCAGCCACCCCATGGTGATGTACGCGCCCGTGGCCTGGAGCCCGAAGTAGACGGCGAGTGCCCAGGCGGTACGGCTGCGGGCGATGCTGCCGGCCGGCGCCCGCTCCGCGGCCGGCGCCGCGGGGGTGGCGGCGGGGGCCGCGGGAGCGTGGTCCCGGTCCCGGACGAGGGCGAGCCAGGGCAGTACGGCGACGGCGGCGATCACGCCCCAGGCGGCGAGACCGAGCCGCCAGTCGCCGCCGAAGGCGCGGGTCGCCGGGACGGTCGCCGCGGCGGCGAGGGCGGTGCCCAGGGACAGGGCCATCGAGTAGAGCCCCGTCATGGTGCCCACCCGGTCCGGGAACCAGCGCTTGACGACGACGGGCATCAGGACGTTGCCGACGGCTATGCCGCCGAGTGCGAGGGCGCTGGCGGCGAGGAAGAGCGCCGTACCGCCGGCGAACGGACGCAGGAAGAGCCCGAGGGTGATCGCGACCAGCCCCGCGCAGACCACGGCGCCGGGGCCGCGGCGGCGGGCCAGCCGGGGCGCGGTCACCCCGAACACGGCGAAGCACAGCGCGGGGACGGAGGTGAGCAGCCCCGCGACGGTGCCGCTCATGCCGAGGCCGTCGCGGACCTCCTCCAGGAGGGCGCCGAGGCTGGTGATGGCGGGCCGCAGATTGAGGGCGGCGAGCACCAGCGCGACCGCCACCAGGATCCGGGTGCGCCGTACGCCTTGCGCGGCGGGGGGAAGGTGTGCGGGCATGGTGGCCCGTTCCGTGGCAGGGTCGAGCGTCGCTTCGTCGTCACGCATGCCGACCATCATAGAATGATGGGATGAATGTTGAGGAGACCCCATGCCCCTGACCTCACCCCGGCGCTCCGCCCTGGCCGACCAGGTGATCGCGCAGCTGCGCGCCCAGATCACCTCCGGTGAGTGGCCGGTGGGGTCGCGGATCCCCACCGAGACCCAGCTGGTCGAGCAGCTCGGGGTGGCCCGCAACACCGTCCGCGAGGCGGTGCGGGCGCTCGCGCACAACGGACTGCTCGACATCCGGCAGGGCTCCGGCACCTATGTGCTGGCCACCAGCGAGCTCGCCGGGGTGATGCACCGCCGCTTCGCCGACGCCGACCCGCGGCACGTGGCCGAGCTGCGCAGCGCCCTGGAGGCGTCCGCGGCCGCGCTCGCCGCGCAACGGCGGACGGACCGCGACCTGAAGCAGCTGGACGCGGCCCTGGCCCGGCGCGAACGGGCCTGGGAGTCGGGCCGTACCGAGGCCTTCGTCGACGCCGACGCGGCGCTGCACCTGTCCGTCGTGGCGGCCTCGCACAACGACGTCGTCGCCGAGCTCTACGCCGACCTCGGCGAGGTGCTGCGCGCCTTCCTGCGCGCGGACGTCGGCGAGGAGCTGCGCGCCGAGCAGTACGTGGACCACGCCCGCCTGGTCGAGGCGATCCGGGCCGGCGATCAGGAGGCGGCCTCCGCCGAGGCCTCGGCGCACGCCTTCAGCTGCCGCTTCAGTCCAGCGTCCCGGTGACCCAGACCTCCTGGATCTCCTCCCAGCAGCGGTCGCTGAGCGTGACGGTCTGCGCGGGTCCGACCGGGACGGGGGCTCCGTCGACGTCCGGGTCCCACCACTGGAGGCATTCGATGTGCAGCTGCACGCGGTCCAGGTCGGGGTCGGGGTTGAAGCACACGGCGACGCCCTCGCTGCCCTGCACCGAGGTCCGGCACTGCGCGACGTCCGGCAGCCGTGCCGCGGCCTCCGCCGCCGCGGCCGCCGGGCCCACGCCCGCGGCGAGCGCCGCGAGCACCGCCGCGGCGCATACGTAGGGACGCACGATCGACGCCCTCCCTCCGCTCGCCCCCGGCCCCCGCACAGCCATCCTCCCGGCCCGGGGGGTCCGGCCACCCGGTCTGCTGGGCCGAACGGGGGACAGCGCCCCGAACGTGCGTACGGCCCTGGTGACGCCCGAGGGCGGCACCAGGGCCGTACGCGAAGGGGCCGGAACGGCCCGTACGATCAGGCTCCGACCGCGTGCAGACCGCCGTCGACGTGGATGATCTCCCCCGTGGTCTTGGGGAACCAGTCGCTCAGCAGCGCGACGACACCGCGGCCGGCGGGCTCGGGGTCGGCGAGGTCCCACTCGAGCGGGGCCCGGTGGTTCCAGACGTCGGCCAGCTCACCGAAGCCCGGGATGGACTTGGCGGCCATGGAGCCGATCGGACCGGCCGAGATCAGGTTGCAGCGGATGTTCTGCTTGCCCAGGTCCCGGGCGATGTAGCGGGAGGTGGCCTCCAGCGCCGCCTTGGCCGGGCCCATCCAGTCGTACTGGGGCCAGGCGAACTGCGCGTCGAAGGTGAGGCCGACGACCGAACCGCCCTCCTGCATCAGCGGCAGGCAGGCCATGGTGAGCGACTTCAGCGAGTACGCGGAGACGTGCATCGCGGTGGCGACGGACTCGAACGGCGTGTTGAGGAAGTTGCCGCCGAGGGCGTCCTGCGGCGCGAAGCCGATGGAGTGCACGACGCCGTCGAGGCCGCCCAGCTCCGCGCCGACCACGTCGGCGAGGGAGGCCAGCTGCTCGTCGTTGGTGACGTCGAGCTCGATGACCTTGACCGGCTTGGGCAGCTTCTTGGCGATGCGCTCGGTCAGCGTGGGCCGCGGGAACGCCGTGAGGATGATCTCGGCACCCTGCTCCTGGGCGAGCTTCGCGGTGTGGAACGCGATGGAGGACTCCATCAGCACGCCGGTGATGAGGATGCGCTTTCCAGCGAGGATTCCGCTCATGGTGCTCAGTGACCCATACCCAATCCGCCGTCGACGGGAATGACGGCTCCGGTGATGTATGCCGCCTCGTCGGAGGCGAGGAAGCGGACCGAGGAGGCGATCTCCTCGGGCTGCGCGTAGCGGGCCAGCGGGACCTGGCTGACGATGTTCTTCCGCTGCTCGTCGGTGAGCACACGGGTCATGTCGGTGTCGACGAAGCCGGGGGCGACGACGTTGACGGTGATGTTGCGCGAGCCGAGCTCACGGGCGAGGGAGCGCGCGAAGCCGACCAGGCCGGCCTTGGACGCGGCGTAGTTCGCCTGGCCCGCCGAGCCGAGCAACCCCACCACGGAGGAGATCAGCACGATGCGGCCCTTGCGGGCGCGCAGCATCTTCCTCGACGCGGCCTTGACCACGCGGAAGGTGCCGGTGAGGTTGGTGTCCACGACGGACGTGAAGTCGTCGTCGGACATCCGCAGCAGCAGCTGGTCGCGGGTGACGCCGGCGTTAGCCACCAGCACCTCCACCGCACCCTGCTGGGCCTCGATCTCCTTGAACGCCTGCTCGACCTGCTCACCGTCGGTGATGTCGCACTTGACGGCGAAGAGCCCCTCCGGGGGCTCGCCCGAGCGGTAGGTGACGGCGACCTTGTCGCCCGCGTCGGCGAACGCCCTGGCGATGGCGAGGCCGATGCCCCGGTTTCCTCCGGTGACGAGAACCGAGCGGCTCAACGGATCACCCTTTCCATAGAGGTCTGGTACTCCAGAAAACTATCTGCCTACCTCGCGGTACGGGGAATCGACCCCCGACAGGGGCGTGTGCGAGTCGCTGTCGAGTCTCTACAGAAAACCGCAGGCGGGCGGATTGTCGGAGCGGCATGATTCACTGCGGAGACCTTGACGATTGGACAGAACGGGAGGCCGTCGTGCCCCACGAGGTCGATCAGTCATTCCTGGCGCTGCCCCTGCGGGCGCTCGCGGACGCGGCGCTGGCACGCGCCCGCGCCCTGGGAGCCGAGCACGCGGACTTCCGCCTCGAGCGGGTGCGCAGCGCCTCGTGGCGATTGCGCGACGGCAGGGCGTCCGGGTCGTCCGACACCACGGACGTCGGCTACGCGGTGCGCGTGGTGCACGGCGGGGCGTGGGGCTTCGCCTCCGGGGTCGACCTGACGATGGACGCCGCGGCGCGCGTGGCCGGGCAGGCGGTCGCGATGGCGAAGCTGTCGGCCAAGGTGATCGCCGCGGCGGGCTCCGACGAGCGTGTGGAGCTGGCGGCCGAGCCGGTCCACTCCGACAGGGTGTGGGTCTCCTCGTACGGGACCGACCCCTTCGAGGTGCCCGATGCCGACAAGACGGGTCTGCTGTCCGAGTGGAGCGGCCGGCTGCTGGCCGCCGACGGCGTGTCGCACGTCGACGCCTCCCTGATGACCGTCCACGAGAACAAGTTCTACGCGGACACGGCGGGGACGACCACGACCCAGCAGCGGGTGCGGGTGCACCCGGAGCTGACCGCCGTCGCGGTGGACCCGAAGTCCGGGGAGTTCGACTCGATGCGCACCCTCGCGCCGCCGGCCGGCCGTGGCTGGGAGTACCTGACCGGCACCGGCTGGGACTGGGACGCGGAGCTCGCGGAGATCCCCGGGCTGCTCGCCGAGAAGATGGCGGCGCCCTCGGTGGAGGCGGGCTCGTACGACCTCGTGGTCGACCCCTCGAACCTGTGGCTGACCATCCACGAGTCGATCGGCCACGCCACCGAGCTGGACCGTGCGCTGGGCTACGAGGCCGCCTACGCGGGCACCTCCTTCGCGACCTTCGACCAGCTGGGCACGCTGCAGTACGGTTCCCCGCACATGAACGTCACCGGTGACCGCACCGCCGAGCACGGCCTGGCGACCATCGGCTACGACGACGAGGGCGTGGCCGGGCAGTCCTGGGACCTGGTCAAGGACGGCGTCCTGGTCGGCTACCAGCTCGACCGCAGGATCGCCCGGCTCACCGGGTTCGAGCGCTCCAACGGCTGCGCCTACGCGGACTCCCCCGGCCACGTCCCGGTGCAGCGGATGGCGAACGTGTCGCTGCAGCCCGCGCCGGACGGGCCGTCGACGCAGGAACTGATCGGCGGCGTCGAGCGCGGCATCTACGTCGTGGGCGACCGCTCCTGGTCGATCGACATGCAGCGCTACAACTTCCAGTTCACCGGCCAGCGCTTCTTCAGGATCGAGAACGGCCGGCTGGCCGGGCAGCTGCGCGACGTCGCCTACCAGGCGACCACCACCGACTTCTGGGGCTCCATGGAGGCCGTCGGCGGGCCGCAGACCTACGTCCTGGGCGGTGCCTTCAACTGCGGCAAGGCCCAGCCGGGTCAGGTCGCCGCCGTCTCGCACGGCTGCCCCTCCGCGCTCTTCCGCGGCGTCAACATCCTCAACACCACGCAGGAGGCCGGTCGATGAGCTCCGTTTCGAAGCCCCACGAGATCGTCGAGCGCGCCCTGGAGCTGTCCCGGGCGGACGGCTGCGTCGTCATCGCCGACGAGGAGTCCTCGGCCAACCTGCGCTGGGCGGGCAACGCGCTGACCACCAACGGCGTGACGCGGGGCCGCACCCTCACGGTGATCGCCACGGTGAACGGCTCCCAGGGCACCGCCTCGGGCGTGGTGTCCCGCGCCGCGGTCACCGCGGACGAACTGGAGCCGCTGGTGCGGGCGGCCGAGACGGCCGCGCGCGCCGCCGGTCCCGCCGAGGACGCCCAGCCCCTGGTCGAGGGGGTGCCGGCGAGCGCCTCCTTCACCGAGCCGCCGGCCGAGACCTCCTCCGAGGTGTTCGCCGCCTTCGCGCCCGCCCTCGGCGAGTCCTTCGCCGCGGCCCGGGCCGGCGGCCGGCGGCTGTACGGGTTCGCCTACCACTGCGTCACCTCCACCTACCTGGGCACGTCCTCGGGGCTGCGGCTCCGGCACGACCAGCCCAGCGGGACCCTGGAACTCAACGCCAAGTCGCAGGACATGTCGCGCTCGGCGTGGGCCGGGGCCGGCACCCGCGACTTCACCGACGTCGACCCGGCGGCCCTCGACGCCGACCTGGCGCAGCGCCTGGCCTGGGCCGAGCGCCGGATCGACCTGCCCGCCGGGCGGTACGAGACGCTGCTGCCGCCCTCCGCCGTGGCGGACCTGGTGATCTACCAGCAGTGGAGCGCGGCGGCCCGGGACGCCGCGGAGGGCCGTACGGTCTTCAGCCGGCCGGGCGGGGGCACCCGGGTCGGCGAGAAGCTCTCGGAACTGCCGTTGACGCTGCGCAGCGACCCGGCCGAACCGGGGCTGGAGTCGGCGCCGTTCGTCATCGCGCACGCCTCGGGTGACACCGCGTCGGTCTTCGACAACGGGCTGCCCGTCGAGGCGACCGACTGGGTGCGCGAGGGCGTGCTCAACCGCCTGTCCACCACGCGGCACAGCGCCGGTCTGACCGGGCTGCCGTTCGCGCCGTCCGGGGGCAACCTGGTCCTGGACGGCGGCGGCAAGCGGTCGCTGGAGGAGATGGTGGCGGACACCGAGCGCGGCCTGCTGCTGACCTGCCTGTGGTACATCCGCGAGGTGGATCCGGCCACCTTGCTGCTGACCGGGCTGACCCGGGACGGGGTCTACCTGGTGGAGGGCGGCGAGGTGACCGGTGTGGTCAACAACTTCCGGTTCAACGAGTCGCCGGTGGACCTGCTGGGCCGGGCCACCGAGGTGGGCCGCACCGAGCGGACGCTGCCGCGCGAGTGGAGCGACTGGTTCACCCGGGCCGCGTTCCCGGCGATGCGGGTCCCGGACTTCAACATGAGCTCGGTCAGCCAGGGGGTCTGACCAGGACGATGGGTGGGGCGATGGACGAGAAGCAGACGGTCAAGGTCTCGAAGTTCCTGGCGCGGGTGCTGCGGCACGACCCGGCCTCGATCGGGATCACCCTGGACGAGGCCGGCTGGGTGGACGTGGACGCGCTGATCGCCGCGTCCCGCCGGGCGGGCCGGCGTTTCTCGCGCACCGACCTCGACCACGTCGTGGCCACCAACAACAAGAAGCGGTACGCGTTCTCGGAGGACGGGCGGCGGATCCGGGCCAGTCAGGGGCACTCGGTGGAGGTCGACCTCGGGCTGTCGCCGGCGGAGCCGCCGGCCGTCCTCTTCCACGGCACGGCGAGCACCACCCTGCCGACCGTGCTGCGCGAGGGGCTCAAGCCGATGTCCCGGCAGGACGTCCACCTGTCCGCGGACGTGGAGACGGCCGTGCGCGTCGGTGCGCGGCACGGCCGTCCGGTTGTGCTGGCGGTGGACGCGGCCGGACTGGCCGCCGCGGGCCACGAGTTCCGGGTGAGCGCCAACGGCGTGTGGCTCACCGACCTGGTGCCCCCGACGCATCTGCGCCAGCACGTGCTCTGAGCCTTGAGCGGGGCGCCCCTGTCAGGTGGCCGTCCGCCGCCGCCTGCCGCGGATCGAGGCCCACAGCGGGGTGATCACGGCGACGACGAGGATCGCGCCGAGGATCTGGAGCACGTGACGGATCCAGTCGATGCCACCGGTGTGCCGGACGCCGATCCATCCGGCGACCGCGTTGCCGAGGAAGGCGCCGAGGATGCCGCAGATGATGGTGAGCCACCAGGGGATGTCCTGTCTCCCCGGCAGGAGCAGCTTCGCCAGGAAGCCGAGCACGATGCCGACGATGATCGCCCAGAACCAGTTCATGCGGCCAGTCTCGGCGTGGCCCGGGTACGCCGCATGCCGAAGGCGGCCATACGCCGTACGGCGGGTGCTGTCACACGCGGACGGCCTCCCCGGTCTCCTCTGCGGCAAACCCACGGCGTACCGTGGACAGTGCCGGAACCGGGTGGCTTCCGGCGTTTCGAGCAGGTGGTGGAACGTGATGCGGAAGCGGAGCGGTACCGAGGTCTTCCGGATCACCGGGACCGCGGCAGGGCTCACCGACGACGTCCGCGGAAGGCAGCGGCGCTACATCATCTCGATGTCGGTCCGCACCGTGTCCTTCATCCTGGCGGTCGTCCTGTGGAACGTCTCGACGCCGCTGGCCTGGATCGCGCTGGTCCTCGGCCTGGTGCTGCCGTACATCGCGGTCGTCATCGCCAACGCGGGCCGGGAGAACGCCCCCGGACTGCCGTCGGCCCGGATCGCGCCGCCGGTGCGGCCGGCGCTCGGCCCCGGCGAACCGCTGCTGCCTGCGGAGCGGACCCCGGAAGAGGACGGACGTTCCCCCTCCGGTCAGGTCTGAACCTTTCCACCGCTCCGGGGCTGCTCAGGGGCCGCTCCGAAGCTCAAGAAAACCTCAGATCAATCATGGGGATCCACTGCACTGCGGGCCTTTCCGCGTGACATACTGCGTACGCGCTCCGCATCCCCCGTCGGAGCGACGGACCGACGCCGGGCGGCTCCCCCCGTGGCTGCCCGGCGTCGCCATGTTTGGATGGGGTTCGTGAACGACGAATCCCCGATCTGCTCCGCCAAGGGTTGCCGCGCCCCCGCCGTGTGGGTGCTCGCCTGGAACAACCCGAAGATCCACACGCCCGAGCGCCGCAAGACCTGGCTGGCGTGCGAGGAGCACCGCGAGCACCTCTCGTCGTTCCTGGGCGTCCGCGGCTTCCTGAAGGACGTCGTGCCCTTCGAGGAGTGGGAGTCGAGCTCAGCCGCCGATGGCTGACATGGGCCGCTCGGGCTGCAGGAACGTGGGGTCGTCCAGGCCGGAGCCGGCCTTCTTGCCCCACATCGCGGTCCGCCAGAGCTCGGCGACCTCCTCGTCGGAGCCACCAGAGCGGAGCGCCGCGCGCAGGTCGGTCTCCTCGCGCGCGAACAGGCAGTTGCGCACCTGACCGTCGGCCGTGAGCCGGGTGCGGTCGCAGGCCCTGCAGAAGGGCCGGGTGACGGAGGCGATCACACCGACCCGGGCGGGCCCGCCGTCCACCAGCCAGCGCTCGGCGGGGGCGTGGCCGCGGGCCGCGTCGGGCTCGGCGGTCAGCGTGAACCGGGTCCGCAGGCTCTCCAGGATCTCCTGGGCGGTGACCATGTCGCTGCGCTGCCAGCCGTGCTGGGCGTCGAGCGGCATCTGCTCGATGAAGCGCAGCTCGTAGTCGCGCTCCAGGGCCCAGGCCAGCAGCTCGGGGGCCTCGTCGTCGTTGATGCCGCGCATCAGCACGGTGTTGACCTTGACCGGGGTCAGACCCGCGGCGTGGGCGGCCGCCAGGCCGCGCACGACGTCCTCGTGCCGCTTGCGACGGGTGAGGGTCTGGAATACGTCGGGACGCAGGGTGTCCAGGGAGACGTTCACCCGGTCCAGACCGGCCCCCTTCAACGCCTGCGCGGTACGGGCGAGGCCTATGCCGTTGGTCGTCAGGGAGAGCTTGGGGCGGGGCTCCAGCTCCGCGCAGCGCTCGACGATCCCGACCAGGCCGGGGCGGAGCAGGGGCTCTCCGCCGGTGAAGCGGACGTCCTTGACGCCGAGCAGGGTGACGGCGATCCGCACCAGCCGGACGATCTCGTCGTCGGTGAGGAGATCGGGCTTGCCGAGCCACTGCAGGCCCTCCTCGGGCATGCAGTAGGTGCACCGCAGATTGCACCGGTCGGTCAGCGAGACCCTCAGGTCGGTCGCGATCCGGCCGTAGGTGTCGATCAGCACGGCGCGCCTCCCTTTGAGGGTCCGGTCGGTGGAACGGCAGTGCCGTCCCGCTACTTCGCAGCCTACGGGACGGCACTGACCTTCAACAGTCTGTTTAATGCGCTCCGGCTCCCGTGAGGGAGCGGACCTCCAGTTCCGCGTACTTGCGGTCGGCGTCCTCTTCCGGCTTGGACAGGAGCGTGCCCACCACACCGAGCAGGAAACCGACGGGGATGGAGACGATCCCGGGGTTCTCCAGCGGGAACCAGTGGAAGTCCACGCCGGGGAACATCGCGGTCTCCTTGCCCGAGACCACGGGCGAGAAGACCACCAGGAACACGGAGGTGATCAGACCGCCGTAGATGCTCCACAGCGCCCCGGTGGTGTTGAAACGCTTCCAGAACAGGCTGTACAGGAGCGTCGGCAGGTTCGCGGACGCCGCGACGGCGAAGGCCAGGGCGACCAGGAAGGCGATGTTGAGCTTGCCCGCGAAGATGCCGAGCAGGATCGCCACGGCCCCGATGGCGACCGCCGCGATCTTCGCCGCCGCGACCTCCTCCTTCTCGCTCGCCGTGCCCTTGCGGATGACGTTGGCGTACAGGTCGTGCGCGAAGGACGACGAGGAGGCGAGGGTGAGGCCCGCGACCACGGCCAGGATCGTGGCGAAGGCGACCGCGGAGATCACGGCGAGCAGGATCGCGCCGCCCGTGGAGTCCGCGCCGCCGCCGATCTCCTGCGCGAGCAGCGGGGCCGCGGTGTTGCCTGCCGCGTTGGAGGTGGTGATCGTCTCCGGGGTGAGCAGGGCGGCGGCCCCGAAGCCCAGCGCGATCGTCATCAGGTAGAAGCAGCCGATGATGCCGATCGCCCAGTTCACCGAGGTACGGGCGGCCCGGGCGGTGGGCACGGTGTAGAAGCGGATCAGGATGTGCGGCAGGCCCGCGGTGCCGAGCACGAGGGCCAGGCCCAGCGAGATGAAGTCGATCTTCGAGGTGGCCGTGACGCCGTACTTCAGGCCCGGCTCCAGGAAGGCCGCGCCCTTGCCGCTCTTCTCCGCGGCGGCGCCGAGCAGCGACGACAGGTTCCAGTGGAACTTGGCGAAGACCAGGAACGTGATCAGCAGGGTCCCGCCGATCAGCAGCACCGCCTTGACCATCTGCACCCAGGTGGTGCCCTTCATGCCGCCGATGGTCACGTACAGCACCATGACGACGCCGACGAGGATGACGATCAGACGGCGCGGCCCCTCACCGGTGATGCCGAGCAGCAGGGCCACCAGGGCGCCCGCGCCCACCATCTGGGCCAGCAGGTAGAAGATGCTGACAACGATGGTCGAGATGCCCGCGGCCGTGCGCACCGGGCGCTGCCGCAGCCGGAAGGCGAGGGCGTCCGCCATGGTGAACCGGCCGGAGTTGCGCAGGGGTTCGGCGACCAGCAGCAGCGCCACCAGCCAGGCGACGAGGAATCCGATCGAGTAGAGGAAGCCGTCGTAGCCGACGAGGGCGATGGAACCCGCGATGCCCAGGAAGGACGCGGCCGACATGTAGTCGCCGGAGATCGCCAGGCCGTTCTGGAAGCCGCTGAAGGAACGGCCGCCGGCGTAGAAGTCGGTGGCGTCCTTGGTCTGGCGGCCGGCCCAGACGGTGATGCCGAGCGTCGCGACGACGAAGACCGAGAACAGGGTGATGATGAGCGGTCGGTGTTCGCTCGCGCCGACCGCGACCACCTGGACTCCCGTGGTGTGCAGCGCGGTCATGCGGTGGCCTCCGTGCTCTCGGTGTCGTCGGTGCCCTGGGGGCCAGGGCCTTCCAGGCTCGCCTTGATGGCGTCCGCGCGGGCGTCGAGCTTGGCGTTCGCGTGCCGGGAGTACCACACGGCGATCCCGAAGGTGGTGGCGAACTGCGCGAGCCCGAAGACGAGGGCCACGTTGATGTGGCCCACGACCTTGGTGTCCATGAAGCCGCCGGCGTAGTTCGACAGCAGGACGTAGAGCAGGTACCAGGTGATGAACGCGACCGTGAGCGGGAACGCGAACGAGCGGTATGAGCGGCGCAGTTGGGCGAACTCCGCGCTCGCCTGCACCTCGGCGTACGAGTCGGCAGACGGCGGACCGGAGCTTGCCGACGGTCGTGCGGGGTCCACGATGCCTCCTGTGGGGCGGAGCTTGAGAGGGCACGAGCAGGCGACGCGACCCGCGTGGGCGCACGGGGGCGCCGACGTGAGCTACGTCACGTAAAGATCGGACCCGCGCATGGTAGATGCGCGACCACGGCCTTCGACAGGGGGCGGTAGTTGAAAACTGGTTGTTCCTCGGCAACCGGAACTTGAGCTTTCTTTACCAATCCATTGATAGCGCGCCGACGGCGACGATAGCTTCCAGCGTCATGTACCCGTCCAAGGGCAACACGGCCGCCAGGACGGGTGTTTGGACGATTGGAGATCCCATGGCTCCACTGCCAAGACGGCGCCGCGCCTTCGCGATACCGATCGGTGTCGCGGTGGCGAGTGCTCTCGCCTTCCTGCCGAACGCCGCCTCGGCCGCCACCGCCGGATCCGCCTCGGGCGGCGGCAGTGCCGCGTACGACGGCCCGACGCTGTCGTACGTGGTCAACACCAAGACCGACCGGGGAACCATCAAGTCCGTGGAGCGGGCCGTGTCCCGCAGCGGTGGCGACGTCGTCACCACCTACGACCGGATCGGCGTGATCGTCGTCCACTCGGCGAACCCCGCGTTCGCCTCCGAGATGCGCAAGGTCCGCGGTGTGCAGACCGCCGGGGCGACCCGGACGGCCGCGCTGTCCACGGCGTCGACGACGGAGCTGGGCGCGGTGCAGGAGATCACGGCCGCCGACGCCGCCCGGGCGAAGTCCGCGGCCACCGCCGCTCAGGAGCCGATGGAGCCGGACCAGTGGGACCTGCCGGCCATCAGGGCCGACAAGGCCGCCCGGATCAACCCGGGCAGCCGCAAGGTCACCGTCGCCGTCATCGACACCGGCGTCGACGACACGCACCCGGACCTCACCGCCAACTTCTCCGCCTCGCAGTCCGCCAACTGCGTGGGCGGCAAGGCCGACACCGGCCCCGGCGCCTGGCGCCCGTACACCCCGGACGCCTACCACGGCACGCACGTCGCGGGTGAGATCGCCGCGGCGCGCAACGGGATCGGCGTGGCCGGTGTGGCCCCGGGCGTGAAGGTCGCCTCCATCAAGGTGGCCGACCCCGTCACGCAGCTGTTCTTCCCGGAGAGCGTGGTCTGCGCCTTCGTCTTCGCCGCCGACCACGGCGTCGAGATCACCAACAACAGCTACTACATCGACCCGTGGCTCTACAACTGCTTCGGCGACGCCGACCAGCGGGCCATCGTCGACGCCGTCAACCGGGCCGCGCAGTACTCCCACAAGAAGGGCGTGTTGAACGTCGCCTCGGCGGGCAACTCCAACCACGACCTCGACTCGGACGCGATCGTCGACTCGACGAGCCCCGACGACACCACCCCGGTCACCCGGACCATCGACCCGCACGTCTGCTGGGACATCCCGACCCAACTGCCGGGCGTCGTCACCGTCTCCGCGACCGGCGTGCAGAAGCTGAAGTCGTACTACTCCAGCTACGGTCTCGGCGTCGTCGACGTCGCGGGCCCCGGCGGCGACCGCTACCAGATCCCCGCCACCCCCTCGGCCAACGGGCGGATCCTGTCCACCCTGCCCGGCAACACCTACGGCTACCTGCAGGGCACGTCGATGGCCAGCCCGCACGTGGCCGCCGTCGCCGCGCTCATCAAGAGCCGCCACCCGCACGCCTCCCCGGAGCAACTGCAGTGGATGCTCAAGGCCCAGGCCGACGACCCGGGTTGCCCGACGGGTCTGTACGACCCGGACGGCAACGGCGTGCAGGACGCCACCTGCACCACCGGCCGGCACGTGACCAGCTTCTACGGCCACGGCGTCGTCGACGCCCTGGACGCCGTCACGAAGTGACGCGCCCCGCGTGACACGAGGAACGCCCGGCGGGATCCCCGCCGGGCGTTCCGTTGTCCGGGCGTTCCGCCGTCCGGGCCCGGGTCAGGCCTTGACCAGGACCTTCAGCGCGGTGCGCCCGTCCATCGCCTTGTAGCCGCCGGGGACGCCGTCCAGGCCGACGGTGAGGTCGAAGACCGGGGACGGGTCGACGGTGCCGTCGAGGACGTCCGGGAGCAGTTCGGGGATGTAGGTGCGGACCGGGGCGACGCCGCCGCGCAGGGAGACGTTGCGGTCGAACATGTCGCTCAGGTCGAGGCCGGTGCCGCTGCCGTGCGGGACGCCGACGTAGCCGACGGCGCCGCCGTCGCGGGTGATGGCGACGGCGGTGCGCATCGACTGCTCGGTGCCGACGGCCTCGATGACCGCGTGGGCGCCGTGGCCGCCGGTCAGTTCGCGGACCGCCGCGACGGCGGCCTCGCCGCGCTCGGCGACGACGTCGGTGGCGCCGAAGGTGCGGGCGATCCCGGTGCGGGCCTCGTGCCGGCCGAGCGCGATGATCCGCTCCGCGCCGAGCCGCCGGGCGGCCAGCACACCGCACAGTCCGACCGCGCCGTCCCCGACGACCGCGACCGTGGCGCCGGGCCGCACACCGGCGCCGACGGCGGCGTGGTGGCCGGTGCCCAGTACGTCGGAGAGGGTGAGCAGACCGGCCAGCAGGCGGTCGTCGGAGAGCGCCTCGGCGGGCAGCCGTACGAGGGTGGCGTCCGCGAACGGCACGCGCACGGCCTCGCCCTGGCCGCCGTCGGAGCCGACCTGGCCCCAGAAGCCGCCGGCCGGGCAGGAGGTCGTCAGACCCTCCGCGCAGTAGGCGCACGTACCGTCGGACCACACGAAGGGCGAGACGACCAGGTCGCCCGGCTTGAGCCCGGACACCTCGGAGCCGGTCTCCTCCACGACGCCGAGGAACTCGTGCCCGATGCGCTGTCCCGGCTGCCGGGCCGACTCGCCGCGGTACGCCCACAGGTCGCTGCCGCAGATGCAGGCCAGCACCACGCGCACCACCGCGTCGGTGGGCTGCCGGACCACCGGGTCCGGCACCTCCTCCACCCGTATGTCGTGGGGGGCGTGGATCACGGTGGCGCGCATACGGAGGTCGTCCTCGCTGGTCGTACGAATGGGGTCGTACCACCGTACCGGCCGGTGGCGAGCAGGAACTGCGCCCCGAGATAGGTGAGCATGATCCAGAAGTCGGCCGCCGGGAGCTGCGGGAGGTCGGCGAGCCGGATCGCGAGCAGGGTGTCGGAGAGCAGGAAGAGCGCCCCGCCCACCGCCGTCGCCCGCGGGCCGAGCGCGGCCGCGCCGGCCGCCATCGCCGTCAGCAGCAGGCTGTACGCGGCGACCGGGATCCGCAGCCCGGAAGGCAGGCCCGGCCACACCACGACGAGCGCGGCGACCCACGCGACCGCGTAACCGGCCGCCGTCACGGCGGCGCGCCGCCGGTCGGTGAAGGCCCCGCGGGCGGCGAAAAGTGTGAGGTAACAGACGTGCCCGGCCGCGAAGGCGCCCATCCCGGCGAGGAAGGACGCGTCCCCGTCGAGCTGCAGCAGCACGTCCCCGGCCCAGCCGCACAGCAGCGCGGCGACCAGCAGCCGGGGGCCGCTCCGCAGCGCCGCGCAGACCGCGAGCAGCGGCACCAGGACGGGCTTGGTGAGGTGGTCGGCCGTCACCGACCCCGCGAGCTGGGCGGCCAGGTGGACCACGGCCACCACCGCGAAGACGGCCAGTGCCGCGCGGGCGGCGCGCTCCCGCGTCACGCCGCCGGCTCCTCGCCCCGCGGACGCCAGCCGGGACCGCGCAGGACGTGGCCCGCTCGGTCGCGCCAGGTGCGGGCGGCGGCGACGTCCCGGGCGATCGCGGCGTACTCGTGGGTGGCCACGCGCAGCGGGTTGAACGTGGTGATGTTCTTGGTGAGCCCGAAGACCGGGCGCTGCGCCTCCGCCGCGAAGGAACCGAACAGCCGGTCCCAGACGATCAGGATGCCGCCGAAGTTGCGGTCCAGGTAGCCGCCCTGCGAGGCGTGGTGCACGCGGTGGTGCGAGGGCGTGTTGAGGACGAACTCCACCGGGCGGGAGAGCTTGTCGACGCGCTCGGTGTGGATCCAGAACTGGTAGACGAGGTTGAGCGAGGAGCAGAACGCCAGTGCCGCCGGGTGCACCCCGCAGACGATCATCGGCAGGTAGAACACCCACGACGTCATGCCGGTCCAGGGCTGGCGCAGCGCGGTGGAGAGGTTGAACTTCCGGCTGGAGTGGTGCACCACGTGGGACGCCCACAGGATGCGGACCACGTGGTGGCCGCGGTGCTGCCAGTAGTAGAAGAAGTCCTGCGCGAGCAGCATCAGCGGGATCGTCCACCACACCACGGGCACCCGCAACGGGCTGAACGCGTACACAGCGGTGTATACCGCGACGATCGGGATCTTCCAGAGGAAGTCGAAGAACAGGCTGCCGAGTCCCATCGACAGGCTCGTCGCGGTGTCCTTGGCGGCGTAGCCGGCGGCGTCCTCGTCCGGACGGATCCGGTAGCTGATCAGCTCCAGGACGGTGAGCAGCACGAACGCGGGTATCGACCACATCACGGCATCGGGCAGTTGCGGCATGCGCGCACCTTAAGGGCGCGCGGCGGCCCCGGCTAGAGGTCGTTACCGATCGGTTCTACCCGGGGGTACCCGCGGGATTGCGCCGGGTGGGCCGCCTCGCAGGGCCGACGGCCCAACCGGGTCCACGCGACGGGTGGTTGACCCGCGGGGGCCGCGCCCGGCGGGCCCCGCGCGCCGCCGCGGCCGACCCGTCCCCGGCGGGATCCGACGGTGCGCCAGGGGCGGGTGGCGGCGGGCGCTGTCGGTGGCCGCCCGTATTGTGTTCCTCCATGCACGCGCCCCAGCTTCCGCACCCGTCGTGGCCAGAGGCCTACCCCGACGGATACGCCGTCGTGGACGTCGAGACCACCGGCCTCGGCCGCGACGACCGGATAGTGTCCGCGGCCGTCTACCGGCTGGACGCGCGCGGCGAGGTGGAGGACCACTGGTACACCCCCGTCAACCCGCAGCGTGACCCGGGCCCGGTGTGGATCCACGGCCTCACCTCGGACATGCTGGCCGACGCCCCGCTCTTCGGCGAGGTCGCGGCCGAGCTGGCGGACCGGCTGTCGGGCCGGGTGTTCGTCGCCCACAACGCGGTCTTCGACTGGTCCATGCTCGCCCGGGAGTTCGCGCGGGCGGGCACCGTGGCGCCGGTGGAGCACCGGCTGTGCACCATCGTGCTCTCCAAGGCGCTGGGGCTGCCGCTGGCCAACCACAAGCTGGAGTCCCTGGCCGCGCACTTCGGCGTCGTCCAGCAGCGCGCCCACCACGCCCTGGACGACGCGCGCGTGCTGGCGGAGGTGTTCCGCCCCAGCCTGCGGCAGGCCGCGGCGGGCGGCATGCAGTTGCCGCTGCACGCCTGCCGCCCCCTGACGGAGTGGATCGACACGGCCGTCCCCCGGCAGTCGGTCTCCGCGGGCTACCGCAGCACGTACCGGCCGATGAACTGGCGGACCTCGCGGAAGCGGCCGGCCTGCCCCTATCCCAACCCGGGGCGGCTGGAGTCCGGCGGACCGTTGGTCCAGGGGATGCGGGTCGCCTTTTCGGGCGACACGGGCATCGACCGCGAACTGCTGGAGGACCGCGCCACCGAGGCGGGTCTGCACGTGTCGTCCTCCGTGAGCCGGCTGACCAGCCTCCTGGTGACCAACGACCCCGACTCGCTCACCACGAAGACGGTACGGGCCCGGCAGCTCGGCACCCCGGTCGTCGACGAGCGCCGCTTCGCCGAGTTGCTGCGGGACGTCGCCCCCGCGCCGGACGTGCACGGCTGACGCCTCCGTTCGAGTGGTGCGCCCGCGACGCACCCGGTCACCGATTGCCGCGCCAGGGCCCGGCCCGCACCCTGGGCCTCATGGCCCGATGCGAAGTATGCGGAAACGACTACGTGATGAGCTTCGAAGTGCACGCCCAGGGGGCCGTGCACGTCTTCGACAGCTTCGAGTGCGCGATCCACCGGATGGCGCCCATCTGCGAGCACTGCCGGGTACGGATCGTCGGCCACGGGGTCGAGGTCGACGGCCACTGGTACTGCGGCGGCCACTGCTCCAAGGCGGAGGGCCGCAGCGGCATCGTCGACCGGGTCGGCTCGCTGCCCGGCGGCGGCTGATCCCGGCGGCCGCACCACGGCGCCGTCCGACCCCTCCGGAAGGCGCCCCGCGACCGAGTTGTACGGTCATGGGGTGTACCGCTTCCTGTTGTCCCGGCAGTGGGTGATCCTCACCCTCATCGCACTGCTCCTGATGCCCGCCATGGTCGAGCTGGGCTTCTGGCAGCTGCACCGGCACGAGCGCCGGGTGGCCAGCAACCACCTGATCGCGGACAACCTCGAGGCGGAGCCCGTCCCGGTGGAGTCGCTGACCGCCCCCGGCGCGGCCGTGCCGAAGCGGCAGATCTACCGCACGGTCACCGCGACCGGGCACTACGACACCGCCCACGAGGTCGTCGCCCGTCAGCGCACCGCCGCCGACGGGGACAGCATCGGCTACCACGTGATCACCCCGCTGGTCCTGGCCGACGGCCGGTCGGTGCTGGTCAACCGGGGCTGGATCCCCGCCGGCACCGACCTGACCACGTTCCCCAAGGTCCCCGCGGCGCCGTCCGGCGAGGTCACCGTCACCGGCCGGCTGCGCCCGGACGAGACCACCGCGGCGACCGGCATCAGGAACAAGGGCGGACTGCCCGACCGCATGATCATGCTGATCAACAGCGGGATGGTGGCCCAGGACCTGCCCGCGGCACAGCGGCCGGTCGGCGGCTACATCGAGCTGGCGGCGACCTCCCCCAAGCCCTCCGGGCGGCAGCCCGAGCTGATCCCGGATCCCGACCACAGCAGCATCGGCATGCACATGGGGTATGCGATCCAGTGGTGGCTGTTCACCGCCATGGTGCCGGTCGGCTGGGTCATCCTCGTCCGCCGCGAGCGGCGGGAGCGGCTCGCCGCCCGCGACGCGGCGGCGCAGGAGAGTGCCATGGCCGAACCGGCCGCCGCTGCGGTCGCGTCGCCCTAGCGCCGGGGGCACCCTCGTAGAGCGGGGACCCTCGTAGAGGGAGAGACGGAGGCCGACCGTGGCGGCACTGATCGAGGACTACGCGATCATCGGTGACCTGCAGACCGTCGCGCTGGTCTCCAGGAGCGGCTCCATCGACTGGCTGTGCCTGCCCCGCTTCGACTCCGGCGCCTGCTTCGCCGCGCTGCTGGGCGACGAGGACAACGGCACCTGGCGGATCGCCCCGGCCTCCGCCTGGGACGAGGAGCCGTGCACGCGCCGCTCGTACCGCGAGGGCACCTTGGTGTTGGAGAGCGTGTGGGAGACCCGCGACGGCACCGCCAAGGTGATCGACTTCATGCCGCAGCGCGATCGCGCACCGGACGTCATGCGCATCGTCGAGGGCGTGCGCGGGCACGTCGCCATGAGCAGCGAGCTGCGGCTGCGCTTCGACTACGGGCGGGTCGTCCCCTGGATGCGCCGCACCGACGGCCACCGCGTCGCGATCGCCGGGCCGGACTCGGTGTGGCTGCGCACCGAGCCCCAGGTGCCCATGTACGGCAGGGGCTTCGCCACCCACGCCGACTTCACCGTCGCCGAGGGCGAGCGGATCGCCTTCGCCCTGACCTGGCACCCCTCCCACGAGAGCCGGCCGCGCCTGATCGACCCCTACCAGGCGCTGGAGCAGAGCTGCGCTGACTGGGAGTCCTGGTCGGCCAAGTGCCGCTACGACGGTCCCTGGCGGGACGCGGTGCTGCGCTCGCTGATCACCCTCAAGGCGCTCACGTACGCGCCCAGCGGCGGCATCGTCGCGGCGGCGACCTCCTCGCTGCCCGAGGAGATCCGCGGGGTGCGGAACTGGGACTACCGCTTCTGCTGGCTGCGCGACGCGACGCTCACCTTGAACGTGCTGGTGGAGACCGGCTACCTCAAGGAGGCCTACCACTGGCGCGACTGGCTGCTGCGCGCCGTCGCCGGCGACCCCGCCGACCTGCAGATCATGTACGGGCTGGCCGGTGAGCGCCGGCTGCCCGAGGAGGAACTGGACTGGCTCGCCGGGTACGAGGCGTCCCTGCCGGTGCGGACCGGGAACGCCGCCGCCAAGCAGCTCCAGCTCGACGTCTACGGCGAGGTCCTGGACTCGCTCTTCCTCGCCCGCAGCTTCGGGCTGCGCGACGAGCCCCACGCCTGGGCGGTGCAGCGCACGCTGATGGACTTCCTGGAGTCCAAGTGGCACGAACCCGACGAGGGCCTGTGGGAGGTGCGCGGCGACCGGCAGCACTTCGTGCACTCCAAGGTGATGGCCTGGGCGGCCGCCGACCGGGCGGTGCGCACCCTGGAGGGGCAGCCGCACCTTTCCGGCGACGCGGACTCCTGGCGGGCGATGCGCAGCGAGGTGCACCGGGAGGTGTGCCGCAAGGGCTTCGACCGCGAGCGCAACACCTTCACGCAGTACTACGGCTCCAGGGAACTGGACGCGGCGACCCTGCTGATCCCGCAGGTGGGCTTCCTCCCCGTCACCGACAGCCGGGTGGTCGGCACGGTGGAGGCGGTGCGCCGCGAGCTGGACCACGGCGGCTTCGTACGCCGCTACACCCTGGAGGACAGCAGCGTGGACGGGCTGCCCGGCGGCGAAGGCGCCTTCCTGGCCTGCTCGTTCTGGCTCGCCGACGCGCTGCACCGGATCGGCCGCGCCGACGAGGCGCGCGAGCTGTTCGAGCGGCTGCTGGGCCTGCGCAACGACGTCGGCCTGCTGGCGGAGGAATGGGACCCGGTCGACCGGCGCCAGCTGGGCAACTTCCCGCAGGCGTTCAGCCACATCGGCCTGGTCAACACCGCGCTCACCCTCTCCGGCTGCGATGGGGCACGATGACGCCATGGATCTCGGGCTGAAGGACAGGGTGTACGTCGTCACGGGCGGCACCCGCGGGCTGGGCTTCGCCGCCGCGCGGGAACTGGTGGCCGACGGCGCGCGGGTGGTCGTCAGCGGCCGCCACGAGGAGTCGGTGACCGCCGCCGTCGCGGCGCTCGGCGGCGCGGAGCGGGCGACCGGCGTCGTCGCGGACAACGCCGGGCCCCAGGCGCCGGAGCGGCTGGTCGCCGCCGCCCGCCGGGCGTTCGGCAGGCTCGACGGCTTCCTCATCAGCGTCGGCGGGCCGCCGGCGGGCGGCACCGACGTCATCGGGGACGACCAGTGGCGGGACGCGTTCGAGTCCGTCTTCCTGGGTGCCGTACGGCTGTCCCGGGCGGCCGCCGACGAGCTGGGCGAGGGCGGCGTCATCGGCTTCGTGCTCTCGGGCTCGGTGCACGAGCCGATCCCGGGGCTCGTGGTCTCCAACGGCCTGCGGCCGGGCCTGGCCGGCTACGCCAAGAGCCTCGCCAACGAACTGGGACCGCGCGGCATCCGCGTGGTGGGGCTGCTGCCCGCCCGGATCGACACCGACCGCGTCCGCGAGCTCGACGCCCTCACCGGGGACCCGGACGCCGCCCGCGCCCGGCTCAGCGAGCGCATCCCGCTGCGCCGCTACGGCACCCCGGAGGAGTTCGGCCGTACCGCCGCCTTCCTGCTGTCGCCCGCGGCGTCCTACCTGACGGGGGTCATGCTCCCGGTGGACGGCGGCGCGCGCGGCGGCTTCTAGCGGACGTGTCCGTCCGCCCCGTCCGTCGCGCCCTGGCGCGGTCAGCTGACGCGGGCCGCCCGGTGGCTGACGGCGCGCAGGCGCGCCTCTGCGGGGAGCAGGGGGAGGCCGGCGCTGACGCGGGCGCGGTCCAGGACGGCGGAGTCGAGCCCGGCGAGGACGTCCCCGGGGACGGCGTGCGGCGACAGGGCGAGCAGCAGACGGGCGCGGGGCGCGGTGGGCGTGCCCATGAGCGCGGTGGTGGCGTGGTCGACGCCGTGGAGCTGCTCGGCGTCGGCGGCGATGATCTCCTCCAGTGCGCGGCCGCGCAGCAGCGCCACGCCGTCGTCGTCGGCGTCCACCGCCAGCCGGCGCAGCCTGCGGTCGCGCACCTGGGCGAGCAGCCACCACAGGGCGCCCAGCACGAGCAGGGCCAGCACGCCGATCACGACGGGCCACCACCACGAGGAGGCCTCGTAGCGGGTCCGGTCGCCCCCGCTGAGCAGCACGTCGTCCCGCCCGGTGTACGGACGGCGCAGCAGGCCCGTCGCGGAGCACAGCACGACGGCGCCGACGAGCACCAGGGCCAGCCCCACGAGGGCGAGGACGACACGATTGACGGTGGCGCGCACCGCGCCTCACCCCTCTTCCATGCGGCGGACGTGCAGCGCGAGGCCCAGCGGCCGGGCCAGGCCCAGCTGTTCCATGGCATCGGCCAGGGAGGACGCCAGATCGGCACGGACCGCGTCCGTCTCCCGGAAGGAGATCACGGCGCGCACGGTGGCGGTACGGCGGGTGACCGTGACGCGCGCCGAGCGCACCCCGGAGACCTCCACCGCGCGGTCGCGCAGGGTGAGTTCGGCGGCGTGACGGTCGAGTCCGGCCCGTACGGGCGCCGTTCCGGCGCGCATGGCGAGCACGTCGCGGAGCCCCGGGGTGACGGCGAGGACGAGCAGCCACAGCCCGAGCAGGACCGCCACACAGGCCCCGGCGAGGATCCACGGGTCGTCCAGCGGGCGGGTGGCCAGTTCGTCCGCGAGGATCCGGCGCCAGGCCATCCCGGACCGTCCGGCGCGCACCGCGGCGACGTCGTACAGCAGCAGCCCGGCCGCGGCGGCCAGGAGGGCGGCGGTGATCGCGGCCGGGAGGCGACGCGGGGACCAGAAGCGCCGCGGGCGGGAGCCGTACGGCGGCCGTCCGGTCGGCGGGAGGGGTGCCGGGCCGAGGTCGCTCACCGGACCCTCGCCTCCTCCAGGATGTGGCTGGCCCGCGAGTGCAGCCGCTCGACCTCCACGGTCACCCCGAAGACCACGACGCCGGTCAACTCCTCGACCCGGGCCGCGACATGACGGCGCACCGAGCGGCACACCGCGGCGATGTCCACCGGGTAGCCGAGTTCGACGGAGAGCCGTACGTACACCTGCTCGCGGTGGACGGAGACGCCGGCCTGGGGGCGCGCCCCGCGCGGCACGTACTCCCTGCCGGGGGCGTCGGCCAGCGCCTCGCGGGCCGCCTGGGAGGCGATCTTCGCCAGCACGCGGTCGGCGAGGCGGAGCGAGCCGCGCTCGCCGGGGACGAGGGGCGGAACGGAGGACGCCGGCGTCGGCACCGCGGCCGTCATCCGGGGGCTCACCGCCTCCGGTCACGGCTGCGGAAGAACTCCCCTGGCTCCAGGTCGCCGTCGAGGAACCGGCCGACGACGAACCCGACGGCGCCGAGCGCCGCCACGAGCAGGAAGGCCGCGAACCCACCGAAGTACCCGGCGAATCCGAGCGCCATCCCGACGATCAAGCCGAGCACGGCCATGCTCATCGTCCGCTCCCTGTTTCCCACCCGGGGCCCGTCACTGGACCCGCTGCTCCTGGTCGTCGTCGTCCGTGTCCTCGGGCAGCTTGACGTCGCCCACCGCGATGTTGACCTCGATGACCTCGAGGCCGGTCATCCGCTCCACGGCCGCGATGACGTTCTCGCGCACCCCGTGCGCGACCGCCACGATCGAGACCCCGTAGTCCACGACGACGTCCAGGTCGAGGGCGGCCTGCACCTCGCCCACCTCGGCCCGCACGCCCCGGGTCACGGACTTGCCGCCGGGCACTCGGTCGCGGACCGCGCCGAAACCGCGGGAGACCCCGGAACCGAGGGCGTGCACACCCTCCACGTCACGCGCCGCAAGCCCGGCGATCTTCTCGACCACGCCGTCCGCGATGGTGGTCCGCCCGCGCGTCGCGGGATCACCCAGGGGCGCCCGCCGCTGCCCTGACGTGCCGTTGCCGGCCGGGCTGGTCCCCTTCTCCAGGGTCCGGCCCCGCCCTTCCGGCTGCTGCGCGGTGTCGGTCATCGCACCTCTTCCCTTCGGGATTCCGATGGCGGGAGCGGTACGGGCTGCTCCGTGCACCACACTATGTGGGCATGCCCCGTCGCGCTGTGAGGATGCAGCGATCAGGGCCAGGATGGCGGCCCGCGCGGATGCGCGCGGTGGAGGGAGGCGACGGCCGATGACCGCGGACCGGTTGGCTCGTGCGGTACGCCGGCAGCTCGGGCTCGGCCGGGTGCTCCCCCTCGGCGGGCCCGGGGACACGGTGTGGGTCACCGAGCGGGCGGCGGCCGGGGTGCTGCGCGCGGCCGCCGACGCGGTGCCCGGGGTCCGCCTGGGCACCCTGCGCATCGGCACGGCGGACGGACCGGACGGACCGGACGGACCGGACGGACCGGACGGACCACATGACGGGGAGCCCGGGAACGCGGCGGCGGTGCTGCCGGAGTCGGCGCCGTCCGGCGCGCTGCCGAGGCGGCCGCTGCGGGTGGAGGCCGGCTTCGAGGCCACCCCGGAGCTTCCGCTGCCCGAGTCGGCCGGACGGCTGCGCGACGCGCTGTGGGAGGCGGCGACCGAGGGCGTCGGTCTGGAGCCGGAGGCGGTCGACCTGACGGTCACCGGACTGCTGGAGGAGGGCAGCCCGCCGGCGGCGCGGCCCGCGGAGGCCGCTGACCCGCCGGAGGACGGGCGGTCCGCCACCACCGCGGGCCGCGTCGCGGCGGCGGTGCCCGGGGTGGCCGGGCTGACCTCGCGGCTGGGCGGGCAGCGCCATCCGTCACAGGTGCAGATCGCGGTGGACGCGGGTCACCGTGCCCTGGACGTCGGGCGGGCGGTCGCCACGGCGGTGACGGCCATGACGCAGGAGGTCACGACCGTCGTGGTCACCGACATCGCCAAGGGCTGAGCCCACGGGGACCCGGCCCGCGAGACGGCGGCCGCGGAGCGGCGCGCGGACGCCGTCGGCGCCGGGCGGCCGGTCCGTCGTGCGCGCGCCCGGTCGGGGCGTTACTCCCCCACGCCCGCCAGGTCCCGCAGCCGGCGGCCCTGCGCGGCGCGTTCGGCCACCCGCTGCTCGTCGTACGAACGGCCGGCGGCCTCGCGGAGCAGGGCCTTGGTCTCGATCACCGCGTCGCGCGGCGCGGTCAGCAGGGCGCCCACCAGGTCCTTGACCGTGCCGTCCAACTCGGCAGCCGGGACGGCGACGTTGGCCAGGCCGGTGGCGCAGGCCTCCTCGGCGCCGACGAAGCGGCCCGTGGCGCAGATCTCCAGCGCCCGGGCGTAGCCGACCAGTTCGGTCAGCGGCTTGGTGCCGGCGAGGTCGGGGACCAGGCCCAGGCTCGTCTCGCGCATGGCGAACTGCACGTCGTCGGCGACGACGCGCAGGTCGCAGGCGAGGGCCAACTGGAAACCCGCTCCGATGGCGTGCCCCTGCACGGCGGCGACGGTGACAACGTCGTTCCGCCGCCACCAGGTGAACGCCGACTGGTACTCGGCGATCGTGGCGTCGAGTTCGCCCTCGGGAGCGCGCGCGAGGTCGATGAACGACGGCTCGCCGTCGAATCCTTCAGGCGTGAAGGCCTGCCGGTCCAGCCCGGCGGAGAAGGACACGCCCTCCGCGCGGAGCACGACGACCCGTACGCCGCCCGGGAGCAGACGACCGGCCTCGACCAGCGCCCGCCACATGGCGGGCGACTGGGCGTTGCGCTTGGCCGCGTTGCACAGCGTGACGGTGGCGACGGAATCCTCCGTCACGAGTCGTACGCCGTCACGTTCCAGCAACACAATGGGGTCGGACATCGGGCACCTCCTGGCGATCCGCAGTCTGGATTACCGAAGAGTAACCACCCGGTCGGCCGTTTCCGCGACCGGGTGGTGCTGCCACGACTCCGAGCCGCCGCACGGGGCGCCCGGCTGTGTCAGGCCGTGGAAACCTTCTTGCCCCGTGTCGCCCCGCCGCGACCGCGCAGGGTCACGCCGGACTCACTGAGCATCCGGTGGACGAAGCCGTACGAGCGGCCGGTCTCCTCGGCCAGCGCCCGGATGCTTGCTCCACCGTCGTACTTCTTCTTGAGGTCTGCCGCGAGCTTCTCGCGCGCGGCGCCGGTCACCCGGCTGCCCTTCTTCAGAGTCTCGGCCACCCGTGCCTCCTCTAGGGAAGTGCGCTCTGTGACTCTCATGATCACCCCTAGGAGACTTCCTGGCCACCCATTCGGCAAGGTCCGTGCGACAACATTTGGCGCGCCGTTGACGCGGACACCCGGCGCCGGGCAAGTGGAATCCGGCATTCCGCCGGGCCGTCCCGGACTCCCTCCGGATCACGGCGGAGAAAAGGCAGGTCACCCGGGCCGGTAAGGAGTTTCCCCATGTGACGCGGCTGATCCATTCGTACGTCCGGTATTTCGCACGTTCCCGCGCCGGTGTACGAGCCGGTCTCACACAGATGAAGGATCACCCGTCGGCCGAATGATCCAGTGGAGTGATCCACACGGATGATCGGCCGCGGGCACCGGAAGGATCAGGCGAGCGTGACGAGGTCGGCGTAGTCCTGGCCCCACAGGTCCTCGACGCCGTCGGGCAGCAGGATGATCCGCTCCGGCTGCAGCGCCTCCACCGCGCCCTCGTCGTGGGTGACGAGGACGACCGCACCCGTGAAGGTGCGCAGCGCGCCGAGGATCTCCTCGCGGCTGGCCGGGTCGAGGTTGTTGGTGGGCTCGTCGAGCAGCAGCACGTTGGCGCTGGAGACGACGAGGGTGGCGAGCGCCAGCCGGGTCTTCTCCCCGCCGGACAGCACGCCGGCGGGCTTGTCGACGTCGTCGCCGGAGAAGAGGAACGAGCCGAGGATCTTGCGGACGGCGACCAGGTCCATGTCGGGCGCCGACGAGCGCATGTTCTCCAGCACGGTCCGGTCCGGGTCGAGGGTCTCGTGCTCCTGGGCGTAGTAGCCGAGCTTGAGGCCGTGCCCGGGCACGACCTCCCCGGTGTCGGGCTGCTCGACGCCCGCCAGCAGCCGCAGCAGCGTCGTCTTGCCGGCGCCGTTGAGGCCCAGGATGACGACCCGGGAGCCCTTGTCGATGGCCAGGTCGACGTCGGTGAAGATCTCCAGCGACCCGTACGACTTGGACAGGCCCTCGGCGGTCAGGGGCGTCTTGCCGCACGGCGCGGGGTCGGGGAAGCGCAGCTTGGCGACCTTGTCGGACTGCCGCACCGCCTCCAGCCCCGACAGCAGCTTGTCGGCGCGGCGGGCCATGTTCTGGGCGGCGACGGTCTTGGTGGCCTTGGCGCGCATCTTGTCGGCCTGGGCGTTGAGGGTCGCGGCCTTCTTCTCGGCGTTGGCGCGCTCGCGCTTGCGGCGCTTCTCGTCGGCCTCGCGCTGGGTCAGGTACTGCTTCCAGCCCATGTTGTAGACGTCGATCTGGGAGCGGTTGGCGTCCAGGTAGAACACCTTGTTGACGACCGTCTCGACCAGGTTGATGTCGTGGGAGATGACGATGAACCCACCGCGGTAGGTCTTGAGGAAGTCCCGCAGCCAGACGATCGAGTCGGCGTCGAGGTGGTTGGTCGGCTCGTCGAGCAGCAGGGTGTCGGCGTCGGAGAAGAGGATGCGGGCCAGCTCGACGCGGCGGCGCTGACCACCGGAGAGGGTGTGCAGCGGCTGGGCGAGGACCCGGTCGGGCAGCCCGAGCGCGGCGGCGATGGTGGCGGCCTCGGCCTCGGCGGCGTAGCCGCCCTTGGTGAGGAACTCGGTCTCCAGGCGCGCGTACTTCTTCATCGCGTTGTCGCGGGTGGCGCCCTTGCCGTTGGCCATCCGGTCCTCGTTCTCGCGCATCTTGCGCAGGACGGTGTCCAGCCCGCGGGCGGACAGGATGCGGTCGCGGGCCAGGACGTCGAGGTCGCCGGTACGCGGGTCCTGGGGCAGATAACCGACCTCACCGGAACGCGTCACGGTGCCGCCGGCGGGCAGGCCCTCGCCCGCGAGCACCTTGGTGAGGGTGGTCTTGCCGGCGCCGTTGCGGCCGACCAGGCCGACGCGGTCGCCGCGGGCGATGCGGAAGGAGGCGGACTCGATGAGGACGCGGGCTCCGGCGCGCAGCTCGATGCCGGTGGCAGTAATCACGGGAAGAAGCTCCAGAACGTGGCGGACGGCAGTCGGACGATGTGGTCGCGGTGGGTCGCGGTCGGACGCCGTCTAATGCGTGAGGATCACTGCCATGTCTCCAGTCTACCGGGGGCGGCACGGGTCCCCGGCAAACGGTTTTCGGCCGGGGACCCGGGGCGGGCCCGGCCGGGGACCGAGACGGGGGTCGCGACGGGGGCCGTGACGGGCCGGGAGGGACAAAGCGGCAGATAATCGTAGGTATGCAGTTCGACGACGACGCATCGCTCGACACGTCCCAGGTGGAGGACCGGCGAAGCGGCGGACGGTTCGGCGGCAGGCCGCGGGGCAAGATGGTGGGCGGCGGTCTCGCCGGGCTGATCGTCCTGGTGATCGGGCTGATCTTCGGCATCAGTCCCGACCAGCTGGGACTCTCCTCCGATCCGCCGGGCCAGGCCCCGGGCACCACCTCGGGCTCGGACCTCGCCGCCGGCTGCCGCACCGGCGCGGACGCCAACGCCCACCAGGAGTGCCGCATGGTCGCGGTGATCAACAACGTGCAGGCGTACTGGGCGTCGGAGTTCCGCGAGCGCGGCATGACGTACGAACCCGCGCCGACCGTCTTCTTCGACCAGCCCATCCGCACCGGGTGCGGGGTCGCGGACCCCGAGTCGGGGCCGTTCTACTGCCCCGTGGACCGCAAGGTCTACCTGGACCTGGACTTCTTCTCGACGCTGAGCAGCCGTTTCGGCGCGGAGGGCGGGCCGTTCGCCGAGAGCTACGTCGTCGCCCACGAGTACGGGCACCACGTGCAGGACCTGGTGGGGACGCTGGGCAAGGCGCAGGACCGGCTCACCGGCCCCGGCAGCAACTCGGTGCGCGTGGAGCTGCAGGCCGACTGCTACGCGGGCGTGTGGGCGCACAACGCCACGCGGACCCTCGACGAGGACACGGGCAGCCCGATGATCAGCGCGCTCGACGAGGAGGACATCCGGCGGGGGCTGGACGCGGCCGCGGCGGTCGGCGACGACGCGATCCAGTCCCGGGTCCAGGGCCGGGTGACCCCGGAATCCTGGACGCACGGCTCGTCCGCGCAGCGGCAGCAGTGGTTCACCACCGGACTGGACACCGGTGACCCCGGCAACTGCGACACCTTCCAGCGCTGACCGGCCGGAATGTCCGTGCGCGGGGCCATTGTCGGACCCCCCTGCCAGACTGGGATCCACGTCACACAGGACGTCAGGTCCCGGAAGGGGAGGGTGATCGTCATGGCCGGCAAGGGAACCGCGCCCACCGTCTACCCGACGCTGCGCTACAAGGACGCGAAGGCCGCCATCGCCTTCCTCAAGGAGGCCTTCGGCTTCACCGAGGTCGCGGTGCACCAGGGCGAGAACGGCGTCGTGGAGCACGCGGAACTCGCGTACGGCAACGGCGTGGTGATGCTCGGCAACGAGCGCTCGGGGACGGCTTTCAGTCGGATCGCCGCGGACCTGGGCGCCGTGTCGGTGTACGTGGTCGTGGAGGACACCGACGCCCACCACGAGCGCGCCGTCGCCGCCGGGGCCGAGGTCGTGCTGCCGCTCACCGACCAGGACTACGGGTCGCGGGACTACACGGCCCGCGACCCCGAGGGCAACCTCTGGTCCTTCGGCACCTACGTGCCGCGGATACCGGACGAGTAGGCCCTGTCGTCGCGGGCCCGTCGTCGCGGCCCTGTCGTCACTCTCCCCCGGTGTGCACCTGGAAGGCGGCCCGGCGGATCATCTTGGACAGGGCCGGGTCGGGGTGGGCGGCGGCGAGGGCGACCAGCACCTGGACGGTGCGGGGGTGGCCCGCGTGGCGCAGCTCCTCCAGCAGGCGGCTGACCGAGCCCTGGACGGCCGTCTCGAGATGGCTCACCAGCAGGTGGCTCTCGCCGTGGTCGGCGACGGCCGCGGCGGTGTCCACCCACAGCCAGGTGGACTCCTCGCGGGTGAGCAGCGCGGCGACGTCCTCCGGGTCCCCTCCCTCGTGCTCGGCGAGCCACAGCAGCGCGTAGGGCCGCAGGCCGGCCTCGTCCACCACGACGCGCACGGCCGGCTCCGCCGGGCCGCCGACGACGCGCAGCGCCTCGAAGGCCAGGGCGCGCAGCAGGGCGTCGTCGCCGCGTGCCACGTCCAGGAACTCGCCCACCGCCTGGGCCACCGGGCGGGCCGCCAGCCAGGCCTTGTACTCGTCGCGGGCGGCACCGGGCGGCATCCCGATGCAGGCCTTGAGCATCTCCTCGGCGGAGTGCTCGAAGTGCCCGGCGGGTCCCTGCGCGGCCACGCAGATCTGCTCCAGCTTCACCCACACCGCCCAGCTGCCGAGCGCGGTGACGGTGACCTCGCCGGGGCGGGCGGCGTCGCGGGGCCTGAGCGCGCCGACCCGGGCCAGCGCGTCCAGCGTCCAGTCAAGCAGCGCGGGCAGTTCGTCGCGGGCGGCACCGGCCGGGGGCTCGTGGCGCTCCGCGCGTAGCTCGGCCACACGCTGCCGCAACAGGTCCAGCAGTACGGCCACGGCGACCGGGCCGGAGGAGAGGTGGAGCAGGGAGAGCAGCTGCGGTGCGGCCTCGACGACCTCGGCGACGAGCGAGGGGTCGGCGTCGGCGCACCCCGGCTCGAGCGCCGCGGGGTGCGCGAGCGACCACGCGTCGAAGAGCGCGACCCAGCCGCGCAGCACGGCGGTGTCGTCGCGGTCCCAGGCGCGCAGTCGCCAGCCGGGCCGGGCGGCCCCTCCTTTGTGCAGCTCGATCAGGCCGGTCAGCCGGGCCCGGTCCCAGGCGGTGCGCACCTGCCGCTCCGTCAGGCCCAGGGCGGCGGCCGCGCGCAGCACGTCGGGGTCCCGTAGTATCCCGGCGGTCCCGGGGGCGGCGGCGCCGGTCTCCGCGTCGGCCCAGCGGGCCAGCCGTACGGCGTCCGCGAGTTCGGTGCGCGCCCTGCGGGCGAGCTCGGGCAGCGCCGGGATTCCCTCCGGAGGCCGCGGCGGACGGCTTCGCCGCACTGTGGCGGCACGGCGCGCGGTGGCGAGTGGCCTGCGCGGGACAAGACGCAGCGGAGTGTCTCGCGGGATACGGGACGTCACGGGAGCAGTCTTGCGGGTGAGCACCCGGAAACCCAAACGAGCGTCCCCGTACCGGGATTGATCCCGCCCGAATTGGAGGGAGAGATGGGTCTTTGTGCGGATATAAAGACCACGTATGGCGGGCGTCAGAGGAGGGGGGTGAGGAAGCGCCGGAGGGCCTCCTCGTATGTTGAGGGGTTGGCGTTCCACATGGCCGCGTGCGAGGCGCCGCTAACGGCGTGCAGCGTGACCAGGTCCGGGCGCTGCCGGGCGAGTTGGCGGGACGGCCCCCACGGGGCGAGCGTGTCGTCGGGACCGTGGAAGACGAGCGCCGGGACGTCGAGCCGCTCGGGGTGGGCGGCCTCGGCGATCCGCTCCGCGTGCAGTCCGGTGCGGCCCTCGGCGGCGCGCACGCCGAGCGGCAGCAGCGCGCGAGGGGCACCCCGGGATGCGGCGGCGGCACGGACCGTGCTCTGCCAGTCGAGCACCGGGGAGTCCAGGACCATCCCGGACACCAGGGCGCGCAGCGGGGAGTGGCAGGCGGCCCGGAGCGCCATGGTCGCGCCGGTGGACCAGCCGTGCAGCACCAGCCGGCGCGCGCCGTGCCGTACCGCGTAGCGCATCGCCGCGTCGAGGTCGCGCCACTCGGAGTCGCCGAGGTGGCCGATGCCGTCCCACGAGGGGGGCGCGCCGGCGTCGTTGCGGTAGGAGAACGCGAGCACGGGCAGCCGCAGTTTGGCCAGGAACGCCATGACGTTCATGCCGAGCTCGCGGGAGGTGCCGAGGCCGTGCGCGAGGACGACCCAGGTGTCACGGGCGCCGGGCACGAACCAGGCGGGCAGCAGGCCGAGTTCGGCGGGTATCTCGGCGTCCCGGTACTCCAGGCCGAGGGCCGATCCCGGGGTGCCGACGTGCGTCTGCGGGGTGAGCCGCACCTGGTCGCCCGGCGCGACGCCGCCGCGGTTGATCCGCACCAGACGGCGGGTGACCGAGTCCGGTGCCGTCGAGAGCACCTCGCCGACGGTGACGTGCACCCCGGCCGCGATCAGGCCGTGCACACCGCGCCGGGCGGTGCCCAGGGTCCGGCTGAGGGTGACGTCCTGCCCGGTCACGGCGTGGACGGTGAGCGGGTCCGGGTCGACGCCGTTCGCGGTCGGCCTCAGGGCAAGCTCGGAGACGTGCCGCCCGGCCGCCACCGCGGCCGCACCGGCACCGAACGCTGTCGTGGCGGCGAGGGCCGCCGCGGTGGTGAGGCGCATCGCTTCCAGTCTCCGCGCGCTCACCCCGCGCGGCCAGTGGGCGGGGCCGTCCGGGCTCAGTCGTTCTCGGCGTCGTGGGCCGCGCGGGGCCGGGGGACGTCGCCACGTGCGGCCCGGTGCTCCCCCTGCTCGCCGTGCTCCCCGTGGGCCTCGTGGGCCTCGTGGGCCTCGTGCTCGCCGTGTGCCCCGTGCCCTTCGTGCTCCTCCTCCGGCTCGTCCCCGGGTTGGCCGTACTGGCGCAGTCTCTCGGCGACACGGGCGAGTTCGCGCTTGGAGAGCAGGGAGGGCGAGAAGCCGGCGACGGAGCGGGCGGCGAGCCAGACCTGGCACATCCACTCCAGCTGCGCGGTGCGGTCGTAGGCCTGCTCGAGGTCGTCGCCGTAGACGATGGTGCCGTGGTTGCGCAGCAGGCAGCCCGTGCGGTCGCGGAGCGCGCGCAGGACGTTGGCCGCCAGTTCCTCGCTGCCGTACGTCGCGTAGTCGGCGACGCGTATCCGGCCGCCCAGGGCCGCGGCCATGTAGTGGATGGCGGGCAGCTCGTAGAGGAGCGTGGAGACGGCGGTGGCGTGCACGGCGTGGGTGTGCACGACGGCGCCCGCGTCGGTGTGCCGGTAGATCGCGAGGTGCATCGCCAGCTCGCTCGTCGGGCGCAGTTCGCCGAGCACCTGCTTGCCGTCCAGGCCGACGCCGACCGTGTCGTCCGGGCCCAGGCGGTGGTAGGGCACCCCGCTGGGGGTGACGAGCACGAGGTCGTCGCCCACCCGCACCGACACATTGCCGGACGTACCGACCACGAGACCGTCGTCGACCGAGCGGCGGGCCGTGTCCACCAGCTCCGACCAGGCCCGTGCCACCGCGTTCCGCACCGACATCCGTGTCACCTCCGAGCGCTGATCCTGACAGGTTGGCCGTTGCCGCACGCTCCCGGGGCACAGTAGCGTCCCGGCACAGTTTCCGGACCGATCACGCATACGAATTGCAGGGGCACCATGACCACCGTCAACGGCGGCATCTCCTTCTGGTACGCGAAGTCAGGGCTCCCGGTGCCGCGTGAGCCGCTGCCCGGGGACACCACCGCCGACGTGTGCATCGTCGGGGGCGGCTACACCGGACTGTGGACCGCCTACTACCTGAAGAAGGCCGTGCCCTTCCTGCGGATCGTCGTCCTGGAGCAGCGCTTCTGCGGCTACGGCGCCTCCGGCCGCAACGGCGGCTGGCTGTACAACGGCATCGCCGGGCGCGACCGCTACGCCGCGCTGCACGGCCGTGAGGCCGCCGTGGCGCTGCAGCGCGCGATGAACGGGACCGTGGACGAGGTGATCCGGGTCGCCGCCGAGGAGGGCATCGACGCGGACGTCCACAAGGGCGGGGTGCTGGAGGTCGCGCATTCCCCCGCACAGCTGGCGCGGCTCAGGGCGTTCCACGAGGCCGAGGTCGCCTTCGGCGAGAAGGACCGCCTGCTGCTGGGCGCCGCCGAGTCCGCCGCGCGGATCCGGGTCGCCGGGACGGCCGGCGGCACCTGGACGCCGCACGGGGCGCGCGTCCACCCGGCGAAGCTGGTGCAGGGGCTGGCCCGGGCGGTGGAGGCGCTCGGCGTCGTCGTCCACGAGTCGACCCCGGTGACCGAGATCCGGCCGAAGCACGCGGTCACCCCGTTCGGCAGCGTGCGCGCCCCCTACGTCCTGCGCTGCACCGAGGGCTTCACCGCCTCGCTCAGGGGCCAGAAGCGGTCGTGGCTGCCGATGAACTCCTCGATGATCGTGACGGAGCCACTGCCGAAGGAGGTCTGGGACACCATCGGCTGGGAGGGCCGGGAGGCGCTCGGCGACATGGCGCACGCGTACATGTACGCGCAGCGCACCGCCGACGACCGGATCGCCATCGGCGGCCGCGGGGTGCCGTACCGCTTCGGCTCCCGTACGGACAACGACGGCCGCACCCAGGCGGCGACGGTCGAGGCGCTGCGCGAGATCCTGGTGCGCTTCTTCCCGGCGACGGGGCGGGTGGCGGTCGACCACGCGTGGTCCGGGGTGCTCGGCGTGCCGCGTGACTGGTGCGCGAGCGTCGAACTGGACCGCTCCACCGGTCTCGGCTGGGCGGGCGGCTACGTCGGCAGCGGGGTCGCGACGGCGAACCTCGCGGCGCGGACGCTGCGCGACCTCGTCCAGCTGGACTCCGGCCAGGCGCACGGCACGGAGCTGACGTCCCTGCCGTGGGTGCACCACCGCGTGCGCCGCTGGGAGCCCGAGCCCTTCCGGTGGATCGGGGTGCACGGGCTGTACGCGGCCTACCGCGCCGCCGACCGGCGCGAGCAGACCGGACGCAGCGCGGAGACCGACCGGGTGGCGCGCATCGCGGACCGCATCTCGGGCCGCCACTAGGCCGCGGCCCTGGGCCCGTCCCCCCCGCTGGGTCACGACGGCCCCGGGCCGTGACCAGGATCTCTTCCGGAGGCGCCGGGAAGGGCGATCGAAGCACGTCCAAGGCCGGATTCCGGGGCGAAGTCCACACGGGCCCACACCCCCCGCACGCACCGGCACCGCCGCGCCTCCCCTCGTTCACCTTCCGTTCATCCAGACTCCGTACGGTCGCCACCGCCACTGTCCGATCGAACGAATGCCTGGGTCAATGGAACACATCACGCTCCTGATCGGAATCGTGATCATTACCGCACTCGTGTTCGACTTCACGAACGGTTTCCACGACACCGCCAATGCGATGGCGACCACCATCTCCACTGGCGCGCTCAAGCCCAAGACGGCGGTGGCCATGTCCGCCGTGCTCAACCTCGTCGGCGCCTTCCTCTCCGTCGAGGTGGCGAAGACGATCTCCGGCGGCATCCTCGACGAGAGCGCGGGCATCAAGCCCGAGGTGATCTTCGCGGGGCTCGTCGGCGCGATCGTCTGGAACCTGCTGACCTGGCTGGCGGGCCTCCCCTCCAGCTCCTCCCACGCCCTGTTCGGCGGCCTCATCGGCGCCTCCGTCGCCTCCGCGGGCTTCAGCTCGATCAACGGTGACGCGGTCGTCATGAAGGTCCTGATCCCGGCCGTCTGCGCCCCGGTGGTCGCCGGTCTCGCCGCGATGCTGGCGACCCGCCTGACCTACCGCATCGGCCGCAACGCCGACCCGAAGGCGACCGCCAAGGGCTACCGGGCCGGGCAGATCGC
Source organism: Streptomyces sp. NBC_00510 (assembly GCA_036013505.1). Classification (NCBI taxonomy): domain Bacteria; kingdom Bacillati; phylum Actinomycetota; class Actinomycetes; order Kitasatosporales; family Streptomycetaceae; genus Streptomyces; species Streptomyces sp. NBC_00510. The sequence goes on along the minus strand of CP107851.1, from coordinate 7,178,127 downwards.
CTCGGCCGGTCTGGTCTCCCTCGCGCACGGCACCAACGACGCACAGAAGACCATGGGTGTCATCACCCTCGCCCTGATCGCGGGCAACGTCGTCGCCCCCGACTCCGACCCGCCGCTGTGGGTCATCGTGTCGGCCGGCATGGCGATCGCGCTCGGCACCTTCATCGGTGGCTGGCGGATCATCCGCACCATGGGCAAGGGCATCACCGACATCCAGCCGCCGCAGGGCTTCGCCGCCCAGACCGGCGCCGCCACCGTCATCCTCGCCTCCTCCCACCTCGGCTTCTCGCTCTCCACCACGCAGGTCTGCTCCGGCTCCGTCATGGGCGCCGGTGTCGGCCGCAAGGGCGGCGTCGTCCGGTGGAGCACCGCGGGCCGCATGTTCGCCGCGTGGGGGCTCACCCTTCCGGCCGCGGGTCTGGTCGCGGCGGGCGCCGCGCTCCTGGCCGACCAGGGGGACCTGGGCGTCACCGCGGTCGCCGTCCTGGCCCTCGCCGCCTGCGTCGCGATCTGGATCGCCTCGCGCCGCAAGCCCGTCGACCACACCAACGTCAACGAGGCCCACGGCGACGCCGAGGAGCCGGGCGTCATCACCACGGCGATCGCCGCCGTGATCCCGCCGCCCGCCGGCCTCACGGCCGCCACCGTCGACGCCGACCCCGCCCAGGCCTCCGCCTGACGGCGGCGCCGCACCGGCCCCGGAAGGAATCAGCATCATGCACATCGACTGGGCTGCCCTCGGCTCCGTCTTCGGCGTCAGCCTCGCCGTGACCATCGGACTCGTCGGCCTGTTCACCCTCGGCATCGTGGGCCTGTCCAAGCAGGGCGCGGCCACCGGCGAGGCGGGCGGCGGCTCCGCCGCCGGCTCGACCGCGCTGGCCCGCAGCGGCGCGTACCTGTGCTTCGCGCTGTGCGCGGCAGCCGTCGCGTACGGGATCTTCCTGATCGTCGCCTGACCCGCGGGTCCCCGGGCCGCGTGCGCGCGGCCCGGTGTGAAGTTGACCTCAGCTCCCGGCTTTCCGGCCGTGAGCTGGGGTTTCTTCTTTTCCACAAGCCGTCGCGGTGAGTTGACGGGCCGGAGCGGCGCGTGGTGGTATCGGAACCGCCAAACGGCGGCAGGAGAGGAAGTCCGGTGCGAATCCGGCGCGGTCCCGCCACTGTCACCGGGGAGCGGACCCCCGCCCATGGCCACGGCCCCGTGAGGGGCTGGAAGGCCGGGGGTGCCGCCGATCCGGGAGCCAGGAGACTCTCGTCGCCGGTCACGTCGAACCAGGGCGCGGACCCTGAGTGAGGACTCCTGTGATGCGCGGCCCCGGCCGTTCACCCGACACCGGCGCCGCGGCGCCGTGCGCGTTCGCCACCGGTGCCGCCCTCGGCTGGCTCGCCGACCTCGCCCTCGCCGACCCGCGCCGCGGTCACCCCGTGGCGGTCTTCGGCAGCGCCGCCGCCGGCCTGGAGCGTGCACTGTGGCGCGACCACCGCGGCCGGGGCGCCCTCCACACGGCGCTGTGCGCGGGCGGCGCGGTGGCGGCCGCGGCCGGGCTCCAGCGTGCGGCACGCCGTTCCGGCCCCGCCTCCGTCGCCCTGACGGCGGCGGCGACCTGGGCCGTGCTCGGCGGGACCTCCCTGGTACGGGAGGCGCGCGCCATCGGCGCCGCCCTGTCCGCCGGGGACACCGAGGCGGCGCGCGGGCGGCTGCCCCATCTGTGCGGCCGCGACCCGCAGGCGCTGGACGAGGCCCAGTTGGCCCGGGCGGTCGTGGAGTCCGTCGCGGAGAACACCTCGGACGCCGTCGTGGGCGCCCTGGTGTGGGGCGCGCTGGGCGGCGTGCCCGGGCTGGTGGGCTTCCGGGCGGTCAACACCCTCGACGCGATGGTGGGTCACAAGTCGCCGCGGCACCGGCGGTTCGGCTGGGCGGCGGCCCGGCTGGACGACGTGGCCGGCTATCCCGGCGCCCGGCTGACCGCCGCGCTCGCGGTGCTGGCCGGGCCCGACCCCCGGGGGGCCTGGCGGGCCTGGCGCAGGGACGGCTCCCGGCATCCCAGCCCGAACGCGGGACCGGTGGAGGCCTCGTTCGCGGGGGCGTTGGGCGTGCGCCTCGGGGGGACGCTTGCCTATGGCGGGCGGGTCGAGCACCGGCCCGTCCTGGGGGCGGGGAACCGGCCGGTGGAGGTACGGGACATCGAACGGGCGGCGCGGTTGTCGCGGCGGATCGGCGCGCTGGCGCTGGCGGTCGCGGTGGGCGGGCGCCTGGCGTGGGGCGCGGTCGCCCGGAGGAGGAACGCATGAGGGGCGGGGGCCTGCTGGTCGCCGGGACCACGTCGGACGCCGGCAAGAGCGTCGTCACGGCGGGGATCTGCCGGTGGCTGGCGCGGCAGGGTGTGTCCGTGGCGCCGTTCAAGGCGCAGAACATGTCGCTGAACTCGTACGTGACGCGCGAGGGCGCCGAGATCGGCCGCGCCCAGGCGATGCAGGCCCAGGCGGCGCGCGTGGAGCCCTCGGCCCTGATGAACCCGGTGCTGCTCAAGCCCGGCGGGGACCGCACCAGCCAGGTCGTCCTGATGGGGCGCCCGGTGGGCGAGATGAGCGCGCGCGGCTACCACAACGGGAGCCGCGCGCAGCTGCTGGAGACCGTCACCGGCTGCCTGGAGGAGCTGCGCGGCCGGTACGACGCGGTGATCTGCGAGGGCGCCGGCAGCCCCGCCGAGATCAACCTGCGGCAGGGCGACATCGTCAACATGGGCCTGGCGCGGGCCGCCCGGCTCCCGGTGGTCGTGGTCGGCGACATCGACCGGGGCGGGGTCTTCGCCTCGTTCTTCGGGACGACGGCGCTGCTGGCCCCCGAGGACCAGGAGCTGGTCTGCGGCTACCTGGTCAACAAGTTCCGCGGCGACGTGTCCTTGCTGGAGCCGGGTCTCGAGATGCTGCGCGGGCTGACCGGACGCCGCTTCTACGGGGTGCTGCCGTACCGGCACGGCCTCGGCATCGACGAGGAGGACGGCCTGCGGATGTCGCTGCGCGGCACCGTCAGGGAGTCGGACACGGCGGCGCCGCACGGTGAGGACGTCCTTCGGGTCGCCGTCGCGGCGGTCCCGCTGATGTCGAACTTCACCGACGTGGACGCGCTCGCCGCCGAGCCCGGTGTCGTCGTCCGCTTCGTCGACCGGCCCGAGGAACTGGCCGACGCCGACCTCGTCGTCCTGCCCGGCACCCGCGGCACGGTCAAGGCCCTGGAGTGGCTGCGGCAGCGGGGCCTGGCCGATGCCGTCACCCGCCGGGCCGCGCAGGGGCGCCCGGTGCTGGGGATCTGCGGCGGCTTCCAGATGCTCGCCGAGACGATCGAGGACGACGTCGAGTCCCGCGCGGGCACGGTCGCCGGGCTCGGCCTGCTGCCGGTGCGGGTCCGCTTCGCCGTGGCGAAGACCCTGGCCCGGCCCTCCGGGAAGGCGTACGGCGAACCGGTCGAGGGGTACGAGATCCACCACGGCGTCGCCGACGTCCGCGGCGGCGACGAGCCCTTCCTGGACGGCTGCCGCACCGGCGCGGTCTGGGGCACCCACTGGCACGGCTCGCTGGAGAGCGACGGCTTCCGCCGCGCCTTCCTGCGCCGCGTCGCCCAGGCCGCGGGACGGCGTTTCGTACCCGCCCCCGGCACCGCCTTCGGCGCGCTCCGCGAGGAGCAGCTGGACCGGCTGGGCGACCTGATCGAGGAGCACGCCGACACCGGCGCGCTGCTCCGCCTCATCGAGCAGGGCCCCCCTGCGGGGCTGCCCTTCGTCCCCCCGGGGGCGCCGTGAGCACCCCGTCGCGGCCCCGGAGCGGGGCCGTCCGTGAGCACCGCCGCAACGACCGTTCGACCCAGGAGGCCGCGTGAGCACCCCTTACCCCTTCACCGCGATCGTCGGGATGGCGGACCTGCGCCTGGCGTTGCTGCTGAACGCGGTCAGCCCGGCGGTGGGCGGTGTGCTGGTGCGCGGCGAGAAGGGCACCGCCAAGTCGACCGCCGTACGGGCGCTGTCGGCACTGCTGCCGCCCGTGGACGTCGTGCCCGGCTGCCGCTTCGGCTGCGACCCGGCGGCGCCCGACCCGGCCTGCCCGGACGGGCCGCACGGCCCGGACGCCGGCGCGGAGAGCCGGGCGGCGCGCATGGTGGAGCTGCCGGTCGGCGCGTCCGAGGACCGCCTCGTCGGCGCCCTGGACATCGAACGGGCCCTGGCGGAGGGCGTGAAGGCCTTCGAGCCGGGGCTGCTGGCCGACGCGCACCGCGGCGTGCTGTACGTGGACGAGGTCAACCTCCTCCACGACCACCTGGTGGACCTGCTGCTGGACGCGGCCGCCATGGGCGCCTCCTACGTCGAGCGGGAGGGCGTCTCCGTGCGCCACGCCGCGCGCTTCCTCCTCGTCGGCACGATGAACCCCGAAGAGGGCGAGCTGCGGCCGCAGTTGCTGGACCGCTTCGGTCTCACGGTGGAGGTCGCGGCGTCGCGGGAGACCGACGAGCGGGTGCAGGTCGTCCGGCGGCGCCTCGCCTACGACGCGGACCCGCCGGGCTTCGCCGCCGCCTGGCAGGCCGACGAGCGGGAACTGCGCGAGCGGATCGCGGCGGCGCGGGCGCTGTTGCCCGCGGTGTCGCTCGGCGACGGCGCGCTCCGCCAGATCGCGGCCACCTGCGCGGCCTTCGAGGTGGACGGGATGCGCGCGGACATCGTCATGGCGCGCACGGCGACCGCCCTGGCCGCCTGGGCCGGACGCACCGACGTGACCGACGCCGACGTACGGCAGGCCGCGCTGCTGGCGCTGCCGCACCGGCGCCGCCGCAATCCCTTCGACGCGCCGGGCCTGGACGAGGAGAAGCTCGACGAGACCCTGGAGCGCAACCGCGCCGAGGACGACGACCCGGACCCGGACCCCGGTCCCGGCCCCGACGGGGGCGGACCCGACGGCGGCGGCCGCCCGCCGCAGGGTGACGACGGCACCCCCGACGCCACCCCTGACATCGCCCCGCCCCGGGAGCCGGCGGACTCCGGTCCCCAGCCCGAGCCCGAGCCCGGGCCCGAGCCCGCGCAGGCGCCGCAGGGCGGCGCCGGGGAACGGGCCGCGGTGCCCGCGGCCGAGCCGTTCAAGGCCCGCGCCCTGACCGTTCCCGGCCTCGGCGAGGGCGCCGCGGGCCGCCGCTCACGGGCCCGTACGGCGCACGGCAGGACGACCGGCGCCCGGCGGCCCCGCGGCGCCCTGTCCAAGCTGCACCTGGCCGCCACCGTGCTCGCCGCCGCCCCGCACCAGCGGGCGCGCGGGCGCGGCGGCCCGGGCCTGGTGATCCGCCGGGACGACCTGCGCGAGGCGGTGCGGGAGGGCCGCGAGGGCAACCTGGTGCTCTTCGTCGTCGACGCCTCGGGCTCGATGGCCGCCCGGCAGCGCATGAGCGCGGTCAAGGGCGCGGTGCTGTCGCTGCTGCTCGACGCCTACCAGCGGCGCGACAAGGTCGGCCTGGTCACCTTCCGCGGCGCGACGGCGGAGCTGGCGCTGCCGCCGACCTCGTCGGTCGAGGCGGGCGCGGCACGCCTGGAGAAGCTGCCCACCGGCGGCCGCACCCCGCTGGCCGCCGGGCTGCTGAAGGCGCAGGACGTGCTGCGCGTGGAGCGGCTGCGGGACCCCTCGCGCCGCCCGCTGCTGGTCGTGGTCACCGACGGCCGGGCGACCGGCGGCCCCGAGCCGGTGCGCACGGCCGCGCGGGCCGCACGGCTGCTGGCGGCCGAGGGCACCGCGTCGGTGGTCGTCGACTGCGAGTCCGGGCCGGTGCGCCTGGGGCTCGCGGGTGAGCTGGCCCGCGAACTGCACGGCACCGCCGTGACGTTGGACGAGCTGCGCGCTGACAGCGTCGCGGCACTGGTACGGGATGTACGGAGGGCCGCGTAATGCCGCAGGGACAGCCGAGTGTGGTGCCGCAGGACGGTCTGACCACGCGCCAGCGCCGCAACCGGCCGCTGGTGATGGTGCACACCGGCACCGGCAAGGGGAAGTCGACCGCCGCCTTCGGCCTGGCGCTGCGGGCCTGGAACCAGGGCTGGCCGGTCGGGGTGTTCCAGTTCGTCAAGTCCGCGAAGTGGAAGGTCGGCGAGGAGCGGGCGCTGCGCGTGCTCGGCGCCTCCGGCGAGGGCGGCACCGTCGCCTGGCACAAGATGGGCGAGGGCTGGTCCTGGGTCCAGCGGGACATCTCCGAGAGCGAGGACGCCGCGCGTGAGGGCTGGGAGCAGGTCAAGCGCGACCTGGCAGCCGAGACCTACCGGCTGTACGTGCTGGACGAGTTCGCCTACCCGCTGCACTGGGGGTGGATCGACACCGACGAGGTGGTGTCGGTGCTCCGGGACCGGCCCGGCACCCAGCACGTCGTCATCACCGGGCGCAACGCCCCGCAGCCGCTGCTGGACTTCGCGGACCTGGTCACCGAGATGGGCAAGGTGAAGCACCCGATGGACGCCGGCCAGAAGGGCCAGAAGGGCATCGAGTGGTAGCCAGGATCGTCGTCGCGGCCCCGGCCTCCGGGAGCGGCAAGACCACCGTCGCCACGGGTCTGATGGCCGCCTTCGCGGAGGCCGGGCTCGCGGTCTCCCCGCACAAGGTGGGCCCCGACTACATCGACCCCGGCTACCACGCGCTGGCCACCGGCCGTCCGGGCCGCAACCTGGACGCGTACATGTGCGGCCCGGAGCGGATCGCACCGCTGTTCCTGCACGGTGCGCGGGGGGCCGACCTGGCCGTCGTGGAGGGCGTGATGGGGCTCTTCGACGGCGCCTCCGGGATGGGCGAGCTGGCCTCCACCGCGCACGTGGCGAAGCTGCTGCGGGCACCGGTGGTGCTGGTGGTGGACGCCTCGTCGCAGTCCCGTTCGGTGGCGGCGCTGGTGCACGGCTTCGCCTCGTGGGACCCGGAGGTGCGGGTCGCCGGCGTCATCCTCAACAAGGTCGGCTCCGACCGGCACGAGGAGCTGCTGCGCGACGCCCTCGACGGCGCCGGCGTGCCCGTGCTGGGCGCGCTGCGGCGCGACACGGCGGTCGGCACGCCCTCCCGGCACCTGGGTCTGGTCCCGGTCGCGGAGCGGCGTGCGAACGCCGTCGACGCCGTGCGGGCCCTGGCCGCCCGGGTGCGGGAGGGCTGCGACATGGACGCGCTGCTGGCGCTGGCGCGCAGTGCTCCCCCGCTCGCGGACGAGCCCTGGGACCCGCAGGAGGCGGCGGCCGGTCCGGCGGCGCCGGGCGCACGGCCGGTGGTCGCGGTGGCGGGCGGGGCGGCGTTCACCTTCTCGTACGCCGAGCACCTCGAACTGCTCGCCGCCGCGGGGGCGGAGGTCGTCACCTTCGACCCGCTGCGCGACGAGCACCTGCCGCCCGGCGCCGCGGGGCTGGTCATAGGCGGCGGCTTCCCCGAGATGTACGCCCACGAACTGTCCGCCAACGAGCCGCTGCGCAAGGCCGTCGCCGCCTTCGCCGGACCCGTGACGGCGGAGTGCGCGGGCCTGCTCTACCTCGGGCGGGAACTGGACGGACGTCCCATGTGCGGGGTCCTGGACACCACGGCCCGTATGACCGAGCGGCTCACGCTGGGCTATCGCGAGGCGGTCGCGATCGCCGACAACGCGCTGGCGGCCGCCGGGACGCGGGTGCGCGGCCACGAGTTCCACCGCACCGTCGTGGAGCCAGCCGCCGGGGCCACCCCCGCCTGGGGACTGATCCGGCCGGAGCGGCGCGTGGAGGGCTTCGTGCGGGGCGGCGTCCACGCCTCGTACCTGCACGTCCACTGGGCCGCCGAACCGTCCCTGGCACGGCGGTTCGTCGCCTCCTGCGCGAGCGGCGCGGCCGCGTGAGCGTGGTCGTCGGCGTCGGGGCGGGCCGCGGTGTGGCAGCGGCCGAAGTGCTCGCGCTCGTACGGTCCGTGCTCGCCGAGGCCGGGGTGCCGGAGCCGTCCGTCACGGCGCTGGCGACCGTGGACGGCAAGGCCGGCGAGCCGGGTCTCGTCGCGGCGGCGGCGCGGCTGGGCGTCCCCCTGGTGACGTACGACGCGCGTACGCTGGCCGCGGTCGACGTGCCGAGCCCCTCGGGCGCCCCGCTGGCCGCGGTCGGCACGCCCTCCGTCGCGGAGGCGGCCGCGCTCGCCGCGGCGCCCGGCGGCGAACTGCTGGTACCGAAGAGGAAGTCCGCCCCCGGGAACGGTACGGCGAGGGCGACCGCGGCCCTGGCGCGGCACCGTACGCCCGATCGCGGCACGGACGGCAGGCGCGGCACGCACGGCACGACGGAGGAGAAGGCACCGTGATCAACCCCCCGCCCGAGGACGTGCTGGAGCGGCGCGTCGACGCCGCGCTGGGCGGCGGCCGCCGTACGCCGCTGGATCTGGCGGCGACCATGGTGCTGCTGGTCGGCGCCGGCTCCCCCGAGGCCGCCGACAACGCCGAAGTGGCCCGTACCGCACGGCTGCTGTGGGAGGGCCGGGGCTACGCGGGCGTGGAGACCGCCTTCCTCACGACGGCGGCGCCGGACGTGCCCGCGGGCCTGGAACGCTGCGCACGGCTCGGAGCCCGGCGGATCGTCGTGCTGACCTGCTTCCCGGCGGACGCGGCCCTGGAGGAACGGGTCGGGCAGCAGGCGGAGGGCTGGGCCGAGGCGCGTCCCGAGGCCGACGTACGGCACGCGCCGCCCGGCGACGCCGAGGCCCTGCGGCAGGAGCCCGGCGAGGGCGACCACGACCTGCGGCACCACGGCGACGCCGAAGTCCGCGACGGCGGCGGGGACCTGACGGACCTGGCCGTGAACGTGCGCGCCGGAACACCGCCCCGGTGGCTCAAGGAACGCCTCGCCGCCACCCTCGACGGGCTGGCCGGCTACCCCGACGACCGCGCCGCGCACCGGGCGGTCGCCGCCCGCCACGGCCGACCCGTGGAGGAGGTGCTGCTCACGGCGGGTGCCGCGGAGGCGTTCGTCCTGCTGGCCCGCACCACCCGGGCCCGCCACGCGGTGGTCGTGCACCCGCAGTTCACGGAGCCGGAGGCGGCGCTGAAGGATGCCGGACACTTCGTGCACCGCGTCGTGCTGCGCGCGGAGGACGGCTTCCGCCTCGACCCGCGCGCGGTGCCGGACGCCGCCGACCTGGTCGTCGTCGGCAACCCGACCAACCCCACCTCCGTGCTGCACCCCGCGGCGGACCTCGCCCGCCTGGCCCGCCCGGGCCGCACCCTCGTCGTGGACGAGGCGTTCATGGACGCGGTGCCCGGTGAGCCCGAGAGCCTCGCCGCCCGTCGCGACCTGCCCGGCCTGGTGGTGCTGCGCAGCCTCACCAAGACCTGGGGCCTCGCGGGCCTGCGGGTCGGCTACGTCCTCGGCGACCGCGAGCGCGTGGCGGCGCTGCGCCGCGCCCAGCCCCTGTGGGCGGTCTCCGCGCCCGGCCTCACCGCCGCCGAGGCGTGCAGCGCCCCCGCGGCCCTCGCGGAGGCCGAAGAGGCGGCCCGCCGGATCGCCGCCGACCGCGCCCACCTGCTGCGCCGGCTCGCCGAGTTCGACGACGTCGAGGTCGCCGGTCCGGCGCACGGTCCCTTCGTCCTGCTGCGCCTCCCCGGGGCGGTCTCCGTCCGCGAGCGCCTGCGCGACCTCGGCTTCGCCGTCCGCCGCGCCGACACCTTCCCCGGCCTGTCCCCCGACTGGCTCCGCCTCGCCGTCCGCGACCCCGCGACGACCGACCGCTTCGCGGCCGCCCTGTCGAAGGCGCTCGACGGCTGACGCCCTGGCGGACGGACCCGTCCCCCTCGAAACCGACCTCCGTCAGGGCGCGGTAGCCGGAGGCGACCTCCGCTCCGGATCGGTGTCCGATTCGCCGATCCGGCCGGCCAGGGAACGCAACGCCTCCGCGGACGGTGAGCCGGGTGGGGCCGTGCACACGTACAACCACTGGTCCGGGTCACCGGGGAACACGAGGGTCTCGTAGTCGAGGACGAATTCCCCGAGCAAGGGGTGCCGACAGCGCCTGGTGCCGTGGGAGAACACCTCCACATCATGCGCCGCCCACCACCGGCTGAAGTCGGCGTCCGCGGCCGACAGGTGGCCGATCAGCTCGGTCAGACGCGTGTCGTCCGGATTCTGACCCGCGTACAGGTGCAACCCCGTCACCACCATACGGGCGGCCATGTCCCAGTCGACGAACAGTTCACGTGCCGCAGGATCGAGAAATACGAACCGCGCCAAATTACGTTCACGGACCGGCATCGCTTCGAAATCGACGAATAGCGCCCGGGCCATCCGGTTGACTGCGAGGACGTCCATACGGCCGTCCAGGATCATGGCGGGGCTGTCCGCGAGAACCTCGAGCAGGGCGTACGCCCCCGGCCGTACTCGCCGCGGAACCTCCGGCTGGCTGGCCCTGACCACGGACTGCGGCCTGGCCAGGTTGAACAGGTGCGCACGCTCGGCGTCGTCCAGCCGCAGAGCCCGGGCCACGGCCTCCAGCACCGCCTCCGAGGCGTTGGCCACCCGTCCGCGTTCCAGACGGATGTAGTAGTCCACGCTCAATCCGGCCGAGAACGCGACCTCCTCGCGACGAAGTCCCGGAACACGGCGACTCGCCCCCGGCGTGACCCCGGCCTGCTCGGGAGCCACCCGGGCGCGCCGCGAGCGCAGGAAATCGCTCAGTTCCCTGTTGTCACCCGAACCGGACGGTGCTTTGGCCATATGCCAAGGCTAACCCTCTGCGCACCGCCCCGGCAAAATCACGGTTTCCACCACGCCAATTCCCGCTCACTTCAATGCATTGTTTCGAGAACGAGCCGTCGGGGGCGTTTATCGAAAAGGCCCGTGCCGCAGAGATCACTCGGCGATGGACAGGGGGCCTGCCAGTACCCGGACCAGCAGGCCATGGCCGAGGAGAGCCTGCTTGACCGCCCTCAGGCACCCCTCCGGCTGGTTCGCTGGAATTGCACGCAGATCGGCTTTCCCCCGCGCCACACGCCTGAAGGGATAAACCGCGATGACGACCACTGAACAGGCCGAACTCATTGAGCCCCCGAAGCCCCGGGAGATATCGGATGCCGCAATAGCGATGGTCGACAGCGGGCCCGGCATCGACGCCGCCGCGACCACCGTGCTCCTCGTCCGGACCCGCACACTCAATGCGGCCCGGATTGCCTCATGGGACTTCCCCGCCGATCCGACCGTCGTCCGTACCGCCCGGCACATGGCCGCCCGGCAGCTCGGCGAATGGGGGCTGGACCACCTCGTGCCCACCACGGAACTGATCGTCAGTGAGCTGGTCACCAACGCCGTCCGCCACGGCGTCGGCCCCCTCCGTCTCAGGCTCATCAAGCACCAAGTCCTGACCTGCGAAGTCTTCGACAGCGGCAGCGGCCACCCGCGCCTGCGCCACGCTCGCGGCGCCGACGAGAACGGCCGGGGCCTCTTCATGATCGCTCAGCTGTGCCACAGGTGGGGCTTCCGGTCCGCGACCGGCGGCAAGCTCGTCTGGGTCGATCAGGACCTGTCCTGCGCGCCCTCGCATCCGCATCCGCGGCGTCCCCCGCCGCACGCCCTCTTGCCCAGACCCGGCGCCGCCCGGTCAGCCCTTGACCCCGAGGGCCTGGACGTCGAGGCCGCCCAGGGCCGGGTGGACGTAGGCGTTGGTCAGGCGGTCGGACCGGTAGTTGAGGCGGCGGTCGTAGAGGAAGGGCAGGAGCGTGCCGCGGTCCTGGGCGGTGGAGTCGACGGTGCGCCAGAGGTTGTCGGCGGCGTTGCGGTTGGTCTCGGAGTCGGCCTCGTCCATCAGGGAGTTGATCTCCCGGTCGTCCAGCCCCGCGTAGTTGCTGGGGCTGTCCGGCAGCAGCAGCGGGCGCAGGAATCCGGCCGGGGAGGGCCAGTCGGACTGCCAGGTGGTCATGACGATGCCCCAGCCCTTGTCCTTGATCTGCTGCTGGTCGGTGAGGGCGGCGTAGAAGTCGGCGGCGTCGGGGGTCTGTACGGTCGCCGTGATGCCCACCTCGGCGAGCTGGCCGGCCAGCGACTGCGCGGCCTTGCGGGCGGCCTGGTCGCCGGCGGAGACCGCGACGACCGTGCTGAACCCCTTGGCGTGGCCGCATTCGCCGAGGAAGCGGCGGGCCTGTTCGGGGTAGGAGCCGCCGGTCACGGTGCCGTAGGTGTCGAGGTGCCGGTCGTGGCCGCCGACGGTCGGCGGGAGCATGCCGCCGGCGACGTCGCCCGCGTCCTGGCCGCCCAGGGCGTCACGCAGCAGGCTGCGGTCGGTGGCGTACTGGACGGCCCAGCGGCAGCGGTAGTCGTCCAGGGGCGCGACGGCGGTCTGCAGGGAGAAGTAGCGGACGGCACCGGTCTGCACGAGGTCCGCTCGGGACTTGAGCGCGTCGTCGGCGAGGATGCGGGTCCGGGTGGCCTGCTGGACGCCGGTCTGGGCGAGGTCGAGGTCGGCGGTGCCGTTCATCAGGGCGGTGTCCACGGCGGCCGCGTCCGCGGCGATGGTGAGCTCCACCTCGTCGGGCAGGGCGGTGCGTATCGCGTCCGTCGCCGGGTCCCACTTGTCGTTGCGCACCAGGCGCAGCCCCTTGGCGGCGTCGTAGGAGGCGATGCGGTAGGGGCCGCTGGCGACCGGCTGGTCCTGGTAGCTCTCCTTGGTGTCCTTCGCCTTCGGGACGGGCGAGGACATGGGCAGCGCGAGGACGTGGGGGAAGTCGGCGAAGGGCGCGTCGAGGTGGAAGACGATCGTGCGGTCGTCGGGGGTCTCGACGCTCTTCAGGCCGAGCCCGTCGGGGTCGGTGTCCTTGTAGGGACCGGGGTAGTCCTGCCCCTGGTCGAGCAGGTCGCGCAGGTGGGTGGGGCCGCCGGGGTACAGGTCCCTGGCGAAGGTGCGCTCGATGCCGTACTTGACGTCCCGTGAGGTGATCGGCGTGCCGTCCTCGAAGGTGACGCCCTCCTTGAGGGTGTACGTGTAGGTGCGGCCGCCGTCGGAGATCGTGCCGGTGCTGGTGGCGAGGTCGGGGGCGAGCCGGGTGCCCGCGGCGCCGGGCTGCGGGGCGAAGTCGACGAGTTTGCGCAGGTAGAGGCGGCCGAGGTTCCACACGATCGGCGAGTAGGTGCGGGCCGGGTCGAGGGAGTCTGGGGTGTAGGCGGAGATGAGCCTGAGGGTGCCGCCCTTGGCGGTGGACGGGTTGACGGCGCCGGTGAGGGCGCCGTTGTAGCCGCCGGTGGGCCTGCGGGCGGCGATCACGTCCTGGGCGGTGGGGGTGGACCGCTTCTTCGGGTCGTCGCCGAAGGGGTCGACGACGACCGTCACGGTGACCAGGACGGCCACGACGGCCGCGGTGACCGCGGACACCACGCCCCAGCGGCGGCGCCGGGGCCCCGGGACCGGGGTGTCCCAGGCGGGACGGGTGGGGTAGGACGGCGGGCCGTACGAGGGCGGGTTGTACGCGGGGTGGGGCAGGGTGGGCGGCCGTGCGGGCGGCGGGGGCAGGGCGGGCGGACCCGTGGGCGGGGTCCGCGAGGCCAGCCAGCCGCTGAGGGCGTCCCTCATCTCCGCGGCGCTCCGCGGGCGCAGGGCGGGGTTCTTCGACAGGGCGGAGAGCACGATCGCGTCGAGTTCGGGCGGCACCAGCGGGTTGCGCGCGGAGGGCGGCGCCGGTGTCTGGTGGACGTGGGCGTACATCACCGACAGCGGGGTGGCCCCGGCGAAGGGGACGGTGCCGGTGAGGAGTTCGGTGAGCATGCAGGCGACCGCGTACAGGTCGCTGCGGGCGTCCACGGCGTCGCCGGCGCACTGCTCGGGGGCCATGTAGCCGGGGGTGCCGATGGCGGAGCCGGTGCCGGTGATGCGGGACAGCGAGTGGACGACCCGGGCGATGCCGAAGTCGGCGACCTTGACCGTGCCCCCGGTGGCGATCAGGACGTTGGAGGGCTTCACGTCGCGGTGGACGAGTCCGCGGGCGTGGGCGTGGGCGAGGGCGTCCAGGATCTCGCAGGTGATGCGGACGGCCCGCGCGATCTCCATCGGGGCCTGTTCTCGGGCGAGTTCGGCGAGGGTGCGGCCCTCGATGTGCTCCATCACCAGGTACGGCACGACCGCGTCGTCCGTCGTCACCTCGTCCTGGTCGTGGACGGTGACGATGCCGGGGTGGTTGAGCCCGGCCGCCGCCCGTGCCTCGCGGGCGAAGCGGCGGCGCGCCTCGGGGTCGCGGGCCAGCTCCGGAAGGAGCGTCTTGACGGCCACGGTCCGGCCGAGCCGGGTGTCGTACGCGAGATGGACCCGGGCCATGCCGCCGGAGCCGAGCAGCGCCCGCAACTCGTACCGTCCCCCGAACATGCGACCCCCCGGCCCCGTCCGCGACGGGCGCGCGGACACTCCCCAACAGGGTAGTGGAAAGTGCCCTTTTCAGACGGCGACGAGAGAGCGGCCGGAGCGGGGAGCGGTGCGGGAAAGCGCGTGGAGGGCGGCTCCGGACACTCCGCCGCCCTCCACGTCCCCCCTCACCCCTGGTCCGCCCCCCGGGGTCGACCCGGGTTCGTCAGTCCCGGGCGCTCTCGGCCGCCGGCTTGCGGCGGGTCTTGCGGATCACGAGGAATCCGGCGGCGAACAGCAGCACCGAACCGCCTGCGAGGTACGGGGTCATGGAGCTGCTGCCGGTCTCGGCGAGGTCACCGGCGGCCGCGGGCGCGGCCTGCGGGGACTGGTCGGCACGCGCGGACTCCGACGGCCCGGCCGACTGCGAGGGCTCCGCGGACTGCGAGGGCTGCTCGGACTCGCCGCCGGTCTGCGGCTCCTCGCCGCTGCCGGAGTCGTCGCCGCCGTTGTCCCCGTCGCCGTTGCCGCCGCCGTGGTGCCCGCCGCCGTCGTGCCCGCCGCGGCGGGGCGTCTCGCAGGTGGCCCCGGCGAGGGTGACGGTGCCGTTCACCTCGGCGACGCCGAGCTTGAGCGGGTTGACCTCCACCGACAGTTCCAGTGCGGTGGCGGCGGCGCTGCGCGAGGTGACGGTCCTCTTGGCGAGGTCGAGGCGGACCTCGCCCACGCCGGGCACCTTCACCAGGGTCGTGCCACCGGCCGACACCTTGACGCGCTTGCCGAGGACGACGACATGGCCGGGCAGCTCGACGTCGGCGACCGGCTTCCGGCCGGCCACGCACGTGGCGCGGGCGGAGATCGCGTCGGCCTTGATGAGCCCGAGCAACGGCAGTCCGGGCAGGCTGACGCGCGCCTTGACGAGGTTGGCGTAGCCCTCCGCCTTGTGGCGGTCGGCGGTGGCCCTGGCGGTGGCGACGTCGGCGCGCAGGACGCTGAACGGCCTGCCGCGGTCCACCCCGTCGAGGGTGGCGGAGAGCGCGGTCTCGTCGGCGCTCGCCGGTGCGTGGACCTCGTTGAGCGTCAGGTTCAGCGGCACGTCCACGGACTTGCGGAGCAGTGAGACCTCCAGGCCGGTCCGCAGGACGACCGCACCGGCCTTGCCGGAGGAGCCGTGGGTCCCCCCGGTCGCGGCGGCCGGGGTCGCCGGCCCGAGGGCGAGGGCACCCGCCGCCAGCGCGACGGCGGCCCCCAGCGCGGCGGCGGGACGGCGCGCGGGCATGCTGAAGGGAGAGCTGGACAAAGTGGAAAACCCCCAAGTGGTCATGGAGTCGCCACGGCGCCGCTGAAGGGGACAGCGCGCTCGCCGGGCGACCTCGACCCCGTAATGATTTACGTACGGAGAGTGAACCGGCACCCGCCTGAGCCCGGTTCACTCCAAAGGGTGGTTTTCGCCTCCGTATTCGAAACCTGCGGCACATGCGTTCCCGCGCGTCACACCTGCGATCGCGCGTATTCGAGCACCTTGGCGAAGTCCACCGCGCCGGGGTCCCCGTGGGAGTTGTGGCACAGCAGGCCGCGGGCCACATAGGTGCGGGTCGAGGTCGACAGCGAGGCGATCGGCTGCTCCCCCAGGTGCTCGACCGCGAGCACCTCCGCCTCGGCGGTGACGTCGGCGACCGCGGCACCCTCCCACGCCCCCGCGGGGGTGCCCTGCCGGTCGGCGACCGCGACGATCCGGTGCTTGAACGGGGTGAGTTCACGGCTGGTCACCCACGCGTCGCCGTGCGGCAGCCGCACCAGCCACGGATGGTCGGCCGTCGCGACGACCTCGCCCCGCGCCGTGGTCACCCGGTACGCGTCCTTGCGCGCCGGGTCGTTGCGGGTCACCACCCCGCGGCGGAGCCGGCGCCGCCCCTGCCCGCCCGCGACATCCGCAGCGCCCTGGGCGTCCTCCTCGTCGAAGCACGCGACCTCGTCGCCGACGGCCAGTTCGGCCGCCCGGGCCCAGCTCAGGTCGGCGCGGAGCACGGGGGTGTCCGGGTGCACGCAGTTCTCCGGCACGTGCTGGTGCCCGCAGACGCCGCGGAAGGCGTTCCACTCCCGTCCGGTCATCCGCTGGCCGCCCGCGTTCCCGTACGAGCGGGGGTAGGGCAGCCAGAGCTTCGGCCCCTTCAGCGGCACAGCGTGGTGGGTGTGCATCCAGGCGAGGAACTCCGCGAGTTCGCGCAGCGCCCACTGCGGGGCCTTGGGCCAGTAGACGTGCCGGTTGGCGGCGCCCCAGTCCTCGTGCCGCTCGGGGTCGCAGGTGCCCACCAGCTCCACCTGGCACACGTTGAGGGTGTTGGTCTCCACCCCGCCGGGCCGGTTGACCAGGGCGCGCGAGGAGATGTCGATGTCGAAGTGCTGGTACCAGACCAGCTTCTCGTCCTCGAAGTCCGGCTTCGCCGTCAGGTTGGGCGCGCTGCCGCCGCCCCCGTACGTCGGCACGCTGCGGCCCTCGGTGGTGTGCAGCACGACGGCGTTGACCTCCATCGCGTCGCCGCCGTAGTCGTCCTGGTACCAGTACCTGCGCGAGGCCCCCGGGTACCTCTGCGGTCCCTGCCTGGTCATCGTGCTCCCCGTCCCGTTGCGGTGTCGGCCGGTACGACCGATCGCAACACGACAGAAGAGGACGGATCGACTTTTCCCGTACAGGATCACCCGAACCGGTGCTCCGGGATCATTCCGGGCGCATCGGTGGCCGCGCTCCGCTACCGTGGCGCCGCCGTGTCCGCCGGGTCACCCCACCACGCGACCGCGCAGCACGATGCGCCGGGGCGCGGCCAGGACGCGGACGTCGGCACGCGGGTCGTCCGGGTAGACGACCAGGTCGGCGGAGGCGCCCTCGGTGAGGCCGTCGCGGCCGAGCCACTCACGGGCGGACCAGGTGGCGGCCGAGAGCGCGTCGAGGGCGGGCAGACCGGCGGTGACGAGCTCCGCGACCTCGCCGGCGACGAGCCCGTGGGCGAGGGAGCCGCCGGCGTCGGTGCCGGCGAAGATCCGGATGCCCGCGTCGTGGGCGGCGCGGACGGTGTCGTAGCGGCGGGCGTGGAGCCGGCGCATGTGGTCGGCCCAGCGCGGGAACTTGGCCTGGCCGCCGTCCGCGAGGTCGGGGAAGGTCGCGATGTTGACCAGGGTGGGGACGATGGCCACCTGGTGCTCGGCGAAGAGCGGGATGGTGTCCTGCGTGAGCCCGGTGGCGTGCTCGACGCAGTCGATCCCGGCCTCGACCAGGTCCCGCAGGGAGTCCTCGGCGAAGCAGTGGGCGGTGACGCGGGCGCCCTCCTCGTGGGCGGCGGCGATGGCGGCCTCGACGGCGCCCCGCGGCCAACAGGCGGACAGGTCGCCGGTGTCCCGGTCGATCCAGTCGCCGACCAGCTTGACCCAGCCGTCGCCGCGCCGGGCCTCCCGGCGGACGTGGGCGACCAGGTCCTCGGGCTCGATCTCCCACGCGTAGTTGCGGATGTAGCGGCGGGTGCGGGCGATGTGCCGGCCGGCCCGGATGATCCGCGGCAGGTCCTCGCGGTCGTCGATCCAGCGCGTGTCGGAGGGCGAACCGGCGTCGCGGAGCAGCAGGGTGCCCGTGTCGCGGTCGGTGAGCGCCTGCTTCTCGGAGATGCCCGGGTCGACCGGGCCGTGCTGGTCGAGGCCGACGTGGCAGTGGGCGTCGACCAGGCCGGGCAGGACCCAGCCCTGCACGGTGGTGAGGTCGCGGAGACCGGCGGGGCGCTCGTAGGTGACGCGCCCGCCGACCACCCAGAGCTCGTCCCGTACGTCCTGCGGCCCGGCCAGGATGCGGCCCTTGACGTGCAGTGCGTGCGTCCCCTCGCGATCAGCCATGTCTGCACTCTACGAGCCGCCGGATACCCTCGGGCCGTACACCCCCCGACGAAGGAAGCAGCGCTGCCGTGTCCCACCCCCTCCTCGACCTGCCCCCGCTGACCGCCGGGCGCTTCGCCGCGATCGAGCGGAGGGTCGCCGCGCTCCTGCACACCGGGCAGGACGTCGTGATCACGCAGGGCGAGGCCCTGCTGCCGCTGGAAGGCTGCATCCGCGGCGGGGCGCGGCCGGGCTCGACGGCGCTGAACGTGGTGACCGGACCGTACGGCCAGACCTTCGGCAACTGGCTGCGGGACGCGGGCGCCACCGTGGTCGACCTGGAGGTGCCCTTCCACGCCGCCGTGAGCGCGCGGGACGTCGCGCGGGCACTGTCCGACCACCCGGAGGTCGACTTCGTGTCGCTGGTGCACGCGGAGGCGGCCACCGGCAACACCAACCCGGTGGCGGAGATCGGCGAGGTGGTCCGGGCGCACGGCGCGCTGTTCATGGTCGACGCGGTCGCCTCGGTGGCGGCCGAGCCGCTGCTGGTGGACGCGTGGGGCGTGGACCTGTGCGTGATCGGCGCCCAGAAGGCCATGGGAGGGCCCGCCGGGGTGTCGGCGGTGTCGGTGAGCGAGCGCGCGTGGCGGCGCCTGGCGGACAACCCGGCGGCGCCGCGCCGCTCGTACCTGTCCCTGCTGGACTGGAAGGAGCGCTGGATCGACGCCGGGCGCAGGGCGCTGCCGCACGCGCCCGCGCAGTTGGAGATGCTGGCGCTGGAGGCCTGCCTGGAGCGGATCGAGGAGGCCGGGCTCGACGCGGTGGTCGCCCGGCACCGCGCCGCCGCCGCGGCGACCCGGGCCGGTGCGGCGGCGCTGGCCGCCGCCGTCGAGCCGTACGTGTACCGGGACCAGGACGCCGCGCCGGTCGCGACGACGCTGCGCACCCTGGACGGCGTCGCCGCCGACGCCCTGGTCGCCCGCGCCCTCGCGTTGGATCCGGGGCTTCCGCTGGTCGCCGGGGGCGGCGCGCTGGCCAAGGAGATGATCCGGGTCAACCACTACGGCCGGGACGCCGACCCGGCCGTGGTCGTCCGTACGCTGCGCACGCTGGCCGGCGCGCTGGAGGCGGACCCCGGGCCGGCCGTGGCGGCGGCCGAGGCCGCCTGGCGGGCCTGACCCCACCCCACCCCCGAGGGGCCGCCCGGGCCGGCGTGAGCGGCCCGGGCGGCCCCTCGCCGTCGGCACCCGGAATTCCACGGGGCTTGACCCAAGGGAAATTCCGGGGAATTATCCGTGGAATCGGGAAAGGTATTCCGCATTCACCTCCTGCCCCGGGATCACGACTTCAAACGCCAAGATTCCATCAACGCGACGTGATGATTTCGAGGATGTGACCGAGGCCACAACCTCACCTTTCCGCCCCGATATATCCGGGCAAAGCATCCCACGCCAACAGCCTTCACGCGCCTGATATCAGCAGCACCGGCCCGCTACAAGGGCCGCGCGGCATGCAATTCCGAATTCCGCCCGCTACGTTCTTTCCGCATGACCGCCGCAAGGGAATTGCTGCTCGACACCCCGCGAATAGAGGACGGCGCCGCACTGTGGCGCATTGCCCGCGACTCCCGGACCCTGGACCTGAACTCCCCGTACAGCTACCTCCTGTGGTGCCGGGACTTCGCCGGCACCTCCGTGGTGGCGCGTGCGGCGCACGGCGAACCGATCGGCTTCGTGACCGGCTACGTCCGCCCGGAGCGCCCCCGCGCCCTCGTCGTCTGGCAGGTCGCCGTGGACGAGGCGCACCGCGGTCAGGGGCTCGCGGCCACGATGCTCGACGACCTCGCGCAACGGGCCTCCGCGTCCGGTGTGCGCGAGGTCGAGACCACGATCACCCCGGACAACGAGGCCTCGCACCGCCTGTTCACGTCCTTCGGTGCCCGCCACGGAGCCCGCACCGAACGCGAGGTGCTCTTCGACGCTGCGCTGTTCCCCGACGGCCACCAGCCCGAAGTCCTGTACCGCATCGGGCCCCTCGTCTGACCCGGCCGTCCCCGCACGACTCCTCTCTCCCCCACAGAAGGAATGCACGGTGACCCTCACCCCGCCCGCCCTGTCCGTCTTCGAGACCCTCGAGTCCGAGGTCCGCAGCTACTGCCGCGGCTGGCCCGCCGTCTTCGACCGTGCGCAGGGCAGCCGACTCTTCGACGAGGACGGCCACGACTACCTCGACTTCTTCTCCGGCGCCGGGGCCCTCAACTACGGCCACAACAACCGCGTGCTCAAGCGCGCCCTGCTGGACTACCTGGAGCGCGACGGCATCACGCACGGCCTCGACATGAGCACCACCGCCAAGCGCGCCTTCCTGGAACGCTTCCAGGACGTCGTGCTGCGCCCGCGCGGCATGGACCACAAGGTGATGTTCCCCGGCCCGACCGGCACCAACGCCGTCGAGGCGGCGCTGAAACTGGCCCGCAAGGTCAAGGGCCGCGAGTCGGTGGTGTCCTTCACCAACGCCTTCCACGGCATGTCGCTGGGCTCGCTCGCCGTCACCGGCAACTCGATGAAGCGGGCCGGCGCCGGCATCCCCCTGGTGCACGGCACCCCGATGCCCTTCGACAACTACCTCGACGGCCGCGTCCCCGACTTCCTGTGGTTCGAACGGCTGCTGGAGGACCAGGGCTCCGGCCTCAACCAGCCCGCCGCCGTGATCGTCGAGACGGTCCAGGGCGAGGGCGGCATCAACGTCGCCCGCCCCGAGTGGCTGCGCGGCCTGGCCGACCTGTGCCGACGCCGCGACATGCTGCTGATCGTCGACGACATCCAGATGGGCTGCGGCCGCACCGGCCCGTTCTTCTCCTTCGAGGAGGCGGGCATCGTGCCGGACATCGTCACCCTCTCCAAGTCGATCGGCGGCTACGGCATGCCGATGGCGCTGACCCTCTTCCGCCCCGAGCTCGACATCTGGGAGCCGGGCGAGCACAACGGCACCTTCCGCGGCCACAACCCCGCCTTCGTCACCGCCACCGCCGCCCTCGACACCTACTGGGCGGACGGCGGGAGCATGGAGAAGCAGACCCTCAAGCGCGGCGAGCAGGCCGAGGCCGTCCTGCGCGAGATCTGCGCCGAGCATCCGCGCTCCGGCGCCCGGTACCGGGGCCGCGGCCTGGTGTGGGGCCTGGAGTTCACCGACCCCGGCCGGGCCTCGCGGGTGTGCGCCCGCGCCTTCGAACTGGGCCTGCTGCTGGAGACCTCCGGCCCCCGCGGCGAGGTCGTCAAGCTGCTGCCCGCCCTGACCATCACCCCCGAGGAGCTCGACGAGGGGCTGCGCACCCTCGCCCGCTCCGTCCGTGAGACCGCCTGACGAAAGGAACCGTCCGACCGTGATCGTGCGATCCCTGAAGGACATCGAGGGCACCGACCGCGATGTCACCGCCGAGACCGGGACCTGGCGCAGCAAGCGCATCATCCTCGCCGACGACCGCGTGGGGTTCTCGCTGCACGAGACCGTGATGTACGCGGGGACCGAGACCTCCATGTGGTACGCCCACCACGTCGAGGCGGTGCTGTGCGTCGAGGGCGAGGGCGAGCTGACCGACGACGAGACCGGTGAGCGCCACGCGATCTCCCCCGGCACGCTCTACCTGCTCGACGGCCACGAACGGCACACCATGCGCCCCAGGACCGACCTGCGCTTCGTCTGCGTCTTCAACCCGCCCGTCACCGGGCGCGAGGTGCACGACGAGAACGGCGTCTACCCCCTGCTCACCGAGGGAGCGTGACCAGCGATGACCACCGTGACGACGACCGACCTCTACCCCACCCGTGGCACGGCCGAGATGCTGACCCCGCGTCAGGACCCGGTCGTCTGGGGCGGCCCCGGCACGTCCGGCCCGATCCAGCCTTCCGCGCTGCGCGACTTCGACCGCGACGGCTTCCTGCCCGTGGACGCGATCATCGGGCCCGAGGACGTGGCCCGCTACCGCGCCGAGCTGGAGCGGCTGTGCGCCGACCCGGCGGTGCGCGCGGACGAGCGGTCCATCGTGGAGGCGAAGTCCCAGGACATCCGCTCGGTCTTCGAGGTCCACAAGATCAGCCCGGTCTTCGCCGAACTGGTCCGCGACCCCCGCGTCGTCGGCCGCGCCCGGCAGATCCTCGGCTCGGACGTCTACGTCCACCAGAGCCGGATCAACGTCAAGCCGGGCTTCGGCGCCTCCGGCTTCTACTGGCACTCGGACTTCGAGACCTGGCACGCCGAGGACGGGCTGCCCCGCATGCGCACGGTCTCGGTCTCGATCGCGCTGACCGAGAACCACGCCACCAACGGCGGCCTGATGATCATGCCGGGCTCGCACCGGACGTTCCTCGGCTGCGCGGGCGCGACACCGGAGGACAACTACAAGAAGTCCCTCCAGATGCAGGACGCGGGCACGCCCTCTGACGCGGCCCTCACGGAACTGGCGGGCCGCCACGGGATCCGGCTCTTCACCGGGCCGCCCGGGTCCGCGGTGTGGTTCGACTGCAACGCCATGCACGGCTCGGGGGACAACATCACGCCCTACCCGCGCAGCAACGTCTTCATCGTCTTCAACAGCGTGGAGAACGCGGCCGTCGACCCCTTCGCGGCGCCGGTCCGCCGCCCCGAGTTCATCGGGGCGCGCGACTTCTCCCCAGTGCGGTAGCCCTCCGGGCGGCCGGTTGTCGTGTGCGGCGCCGTCGTGGTTGCGGTGGGGGTGGGGGTGTCCGGCGCGGTCAGTGCGGGCCTTGCGCACCGTGTGCCTGGGTCGGTGCCGCGCCGGCGCACTCCCCCAGCCTTCGGCCGGGGGGACCCCCACAGCGCTCGCGGTTTACGTCCACATCGTTGCGTACCGGGTTCGCCGCTCGTCTCCCCCAGCCTTCGGCCGGGGGGACCCCCATGGGCGCACCCCGCCACACCCCCTCCCGTGTGTTGGGGCGCATGACGGCCGGACGAGGTGGGGGTTGTGGGAAGTCGTTCCGCAAGGCATGGGGGTCCCCCCGGCCGAAGGCTGGGGGAGGGTTGGCACACCCCCACCACCGGCGTGCACACGCCGACGACGCCCGAGGCACCGCACAGGTGCAGCTCCGTTGCGGGGTTGCGCCAGCCCGCCTCGCCTCCG
This sequence comes from Streptomyces sp. NBC_00510, assembly GCA_036013505.1. Classification (NCBI taxonomy): domain Bacteria; kingdom Bacillati; phylum Actinomycetota; class Actinomycetes; order Kitasatosporales; family Streptomycetaceae; genus Streptomyces; species Streptomyces sp. NBC_00510. The sequence continues at coordinate 7,154,816 of CP107851.1, read as the reverse complement.
GCGAGCGGCCGACCCGCAACCAGGCGAAGACCCCCGCCGCAGAGATCAGGCCCCGCGGTGGCCGTTGAAGCGGCGCGGCAACCCCAGGGGGTTGCCATCGCGCAGCTCCGCCGGGAGCAGCCCCTGCGGCGCGTCCTGGTACACGACGGGCCGCAGCCACCGCTCGATCGCCGTGCCGCCGACCGACGTGGACGTCGAGGTCGTGGCCGGGTACGGGCCCCCGTGGTGCATGGCCGGGGCGACGGCTACCCCCGTGGGCCAGCCGTTCACCACGACGCGCCCCGCCAGCGGGGTGAGGCGGCGCAGCAGGTCCGCGCCGGAGCCGTCGGCGTCGGTGCCGGACGCCTCGGCCTCGCTCAGGTGCGCCGTCGCCGTGAGGTTCCCGGGGATTCGTCCGAGCACCCCCTCGACCTCCTCCGCGCCGCCGTACCGCGCGACGACCGTGACCGGACCGAAGTGCTCCTCCAGCAGCGCATCGTGCACGCCGCCCTCCGCAAGCCGGGCCGCCGGGACGGAGACGAAGCCGGCGCGCACCAGGTGCTCGCCGCCGTCGCCGGGCTCGACCGGCGCCTCCACCTCGGGCAGCGCGGTCAGTTCACGCACGCCCGCGATGAAGTTGTCCCGCATGCGGGCGTCGAGCAGCGTGCCGGGGGCGACGTCGCCGACCGCGGCCGCCAGGGACTTCAGGAGGCGGTCGCCGGCCTCGCCCGCCGGGGCCAGTACGAGGCCGGGCTTGACGCAGAACTGGCCGACGCCGAGGGTCACGGACCCGGCGAGCCCCGCGCCGATCTGCTCGGCGCGCTCCTCGGCCGCGGCCTCCGTGATCACCACGGGGTTGAGGCTGCCGAGTTCGCCGTGGAACGGGATCGGCACCGGTCGTGCCGCGGCGGCGTCGAAGAGGGCGCGCCCGCCCCGTACGGAGCCGGTGAACCCCGCGGCGGAGACCAGCGGGTGCTTGATCAGGTCGATGCCGGCCTGGAAGCCGTGGACCACCGAGACGACGTCGGCGGGCAGGCCGACGGCGACGGCGGCGCGGCGCAGCGCGTCCGCGCACAGCTCGCTCGTCGCAGGGTGGTCGGGGTGGGCCTTGACGACGACGGGGCAGCCGGCGGCGAGCGCGCTGGCGGTGTCGCCGCCCGGCACGGAGAACGCGAGGGGGAAGTTGCTCGCGGAGTACACGGCCACGACGCCGAGCGGGATCTTGTAGCGCCGCAGGTCGGGCCGGGGCGGGGCGAGCGTGGCGTCGGCGTGGTCGATGATGACGTCGAGGAAGGCGCCCTCCTCGACGATCTCGGCGAAGGCCCTCAGCTGGTAGGTGGTGCGCCCGAGTTCGCCGGTGAGACGGGCGGGGCCGAGGGCGGTCTCCGCGTCGGCGGCCTCCAGGATGCGGGGGCCGGCCTCCTCCAGGAAGTCGGCCGCGGTGCGCAGCAGCCGGGCGCGCACCTCGCGGTCGGCCAGCGCCGGGAAGGCCGCGGCGGCGGCGCGCACCGCGGTGTCGACCTCCTCGGCGGTGGCTTCGACGGCGACCTGCTCCCGCTGCTTCCCGGTTCGGGGATCGACGCTCCACACTGGTACGGCCACCGCGGGCACCTCCAGGCCTTCCGTTCGATATACTGAACAGCATCCGCAACTGTGAATCTGTTCGGGAGCCTACTTGTGCGGGTCCCGGCCGAACAAGGGGGGTCCACTCCAGATGGCTGCAGGTGAGGGCGGCGCGCAGGTCAAATCCGCGGTGCGGACGGTGGAGCTGCTGGAGTTCTTCGCGGGGCAACCCGGCATGCACAGCCTGGCCGCCGTGCAGGAGGCCGTGGGCTACCCCAAGTCCAGCCTGTACATGCTGCTGCGCACGCTCGTGGAGCTGGGCTGGATCGAGACCGACGCCACCGGCACCCGCTACGGCATCGGCGTGCGCGCCCTGCTGGTCGGCACCTCGTACATCGACGGCGACGAGGTCGTCGCCGCGGCCCGCCCGACCCTGGACCGGCTCTCGGACGACACCAGCGAGACCATCCACCTGGCCCGCCTCGACGGAACCAGCGTCGTCTACCTGGCGACCCGTCAGTCATCGCACTACCTGCGGCCGTTCACCCGGGTCGGCCGCCGGCTGCCGGCCCACTCCACCTCGCTCGGCAAGGCGCTGCTCGCCACGTACACCGACGAGCAGGTCCGCAAGCTGCTGCCGGAGACGCTGGAGCCGCTCACCGAGCACACCCACACCGACCGCGAGAAGCTGATCGCGGAGCTGCACCAGATCCGGGAGCAGGGCTACGCCGTGGACCGCGAGGAGAACACGCTGGGCCTGCGCTGCTTCGGCGTCGCCATCCCGTACCGCACGCCCGCCCGCGACGCGATCAGCTGCTCGGTCCCGGTGGCCCGGCTGACCCCGGCCCACGAGCAGCTGATCAAGGACGCCCTCTTCGACGCGCGCGACCGCCTCACGCTGGCGACCCGCCGTCTGTGACCGTCCGGGTCAGGACTCCTCGCGGAGCACCCGGACGGCGCCCGGCGGCACGCTGAGCCGACCGATGACCCGTTCCCCGGTGAGCAGTTCGGTACCCGGCGCGTCGAGGGGCACCTTCGCCTCGGACCCGGTGTGGTTGATCACGAAGAGGTACGTGCCCTGCTCGCCGGCGCGGCGGACGACCTCGACGTCATGCGGCAGTTCGGCCCGGTCCGGCAGTCCGGCGTCCTCCGCGGCGGCGGCCAGGACCGCGCCGAGCTCCGCGGGGCCGAGCCGGGTCGAGACGTACCAGGCCGTGCCCTCGCCCAGGGCGTGCCGGGTGACGGCGGGGCGGCCGGCGGCGGGGCCGTCGGCGTACGTCCACACCGGCTCGGCGCCGCGCGGGACGACGACCTCGGTCCACAGGTCGCCGGTGAGGGCGGGGCCCTCGGGGCCGTCGAGCCGGACCCGTTCCCCGTCGAGCAGGGGCGCGAACTCCTCGACGGTCAGCCCGAGCACGTCCCGCAGCGCGCCGGGCACGGGGCCCGGGTGGACGGTGTCGTGCTCGTCGACGACGCCGGAGAAGTAGGAGACCAGCAGCGTGCCGCCGCCCTCGACGTAGGCGCGCAGGTTCCGTCCGGCGGCCTCGGTGGTGAGGTAGAGGGCGGGGACGACGACAAGGGGATAGGCCGACAGATCGGCTTCGGGACGCGTGAAGTCGACGGTCAGGTGCCGGTCGAAGAGGGCCTCGTAGTAACTGTCGGCGCGTTCGCGCGCGTCGTGGTCCTGGCTGGGCCGCCACTCCAGCTTCTGCGCCCACCAGGACTGCCAGTCCCACAGCACGGCGGCGTCGGCGACGGTCCGGGTGCCGGCGACCTCGGCGAGGGCGGCGACGTCGGCGCCCAGCCGGACCACCTCGCGCCAGACGCGGCTGTCGGTGCCCGCGTGCGGCAGCATCGCGGAGTGGAACTTCTCGGCGCCGTAGCGGGACTGCCGCCACTGGAAGAACAGGGCGCCCTCCGAGCCGCGGGCCACGTGCGCGAGGCTGTTGCGGGCCATCTGGCCGGGGGCCTTGGCGGGGTTGCGGCGCTGCCAGTTGACGCCGCTGGTGGAGTGCTCCAGCAGCAGCCAGGGGGCGCCGCCGGCGACGGAGCGGGTGAGGTCGGCGGCCATCGCCAGGTTGACGTGGGTGCGGCGGCCGTCGGTGATCAGGTAGTGGTCGTTGGTGACGAGGTCGACCTCGCGGCCCCAGGCCCAGTAGTCCATGGAGTCGCACTGGCTGAGCGCGGTCATGAAGTTGGTGGTGACCGGGACGCCGGGTGACAGCCGGTGCAGGATGTCGCGTTCCGCGGTGAAGTTGCCGCGGACGGTCTCGTCCGTGAAGCGGGCGTAGTCCAGCTGCTGGGCCGGGTTGGCGACGGTGGGGGTCAGCCGCGGGGCGTCGACGTGCGCCCAGTCGCCGTAGGTCTGGCCCCAGAAAGCCGTGCCCCAGGCGGCGTTGAGGGCGTCGAGGCTCTCGTAACGGGCCCGCAGCCACTGCCGGAACTCCTCGGCGGACGCCTCGCAGTAGCAGGCGCCGACCGGTACGCCGTACTCGTTGTGGACGTGCCACATCGCCACGGCCGGGTGGCTCCCGTAGCGCTCGGCCAGCCGCTCGGTGATCCCTGCGGCGGCCCGGCGGTAGGCGGCGGAGCTGTGGCAGATGGCGCCGCGCGAGCCGAAGCCGTAGCGGACGCCCTCGCGGTTCACCGGGAGCGCCTCGGGGTGGGCGGCGTAGAACCAGGCGGGCGGCACGACGGTGGGGGTGCCGAGGTCGGCACCCATGCCGTGCTCGTGCAGCAGGTCCAGCAGCCGGTCGAGCCAGGCGAAGTCGTAGCGGCCGGACTCGGGCTCCAGCTTCGACCAGGCGAAGATGCCGACGCTGACCATGGTCACACCGGCCTCGCGCATCAGCCGGACGTCCTCGTGCCAGACCTCCTCGGGCCACTGCTCGGGGTTGTAGTCGCCGCCGTAGGCAAGGCGCGCCATGGGATCTCCTGGGTCAACTCTGGGAACGTGCACAGCTGCCCGAGGGGCGGCTCGGCCAAGGTAACCGCACGGCCACAAGCATTGACAAGTGTCGGAGATGTTTCTCTACTGTGAACGCTCACAGCGCCCCCGCGCACCCTCGTCAGGGGAGGAACCCATGAACAAGCGCCTCGTCGCCGCCTTCGCGGCGGCCGCGCTCTCCACCACGCTGCTGGCCGGCTGCGGTTCGTCGGACGACGGCGGAGACGGAGACAAGGCGGAGTCCGGACCGGTCAGCCTCACGTACTGGGCCTGGGCCCCCGGCCTGGACAAGGTCGCGGCGATCTGGAACGCCGGTCCCGGCAAGGAGGCCGGCATCACGGTCACGGTGAAGAAGCAGGCGTCGGGCGACGACCTGGTCACCAAGATCATCACCGCCTCGAAGGCGCACAAGGCGCCCGACCTGGTGCAGGCCGAGTTCCAGGCCCTCCCCACCCTGGTGAGCAACGACGTCCTGGCCGACATATCCGGGCAGGCGGGCGACGTGAAGAAGGACTTCGCCGACGGCGTGTGGCAGCAGGTGACCCTCGGCTCCGACGCGGTGTACGCGATCCCGCAGGACACCGGGCCGCTGATGTTCTACTACCGCCAGGACCTGTTCACGAAGTACGGCCTGAACGTGCCCACGACGTGGGACGAGTTCGCGCAGACGGCCCGGGCCCTGAAGAAGAAGGACGCCAAGAAGTCGCTGACCACCTTCTCGGCGACCGACCCCGGCCTGTTCGCGGGCCTGTCGCAGCAGGCGGGCGCGAAGTGGTGGACGACCGCCGGGGACAAGTGGAACGTCGCCATCGACGACGCCGCCTCCACCAAGGTCGCCGACTTCTGGGGCGGCCTGGTCAAGGAGGGCGTCATCGACAACCAGCCGATGTACACCCCCGCGTGGAACAAGGCGCTCAACACCGGGACCCAGATCGCCTGGGTCAGCGCCGTGTGGGCGCCGGGCGTGCTGACGACCGCGGCCCCCGACACCAAGGGCAAGTGGGCCATGGCGCCGCTGCCGCAGTGGAACGCGGGTGAGAACGTCACCGGCAGCTGGGGCGGCTCCACGACCGGCGTCAGCAACGACTCGAAGCACAAGGACGCCGCGGTGAAGTTCGCGACCTGGCTGAACACCGACCCGGAGGCCGTGACGGCCCTGGTGAAGAACGGCGGCATCTACCCGGCGGCGACGGCCGCCCAGACCGGGGACGCGCTCGCCCAGGCGCCGGAGTTCTTCTCCAACCAGCCGGACTTCTACACCAAGGCGGCGGAGATCGCGAAGACCACCGCCCCGGCGGCGTGGGGTCCGAACGTGAACGTCGCCTACAGCGCGTTCAAGGACGCCTTCGGCAAGGCGGCGCAGGACAAGTCCGGCTTCGGCCCGGCGCTGGGCACGGTGCAGTCGACGACGGTCGCCGACATGCGCAAGCAGGGCTTCTCGGTCGCGGAGTAGCGCGCGGCAGCCCCTCGGGCCGACCGGGGGCACCACGCGCCCCCGGTCCCGCCCGTCCGTCCGTACGCCCGCCCGTCCGCCCGTCCGCCCGTACGTTCGTCAGCCGTCCGAAACGAGCCGCCCATGCCGCCCACGTCCGCTGCCCGGCGCACCCGACGCCTCGCCCCCTACGGATTCCTCGTCCCCGCCGTCGTCCTGTTCGCCGCGACCTTCGCGCTCCCCATCGGCTACGCCGTCTACCTGAGCTTCCGCAAGATCGAGGTCAAGGGCCTGGGCCTGGGCCGGGGCGCACGCGGCGAGGCCTGGGCGGGGCTGTCCAACTACACCTCCGTCCTGTCCGACACCGAGCTCCTGCACGGCGCCGCCCGCATCCTCGGCTACGGCGCGATCGTGGTACCGGTGATGCTGGGCCTCGCCCTGCTGTTCGCCCTGATGCTGGACGCGCAGCGGACCCGTCTGCGCGGCTTCTCGCGGCTGGCGATCTTCCTGCCGTACGCCGTGCCCGGGGTGGTCGCGGCGCTGCTGTGGGGCTTCCTCTACCTGCCCTCGCTCAGCCCGCTCCACTACGCGCTGGGCGCCATGGGGCTGCCGGAGCCGGACCTGCTGACCGGCGGCGCGCTCTTCGGCGCGCTGGCGAACGTCGCCGTGTGGGGCGGCACGGGCTTCAACATGATCGTGATCTACACGTCGCTGCGGGCGGTGCCCGCCGAGATCTACGAGGCCGCGCGGATCGACGGCTGCTCGGAGCTGCAGATCGCGCTGCGGATCAAGATCCCCACGGTGGCGCCGGCGCTCGTGCTGACCTTCTTCTTCTCGATGATCGCGACCTTCCAGGTCTTCGGTGAGCCGATGACCCTGAAGGGGATGACGAACTCGATCTCCACGACCTGGAGCCCGCTGATGAAGGTCTACCAGGACGCCTTCGTCCGCGGCGACCTCCACTCGGCGGCCGCGACGTCCGTGGTCATCGCCGTCGTCACCCTCGTCCTGTCCTTCGGCTTCCTGCGGGCGGCCAACTCCCGTACCCGGCAGGGAGCCTCCTGATGAGCGTCACCGCAACCCCCCTCGCCCAGCGGCCCGGCGCCACCGCGGCGGCCCGCGCCACCGCGCCGCGGCGCCGCCGCGGGACCGGCCTGGTCCCGACCGTCGTGCTGCTGCTCGGTGCGGCCTACTGCCTGCTCCCGGTCGCATGGGTGCTGGTGGCGTCGACGAAGAGCAGCCGCGAGCTGTTCGCGACGTTCACCTTCCTGCCCGGCACGGGTCTGGTCGACAACATCTCCGCGCTGACGGCGTACCGCGACGGCGTCTACTGGCGGTGGATGCTCAACTCCCTCTTCTACGCGGGCCTCGGCGCGCTGCTGTCCACCGCGGTGTCCGCGGTGAGCGGCTACGCGCTGGCGAAGTACCGCTTCCGGGGCCGCGAGGCGATCTTCAACGTCCTGCTGACCGGGGTGCTGATGCCGCCGGTCATCCTGGCGATCCCGCAGTACCTGCTGATGGCCAAGGCGGGTCTGGCCGACAGCTACCTGTCGGTGCTGCTGCCGAGCGTCCTGGCGCCGTACGGCATCTACCTGGCCCGGATCTACGCCTCCGCCGCCGTGCCGGACGAGGTGGTGGAGGCGGCCCGGGTGGACGGGGCGGGCGAGTGGCGGATCTTCCGCACGATCGCGCTGCCGGTGATGCTGCCCGGACTGGTGACGGTCTTCCTCTTCCAGTTCGTGGCGATCTGGAACAACTTCCTGCTGCCGTTCATCATGCTGGGCGACGACGAGAAGTTCCCGGTGACGCTGGGCCTGTTCACCCTGCTCCAGCAGGGCGCCTCGGCGCCCGCCCTCTACACGCTGGTGATCACCGGTGCGATGCTGGCGATAATGCCGCTGATCGCCCTGTTCCTGGTGATCCAGCGGTTCTGGAGCCTGGACCTGCTCTCCGGGGCCGTAAAGTCCTGAGGAGCCCCGAAGGAAGAACGGTATGAGCCGCACAGAACGACGCCGTCCCCCGACGATCCACGACGTGGCCCGCGAGGCGGGCGTGTCACGGGGCACGGTGTCGCGCGTCCTCAACGGCGGGCACAACGTGAGCCCGGCCGCGATGGAGGCGGTCAACGCCGCCATCCGCCGCACCGGCTACGTGGTGAACCGGCACGCCCGCAGCCTGATCACCGGGCGGTCGGACTCGGTGGGCTTCCTGCTCACCGAACCGCAGGAGCGCTTCTTCGAGGACCCGAACTTCAACGTGCTGCTCAGCGGCTGCACCCAGGCGCTGGCCGCACACGACATACCGCTGCTGCTGATGATCGCCGGCGACGAGTCCGAGCGGCGTCGGATAACCCGCTACATCACCGCCGGGCACGTCGACGGCGTGCTGCTGGTGTCCAGCCACTCGGGGAACCCGGTCGCCGAGCGGCTGGAGAAGGCCGGGGTCCCGGTCGTCGCGTGCGGGGAGCCGCTGGGGCAGGGCGGCAGGGTCGCGTACGTGGCGGCCGACGAGCGGGGCGGCGCGCACCGGATGGTGCGGCACCTCGTCGCCTCCGGGCGGCGCACGATCGCCATGATCACCGGGCCGCTGGACACCCCCGGCGGTGTGCAGCGCCTGGCTGGCTACCGCGAGGAGCTGGCCGCCTCGGGGCTGCCCGCCGACGAGACGCTGATCGCCGAGGGCGACTACAGCCGGGCCAGCGGGGAGGCCGCGATGACCGCGCTGCTGCACCGCTCCCCCGGCCTGGACGCGGTCTTCGTCGCCTCCGACCTGATGGCGCAGGGCGCGCTGGCGGCGCTGGAGCGGGCCGGGCGGCGGGTGCCGCAGGACGTCGCGGTCGGCGGCTTCGACGACTCCCCGGCGGCGCTGGCCACGCTGCCGCCGCTGACCACGATCCGCCAGCCGTGGGACCGGATCAGCGCCGAGATGGTGCGCCTGCTGCTCGCCCGCATCGCCGGTGACGAGCCGTCCGCGGTGATCCTCCCGACGGAGCTGGTACGGCGGGACTCGGCCTGAACATCCCCTAGGATCATGGGAGTTGGGGCGTCGAAGCCGCCGCCCCCGGACTTGGAGGACCGGTGCGTCTCCCCCGCTCCCTTTCCGGCTGGACCATGGCCGTCTTCGGTGTGCTCGCCGCCGCGCTCGGCATCGTCGGGATCGTCTCGCCGGCCGTGCAGCTGTCCCTGCTCGGCTTCCACCGTCCGGACCACCGCGCGGCCGGCGACTACACCCTGGTCTTCCTCACCGCGTCCTCGATGGCGGCGCTCAACATGGGCGTGTACTACGTCCTGGCGGCCCTGGCCGACTGGCGCGCCTTCTTCGGCTGGACGGTCCCGTTCCGGCTGCTGACCTTCACCGTCTTCACCACGGCCGTGGTGATCGGCCGGGCGCCCTCCGGCTTCCTCGGGGTCGGCGTGTGGGAGGGCGTGGGCGCGCTGGTGACGGGTGCGGCCCTCTGGCACGAGGGCCGCAGGGCCCGGGCCGCGACCCCCGAGGGCGCCGCGGCGGCGTGACCCGGCCGCGGGGCGGTCAGGACGTACGGGGCGGGACCGCGCACCGCTCGGAGAAGCCCTGGCTGGTCAGCCCGAGGGCGCTGTTGAGCCGGGAGCGCAGGTTCTCCACCGCGACCATGGCCGTGAGCTCGACGAAGGCGGCCTCACCGAGCCGGTCGAGCAGCCGGCGGGCCAGGTCGTCGGTGACGGACGGCTCCGTCTCGCTCATGGCCTCGGCGTACTCCATCACCCACTGTTCGAGCTCGGTGAAGTCCTCCCGGTGCTCACGCCAGACGGGCACCTTGCCCACCTTCTCCATGGGCAGTCCCAGGCCCTCGGCCTTCCAGTGGCCGAAGTCCACGCACCAGGAGCAGCCGATGCGGACCGCGGACGCCATGACGGCGAGGTGCTTGAGGCCCGGGTCGAGCGCGTGCCACTTCTCCACGCCCTGCTCGAAGCGGGCGTAGGACATCAGCACCTTCGGGTGGTGGCCGATCGCCCGGCCGGGGTCGAGGACCCTGCCGAACCTGCGGCGCGCGTACCACTCGGCGAGCCGGATGAACGGGGTCCGGGGCGGGTCGAGGGAGATGCGGGACATGTCGTGCCTCCTGGGGTCGTCCGCGTCGTGCCTGCGGGAGTACGACGGACGGCTGCCTCCCCGCTGTGACATCCGGGGGCGGCGGACATCTCCGGGCACCTCCGTGAGGTCACATCCGCAGGGCGCACAGGGCGCGGTCCCAGAGCCGGTCCGCGGCGATCGGGTCCACGGCGTGGGCGGCGACGCCGCCGGGGCGCTCTTCGTCCCCGTCCACGACCGGCGCCTCCTGGTTGTCCTCGAAGTAGCGTCCGGTCACCCCGTCGAGCAGCGGCGACGCCGCGAGCAGCACCGAGGTGGCGGCTCCCTGCTCCGCGGTCTTGTGGTACGGCTGCGGGATGACGGCGCCGTCCTCGTCCGTCACGCCCATCGCCCGCATGGTGCCGGCGTCGATGTGGCGCTGGAGGTTGGTGCCGAGGATCCATCCGGGGTTGAGCGCGTTGGCCGTGATGCCGTCGGCGGCCCACCGGCGGGCGCCCACCGCGAGCAGGACGTCGGCGGTCTTGGACTGCGCGTAGGCCGTCCAGGGGTCGTAGGGACGCCGCTCGAAGTGGGGGTCGCCGAAGTCGAACGCGGCGTTGCGGTGGGCTCCGGAGCTGACGACCACCAGACGGGCCGAGCCGGCCGCCCGCAGTGCGGGGTGGAGTGCCGTGGCGAGGGCGAAGTGCCCGAGGTGGTTGGTGGCGAGCTGCAGCTCCCACCCGAGGCCGGTGACCTGGCGGGTGGGGAGGGCCATGATCCCGGCGTTGGCGACGAGGATGTCGAGCGGCCCGCTCCAGGCGTCCGCGAAGTGTGCGACGGAGGCGAGGTCGGCCAGGTCGAGGGCCCGTACGTCCACCGAGCCCGCCGGGGCGGTGGTGGCGAGCTCACGGAGGGCGGGTGCCGCGGCGGCGGGGTCGCGCGTGGCGACGGTGACGTCCGCGCCGGCCGAGGCCAGGGCCCGGACCGTTTCGAGGCCGATGCCGGAGGCGCCGCCGGTGACGAGGGCGCGCCGGCCGGTGAGGTCGACTCCGCCGATGACCTCGGAGGCCGTGGCGTGCGAGGGGAAGGGGGTCTGCAGCAGGGGGTGGTCGAGCACGGTGACCTTCTCGGGAGGGGAACGGCCGGTACGCGAACCAGGCTATGGACGGCATCGCGTATTCTCCATAATGAAAACTCCGGAAAACTTCAGCCGTCGTCCAGCTCCTGGAGGCACGTCATGGATCCGCTCGAGGACGTGCTGGCCCTGCTGGAGACCAGGGCCCACCTCTCGACGGGCCTCGTGGCGGGCGGCGAGTGGGCGGTGCGCTTCGAGTCGCCGTCCGGGGTGAAGTTCAACGCGGTCCGGCGCGGCGGGTGCCTCCTGGAGGTCGAGGGGGCGGACGGGCCGGTGGAGCTGGCCGCGGGCGACTGCTTCCTGCTCACCCAGGCCCGCCCGTTCGTGCTGCGCAGCGCTCCCGGCGTGGCCCCGGTCGCCGCGGAGCCGGTGTTCGCCGCGGCGGAGGGCGGTTTCGCCCGGGTCGGCCGGGGGGACGACGTCCTGCTCGTCGGCGGCCGCTTCTCCTTCGGTGACCGCGCGCGGGCCCTGCTGCTGGACGCCCTGCCGCCGGTCATCCACGTGCCCGCGGGGACCGCGCACGCGCAGACCGTGGGCTGGGCACTGGAGCAGATCGGGCAGGAGCTGCTGCGACGGCCCGTGGCCTCCACCCTCGTGGCGGAGCACCTGGCCGTCGTCATGCTGGTCCACGTGCTGCGTCTGCACCTCGCCGAGGAGTCGCACGGCGCGTCGGGCTGGCCCGCCGGCCTGGCCGACCCCGTCGTGGCGCCCGCCCTGGCCGCGCTGCACCGCGCGCCGGCGCACGGCTGGACGGTCGCCGAACTCGCCCGCACCAGCGGGGTGTCGAGGTCCACGCTCGCCGCGCGGTTCAAGCGGACCGTGGGCTGTCCGCCGCTGGACTACCTCAGGCGGTGGCGCATCGAACTCGCCTCGCAGCGCCTGCGCAAGGGCACCGAGACCCTCGCCGTCATCGCCCGCGCGGTGGGCTACGGCTCCGAGAGCGCGCTCAGCACGGCCTTCAAGGAGGTGACGGGGAGCTCGCCCCGTGCCTACCGCGGTGGTCCCGCGGCCTGACGGGACGGCCGGGGGCCCGGGCCTCCGCCGGCCGGGGACGGTCGGCCGACGGGCGGGTGCGGGGCGCCGGCCGGTCAGAGCCTTCCGCTGCCCGCGTGGCAGTCGACGACGTGCGGTACGGCGCCCGCACGGTCGACCCGGGCGCGCAGGGCCGGGGTCCACCCCGCGTCGTCGCCGAGCTGCTCGGCGGGGACGCCCGCGTTGTGGACGGCGAGCAGGTCGACGGGGCGGCCGTTGACGAGGTTGCCGTCCTCGGTGAGGGCGGTGCCCTTCCACTTCTTGATGACCGTGGCGCGGTCGACGCCCGCGGGCAGGGTGAAGGCGTTGGCCTCCGCCACGAGCTGCGACTGGACGCCGACACCGAGGCTGTAGCCGTAGGCGTAGCCGGAGTCCGCGGTCGCCACGTAGTGGTTGTTGTAGACGTCGACCTGGCCGAAGCGGACGCGCGGGGCGCGCTCGGTGACGTTCCGGTAGAGGTTGTGGTGGAGGGTGACGCGCAGTCTGCCCGCGTCGGTGGCGGCGGCGCTGTCGCTGTTGCCGATGAGCGAGGTCTTGCCGTGGTCCCGGAAGACGTTCCAGGACCCGGTGACGAGGTCGGAGCCCTTGATGACGTCGAAGAGGCCGTCGTGCTTCTGGAAGACGCGGCCGAAGTACGTGGGCAGGGTCGTGTCGGGCTCGTCGCCGTCGGAGAAGGTGTTGTGGTCCACCCACACGTGCGTGGAGCCGACCACGCTGAGGTTGTCGTACTCGGAGTTCCAGTTTCCGGTGTCGCCGTCGGTGGGGTCCCAGGCGGGGAAGCAGTCGGCGGCGTTCTCGAAGGACAGGTTGCGGATGATGACGTCGTCGGCGTCCTGGACCATGAGGTTGCCGCCGCGGAGGGTGGCGCCCCGGCCGAGGCCGACGAGGGTGGTGCGGGAGCCGACCCGCACCTGGACGCGTTCCGCCTGGACCTTCTGCGAGGCGGCACGCGCGTCCTCGAGCGGGCCGGACGGCTCGCGGTCGGTGCCCCACACCGCGGGGTCGTAGGCGGCGAGGTAGCCGTCGAGCGTGTAGCCGTCGGTGGCGTAGTCCGCGCAGTCCAGCGGGGTGCCGTCGTCGGCGGTGTTGACGTCGATGACGCCCTTGACCCGGACGATCCGGGGGGTGCCGTCGCCGTCGCCGAGGGCGGCGACCAGTTCGGCGCGGTTGCGCACGGTGAAGACGTGGGCGGCGTCGGCGGCCGAGCCTCCCCTGGTGCCCCCGCCGGCCGAGGCCCAGCCGTCGCCGGCGGGCAGTACGGCACGGCCGAGGGCGGCCCCGCGCGGGGCGGCCTGAGCCGCGGCCGGAGCGGTGAGGGCGAGGGCGAGCGTCGTGCAGCCCACCAGAGCAGGAATGACGCGTGCATGACACACAAATCTGCGCATTGCGGCTCCTTGGAAGGAGGTGGGGATGGGAGGGGGAACGGGGACGGCCGGCGGCTCACGGCGCGGCGTGGGCGCCGCCGGCCGTCCCGTACCCGGGCACGCGGATCAGGAGGTGTGCTTCTTCCAGTCCGCCTGCGCGGCGTTGAGCTTCCCGGCGAGGGCGTCGAGGAAGTCCTTGGCGCTCAGCCGGCCGAGGACGACCTTCTGGAACTCCGGTTCGCTGTCGGCCTTGCTGAGGGTGTTCCAGTCCGGCAGGTAGTACGGCAGCTGGACGATCTTCGTCTTGGGGTCGGTGAGCGCCTCGATGGCGATCTTGGTGGCCCCGGCGGAGGCGATCCAGTCGTCGTCCTGCGCCTCGGTGTTGGACGGGATGGCCCCGGCCGACTCGTTCCACAGGCTGTTCGCCTCCGCGGAGGCGGCGAACTCGATGAACTTCCAGGCGGCCTCCTTGTTCCCTGAGCTCTTGAACAGACCGAGCCCGTCCACCGGGTTGGAGACCGTGGTGCGCACCCCCGCCGCGTCCACCGGCATGGCCACGCCCGCGAACTTGTCCTGGCCGAGGGCGTCCAGGTGGTTCTGGTAGGAGCCCAGGTTGTGCTGGAGGATGCCGATCTTCCCGTTGTCGAACTCGGCGACCATCTTGGTGAAGTCGTTGTTGAGGTCGGCCTCGGGCGTGGTCTTCTTGTACAGCGCGACGTACTTCTCCAGCGCCGCCACGTTCTTCGGGTCGTTGACGGTGGTCGTGTCGCCGTTCCAGAAGCTGTCGATGCCCGACTGCCCGTACATCATGTCCAGGGCCTGGGCGATCGAGCCGGCGCCGCCGCGGAAGGTGAAGCCGAACTCGTTGCTCTTCCGGTCCGTCAGCTTCTCCGTCGCCGTGAAGAACGCGTCCCAGGTGGTGGGCGCCGGCACCCCCGCGGCCTCGAACAGGTCGGTGCGGTACCACAGGACGCCCATGTTCGCGGAGGTCGGCACCGAGAACAGCTCGTCGCCGCCGCCCGCCACCTGCACGCTCTTGACCAGGTTGGGGTCGAACCTGCCCTTCAGGGGGCTGTCGTCGATGCGGTCGGTCACCGGGTCGAGCGCGCCCTGCGCCACCAGGCTCGCGAGCATCGCGGTGCCCACGCCGCCCACGTCGGGCAGGCCCTTGCCGCCCGCGATGGCGGTGTCGTACTTGGACTGCACGTCGGCGGCGGCGACCCCGACGTACTTCACCTTGACGTCCGGGTTCTTCTTCTCGAAGCGGGAGATGATCTCCTTCCACACCTCGGTGCGGACACCGCCGTTGTTGTCCCAGAAGGTGACGGTGCCCTTGCCGCTGCCCTCGCTGCCCGAGCTGCCCTTGCCGTCGGTGCCGCAGGCGGACGCGCTCAGCGCCAGTGCGGAGACGGCCGCGACGGCGGCGGCGAGGCGCGCTCCGCGGCCCTTCGGTGCTCTCATGGTGACTCTCCTGTCGGGGTGTGTGCGGGTGGTGGGGACGTGAGGGGTGGCCGGGGGTCCGGCGGGGGTTCCGGGCCCGAGCGGCGCGGGCCGTCGCCGGTGTCCGCGGCGGTGGGTGCCGTCGCCGAGGCCGGCGGTCCAGGGGCGCATCGTCAGCCGCTCCCCTCGACGAGGCGGCGGGCCAGCGCGCCGGCCTGCGCGGGTCCGAGGCGCCCGTCGGCGACGGCGGTGACGATCCGCCGGGTCACGGTGCCGCCGGCGGGGACGGGCAGCCGCCGCGCCCAGGCGAGGGAGGAGCCGACGCCCGGGTACTCGGCGGTGCGCACGAACCACGGGTCGCGGCGGGTCCCGGCGGTCGCCCCGGCGAAGACCAGCGTCCAGCCCTCGCCGGAGAGGGCCAGCCAGTCGGCCGCCCGGCCGTGCACGGCCTCCTCGCCCTCCGCGACGGCCGTGAACACCCGTGCCCGCTCCGGCTCGGTGGGCGCCCGCCAGAAGAAGCCGCCGTAACCGGCGCCGGGACGGCCGTTGGTGGCGGGACTGCCGAGGGTCAGCTCCCGGTCGCCGGGGTTGGCCAGCGCGAAGGTGACGTCGAGCGCCCAGCAGCCCTCGCCGAGCGCGCGGGCCGTGACCGTCCTTCGCTCGCGGAGCAGTTCGCGGTCCCCGGTGCGCCAGGACAGCTCCTCGGTGAAGCCGTCCGGGCCGCCACGGAGCAGGCCCAGGTGCTCCTGGACGCCGTGGTCGTCCAGCTCGGCCGGGCCCCGGTCGCGGACGTAGGTGCGCCCGCCCCAGAAGTTGCGCCCGTCGACGTCGGGGACGGCGACGCTCACCCCGAGGTGGTGGAGGTGGTCGCCGGGCATGAACTCGGTGACGGGCACCCCGGCCAGGGTGGTCAGCGGGTGCAGGTACGGGCGCGGGGCGAGCCGCCCGGGCAGCTCGGGGCGGTGGACGTACCGTCCGACGGTGCGTCCCGCGGCGCGCAGCACGGTGGCCGTCATCGCCGGACCACCCCGTTCGGTGCGGCCCACGGGGCGCCCAGCTCGGAGAAGAGGGCCAGGGACTCCGCGCCGGCGGTGACCATGCCGTCGACCCCGGTGACGACACGTCGCGTGGACCGTTCGCCGGGCTCGGTGCGCCACGCGCCGTCGGGGAGCGGCACCGGGTCCGGGGCGGTGCGCACGGCCTCGACGACCTTCATGAAGGCGCCGGTCGCGCGGGGCGGCACGAGCAGGTCCTCGCCGTGCCGCACGTGCGCGACCAGGTTCTCCAGCAGGTCCCTGCGCCCGTACCGCTGCTCCTGCGGGCCGTGCCCGGCGCGTTGCAGCAGGACGCGGTCCTGCTTGTACCAGAACGTCACACGGCCGCGGTCGCCGTGGACGACGACGTACGGCTCGGTGTTCCGCTCGGCGCACAGGGTGGCGGTGACCGTGACGACCGTGCCCCGCGCGGTGCGCAGCCGCAGGGCGGAGGTGTCGTCGGCCTCGATGGCGTTGGCCCGGAAGAGCTCCAGCTCGATCGCCCCCACGTCTTCGGCGCGTTCGCTGCCGTCCAGGGCGAGCGCGGTGGCGACGGCGTGGGCGAGGGGGTTGGTGAGCACCCCGTCGACGACGTCCGTACCGCCGATCCTGCGCAGCCCCGACCAGGCGGCCCGGCGGAAGTAGTGCTCGTCGCGCACCCAGTTGCCGGCGGCGCCGATGCCGCGCACGGCGCCGATCGCGCCGTCGGCGACGAGCGCCCGCACGGCGGCCACGGCGTGCGAGCCGAGCGACTGGAAGCCGATCTGGCAGGCCCGCCCGCTCGCCTCGACCCCGGCCATCAGCCGCTCGTACGCGGCGTAGGAGAGCGCGGGCGGCTTCTCCAGCAGCACGTGGGCGCCCTGCGCGGCCGCGGCCAGCGCCAGGTCGGTGTGCGTGTGGAGGGGGGTGCAGACGATGACGATCCCGGCACCGGTCCGCGCGGTCAGTTCGCCCAGGTCGGTGCCGTGGGCGGGTCCGGGGAACCCGGCCGGTTCCCCCGGTGCGAGCGGGACGGTGTCGCAGATCCCGGCGAGCCGCACCAGACCGGTGGCCGACAGCCTCCTCAGGTTCTCCAGGTGCCAGGCGCCGTGACCGCGGGCCCCGGCCAGGACGACGGGCACGGGCGCGTCGCCGGGCGGTGTCGCCGCCGGGCCGCCGCCGGCGGGCCGCGTGGATGCATCTCGCACGGTTCGGACCTCCTCGTCCGCGGGACAGGGGTGGGGGGGCGGGACGGGCGTCAGCCCTTCACCGCACCCGCGCTGAAGCCGGTGACCAGCCACTTCTGGATGAAGGCGAAGACGATGACGACGGGCACCGCGGCCACGACGCCGCCCGCGGCGAGCGTTCCGAGCTCGACGCTCTCGCCGGAGCCGATGGTGTAGCTGAGGCCCACGGGGATCGTGTACTTCTCCTGCGTGCTGAGGAACATCAGCGAGAAGAGGAAGTGGTTCCAGCTGTGCACGAAGGCGAAGGAGCCCACCGCGACCAGCCCCGGCCGCAGCAGCGGCAGCACCACCGCGCAGAAGGCCCGGATCCGGCCGCAGCCGTCGACCCAGGCGGCCTCCTCCAGCGACACCGGGACGTTCCTGATGAAGCCGCTGATGAGGATGATCGACAGCGGCAGCTGGAAGACCGTCTCGGCGACGATGACGCTCCACAGGGAGTCGATCATGCGTAGCTCGCTGAAGATCTGGAAGAGCGGCACCAGCATGAGCGCGCCCGGGATGAACTGCGAGCACAGCAGGGCGAGCAGGAAGGCGCGCTTGGCGCGGAAGTCGAAACGGGCCAGCGCGTAGCCGCCGAGCAGGGCGATCACGGTGGTCATCACGAGCGTGGCCACGCCGATGAGCAGGCTGTTCTTGAAGAAGACCGCGAAGCCGAGGTCGTTCCACACCTTCGAGAAGTGCGCGGTGGTGGCCGGCCACGGCACCAGCGAGGTGGACCCCGAGGGGCGCAGCGCGAACAGCAGCATCCAGTAGAAGGGGACGAGCGTGAACAGCAGGTACAGACCGAGCGGCAGGTAGATCTGCCACCGCGGCGCACCCGCGCCGAGCGCCCGGCGCCCGCGGCGCGGCCCGGTGCCGCCGCCGTCGGGGCGCACGGCGGGCGCCACGCGCGGCAGGGGGAGGCCGTTCCTCTCCGGCACGGTGGTGGTCATGTGCGGTCGCCCCCGAACTTGCTCAAACGCAGGTAGACGATGGAGCAGAACAGGAGGATCACGAAGGCGACGGTGGTGAGCGCGGACGCGTAGCCGAAGTCGTGGCCGTCGATGCCGGTGTTGGCGACGTACAGCGGCAGCGTGGTCGTCGAACCGGCGGGACCGCCGCCGGTGAGCGTGTAGAGCAGGTCGACGTTGTTGAACTCCCACACCCCGCGCAGCAGCGTGGACAGCACGATGGCGTCCCGCAGGTGGGGCAGCGTGATGTGGAAGAACCGCCGGAAGCGGCCCGCGCCGTCGACCGAGGCCGCCTCGTACAGCTCGTTCGGGATGGACTGCAGGTCGGCGAGGATGAGGATGGCGAAGAACGGCACCCCGCGCCACAGTTCGGCCAGGACGGCGGCCGGGAAGACGGTGTCGGGATTGGAGAGCACCGAGGTGCCGTACTCGCCGATGCCGGCGTCCGCCAGGTAGCGGCTGATGCCGGTGGCGGGGTTGTACAGCAGCATCCAGATCGTGGTGGTCAGCACGCCGGAGACGGCCCACGGCGAGAAGACCAGGGCGCGCGACAGGCCGCGGCCCACGAAGGTCTGGTTGACGACCAGGGCGAGCGCCAGCCCGAGGGCGAGCTGCAGCCCCACCTCCGCGACGACCCACTTGAGGCTGAAAAGCAGGCTCTGCCAGAACAGCGGGTCGTCGAAGAGGATCCGCCGGAAGTTGCCGAAGCCGGCGAAGCCGTTCCGCCAGGGCTTGGTGACGTTGTGGTCCCGAAGGCTGTAGTAGAGGACGCTGACCATCGGGTAGGCGATGAAGCCCAGCATCAGCAGGACGGCGGGGGCGATCAGGAGGTACGGGGTGCGCCGGGCCGCGCCGGACGGCCGGCGCCGCGGGGGCCGGGGTGGTTTCGCCACGGCTGTGGCCATGACCGGTACTCCTTCGTACGGGTGCGGGGAAAGCGCTTGCCTAGTGGTGCGGGGCCGCCACGGGCGCGGTGGCGGTACGGGCGGTGCGGGGTGGTGCGCGGCGGGGCGTCAGCCCGCGTAGGGCTCCGGCACTTCTCCGGGCCGGGCCAGGAAGCGGAAGTCGCAGCCGGTGTCGGCCTGGGTGATCTGGTCCTGGTACAGCGCGCCGTAGCCGCGTCCGTAGCGGGGCGGCGGTGCCTGCCACTGCGCGCGCCGGCGTTCCAGTTCCGCGTCGTCGACCTCCAGGCGCAGGGTGCGCGCCTGGACGTCCAGGGTGATCGGGTCGCCGGTACGGACGAGGGCGAGCGGCCCGCCCACGTGCGACTCGGGCGCCACGTGCAGCACGCACGCGCCGTAACTCGTGCCGCTCATCCGGGCGTCGGAGATCCGCACCATGTCCCGCACCCCCTTCTTCAGGAGGTGGTCGGGCAGCGGCAGCATCCCGTACTCGGGCATGCCCGGGCCGCCGAGCGGACCGGAGCCGCGCAGCACGAGCACGCTGTCCTCGGTGATGCCGAGCGCCGGGTCGTCGATGGTGCGCTGCAGGGTCCGGTAGTCGTCGAACACCACGGCCGGGCCGGTGTGCTTGAGCAGGTGCGGCTCGGCGGCGATGTGCTTGATGACCGCGCCGTCCGGGCACAGGTTGCCGCGCAGGACGGCGACGCCGCCCTCGGCCGCGAGCGGCCGGTCCAGCGGGCGGATCACGTCCTCGTCGTGGACGAGGGCACCGGCGAGCTGTTCGCGCAGCGTGGCGTGCGCGACGGTCGGCCGGTCGAGGTGCAGGACACCGGCGTCCCGCAGCCGGGTCAGGAACCCGGGGAGGCCGCCCGCGAAGTGGAAGTCCTCCATCAGGTGGCGGCCGCCCGGCCGGAGGTTCGCCAGGACAGGCACCGTGCGGGCGATGCGGTCGAAGTCGTCCAGCGTCAGCGGGACACCGCTGCGCCCGGCCATCGCGATCAGGTGGATCACGGCGTTGGTCGAACCGCCCAGCGCGAGCACCGTGGCCACCGCGTCCTCGTACGCCTCGCGGGTCAGGATCGCGGACGGTCGCAGGTCCTCGCGCACGAGGTCCACGATCCGCATCCCCGAGGCCGCCGCCATGCGGTCGTGCCCGGAGTCGACGGCGGGGATCGACGACGCGCCCGGCATCGTCATCCCCAGCGCCTCCGCCGCGGCGGTCAGCGTGGAGGCGGTGCCCATGGTCATGCAGTGGCCGGGCGAACGGGCCAGCCCGCTCTCCAGTTCGGCCATCTCGCAGTCACCGATGAGGCCGGCCCGCTTGTCGTCCCAGTACTTCCACATGTCGGTGCCGGAACCCAGGACCTCGGTGCGCCAGTGCCCGGGCAGCATGGGCCCGGCCGGCACGAACACCGCCGGCAGGCCGGCGCTCGCGGCCCCCATGAGCAGCGCGGGCGTGGACTTGTCGCAACCGCCCATCAGGACCGCCCCGTCCACCGGGTAGGAGCGCAGCAGTTCCTCGGTCTCCATCGCGAGCAGGTTGCGGTAGAGCATCGGCGTCGGCTTCTGGTACGTCTCCGACAGCGTCGCGACGGGGAACTCCAGGGGGAAGCCGCCCGCCTGCCACACCCCGCGCTTGACCGCCTGGGCCCGGTCGCGCAGGTGGACGTGGCAGGGGTTGATGTCGCTCCAGGTGTTGAGGACCGCGATCACCGGCTTGCCCAGGTGCTCCTCGGGCAGGTAGCCCAGCTGCCGGGTACGGGCCCGGTGGCTGAACGAGCGCAGGCCGTCCGTCCCGTACCACTGGTGGCTGCGGAGCTCTTCCGGCTTCTTCATGGCGGCCCTCCGTCCCGTCCCGGCTCACACGTCCCAGCCGGCGACGAGCGCGGCCACCCGCTCGCGCCGGCCCCCGGTCAGCAGGCGGCTGGGCGGGCGCACGTCGCGGCGGCACAGTCCCAGCACCGCCAGCGCCTCCTTGACCACCGACACGTTGTTGGCGGACTGCTGTTCGGCCCGCAGGTCCTCGAACTCCCTGATCTGCTCCCACACCTTCATCGCCGCCGCGTAGTCGCCGTCGCGCAGCGCGCGCAGCATCTCCTGGGACACCCGGGGCGCGACGTTGACCAGACCCGAGGTGAAGCCTCGCGCGCCGACCGCCCAGTACGCGGGGGCGTACAGCTCGGCGAGGCCCGCGACCCAGGTGAAGCGGTCCAGCCCCGCGTCCCGGGCCACCGCCGCGAAGCGGGCGGCGTCCGGCACCGCGTACTTCACCCCGACGACGTTCGGGCACAGCTCGCCGAGGCGCGCGATCAGCCCGCCGTCCAGCACCGCGTTGCGGACGTACGGGACGACCCCGGTCTCCGGGACGGCCTCCGCGATGGCCCGGTGGTAGTCCACCCAGCCCTCCGGGGACACGTACGGGTGGATCGGCTGGTGCACCATCACCATCTGCGCCCCGGCATCACGTGCGTGCCGCGCGGCGGCCACCGCGGTCGGCACGTCGTGGCCGACGCCCACCACGACCTGGGTGTCCGGGTCCGCCTCGGCCATCGTCAGCTCGACGACCAGCCGCCGCTCGGCCGGGTCGAGGGCGTAGAACTCCCCGGTGTTGCCGTTCGGCGTGACCGTCCGCACCCCGCTGTCGAGCAGTCTGCGCAGCAACGCCCGGTACGCGGTGCGCTCCACGCCCCCGTCCGCGCCGAACGGGGTCACCGGGATCGCCACGACATCGGCGAGCGCCGACGACTGCTCTGCGAATGACATGCGGTTGCCCTTCAACTCGGTTCGCCACGGGGTGCGGTGGGGGCGGCGTGGGGGAGCGGGCGCGCGGAGGGCCGTCCCCTCACCCCGCGCGCCCGCGGCTCAGCGGGCCGTTCCTTCGCCGCCGTCCGGGCCCTCGGGGAACGCCCGGGCCACGAAGCTCGCGATGTGGTCGTGGAGCAGCCGCGCGGCGCCGTCCGCGTCCCCGTCGAGGGCATGCGCCAGGATCTCCCGGTGCTCGCGGGCCTCCTGCTCCCACGACGGGGTCTCCTGCCAGACCACCGCCGAGACCAGGGCCGCCTGGTCCCGCACGTCGTCGAGCATCCGGGCCAGCAGGGGGTTGCCGCATGGCGTGTACAGCGCCCGGTGGAACTCCCGGTTGGCGAGCGACCGGTCGGCCCGGTCCCCCGCCTCGTCGGCCCGCGACAGCGCGTCCCGCGCGGCGTCCAGCGGGGCGCGGTGCGTGACGGTACGGCGCAGCGCCTCGGGCTCCAGCAGCAGGCGCACGTCGTACACCTGACGCGCCATCTCCGCGTCCACGGTCCGCACGGTCACGCCCTTGTACTGGCTCATCACGACCAGCCCGGTGCCGGCCAGCGTCTTGAGCGCCTCCCGCACGGGCGTCTTCGACACCCCGAACTGCGCGGCCAGCTCGGCCTCCACGAGTGCCTGACCGGGCTTCAGCTGCCCGGTCAGTATCCCGTGCTTGATCGTTTCCAGCACAACCTGGGTACGGGACGGAATCGGCGTCGGCGCGGCGCCGGCGAGCAGGTCCATGGGGGCTCTTTCGGATCTCACGTATGGCGTCTCATATATGACGTACGAAGTACGACGCGATGAAAGTAGGGCGGGGGGCGGGGTTCGTCAATGGGCCCGACGCACTTTGTGTGTGGTGCGGTTGTTGTCGTGTGCGGGTTGTTTGCGCCTGCGGCGGGCATCCCCCGCCCGCCCGATTGCCCGGCGCGGTCAGTGACCGCCTCGCTCCGTGCGTTTGGGGTCGGTGCCGCGCCGGCGCACTCCCCCAGCCTTCGGCCGGGGGGACCCCCACGGGGCTCGCGGCGCTGCCCAACGTCATTCGGCGCCGGGTCCGCCGCTCGTCCCCTCCGGGCGCACCCCGCCACACCCCCTCCCGCTGTGTGGGCGACTGACGGCCGGTGGGGGTGTCAGGAGCGCACGTTCCAGGGCAGTCCGCAGGATGCGAGCACGAGGTGCAGGCGTTCGTCGGTGGCCTCGGCGAGAGGGGGGACCAGCAGGGTCGCGATGCCCGCCTCGACCGCCGCACCGTCATAGGCGGAACGGTCCCCGACCATCAGTGCCTCGCCCGGACCCACCGCGAGCTCGTCCAACGCCCGCCGGAAAATGGCGGGATCGGGCTTGCAGACACCGTGCTCGAAGGACAGCACGAACCGGTCGACGTAACCGTCGAGGCCCGCCTTCTCGAACCACGGGCGGATGTCGAAGTGGACGTCGCTGACCACGCCCACCCGCACCCCGGCGGCCTTCAGCGTCGCAAGTGTCCGCTCCACGTCCACCGCGAAGAGATCGACGTCCGGTTGCGCCAGTTCGGCATACAGGGCGTCCACCAGCGCCTCGTCGATGCCCGCGGCCGAGGCCCAATGCCTGAAGCCGGCCCGGTACGACTCCACGGACGCGTCCGCGCCGTTCATCGCCCGCGCCACTTCGGGTTGCCTGATCGCCGCGTCGAGACCAGCGCTGAGCCGCCTCACCTCCGACGGCGAGGCGTCCCGGGCGAGACGCCTCAACGCGCCCTCGATCCACGCCTCGCCCTTGGGGCCACCGTGGTCAGGACCCCACTTGGGGACGATGAGCGTCCCCACCCAGTCCAGAAGGACAGCCCTCACCTTTTCGATCACCCCGCCGGTATACCGGTGCGCTTATGTCGGCGGAAGGGCACACACCGGCAGGAGGGGGTGTGGCGGGGTGCCCCCGCAGGGGACGAGCGGGAGACCCGGCGCCGAATGACGTGGGCGTAAACCGCGAGCCCCGAGGTGGGGGTCCCCCCGGTCGAAGGCTGGGGGTGTACCCCGGCGCGGCACCGACCCCATACGTACGCAGCGAGGCGGTCACTGACCGCGCCGGATGGGGGTCCCCCCGGCCGAAGGCTGGGGGAGGGAGGGCGGGCGGGGGACGCCCGCCGCAGGCGCAAACAACCCGCACACAACAACCCACCCGCACACGAGGCGCAAGCCTCACCCCACCCCCGCCAAAAACGACCGCACCGCCGCCAGGTCCCCCGCGGACGCGAGCCCCGCGTGGTAGAGCCGCAGCTCCGTCGCCCCGGCCGCCGCCGCCCGGGAGGCGTCCGCGGCCAGCGTGCCGGGGCTGCCCCCCATTCCCGCGACCACGGGGAAGTTGGCGGCCAGCACGGTGCCCGCCCGCGCGTGCGGCACGCAGGCCGCCACCAGGTCCGCCCCGGGCAGCACGAGCCCGTCCGCGTGGGCCAGGACGTACCCCGGGTCGACGCCCACGTTGGCCCCGCAGCGGTGGGCGTGCGGATCCGCGTGCAGCAGCACCTGGAACCCCGGTGCCGCCGCGGCCCGTGCGGCCGCACCCCGAACCGCCTCCACCGCCGCCCGCTGCAACTCCCGCGCGACGGGGCCCCGCCACGCCGTCGTCAGCCCCGCGAGGTCCGCCCCGAGCAGCTTCTCGACGTCGGCCCACTCGTCGGGCCCCGGGGTCCACTCCCCCGCCCACACCGGCGCCAGGGCGTCGCGCACGGTCGCCCGCAGTTCGTCCGGGTCCGCGCCCAGCCCGGTGTACCCCGCCTCGCACGCGGGGCAGAAGCACAGGGACATCAGGTACTGCGCGGCCCCGGGCAGCGGCACGCCGCCCGTCTTGTCGTGGGCGTGCAGGTGGGCGAGGCCGTACCAGCCGCAGGACTCCAGTTCCGTACCCGCCGTCCCGGTCCCCGGCCGCACCGCGGCCTCCGCCGCCAGCGTGACGAGGTACTCGCGCACCTCCGGCTGGGCGATGCACGGCGCCCACGGGTAGTGGTCGCCGTAGGCGTTGCGCACGGCCACCCGGGGGTGTTCGTCCCCGAGGCGGGAGTTGTGGGCGAGCACGACCCAGGAGTGCACGGCCAGTCCGGCCGCCCGCAGGGCCCGGGCGGCCTCGCCGTAGGCGTCCTCGGCGCCCGCCCAGTCCTGGGTGTACGGCCGCAGGGCGCGCCCCGCCCAGCGCCGCTCGTCCGGCGGGTAGAGCACGGCGGCGTGGCGGGCGGTGACGACGCGGTGCCTGGGGTGGCGTGGTGTCAGCGCCCGCGTGGAGTGGTACGCGGAGGCGAGGGTGACCTGCTGCACGCCGAGGCCGGCGATGCGGTCCGCCGCCTCCGGGTCGCCGACGACGTCCCACGGGTAGACGAAGGTGGAGGCTCTCAACGCGACTCCTGGGGATGGGGGTTGACGCGGGTCACCGTACGTCAGTCCTCGCCGAGCAGGGCGAGTCCGCGGTCGATGAGTTCGGCCAGTTCCTTGATGTGCGCGGGCGCGGGCTCGGACAGCGGCGGGCGCACCTCGCCGACGTCGAGCCCGCGCAGCCGGACGCCGGCCTTGACCAGGGAGACGGCGTAGCCGCGGCCCTGCTGGCGCAGTTCCACCAGGGGCCGGTAGAAGCCGTCGAGGAGGGCGTTCACGGTGGTGTCGTCGCCGCCGGTCAGGGCGCGGTGGAAGGCGAGGGCGATCTCGGGCGCGAAGCAGAAGACCGCGGAGGAGTAGAGGGTGACGCCGATGCCGCGGTAGGCGAGGCCGGTGAGTTCGGCGGTGGGGAGGCCGTTGAAGTAGCGGAAGTCGCGGTCGGGGACCGTGCTGCGGACGGCGCTGATGATGCGCTGCATCAGGTCGAGGTCGCCGACGCCGTCCTTGAGGCCGATGATGCGTGGGATGCGGGCGAGTTCGGCAACGGTCGCGGGGGTGAGGACGGCGTTGTCGCGCTGGTAGACGATGACGTCGAGCGAGGTGCCCTCGGCCAGCGCCGCGTAGTGCCGCAGCAGTCCGGCCTGGTCGGCGACGACGAGGTAGGGCGGCATGGCGAGGAGTCCGTCGGCGCCCGCCTCCTCGGCGAGGCGCGCGAACTGCAGGGCCAGGGCGGTGCCGTAGCCGGCGCCGGCGACGACGGGGACCCGGCCCGCGGACTCCTCGACGGCTGCGGCGACGCAGGCGCGGAACTCCTCGGGCGTCAGCGCGTGGAACTCGCCGGTGCCGCAGCACGCGAAGACCGCCCCGGCTCCGGCCTCGATCCCGCGGCGCACGTGCGCGCGGAAGACCTCCAGGTCAACGGCGCCGTCCGGGCCGAAGGGCGTCACGGGGAAGAACAGCAGGCCGTCGAGGCGCGCGGAGAGTGAGGCGGCATCGGTCATCGGGTTCTCCCTGAAGACTGGCGTCTGTGCGCTCATCTGATCGATGTCTATATTCATGAACGCGTTTACGCTAAGGCAGCACATAAGGAGGGGTCAAGGAAGACAGCCGCAGGTGGTGGAGTCTTGACGCTTCGACAAGCTCTCTTTAGCGTGTCCATGCATATGAATGACATCCACGAACGTGGACGTCCGATCGAGGAGACCCGCGCATGCCCGCTCCCCGCACCGTCCTGCTGACCGGCGCCGCAGGCGGCCTGGGCACCCTGATGCGCGAGCTGCTGCCGGCCTACGGCTACCGGCTGCGCCTGCTCGACATGCGGCCCGTCGAGGGCGCGCCCGACGCGATCACCGCGGACCTGGCGGACCGCGCCGCCCTGCGCGAGGCCGTACGCGGGGTCGACGCGATCATCCACCTCGCGGGCATCTCCCTGGAAGCCCCCTTCGAGAAGATCCTGCGCGCCAACATCGAGGGCACCTACCACCTCTACGAGGCCGCCCGGGAGGAGGGCGTGCCGCGGATCGTCTTCGCCTCCAGCAACCACGCCGTGGGCTTCACCCCGCGCCCGGTCGGGGACGACCCGCTCATCCCGGTCGACACCCCGCGCCGCCCCGACACCTTCTACGGCCTGTCCAAGTGCTTCGGCGAGGACCTCGCCCAGCTCTACTGGGACCTGCACGGCCTGGAGACCGTCTCCATCCGCATCGGTTCCTGCTTCCGGGAGCCGACCTCGGTGCGCATGCTGTCGGTCTGGATGAGCCCCGAGGACGGCGCCCGGCTGCTGCACGCCGCCCTCACCGCCGAGGGCGTCGGGCACACCGTGGTCCACGGCAGCTCCGCCAACACCCGGCTGTGGTGGGACCTGTCCTCCGCGCGGGCGCTGGGCTACGAGCCGCAGGACGACTCCGAGCCCTTCGCGGCCAAGCTCATCGCCGAGCAGGGCGAACTCGACCCGGACAACCCGGACCACGCCCACCTCGGCGGCCACTTCACCACGCATCCGCCGCTCTGGCCCCACTGACCCGCGGCGGCCCGCAGCGGCCCTAGCGGCCGCGTTCCGCGCCGCCGTTCACCTGGTGGATCTGCGCGGTGATGTGGGCGGCACCCGGGGAGGCGAGCCAGTGGGCGAGCGAGGCGACGTCCTCGGGGACGCCGACCCGGCCGGTGAGGGTCTGGCCGACGAGGAACGCGCGCCGCTCCTGCGTCATGCGCCCGCCGAAGAACTCGGTGTCGTCGATGAAGCCGGGCGCGATGACGTTGACCGTGATCCCGCGCCCGCCCAGGTCCGCCGCCAGGTCGTAGGCGTACGGGTGCAGGGCGGCCTTGGCGGCGCCGTACGAACCGGAGCCGCCGCCGCGCACCGCGGCGATGGAGCTGAGCAGCAGCACCCGGCCGCCGTCGGCCAGCAGGTCGCGCAGCGCCTCGGTGAGCAGCACGGCGGTCAGCACGTTGGACCGGAAGTTGCCCGTCCACAGCTCGGTGGGCGACAGCTCGCCGCCGCCGAGCGCGACGTTCCCGCCCGCGTTGTTGACCAGGACGTCCACCCGCCCGAAGCGCTCGGCCACGAGCTCGCGGACCCCGGCCGTCTCCGCCTCGTCGGTCAGGTCCGCCGGGACCGCCAGGGCCGATCCGGAACCCAGCCGGGCGACCGCCCCGTCCAGGACGTCCTTGCGCCGTCCGACCAGCACGACCTGGTCCCCGTCGCGGACGAAGGCCTCCGCGACGGCCAGGCCGATGCCCGTACCGCCACCGCTGATGACCACGATGCGTGACACGTGAAAACTCCGTTCGGTAATGGAACCGTAAACCCGGAACGATCGTTAAGCGGAACATGACCGCAATGACACCCGGCTCGAACATCCCGCTCTCCGCGGCGCGCGTGGCAGTGGAGGTATCCGCGCCCGTGCGGCTTGATGTGTCGGGCCTCCTGATCGCCGCCGACGGCAAGGTGCGCTCCGACGACGACTTCGTGTTCTACAACCAGCCCGCGGGGCCGGGTGTGACCTACCGGTCCGGCGGCGGCACCTCCCCCGACGCGATCACGGTGGACACCGTGGCCGTGCCCGCCGGCATCGAGAAGATCGTCGTGACGGCGAGCCCCGACGCGCCCGGGGCGACCTTCGCCGGCACCGAGCCAACGGCGACGGTGCGGGACGCCGACAGCGGCGCCGTCCTGTCGACCTTCACCCCGCCCGCCCTGAGCACCGAGACCGCCCTCGTGGTGGTCGAGATCTACCGCCGCTCCGGCGCCTGGAAGGCCCGCGCGGTCGGCCAGGGGTACGCCAACGGGCTGGCGGGCATCGCCACCGACTTCGGCGTGTCCGTCGACGAGCCCGCGGCCGCCGCGCCGCAGGCACCGCCGCAGGCGCCGCCCGTGGCTCCCCCGCCGCCCGCTCCCCCGGCCGCCGCCATGACGCCTCCCCCCGCGCCCCCGGCGCCGCCCGCGCCGCCGGCACCCCCCGCCCCGCCGGTCGGCACCGGCAAGATCAACCTGGACAAGGGCCGGGTCAACCTCCAGAAGAACCAGACGGTCTCCCTGGTCAAGGGCGGCAAGCCGCTGATGACCTCGGTCCGCATGGGCCTCGGCTGGGAGCCCGCCTACCGCGGCAAGGACATCGACCTGGACGCCTCGGTCATCGCGTACGGGCCGCAGCGCAACCACATCGAGTCCTGCTACTTCGGCCGGCTCACCATCCTGGGCGGGGCGATCCAGCACTCCGGTGACAACCTCACCGGCGAGGGCGCGGGCGACGACGAGGTCATCACCGTCCACCTCGGCGGGCTGCCGCCCGAGGTCACCGGGCTGGTCTTCACGGTGAACTCCTTCTCCGGCCAGAAGTTCAACCAGGTGGCCAAGGCCTACTGCCGCCTGCTGGACGGCACGACGGGCGAGGAACTGGTGCGCTTCGACCTCACCGGCGCCGAGCCCCGCACGGGCGTGATGATGGCCAAGTTCGTCCGCCAGTTCTCCGGCGAGTGGGAGATGACGGCGCTGGGCGACTTCGTCGACTCCCGCACCGTGAAGGGCATGGTCAAGCCCGCCGCGCAGGCGCTCTGAGCGACGCGGGTGCGCCCGGTGGTCCGTGCGGGGCACGGACCACCGGGCGCGGGTGGTGCGGTCGGAGCTCAGCAGGCGCCGCCGTGGCCCTGGCGGCGCCACGGTCCGGTGATGGCCAGCATGATGCCCGGCACCTGGATGTTGGCGAACAGCGTCCTGCCGTCGGGCGAGAAGGTCACACCGGTGAACTCGCTGTACTCCGGCTCCTGCGCGGTGCCGATGTTCAGCTCGTTGCGGGCGATCGGGTAGGTGCGGCCGTCGCCGAGCGCGCCGAACAGGTGCTGCTGGCCCTCGCCGTCCTCGGCGATGACCAGGCCGCCGTAGGGCGAGACGGTGATGTTGTCCGGGCCGTCGAAGGCGCCGTCGACCGACGGGTCGGGGTTGACGCCCAGGAGGACCTTGAGGGTCAGGGTGCGGCGCTTGGGGTCGTAGAACCACACGGCACCGTCGTGGGACGCGCCCGGGCTCTCCTCGCGGGCGTAGGAGGAGACGACGTACACGCCGCCGTCGCCCCACCACATGCCCTCCAGCTTGCGGGCCCGGGTGACCTCGCCGGCCGCGAACTGCTTGCGGACGGAGGTGGTGGCGGCGTCGCGGTCCGGGACGTCCACCCAGTCCACGCCGTAGACCGTGCCGATCTTCGTGGCGCGGGACAGGTCGTCGACGAACTTGCCGCCGGAGTCGAAGCACTTGAAGGCCTGCAGCACACCCGCGTCGGCCCCCAGGGCGCGCAGCTTGCCGCGGCCGTGGTGGAAGCCGGCCGGCGGGGTCCAGCGGAAGAACAGGCCGTTGGGGTTGGAGGCGTCCTCGGTGAGGAAGAGGTGGCCGCGCTTGGGGTCGACGACGACAGCCTCGTGCGCGTAGCGGCCCAGGGCCTTGATCGGCTTGGGGTCGCGGTTGGCCTTGCGGTCGTACGGGTCGACCTCGAAGACGTAGCCGTGGTCCTTCAGGAAGCCGTTCTTGCCGGCCTTGTCCTCGGTCTCCTCGCAGGTCAGCCAGGTGCCCCAGGGGGTGCGGCCGCCCGCGCAGTTGGTGACGGTGCCGGCCACGCCGACCCACTCCACGACGTGGCCGCCGTGCTGGGCGACCTCGACGATGGTCACGCCGCCGGCCGCGCCGGAGTCGTAGACCAGGCCCTCGGTCAGCGGGACCGGGTGCGGCCAGTCGGCGCGGGCGCCGGCCAGCTCGTGGTTGTTGGCGAGCAGCGTGGCGCCGCGCAGCCCCTCGAAGGTCGCGGTGCCGTCGTGGTTGGAGGGGGTCGACTCGCCGGACTCCAGCTTGGTGACGCCGGTCCGGGTGATGACGCGGTACGAGAAGCCCTTGGGCAGGGCCAGGATGCCCTTGGGGTCCTTGATCAGATCGCCGTAACCCAGCCGGCCGTGGTGCCGGGACGCCCCGGCCTCCGCGGCGGTCGCCGGGGCCTCGGCGGCGAGGGCGCCCGGTGCGGTCGCGAGGACGTCGACGGTTCCGGCCAGCGCGACTCCGGCGCCGGTGATCGCCGTGCGCTTGGCGAAGTCTCTACGGGTGAGCGGCATCGTTGTCTCCTGGGGCCACGAGGTCACTGCTCTGCCGCAGTCACGCTCCCGCCCCGCGGCGAACGGCAGTTGAACTGAGCGGGACATTCCGACGCCCATTCCCTGAGGCGTTCGGGCCTCCTCCGCGCCCCGTTCCGCAACCCGTTCCGCGCCGCGGCAGGCGGCTCAGGGCGCCGTGGGTCCCGCCGAACGGGCCTTGAACGCGGCCTTGCGCGCCTCCTTGGCCAGCCGCTTGTCGGGGTGGATGCGGCCCATGGCCTCCAGGACGTCGGCGGTCGCCGGGTGGTCCACCCGCCAGGCCGCGGTGAAGAACCCGTCGTGCCGGGCGACGAGGTCGGTGACCAGCTCGCGCAGCAACTCGGGGTCGTCGTCGGCGTCGAGCTGGGCGGCGATGGTGTCGACGGTGAGCCAGAAGATCATGTCCTCGTCGGGCGTGGGGACGTCCGCCGCCTCGCGTTCGGTCAGCCAGACCCGGGCCAGTCCGCCGAGCTGGCGGTCGGCCAGGACCTCGCGCAGGGCCGGCTCGGCCTCGTCGCCGAGCAGGCTCAGGGTCTGCTGGGCGACCAGCCGGCGGCCGGGCGCGTTGCGGTCCTCGCCGCGCGCCGCCTCCAGCAGCTCACGGGCCGCGTCGTACGGCTTGCGGTTGCCGAGCCACGCGTCGGCCTCCCGGCGGGCGATCTGGTCCGGGTACCGGAACAGCGCCTCCAGGAGGGCGGCGGCGGGCTCCCCGGCCAGGTCGCCGGCGACCGGGGCGTGCAGGCCGGCCTCGACCATCCGGGACCGCACGCCGTACACGCCGAGCGGGGTCAGCCGCACCAGGCCGTACCGGGAGACCTCCTCGGGCCCGATCTCCTGCGGGAAGGCCACCGTCCCCTCGGCGGGGCCGGCGTCCTCGGACTCGGCCTCCTCGATCAGCGCCTCGTCCAGCGGCTGGTACTCCAGCAGCCCGGTGGTCGTGAGCAGCCGGAAGTGCTCGTCGAGGCGCATCATCACCTCGGTGACGTCCTCCAGCAGGGCGTCGCTCGGCTCCTCCACGTCCTCGGGGACGACGAGGGAGGCGGCCAGGACCGGCAGCGGCACGGCGTCCTTGGCGTCGCCGCCGGAGTCCTCCATGACGGTGAAGAGGTAGAGGTTGGCGAGCGCGCCGTCGAGGAACTCGGCCTCCTCCTCCGGGTCCCAGTCCAGGGTGCTCAGGTCGACCTCCCCGTCCGGGCCCAGTTCCTCCATCAGGCCGTCCAGGTCGGGGGTCGCGGCCTCGGCCAGCGCCGTGTCCAGTGCGGCGAGCCACAGCTCCAGCACCTCGCGGGGCTCGCCCGCGTCCAGCCGGGTCAGCGCCTCGCCGGGCACGGCGCGCCCCGCGGGCTCGTCCAGGGCCACGCTCGGGGCGCCGCCCTCCTCGTCCTCGTCCGCGGTGTCCGCGATGTCCAGGTCGACGAGGCCCGCGTCCACGGCCACGCCCCAGGCCTGGGTCGTCTCCGCCGGGCCGTCCGGCTGCTCCTCCAGGCCCAGCTCTCGGACCGCGCGCGGGACGTCCTCGGCGGTCAGCTCCCCCATCGCGTCCACGGTCACGTGCGGCGCGCACCAGCGTGCCAGCCGTACCGCGCGGTCGAGGAGCGGTACGGCGAGTGCGAGCCGCGCCAGCTCCTCCTCGGGCAGCAGCCTCACCGGCGGCAGGTCGAGGCGGTCAGCGGCCATGGCGGGATCTCCAATGCAGCGGTGTCGGGGGGCGCGTGAGCGCGCAGCACCAGCCTAGACGTGCGGGCGCCCGGCGGGTGCGCTTCGGCTTCCCGTCACCCGTCGTTACCGCAACGGACGCGCGGGGCGTCGGCATTGGCGCGCGTCGGCGGACCCCGGAGGACGACCACGGCGGCTCCACCCGTCAGCGGTGTCACTTCCGCCCCACCGCCGTGGCCGGGCACCGGTGCGCACGTCCCGGAGCCCGCGCCACACGGCGCGCACCGGTGCGCTGCAGGGCGTACGGCGGGCCCCTCGCGCCCCGCGCGGTGGGGCGGGGGCGGGCCGCCGGGCACCTGACATGATCCCCGCCATGACGACGAGCGGGGCGGACCCGGCGCAGGAGGCGCTCGACCGGCACGTGCGGACCTTCTTCGCGGGCCACCCGGTGGGCACGGCCGACCACGACCTGGGCGACGGACGGCGCGGCACGGTCCCCGGCCTGCGGGTCCTCGAGGTGGGCCCGGGCCCCCGGGGCGACTACTGGACCTACGTCACGGCCGGTCGCGGGTCACGGGCCGACCGCGACGGCCACCGCCTCGAGTTCGTCCTGACCGCCCCGGTCCGCGACCCCCGCTTCGCCGACCTGATCGCCATGACCGCCCACTACCACCGCGGTCCCCGGCCGCATCCGCTCGACGTGGGCCACAGCCTGCCGGTCGGCGGGCCCTGGGTCCCCGGTTCGGCCTGCGACCACATCCTGGTCAACCTCCCGTACCTGCACGGCCCCGATCTGGAGGTGTGCCGGCTGCCGGGCGGCCACGCCCGGCTGCTGTGGCTGCTGCCGGTGACCGCGTCCGAGATCGCCTTCCGCCGCGAGCACGGCACCGAGGCCCTGGAGCGGCGCTTCGACGACGCGGGGATCCTTCCGCCGGCCCTGCATCGGGCACCGGTCGTCTGAGCCGGCTCGCTCCGCCTGCCGTGGTCAGTCCCGCGAGAGGAAGTCCTCCAGTGCCTCCAGCCAGGCGTCGGGCCGGTCGACGTGGGCCATGTGCCCCGCCTCCTCGATCACCGCGGCCCGAGCGGACGGCAGGAGCCGCAGCGTGGGTGCGACCAGACCGACCGGGAAGGTCATGTCCTGCCGTCCGTGCAGCAGCAGCACGGGCACGCCGAGCGCCGCGAGCCGCCCGGGGTCGCCGGGGCGGCGCGGCCCCGGCAGCGTCCCGGCCTGCCAGGGGCGCAGCCATTCCGCGGTGAAGCGGACGCCGCGCAGGACGTCGAGGTAACCCGGCAGGGCCTCCTCCCGCCACACGTTCGCCCGTGCGGAGGCCACGGCGGCCGCACGCGTGAGGGCCGCTCCGGACAGCGAGGGGTCGGACCACACCGCGGCCTCGGCCGCCAGCCGCTCCTCGCGCTCCCGCCAGCCGTCGAAGGCGTCCGGCGGCACCGGCAGGACGCTGCTCGACGCGATCACCAGGCGTCGTACACGCCCGGGCGCGGCCAGGGCGAGGCGCTGCGCGATCAGCCCTCCGTACGAGAAGCCGAGGACGTCCGTCCGCCCGATCCCCAGGGCGTCCAGCAGCCGCACGAGGTCGGCGGTGGCCGCGTCCGGCGTGTAGTGGCCGTCGGCGAGCCCGCGCGTGGAGCGCCCGCAGCCGCGCAGGTCCGGGAGGACGATCCGGCGGTGCCCGGCGAGCCGGTCCAGGGGCCGACGCAGGTACGTGTGGTCCCAGTCGGGTCCGCCGTGCACCACCAGCAGCGGCGGGCCGGACGGACGGCCGGCCCGGGCGACGAACAACTCCACCGCCGGGTCGTGTGAGACCGGCACCAGCATCTCCTCGAACACGGGGGCCAGTATGACGATCCGACAACGTCCCTAGGATGGCCGGGTGACGACGGACACCGCTACGCCGGACCGCACCGAAGACGCCGCCGGCGACCCCCGGGCGGCGACCGCCGCCGACTGGCCGCTGCGACTGCGCCGGTTCGGCCACAGCCCACGCCCCCGGACCGACACGCGCGAGCGGCTGGTCCCGCCCTTCCCCGAACCGGGCACCCGGATATGGCAGGCCCTGGGCCTGGGTCCGGCGCTGGCGCACCGCGCCGCACGGGCCATGGGCTGGCTCGGCCCCGTCCTGGTCGCCGTCCTCGCCGGCGTGCTGCGCTTCGTGAACCTCGGCAGCCCGCGCGCCATCGTCTTCGACGAGACGTTCTACGCCAAGGACGCCTGGTCCCTGCTCCGGCTCGGCTACGAGGGCACCTGGCCCGACCGCAAGGTCTCCGACCCGCAGATCCTGGGGGACCCCCAGGTCATCCCGCTCTCCGAGACCGGCCACTTCATGGCGCACCCGCCGATGGGCAAGTGGGTGATCGCCCTCGGCGAGTGGATGTTCGGCCTGAACCCGCTCGGCTGGCGCTTCATGGCGGCCGTGCTCGGCACGCTGTCGGTGCTGATGCTGTGCCGCATCGGCCGCCGGCTGTTCCGCTCCACGGCACTGGGCTGCCTCGCGGGCGGCCTGATGGCGGTGGACGGGCTGCACTTCGTGATGAGCCGGGTCGCCCTCCTCGACGTGGTCGTCATGTTCTTCGTGCTGGCGGCGTTCGGCTGCCTGCTGATCGACCGCGACCGCGCGCGGGCCCGGCTCGCGGCGGCCCTCCCGGTGGGCCCCGACGGCTTCGCCGGGCCCGACGCGGTCACCGGCGCCCGCGCGGGAACCGGCCCGCGTCCCTGGCGGCTCGCGGCCGGCGCGCTCCTGGGCCTGGCCTCCGCCGTCAAGTGGAACGGCCTGTACTACCTGGCGTTCTTCCTGCTGATGACCGTGCTCTGGGACGTCGGCGCCCGCCGTCTGGCCGGGGCCCGCCGCCCCCGCCGCGCGGTGCTCCGCCGCGACCTCGGCTGGTCCTTCCTGTCCCTCGTCCCGGTCGCCCTGGTCACGTACCTGGTGACCTGGAGCGGCTGGTTCCTCAGCGACGACGGCTACGGCCGGGACTGGGCCGACGGGCGCGGCGGCACGTGGTCGTGGATCCCGGCGCCGCTGCGCAGCCTGTGGCACTACGAGTACGGGGTCTACCAGTTCAACGTCGGCCTGGAGGACCCGCACCCGTACCAGTCCAACCCGTGGAGCTGGCTGGTGCTGGGCCGTCCGGTGTCCTTCTTCTACGAGTCCCCCAAGCCGGGGCAGGACGGCTGCGGCGCCGCCAGCTGCTCGCGGGAGATCCTCGCCCTCGGCACGCCGCTGCTGTGGTGGGCGGCCTGCTTCGCCCTCGTCTACCTGCTCTACCGCTGGGCGCTGCGCCGTGACTGGCGCGCCGGCGCCGTCCTGTGCGCGGTCGCCGCGGGCTACCTCCCGTGGTTCCACTACCAGAACCGCACCATCTTCTCCTTCTACGCCGTCGTCTTCCTCCCCTACCTCTGCCTGGCCCTCGCCATGGCGCTCGGCGCGCTCCTCGGCCGGCCCGGCGCCGACGAACGCCGACGCACCTACGGGGCGGTGGCCGGGGGCGTCCTCGTCCTGCTGATCGTCTGGAACTTCATCTACTTCTTCCCGATCTACACCGGGCGGACGATCCCGTACGACGACTGGCACGCCCGGATGTGGCTGAACACCTGGATCTGACCCGGCCGCCCGGGGCCGGGATACCATGCCCGCCCGTCCAGGCAGCCCCGTCCGGAGGTGTGCGATGGCACGTCCCGTCTTCCCCGAGGCCCCCGTCCCGCCCGGTGAACTGGACCGCGCGCTGCGGCCGTTCGGAACCTCGACGATGCTGCCCGGCGAGGCGTACACCTCGGCCGCCGTCCTCGACTGGGAGCGGCGGCACCTGTTCGCCGGCACCTGGTGCTGCCTCGGTCGCGCCGACGACCTGTTCACGGGGCCGGACGGGGCCGCCGTCACGCAGCGCGCCCTGGTCGTGGGCGACGTCCCGGTCCTGCTCACGCGCCCCGGGGACGACGGCGCCGTCCGCGCGTTCGCCAACACCTGCCGGCACCGCGCCCACGAACTCCTACCCGAGGGCGGCACGGGCACCCGGGAGATCGTCCCGTGCCCCTACCACGCCTGGGCGTACGGCCTGGACGGCGCGTTGCGCAGGGCGCCCGGCTTCCAGGACGTGCCCTCCTTCGAGCGCCGGGACCACGGGCTGGCCGAACTGCCCGCCGTCGAGTGGCACGGCTGGGTCATGGCCAACGCGACCGGCGACGCGGCCCCGTTCGCCGAGCACCTCGGCGGGATGGGCCCGCTGGTCGACCCGTACGCCCCCGGGGAGCTGAAGGCCGCCGAGCGGCACGCGTACACGGTCCGCGCGAACTGGAAGGTGATCGCCGAGAACTACCACGAGTGCTACCACTGCCCGCTGATCCACCCCGAGCTGTGCGCCGTGTCCCCGCCGACCAGCGGCGACAACTACGACCTCCCCGGCGCATGGGTGGGCGGCGCGATGGACCTGCGGGACGGCGCGGAGACGATGTCCCTGACCGGCCGTTCCCGGGGGACCTTCATCGACGGCACGGACCGGCGCCGCGTGCTGTACCTCGGCCTCTTCCCGAACCTGCTGCTCTCCCTGCACCCCGACTACGTGATGACCCATCTGCTCGTCCCGGAAGCCCCGGACCGCACCCGGGTCACCTGCACCTGGTACGTACCCGAGGGCGTGGCCGACGCCTCGTACGCCGTGGAGTTCTGGGACCGCACGAACCGCCAGGACTGGGCCGCCTGCGAGTCGGTGCAGCGCGGCCTGGCCTCCCCGCACTTCCGCCCCGGCCCCTTCGCCCCCAACGAGGACGCGGTCCACCGCTGGGTCACGATGGTCGGCCGCGCCTACCGCGGCACGCCCCCGTGGGAACCGCTCGACCCCGCCTAGTCGGCCGCCCGGGCGGGTCACTCCACGAAGCTGCCGCTCCGCGACCCCATGCGCGCGTCCCCGACCTCCAGCAGTACGTCGGAGATCGTGAAGTGCTTTTCGAGGGCCGTCCGCAGCGACTCCAGGGCGGCGCGGATCTCGGACAGCTGCTCGCGCGGCTCGCGCTCCCGCAGGTACCGGACGACGGATTCGTACGTCGACGGTCCCCATGGGGACGACGTGGCGAGCGCGGTGTCACGCCACCGGGGCGCGAACTCCTCCAGGTTGGCCATCATCCGGCGCTGCCCCTCCCTGCTGCCGGGATGACCGACGTCCATCGCCCTCGCGAGGTCCTCCTGCGTCGGGGCGAGCGGCAGGGCTCCGGAGCCCATGATGGCGAGGAGCACCTGCAGGGCGTTGAACTTGCCGCTGAGCAGCGGCTGGAGCCGGTTGTAGGCCTCGGGGTCGATGATCTGCAGCGCCACACCGTGGTCACCCATCAGGCCGGAGATCCGCGCGAGGTTCACGATCTGCCTCTGCACACCCCGGGCGACCCAGTCCCCCGCGCCGAGCGCGTACGCGTCGTCACCGTGCTCGAGGTGCCGGCCCATTCGCTCCGCGTAGCCCTCAAGGTTCCTGACGATGCCTTCCGCCTCCAGCATCGCCTCGTTGAGCCGCACGTAGAGGATGAACAGCTCCGCGCCGAGTTTGCGGCGCCGCTTCTCCTCGCGGATCGCCCTCAGTCCCGGCAGCCCTTGCACGAGTGCCTCGACCAGGGTTCGTACCAATTCGACCATGGCTTTCCTTCGCGATCCGATCGAACGGTGTCGGGAACCGGCAGGGCCCGGACTCTAACAGCCGCCACTCGCGTGCGGGGGCCCCGCGCCCGGCGCGCCAGTCCCGCTCCGGACGCCCCGGGCCGCATACGCTGCGAGGACGTGCGACCCGGCGTCCCCGGCTACGCGTACGCACGGGGAAAGGGTGTGGCATGACGTCCCCAGGCGTGCACCTCCGGGAGATCACCGACGACAACCGCGAGGCCGTCCGCGCCCTCCGCGTCCGGCACAAGCAGAAGCAGTTCGTGGCGTCCGTGTCCCTGTCGCTGAAGCAGGCGGCGAAGATGCCGGACGCCAACCCCTGGTACCGCGCCGTGTACCGCGGCGACGAGCCGGTCGGCTTTGTGATGCTGTCGTGGAAACCGCCGGCCGGCCCCTACCAGGGACGCCACTTCATCTGGCGCCTCCTCATCGACAAGCGCCACCAAGGGCACGGCATCGGCCGGGAGGTGCTCACCCAGATCGCCGACCTGGTCCGCGCGGACGGCGCCACCGAGCTGCTGACCAGCTACGAGCCCGGCGACGGCGAACCGTGGCCCTTCTACCGCAAGTTCGGCTTCGAGCCGACCGGTGAGATCGACGACGGCGAGATCGTCCTGCGGCTCGCCCTCCCTCCCGGCTGAGCGCCGCGCGGGCGCGTGAACGCATCGGTCACCCGTCGAAACGCCGCCACGGGATGTCGAGCAGTCCGAGCGGGTGCAGTGCGCCGCGGTGCTGGGCGCCGACCCAGACGTCGAGCTTTCCTTCGTCCCCGCTGGGGCTGACCGGGGCGACGAGACCAGGGCCGACCAGGAAGTCCGTCGGCGCGTCGGCGGGCGACAGGAACGGCCGCAGTGGCACGCGCACCAGCCGGCTTTCGAGCACGGGAAGCAGATGCCGGGGAAGGTCGTCACACCAAGCCTGATAAACGGCGCCGAGCGCGGCCTCCGCAAGGGAGAACTGCAGGAGGAATCCGCTCAGCCGTTCCTGCTCGGGCACAGGGTGGCTGTCCTCGAACCACACAATGGGATCGGTGTCGGTGGCGCCCGGCTCCCAGGGGATCGACCAGTCCCAGCAGCCCTGGCACTCGACACCGAAGACGAGGCGATCCGCGGTGCTGTCCGTCCGTAGTTCGTCGAGCGGCCTGATCCGGCTGTGCCTGCCGAGGACGGCAGGGCGCTGCGCGGCCAGACGGTAGAAGTCGGCCAGTGCCCCCGGGATCGAACCGGGCACGTCGGTGACCGCCCCCCGCGGGGCGGTCACCGGGTACCAGCCGGTCAGAAAGGACTCAAGGGCCCGGCCGGGCGCCGTCCGCACGTCGCCGAGCCAGTCCACGCCGGGGAGAGGGGGCGGTGCGACCGGCGGCCGGACCCGGTCGAGGACGTCCCGGCTCAGGGGCGGACTGATCTGGAACCGGCAGTGGACGAGCACGTCGTCACCGTCCGCCTCACACATCGATGCCCTCAGGAGGCCGAGGTGGAGACAGCCGCCGTCGAGCCGGACGAAGAGGTGCACGAGCGGCTCCGGTGGCCTCCCGGCAGTGGTGAACGGCAGCGGCCCCATGAGCCGTGACGCGACGGGGGCCGGTGCGGGGCCGACCAGCCGGAACTCCCGGTCGTTCCACACCCCGCTGACGTCCGGGTCGTCCCCGGGGTCCGCGACGATCACCACCGACAGGGGTCCGACCACGACGGTCCCCCCGGGCACGCGGAACACGTCACCACCCGGCCCTGCAAGACCGAGGGCCGCGTCCTCGTCGACATGTGTCAGGGGGGTCGGCGTCACCCCGGAAGGATATTCGGGCGACGACCGCCACCAGGCTCACGGCGCTGGTCCGCTGCCGGCGGTTCCCGCACCTCAATGCTGGTGACCACACCGTCTGTTGGTGACGTGTGCCGAGGCAGTGGGCGCCGGTTCAGCCTGGCCGTTACGGTCCTGGCCGTGCCTGATACGCTCCCGGACTTCGCTTGAGCCCGTCTCCCCACTCGGTGCCGGTCCCCCACGAGCGCGCGGTACAGCACCGGCGAGATCCCTCAGTCCCGGAACCATCACTGACCGGCGGCGGCGCAGGTTGACCCCGTCATGCCCTGAATGACCGTCGTTGACAGACCCGGCCCGGCCTTGGCCGGGCACTGCAGGCACCCTGGAGGCCAGCACGTGATGCGCTCTACCGCCGCTGTCAAGCGGGCGGCCTTCCTCACGATACTCGTGTCCGAATTCCTGAATCTGCTGGGTGCGGGAATGGCGTCGATCGCCGTCACACTCACCGTCACGACGAAGACCGGCGAGGCCGCCACGCTCGCGGTCCTTCTGGCAGTGCGCACGTTCACGAGCGTCTTCTTCGCCCCGTTCGCGGGTGTCATCGTCGATCGCTTCCATCAACGGCACGTTCTGCTCGGGTCCAACGCAGTGCTGGCCGCGACGGTGGCCGCGCTGTTCTTCATCGTGCGCGACGACCAGATCGACTTCGTCCTGATCGGCGTCGTCTTCGTCGTGCAGGCCCTCGCCGACAGCGTGGCGCAGTCGCTCATCGTCAGTGTGGTGAGGCACCTGGCGAGCGATGTCGACCTGGTTCGGTCCAACTCGCTCGTCTACCTGGTGCAGAGCGTTCCGCAGATCCTGGCACCGGCGATCGGCGCATGGACCTACGCGGTCTCCGGGCCGGACATCGTGCTGGGAACCAGTCTCACCGGGCTGCTGCTGTCCTTCTCCCTGATGGCGGTGCCGGCCCGGAGGTTGCCTGTGGTCGAACGGGGGCCGCGGCAGTCTCCGTTCGCGCATGTCGCGGCCGGTTTCCGGTTCATCTGGGCGCATCGCGGCCTGCGCCGGCTGCAGCTGTCCTACAGCGCCCTGAACTTCTTCAACGGCCTTTCGGCGGCCGGGCTGGTGGCCTATGTGACCCGACACGCCGGGAGTGTCGGCTGGGGGTCGTACTCCGCGTTCGGCGGAGCGGGGTTGGTCTCCGGCGCCCTGTACATGACGCTGCGCAAACGGCCGCATCGCGCCGATGTCCTCCTGCCCGTCGCACAGGCCACCGCCGCCGTGGCCGGCCGCATCCTGCTCGTCGTACCGGGTGCCCACTGGCTCTGGTACCTGGGGAGTTTCGGCCGCAACGCGGGGCTGCAGCTCACCGGCGGCCCGATGACCGCGATCTGGCAGCGCCAGTCACCCGGCGACGCGCTCGGCGTCGTCAGCGGCTGCCGTCGCCTGATATCCCAGGGCGCCTACCCGGTCGCGGTGATCATCGGTGGACTTTCCTACGACTGGTGGACCACAGCGGTCGATTCCGACGGCATGTTCTTCACCGTCCTGGGGGTCGCGGAACTCGCGGCGATCTCGCTGTGGCTCTTCGGCCCCGTACGGGCGGTGTTCGTCGCCGAGAACACGCACGTCGGCGAGCAGCCGATGGGGAAGACCGGCGCCAAGGTCGCCTAGGGCGAGGCGATCTGACGCATACGAGGCACAGGTCCCTCAACGCGCGAGCGCCCTCCCGTGGGAGGGCGCTCATCACGTCGGCCAAGGCCGCCGCCGGTTCACGGCCCGGAGGACGCGGTCGACCGCGGGCGGGTGCGCGCCTCGCTGCTCCGCATCAGGTGGGTGTGCGTGCGGAGGGTGAAGCTCGGATCATGGTGACCGAGTTGCTCGTTCAGCGCCTTGCTGCTCTCCCCCGCATCCAGGAGCACGGAGGCATGGAAGTGCCGAAGGGCGTGCACGCCGTTCTCGCGTCCGAGGGCGATGCAGGCCGAGACGATCACTGGGGTCTACAAGAACACCACCCGCGGCATCGTCGCCTTGGTCTTCCGCTGCAAGCCCTCCGGCGGCACCGAAGGCTCCTCCGACGAGCCCACAGCCGTCGACTGGCTCACGCCCGAGGAGGTCTCGGCGCGCATGTCCGAGGTCTTCGCGGTTCGGCTCCTGGACGCCCTGGACAGTGCCGGCCCGCATGTCCGTAGTCACGACGGCAAGCGCCTTACCGCGGTCCAATGAATATCGATCGCAGCCGGAGGATGAGCCGAGAGCCCCGGCGACCTGAAGGACCTCTGAAAAGGTCGCCCGAACTGCGATGAGTTCCAGCACGCTCTCGGGTCTTCAGGTACATCCACCTTCTGCACGCGAATTTGGAGGCACCTTGAAGCTCTTGCTTACGTCAGGCGGCGTCACGAACCCAAGCATCCACACGGCGCTCGTAAAACTTCTCGGCAAGCCGATCGCCGAGTGCCACGCCCTCTGCATCCCGACAGCACAATGGGGTCACCCGATGTGCGGGCCGACATCGGTGCGGGGCCTCCTAGCCGCCCAGCCCACGTGGCAATACCTGACCGGCCT
The DNA here is from genome assembly GCA_036013505.1 of Streptomyces sp. NBC_00510. NCBI lineage: Bacteria > Bacillati > Actinomycetota > Actinomycetes > Kitasatosporales > Streptomycetaceae > Streptomyces > Streptomyces sp. NBC_00510. The sequence goes on along the minus strand of CP107851.1, from coordinate 7,112,388 downwards.
CGGCTGGGCGTCACTCGGCGTCCTCGAACTCACCGCACTGCCCAGCATCGGCGCAGAACGATGGGTCCCCTGGATCCGGGAGGCCGACGTGCTCCTGGTCGACGGCGGCGACGCGACGTACCTGTGCCACTGGATGCGGGAGTCCGGGCTGACCGATCTGCTGCCTTCGCTGCCCGACACGGTCTGGGTGGGAGTGAGTGCCGGAAGCATGGTGATGACGCCCCGGATCGGAGCGTACTTCGTCGAGTGGCCGTCCGCGCCGGACGACCGCACTCTGGGAGTCGTCGACTTCTCAATCTTCCCGCACCTGGACGCTTTCCCAACGAACACCCTGGCTGACGCGGAGCGGTGGGCCGCCGACATCGGCGTCCCGGCCTACGCCATCGACGAACAGACGGCCATCAAGGTCGTCGACGGCTCCGTCGAGGTGGTCTCCGAAGGGCAATGGACGAAATTCGGGTCATAGACGCCCGACAGTCGTGACGTCGCGTCGTTCCGCGAGACCCCATAACGTGCCGCGACCTCGACCACCGGGGCGCCCGCGGTCACCTCCATGACCGCGTGATACCGCTGCTCGACCACGCTCAACTCCACCAGCACGGCCCCGGGATGATCACGCATCACACACCGACCCACCAAGGGCCGACTCACCGGACCGAGCTTGATTCCCCACCCAGGACCCACACCGCCAGGCCCGACCTAGGGATGCAGCACTGCCCGCGGGGCCGTACGCAGGTTCCGCCACGGACCCAAACGACGCTTTGATCCAAAGGCAGGTGCGCGACGGCTGGGAGCTCCGCCGGACCCTGCGGGCCGTGGATGGTGGGAGCGTGGATGGCTGGGGTGATCGACTCCGCAACTTTAGCCAGCCACTTTGGGGCGAGCCCCCAAAAGCGGCTCCCGGCCAAAGTCGCTCCGTCAATCACGTGACCATGATCACGTGTCGTGCCTCAAGGGTGCCAGAACGAGCGGGGAACGGCGGGGAACCACAGTGACAGGCAGTAGGGCCTAACGAGAACGGCCCCCAACCAGACTTGCCGGTCAGGGGCGGATCCCACTTACGTGGCGGCGCCAGGTCCAGTCGTGTGGCCTGCGGTGATCCCGTCGGGTCATCCGCCGCTCGTCCCACCGGTACCAACCGTGCGGGGCTACATGGCGCGGGCGGTAGCCCGGGCCCAGGCCGCCACATCGCAGGCAGCCCGGACTTCTCCCCGTGAGTCCTCAACTGAACTTGTTCAGTTCATCCATGTGCGGCCCGTGGACCGGCGATATCCCAAGAACGGGACCGCGAGGTGGCCACACGCAGCACCGCCCACAAGGGCCTGTATGACGGGTCGCGTCACCGGCCCCGCACCCGACAGCGCTGTCACCCGAATGGCGCAACATGACGTGCCACCCACTTGGGTGAAGATCAAGCTGACTAGTGTCCGAACCGAGGCAATGCGTGAAAGGGGAACCACATGCGCATTCGACGAATCCTCGCCGCCGTCATCGCCACGGCAGCCCTCACCGGACTCGGCCTCACCGGCGCCGCCACCGCCACCGCTGCAACCGCCGCCACCACCGCCAGCCCCACCCCAGGTGAGTGCGAGCAGGGCGGCGGAACGGTCGATTGGGCGACCAACACCTGCAAGGGCGGTACGTACGACGGGCAGATGGTCGACTAGACCCCACTATGCGCCCCGCAGCCACGCGCTGCGGGGCGCTCCCGCGCGAGCGTGGCCGGGAGAGTCGCAGGGACCGTGCCGACCCGTCGGGCATGGCGGCCCGGATCGAACTCCTGAAGCGGGGCTCATGCACGAGCGCCCTCCCGGGCCGTCCTCGGGCCGTGGAAGGGCGCTCAGCGATGACCAACGATGGCCAACGTCGACAACTGCCGACAGCTCAGCAGCAGATCAGGACGTTGATCGACAGGACGGCCGCGGGTCACGGCCGCCGGCGGTCAGTTGTGGCTGTGCAGGATCTCGTTCAGCCCGCCCCACGAGCCCGTGCGCTGGAGGACCTCGACCGCGCCGGTGATGGAGTTGCGGCGGAAGAGGAGGTTGTTGGCGCCGGAGAGCTCCTTGGCCTTGACGATGGTCTCGTCGGGGAGGGAGACCCGGGTGCCCGCCGTGACGTAGAGGCCGGCCTCGACGACGCAGTCGTCGCCCAGGGAGATGCCGATGCCGGCCTCGGCGCCGAGGAGGCAGCGCTCGCCGATGGAGACGACGGTCTTGCCGCCGCCGGAGAGGGTGCCCATGATCGAGGCGCCGCCGCCGATGTCGGAGCCGTCGCCGACGATGACGCCCTGGCTGATGCGGCCCTCGACCATGGAGGTGCCCAGCGTGCCGGCGTTGAAGTTGCAGAAGCCCTCGTGCATCACGGTGGTGCCGGACGCGAGGTGCGCGCCGAGGCGGACGCGGTCGGCGTCGGCGATGCGGACGCCGGCGGGGACGACGTAGTCCGTCATGCGCGGGAACTTGTCCACGCCGTAGACCGCCAGGTGCAGCCCCTCGGCGCGGGCGGCGAGGCGGGCGCGCTCGATGTCGCCGACGGGGACGGGCCCGATGGAGGTCCAGACGACGTTGGCCAGGAGGCCGAAGATGCCGTCCAGGTTCTGGCCGTTGGGCTTCACCAGGCGGTGGCTCAGCAGGTGCAGCCGCAGGTAGGCGTCGTGCGCGTCGAGCGGCTTGTCGTCGGTCGAGGCGATGACGGTGCGTACGGCGACGACCTCGACGCCGCGGCGCGGGTCCGGCCCCAGGGCCTTGGGCGCGGCGTCTCCCAGCAGCTCGGCGGCCTGCTCGGCGGAGAGCCGTTCGGTCCCGGCGGGGCCGGGCGCCGCCACGAGCTCGGGCGCGGGGAACCAGGTGTCGAGGACGGTGCCGTCGGCGGCGATCGTGGCGAGGCCTGCGGCAACGGCACCGGTGGCGCGAGAGGTGGCGGTCGTTTCAGTCATGTGTCGAACGCTAGTCGTTGCGTCCCGCACTTGCCCAACCGGCCCGAAATCCGGAACGCCGGCGCCCGCCCGCCTCGGCCCCGGCGGATCCGGCGTCCCGCGCACCCGCGTCGACGCTCCCGGAGCCGCGCCACCACCGTGCGGCGGCCGCCAGCAGCACCGCCCCGCTGAGCGCGGCCAGCACCGCGCAGACCGGCCACAGCGCGCCGGGCGCGGCGTCGTACAGGGCGCCGCCGAGGGGCGGGGCGAGGACGGTGCCGCTGACGGAGGCCCCGGCGTACAGGGACTGGAAGCGGCCCTGCAGGTGGTCGGGGGCGCTGTCTGCCACGTAGGCGGTGGCGGTGGTCTTGTAGAGGATCTCCCCCGCCGTGAGGAGCAGCATCATCGTGACCGCGGCGGCGATGTACGGGCCGCCGGCCAGGGCGGCGTAGCCGGCGCCGACGAGGACGAGCCCGGTGCCGATGATCGGCAGCGGCGGGCGGCGGCGCAGGGCGACGGTGGCCGGGATCTCCAGGCAGAGGATGACGCCTCCGTTGACGGCGATCAGCAGGCCGTACGCGGCGGTGCCGATGCCGTGGTCGGCGAGCCAGACGGGCAGGGTGGAGTACTGCTGCCGGTAGACGGTGTCGGTGACCAGGACCGTCGCCAGCAGCACCACGACGGCGGGCCGGGCGCGCAGCGCCGCCCACAACCCGTCGGCGCCGGCGGCGCGGACGGCACGGGCGGCCCGGCGGGCGCCCTGGGCGGGCAGCGCGCGGGCGGCGTAGCCGGCGAAGAGTAGCGTGCCGAGGCCGTCGGCGACGAAGAGCCAGGTGTACGAGGTGCGGGCGGCCAGGAGCGCGCCGAGCGGCGGCCCCACGGTGAAGCCCGCGTTGGAGGCGAAGCGCAGCACGGCGAAGCCCTGGCGGCGCGCGCCCTCGGGGACGGAGACGGCGACGAGCGCGGAGTTGGCGGCCCGCACGGTGCCGGCCGCGTACTGCGCGAGCAGCAGGACGGGCAGCAGCGCGGCGGTGGGCAGGGCGGGCAGCAGGACGAGTCCGGCCCCGGAGATGACGGACCCGGCGAGCAGCACGCGGCGGTGCCCGAGGTGGTCGCCGAACCAGCCACCGGTGAAGTTGCCGGCGACCAGGCCCACCCCGCCCGTGCCGGCGATCAGCCCGGCCTCCGGAACGGGCAGGCCCCGTACCGAGGTCAGCCAGACGAAGAGGTAGACGAACGTGAAGCTCACGACCGCGTTCGTGAAGACCCCGGCGGCCAGCAACCAGACGACCCTGGGCACCTCGCGCATGCCCGCACCCCCTCCTCCGCCCAGCGAGTTCCTTTTGGAAACTCACTCCCGGCTGGCAGGATAGCGGCATGGCCCGCCGCACAGAACTCGGTGACGCGAATTGCTCCATCGCCCAGGCCCTCGACGTGGTCGGCGACTGGTGGACGCTGCTGATCGTGCGGGACGCCGCCCGCGGCGTGGACCGCTTCGACGACCTGCAGCGCGAACTCGGCGTGTCCCGCAAGGTGCTGGCCGAACGGCTGCGCCTGCTGGTCGACGCGGACGTGCTGACCCGTGAGCCGTACCAGGACCGCCCCGTGCGCTACGCCTACCGGCTCACCCCGCGCGGGCGGGCGCTGCTGCCGGTGCTGATCGCCCTCCAGGACTGGGGCGACCAGTGGGTGCTGGGCGACGGGACGACAACCGGCACCGCACCGGACGGCTCACGGGAGGCGGAGCGTGTGCACGCGCTGACGGGGACCCGCGTGCCCGCGCTGCTGCTCCCCGCGGGCCCGGACGGCGAGCTCCGCGACCCGGTCGCCGCGGACCGCCCGTTCACGGTCCTCTACTGCTTCCCCGGCGCCTACGCGCGGCCCGCGTCCTACCCCCCGGGCTGGGGCGACATCCCGGGTGCGGCGGGTTGCACGCTGGAGTCCTGCACCTACCGGGACCGTCAGGCGGAGTTCACCGCGGCCGGCGCGGCCGTGCACGGGGTGAGCGCCCAGCGCCCGGACGAGCAGGCGGAGTTCGCCGAGCGGGAGCGGTTGCGCTTCCCGCTGCTGTCGGACGCGGAGCTGACCCTGTCCGCGGCGCTGCGGCTGCCGACCTTCCGCGCGGGCGGCGCGGTGCGGCTGAAGCGGCTGACGCTGGTGGTCGGCGCGGACCGGGTGGTCCGGCGGGTGTTCTACCCGGTCACGGACATCACGGCGAGCGTGGTGGCGGCCCTCGAGGCGGTCAGGACTGCGTCGCGGCCTTGACCGCGTCCGGTTCGGCGGCCGCGTCCCGTACGCCCGGCAGCCGCCGGGCGCCGAGCACGGCCGCGCCGGCGACGACGCCGAGCACCGCGCACAGCGGCCACAGCGCGCCCGGCGCGTGCTCGTAGAGCACGCCGCCGAGCGGGGCGGCCAGCACCACGCCGCTGATGGACGCGCCGGCGTACATGCTCTGGAAGCGGCCCTGCAGGTGGTCGGGGGCGTTGTCGGCGACGTAGGCGGTGGACGGCGACTTGTAGAGGATGTCGCCCACGGTCAGCAGGATCATCATCGCGACGGCGGACGCGACGTACCAGCCGCCGGTGGTCAGCGCGGCGAAGCCGAGCCCGACCAGGATCACGCCGAGGCCGATGATCGGCAGCGGGGCACGCCGGCGCAGGGCGATGGTGACCGGGAGTTCGAGGAGGATCACCAGGGCGCCGTTGATGGCGATGAGCGCGCCGTAGACGCCCGTGCCGATGCCGTGGTCCTTCAGGTACACGGGCAGGGTGGAGTACTGCTGGCGGTAGATGGTGTCGGCGACCAGGATCGCGACGAGCAGCACCAGGACGGCGGGCCGGGCGCGCAGCGCGGCCCACAGGCCGGGCGCGTCGGGCGAGGCCTCGCCCTTGGGCCGGTGGTTGCCGTTCGCCGGCAGGATGAAATGCGCGTAGACACCGAAGAAGAGCATGCCGAGGCCGTCGGCCACGAACAGCCAGTCGTACGAGATCGTCGTGGCGATCAGCGCACCGAGCGGCGGGCCCACGGTGACGCCGAGGTTCGCCATGAAGCGCAGCAGGGCGAAGCCCTGACGGCGGGAGCCCTCCGGCACGGAGAAGGCGATGAGCGCCGAGTTGGAGGCCCGGGTGATGCCGGTGGCGTACTGGGCGACCGGGAAGACCACCGCGAGGGCGGCGGTCGGCGTCAGCGGCAGGGCCGCCAGGCCGAGACCGGACACGACCATGCCGGTGATCAGGGTGCGGCGGTGCCCGAAGCGGTCGCCGAACCAGCCGCCGGTGAAGTTGCCGGCGACCATGCCGACGCCGCCCACACCGGCGATGAGTCCTGCCTGGGAGGTGCTGAGCCCACGCGGTCCGGTCAGGTAGACGAAGAGGTAGACGAAGGTGAAGCTCACCGCCGCCACGAAGAACATGCCGCTGGCCAGGAGCCACACCACCCTCGGTATGTCCTTCATCGCCTGTTTCATACTGCCCTCCGATCGACGCTCTACAAGAATCGATCACGTGAAGGCGTGAATGCGGCGCGTGAGGATGCCGGATCAGGTCGCGGCCGGTATAGGTCAGCGAACCCGGTCACATGTGCCGATGATCCGGGCGAAGACCTCGCGGGCCTCCTCCCGGTCGATGTCGCGGCCGGTCAGCAGTGCCTGCAGGCACATCCCGTCGGTGAGGGCGGCCAGCGCGCGGGCGGTGACCGGGTCGGTCCACCGGGTGAGGAGCGCGGCCATGTGGTCCACCCACTCCGCGGCGACCGGGCGTACGGCATCGTGGCGGAGCGCGGCGAGGTAGAGCTCGTACTCCAGCTGCGCACGCGGGCGGTCCCGGGAGACCGTCTCCTCGACGAACCGGGCCAGTTCCGCGGCGAGGCCGGCGCCGGGCGAGCCGAGCAGGGCGCGCTCCCCGACCTCCCGGAAGAAGGCCTCGTTGCACTGCCGCAGCGCGGCCACCAGCAGGTCGTCGAGGGTGGCGAAGTGGTACGTGGTCGAGCCGAGCGGGACGTCCGCCGCCGCGGCGACGGCCCGGTGGCTCAGCCCGGCGATGCCGCGCTCGCCGACGACGCGGATCGCGGCGTCGATGATGCGCTGCCGCCGCTCCGGGTCGTACCGGCGGGCCATCAGTGGGCGCCGCCGAGGTTGAGGACGACCACCCCGGCGATGACCAGGGCGATCCCCGTCAGCTTGGCGGCGGTGGCCGCCTCGCCGAGGAAGACCATGCCGATGGCGGCGATCGCGGCCGTGCCGACTCCGGCCCATATCGCGTAGGCGGTGCCCACGGACATCGACTTGAGCGTCTGCGCGAGCAGCGCGAAGGCGATCAGGTAGCCGGCGGTGGTGCCGAGGGAGGGCCACAGCCTGGTGAAGCCGTCGCTGTACTTCATGGACGTCGTACCGAGCACTTCCGCGAGGATCGCCCCGCCCAGCAATGCGTATGCCATGCGTACAAGCGTACACATCGATGTGTACGCTTGTACGCATGGCGGGCCCCTCAGGACCGGCGCGGCCACCACCGCTTCCGGGCGGTGTCCGGCGCCGGCGCCAGGCCCAGCGAACCCGTCAGGAAGAACTCCCCGTCCACCCAGTGCCCCGGGGCCGGGGTGTCCGTCAACTCCTCGCCGGCCACGGCGACATCGACCTCGTGGCCGCCGATGGTGCGCACCCGCAGCCGGTGGAAGCGGCCGCCCCCGGCCTCGCCTTCGTGGACCTCGGCGAGCAGGACCTCCCCGGCGAACGCCGCGTGCGCCGAGGGCACCCAGTCCTCGCCCGCCCCCTCCGGCGCGAACAGGCCGAAGGGAATGAGGTAGTCGGGCGCGAAACCGATCTCGCCCTCCTCCTGCGCGGCGTCGTACGCCTGCCTGCCCCCGGTGTGGAGGGTGAGCCGCTCCGCGAGCGCGGCGAGGCGCAGTTCGCCCTCGGGGGCCTTGCCGCCCCGGGAACGCAGCACGGCGCGGTCCTCCAGCTCCACCGCGAGCGGGCACAGCATCGCCCCGCCGGGCCGGTCCAGCAGTTCGAGCCGGGCGGTCTCCTCGTCCACCAGCGCCACGCGGGCCACCGGCACCGGCTCCCCGGCGGGCGCCAGGCAGGGCAGCACCTGGGCGATCGCGCGCCCCTGCGTCTCGATGACGACCCGGGCGCCACCGGCGCCCGTCCACACGTGCCGGCTCAGCTCACCCTCGACCTGCTGCGTGTCCGCGCGTTCCAGGAGCCCGACGACGAGTGAACGGAAGGAGTCCCGGTCGGTCACGCCGAGTCCGATGGCGGCGAAATGGCTGCTCATGCGCGGAAGACTCGCCGACCCGGGGGAACCCGCGCAAACGAAAATACGACCGCGGGACGCCGCTCCTCCCCGGAGCGGCGTCCCGCGGTCGTGGTCCCGTGCGGGTCAGACGTTGAAGCCGAGCGCGCGCAGCTGCTCGCGGCCCTCGTCGGTGATCTTGTCGGGGCCCCACGGCGGCATCCAGACCCAGTTGATCTTCAGGTCGTTGACGATGCCGTCGGTGGCCGACTTCGCCTGGTCCTCGATGACGTCGGTCAGCGGGCAGGCCGCCGACGTGAGCGTCATGTCGAGGGTCGCGACGTTGCTGTCGTCGATGTGGATGCCGTAGATCAGGCCGAGGTTGACGACGTCGATGCCCAGTTCGGGGTCGACGACGTCGTAGAGGGCCTCACGGATCTCCTCCTCGCTCGCCGGCTTCGTCGTCGTCACTTCTGCGTTCTCGCTCATGCGGACTCCCTGACCGCGCCATCGCCCAGTGCCTGGGCGGTGGCGTCCTTCCACGCCATCCAGCTCAGCAGCGCGCACTTGACGCGCGCCGGGTACTTCGAGACGCCCGCGAACGCGACGGCGTCCTCCAGCACGTCCTCCATCGCGTCGTCGGGCTCCAGCTTGCCCCTGGACTGCATCAGCTCCAGGAAGACCTCCTGGACCTTCACGGCCTCGTCGACCTGGCGGCCGACGAGCAGTTCGTTGAGCACGGAGGCACTGGCCTGGCTGATGGAACAGCCCTGGCCCTCGTAGCTGATGTCCCGGATGGACGTGCCGTCGAGCTTGACGCGCAGGGTGATCTCGTCACCGCACGTCGGGTTGACGTGGTGCACCTCGACGTCACCGTCGCGCAGGCCGCGGCCGTGCGGGTTCTTGTAGTGGTCCAGGATGACTTCCTGGTACATCGAATCCAGCTTCACAGGCTTCGCCGTCCGTCCCTCAGCCGAAGAAGTTCCGTACGTGCTCCAGGCCCTCGACCAAGGCGTCGACCTCGGCCGGCGTGGAGTACAGATAGAACGACGCTCGTGTGGTCGCGGGAATTCCGTACCGCAGGCAGACCGGCCGCGCGCAGTGGTGGCCGACGCGCACGGCGATGCCCTGCTCGTCCAGGACCTGGCCCACGTCGTGCGGGTGGATGTCGCCCAGCGTGAAGGAGATCGCGGAGCCGCGGCCCTCGGGGGTGTCCGGGCCGATGATCTTCAGCTCGGGCACCTCCTTCAGCCGCTTCAGCGCGTACTCGGTGATCGCGTGCTCGTGCGCGGCGATCTTGTCCATGCCGATGGCGCTCAGGTAGTCCACGGCCGCGCCGAGGCCGACGGCCTGGGCGATCGGGGGCGTACCCGCCTCGAACTTGTGCGGCGCGGGCGCGTACGTCGACTCGTGCATGGAGACGGTCTCGATCATCTCGCCGCCGCCCAGGAACGGCGGGAGGTCCTCCAGCAGCTCCTGGCGGCCCCACAGCACGCCGATGCCGGTCGGGCCGAGCATCTTGTGGCCGGTGAAGGCCACGAAGTCGGCCTGCAGCGCCTGCACGTCCAGCACCATGTGCGGCGCGGCCTGCGAGGCGTCGATCAGCACCAGGGCCCCGACCTCCTGCGCACGGCGCACGATGGCCTCGACCGGGTTGACCGTGCCCAGGATGTTGGAGACGAGCGTGAAGGAGACGATCTTCGTCTTCTCGGTGATGACCTGCTCGATGTCGCTCAGGTCGAGCCGCCCGTCGTCGGTCAGGCCGAACCACTTCAGCTTCGCGCCGGTGCGCTGCGAGAGCAGCTGCCACGGGACGATGTTGGAGTGGTGCTCCATCTCCGTGATGACGATCTCGGTGTCGCTGTCCACGCGGTAGGGCTCGTCGGCCCAGCCCAGCATGTTGGCGACCAGGTTCAGCGACTCCGAGGCGTTCTTGGTGAATATCACCTCGTCGCGGCTCGGGGCGTTGACGAACGCGGCGATCTTGTCACGGGCGCCCTCGTACAGCGCCGTGGCCTCCTCGGCGAGCGTGTGCACACCGCGGTGGACGTTGGCGTTGTAGCGCTCGTAGTACTCGCTGAGGGCGTCGATGACCTGGCGCGGCTTCTGCGAGGTCGCCGCGTTGTCCAGGTAGACGAGTTTCTTCCCGTCGTGGACCAGCCGGTCCAGCACCGGGAAGTCCTTGCGGATCGCCTCGGTGTCCAGCAGGCCCGGCAGCTGCAATGTCATGCGGACGCGCCTCCCTTCACATAGGCCTCGTAGCCCTCGGCCTCCAGCTTGTCCGCCAGCTCCGGGCCGCCGGACTCGGCGATCCGGCCCGCGGCGAAGACGTGGACGTAGTCGGGCTTGATGTAACGCAGGATGCGCGTGTAGTGGGTGATCAGCAGGGTGCCGACCTCACCGCTCTCGCGCACCCGGTTGACGCCCTCGGAGACGATGCGCAGCGCGTCGACGTCCAGGCCGGAGTCGGTCTCGTCGAGGATCGCGATCCTCGGCTTGAGCAGTTCGAGCTGGAGGATCTCGTGGCGCTTCTTCTCACCGCCGGAGAAGCCCTCGTTGACGTTGCGCTCGGCGAAGGAGGGATCCATGTGCAGGCGCTCCATGGCCTCCTTGACCTCCTTCACCCAGGTGCGCAGCTTCGGGGCCTCGCCGCGGATGGCGGTGGCCGAGGTGCGCAGGAAGTTGGAGACGGAGACGCCGGGGACCTCGACCGGGTACTGCATGGCCAGGAAGACGCCCGCACGGGCCCGCTCGTCGACGGACATGGCCAGCACGTCCTCGCCGTCCAGGGTCACCGTGCCACCGGTGATGGTGTACTTCGGGTGCCCGGCGAGCGAGTAGGCCAGGGTCGACTTGCCGGAGCCGTTCGGGCCCATGATGGCGTGGGTCTCGCCCTGCTTCACGGTCAGGTCGACACCGCGGAGGATCTCCCGCGGACCGCCCTCGGCCTCGACGGAGACGTGCAGGTCGTGGATCTCAAGCGTTGCCATGGGTGTCTCAGGACTCCTGGGTGACGGAGACGAGCACATCGTCCCCTTGGATCTGAACGGGGTATACGGGGACGGGCCGCGTCGCGGGCAGCCCGGACGGCTTGCCGGTCCGCAGGTCGAAGGAGGAGCCGTGCAGCCAGCACTCGATCTGGCAGTCCTCCACCTCGCCCTCGGACAGTGAGACGTTCGCGTGCGAGCAGATGTCGTTGATCGCGAACACCTCGCCCTCGGTGAGCACGACCGACACCGGCACGCCGCCGAGCTCGACACGCTTGGGCGTGTCCTCCTCGAGCTCGCTCAGCGCGCAGGCGCGGACGAAACCTTCGGCGGCGGTCATACGACGGACGCCTCCAGTTCCGCGTCGATCTTCTCCAGCAGGCGCTCCTGCAGGTCGGCGACGCCGATCTGCTGGATCAGCTCGGCGAAGAAGCCGCGGACGACCAGCCGGCGGGCCTCGTCGGCCGGGATGCCGCGGGCCATCAGGTAGAACAGCTGCTCGTCCTCGAAGCGGCCGGTCGCCGAGGCGTGGCCGGCGCCGACGATCTCGCCGGTCTCGATCTCCAGGTTCGGCACCGAGTCGACCCGGGCGCCGTCGGTGAGCACCAGGTTGCGGTTGAGCTCGTAGGTGTCGGTCCCCTCGGCCTCGGCGCGGATGAGCACGTCGCCGATCCACACCGCGTGCGCGTCCCGGCCCTGCAGCGCGCCCTTGTACGCCACGTTGGACCGGCAGTGCGGGGTGTCATGGTCGATGAAGAGGCGGTGCTCCTGGTGCTGGCCCTCGTCGGTGAAGTACAGGCCGTAGAGCTCGGCCTCGCCGCCCGGGGCGCCGTAGACGACCCGCGGGTGCAGCCGCACGACGTCGCCGCCGAAGGTGACCACGACGGACTTGAAGGTCGCGTCGCGGCCGACCAGCGCGGTGTGCTGGGCCACGTGCACGGCGGTGTCGTCCCAGTCCTGGATCGACACGACGGTCAGCTTGGCGCCGTCACCGATCAGGTACTCGACGTTGGCCGCGACGACGGCGTCACCGGTGTGGTCGATGACCACGACCGCCTCGGCGAAGGCGCCGACCTCGACGACCTGGTGGCCGAAGGCGACCCCGCCCTGGCCGTGCACCGAGATCCGCACCGGCTCGGCGAGCACCGCGTCCTTGGGGACGGAGATGACCGACGCCTTCTCGAAGGAGCTGTAGGCCTGGGCGGCGACCCGGTCCACCGGCTTGCCCGCCTTGCCGACCCGGGCGTCGTCCCGGCCGACGGTCTCGACGGTGACGCCCGCGGGGGCGCTCACCTCGACCTTGACGCCGCCACCGGTCGCGACGGCGGTGCCGTCGTGCAGACCGCGCAGCCGCTCCAGCGGGGTGAAGCGCCACTCCTCCTCGCGGCCGTTCGGCACGGGGAAGTCGGCCACGTCGTAGGACGCGGGCGCGCTGACCCGGGCGTCCCGGGGCTGGCCGACCTGGATGGCGCCTTCGGTGGTGGCACCGGCGGCCGGGATGGTTTCAGCCATGGCTGTCTTACTGCCTCTTTCTGCCTATTTGTGCTCGCTCGCCTCCGGGCGCTCGAATCCGCTTCCGACGTTCCTCGACACTGCGCTCGTTCCTCGCTTGGTCTCGTCACTGTCGGAAGCGGCGCGCCCTTTGGCTCGCTCACGGCCCTGCAGGGGCATCGGTTCGTGGTGGACGGAGCAGCCGGGCGTCAGCCGACCGCGCCCTCCATCTGCAGCTCGATCAGCCGGTTGAGCTCCAGCGCGTACTCCATCGGCAGCTCGCGCGCGATCGGCTCCACGAAGCCGCGGACGATGGTGGCCATCGCCTCGGTCTCCTCCAGGCCGCGGCTCATGAGGTAGAAGAGCTGGTCCTCGCTGACCTTGGAGACGGTCGCCTCGTGGCCCATCGACACGTCGTCCTCGCGGACGTCCACGTACGGGTAGGTGTCCGAGCGGGAGATCGTGTCCACCAGCAGCGCGTCGCACAGCACGTTCGACTTGGAGCCGGCGGCGCCCTCGCCGATCTCGATCAGACCGCGGTAGGAGGTGCGGCCACCGCCGCGGGCCACCGACTTGGAGACGATCGAGGAGGAGGTGTTCGGCGCCATGTGCACCATCTTGGCGCCGGCGTCCTGGTGCTGGCCCTCGCCCGCGAAGGCGATCGACAGCGTCTCGCCCTTGGCGTGCTCGCCCATCAGGTAGACGGCCGGGTACTTCATGGTCACCTTGGAGCCGATGTTGCCGTCGACCCACTCCATGGTCGCGCCCTCGTACGCCACGGCACGCTTGGTGACCAGGTTGTACACGTTGTTCGACCAGTTCTGGATCGTCGTGTAGCGGCAGCGGCCGCCCTTCTTCACGATGATCTCGACCACGGCGCTGTGCAGGGAGTCCGACTTGTAGATCGGCGCCGTGCAGCCCTCGACGTAGTGGACGTAGGCGTCCTCGTCGACGATGATCAGCGTCCGCTCGAACTGGCCCATGTTCTCGGTGTTGATCCGGAAGTAGGCCTGCAGCGGGATCTCGACGTGCACGCCCTTCGGCACGTAGATGAAGGAGCCGCCGGACCACACCGCGGTGTTCAGGGAGGCGAACTTGTTGTCACCCGCCGGGATGACCGTGCCGAAGTACTCCTGGAACAGCTCCGGGTGCTCCTTCAGCGCCGTGTCGGTGTCCAGGAAGATGACGCCCTGCTCCTCCAGGTCCTCGCGGATCTGGTGGTAGACGACCTCCGACTCGTACTGCGCGGCCACACCCGCGACCAGCCGCTGCTTCTCCGCCTCGGGGATGCCCAGCCTGTCGTAGGTGTTCTTGATGTCCTCGGGCAGGTCCTCCCAGGACTCCGCCTGCTTCTCCGTGGACCGCACGAAGTACTTGATGTTGTCGAAGTCGATGCCGGACAGGTCCGAGCCCCAGGTGGGCATGGGCTTCTTCCCGAAGAGCTTCAGGCCCTTGAGACGCAGCTTGAGCATCCACTCGGGCTCGTTCTTCTTCGAGGAGATGTCGCGGACGACGTCCTCGCTCAGGCCTCGACGGGCGGCGGCACCGGCCACGTCCGAGTCGGCCCAGCCGTACTCGTAGTTGCCCAGACCCTCGAGTTCAGGGTGAGCCGTCTCCAGGGGGGCAGTCATGCGGGGTTCCTCCCGGCGTTGCTTGCGGTGTTGGTCGGTGCGGTGGATCCGGCCGGCGACGCGGTCTTCGGCACGAAGGTGGTGCAGACACCGTCCCCGTGGGCGATGGTCGCCAGCCGTTGTACATGGGTGCCGAGCAGGCGGGAGAAGACCTCGGCCTCCGCCTCGCACAGCTGCGGGAACTGCTCGGCGATGTGGGCCACCGGGCAGTGGTGCTGACAGAGCTGCTCCCCGGCGGAGGCGGGCGCGCCGCGCGTGGTGGCAGCGTACCCGTCCTGGCTGAGGGCCTCGGCGAGCGCCTGCGTGCGCTCCTCGGGGTCGGCCGCCTCGACGACCGCCCGGTAGCGTTCGGCCTGCGCGGCGACCCGGGCACGGGCGAAGGCGGACACCGCGGCGTCGCCGTCCTCCCCGCCTCCGGCGGACTCGGCGATCCAGCGCAGGGCGTCGGCGGCGAGCTGGTCGTAGGCCTGGTCGAAGGCGTCGCGGCCGCAGTCGGTCAGCGCGAACACCTTGGCGGGGCGGCCGCGGCCGCGGTTCCCGTAGACCCGCTTCTCACGCGGCTCGACCATGCCCTCGGCGAAGAGCGCATCCAGGTGGCGGCGTACGGCCGCCTGGGTGAGCCCGAGCCGTTCCGCCAGGTCGGCGGCGGTCGACGGCCCGTGGACCAGGACGGACCTGGCGACCCGGTTGCGGGTGCTCCGCTCCCCGGTCGTCTGCTCCTCCTGAGCCTCGGACACGTTTTTCACAAGACCAGTGTTGCGTAATTCATCTCGCAGAGGCAAGCGGCGGCCCTCCGGGCGGATGTCTGCTGCGTCACTTAGGGAAACCTAACCTGACCTGCGGAAACGATCTTCCCCCGGTGCCCGGGGCCCGGCCCCCGCGCACCCGCCGCGACCGGCGGCGGCGGCATCGGGCGCCGCCCTCCCGGCGGAGCGCGCCCCGGAGGTTCGTAGACTTCCCGTCATGCGAATGGACCCCGCGGTCGAGGTGACCGGACTGGTCAAGCGATACGGCCCCAAGACCGCGGTGGACGGGCTCGACCTGACCGTCGCCCGGGGCACCGTGTCCGCCGTGCTCGGACCCAACGGAGCCGGGAAGACCACCACCGTCGAGACCTGCGAGGGATACCGCCGTCCCGACGGGGGCGAGGTCCGCGTGCTGGGGCTCGACCCGGTACGGGAGGCCGCCGCGCTGCGGCCCCGGATCGGCGTGATGCTGCAGTCCGGCGGCGTGTACGCCGGTGCCCGCGCCGAGGAGATGCTGCGGCACACCGCCAAGCTGCACGCCCACCCCCTCGACCCCGCGCTGCTGATCGAACGGCTCGGCCTGGAGTCCTGCGGCCGAACCCCGTACCGCCGGCTCTCCGGCGGCCAGCAGCAGCGTCTGGCGCTCGCGATGGCCGTCGTGGGCCGCCCGGAGCTGGTGTTCCTGGACGAGCCGACGGCCGGACTGGACCCGCAGGCCCGCCGCGCCACCTGGGAACTGGTCCGCGAGCTGCGTGCCGACGGCGTCACCGTCGTCCTGACCACGCACTTCATGGACGAGGCCGAGCAGCTCGCGGACGACGTCGCGATCGTCGACAAGGGCCGCGTGATAGCGAGCGGCACCCCCGAGGAACTGTGCCGCGGCGGCGCGGAGAACACCCTGCGCTTCAGCGGCCGCCCGGGGCTGGACCTCGCCTCGCTGCTCAAGGCACTGCCCGCCGACTCCGCCGCCGTGGAGCTCACCCCGGGCAGCTACCGCATCGAGGGCAAGGTCGATCCGCAGATGCTGGCCACCGTCACCTCCTGGTGCGCCCAGCACGGCGTGATGCCCGACCGCCTCGCGGTCGAGCGGCGCACCCTGGAGGACGTCTTCCTGGAGCTCACCGGCAAGGAGCTGCGTTCGTGACCGCCACCGGCACCTTCACCCCCGACCCCGGCGCGGCCCCGCTGCCCCGGATGATCGGCGCGCAGACGGCACTGGAGACCCGGATGCTGCTGCGCAACGGCGAGCAGCTGCTGCTGACCGTCGTCATCCCCACGCTGCTGCTGGTGCTCTTCAGCGCCGTCGACATCGTCGACACCGGCGCCGGCAAGGCCGTCGACTTCCTGGCCCCCGGCATCCTCGCGCTGGCCGTGATGTCCACCGCCTTCACCGGCCAGGCCATCGCCACCGGCTTCGAGCGGCGCTACGGCGTGCTGAAGCGGCTCGGCGCGTCACCGCTGCCGCGCTGGGCGCTGATGACCGCCAAGACCGGCTCCGTGCTGGTCACCGAGATCCTGCAGGTCGTCCTGCTCACCATGATCGCGTTCGCCCTGGGCTGGTCGCCGCACGGCAACCCGCTCTCGGTGCTCCTGCTGCTCGCCCTGGGCACGGCGGCCTTCTCCGGCCTCGGCCTGCTGATGGCCGGCACACTCCGCGCCGAGGCCACGCTCGCCGCCGCGAACCTGGTCTTCCTGCTGCTGCTCGTCGGCGGCGGGGTGATCGTGCCGCTCGACAGGTTCCCCGGAGCTGCCCGCTCCGTCCTGGAACTGCTGCCGGTCTCGGCCCTGTCGGACGGCCTGCGCGACGTCCTCCAGCACGGCGCGGGCGTGCCCTGGGGCGACCTCGGGATCCTCGCCGTGTGGGCGGTGCTGGGACTCGGCGCGGCGGCGCGCTGGTTCAGGTGGGAATGACGCGGTCCCCGTAGCGGGCGAAGCCGGCGTCCTTCCGCTGGTCGACGCCGCTCATGTCCCCCGTGCCCTCCCCTGGGCGTCCCCCTCGTGAAGGAATGCACAAGGAGGCCCCTACGATGGTGGCCGTGCCGAATCTCAGCCAAGCAGGCCAAGCCGTGCGAAACCCCCTGGCCTTCATCGCCCAGCGCTGGACCCCGTCCCCCGGGACGGTCCGGCGGGCCGCGCTGGCCGCGCTCGTGATGAGCGTCGTCATCGTGGTGACCGGCGGCGCCGTCCGGCTGACCGGTTCGGGTCTCGGCTGCCCGACCTGGCCCAAGTGCACCGACGACAGCCTCACCGCGACCGGCGCCATGGGCCTGCACGGGGCGATCGAGTTCGCCAACCGCATGCTGACCTACGTGCTGTGCGCGGCCGTCGGCTGGGCGATCATCGCCGCGCGGGCCGCGGAGCCGTGGCGGCGCGGACTGACCCGGCTGGGCTGGGCCCAGTTCTGGGTCGTCATGGGCAACGCCGTACTCGGCGGCATCACCGTCCTGACCGGTCTCAACCCGTACACCGTCGCCGCGCACTTCCTGCTCTCCAGCGCGCTGATCGCCGTCGCGCTGCTGATGTGGCAGCGGACCGACGAGGGCGACGCGGGACCGCGCCCCCTGGTCGGCAAGCCGGTCCGGCAGCTGGCGTGGGTGCTGGTCGCCGCTTCCGCGGCGCTGATCGCGGTCGGCACGCTCGTGACGGGGGCGGGGCCGCACGCGGGCGACAGCAGTGACGTGCCGCGCGTCCCGGTGAAGTGGGAGACCATCTCGCAGCTCCACGCCGACCTGGCGTGGGTGGTGTGCGGGCTGACGATCGCGCTGTGGTTCGTGCTGCGTGCCGTCGACGCCCCCGGGGGGCCGCGGGCCCGGGTGCGGGACCTGCTGGTCGTGCTGCTGGCGCAGGGCGTCATCGGCTACGTCCAGTACTTCACGAAGCTGCCCGAGGTGCTGGTGGCCCTCCACATGCTCGGGTCGACGCTGGTGTGGATCGCGGTGCTGCGGGTGCTGCTCTCGATGCGCGAGCGGCCGGAGACCGAGCCCGGCGAGGCGCCGGTGGCCGAGGCCGTCGCGGCCGCCCCCGAGCCCGCGCCGGCCGCCTAGCCGCCACCGGCCCGGTCAGCCGAGCCGGTACAGCCGTCGCGCGTTGTCCGCGGCCACCATGGCCGCGACGCGCCGGGCGTCGGCCGCCGACCAGGCACCGTCCGCGACCCAGCCGCCCAGCACGTCGCGCACCGCGCCGCGGAAGGCCTTGGCGCCGGTCACGTACAGCTCGGGCAGCCCGTAGGCGTCCGTGGAGAACAGCAGCTTCCCGAACGGCGCCAGCTCCAGGAACTCCGCGAGGACCGCGCCCGCCCGTGCCCCCACATGGGTGAGGGCGAGACCGACGTCCGCGTGCACGTGGGGGAAGACGTTCGCCAGGTAGGCCGCCTGACGGTGGTACGGGTAGCAGTGCAGCAGCACCAGGTCGGTCCCCGTGCCCGCGGTCGCCCGGGCGAAGTCCGTCAGCAGCGCCGGATCGGCGTGGTCGAGCCGCAGGTCCGGGTCGCCGAAGCCGGTGTGCAGTTGCAGCGGCAGCCCGGTCGCGACGGCGGTCCACAGCAGGTGCCGCAGCAGGACGGGGTGGTCGAGCCGGACACGGCCGGCGCGGCGCGCGTCCAGCCACGCCCCGGCGGCGTGCCGGACCTCACCGGGCGCCGGGGGCTCCGGGGCGAGGCCCAGTCCGTGGCGGTAGGCGGCGATCGACTTGAAGCCGGCGGCGGTGCGCGCGGCGGCGTGGACGGCCTCGGCGATGCCCTCGACCAGGGCCCCGGCCGAGTCGCGGGTCCCGGCGACGTCCTCGGCGAGCCGCTCCAGCCGCACGATCTCCCGCTGCGCTCCCCCACCCGCCGCGGCCAGCTCCGCGGGCGTCGTCAGGTCGCCCGGCAGTCCGGTGTCGACCACGTACGTGCCGATGCCGCTGCCGTGCAACAGCCGGCGCGTGGAATCGTGCGCCCCGAGTTCACGCCGCCGGGCGAGGTAGCTCGCCGGCGGGCAGTGCGGCTCCAGGCCGAGCAGCGGCGGGCACCAGCGGCGGACGGCGAATCCGGTCTGGGTGTCCAAGTAGGTGGTGCCGGGCGCCGCGGGCGCGTCGGACTCGGTGAGGTACCCCTCGAAGGCCGCGATGCCGAGGTCGCCGCGGACGACGCCGTGGCAGTGGTGGTCGACCAGCGGCGGCAGCTCGATCACCACCGCCACCGGGTGGCCTCCGCGAGCTCGGCGGGACCGTACTCGGCCAGTGCCTCGGACTCGGCGCGCCGCACCGCGACCACCGCGCCGAACAGCGCCTCCCCCAGCGCCTCCTTCAGCGTCCCGCTGCGCACCAGGTGCGAGACGGCCTCGCTGAGCGAGGTCGGCAGCCGTTTCTGGTCGCCGCGCTCGCCGGGATCGCCGCTGACCGGAGGGGGCAGCGTTCCCGCGCCGTCGCGCAGGCCGGCCAGGCCCGCCGCGATGACGGAGCCGACCAGGAGATAGGGGTTGGCCGCCGCGTCGAACGGCTTGAGCTCGGCGTGGCCGCCGTCGGGGTCGTCGGACTCGCCCGGCACCAGGCGCAGCCCCGCCTCGCGGTTCTCCACGCCCCAGCAGCGGTGCACGCCGGCCCAGTGGGAGGGGACGAGCCGCAGGTAGCTGGCCGGGGACGGGGCGCCGATGGCGCAGAGGGCGGGCAGGGCGTCGAGCACGGCCGCCAGGAAGGTGTTCGCGGCGGGCGCCAGGCCGTACGGGGCGCTGGGGTCGCGGTGCAGGTTGTGCCCGTGCTCGCGCAGGCTCAGGTGCAGGTGGCAGCCGTTGCCGACCTGCCCGGCGACGACGACCGGGGCGAAGGAGGCGCGCAGGCCGTGGGCGGCGCTGACCGCGCGTACGGTCTCGCGGACGAGGACGACCTCGTCGGCGGCGCGCACCGGGTCGGCGGGCGCGGTGGAGACCTCGAACTGGCCGGGCGCGTACTCGGGGTGCACCTGCAGCACCTCGATGCGCTGCGCGGCGAGCGCGTCGTGCAGATCGAGCAGGTAGTCCGAGAGTTCGGTCACCCGCGTCAGGCCGTAGGCCGGGCCGCGGGACGCCCAGTCGCCGCTGCCGTCGTCCTTGACCACGACCCATTCGGTCTCGAAGCCCATCCGCAGCTCCAGACCGCGCTCGGCGGCCCGCTCCGTCATGCGCCGGGCGAACAGCCGCTGGCAGGCGGGATGCGGGCGGCCGTCCTGGTCGTAGCGGTCGGCCGGGGCCCAGGCCCAGCCGGGCCGGGCGGCCAGCACGGTGAGGCGGTCCAGGTCGGGGAAGAGACGCAGGTCGCCGTCGGGGCCGGCGATGTACGGCGAGGAGGTGATGGCGTCGTCGGAGGTGAAGACGTCGAAGACCGGCGACATGCCCACCCCGCGGTGCGCGGCGTGCGGCAGCCGGGCGGTCGGCACGGTCTTGGCCCTGCTGATGCCCGCGTTGTCGACCCAGCTGACGACGACGGCGCGCACGCCCTCCGCGGACAGCCGCGCCGCCTCCCGGCGGGCCGTCAGCCGCCGCTCGTCCCGTTCCTCGGTCTCCACCGACGCCTCCTCGTACCGGCCCGTCCGTCGACCGGACCACTCACATGGTCCTTAACGGGCGGGCCCGGCGTCAGGTGTTGGCGCGTCCGCCGATCTGGATCCCGGCCATCCGCGACCACTCGTAGCGGCCGGTGCGCACCTTGGCCGCGAGGTCGCCGTCGAAGGACTCGTGCACCGTGATCCCGGAGCGCTCGACGGCGCTGCGGGCGATGTCGTACGTGGGCGCAACCAGGTCGCCCCACTCGCCGTTCTCACCGACGAGCACGATGCGGGTGCCGACCTCGCCGATGTACGCGATCTGGCCCTCGGCGCCGCCGCCGTGGCTCTTGGCGAACGCGGTGATCTGCTTCGCCAGGCGGGCGGCGCGGCGCTCGGCACGGGCCGCGGCCCGGCGGTCCGCGGCCTGGGTGACTGCTTCCTGGGTCTCTGCCATGAAAGGAATGCTACCCGCCGGTAATCAGCGCAGGAAGGGGTCCACGGCGACGGCGACGAACAGCAGCGTCGCGTAGGTGATCGACCAGTGGAACAGCCGCATCTCCTTCAGCTTGGCGCCGACCACACCGGCCTTCGCCCGCCCGTACAGGGCATGCGCCTCGACCAGCCAGAAGGCGCCCAGCAGCACGGCGGCGGCCGCGTAGAACCAGCTCGCCGCGCCGAGCGGCCACCACAGGGTGAGCGAGACCAGCACCATCACCCAGCTGTAGATGACGATCTGCCGGCCCACCACGACGTTGCCCGCCACCACCGGCAGCATGGGCACGCCGACGCGCGCGTAGTCGTCCTTCACCTTCATCGACAGCGGCCAGTAGTGCGGCGGCGTCCAGAAGAAGAGGACGAGGAAGAGGACGAACGGCGCCCAGGCCAGCTCGTTCCGCACCGCCGACCAGCCGATGAGCACCTGCATGCAGCCGGCGATGCCGCCCCAGACGATGTTCTGGGCGGTGCGGCGCTTGAGGCCGAGGGTGTAGACGAAGACGTAGTAGAGGATGGCCGTGAGGGACAGCGCCGCCGACAGGGGGTTGACGAGCACCCAGAACCAGGCGGTGGAAACCACCGAAAGTGTGACGCCGAAGACCAGGCACTCCCATGGCGCGACCATGCCGGTGACCAGCGGGCGCTGCTCCGTACGATGCATGAGCGCGTCGATGTCACGGTCGATGTACATGTTGAGGGCGTTCGCGCCGCCCGCCGACATGTAGCCGCCGATCATGGTCGCCGCGACCAGCCAGAGGTCGGGCACACCGCCCGCCGCAAGGAACATCACCGGAACCGTCGTGATGAGCAGCAACTCGATGATGCGCGGCTTGGTCAGCGCCACGAACGCCATCACACGGGCACCGAACGGCCGGTGGCGGTGGCTCGATCCGATGGCTCCGGCGGGCCGGGATTCGACGGCCGTCACGAACACCCCTGAGGAAAAGTCCAGCAAGCGGCTCCGCTTGCGCGTACCACGCCACTTTAGACGTAGCGGATACTCCACCCGCGCTCGGGGGTGGCACGTGTTGGCCTCCATAGCGCAAGAGAGGCGCAACCTGAAGGTGTTCTGTGTTCAACAGGCGAAGAAACGCTGACCGGGGCACGCTGGTGACACCACCGGTGCCGGGGAGGGAATGTGGCTGCCCGGGGATCGGTTGCGGCAGGCGTCGGGCCCACACTCGAATAGGTGCACGTACGTGCAGGGGTAGGCTCGGCAACGCCCGGTGTGCACTTCGTCACCGGCGTAATACATGTGGAGAGGAGCCCTCTCAGGTGAGCACCGAGCCGACCACCACCGAGCTGGAGTGGACCGAGCTTGACAGGCGTGCGGTTGACACCGCCCGGGTTCTGGCGATGGATGCCGTGCAGAAGGTCGGCAACGGCCATCCGGGTACGGCGATGAGCCTCGCCCCCGCGGCCTACCTGCTGTTCCAGAAGCTGATGCGGCACGACCCCTCGGACGCCGGGTGGACCGGTCGCGACCGCTTCGTCCTCTCGCCGGGACACACGTCCCTGACGCTGTACACGCAGCTCTTCCTTTCGGGGTACGGCCTGGAGCTGGAGGACCTCAAGGCCTTCCGCACCTGGGGCTCGCGCACCCCCGGCCACCCCGAGCACGGTCACACGACGGGTGTGGAGACCACCACCGGCCCGCTGGGCCAGGGTGTCGCCAACGCGGTGGGCATGGCGATGGCCGCCCGCTACGAGCGCGGCCTGTTCGACCCGGACGCGGCGCCGGGCGAGTCGGTCTTCGACCACACCATCTGGGCGATCGTCTCCGACGGCGACCTGGAGGAGGGCATCTCCGCCGAGGCGTCCTCGCTGGCCGGGCACCAGAAGCTGGGCAACCTCGTCGCCCTCTACGACGACAACCACATCTCGATCGAGGGCGACACCGCGACCGCCTTCTCCGAGGACGTGCTGAAGCGCTACGAGGCCTACGGCTGGCACGTGCAGCGCATCGAGCAGGACCCCTCGGGCGACTTCGACGTCCAGGCCCTGTACGCCGCCTTCGCGAAGGCCAAGGCCGTCACCGACCGCCCCTCGATCATCGCGGCCCGCACGATCATCGCCTGGCCCGCCCCGAACGCGCAGAACACCGAGGCCGCCCACGGCTCGGCGCTGGGCGACACCGAGGTCGCGGCCACCAAGAAGGTGCTGGGCTTCGACCCCGAGCAGGACTTCGAGGTCGTCCCCGAGGTGCTGGCGCACGCCCGCAAGGTCGCCGACCGCGGCCGCGAGGCCCACGCGGAGTGGGCCAAGCGGTTCGAGGAGTGGCGCTCCGCCAACCCGGAGCGGGCCAGGACCTTCGACCGCATCCACGCCGGCGAGCTCCCGGCCGGCTGGGAGGCCGTCGTCCCGGAGTTCCCCGCGGGCAAGGACGTCGCCACCCGCAAGGCCTCCGGTGAGGTGCTGAAGGCGCTGGGCGGCGTGATCCCCGAGCTGTGGGGCGGCTCCGCCGACCTGGCGGGCTCGAACCTCACCACCATCGACGCCTCGTCGTCCTTCCTCCCCGCCGACAACCCGCTGCCGGAGGCGAGCCCGTACGGCCGCACCGTGCACTTCGGCATCCGCGAGCACGCCATGGGCTCGACCATGAACGGCATCGCGCTGCACGGCAACACCCGTGTCTACGGCGGCACCTTCCTGGTGTTCTCGGACTACATGCGCCCGGCGGTCCGTCTGGCGGCGCTGATGAAGCTGCCGGCCACCTACGTGTGGACGCACGACTCCATCGGCCTGGGCGAGGACGGCCCGACCCACCAGCCGATCGAGCACCTGGCAGCGCTGCGCGCCATCCCCGGCCTCAACGTCGTCCGTCCGGCCGACGCCAACGAGACGGCGATCGCCTGGGCTGAGATCATGCGCCGCCACACCGCCCACCCCGCCCCGCACGGCCTGGCCCTCACCCGGCAGAACGTGCCGACCTACCCGGCCAACGAGGACACCGTCAAGGGCGGCTACGTGCTGTTCGACGCCGAGGGCGGCCAGCCGCAGGTCGTCCTGATCGCGACCGGCTCCGAGGTGCAGCTGGCCGTCGAGGCCCGCGAGCAGCTGCAGGCCGACGGCATCCCGGCGCGCGTGGTCTCCATGCCGTCCGTGGAGTGGTTCGAGGAGCAGGACCAGGCGTACCGCGACAGCGTCATCCCGCCGAACGTCCGGGCGAGGGTCGCCGTCGAGGCCGGTATCGGGCTGACCTGGCACCGCTTCGTCGGCGACGCGGGCCGGATTGTGTCCCTGGAGCACTTCGGGGCAAGCGCCGACTACAAGGTCCTCTACCGCGAGTTCGGTCTGACCGCGGAGGCCGTGGCCGCCGCCGCACGCGATTCCATCGCCGCCGCCGCACGCTGACGCACAGACGCATACGACGTACCGAGGAGATGCAGAACCCATGACAGACGCACTCAAGCGCCTCTCCGACGAGGGCGTGGCGATCTGGCTCGACGACCTGTCCCGTAAGCGGATCACCTCCGGCAACCTGGCCGAGCTCATGGACCAGAGCCACGTGGTCGGCGTCACCACCAACCCGTCGATCTTCCAGAAGGCGATCGCCGGCGGGGACGGCTACGAGCAGCAGCTCACCGACCTCGCCGCCCGGAAGCTGACGGTGGACGAGGCCCTGCGCATGATCACCACCGCTGACGTGCGCGACGCCGCCGACGTGCTGCGCCCGCTGTACGACGCCAGCGGCGGCCAGGACGGCCGGGTGTCCATCGAGGTCGACCCGCGTCTGGCGCACAACACCGCCGCCACCATCGCCGAGGCCAAGCAGCTCGCCTGGCTGGTGGACCGGCCCAACACCCTGATCAAGATCCCGGCCACCAAGGCGGGCCTGCCGGCCATCACCGAGGTGATCGGCCGGGGCATCAGCGTCAACGTCACGCTGATCTTCTCCCTGGAGCGCTACCGCGAGGTCATGGACGCCTACCTGGCGGGCCTGGAGAAGGCCCGGGCCGCGGGCCTGGACCTCTCCCTGATCCGCTCGGTGGCCTCCTTCTTCGTCTCGCGCGTGGACAGCGAGATCGACAAGCGCCTGGAGAAGCTGGGCAGCGACGAGGCCAAGTCCCTCAAGGGCAAGGCCGCCGTCGCCAACGCCAGGCTCGCCTACCAGGCGTACGAGGAGGTCTTCTCCTCCGACCGCTGGCAGGCGCTGGAGCACGAGGGCGCGCACAAGCAGCGTCCGCTGTGGGCCTCCACCGGTGTGAAGGACCCGTCCTACCCGGACACCCTGTACGTGACCGAGCTGGTCGCCCCGGGCATCGTCAACACCATGCCCGAGGCCACGCTCGACGCGGTGGCCGACCACGGTGAGGTCACCGGGGACACCATCCGCGGCACGTACGAGCAGTCCCAGGGCGAGCTGGACGCGATCGCCGCGCTCGGCATCTCGTACGACGACGTCGTCCAGCTGCTGGAGGACGAGGGCGTCGAGAAGTTCGCGGCATCCTGGAACGAGCTGCTGGGCTCGACCGAGGCCGAGCTCAAGCGCCTGGCGCCGAAGGAGGCGTAAGCACGTTGAGCAGCGCCAACCCGCTGCGTGACGCATCGGACCGACGGCTCCCGCGCATCGCGGGACCGTCGGGCCTGGTGATCTTCGGCGTCACGGGCGATTTGTCACGCAAAAAGCTGATGCCTGCCGTGTACGACCTCGCCAACCGCGGGCTGCTGCCGCCGGGCTTCTCGCTCGTCGGCTTCGCGCGCCGCGACTGGGCGGACGAGGACTTCGCGCAGGTCGTCCACGACTCCGTCAAGGAGCACGCGCGCACCCCCTTCCGCGAGGAGGTCTGGCAGCAGCTCTCCGAGGGGATGCGGTTCGTCCCCGGCGACTTCGGCGACGACCAGGCCTTCGAGAAGCTGCGCGCCACGGTCGACGAGCTGGACAAGGCCCGCGGTACGGGCGGCAACTTCGCCTTCTACCTCTCGGTGCCGCCCAAGTTCTTCCCGAGCGTGGTCCAGCAGCTGAAGAAGCACGGGCTGTCCGATCCTCCCGAGGGCTCCTGGCGACGCGCCGTCATCGAGAAGCCCTTCGGCCATGACCTGGCCAGCGCCCAGGAGCTCAACCAGGTCGTCCACCAGGTCTTCCGCTCCCAGGACGTCTTCCGGATCGACCACTACCTGGGCAAGGAGACCGTCCAGAACATCCTGGCGCTGCGCTTCGCCAACACGATGTTCGAGCCGCTGTGGAACCGCTCCTACGTCGACCACGTGCAGATCACGATGGCCGAGGACATCGGCATCGGCGGTCGCGCGGGCTACTACGACGGGATCGGCGCCGCGCGCGACGTCATCCAGAACCACCTGCTCCAACTGCTCGCGCTGACCGCCATGGAGGAGCCCGCCTCCTTTGAGGCCAAGTCGCTGGTGCAGGAGAAGCTCAAGGTGCTGCAGGCGGTCAAGCTGCCGGCGGACCTCGGCAGGCACACCGTGCGCGGGCAGTACGCGCACGGCTGGCAGGGC
This sequence comes from Streptomyces sp. NBC_00510, assembly GCA_036013505.1. NCBI lineage: Bacteria > Bacillati > Actinomycetota > Actinomycetes > Kitasatosporales > Streptomycetaceae > Streptomyces > Streptomyces sp. NBC_00510. The sequence goes on along the minus strand of CP107851.1, from coordinate 7,085,936 downwards.
GGGGAGGAGGTGCTCGGGTACCTGGAGGAGGACGGCATCGACGCCAAGTCCAAGACCGACACCTACGCCGCCATCAAGCTGGCCATCGACAACCGCCGCTGGGCGGGCGTCCCCTTCTACCTGCGCGCCGGCAAGCGCCTGGGCCGCCGCGTCACCGAGATCGCGGTCGTCTTCCAGCGCGCCCCGCACTCCCCGTTCGACAACACCGCGACCGAGGAGCTCGGGCAGAACGCCCTGGTCATCCGGGTCCAGCCGGACGAGGGCGTGACGATCAGGTTCGGCTCGAAGGTGCCGGGCACCTCGATGGAGATCCGGGACGTGACGATGGACTTCGCCTACGGCGAGTCCTTCACCGAGTCCAGCCCGGAGGCCTACGAACGGCTGATCCTGGACGTCCTGCTCGGCGACGCCAACCTCTTCCCCCGGCACCAGGAGGTCGAGGAGTCCTGGCGGATCCTCGACCCGATCGAGGAGTACTGGGACCGGCACGGCAAGCCCGAGCAGTACACCGCGGGCACCTGGGGTCCGAAGGGGGCGGACGAGATGCTCGCACGAGACGGCAGGAGCTGGCGCCGGCCATGAACATCGACCTGACCGAGACGACCTCAAGCAAGATCAATTCGGCGCTGATCAAGGCGCGCCGGGCCATCGGCAGTCCGGCCGTCGGCATGGTGCTGACCCTGGTCATCGTCACCGACGAGGGCAACCACTACGACGCCCTCAAGGCCGCCTCCGACGCCTCGCGCGAGCACCCCTCGCGCATCCTGGTCGTCATCAAGCGCCCCGGCCGCTCCCCCCGGGACCGGCGCAGCGCCCGCCTCGACGCCGAGGTACGCGTCGGCGGCGAGTCCGGCACCGGCGAGACCGTCCTGCTCCGCCTCCACGGCGAACTCGCCGACCACGCCGAGAGCGTCGTGCTGCCGCTGCTGCTGCCCGACGCCCCCGTCGTCGTCTGGTGGCCCGAGGACGCCCCGGCGAACCCCGCCGAGGACCTGCTGGGCCAGCTCGCGGCGCGCCGGATCACCGACGCGGCGGCCACCGAGGACCCGGTCGCCGCACTGGGACTGCGCGCCGAGACGTACACCCCCGGCGACACCGACCTCGCCTGGACCCGGATCACCCCGTGGCGCAGCGTGCTGGCCGCGGCCCTGGACCAGAAGGAGGCAGCGGTCAAGGGCGCCGTCGTCGAGGGCGAGGCGTACAACCCGAGCACGGAGCTGCTCGGGCTGTGGCTCGCCCGGCGGCTCGGTGTGCCCGTCAGGCGGAAGGTCTCCGACGGCCCCGGCATCACCGCCGTACGGCTGGCGACCGCGGACGGCGAGATCTGCCTGGACCGGCCGACCGGCGCCCTGGCCGAGCTCGCCATCCCCGGCCAGCCGGACCGGCACGTGGCGCTGCAGCGGCGGGCGACCTCGGACCTGATCGCCGAGGAGCTGCGCCGGCTCGACCCCGACGAGGCGTACGCGGCCGCGGTCAAGTTCGGCGTGGACCGGCTGGGGCGCGCCGAGGACGCCGCCGAGCCGGCCGCCGCGGGGGCGGGACCGGCCCAGAACGGCGGTTCGGACAAGGCGGCCGTCACGTGACCGCACCCCAGGTGGTGGTCCACCGGGACAAGGAACTGATGGCGCAGGCCGCGGCGGCCCGGCTGATCACGAAGATCGTGGACGCCCAGGCCGCCCGCGGCTCCGCCTCGGTGGTGCTCACCGGCGGACGCAACGGCAACGCCCTGCTCGCCGCCCTGGCCGCCTCGCCGGCCAGGGACGCGGTGGACTGGACGCGGCTGGATCTGTGGTGGGGCGACGAGCGGTTCCTGCCCTCGGGCGATCCGGAGCGCAACGAGACCCAGGCCCGTGAGGCGCTGCTCGACGCGGTTCCCGTCGACCCGGCGCGGGTGCATCCCATGCCGCCCTCGGACGGGCCGCTCGGCAACGACGCGGACGCCGCGGCCGAGGCCTACGCGCAGGAACTGGCGGCGGCGGCCGGTCCCGAGGACCACGGGCCGGTGCCCTCCTTCGACGTGCTGATGCTCGGCGTGGGGCCGGACACGCACGTGGCCTCGCTGTTCCCCGGGCATCCCGGGGTCCGCGAGACCGAGCGCACGGTCGTGGGCGTGCACGGCTCCCCCAAGCCGCCGCCGACCCGGATCTCGCTCACCCTGCCCGCCATCCGTGCCGCCCGCGAGGTGTGGCTGCTGGCGGCGGGCGAGGACAAGGCGGGCGCCGTGGCCATCGCCCTGTCCGGGCCCGGTGAGATCCAGGCCCCGGCGGCGGGTGCCCACGGGCGGGCCCGCACGCTGTGGCTGCTGGACCGCACGGCCGCCGCGAAGCTGCCCCCGCAGCTGTACCCGCCGTCCTCTCCGTGAGGCGGTGACCGGCACGGGACGCGACGCAAGACGCCGGGCGGGCTCCTCGGAGCCCGCCCGGCGTCCTTTTACCGCGTCCGCGGCGTCTCAGCGGCCGCGCAGCGACCGGTAGGTGGCCACGAGGGCCTTGGAGGACGCGTCAAGACCGGGCACCTCGGCGCCCTCGGTCAGGGCGGGCTCCACGCGCTTGGCGAGGACCTTGCCCAGCTCGACGCCCCACTGGTCGAAGGAGTCGATGTTCCAGACCGCGCCCTGCACGAAGACCTTGTGCTCGTAGAGCGCCACCAGCTGCCCCAGCACCGAGGGGGTCAGCTCCTTGGCGAGGACGGTCGTCGTCGGGTGGTTGCCGCGGAAGGTGCGGTGCGGGACCTGCGCCTCCGGGACGCCCTCGGCACGGACCTCCTCGCTGGTCTTGCCGAAGGCCAGCGCCTGCGTCTGGGCGAAGAAGTTGGCCATCAGCAGGTCGTGCTGGGCGGCGAAGGCCGGCTCCAGCTCGTCGACCGGGTTGGCGAAGCCGATGAAGTCCGCGGGGATGAACTTCGTGCCCTGGTGCAGCAGCTGGTAGTAGGCGTGCTGCCCGTTGGTGCCGGGCGTGCCCCACACGACCGGGCCGGTCTGCCAGTCGACGGGCCGTCCCTCCCGGTCCACGTACTTGCCGTTGGACTCCATGTCGAGCTGCTGCAGGTAGGCCGTGAACTTCGACAGGTAGTGGCTGTACGGCAGGACCGCGTGCGCCTGCGCGTCGAAGAACTGCCCGTACCAGACGCCCAGCAGACCCATCAGCAGCGGCGCGTTGGCCTCCGGAGGGGCGGTGCGGAAGTGCTCGTCGACGAGGTGGAAGCCGGCCAGCATCTCCCGGAACTGCTCCTCGCCGATGGCGATCATCAGCGAGAGCCCGATGGCGGACGGGTACGAGTAGCGCCCGCCGACCCAGTCCCAGAACTCGAACATGTTGTCGGTGTCGATGCCGAACTTGGAGACCTCCGCCGCGTTCGTGGACACCGCCACGAAGTGGAAGCGCACCGCGTCCTGGTCGCCGCCGAGCCCGTCGAGCAGCCACTCGCGCGCCGAGGTGGCGTTGGTGATGGTCTCGATGGTGGTGAACGTCTTGGACGCGACGATGAACAGCGTCTCGGCGGGGTCCAGGCCGTGCAGCGCCTCGTGGAGGTCGGCGCCGTCCACGTTGGAGACGAACCGGAAGGTGAGCCCGCGGTCGGTGAACGCGCGCAGCACCTCGTAGGCCATCGCCGGTCCCAGGTCGGAGCCGCCGATGCCGATGTTCACCACGTTCTTGATGCGGCGTCCGGTCGAGCCCACCCACTTGCCCGTGCGGACGGAGTTGGCGAAGCTCCCCATCCGGGTGAGCACGTGGTGGACCCCGGGCACCACGTTGACGCCGTCGACCGTGATCTCGGCCGACTGCGGGGCGCGCAGCGCCGTGTGCAGCACGGCACGGTCCTCGGTGACGTTGATCTTCTCGCCGCGGAACATGGCGTCCCGCAGTGCGGCGACACCGGTGGCCGCCGCGAGGTCGCGCAGCAGACGCAGCGTCTCGTCGGTCACCAGGTGCTTGGAGTAGTCCAGATGGAGATCGCCGACCTGCACGGTGTAGCGCCGGGCGCGGTCCGGGTCGGCGGCGAACAGCTCCCGCAGGTGGGTCGCGCCCAGCTCCTCGTGGTGCTCGGCGAGCGCGTGCCACTCGGGCCGCTGGTCGAGACGGGTTCGGCCCTGCGTGTTGGTATCGGACATCAGTCCACTTCTCCTCGTCCTCCTGCTGCAGGTCCAAACTAGTTGATTACCTGCACGCCGTTGTTTCACGTCCGCCGTCTGGCGTGGTGACGATCGGACGAAGAACAGGCAACGCGCAGCCCAGCACGGCGGCCGCGAGCAGCAGCGGGGCGTTCGGTCCGAGGATCTGCGCCGCGGCGCCGCCCAGCAGGGCGCCGAGCGGAGCCCCCGCCACTCCCAGGGTGCGCATGGCCGCGCTCACCCTGCCCAGCAACTTCTCGGGCGTGCGCTGCTGCATCAGGGTGGTCTCATTGACGTTCCACACCATGCCGAGGGCTCCGAAGACGGCCAGGGCGGCCGCGGTCACCGGCAGGGAGCGCACGGTGCCGGCCACGACCAGGCAGCCGGCCTGGAGGGCCAGGCCCGGCGCCAGGCTCCTGACGCGGCCGCCCAGCAGCGCGGAGAGCCGCCCCGCGGCCGCTCCCCCGGCCACGCTGCCCGCCCCGTAGGCGACCAGCACGAGGGCGTATCCCGTGTGCCCCGCGTGGAGCCAGCCGGTGACCTGGAGGACGAGGGTCGCCACCAGGGCGCCGATGCCCACGTTGACCACGGTGTTGGCCGTGCACAGCGCCCTGAGCACGCGGTCCCGCCACAGCACCCGTATGCCCTCGGCGATGTCCTGCCGCATCGTGCGTCCCGCGGCCCGCGCCGCCCGTTCGGGTGCGGGCAGCCGCAGCGAGGCCACCAACCCGGCCGCGACCGCGTAGGTGAGGGCGTCCACCCCGAACGGCAGCGCGGCCGTGAGGCCGAACAGCACCGGCACCAGCGGCGCGGCGAGGAAGGTCGCGGCCATGGTCTGACCGGTCATCAGGCGGGCGTTGGCGCGGCCCAGGGACCGGGAGGGGACGACCGCCGGCAGCAGGGAGGTCGCCGCGTTGTCGAAGAGGGTCTGCAGTGTGGCCAGCGCGAACGCCAGCACGAGCAGCAACGCGATGCCCGCCCGGTCCAGCCACACCGCGAGCGCGAAGACGGCCGTGAGCGCGCCCCGCACTGCGTCCACCGCCCACATGGCGCGCCGTTGGTCCACCCGGTCGGCCACCGCCCCGCCGAGCAGCCCGAAGACGAGCCAGGGCACGAAGCCGGCGGCGGTGACGAGCGAGACCAGCAGCGGCGAGTCGGTCAGGCCCACGGCGAGCAGCGGCAGCGCCGCCGCCCGCAGCCCGTCACCGAACCGCGAGATCGCCGCTGCCGTCCACAGCCGCCCGAACCCGCCCCGCCACTGCGGCGTGCGCTCCCGGCCCTGCGCGATGCCGACGCTCATGGATCCCCCCGCTCACCGGTCTTCGACCTTCGTCACAGACCGTAGCGGGGGCCACTGACAACGCAGCGTCCGCGCAGGTCAGAACCCTCCGCGGTGCAGTCTCTCCCCGTAGTGGCGCTCCAGGACGAGGTTGCGCTCGAAGCCGCCGGGGACGTTGGCCGAGACGTACACCGGTGCCTGGTGGCCCTCGGCGGTCATCAGGCCGACGGCCTCGGCGACGGTCATCTGGACGAGCATGGCCGAGGTGATCGTGGAGATCCCGCACAGCGAGCCGCCGTCGGGCAGCGGGAGCAGGGCGTCGCCGGTCGGCGCGCCGTTGTCCAGGACGACGTCGGCGACGTCGGCCAGGCGCTTGCCGCCGGCGTGCAGTGCCGGGACGGAACGGGTGTGCCGCAGCGAGGTGAGGGCGATCAGCGGGTGGCCGGCGTCCTTCACGTGCAGGGCGAAGTCGACGATCGAGTTGTTGACGCCGGAGTTGGAGATGACGACGAAGACGTCCCGCGGATGCGGGGCGGCCAGTTCGTACAGGCGCTTGCCGAGCCCCGGCGATCGCTCCAGCAACGGGTCGGAGAGCACCGAGAGGTCCTCGCCGCCCCGGAGCACCAGGTCCGACAGCCCGATGCGGTTGGTGGGGATGAGCCCACCGGCACGTCCGGCGATCTCCAGCGCCGTGGCCTGCGAGTGGCCGGTCCCGAAGGCCTGGACGATGCCGTCCGCGGCGACGCAGTCGGCGATCAGCCGGGCGGCGGCGGCCACGGAGTCCTTGTTGCCGGCGACCACGCGGTCGATGACCGTCCTCGCCTCCTCGGCGAAGCGTGCGGCGGTGGTCGTCACGTCGTCGGCCATGGCCGATTCCCCCTGAGTCCAGTGATCCGGCGGATGCTCCTCCGAAACGATGGACGAGAGGTCTAGTCCACGTCAATCCCTCCGCGGACACCTCCTGTCGGCGCCACCCGAACCGTCCGGTTCGCTCCCGCTCAGTCCCCGCTCACCCGCAGCCGGGCCAACGCCAGCGCGCCCGCGCCACCGTCGCGCACCGGCTGGACGTCCAGATCCATCTCCTCGGCACGGGCCACCACCCGGCCGAGCAACGGCCCCGTCGGGCCCAGCAGCCCGCCGGTGACGACCAGGGGTTCGCCCGGGCGCGGGTCGAGCGCGGCGACGGTGGCGGCGAGTTCGTCGGCGGCGTCGTCCAGCAGGGAACCGGCGACCTCGTCGCCGTCCCGGTCGGCGGTGACGGCGAGCGGGCTCAACCGGGCCAGCCTGACCGGGGGTTCGGCGTACACCAACGGCACCAGACGGTTGCGCAGCACGTGGCACTCATGGCCGCCGGGACGCTCCTGGGCGAGGTACGGGCCTCCGGGGGAACCCATGTAGTGGGAGAGCACGCCCTCGACGAGGATCGTCCACGGCCCGCGCCCGTCCAGCGCGCGCAGGGCGGCCCGCATGACCTCGCGGCCCAGCCAGAATCCGCTGCCCTCGTCGCCGATCAACCAGCCGTTGCCGTCCGCGACGAGGGTCTGCTGGCGCTTCTCGATCCGCGCGGCGACGGCTCCCGTCCCGGCGACCAGGGCCAGACCGTCCGCCGGCGTGCCCGGCGCGGAGGCGAAGGCGACCTCGATGTCGCCGCAGACCGTCACCTCGGGCGTGCCGACGCCGTGGCTGTCGAGCGCCGCCCGCAGACAGGAGGTGGCCAGTTCGTGCCCCGTCTCGGGGCCGGTGCCGAGCGCCGCGCCGGCGAAGCCGCCCACGACGGACGTGACCTCGCCTCTGCGGTCCTCCGGGACCGCGCCGCGGATGGCGTCCGCGAGGTGCTGCGTCAGCGCCACACGTTCGACGGTCATCGCGTTGCCGGGCCCGCCCTCGCCCTCGCCGAGCACCACGCCTTCGCGCGCCGCCTCCGCCAGGTAGGCGCGCGTCCGGGTTCCGCCCGCATCGATGCCGATCACCAGAGACACGACACGGAGTATACGTTTTGGTTACGCACAGTCGAAGGGACGCGACGGGCCCGGCCGCGAAAGAAGGGTCTTCCTCGCGGGCCGGGCCCGTGGAGTTTCAGCCGGTGCGGCTCAGATCTCGCCGCGCAGCTTGGCGAGCGCCTCGGCGAGGATCGCCTCGCCGTCGGCCGCGCTGCGCCGCTCCCGCACGTACGCCAGATGCGTCTTGTACGGTTCGGTGCGCGGCGGCGCCGGGGGGTTCTCCTCGTCCTGTCCGGCCGGGAAGCCGCAGCGAGGGCAGTCCCAGGTCTCCGGGATCTGCGCGTCGCTCGCGAAACTCGGCCGGGTCTCGTGCCCGTTGGAGCACCAGAAGGAGATGCGCAGGCGCGGCGCGGACTCGCCCCGCTCGGCCTCTCCCATCGGCCCCGCCCCGACCCGACTGCCACGGATCGCGTTGCCACTTGCCACGGTCGTAACTCCCTGCGTGATGGTGCTGCGAGGTCGCCCAGTTTACGGAGACCGGTCCACCCCCCGCGCCTGCGGGGAAAGGGCACCGTATCCCATGACGCGCTCCCATGATAAGTCGCGCCGACGACGAAGCGTCACTTCTCCCCGGAAGCCGGGGACTCGGTCACTTCTGGAACTTCAGCAGAAGCCCGAGAGCGACAATGCACGCAAACCACAGCAGACCGATGACAACCGTGATCCGGTCGAGGTTGCGCTCGGCCACCGAGGAACCGCCGACGGACGACTGCATGCCGCCGCCGAACATGTCGGACAGACCGCCACCCTTGCCCTTGTGCATCAGCACGAGCAGCAACAGCAGCAGGCTGAAGATGATGAGGGCGATGGAGAACCCGATGACCACAGCTGGACCAACTCTCTCGGTGACCTAGGACGACGCGGGGGCCGGGCCGCTGCCTGCTATGCAGCGCTCCGACCCCCGACAGAGTACTTCGGGCAGGGCCCGACAGCCTACTGCCGCGAAACTTACTGGTCGCGGAAGCGGATGATCTTGACGAACTCCTCCGGGTCCAGCGCCGCGCCGCCGACCAGGGCGCCGTCCACGTCCGGCTGCGCCATGATCGCCGCGATGTTGCCGGCCTTGACCGAACCGCCGTACTGGATGCGGATTGCGTCGGCCACCTCCTGGCCGTACAGCTCGGCCAGACGGCCGCGGATCGCCCCGCAGACTTCCTGGGCGTCCTCGGGGGTGGCGACCTCGCCGGTGCCGATGGCCCACACCGGCTCGTACGCCACGACCAGGGTCGCGGCCTGCTCGGCCGGGATGTCCTTCAGGGCGCCGTCGACCTGGGCGAGGGTGTACGCCACCTGCTCACCGGCCTTGCGGACGTCCAGGCCCTCGCCGACGCAGACGATCGGCGTCAGCTCGTGCCGGAACGCCGCCTTGACCTTGGCGTTCACCTGCTCGTCGGTCTCGTGGTGGTACTGGCGGCGCTCCGAGTGGCCGATGACCACGTACGAGCACTTCAGCTTGGCCAGCATCGAGCCGGAGATCTCACCGGTGTAGGCACCGGAGTCGTGCGCCGACAGGTCCTGGGCGCCGTACTTGATCTTCAGCTTGTCGGCCTCGATCAGGGTCTGCACCCCCCGGAGGTCGGTGAAGGGCGGCAGCACGACGGCCTCGACGGCGTCGAAGTCCTTGTCGTTGAGCGCGAAGGCGAGCTTCTGGACGTGGTGGATGGCCTCGAGGTGGTTGAGGTTCATCTTCCAGTTGCCCGCCATGATCGGCGTGCGCGAGGTCATCGGGTCAGTCCTCCAGTGCGGCGAGGCCGGGGAGCGTCTTGCCCTCGAGGTACTCGAGGCTCGCGCCACCACCGGTCGAGATGTGGCCGAAAGCGTTCTCGTCGAAGCCCAGGATACGGACGGCCGCGGCCGAGTCGCCGCCGCCGACCACGGTGAACGCGGGGCTGTCGATCAGCGCCTGGGCGATCGCGCGGGTGCCCTCGGCGTAGTCGGGGTGCTCGAAGACGCCCATCGGGCCGTTCCAGAAGACGGTTGCCGCGTCGGCGAGCTTCGAGGCGAAGACCTTGCGGGACTCCGGACCGATGTCCAGGCCCTGCAGGTCGGCGGGGATGGCGTCGACGCCGACGACCGCCGGGTTGGTGTCGACCGGGTCCTTCAGATCCGGGAAGGACGGGGCGGCGACGACGTCCACGGGCAGCACGAACTCCACGCCCTTGGCCTTCGCGCGCTCCAGGTACTCCTTGACCGCGGGGATCTGGTCCTCCTGCAGCAGGCTCTTGCCCACCTCGTGGCCCTGGGCCTTGAGGAACGTGTAGACCATGCCGCCGCCGATCAGGATCCGGTCGGCACGCTCCAGCAGGTGGTCGATGACCCCCAGCTTGTCGGAGACCTTGGCGCCGCCGAGCACCACCGCGTACGGACGGGACACGTCCTCGGTGAGCTTCTTCAGCACGGTGACCTCGGTGGCGATCAGCAGGCCCGCGGCATGCGGCAGCCGGGCCGGGAGGTCGTACACGGAGGCGTGCTTGCGGTGCACCGCGCCGAAGCCGTCACCGACGTACAGCTCGGCCAGCTCGGCCAGCTGCCCGGCGAAGGCGCCGCGCTCGGCGTCGTCCTTGCTGGTCTCGCCCGGGTTGAAGCGCAGGTTCTCCAGCAGCGCCACCGAGCCGTCGGTGAGGGCGTCCACCGTCCCGCGGGCGCTCTCGCCGACCGTGTCGGTCGCGAACGCCACCTGCGTGCCGAGGAGTTCGCCCAGGCGCGCCGCGACGGGGGCGAGCGAGAACTGCGGGTCGGGCGCGCCCTTGGGGCGGCCCAGGTGGGAGGCGACGATCACCTTGGCGCCGGCCTCGGCCAGCTTGGCGATGGTCGGTACGACGGCGCGGATGCGGCCGTCGTCGGTGATGGTGGTGCCGGACAGCGGCACGTTGAGGTCGGCGCGCACGAACACACGCTTGCCGCCGACCCCCTCGTCGACGAGTTCGTCGATCGTCTTCATGGTGGAGGCTCCCCTGCCTTGGTCCTGACTGGTCGGATCGCTCCGACCGCCACGTCATGGGACAGGGCCCGGACGACGGCACGTCGTCCGGACCCTGTCCTCATCGCATGGCGGGCGGTCGAGCGGGTGTCAGAGCTGGCCGCCGACGAAGACGGTCAGGTCGACGAGGCGGTTGGAGTAGCCCCACTCGTTGTCGTACCAGCCGATGACCTTGACCTGCTTGCCCTGCGCCATCGTCAGCGAGGAGTCGAAGGTGCAGGAGGCCGGCCAGTTGACGATGTCCGACGAGACGATCGGGTCCTCGGTGTACTCCAGGATGCCCTTGAGCTGGCCCTCGGCGGCCTTCTGGAAGGCGGCGTTGACCTCGTCCTTGGTGACCTCGCGCTCGAGCTCGATGACCAGGTCGGTCACGGAGCCGGTCGGGACCGGGACGCGCATGGCGATGCCGTCCAGCTTGCCCTTCAGCTGCGGGAGCACCAGGGCGGTGGCCTTCGCGGCACCCGTCGAGGTCGGGATGATGTTCTCCGCGGCGGCACGGGCGCGACGCAGGTCCTTGTGCGGGAAGTCCAGGATGCGCTGGTCGTTGGTGTACGCGTGCACGGTGGTCATCAGGCCCTTGACGATGCCGAAGTTCTCGTCGAGGACCTTGGCCATCGGCGCCACACAGTTGGTGGTGCAGGACGCGTTGGAGATGATGTTGTGCTTCGCCGGGTCGTACTTCTCGTTGTTGACGCCCATCACGATGGTGATGTCCTCGTCGGAGGCGGGCGCCGAGATGATGACCTTCTTGGCGCCGCCGTCGAGGTGCTTCTTGGCGTCGGCGGCCTTGGTGAAGATGCCGGTGGACTCGATCACGATGTCGACGCCGAGCTCGCCCCACGGGATGTCGGCGGGGTTGCGCTCGGACAGCACCTTGATGGTGTGGCCGTCGACGGTGATGGAGTCGGCGGTGTGCGTGACCTCGGCCTTCAGGCGGCCCAGGATCGTGTCGTACTTGAGCAGGTGGGCGGTGGTGGCCGTGTCACCCAGGTCGTTGACAGCCACGATCTCGATGTCCGCACCCTGGTCCAGGGCGGCACGGAAGAAGTTTCGACCGATGCGACCAAAGCCGTTGATGCCTACGCGGATCGTCACGAACCGATCTCCTCGCTGGTGTGCCGGAGGCCATTTCGCTCCGGCTGCGACGTATTGGGATGTCCCCGACCAAGGACGACCCTACCTCCCCGGGCACCCGGCGGTGACATCGGCGCCACGGGTGCCCGCCGTACGGAACGGTAACCGGACGGGGCGGGCGGGCCGCGGCGGGTTCAGCCCACCATCTCCTCGGTCAGGTTGGACTCGGTGCCCGGGATGCCGAGGTCCGAGGCGCGCTTGTCGGCCATCGCCAGCAGGCGCCGGATCCGGCCGGCCACCGCGTCCTTGGTGAGCGGCGGTTCGGCGAGCGAGCCCAGTTCCTCCAGCGAGGCCTGCTTGTGGTCCATGCGCAGCCGGCCGGCCGCCGCGAGGTGCTCGGGCACCTCCTCGCCGAGGATCTCCAGCGCCCGCTGCACACGCGCGCCCGCGGCCACCGCGGCACGGGCCGAGCGGCGCAGGTTCGCGTCGTCGAAGTTGGCGAGCCGGTTGGCGGTGGCGCGCACCTCGCGCCGCATCCGCCGCTCCTCCCACGCCAGCACCGACTCGTGCGCGCCGAGCCGCGTCAACAGCGCGCCGATGGCGTCACCGTCACGGACGACCACGCGGTCGACGTTCCGCACCTCGCGCGCCTTGGCGGCGATCTGCAGCCGGCGGGCGGCGCCGACCAGGGCGAGGGCCGCCTCGGGGCCGGGGCAGGTGACCTCCAGGGACGAGGAACGGCCCGGCTCGGTCAGCGAGCCGTGGGCCAGGAACGCCCCGCGCCAGGCGGCCTCGGCGTCGCAGGTGGCCCCGGAGACGACCTGCGGGGGCAGGCCCCGGATGGGACGGCCGCGGCCGTCGACGAGCCCGGTCTGGCGGGCCAGCTGGTCACCGCCGGCGACCACCCGCACCACGTACCGGCTGCCGCGGCGCAGCCCGCCGGGCGCCATGACCACCAGGTCGGAGGAGTGCCCGAAGATCTCCAGGACGTCCTTGCGCAGCCTGCGGGCGGCGATTCCGGTGTCCAGCTCCGCCTCGATCACGATGCGTCCGCTGACCAGGTGCAGTCCGCCCGCGAACCTCAGGATCGCCGAGACCTCCGCCTTGCGGCAGCAGGTCCGGGTGACGGGAAGCCGGGAGATCTCGTCCTTCACCGCTGCCGTCATCGCCATGGGCCGATCCTTCCATGCATACGAAAAATCCGGTCGAACGCGGCCGCCAGCAGTTCCGGATCGTGCCGCGGCCCGTCGGGGGCGGCGACCCGGGCCAGCTCCACCGTGCCCGACAACCGCTCGGCTGCCTGTATGAGGCTGTCGCGGTCGAGCACGGCGGCCTCGTCGGCCAGCACCACGTCGATGGTGAGTTTAGGGGCGTGTCGGGCCAAAACCTCCAAGTGACGCTGCGGAGAAAAGCCCTCGGTCTCACCCGGTTGCGGCGCGAGGTTGAGCGCGAGCACCTTGCGGGCCCTGGTCTCCATGAGCGCGGACACCAGATCGGGCACCAGCAGGTGGGGCATCACGGAGGAGAACCAGGATCCGGGGCCGAGCACCACCCAGTCCGCGTCGAGCACGGACTGCACCGCCTCGGGGACGGCCGGCGGGTCGTGCGGCACCAGTTGCACCTCCTGCACCTCACCGGGGGTGAGGGCGACGGTGGCCTGGCCGTGCACGGTCGTGACCTCGTCCGGCTCCGCCGGGTCGTGACCGCGCACCGTGGCCGTGAGCTCCAGCGGCACCGCGGACATGGGCAGCACCCTGCCGTGGGCGCCGAGCAGCCGGCCCACCCACTCCAGGGCCGCCACGGGGTCGCCGAGCTGCTCCCACAGCGCCACGATCAGCAGGTTGCCTACGGCGTGGCCGTGCAGCTCGCCCTGGCTGACGAAGCGGTGCTGGACGACCTGGGACCAGGTGCGGCCCCACTCGTCGTCGCCGCACAGCGCGGCCAGCGCCTTGCGCAGGTCGCCGGGCGGCAGCACCCCCATCTCCTGGCGCAGGCGGCCGCTGGAGCCGCCGTCGTCGGCGACCGTGACCACCGCGGTCAGGTCCTGGGTGATGCGGCGCAGGGCGGAGAGGGAGGCGGACAGTCCGTGCCCGCCTCCCAATGCCACGACCTTGGGCGTGGCCCCGCTGCGCGCTGCCGACCGGCGCAAGCGCCGCGTCGTCCTGATCACTCGCGCCCCATGTCCCGGTGGACGACCACCGTCTCCACTCCGTCGGCGGACAGTCGTGCGGCCAGGCGCTCGGACATGGCGACGCTGCGGTGCTTGCCACCGGTGCAGCCGACCGCGATGGTCACGTAGCGCTTGCCTTCGCGGCGGTAGCCGGCGTTGACGATGTGCAGCAACTCGGCGTAGCGGTCGAGGAACTCCTTGGCGCCGGGCTGGTTGAACACGTAGGTGGCGACCTCGTCGTTGAGTCCGGTGTACGGCCGCAGCTCCGGCACCCAGTGCGGGTTGGGCAGGAAGCGGCAGTCCGCGACCAGGTCGGCGTCGACGGGGAGGCCGTACTTGAAGCCGAAGGACATGACGGTGGCCCGCAGCTCCGGCTCCTCCTCGCCGGCGAACTGGGCGTCCATCTTGGCGCGCAGCTCGTGGACGTTGAGGCTGGAGGTGTCGATCACCAGGTCCGCGTCGCCGCGCAGCTCGCTCAGCAGCTCCCGCTCCTTGGCGATGCCGTCGACGATGCGCCCGTCGCCCTGCAGCGGGTGCGGGCGGCGCACCGACTCGAAGCGGCGCACCAGCGTCTCGTCGGAGGCCTCGAGGAAGAGCACCCGGCGCTTGACGCCCTTGGAGTCCAGGTCCGCGAGGGACTCGCGGAGGTTGTCGAAGAAGCGCCGGCCGCGGACGTCCACGACCACGGCGATCCGTGCCACGTTGCCCTGGGAGCGGGCGCCGAGGTCGACCATGGTGGGGATGAGGGCCGGCGGCAGGTTGTCCACGACGAACCAGCCGAGGTCCTCAAGACACTTGGCCGCGTGACTGCGCCCGGCACCCGACATGCCCGAGATGATCACGAGTTCGGGGATGGCCTCGGCCGCCTCTCCCGCTCCTCCGGTCGTCACCTGTGCTCCGCCTCCGTCGTTCGCGTTCATGAGCTGTGCCCCCGTTCCGTGGGGACGGTCACGGGACCGGCCGTCCCCTCTTCCTCAATGATCTCTCCTGTGGCGGTGTTCACCGCCGGTCCGGCCGGGGCGGCCCCGGCCAGCGCGGCGAGCACGGCCTCGGCGGTGCGCCGGCCGACCCCGGGGACCTCGCAGATCTGCTCGACCGTGGCCGCCCGCAGCCGCTTGAGCGAGCCGAAGTGCTTCAGCAGCGCCTGGCGGCGGCTCTCGCCCAGGCCCGGCACCGAGTCCAGGGCACCGGCCTTCATCGACTTGGAACGCTTGTTGCGCTGGTAGGCGATGGCGAAGCGGTGGGCCTCGTCGCGGACCCGCTGCAGCAGGTACAGGCCCTCGCTGGTGCGCGGGAGGATCACCGGGTCGTCCTCGCCGGGCAGCCAGACCTCCTCCAGGCGCTTGGCGAGGCCGCACACGGCCACGTCCTCCACGCCGAGCTCCTCCAGGGCCCGCCGGGCGGCGGCGACCTGGGGCTGCCCGCCGTCGACGACGACCAGCTGCGGCGGGTAGGCGAACTTGCGCGGCCTGCCCGTGTCGGGGTCGATGGGACCGCCGGCGACCTCGCCGCGGCCCTCCTCGCCACCGTCGCCGTCGCCGTCCCCGTCGACCCACTCGCCGGTCTTCTGCTTCTCCAGCAGGTAGCGGCGGAAGCGCCGGGAGACCACCTCGTGCATCGACCGGACGTCGTCCTGGCCGGCGAAGCTCTTGATCTGGAAGCGGCGGTACTCGCTCTTGCGGGCCAGTCCGTCCTCGAAGACCACCATCGAGGCGACGACGTCGTCGCCCTGGAGGTGGGAGATGTCGAAGCACTCGATGCGCAGCGGCGCCGAGTCCAGGTCCAGGGCCTGCGCGATCTCCTCCAGCGCGCGGGAGCGCGTGGTCAGGTCGGAGGCGCGCCTGGTCTTGTGCAGCACCAGCGCCTGCTGGGCGTTGCGCTGCACGGTGGCCATCAGGTCCTTCTTGTCGCCGCGCTGCGGTATCCGCAGGCTGACCTGGGAGCCGCGGCGCTCGGTGAGCCACTGCTGGACCGGCTCGTACGGCTCGGGCAGCGCGGGCACCAGCACCTCCTTGGGCACCCCCTCGCCCCGCTCCTCGCCGTACAGCTGCTGCAGGGCGTGCTCGACCAGCCCGGCGGTGCCGACCTCCTCGACCCGGTCGGTGACCCAGCCGCGTTGACCGCGCACCCGGCCGCCGCGGACGTGGAAGATCTGGACGGCGGCCTCCAGCTCGTCCTCGGCGACGGCGATCAGGTCGGCGTCGGTGGCGTCGGCGAGGACGACCGCGTTCTTCTCCAGGGCACGCTTGAGTGCCTCGATGTCGTCCCGGAGCCGGGCCGCCTTCTCGTACTCCATCGCGGCCGCCGCGTCCCTCATCTGCTGCTCCAGGCGGCGCAGGTAGGTGCCGGTGCGGCCGGCCATGAAGTCGCAGAACTCCTCGGCCAGTTCGCGGTGCTCCTCGGCGCTGACCCGGCCGACGCAGGGGGCCGAGCACTTGCCGATGTAACCCAGCAGGCAGGGGCGGCCGATCTGCGCGGAACGCTTGAACACCCCGGAGGAGCAGGTGCGCACGGGGAAGACCCGCAGCAGCAGGTCCACGGTCTCGCGGATCGCCCAGGCGTGCGCGTAGGGGCCGAAGTAGCGCACGCCCTTGCGCTTGGGGCCGCGCATCACCTGGACGCGGGGGAACTCCTCGTTCAGGGTGACGGCGAGCGAGGGATAGCTCTTGTCGTCCCGGTACTTCACGTTGAAGCGCGGGTCGAACTCCTTGATCCAGGAGTACTCCAGCTGCAGCGCCTCGACCTCGGTGGTCACCACCGTCCATTCCACGGAGGCGGCGGTGGTGACCATCGTGCGGGTGCGCTGGTGCAGGTTCGCGATGTCCTGGAAGTACGAGGAGAGCCGCTGGCGCAGGCTCTTCGCCTTCCCGACGTAGATCACCCGGCCGTGCTGGTCCCGGAACTTGTACACCCCGGGGGAGTCCGGAATCTGTCCCGGCTTGGGGCGGTAGCTGGAGGGATCGGCCATGCCCCCACCCTACTGATTGACGGTGACATTCCCGCCGTCTCAGGCCCCGGTCACGGCGACGAGCTTGCCCTCCTTGACCTGGACGTCGACCTTGGTCAGCGGCTTGGTCGCCGGGCCGTTGCGGACGGCGCCGGTGGCGGCGTCGAAGACGCTGCCGTGGCAGGGGCAGGACAGGGCGGTGCCCTCGACCTTGTCGCAGGTGCAGCCCTGGTGGGTGCACACGGCGCTGAACGCCTGGTAGCTGCCCTGCGTGGGCTGCGCGACGACTATCTTGGCCTCGCGGTAGAGCTTGGCGCCGCCGACCGGGACCTCGGTGGCCGCGCCCAGCTCGACGGGGCCGTCGGAGACCGCGGTGCCGGAGCCGCCGCAGGCGGTGAGGCCGACCCCGGCGACGCCCACGAGGGCCGCGCCCTTCAGGACGGTACGGCGGCAGGGGGGCAGGTCGGTGATGTCGGCCATGAGGGACTCCGCTTCGGCACGTAAGGAAAAGAGCTTGAAAGCTGCACCTTACGTGCCGAAACTCTGAGCCGGCTGTCAGGCCTTCGCCGCCGCCCGCTTCCGCGGGGCAGCCCGCTTCTTGGCCGGGGCCGGCGGGGCGTCGGAGATCCGCTCGGCGCCCAGGATGTCCCTGAGGAACTTGCCGGTGTGGCTCGCGCCCACCCCCGCGACCTGCTCGGGGGTGCCCTCGGCGATCACCAGACCGCCGCCGCTGCCGCCCTCGGGGCCCATGTCGATCACCCAGTCGGCCGTCTTGATCACATCGAGGTTGTGCTCGATGACGACCACGGTGTTGCCCTTCTCGACCAGCCCGGAGAGCACCTTGATCAGCTTGCTGATGTCCTCGAAGTGCAGACCCGTGGTCGGCTCGTCCAGCACGTAGACCGTGCGACCGGTGGAGCGCTTCTGCAGCTCGGAGGCGAGCTTCACGCGCTGCGCCTCACCACCGGACAGGGTCGTCGCGGACTGGCCCAGCCGGACGTAGCCCAGCCCGACCTCGGTGAGGGTGCGAAGGTGACGCGCGATCGTCGGGACGGCCTCGAAGAAGTCCAGCGCCTCGGAGATCGGCATGTCCAGGACCTCGGCGATGGACTTGCCCTTGTAGTGGACCTCCAGGGTCTCCCGGTTGTACCGGGCACCGTGGCAGACCTCGCACGGCACGTAGACGTCCGGGAGGAAGTTCATCTCGATCTTGATGGTGCCGTCGCCGGAGCAGTTCTCGCAGCGGCCGCCCTTGACGTTGAAGGAGAAGCGGCCCGGCAGGTAGCCGCGCACCTTCGCCTCCATCGTCTCCGCGAAGAGCCTGCGGACGTGGTCGAAGACACCGGTGTACGTGGCCGGGTTGGACCGCGGGGTGCGGCCGATCGGCGACTGGTCGACATGGACCACCTTGTCGACCAGGTCGTCCCCGTCGACCCGGGTGTGCCGGCCCGGGACGCCCCGGGCGCCGTTCAGCTCACGGGCCAGGTGGGTGTAGAGGATGTCGTTGACCAGGGTGGACTTCCCGGAGCCGGAGACCCCGGTGACCGCCGTGAAGACACCGAGCGGGAAGGACACGTCGATGTCCCGCAGGTTGTTCTCCCGGGCGCCGTGCACGGTCAGCCGGCGCTCCCCGTCGACCGGGCGGCGCATCTCCGGGATCGGGATCCGGCGCTTGCCCGCCAGGTACTGGCCGGTCAGCGACTCCTTGTTGCGCAGCAGCTCCTTGAGCGAACCGCTGTGCACCACATTGCCGCCGTGCTCACCCGCACCCGGGCCGATGTCCACCACCCAGTCGGAGGTCTTGATGGTGTCCTCGTCGTGCTCCACCACGATCAGGGTGTTGCCGAGGTCGCGCAGGCGCACCAGGGTCTCGATGAGCCGGTGGTTGTCGCGCTGGTGGAGTCCGATGGACGGCTCGTCCAGCACGTAGAGCACGCCCACCAGGCCCGAGCCGATCTGCGTGGCCAGCCGGATGCGCTGGGCCTCGCCGCCGGAGAGGGTGCCGGCCGCGCGGTTGAGCGAGAGGTAGTCCAGGCCGACGTCGACCAGGAAGCGCAGCCGCTCGTTGACCTCCTTGAGCACCCGCTCGGCGATGGTCTTCTCGCGCGCGCTCAGCTTCATGCCGCGCAGGAACTCCGCGCAGTCGCTGATGGACATCGCGGCGACCTCGGCGATGGACCTCCCCTGAACGGTGACCGCCAGCACGATCGGCTTGAGGCGGGTCCCCTCACAGGTGGGGCAGGGCACCTCGCGCATGTACCCCTCGAAGCGCTCGCGGCTGGAGTCGCTCTCGGACTCCGCGTGCCGGCGCCGGACGAAGGGGATCGCGCCCTCGAAGGAGGTGGTGTAGGAACGCTCGCGCCCGTAACGGTTGCGGTAGCGCACCGCGATCTGCGTCTTGTGGCCGTTGAGCAGGGCCTTCTTCGCGCGTTGCGGCAACCCCGCCCAGGGGATGTCGGTGCGGAAGCCCAGCTCGTCGGCGAGCGCGCCGATCAGGCGCTGGAAGTAGTCCCGGGTGTGGCCGAGCGACCAGGGGGCGATGGCGCCCTCGTCGAGGGACTTGTCCTCGTCGGGGACGATGAGCTCCGGGTCGACCTCCATGCGGGTGCCGATGCCGGTGCACTCGGGGCAGGCGCCGAAGGGCGAGTTGAAGGAGAAGGAGCGCGGCTCCAGCTCCTCGAAGGACAGGTCGTCGTACGGGCAGTAGAGGTGCTCGGAGAACATCCGCTCGCGCTGCGGGTCGTCCTCGGGGAGGTCGACGAAGTCCAGGATCACCATGCCGCCGGAGAGGCCCA
Organism: Streptomyces sp. NBC_00510; assembly: GCA_036013505.1. Classification (NCBI taxonomy): domain Bacteria; kingdom Bacillati; phylum Actinomycetota; class Actinomycetes; order Kitasatosporales; family Streptomycetaceae; genus Streptomyces; species Streptomyces sp. NBC_00510. The sequence continues at coordinate 7,066,580 of CP107851.1, read as the reverse complement.
GGGCGGTCTCGACCGAGTCGGTCAGCCGGCGCTTGGCGCTCTCCTTGACGGTGAGGCGGTCGACGACCACCTCGATGGTGTGCTTCTCCTGCTTCTTCAGCTTCGGCGGGTCGGTCAGCTGGACGGTCGCGCCGTCCACCCGGGCCCGGCTGTAGCCCTTGGTCTGCAGGTCGGCGAAGAGGTCGGCGAACTCGCCCTTGCGCTCGCGCACCAGCGGCGAGAGCACCTGGAACCGGGAACCCTCCTCCAGCTCCAGCACCCGGTCCACGATCGCCTGGGGCGACTGCCGGGAGATGGGCCGGCCGCACTCGGGGCAGTGCGGCTTGCCGATGCGGGCGAAGAGCAGACGGAGGTAGTCGTAGACCTCGGTGATCGTGCCGACCGTCGAGCGCGGGTTGCGCGAGGTGGACTTCTGGTCGATCGAGACCGCGGGCGACAGGCCCTCGATGAAGTCGACGTCCGGCTTGTCCATCTGGCCCAGGAACTGCCGTGCGTAGGAGGAGAGCGACTCCACGTAACGACGCTGGCCCTCGGCGAAGATCGTGTCGAACGCCAGGGAGGACTTGCCCGACCCGGAGAGGCCGGTGAACACGATGAGCGAGTCCCGTGGCAGGTCGAGCGAGACGTTCTTCAGATTGTGCTCGCGAGCGCCACGGACGGTGAGACGATCGGCCACGCCAGTGCGCACCTTTCAAAAGACAGACAAGGGGACAGCACCCCCAGACAGCCTAAACGGGGCGCCAACGAGTTTTCTTCCGGTTGTGGTGACAGCGAGCCTATAGCACGCACATTCGATTTCCGGCATCGGTGCGGCAGCTTCACCCGAATGAGTGTCCCGCGCTAGCGTCTCCGTGGAGACGTCGACCGGTCCGACCAGGAGGCTCCGTGTCTGTCCAACGACCCGACCCCGACCACGATGCGGCCGAGCTCCGAGAGGCCACCGAACGACTGATCGAGACCGTGGCCGCCATGCCCCCGGCGTGCGTCGCCGAGCCCTCGCGGCTGCCGGGCTGGACCCGCGGCCACGTGCTGGCCCACCTGGCGCGCAACGCCGACTCCCTGGTGAACCTGATGATCTGGGCGCGCACCGGCGAGGAGACCCCGCAGTACGAGAGCACCGACGGCCGCAACAAGGACATCGAGGAGGGGGCCGGCCGCACGCTCGCGGAGCACGTCGACGACCTGCGCGTCTCCGCGGACCGGCTGGCCCTGGCCATCGAGGAGCTCCCGCCCCAGAACTGGGCCGCGCAGGTCGTCATGCGCTCCGGCCGGGTGGTCGCCGCGGCCGAGATCCCGTACATCCGGCTCATGGAGATCTACTTCCACCACGTCGACCTCGGCCTGGAGTACACCTGCGCGCACCTCCCCGGGGACTTCGCAGCCCGGGAGCTCGGCGCCATCATCGACGACCTGTCCGGCCACGAGGGCGTCGCCGCCGTCCGCATCCACGACACCGACAGCGGCGAGAAGTGGGTGATCGGCGCCGCCGACGAGCCCGAACTCACCGTCGGCGGGCCGCGGCACGCCCTGCTCGCCTGGGTCAGCGGCCGCTCCGACGGCGAGGGCCTGACCGCCCGGCCCGACGTACCCCTGCCGGTGCTGCCGCCACTAGGCTGACGCCATGACGTACAGCGGCGAGGTCACGGTCGGGGGCGCGCCCGACGTGCACGAACTCAAAGACCTCATCATCACCAAGGTCGCGGTCGGCCCCATGGACAACAACGCGTACGTGCTGCGCTGCCGCGCCACCGACGAGCAGCTGCTCGTCGACGCGGCGAACGACGCGCACACGCTCGTGGAGGTCGTCGGCAACGACGGTCTCGCGTCCGTCGTCACCACGCACCGGCACGCCGACCACTGGCAGGCGCTGCAGGCCGTGGTCGACGCGACCGGCGCCCGTACCTACGCGGGCCGCCACGACGCCGAGGGGATCCCCGTCCCCACCGACGTGCCGGTCGAGGACGGCGACCGGATCCGGGTCGGCCGGGTCGAGCTCACCGCCCGGCACCTGGTGGGCCACACGCCCGGCAGCATCGTCCTGATCTACGACGACCCCCACGGGCACCCGCACATCTTCACCGGGGACTGCCTCTTCCCCGGCGGCGTGGGCAACACGCACAACAACCCGGACCACTTCACGAGCCTGTTCGAGGGGGTCAAGGCCAAGCTCTTCGACCGGCTCCCGGACGAGACCTGGGTCTACCCCGGCCACGGCAAGGACACCACGCTCGGCGACGAGCGCCCCCACCTCGACGAATGGCGCGAACGGGGCTGGTAGCGGGCCCCGTGGTGGCGCCCCCTGCGGCGCCGCCACCCCCGCGCACGTGGGTCGTTGGACCCACGTGCGCACCTCCCCCTCCCCCTCCATGGCCCGGATCGCCGCCGCGTCGGCGGCCGGGACCGCGATCGAGTTCTACGACTTCTTCGCCTACGGCACCGCGGCCGCCCTCGTCCTCGGACCGCTGTTCTTCCCCGACGCCTCGGCCCTCGCCGGCACCCTCGCCGCCTTCGGCACCTTCGCGGCGGGCTTCGTCGCCCGCCCGCTCGGCTCGGTCCTCTTCGGCCACATCGGCGACCGCGTCGGACGGCGCCCCGTGCTGATCGGCTCCCTGCTGCTGACCGGGCTGGCGACCACCGCCGTCGGCTGCGTCCCCGCTCACGCCTCGATCGGCCCGGCCGCGCCCGTGCTGCTGGTGACCCTGCGTTTCCTGCAGGGGCTGGGGCTGGGCGGCGAGTGGGGCGGGGCGGTGCTGCTCGTCGCGGAGCACGCGCCGGGGCGGCGCCGCGGACTGTGGGCGAGCCTGCCGCAGACCGGTCCCGCGGTGGGCTTCCTGCTGGCGAACGGGATCGTGCTCGCCCTGTCCGCGGGGCTGAGCGACGCGGCCTTCCGCTCCTGGGGCTGGCGGGTGCCGTTCTGGGTGGCGGGCGTGCTGGCGCTGGCCGGGCTGGCGCTGCGGGCGGCGCTCCCGGAGAGCCCCGCGTTCGCGGCGGCCGCGGGGCGCGGGGACCTGGCCCGGGTGCCCGTCTCGGAGCTGCTGCGCGAGCACGGCCGCCTGGTGCTGCTCACGGCGGGCGCCATGGCGTGCGGCTACGCCGTCTTCTACACGGTGACCACCTGGTCGCTGGCGTACGCCACGGAGCACCTCGGCATGGACCGCACGGTCGTGCTGGGCTGCGTCCTGGTGGCCGTCCTGGTCAAGGGGGTCCTGACCCCGCTGGCGGGACTGCTCGGCGACCGCTTCGGACGCCGGCGGATGGCACTGGCCGGTACGGCGGCGATGGGCGTGGTGATCTTCCCCTACGCCGGACTGCTCGCGAGCGGCTCGCCGGTGGCGATCACCGTGGGGTCCGCCGCGGAGCTGCTCGCCTTCATCACGGTCTTCGCCGTCGTGGGCGCGTACCTCCCGGAGCTGTACGCGCCCCGGGTGCGCTGCACCGGCGCCGCCCTGGGCTACAACCTCGGCGGTGTCCTGGGCGGCGCGCTGACCCCGGTCGTGGCGACCCGGCTGGCGGCGGGCTCCGGCACGCCCTGGCCGGTGGCGGCGTACGTCGCGGGGGTCGCGCTGCTCAGCCTCGGCTGCTTCGCGGCGCTGCCGGAGACCCGGGGCGAGGCCGCCGCGGACGCGACGGCGGGGTGCGCGGCGGTCCGCCGCGCACCCCGTCCGGGCTGAGGAGCCGTGGGTCAGGCGTCGATGTGCTCCTCGTCGCGCTTGTCCGCGGCCGCCTGCTTCTTCGACGCCATGAGGCTGGTGACCGTGGTGACGGCGAGGACCACGACGATGAAGCCGAGGGAGAACGGGATGCTGATCTCGGGGACGTGGACCCCCGCCTCGTGCAGGGCGTGGAGCACGAGCTTCACGCCGATGAAGCCGAGGATGATCGACAGCCCGTAGGAGAGGTGGACCAGCTTCTTCAGCAGACCGCCGATGAGGAAGTACAGCTGCCGCAGGCCCATCAGGGCGAAGGCGTTGGCGGTGAAGACGATGTACGGGTCCTGGGTCAGGCCGAAGATCGCCGGGATGGAATCCAGCGCGAACAGGACGTCGGTGGTGCCGATCGCCAGCATGACCACCAGCATCGGGGTCATGATCCGCTTGCCGTTCTGCTGGATGAAGAGCTTGGTGCCGTGGTAGCGGTCCGCGACGCCGAAGCGGCGCTCGGCGGCCTTGAGCAGCCGGTTCTCCTCGAACTCCTCGTCGTGCTCCTCGGCCCGGGCCTCCTGGACCAGCTTCCACGCGGTCCAGATGAGGAAGGCGCCGAAGATGAAGAAGACCCAGGAGAAGCTGGCGATGATGGCGGCGCCGGCGGCGATGAAGGCCGCTCGCAGGACGAGCGCGATGAGCACGCCGAAGAGCAGCACGCGCTGCTGGTACTGGGACGGCACCGCGAACTTCGCCATGATCAGGACGAAGACGAAGAGGTTGTCGACGCTGAGCGACTTCTCGGTGATGTAGCCGGCGAAGAACTCGCCCGCGGGCTGCCCGCCGGCGAAGAACAGCAGGCCGAGCCCGAACAGGGCGGCCAGGACGATCCAGACGACGGTCCAGGTCCCGGCTTCCTTGACGGACACCTCATGGGGCTTGCGCCCGATGAAGAAGTCGGCGGCGATCAGGGCGCACAGACCGGCGATGGTCAGCACCCACAGAGTCAGGGATACATCCACGCGATGCCTCCGGCAGATGGGCTGGCAATTGTCAGCGTTGTCGCTGCCGGAGGTCTCTTCCACCCGGGCCGTCAGGCCGGGGCCGGTGTCCCGGGGCCGTTCCGGCCCGTGATGACGGGATGCACCGCAAGCAGGGAGTACTCCCCTCCGCGTAAAGAAGAGTACATGAAATCCCAAGGAAAGGTAAAGAGAGTAAAGTGATGGTCAATCAGGAGGGTGTGCCGGGGCCTCGTGGGGCTGGTCGGCAGCCGGTCAGTGGCGGCCCGGGTCGTAGGTCCGGCGCGCGGCGGCCACCTGGCGCAGCACCTGCGCCAGGACCGCGCTGCCGGCCGGGGCCAGCAGCGGTTCGTACGTCCAGGCGTGGCCCACCCAGGGGTCGGCGAGGTGGTCGTCGGGCTGCGGGGTCAGCCGCAGCATCGAGCGCCACAGCGGGTCGAGGAGCGGACCGTACTCGCGGGCGTCCTCGCGGTCGGCGACCAGGACCAGGTGGACGCCGACCTGCGGGCCCTCGTCGGCGAGGTAGCGCAGCTGGTTGACCGTCCGGTCGTCGAAGCCGTACGGGAAGTCGTTGACGACCAGCACCTGGCGGGCCGGGTCGACGCCCGGGGGGACCTCGAAGGGGACGTCGGCGCGCAGGGCCATCTGCACCAGGTCGACCCGCTCGGTGAGCCGGGCGAGCAGGGCCGCCACCCCGGCGGCGCCGGTGGCGGGCGGCTCGCGCAGCGCGCCGGAGTCCGTGAACGGGGCCAGCGCCGTCCCGGCGGAGCCCGCCGGGTCGATGACGTGGACGGCGCAATCCCCCGCCGGGTGGGAGGCCAGCAGGCGGGCGGCGAGCGCCACGGCCACGTCCACGGCACGGCGGCGGTCCTGGGCGCTGTCCACCCACAGCCCGCGCTCCAGCGGCAGCCGTATCAGCAGGGGGACGCGCAGCTCCGGGCGCTCGGGCAGGTGGAGGTCGCCGAGCCGGACCGCCATCGGCGGCTCGGCGGGGGCGCGGTAGCCGTGCCAGGCCGGGCTCTCCCAGCCCGCGTAGGGCGGCGGCAGGGCGGGCTCGACCACCTCGGCCTCTGCGATGAGCTGGGCCAGGTCGCGGTCGAGCACGGCACGCGCCCGGTCCACCAGCTCGGCCTGGCGGGCCCTGGCCTGGTCGCGGGCGGCCTCGGCGGCGGGGCCGACCCGGGTGCGCGGGTCGGCGAGGAGCGTGTCCAGCTCTTGGTCGAGCCGGGACTCGGCGAAGTCGACGGCGCTGCGGTACGCCGCGATGGTGCGGGCCAGGTCCTCGAACATCCCCCAGACCTGGTTGTAGAGCCGTTCCTCCATGCTCCAGCCCGCGGCGTCACCCGCGACGGGGGCGGAGGCCGGGGGCACCGTGTGCGGCACGGAGTCCGCGGGGGGCGGGGTCGGGGGAACGGGGGGCGGGGGCGGCGCGGGGGAGGGTGCGGTGGGCACCGTGGGCGCGGGGCGTACGGCGTCCGCCACGCGCGCGGCCACGGCGTCCGCCTCGGAGCGGCCCAGCCCCTGGTCGCGCAGCAGCTCCGCCAGCCCGCCGCCGTACCCCTGGCCGAGCGCCCGCACCTTCCAGGCGCCCTGGCGGCGGTAGAGCTCCAGGGCGACGATCGCGGCCTCGGCGCCGAGCCCGGTGACGGTGAAGCTCACGACCGGCGCCCCGTCGGGGCCGGCGACGGTCAGATGGGGCGCGGGGCAGGCCCCGAAGCGGGTCGGTGCCCCCGCGACCGGTGGCAGCGCCAGCAGGACGTGGACGCGATCCACGTCCGCCGGCACGGCCGCCAGGTCGGCGGTGACGCGCTGCTCGGCGGCGAGGCCCGCGGGCACCTGGATGCCCGGCAGCCGCGGCGCCCCGGGGTGGGCGACGGACCCGGGGCCGCTCACGCGCCCCTGCCCGTCACCCAGCGAGACGCCGGCCACCACCGGCGTGCCGGCCGACACCCGTACCACCAGCGAGGTGCCGGGAAGCGGATGGTTCTGCCCGTGGACCAGCTCGATGGTCATGCCCGCGCCCCCCTGTGCGGTCAGAGCGCCGGCAGGATCGCCGGCATGAGGTCCTGGAACGTGCGGCCGTTGGCCGGGGAGCCGATCGCGGTCATCGACCAGCCGTCACCGCTGCGCTGCACCTTCGCCATGATCTGCGCGGTGTAGCCACCGCCCCCGGTCAGGGTGTAGCGGGCGAGTTCCTGCCCGTTGGTCTCGTCGACCAGGCGGCAGAAGGCGTTCTGCACCTCCTGGAAGGTCTGCCCGGTGAAGGAGTTGACGGTGAAGACGATCTGGTCGATGTGCACCGGCACCCGCTGCAGGTCGACCAGGATCGACTCGTCGTCGCCGCCCTGTCCGGCACCGCCGACGAGGTTGTCGCCGGTGTGCCGGACCGAGCCGTCGTCGCTGACGAGGTGACGGAAGAACACCACGTCCACGGGCTGCTTGTCGGCGAACAGGACCGCGGAGGCGTCGAGGTCGATCTCCCGGGTGCGGGAACCGAAGAGACCGCGACGCGGGGCGGCCTGCCAGCCGAGCCCCATGCGGACCGACGAAAGCGTCCCCCCGTCCGACTTCTGCAGGCTGATCTTCTGACCCTTGGTCATGTTGACCGTCACGCGCTGTCCCCTCTCAACCGTTTTGCCGTCGTGCGGTTGCTCCGCACCCTATGGGGAGACGCACGGGTAGGGCACCGTGGTTCGGCAAGAGATTCGACAGCCGGTACGGTCAGGCCACGCCGGCCTCCCGCATCTGCCGCAGCTCCTTCTTCAACTCGCCCACCTCGTCGCGCAGCCGGGCCGCGACCTCGAACTGGAGATCCGCGGCGGCGGCGTGCATCTGGTCGGTCAGCTCGCCGATGAGCTCCGCCAGTTCGGCCGCGGGCAGGCTCTTGGCGGCCCGCTTCTCCCCCGCCTTGGCGGACAGGCCCGGCACCGGCGCCTTGCCGCGCGAACGCTGGCGGCCGGAGCCCAGCAGCTCCTCGGTGTCGGCGTCCTCGCGGGCGAAGGAGTCCAGGATGCCGGCGATCTTCTTCCGCAGCGGCTGCGGGTCGATGCCCCTCTCCTCGTTGTACGCGATCTGCTTGGCCCGGCGCCGGTTGGTCTCCTCGATGGCCTTCTCCATCGCCGGGGTGATCTTGTCGGCGTACATGTGGACCTGGCCGGAGACGTTGCGCGCCGCGCGGCCGATGGTCTGGATCAGGGAGGTGCCCGAGCGTAGGAAGCCCTCCTTGTCGGCGTCGAGGATGGCGACCAGCGACACCTCGGGCAGGTCCAGGCCCTCGCGGAGCAGGTTGATGCCGACCAGGACGTCGAACTCGCCCGCCCGCAGGTCGCGCAGCAGCTCCACCCGGCGCAGGGTGTCGATGTCGCTGTGCAGGTACCGCACCTGGATGCCGAGTTCCAGCATGTAGTCGGTGAGGTCCTCGGACATCTTCTTGGTGAGGGTGGTGACCAGGACGCGCTCGTCGCGCTCGGCGCGCAGCCGGATCTCGTGCACCAGGTCGTCGATCTGCCCCTTGGTGGGCTTGACGATGACCTCGGGGTCGACCAGGCCGGTCGGACGGATGATCTGCTCGACGACGCCGTCGCCGCGGGAGAGCTCGTACTTGCCCGGGGTGGCCGACAGGTAGACGGTCTGCCCGACGCGTCCCAGGAACTCCTCCCACTTCAGCGGGCGGTTGTCGAGGGCGGAGGGCAGGCGGAAGCCGTGGTCGACCAGGGTGCGCTTGCGGGAGGCGTCGCCCTCGTACATGGCGCCGATCTGCGGCACGGTGACGTGCGACTCGTCGATGACGAGGAGGAAGTCCTCGGGGAAGTAGTCGATGAGGGTGTCGGGGGCGGAGCCCGCCTCGCGGCCGTCGATGTGCCGCGAGTAGTTCTCGATGCCGGAGCAGGTGCCGATCTGCCGCATCATCTCGATGTCGTACGTGGTGCGCATCCGCAGCCGCTGGGCCTCCAGCAGCTTGCCCTGCTTCTCCATGACCGCGAGCTGCTCGCCGAGCTCCTTCTCGATGCCGGCGATGGCGCGCTCCATGCGCTCGGGGCCGGCGACGTAGTGGGTGGCGGGGAAGACGTACAGCTGCTGGTCGTCGGTGATGATCTCGCCGGTGAGCGGGTGCAGCGTGTACAGGGCCTCGATCTCGTCGCCGAACATCTCGATGCGGACGGCGAGCTCCTCGTAGACCGGGAAGATCTCGATGGTGTCGCCGCGCACCCGGAAGGTGCCGCGGGTGAACGCCACGTCGTTGCGCGCGTACTGGATGTCGACGAACTTGCGCAGCAGCGCGTCCCGGTCGATCTCCTGGCCGACCTTGAGCCGCACCATGCGGTCGATGTACTCCTGGGGGGTGCCCAGGCCGTAGATGCAGGACACCGAGGCGACCACGACCACGTCGCGGCGGGTCAGCAGCGAGTTGGTGGTGGAGTGGCGCAGCCGCTCTACCTCCTCGTTGATCGAGGAGTCCTTCTCGATGTAGGTGTCCGTCTGCGGGACGTAGGCCTCGGGCTGGTAGTAGTCGTAGTACGACACGAAGTACTCGACCGCGTTGTTCGGCAGCAGCTCGCGGAACTCGTTCGCCAGCTGGGCGGCCAGGGTCTTGTTGGGCGCCATGACCAGGGTCGGGCGCTGCAACCGCTCGATCATCCACGCCGTGGTCGCCGACTTCCCCGTGCCCGTCGCGCCGAGCAGGACGACGTCGTTCTCGCCCGCGCGGATGCGCCGCTCGAGGTCGTCGATGGCGGTCGGCTGGTCGCCGCTGGGCTGGAAGGGGCTGACGACCTCGAAGGGCGCCACACTGCGTTCGATGTCTGATACGGGCCGCATGGGTCAACGGTACGACCCCCCACCGACAACCGGTCCCGACCGGCCCGGGTCAGGGCAGGAGCCGGGGCCGGCGCCCCGCGGCGAGGTCCTCCACCCGGCCCAGGAGCAGAACCGCCACCGCGATCAGCACCCAGGCCACCGCGAACTGGAACCAGGTGCTGTCCAGCGGCAGCGACAGCTCGAGGAGCCTGACCCGCCACATCAGGTCGATCAGGGGGACGCTGAGCATGAGGGCGACCTCGTGCCACAGGTAGACGGTCACGGCCCGCGCGCTGACGATCCGCGCCGCCCGGTCCAGCGGCCGGAGCCGCCCGGCCGGGCCGGCGCCCGGCCGGAAGCGCAGCAGGAGCAGGACGAAACCGGCCGACCACAGGGCCTGGGCGAACGGGATCTCGTTGAGGTCGTACGAGCCGTCCGCACGGTGGGACCAGGCCCACCAGCCGCCGGCCGCCATGGCGACGGCGGCCAGGACCGGCACCAGGCCCGCCCGCGCGCGGTCCAGCAGTCCGTCGCGGTGGGCGAAGCCGAGCAGCCAGCAGGGGAGGAATGTCGCCAGATCGGTGACGGCGCTCCCGGCCCCGCCCAACGGCGGGATCCGGAGCGTCTGCAGGAGCACGACCGGGGCGAGGGAGGCGACGATCACGGCGGTGGGTGACCGCCGGAACACGCGCAGCAGCAGCGGCGAGAGCAGGACGAACCACAGGTAGGCGCGCACATACCACAGGACCCCCGTGGCCTGTTCGGCCCAGACGCTGCCCGGCGGGTCCGCCAGCGGCACCACCCACCACAGCAGCCGCGCCCACCAGCGCCCCGCGTGGTGCTCTCCTGGCGACCAGCCGTGGAGCAGCATCGCCGGGACCAGGACGGCGCCGAGGCACCACAGCGGCGGCAGGAGCCTGCGCAGCCGCCCCCGCACCACCGGCAGCGCGGGCCGCTTCTCCAGCGACCGCGCCATGAACGAGCCCGCGAGGGCGAACATCACGCCGAGGGAGGGGAAGACCAGGCTCAGCCACGCCCAGCCGAACGTGTGGTACGTCACGACGCGGACGAGCGCCAGGGCGCGCAGCAGGTCCAGGTATCGGTCGCGGGCGCCCGGGGCAGTGGTGGCGGCGGTGGCGACCGCCCGCGCGCCGCGGCGGGCGGCGTGCCGGCCGGAGGTCCCGGGCCGCGGCAGGGGCAGGGAGGTGCCGGACGCGGTCACCGGGCGGCTCCCGCGGACGCCTGTGGGGAGTTGACCTCGCCGGTGCGCTCGAGCTTCTGCCAGCGCAGCCGGCCTCCGGTCATGGCCGTGACGCAGGAGTGGATCAGGACGAGGTACATCAGCTGCCGGTAGACGATCTGCTGCAGCGGCAGCATCAGCAGGTGGCGGTAGTGCTCGCGGTCCAGGCGGAAGGCGTAGGCCGCGCACAGCAGCTGCACGGACATCAGCGCGGCCCAGGCGAGGAGCGACCTGACCGGGGCGACGAAGACGGCGCCGTAGACGGTCAGGAGGTCGATCAGCGGCGCGAAGAGGGGCGTGACGATCTGGAAGAGCACGACCAGCGGCATGCCGACCCGGCCGAAGCGTCCCGAGGGCCCGCGGTCCACCAGGGAGCGCCGGTGCTTCCACAGCGCCTGCATGGTGCCGTAGCTCCAGCGGTAGCGCTGCCGCCACAACTGGCCGATGCTGCCCGGTGCCTCGGTCCAGGCGCGGGCGTGCTCGGCGTACACCACGCGCCAGCCCGCGCGGTGCAGCGCGATGGTGACGTCGGTGTCCTCGGCGAGGGTGTCCCCGCTCATGCCCCCGGCCTCGAGCAGCGCGGCGCGGCGGAAGCCGCCGACGGCGCCCGGGACGGTGGGCATGCAGCCGAGCAGGTCGTACATGCGCCGGTCGAGGTTGAAGCCCATCACGTACTCGATGTGCTGCCAGGCCCCGATCACCGTGCCGCGGTTGCCGACCTTGGCGTTGCCCGCGACGGCGCCGACCCGTGGATCGGCGAAGGGCTGCACGAGGCGGTGCACGGTGCCGGGCTCGAAGACGGTGTCGCCGTCCATCATCACGACGAGGTCGTGACGGGCGTGCTCCAGGCCGCGGTTGAGCGCGGCGGGCTTGCCCGCGTTCTCCTGGCGCACGACGCGCACCTGGGGCAGGCCCATCGCCTCGACGATGGCGGCGGTGCCGTCGGTCGAGCCGTCGTCCACGACGACGATCTCCACCGGGTGGCTGCTGGCCGCGAGCGAGCCGACGGTGTTGGCGATGCACTCCTTCTCGTTGTAGGCGGGCACGATGACGCTGACCGGTTCGGTGACCGCGGGCCCCCAGCTGAAGCGGCGGCGGCCGCGGATCCTGGCGTGCCGGCGGGCGAGGACGAGCATCAGGGCGAAGCGGGCCAGGACGGCGACGCCGACCACGACGAGCAGCCAGAACAGGACGGGCATGGTGAACTCGGCCAGCGCCACGACCCCGATCAGGGCGCGCCCCTGCCACAACTCGGCGCCGCTCGCCCGGTGGTTGGCGGTCGTGGCGCCCAGGCTCGCGGTCAGCGTCGTGAAGGTGTAGCCCTTCGCCTTCATGGTGTCGATGTACGTGCCGAGCGCCTCCACGGTCTGGGAGCGGTCGCCACCGGCGTCGTGGAAGAGCACGGAGGCGCCCTTGCCGCCCCTGGGGGTGGCGTCGCGGACGATGGCGGCGACACCGGGGCGCCGCCAGTCCTCGCTGTCGGTGTCGACGAAGGCGCTGATGTAGCCCTTGGTGCCGAGGTAGCGGTAGACGGGCCACGTGGTGTCGTCGACCGCGTCGGCCTCGGAGGAGTACGGGGCGCGGAAGAGCGAGGTCGTGATGCCCGCGGCGCCCGCGAGCGCCAGCTGGGTCTGGGCGAGTTCCCGGTCGATCCTGGCCCTGTCCTGGTACGCCAGGTCGACGTGGGAGAAGGTGTGGACGCCGATCTCGCCGCCGGAGTCGACGATGTCGCGGATGAGCGCGGGGTACCGGGCGGCCATCTGGCCGACGACGAAGAAGGTGCCCGGCGCGTCGTGCTCGCGCAGCACCGCGAGCACCTTCGCGGTCCACCGGGGGTCCGGGCCGTCGTCGAAGGTGAGCGCGATCGTCCGGGGCGGCAGGGTGTGGCTGACGGGCTCGCCGTCGGCGCCGAAGGTCAGCACGGGGCCGCCCTCGAGGACGGAGGCGGGCACCTGGCTCGCGCTCCCGGACTCGTGGACGCGGCCGTCGTTGCCGATCTCCGAGTGCAGGTAACCGTCCAGCAGCATCACGCACACGAGCGCGAACAGCCCCAGCACGGCCATGACCACGCGAGGTCTGGGCACGGCCTGCCGGCCGGCCGACGCCACCTTGGTGATCGCACCGGGTGCCGCGTGCCGGGCCGTCCGCGCCATGGCCGCTCAGTCGTCCCAGCCGTCGCCGGGCACCGGGTCTCCGCCGGCGTCGCCCGGGGGGAAGGCGGGGGTGTCCGGCCCGGGTGTCACGGGGACGGAGGCGGACGGCGAGGCGGTGGCCGTGGGGGTGCGCGCGGACGTGGGCCGCGGGGAGGCGCTCGCCGTCGCGGTGGCGCCGGTGCCGCCGGGGCCGGCGGAGGGGGTCGCCGAGGCCGTGGCGCGGCGCCCGGTGGCGGAGGGGGTGACCTCCGCGGCCGCGACGACGGTGGGCGCGGCGGCGGGGCCCCGGGCCGCCGGGGCGGGGGCGTGAACGGCGGCAGGGGCGCTCGCGACGCGTTCCGCGGTACCCCCGGTTCTTCCACCCGCCTCGGCCTGCGCCGACGCGCCCTCGGGGACGTCGGCGCCCGGAATCAGGGTCTGGGGCGCGAAAGGGGTGCCTCCCGCGAAAGCCACCCCCAGCAGCACGGCATATCCCGCGCAGGCGATCCCGACGGCCAGTCCGGCGCGCCGGATAATGCGCGCCCGGCGGCCCGACGCATCGACGAATACGGGCCCTTCCTCCGTGGACCGCCCACGGGGACACGCCCGTCGGGAGAGGGAATGCATGGGCAGAATGCTAGCAGTAATTTCTCTCCATGAATTCCGCGGATTCACTTCCGCATTAATCCCACAAATAACCCGAGGCCTTCATTCACTCAATTCAAGGAAAGCGTGATCCGAAATTCCCGGGGCAGATAGTCTCTCCGTCATGAAGAGCCGCACGGCACAGCTGATCACCGGACTCGTGGCAGTCGCCGTCGCCGCCACGACCGCCTCCCTCCTCACCGGCACCGAGCCCGCCGGCTCCCCGGCGCGCCACGCGCCCGAGGGGAGGGAACCGGTGGCCGAGGTGGCCTTCACCCCCTACGTGGACGCCTCGCGTTCCACCGCGTACGACATGGCGGACGCCGCCCGCAGGACCGGGGCCGACGGTTTCACCCTCGGGTTCGTGACCGCTCGCGGTGACTGCGCCCCGACCTGGGACGGGCGCGACGGCATCGCCCACGGCGACCTGGCGGGCCGGATCGCCGCGCTGCGGGCCGCCGGCCGCGACGTGCGGGTCTCGTTCGGCGGCGCCGACGGCACGGAACTCGCCGGCGCCTGCGACGACGTGGACGAACTCGCCTCCGCCTACGCCGATGTGATCGGGCGTTACCGGCTGACCGGGGTCGACTTCGACGTCGAGGGCGACGACCTCGTGGACACCGCCGCCGGCACCCGCCGGGCGCGCGCCGTCGCCCGCCTCCAGCGGGAGGCCGAGCGGGAAGGCCGGACGCTGTCGGTCTCCTTCACGCTGCCCGTGATGCCGTCCGGGCTGACCCCCGAGGCCTGCGCGCTGCTCGCGGACGCCCGGCGCCAAGGGGTACGCGTCGACGCGGTCAACATCATGGCGATGGACTACGGGGAGACGTACACCGGCGACATGGGCCGGTACGCGATCCAGGCGGCCACCGCGGCGCAGCGGCAGCTCAAGGCTCTGCTGGGCCTGCCGGACGCCGCGGCGTGGCGGACCCTCTCGGTGACCCCGATGATCGGGGTGAACGACATCCAGGGCGAGGTGTTCACCCTGCGGGACGCGGCCGCACTGGCCGCCTTCGCCCGTGAAAAGGGGCTGGGCGGCCTGTCCATGTGGTCGGCAGACCGGGACCGGCCCTGCGAGGACGACACCAAGGGGACGGCCCCGGCCCGGTGCAGCGGGGTCGACCAGCCGTCACTGGCGTTCGCGCGGGCGCTCGCGGACGCGTGAGGGCCGGGCGGCGTGCGAGGAGCGGGCCGCCCGCGAGGAACGGCGGCCGCGGGCGGGCGCGGGCTCGGGCTCTGACTCGGGGTCGAAGTCGCCGACAGGCGGGTCCAGCGCCACCACGACCCCCGCGAGGAAGAGGAAGACGACCGGCCCGATCAGCACCGGGGCGAGGAACGCGGCCGGTCCCGCCCCGCTCGATCCCTCCCGCGCGCCGCTGTGCAGATGCACCGTCAACGCGGCCATGCCGATGTAGTGCATGGCGGTGACGGCGAAGCCCAGGACGAGGCTGGCGAGCACGCCGGCGTACAGGCGCCGGACGGAGACCGCCGACCACAGGGCGACGGTGGCGGCCAGGACGGCGACGCCGACCGACAGCACCACCGTGGACTGCGTGTACTCCAGGTCGCCGCGCAGCCGCATGCCCCGCATGCCCATGTAGTGCATGGCGGCGATGCCGAGTCCCGTGACGCAGCCTCCGGCCAGTACGGCGGGGAGCGTGCGGCCCACGAAGCCGACGAGGAACACCCCGAGAGCGACGACCACGACGGCGACCAGCAGGCTCTCGAAGGTGACGAGCGTGTCGTAGGTGATCCGCACCTCGCCGACGGTGAAGCCCATCATGGCGATGAAGTGCATGGTCCAGATGCCGGAGCCGATGGCCGCGGAACCCAGCGCGAGCCAGCCGGCCCGTCGCGAGGGGTGCATGGCCAGGGCCCGGGTCGTGCAGCGCAGCCCGAGGGCGGCGCCTAAGCAGGCCATCAGGAAACCCGCGAGAGGGGTCGCCCATCCGTAGGTGAAGCCATTGACCGTTCCGTACGTGCCGCTCACGGCACCCTCCCCTTGCCGCCCCGGTCCCCCGCTTCCTTCCGTCCCCCGTGCTGACACACGCTAGGCTCGCCCGCCCGCCCCGCGCGGCCGCCTCATGGCGACTTCATCGCGCGGACACCCGTACGTCACATCGCCCCGGGCAGTGCCGTGATGCGGTCCAGCGGGCCGTACGGTCCGGCCGCGAGCGCGGTGCGCAGGGCGGCGACGACCTCGGCGGGGCTGCGGGTGAGCGCGGCGGGCGCGACCCGCAGCACACGCAGACCCAGCGACTCCAGCCGGCCGCGCCCGGTCCCCGGGCCGAGGTCCAGGACGAGGCCGTAGCGCACCCAGTACGCGTCGGGCGAGCCCAGGAAGGCGCCGTCGAGCTGGAGCGTGGGACGCCACAGCGGCTGCCGGAGTCCCGACCGGGCCACCAGGGCGCGGGCCATGGGCTCGGCGGAGGCGGCACGCGGGCCGGGATCCATGGCGTCGAGCAGGGCGGCCACGGCGGGGCGCCGGGCGAGTACCGTGCCACCCAGTTCCGCGGCGAGCACGGGGGCGGGCACGCCGAGCGCTATGACCAGTTCGCGGACCACTTCCAGGGCCCACTCGGGGTCGATGGACTCCCGTACGCCGTCGGCCGCCGCCCGGGCCACCGGCGCCACGGGCACACCGGCCAGGGTGTCGGGCACGGGGAGCCCGCGGCCGTGGTGGACCCGTACCCAGGTGTGGGTGCGGATGCGGCGCTCGCTCGGGACGAGCACGTCCACCACCGGGAGCCCGCAGGGCGGCGCGGCCACGGCGACGCCGTGCAGGGCGAGCCCCGCCACGCCGGTGATCATGGCCGGGACCTGCGGGTACCCGGCGAAGGCCAGGGCCGCCCTGGACCGCTGCGCGGCGGTGAGCGGACCGGGCTGGAGGACGACCACCCGGGGCAGCGGCCGCTGCCACCGGCCGCCGGGGCGGCACCACTCCCGCAGCCTGCTCTCCGGCACGCCCACCGCGGCGAGCTGGGCGACGGTGGCGACCCGGTCCTGTTCACGGGCGAGCCGGCGGACGGCCGGGGTGAAGTCGTTTCGCGTCATGCGCGCCCCATCCCCCCTCATAACCGGTCGACTACCGCTTGTGACAGACCTGTCGAGAACGGCCACCCTCCCGGGTGGCGGGGCGTGCGGCCGGTTGCCGTGGCCGTCCCGGACCCCGGTGGGAACCCCGGCGCGACCCCGGCCGGGACCGGCTGTCAGTGCCCCGTCCTACGCTGGGGACCGTGACGCAACCACAGACCCCTTCCGCCGAGGTCGCCTGGTCGGTGCTGGAGGTACCGGTCGGGCCGCTGCTGCTCGCCGCAACCGGGCAGGGCCTGGTCCACGTCGCCTTCCGGACCGGGGAGGAGGAGGCGCCCGCCGTGCTGGAGCGGATCTGCTCCCGGCTGGGTGCCGCGCCCGCGCGCAGGCCCGGTCCCGCGAGCGCCGCGGGGGCCCGGCTGGACGAGGCGATACGCCAGGTGGAGGCGTACTTCGCCGGGACGCGCCACACCTTCGACCTCGACCTCGACTGGTCTTTGACGACCGGCTTCAACCGCCGTGTGCTGCGCGAGCTGTCGGCCGGCGTCCCGTTCGGCAGTGTGGTCGGTTACCAGGACCTCGCCAAGCGGGTCGGTGAGCCGGGCGCCGCCCGGGCCGTCGGGGTGGCCATGGGCGCCAACCCGCTGCCCGTCGTCGTCCCGTGCCACCGGGTCCTGGAGAGCGACGGGGGCATCGGCGGCTTCGGCGGGGGCCTGCGCATGCTCGACATCAAGCGCTCGTTGCTGGCCCTGGAGGGCGTCCTGCCGGAGCCGCTGTTCTGAGGGTTCCTCAACACACCGCCGTGCGGGACGGCAGGTCACACCGGCGGGGGTCGGGGAGGGGTGGAGAAATGGACGAATCGACTTTCCGCGTCACCGAGGGCGCGCCGGACTCGCCTGTGCTCCTCCACGTCCCGCACAGCGCCCGCGCCGTGCCCGGGCACGTCCGTGAGCGCATCCTCCTGGACGACGCCGGACTGGCGGCCGAGCTCGACCACATGACGGACTCGCACACCGACCTGATCGCGGCGCGCGCCGCCGGACGGACGGGGGCCTGGCAGTTCACCAACCGGCTGTCGCGGCTGGTCGTCGACCCCGAGCGGTTCCCGGACGAGCGGGAGGAGATGCGCGCCGTCGGCATGGGCGCCGTCTACACCCGCACCTCGCACGGGGCGCCGTTGCGCGAGCACGACCCCCGGCACGAACGGGCCCTGCTGGAGGCCTACTTCGAGCCGTACGCGGCCGCCATGACGGCGGCCGTACAGGACCGGCTGGAGGCCACGGGGCGGGCGGTCGTCATCGACGTGCACTCCTACCCCGGCGCGCGACTCCCCTACGAGCTGCACGGCGACGGGCCCCGCCCCGCCGTCTGCCTGGGCACCGACGCCTTCCACACCCCGGCCTGGCTGCTGGACGCCGCCCGCGATGCCTTCGCGCCGTGCGGGGAGGTCGGTGTCGACTCGCCGTTCGCCGGCACCTATGTGCCGTTGAAGCACTACGGCGAGGTCCGCGAGGTCTCGGCGCTGATGGTCGAGATCCGCAGGGACGGGTACATGAGCGAGCCCGGTGGTGCCCCCGGCGAGGGACTGGACCGGCTCGGTGACGCGCTGGCCGCCCTCGTCGCCGCCGTGGGCACGGGTGGCGGAACCGGCGGTGGCAGCGGAACCGGCGGCCTCAGGTGACGCGGAAGCCGGTGAACTCCACCAGGCCGTGGTCGCCCGTGCCGCCGTTCCCCGCGGTCATGAAGAGCCCCACGTCCTGGGTCCGGGCCGCCGCCGGGACGGTCACGGTCGCGACCTTCCGCCACGTCGTCCCGTCGTCGGTGCTGCACTCCCCCGTGTACGCACGGCCGCTGCGGCGCAGCCTCAGCAGCACCGGGGCCCGCACGCCGGCGAGCCGCCGGTAGCGGTTCAGCAGGCCGTCGCCGTCGGAGTCGTACGACAGCGTCACCCCGTGCCCGGGGCTCACCGCCAGGTTCAGGAAGCCCGGGGCGTCCGGGTCGTCGAGGTCGTCGCGGACGACGATGCCGGCCCGCGCCCATGCGGCGGTCTCGGCCTGGCTGTCGACCCGGGTGGTGACCGTCCCGCCGTCCCGCAGCGCGCCGGGCCGCAGGACCGCCGCGAACTCGGCGGTGCCCTTCCACAGGTCGCGCCCGGCGCCGTCGATGGCGAAGCGGTCGCCGAGCTGTCCGAACACGGCTCCGGTGCCGTTGACGGTCCGGTACGCACGGTCCAGCGGACCCGCGACGTACAGGTCCCCCGCGGCGACCGCGGGCACCCGCGCGCCGCCCGGCACCGGCTCGTACGCGGCCCGCGCCTCGTACCGCAGCGGCGACAGCGGCCGTTTGGGGCGCGCCTCGGGCGCGGTGACGTGCCAGGTCGCACGGCCGGTGCCGCCGGCCGCCACGCGCGGCAGCGACAGCGCCCCGCGCGGTGCGGCCCGCACCCCGTCCGTGGTCAGGGAGAAGCCGACCGTGCCGGTGGGGGCGAGCCCGTTGGTGTTGGCGAACTCCGCGGTGACCAGGGCCCGGCCGCCCGGCACCAGCGTCACCGGGTCCGCGGTCACGGTCAGCGTGCCCTGGTAGGGGGCCGCGGCAAGGATCTCGTAGGCCCGCCGGGCGAGCGTGTGCGCGTCGCCGGTGGGCCGGGTGGGGTAGCGCCCGGCGCGCTTCGTCCAGGGCTCCTCGGCGCGGTACCAGTCGACGGCCCGCGGTGTGCGGCGGGTGGTGAGGGCCGCCGCACACTCGTCCAGGAAGGTCCGCCAGCGCGGCAGGTAGAAGTCCGCGACCAGCCCGTTCCAGTCACGGTTGGCGTACTCGTGCAGCGACACCGACGTCGCGCGCCCGCCCCAGGTGGTGGTCAGCACCCGGGCGGTGCGCTCGAGTTTGGCGCGCTGCGCGTCCGCCCCGCCCCAGGCCCGGGCCTCCGCGAGCCAGGGGCCGAGCAGGAAGGCCCGGTGGCCGCCCGCGACCTCGTCGGCCAGTCGCATCAGCCGCAGCCACAGCTCGGACAGTTGGCGGAAGACCGCCGCGTCGCCGCGCGCGAACGCGCCGCGCAGTTGCGGCAGGAGCTGCCGGCTGCGGTTGGCGACGGCCTGCCGGGCGACGTCGGTCAGGTCGTAGCGGTAGGCGTCGCTGCCGCGTGCCCCGGCGGACACCGCCAGCAGCGCGGCGAACGCCGCGTCGAAGGCGGCGGGATCGTAGGTGAGGGCGTTCGGCGCGTACACGCTGCTGGAGTCGGCGGTCAGCGAGGGACGGGCCGTGAAGAGGCTGTCGTGGGCGTCGGCGCGCTCCAGAGCGTCGTGCCGGTAGGCGGTGCGGCGCAGCGCCTGCCAGGCGACGCGTGCCTGGCCGTCCTCGGTGCCGTAACGGGTCCGCGCGTAGGTGTCGAACCAGGTCGGCAGGTCCACCCGCTGCTCGTGCCAGGGCAGTTCGCAGAACAGCTCGAAGGCGGCCGGGTCGCGCTCGGCGGCCTCCGGGAGGTAGCAGGTGCCGGCCAGGGCGCTGCCGGGCTTGTCCCGCCAGCTGAAGAAGCGGTCCGCCCACACGTGGGTCTTGGCGCCGATCGTCGTCCGGCCGCCGAAGTTGGGGATGGAGCCGAAGGCGTACGGGGTGCCCGCCCAGTCCCGCTCGCGGTCGGTGACCGAGGCGAACCGGTCGGAGACGCCGTCCACGACGAGCATCCGCTCCTTGTCGACCGCTTCCAGCAGGTCGGCCCGCGGGTTCTTCTCCCAGCCGAGGATCACCCAGGTGGCGCGGGGGTGCGCCGCGCGCAGCGCCGCCTGGACGCCGCGGGCGGCCGCGGCCACGGGGACCCCGCCCGCGGTACCGCCCTCGTGGAGCAGGTCCATCTTGAAGTACGCGGCCTCGCCGAACAGCTGTTTCTGGTGGCGGTAGAAGGAGGCGGCCACCGCGGCGAAGGCGCCGGTGCGCGGGTCGAGCCAGTCCGGACGGGCGAAGCCGTGCCAGGTCCCCTGCGGGACGACGCGCGCCCCGGCGTTGCGACGGGCGAAGCCGTCCGGGACGGTGCCGAAGTAGCCCGGCAGCACGGGTGCCATGCCCAACTCCCGCAGCCGCGCGGTGATCCTGCGGCCCAGCGCCGCGCGGGCGTCGACGATGCCCGCGGTCAACGGGCCGCCGTACCCAGAGAGGTTCTGCAGCAGCCACCACGGCTGGTGGGACGGGGCCGGCAGCCAGGCCAGGGCCTCCTGGCCGGAGTAGCCGAACTCGCGCAGCACGCGCCGGTACACGGCCTCCGCACCGGCCACCACCAGCACCTCGTTGCAGCCGTGCAGTGCCAGGACGTCGATGAAGCGCTCCCAGTGCGACCAGTCGGCGTAGGGGGCGGTGTAACCGTCGTTGGTGTCGTTGAGGACGAAGCGGTGCGGCACCGTGGCGCGGCGGGCGATGCCGCCCGGGGGCGGCGCCGGGAGCGTCGCGGGCAGGGCGTCCAGGCTGTCGCCCACCCAGGAGACGCCCACGCCGCACACGTGCTTGAGGTACCAGCGCACGCCGCACAGCAGTGTGGCCGGGGACGTGCCAGCCACCTCGATACGGCCCCGCGCACCCGCGATCCGGAAGCGGTCGGATCGTTCACCGTCCTTGCCGCCGTTCCCCCGGCCTTGCGCGACCAGCCGGAACTGCCCCGCGTGCCGTGGCAGCAGCCGGCCCAGCGCGGCGCGTGCGGGAGCGGTGTCGAAGGCGGCGGCCGTGGTCGCGCCCGCCGCCCCCGTCGCGAACACCGCGCCCGTCGCGGTCGCGGCGGCGGAACCCAGCAGCATCCGCCTGGTCACTCGAGTCACGGCCGGCTCCCGACAGTTGAGGCTGCGTCAGAATGCGTGCCCCGGAACGGTAACGGGAGTGACGATACGGATCAATGTGACGCGAGGGGTGTTCGCCGTAAAAGCGGACGAACTACCCACCCTGGCTCACGCCGGGTCGGGGAAGCGGGCCGCCTGCAGGTAGTCGGGCTTGGGGTCGAGCGCCGCTGCCAGCCGGAAGTGCCGCAGCGCCTCTCCGGAGCGGCCGGAACGCTCCAGGGTGCGGCCGAGGGCGAAGTGCGCGTACGCGTTGTCCGGCTCGCGCTCCAGGACGACCTGGAACTCCAGCTCGGCCGGGCGCAGCTGCGCGGACAGGAAGAAGGCCCGCGCGCGCAGCAGCCGCGCGGCGGTGTTCTCCGGGTGGGCGGCGATGACCGAGTCCAGCAGCTTCACCGCCCCACGGGCGTCGCGGGCCGCCAGCAGCTGCTCGGCCGCACGGAAGTCGATGACGTGGTTCTCGGGGCTCTGCTCGGGCACAGCCGCCTCCTTCCCCGGGCACTCGGCACCACACAACTACCCAACATCACCATTCGCATATGCATTCCCCGGCGGAACAGCCCGGCGGTCGCTCACGCCTCCTCGTCGGCCGGGCGCCGTTCCGCCGGCACCGCGGGCCCGGCCGGGCCCTTCGGCGCCTCCAGGGCCGCCGGCGCCGCGCCGTCGACCTGGGCGACGGGTCGCGCCGGCTCCACAGCCGCGGCGGGGTCGGGTGCCGGGGCAGGAACAGGGGCCGGTTCGGCGGCCGGGCGTTCGCTTCCGGCCGCCCGCTCGAAGAAGCGCAGCATCTCCACCGGGAACGGCATGACCAGCGTCGAGTTCTTCTCCGCGGCCACCTCCACGACCGTCTGCAGCAGGCGCAGCTGCATCGCCGCCGGCGTGCCGTCCATCGCGGCCGCGGCCTGCGCGAGCTTCTGCGAGGCCTGCAGTTCGCCGTCGGCGGTGATGATGCGCGCCCGGCGCTCGCGGTCGGCCTCGGCCTGCCGCGCCATCGACCGCTTCATCGACTCCGGCAGTGCCACGTCCTTGATCTCCACGCGGTCGATGTGGATGCCCCACTCGACGGCAGGCGTGGCCAGCATCAGCTCCAGGCCCTCGTTCATCGCCTCGCGCCCCGACAGCAGGTCGTCCAGCTCGCTCTTGCCGATCACCGAGCGCAGCGAGGTCTGGGCCACCTGCAACATCGCGAATTGGTAGTTCTGCACGTCCACCGTGGCCTTGATCGGGTCGATGACCCGGAAGTACAGCACGGCGTCCACCCGGACCGAGACGTTGTCGCGGGTGATGCCCTCCTGCGAGGGCACCGGCATGGTCACCACCTGCATGTTGACCTTGGTCATCCGGTCCGCCAGCGGCACCAGCAGACGCGGTCCGGGCTGCTTGGCGTGCGGCCGCACCCGCCCGAAGCGGTAGACCACACCCCGCTCGTACTGCTTGATCACCCGGAAACTGCTCTTGAGACCACCCAGTCCCAGCACCACGACGGCGATCCCGATCGCTGCCGACACGGCTTCCATCCCAGCCCCCTCTGTCCGCGGTGGAGCGACGCTACTGCTCCACAGACGTCCGCGGAGAGGATTCCGGATCAGCTCTTGACGATCTTTTGACGCAACTGCTCCCACACCTGCCGGACCTGGGGCTCCAGCGCCTCCAGCGGCCCGTCGTTGTCGATCACGACGTCGGCGACCGCCAGCCGCTGTTCCCGGGTGGCCTGGGCCGCCATCCGGGCCCGGGCGTCCTCCTCGGCCATGCCGCGCAGCCGCACCAGCCGGTCCAGCTGGGTCTCCGGTGCGGCGTCCACCACCACGACCAGGTCGTACAGCGGTGCCAGGGCGTTCTCCGCCAGCAGCGGCACGTCGTGCACGACGACCGCGTCCGGGCCGGCCGCCTGCTCCAGCGCCGCCGAACGGTCCCGGACCAGGGGGTGGACGATGGCGTTCAGCGCCCGCAGCCGCTCGGGGTCGGAGAAGACGATCGCGCCCAGCTTCGGCCGGTCCAGGGCGCCGCCGGCGGCCAGCACCCCCTCGCCGAACTCGGCGACCACCGCCGCCAGCCCGGGTGTGCCCGGCTCCACCACCTCGCGCGCGATCCGGTCGGCGTCGACCAGCACCGCCCCGTACGAGGCCAGCAGCCGCGACACCTCGCTCTTGCCCGCCCCGATCCCGCCCGTCAACCCCACTTTGACCATGGCGCGAGACTACCGGTGCCCCCGCGCACCCACGATCCGGGTCAGGAGCCGTCGTCCTCGCGGTCGGCCAGGAAGCGCTCGAACTCCGCCGCCAGGTCGTCCGCCGACGGCAGCTCGACCGGCTCGGCGATCAGGTTCTGCCGGCTGCCGCCGCCCGCCAGCGCGTCGTACTGGTTCTCCAGACCCTGCACCACCGCGACCAGCTCCGCGTCGCCGTCGGCGACCTGCCGGTCGATCTCGGCACGCACCGTGTGCGCCTCCATCCGCAGCGCGTGCGCCACCTGCGGAAGCACCAGTCCGGTGGCGGCCGTCAGCGTCTCCACCACCGTCAGCGCGGAGTCCGGGTAACCCGAACGCGCCAGGTAGTGGGGCACGTGGGTGGCCAGGCCCAGCACATCACGGCCCGCCTCCGCCAGCCGGAACTCGACCAGCGACTCCGCGCTGCCCGGCACCTGCGCCTCGTCGAACCAGCTGCGGTGCCCCGGCACCAGGTCCAGCCGGTTGCCGTGCGGCGTCAGCCCCACCGGGCGGGTGTGCGGCACGCCCATGGGGATGCCGTGGAAGTTGATCGCCAGCCGTACCCCCAGCCGCTCCACGACCTGCACCACCGCGGCGGCGAAACGCTCCCACTCGATGTCCGGCTCCTGGCCCGACAGCAGCAGGAAGGGGCTGCCCGTACTGTCACGGACCAGCCGCAACGCGATCTCCGGCGCGTCGTACGCCGTCCAGCGGTCCCGCTTGAAGGTCATCAACGGACGGCGCGCGCGGTAGTCCACCAGGCGGTCCGCGTCGAAACGCGCCACCACCTGGTGCTCCTGCCGCTCCAGCAGCTCCTCGACGACCTGCGCGCCGGTCTCCCCGGCGTCGATGTACCCGTCGAAGTGGTACAGCAGCACGGGTCCGGTCTCACCGAACGCCTCGTCGACCGCCTCTGCCCCGCCCGGCTCGTATGCGTACAGCCCCTGCGGATCCAGCACTGCGCACCCTTCCTTCGGTCTTCGTCAACTCTGAGTGCAACGGACCGCACAGCCCGCGCATTCCCACCCGGACCCGGCAACGCGGAAGGACCCGCCCTCCAGGGGAGAGCGGGTCCTTCCGTGGTGCATGGGCGATACGCCCTGCGATCAGCTCTGGCCGCCGGCCAGCTTCTCGCGGAGCGCGGCCAGCGCCTCGTCCGACGCGAGCGCGCCGGACTGGTCGCCGGACTCCGAGGAGTACGAGCCACCGGTCGGGCCGGCCGGAGCCGCCTCGCCGGCCGCGGCCGCAGCCTCGGCGTCGGCCTCGCGGGACTTGATGACCTGGGCCTGGTGCTGCTCGAAGCGGGACTGCGCCTCGGCGTACTGGTGCTCCCACGCCTCGCGCTGGGTCTCGTAGCCCTCGAGCCAGTCGTTGGCCTCGGGGTCGAAGCCCTCGGGGTAGATGTAGTTGCCCTGGTCGTCGTAGGACGCGGCCATGCCGTACAGGGTCGGGTCGAACTCGACCGAGGCCGGGTCGGCACCGAAGGACTCGTTGGCCTGCTTCAGCGAGAGGCTGATGCGACGGCGCTCGAGGTCGATGTCGATGACCTTGACGAAGATCTCGTCGTTGACCTGGACGACCTGCTCCGGGATCTCCACGTGGCGCTCGGCCAGCTCGGAGATGTGGACCAGACCCTCGATGCCCTCGTCCACGCGGACGAACGCACCGAACGGCACCAGCTTCGTGACCTTGCCCGGCACGACCTGGCCGATCTGGTGGGTGCGGGCGAACTGCTGCCACGGGTCTTCCTGGGTCGCCTTCAGCGACAGGGAGACACGCTCGCGGTCCATGTCGACGTCCAGGACCTCGACCGTGACCTCCTGGCCGACCTCGACGACCTCGGAGGGGTGGTCGATGTGCTTCCAGGACAGCTCCGACACGTGCACCAGGCCGTCCACGCCACCCAGGTCCACGAAGGCACCGAAGTTGACGATGGAGGAGACGACGCCGGAGCGCACCTGACCCTTCTGGAGGGTGGTGAGGAAGGTCTGACGGACCTCGCTCTGGGTCTGCTCCAGCCAGGCACGGCGGGACAGGACCACGTTGTTGCGGTTCTTGTCCAGCTCGATGATCTTGGCCTCGAGCTCCTTGCCGACGTACGGCTGGAGGTCGCGGACACGGCGCATCTCGACCAGCGAGGCGGGGAGGAAGCCACGGAGGCCGATGTCGAGGATGAGACCACCCTTGACGACCTCGATGACGGTACCGGTGACGATCCCGTCCTCTTCCTTGATCTTCTCGATCGTGCCCCAGGCACGCTCGTACTGAGCGCGCTTCTTGGACAGGATCAGGCGGCCCTCCTTGTCCTCCTTCTGGAGGACCAGGGCCTCGATCTCGTCGCCCACGGCGACGACCTCGTTGGGGTCGACGTCGTGCTTGATCGAAAGCTCGCGCGAGGGGATGACACCCTCGGTCTTGTAACCGATGTCGAGCAGGACCTCGTCCCGGTCGACCTTCACGATGACGCCGTCGACGATGTCGCCGTCGTTGAAGTACTTGATCGTCTCGTCGATCGCGGCGAGGAAGGCTTCCTCGGAACCGATGTCGTTGACCGCCACCTGCGGGGTGGTACGAGGGGCCTGGGCCTCGGTGCTGCTCGTCATTAGGAAAAGGGCTCCGGTACGGACATGAAGTCGTAGGTACTGCTACGCCGTAAGCCCGTTTCGCTCCTGCCGATTCCGGACAGCCCAGAGGCCGAGAGGTTTACAACAGATGTGAGCGCAGCCTGCTCCGTCCGAGGCGCGCAGGCTCGCAGCGCAACTTGTAGCATACGGGGGCAGCCGGGCACGGTCAATGCACGAAGAGCGCACCACGGGCGTAACACCCCGTACCGGGCACTGGCACATAGACGTGTTGCGGCGGCACCGCAGCCACAGGTCACCACAGAGGGTACGACGAGCAGCGCAATGATCCAAGCACCGGCCCCCCGGCCCGTCCCCGAAGAACCCGAGGCCACGCGCCGTGTCGCAGGCGCCACGGAGAGCAGCCGAGCCAACCGCGGATGGTGGGACCGCAACGCCGACGAGTACCAGAACGACCACGGAGAGTTCCTCGGCGACGGAGATTTCGTCTGGGGCCCGGAAGGAGCAACCGAGGACGAGCTCCACCTCCTCGGACCCGCCGCCGGACTGAAGGGCGCGTCCGTCCTGGAGATCGGCGCCGGCGCCGCCCAGTGCTCCCGCTGGCTCGCCGCGCACGGCGCCCGGCCCGTCGCCCTCGACCTCTCCCACCGCCAGCTCCAGCACGCCCGCCGCATCGACGACGAGCGCGCCGCCCGCTCCCCCGCCCCTCCCGTCACCGCGTTCCCCCTCGTCCAGGCCGACGCCGGCGCCCTCCCCTTCGCCGACGCCTCCTTCGACCACGCCTGCTCCGCCTACGGCGCCCTCCCCTTCATCGCCGACACCGCCCACGTCATGCGCGAGGTCCGGCGCGTCCTGCGCCCCGGCGGCCGCTGGGTCTTCTCCGTCACCCACCCCATCCGCTGGGCCTTCCCCGACGAACCCGGCCCCGACGGACTCACCGCCTCCGCCTCCTACTTCGACCGCACCCCCTACGTCGAACAGGACGAGAGCGGACACGCCGTCTACGTCGAACACCACCGCACCCTCGGCGACCGCGTCCGCGAACTCGCCGCCGCCGGCTTCCACCTCGTCGACCTCGTCGAACCCGAATGGCCCGCCTGGAACACCGCCGAATGGGGCGGCTGGTCCCCGCTGCGCGGCAGGATCATCCCCGGCACCGCGATCTTCGTCTGCGTCGCCCCGTGACCCCCCGCCCCGCGGGCCTGCGCGAGGACGCCCTCGCCGCCCTCCCGGTGCGCACCGCCCTGCCCGCCCTCCACGACGCCCTCGACAGCCACGGCTGCGCCGTCCTCGCCGCCCCGCCCGGCACCGGCAAGACCACCCTCGTCCCGCTCGCCCTCGCCGGGCTCCTCGACGACGGCCGCCCCGCACGGACCGTCGTCGTCGCCGAACCACGCCGCATGGCCGCCAAGGCCGCCGCCCGCCGCATGGCCTGGCTCCTCGGCGAGGAGACCGGCGGCCGCGTCGGACACACCGTGCGCGGCGACCGCAAGGTCTCCCCCGGCACCGTCGTCGAGGTCGTCACCACCGGCGTCCTCCTCCAGCGGCTCCAGCGCGACCAGGAACTCCCCGGCACCACCACCGTCCTCCTCGACGAGTGCCACGAACGCCACCTCGACGCCGACACCGCCATGGCCTTCCTCCTCGACGTGCGCGCCGCCCTCCGCCCCGACCTGCGCATCGTCGCCGCCTCCGCCACCACCGACGCCGACGCCTGGTCCCGGCTGCTCGGCGACGCACCCGTCGTCCACGCCGAAGGCCGCCTCCACCCCGTCACCGTCACCCACGCACCCCCGCCGCACGGCATCCGGCCGCCGCACGGCATGCGCGTCGACCCCGCCTTCCTCGACCACGTCGCCGCCACCGTCCGCACCGCGCTGCGCACCAGCGACGGCGACGTCCTGTGCTTCCTCCCCGGCACCGGCGAGATCGCCCGCGTCGCCGGGATGCTCGGCGACGCCGGCGCCGACGTCCTCCAACTCCACGGCCAGGCACCCGCCGCCGTCCAGGACGCCGTGCTCCGCGGCGGCGACGGCACCCGGCGCCGCGTCGTGCTCTCCACCTCCGTCGCCGAATCCAGCCTCACCGTCCCCGGCGTACGCGTCGTCGTCGACTCCGGCCTCGCCCGCGAACCCCGCACCGACCACGCCCGCGGACTCGGCTCCCTCACCACCGTCCGCGCCTCCCTCGCCACCGCCGCCCAGCGCGCCGGACGCGCCGGACGCGAAGCCCCCGGCACCGCCTACCGCTGCTGGAACGAGGCCGAGGACACCGCCCGGCCCCGCTTCCCCTCCCCCGAGATCGCCATCGCCGACCTCACCCCCTTCGCCCTCCAGGCCGCCGCGTGGGGCGACCCCGAC
The DNA here is from genome assembly GCA_036013505.1 of Streptomyces sp. NBC_00510. Taxonomy (NCBI): domain Bacteria; kingdom Bacillati; phylum Actinomycetota; class Actinomycetes; order Kitasatosporales; family Streptomycetaceae; genus Streptomyces; species Streptomyces sp. NBC_00510. Next base: position 7,038,114 of record CP107851.1, on the reverse strand, counting down.
GCCTCCGGGCTCGCCCTCCTCGACCCGCCCCCGCCCGGCGCCCTCGCCGCCGCCCACGACGTCCTCACCGCCATCGGAGCCCTCCGCCACGACGGCCGCACCACCGACCGCGGCGACCGCATGGCCCGCATCGGCCTCCACCCCCGCCTCGCCCGCGCCCTCCTCGACGGCGCCCCCCGCACCGGCACCCGCCGCGCCGCCGACATCGTCGCCCTCCTGTCCGAACAGCCACCGCGCGAGCGCGGCGACGACCTCGCCGCCGCCTGGCGCACCACCCGCCGCGCCCACGACGCCCACGCCGACCGCTGGCGCCGCGAGGCCCGCCGCCTCGCCGCCGCGGCCCCCGACCACCCCGCCACCGCGCTCACCGACGACACCGCCGCCGGCCTCCTCACCGCACTCGCCTTCCCCGAGCGCGTCGCCCGCCGCCGCGCGGGCACGGGCAGCGGCAGCGGCACGGGGACCGGCTACCTGATGGCCTCCGGCACCGCCGCCGACCTCGCCGACGGCACCCGCCTCGGCACCCCCCAGTGGCTCGCCGTCGCCGTCGCCGACCGCCCCGCCGGCTCCCCCGCCGCCCGCGTACGCCTCGCCGCCGTCATCGACGAGGACACCGCCCGCACCGCCGCCGCGCCCCTGCTCACCGGGACCGACGAGGTCACCTGGGCCGACGGCGACGTCACCGCCCACCACGCCGCCCGCCTCGGCGCGATCACCCTCACCACCCGGCCCCTGACCGACCCCGACCCCGCACAGCTGCGCACCGCGCTCCTCGACGGCCTCCGCCGCGAAGGACCCCGCCTGCTGAAGTGGACCCGCGACGCCGACACCCTGCGCCGGCGCCTGGCCTTCCTCCACCGCGAGATCGGCGCCCCCTGGCCCGACGTCTCCGACGAGGCCCTGCTCTCCCACGCGGACGACTGGCTCGCCCCCGAACTCGCCACCGCCCGCCGCCGCGCCGACCTCGCCCGCGTCGACGCCGCCACCGCCCTGGGCCGCCTCCTGCCCTGGGCCACCGGCGACGCCGCCCGCCTCGACGAACTCGCCCCGGAACGCCTGGAGATCCCCTCCGGCTCCAAGGTCCGCGTCTCCTACGACGAGGACCGCCCCGTCCTCGCCGCCAAACTCCAGGAACTCTTCGGCTGGACCGCCACCCCCCGCATCGCCGGCGGCCGCGTCCCCCTCCTCGTCCACCTGCTCTCCCCCGCGGGACGCCCCGCCGCCGTCACCGCCGACCTCGCCTCCTTCTGGCGCGACGGCTACCGCGCGGTGCGCGCGGAACTCCGCGGCCGCTACCCCAAGCACCCCTGGCCCGAGGACCCCACCACGGCGGTCGCCACCCGGCACACCAACGCCCGCCTCAATGCTTCGGGCCGACGAACCGGTCCATGAGCGTGACGGCCTCCCGGCGGGCGACGGAGATGTTGCAGGCGTTGGCCTGCCTCCAGGCGACGCCGAGGGCGTCGAGCGTGTCGGTGCACAGGCGCCGGATGTCGTCGGACCTGTTGGTGAAGAAGTAGCGCGGGTACGCGTAGCTCCTGGTACCGCCAGCCACGGTCCGGGTGGTCCGGTTGACGACGCGGCTCCCGTCGGAATGGATGAGCCCGCGCAGGAAGTCCCAGGGCCGTTCGTCGACGACGGCCTGCTGCCAGGGCTCCAGCGCGATGCGGCGCTCGTGCTTCCTGCCGGGTCCGTGCTGGGGGAAGAGGCAGGGCCAGTGGTCGCTGTAGGACGTGACCATGGTGCAGCCCTGGGTGTGGACGCGGCACACGGAGTTCCCGGGCCGGACGGCCCTCATGGCCTGCTCGCACGCGTCGATCAGTCCGGGCCAGGCGTCGCCGCAGGCGATGCGCAGGGCGTGGCCGCCGTGCGGCTGGGGGCTGATGCAGCCGTCGCCGAGGTAGAGACCGAGCAGGTAGGCGTAGGCGGGGCCGGATGCCCGGCCGGTGCAGCCGGTGCCGCTTCGCCTGGGTTCGATGCGGGTGCGCCAGTCGCGGATGGCGGAACGGGACACGCCGGTCATCCGGCTCACGGAGTTGAGGCTCCGGCCTTCGGTGAGGAGCGCGAGGGCCCGACGACGGGTTTCCAGGTCGTACATGTGAACTACTTTGGCGTGATTCCCGCCACGCGTGACCGGAAATCCCGTGCCGCTCACTCGACTCAGTGAAGATCACCCTGAGTGATAAACGCCTTGAATTTGAAGGTGGAGTACCCCGGGTGGGATTCGAACCCACGCTATATGGTGTTTGAGACCATTGCCTCTACCGCTGGGCTACCGGGGCTTCCTTTGAAGTGAAGGCTAGCGTATACCCTCCGTGTCCTAAACATACCGGAGATAGGTAGGCTCTTGGGGCAGCACCTGCCCTGGAACGAGGAGTCCCGTGAGCGCCGCCGAGCCCGTTGACGAGCAGTCGCACGTACCGCCGCTGACCACCCGTGTGGTGATCGCCGAGGACGAGGCTCTGATCAGGCTCGACCTGAAAGAGATGCTCGAGGAGGAGGGCTACTCCGTCGTCGGTGAGGCGGGTGACGGCGAGACGGCCGTGAAGCTCGCCGAGGAGCTGCGGCCGGACCTGGTGATCCTGGACGTGAAGATGCCCGTGCTGGACGGGATCTCGGCCGCGGAGCGGATCGCCAAGGAGAAGATCGCGCCGGTGCTGATGCTGACCGCCTTCTCGCAGCGCGAGCTGGTGGAGCGGGCCCGGGACGCGGGCGCCATGGCGTACCTGGTCAAGCCCTTCAGCAAGAGCGACGTCGTCCCGGCGATCGAGATGGCCGTGTCGCGGTTCACGGAGCTGCGGGCGCTGGAGGCGGAGGTCGCGGACCTGAGCCTGCGGCTGGAGACGCGGAAGCTGGTGGACCGGGCGAAGAGCGTCCTGCAGACGAAGTACGGGCTGACGGAGCCGGCCGCGTTCCGGTGGATCCAGAAGACGTCGATGGACCGTCGCATGACGATGCAGGCGGTGGCGCAGGCCGTGCTGGACGAGGTGGACGGCGCCGCCAAGTAGCGTCGGCCGCGAACCGGGTCAGGCCGCGCGGTCGGGCCAGTCGCGCTGTGGCAGGGGGATGTCCGCCGTGGGCATCCCTTTGTCGTTGGTGACGGCGAGGTGGTCGACGGCGGTGTCGCGGGGGATGTCGAACCACAGGTCGTACGTGGCGCTGTCGTGGGCGCCGATGTCGATCGTGAGGGGCTGGCGCTTGATCTGCATGGCCTCCCAGTCCATGGTGTGCCGGCTGCCGTCGGTGAGGACGAGCCGGTGGAGGTCGTTGTCGAGGCGCGCGCTGACGGAGTCGTCGACGGTGACGGTGACGCGGATGCGGCACAGGCGGCCTTTGGCGGGGTGTTCGGCGTGGGTGCCGATGATGACGGCGATGCCGCAACGCAGGGCGAGGGCGCGGAATTCGAGGTTCCCCGCGTGGACGGCCGGTGCGTCGAGGGGGATTTCGAGCTGACGGAGGGGTTGGCCGGTCCGGGGTGGGGAAGGGGTGGGCCATATCGCGGCGGCGGCGAGGGCCGCTACCGTGGCTCCGGCGAGCGCTGCGGCCAGGGCCGTCAGGGCGGGCCGGCGGGCCAACCGCCGCACAAGGCCACCAAATCGGACCTTTGCTTCCATCTCTCCCCCACGGGTCGTCCGGTTACCGGTAAGGACCGTTCTGTTTCCGGCACATGACCGAGGTCACCGTCCGATCACATATCTTCCGACGGCCTATCTGAGTGCCTGATCAGCGGATTACATTCCCGCCAACCCGCGTGGAGTTCACGCGGTCGCAATCCGGAGGGCCTACGGCCCGCCGACTCGTAATCTCATTGAGCGGCTCCAGGGGGTCGTAGTGCTCAACAAGAAGCTCGTCAAGCTTGCCATCCCGGTGGCAGTTGGCGCTCTCGCGCTCACCGCATGCGGTGGCGACAAGGACGACAGCAGCAGTGGCGGCGGCAAGCCGACGTTCTCCATCGGCTTCCAGGGTCCGCTGTCGGGTGACAACAGCGCGCTGGGCATCAACGAGGACAACGGTCTGAAGCTGGCCGTGGAAGAGGCCAACAAGAAGGGCGACCTGCCCTTCACGCTGAAGGTCGTGGACGGCGACGACCAGGGCCTGCCGGACCAGTCGCCCGCTGCGGCCCAGAAGCTGATCGGTGACACCAGCGTCGTCGCCGTCGTCGGCCCCGCGTTCTCCGGCCCGACGAAGGCCGCGGGCGGTCTGTACGCCCAGGCGCAGCTCGCCGCGGTGACGCCGTCGGCGACCAACCCGGACCTGACGAACCAGGGCTTCTCCTCGTTCCTGCGCGGTGCGCCGAACGACAACGAGCAGGGTGCCGGCATGGCCGAGTACCTCTCGAAGCACGAGAAGGCCAAGAAGGTCTTCGTCATCGACGACAAGAGCGAGTACGGCGTCGGTCTGGCGAAGGTCGCGATCGACAGCCTGAAGGCCGCGGGCGTCACGGTGGAGACGGACTCCGTCCCGGCGAAGACCCCGGACTACACCGCCGCCGCGACGAAGGTCGTCAACTCCAAGGCCGACGCGCTCATCTACGCGGGTTACTACGCGGACCTGGCTCCGTTCGCCAAGAAGCTGGCCGACGGCGGCTTCAAGGGCATCGGCGTCTCGGGTGACGGCTCCAACGACGCGAAGTTCGTCGAGCTGGCCGGCGCCGCGTCCGAGAAGTGGTTCCTGACCTGCCCGTGCACCGACGCCACGAAGAACGAGAGCACCAAGGCGTTCACCGAGGCGTACACCGCGAAGTTCAACACGCCTCCGGGCACCTACTCGGCCGAGTCGTACGACATCGCGAACCTGATCATCTCCGAGATGAAGAAGCTCGGTAAGGACGTCACGCGCGACAAGCTGCTGGCGGCTCTGAAGGGCGTCAACTACAAGGGCCTGACCAAGGAGTTCGCCTTCGACGACAAGGGTGAGCTGAAGACCAAGAACGTGTACCTGTACCAGGTCGCCGACGGCAAGATCGGCTACCTGGGTGACGTGGCCACCCTCAGCGCCAGCTGACCCGGCAACTGACACCTGAGGTGGGGGGCGTGGGGCGCGGCACGGATTCCGGCCGCCGCCCCGCGCTCCCCATCGCTGTGTCGGACGCGTTTTCGCCGCCCTTCACCGGCTTCAGCAAGGATTCCCACGCACGATGAATCTCTTCCACAACTTCTGGGACTACTTCATCCCAGGCTTGACGACGGGTTCCATGTACGCCGTCATAGCGATCGGGTACACCCTGGTCTACGGCGTGCTCCAGCTCATCAACTTCGCGCACAGCGAGGTCTTCATGATGGGCGGCTTCGGTTCGCTCGTCGTGCTCTCCGAGCTCGCCCCGCAGTCCCCGCACGGGTTCAACTCCGTCGTGTGGGTGATCGTCGGCATGATCGCCGGCGCCCTGGTCGGAGCGCTGACCGCGTTCGGGCTGGAGAAGGCGGCGTACAAGCCGCTGCGCAAGCGCAACGCCCCCAAGCTGGTCTTCCTGATCAGCGCCATCGGCGCGTCGTTCTTCCTGTACAACCTGGCGGGCAAGCTGTGGGGCCGCAACCCCGTGCCGATGCCGGAGCTGTACACCAACGGTGAGGTCTTCAGCGTCTTCGGCACCCCGGTGAAGATCACGCAGCTGATCATCATCGGTTCCGCGGTCGCGATGATGATCGGTCTGGACATGGTGGTCAACCGCACGAAGATGGGTGCGGGCATCCGGGCCGTGGCGCAGGACGCCGAGACGGCGGGTCTGATGGGTGTCGACATCGACAAGATCATCTCTCGTACGTTCATCATCGGCGGTCTGCTGGGTGGCGCGGCCGGCTTCCTGTACGGCTTCGGCATCTCCGGCCAGGTCTGGTTCACGGTGGGCTTCCTGCCGGGCATCAAGGCCTTCGCGGCGGCGGTGCTGGGCGGTATCGGCAACATCCGTGGTGCGATGCTGGGCGGTCTGCTGCTGGGCATCGTCGAGAACCTGAGCTCCCCGCTCTTCGGCACCCAGTGGATCGACGTGACCGCGTTCGTGATCCTGATCCTGGTGCTGATGTTCCGTCCGACGGGCATCATGGGCGAGCGTCTGGGGAGGTCGGCATGAGCAACGCGACCGCTGCCAAGTCCTTCTCGGTGGACGTGGCGAAACTGCGCCGCAAGGCCTGGTACCAGCAGCCCCGCTGGACGCGGCTGCTCGGCATGCTGGTGCTGGGCTTCATCCTGGCGCTGATGACGGGCGAGGACGGCAACCCGGCGGAGAGGCTGTCGGCGTTCACCGGCGCCTTCCAGTCGGCGCGGCTGTGGATCTGCCTGGCCATCATGGTGGGCGTGTGGGCGCTGGTGGAGTTCGGCGCTCCGGTGCGCGACGCGGCCCGGCAGGGTGCGCAGGGTGTCGGCAAGTCGCTGGAGCCGACGCGGGCGATGTTCCGGTCCAACGGCTGGCTGCGGCTGGGCGGACTGGTGGTCGTCCTGGTGCTGGCGATCGTCATCCCGGCCAACACCAGCCTGTTCTGGCAGGAGGTCCTCGTCACGCAGATGGGGATCTTCATGATCATCGCGGTCGGTCTGAACGTGGTGGTCGGCTGGGCCGGTCTGCTGGACCTGGGCTTCATCGCCTTCTACGCGATCGGCGCGTACTCCTGCGCCTTCTGGACCGGCCACATGCCGGTGAAGCCGCCGTTCACGGTGGGCGCGCTGGAGTCGATCCCGTTCGCCATCGTCACCTGTCTGATCGCCGGTGTGCTGCTGGGCGCCCCGACGCTGCGGCTGCGCGGTGACTACCTCGCGATCGTGACGCTGGGCTTCCACGAGATCGTGTACCTGGTCGCGAAGAACTCGGACGGTTTCACGAACGGTTCGCGCGGTGTCATCGGCATCCCGCACCCGTCGATCCACATCGGTCCGATCAACTACGACTGGACGCTGGACCCGCTCCCGTACTGGTACCTGCTGCTGTTCTTCCTGGTGGTGCTGATCTTCCTGTACAACCGCCTGGAGCACTCGCGGATCGGCCGCACCTGGACGGCGATCCGGGAGGACGAGGTGGCCGCCTCCGCGACGGGCATCAACACCGTCCGGTACAAGCTGCTGGCGTTCGCGATCGGCGCGTCGACCTCGGGTCTGGCGGGCGTCGTCTACTCCAGCAAGGTCGGCTTCATCAACCCGGAGAACTTCACCATCGTGCTGTCGGTGCTCGCGCTGGCGTACGTGGTGTTCGGCGGCATGGGCTCCATCGCGGGCGTGCTGTTCGGTGCCGCGCTGCTGGTGTGGCTGCCGAACGCGCTGCGTGACCTGGTGCCGGAGCAGGACCGCTTCATCTACCTGGGTGCGCTGCTCGTCATCATGATGATCTTCCGTCCGCAGGGTGTGATCCCCTCCCGCCGCAGGCAGCGTGAGCTGCACATGGCGGAGGCGGGCATCGGTGACGCCGATGCGATGACCGAGCCGACGGGAGGCGTGAAGTCGTGAACGCGGTGGAGGAAGCGGGCGTGCAGCCCGCGCAGACCGGCGATGCGGTGCTGCAGGCCCGTGGCGTGACGCTGCGGTTCGGCGGTCTCACCAGCCTGTCGGACGTCAACCTGACGATGCGGCGGGGCGAGATCCTCGCGGTGATCGGCCCGAACGGCGCGGGCAAGACCTCGCTGTTCAACTCCCTGACGGGCGTGTACGTCCCGCAGGAGGGCACGATCACCTTCCACGCGGAGGGCGGTTCCGAGCACAAGCTGCTCGGCGCCAAGCCGTACCTGGTGAACCGTTACGGTGTCGCCCGGACCTACCAGAACATCCGGCTCTTCAGTGCCCTGACGGCGCTGGAGAACGTCAAGATCGCGGCGGAGTCGCGGCAGAAGTCGGGAGCGATCTCGATCATGCTGGGCCTGCCGTGGGCGCGCCGGGACGAGAAGGCCAGCGACGAGCGGGCGCAGGAGCTGCTGTCGTACGTGGGCCTGTCGGGCAAGCACAACGAGCTGGCCGCCAGCCTCTCCTACGGTGACCAGCGGCGTCTGGAGATCGCGCGGGCGCTGGCGACCGACCCGAAGGTGCTGCTGCTGGACGAGCCGGCGGCCGGTACGAACCCGACGGAGAAGCTGGAGCTGGAGCAGCTGATCCGCCGGATCAACCAGGACCTGGGCGTCAGCGTGCTGCTGATCGAGCACGACATGAAGCTCGTGATGTCGGTCGCGGACCGCGTCATGGTGCTGAACTTCGGCAAGGTGATCGCCGAGGGTCTGCCCGAGGAGGTGCAGCGCGATCCCGCGGTGATCGAGGCGTACCTGGGTTCTGCCGACGAGGAGGCCGTGGAGGCCGTCGCGGAGATGGTGGAGATCGTCGAGTCGCACCACACGGCCGACGCACCGGAAGTCCCCGCACCGCGTGAGTCCGAGGAGGAGGGCCGATGACCGAGGCCGCCAACTTCGAGAAGGCGACGGACGGTTCCGTCGCCCAGGCCCCGGCGATGCTGGAGCTGGTCGACCTGCAGGTGTTCTACGGTGCGATCCAGGCGCTCAAGGGCATCAACGTGACGGTCCGGCAGGGTGAGGTCGTGGCGCTGCTCGGCGCGAACGGCGCCGGCAAGACGACCACCCTGCGCACGATCTCCGGTCTGCTGCAGCCCCGCCACGGCGAGGTGCGCCTCGGCGGTGAGCGGATCGACGGCGTTCCCTCGCACAAGGTCGTGGAGCTCGGCATCGGCCAGTCGCCGGAGGGCCGCCGCGTCTTCCCGGTGATGACGGTGCTGGAGAACCTGGAGATGGGCGCGTACCGGTTCAAGGGCGTCTCCAAGGACGACCTGGACCGTGTGCTGACGCTCTTCCCGCGCCTGGCGGAGCGGCGTACGCAGCTGGCGGGCACCCTGTCCGGCGGTGAGCAGCAGATGCTGGCCATCGGCCGGGCCCTGATGGGCCGCCCGAACCTGCTGCTGCTCGACGAGCCGTCGATGGGCCTGGCGCCGCTGATCGTCCAGCAGATCTTCGAGATCATCAAGGAGATCAACGACCAGGGCACCACGGTGCTGCTGGTGGAGCAGAACGCCTCGCAGGCGCTGCAGCTGGCCGACCGCGGCTACGTGCTGGAGACGGGCGCGATCGTCATGGAGGACGACGCCTCTGCCCTGCTGTCCGACCCGCGCGTGCGTGCGGCGTACCTCGGTGAGGGCGCGGCGTAGCGTCCGGCGTCGTACGGCGTGCCATACGGCGAGGAGGGCGGCTCCCGGAGGATTCCGGGGGCCGCCCTCCTCGTGCGTCCCGTGCGGGCGGCCGTCAGGCGGTGACGGTGCCCGGCGTGGCCGGGGTGGCCGGGCGCAGCGCGCAGGTGAGGCGGGCGGAGCAGACCCGGCGGTCCTGCTCGTCGCTGATGACGACCTCGTAGGTCGCGGAGGAGCGGCCGCGGTGGACGGGGGTGGCGACCCCGGTCACCCGGCCGGAGCGCAGGCCGCGGTGGTGGGTGCAGTTGAGGTCGACGCCGACGGCGAGCTTGCCGGGGCCGCCGTGCAGCATGGCGCCGATGGAGCCGATGGTCTCCGCCAGGACCGCGGAGGCGCCGCCGTGGAGGAGCCCGTAGGGCTGGGTGTTCCCCTCGACGGGCATGGTGCCCACGACGCGCTCCGCGGACGCCTCGACGATCTCGATGCCCATGCGGGAGCCGAGGTCGCCGGCGGAGAACAGCGCCACCAGGTCGACGCCGAGTCCGGCGTACTGCTCGATGACCTCCGGGGAGAAAAGGCTGGTCGTGGTCTGCTCGCCCATGGACGGTGGCTCCGATCGTCGTCGTTCGGTGTACTGGCCCGTTTTCTACCGGACGGTCAGTGGGGACCGCCGGGCGGGGTGGTCCGTTCCAGCCGGACGACGACGGACTTGGACGCCGGGGTGTTGCTGGTGTCGGCGGTGTGGTCGAGCGGGACCAGCACGTTGGTCTCCGGGTAGTAGGCGGCGGCGCAGCCGCGGGCCGTCGGGTAGTGGACCACCCGGAAGCCCTCGGCGCGGCGTTCCGTGCCGTCCGTCCACTCGCTGACGAGGTCGGTGTAGGCGCCGTCGGCGAAGCCGAGGGCGGCGGCGTCGTCAGGGTGGACCAGGACGACGCGGCGGCCGCCCTTGATGCCGCGGTAGCGGTCGTCGAGGCCGTAGATCGTGGTGTTGTACTGGTCGTGCGAGCGCAGCGTCTGCAGGAGCAGCCGGCCCTCGGGGACCCGGGGGTACTCCAGGGGGGCGGCGGTGAAGTTGGCCAGCCCCGTGGCGGTGGGGAAGCTGCGGGAGTCGCGCGGGGCGTGCGGGAGGGTGAAGCCGCCGGGGCGGCGCACCTTGACGTTGAAGTCGTCGAAGCCGGGGATCACGCGGGATATGCGGTCGCGGATCCGGTCGTAGTCGCCCTCGAGCTCCTGCCAGGGCACGCGGCTGTCCGGGCCGAGGACGGCGGCGGCGAGGCGGCAGACGATGGCCGGCTCGGACAGCAGCAGGGGGCTCGCGGGCTCCAGGCCGCCGCGGGAGGCGTGCACCATGCCCATGGAGTCCTCGACGGTGACGAACTGCTCGCCGGCGGCCTGGACGTCCCGCTCGGTGCGGCCCAGGGTGGGCAGGATCAGGGCGCGGGCGCCGGTGACCACGTGGGAGCGGTTGAGCTTGGTGGACACGTGCACGGTGAGGCGGGCCCGGCGCATGGCGGCCTCGGTGACGTCCGTGTCGGGCGAGGCGGCGACGAAGTTGCCGCCCATGGCGAAGAAGACCTTGGCGTCGCCGTCGCGCAGGGCGCGGATGGCGGCGACGGTGTCCAGGCCGTGCTCGCGGGGCGGGGCGAAGCCGAACTCCTTCTCCAGGGCGTCGAGGAAGGCGGGGGCGGGCTTCTCGTAGATGCCCATGGTGCGGTCGCCCTGGACGTTGCTGTGGCCGCGGACGGGGCACACGCCGGCGCCGGGGCGGCCGATGTTGCCGCGCAGGAGGAGGAAGTTGACGACCTCCTTGATGGTGGGCACGGAGTGCTTGTGCTGGGTGAGGCCCATGGCCCAGCAGACGATGACGCTCTTGGCGCCGAGCACCATGGCGAGGAGTTCGTCGATCTCGGACCGGGGCAGCCCGGTGGCGCGCAGCACCTCCTCGGGGTCGGTGGCGCGGGCGGCGGCGGCGCACTCCTCGAAGCCGTGGGTGTGCCCGTCGATGAAGGCCTGGTCCAGGACGGTGCCGGGCGCCTGGTCCTCGGCCTCCAGGAGCGCCTTGTTGAGGGCGCGGAAGAGGGCCTGGTCGCCGCCGAGCCGGATCTGCAGGAAGAGGTCGGCGAGCGCGGTGCCGCCGCCGGCCAGGCCCTTGGGGGTCTGCGGGTTCTTGAAGCGCTGCAGGCCGGCCTCGGGCAGCGGGTTGACCGTCACGATCTTCGCGCCGCCCGCCTTCGCCTTCTCCAGGGCGGAGAGCATGCGGGGGTGGTTGGTGCCGGGGTTCTGCCCGGCGACGATGATCAGGTCGGCGCGGTAGAGGTCCTCGAGCAGGACGCTGCCCTTGCCGATGCCTATGGTCTGCGCGAGCGCGGAGCCCGACGACTCGTGGCACATGTTGGAGCAGTCGGGCAGGTTGTTGGTGCCGAACTCGCGGGCGAAGAGCTGGTAGAGGAAGGCGGCCTCGTTGCTGGTGCGGCCCGAGGTGTAGAACACGGCCTCGTCGGGACCCGTCAGGCCGTTCAGCTCGTCGGCGACGATCTCGAAGGCGCGTTCCCAGGGGACGGGCTCGTAGTGGTCGGCGCCGTCCGGCAGGTACATGGGCTGGGTGAGGCGGCCCTGCTGGCCCAGCCAGTAGCCGCTGCGCCGGGCGAGGTCGGCGACGGGGTGCGCGGCGAAGAAGTCCGGGGTGACCCGGCGCAGGGTGGCCTCCTCGGCGACGGCCTTGGCGCCGTTCTCGCAGAACTCGGCGGTGTGCCGGTGCTCGGGCTCGGGCCAGGCGCAGCCGGGGCAGTCGAAGCCGTCCTTCTGGTTGACCTTGAGGAGGGTGAGCGCGGTGCGTCGCACCCCCATCTGCTGCTGCGCGATGCGGAGGGTGTGCCCGATGGCCGGGAGCCCGGCAGCGGCGTGCTGCGGGGCGCTGACCTCGGGTGCGTCCTGGACGGGGTCGCCTGCGGGTGCTTTGCCTGCCATGGCTTCGATCCTGCCACGACAAGGCGGCGGACCGGCAGTGTCGGTCGGGCGTGGGAGGATCGGGGACGTGGCAGCCAAGGCAGAGAAGACGAACGCAGCGACCGGCACCGGACCCCAGGGGGGTGAGCGGCCCCGGTTGCTCCTGCTGGACGGGCATTCGCTGGCGTACCGGGCCTTCTACGCGCTGCCGGTGGAGAACTTCAACACCACCACCGGGCAGCCGACGAACGCGGTGTACGGCTTCGCGTCGATGCTGGCGAACACGTTGCGTGACGAGCGGCCGACGCATCTGGCGGTGGCGTTCGACGTCTCGCGGCGCACGTGGCGTCTGGAGGAGTTCCCGGAGTACAAGGCGACCCGGTCCGCGACGCCGGACGAGTTCCGCAGCCAGGTGACGCTGATCGGCGAGCTGCTGGACACGATGAAGGTGCAGCGATTCGCCACGGAGGGTTACGAGGCGGACGACGTGATCGCCACGCTGGCCACGCAGGCGGAGGCGCTGGGGTACGAGGTGCTGATCGTCACCGGCGACCGCGACTCCTTCCAGCTCGTCTCGGACCACGTCACGGTGCTGTACCCGACGAAGGGCGTCTCGGAGCTGACCCGGTTCACCCCGGCGAAGGTCGAGGAGAAGTACGGGCTGACCCCCGCGCAGTACCCGGACTTCGCGGCGCTGCGCGGCGACCCGTCGGACAACCTGCCCGGCATCCCGGGCGTCGGGGAGAAGACCGCCGCCAAGTGGATCACCCAGTTCGGCTCGTTCGCGGAGCTCGCGGACCGCGCGGAGGAGGTGAAGGGCAAGGCGGGCGAGAACCTGCGCGCCCACCTGGAGTCGGTGAAGCTGAACCGCCGGCTGACGGAGCTGGTGCGGGACGTGGAGCTGCCCTGCGGGCCGGAGCAGCTGGCGCGGCAGGCGTACGACCGGGACGCGCTCGACGTGGTGCTGGACACCCTGGAGTTCCGCCACCCCAACTTCCGGGAGCGGCTGTACGCGGCCGACCCGGGTGCCGCGGAGCAGGGCACGCCGGAGGTCGCCGGCGGTGTGGCCGTCGAGGGCCGGGTTCTGGCCGCGGGCGAGTTGGCGGACTGGCTGGTGGAGCACGCCGGCGGGCCGCTGGGCGTGGCGACGGTCGACGCGTGGGCGCTGGGCGCGGGCAGCGTGTCCGAGGTGGCGCTGGCGACGGCGGCGGGCCCGGCGGCGTGGTTCGACCCGGCGGCGCTGGACGAGAAGGACGAGCAGACCTTCGCGGCGTGGCTGGCGGACGCCGCCCGGCCGAAGGTGCTGCACAACGCCAAGAACGTGATGCGGGTCTTCGCCGAGCACGGCTGGAGCGTCGACGGGGTCACGATGTGCACGGCGCTGGCCGCGTACCTGGTCAAGCCCGGCCGCCGCTCGTTCGCGCTGGACGACCTGTCGGTGGAGTACCTGGGGCGGGAGCTGGCCCCCGCGGGCGGCGAGGACGGCCAGTTGGCCTTCGGCGCCGACGACGAGGCCGAGGCGGACGCCCTGATGGTGCAGGCGCGCACCGTGCTGGACCTGGGCGACGCGTTCGCCGCGCGGCTGGAGCAGGACGGCGCGCTGCGGCTGCTGCGCGAGGTGGAGCTGCCGACCTCGACGCTGCTGGCGCGGATGGAGCGGGCGGGCATCGCGGCGGACCGCGAGCATCTGGAGCGCCTGGAGCAGCGGTTCGCGGGCGAGGTGCAGCTCGCGGTGAAGGAGGCGCACGCCGCGGTCGGGCACGAGTTCAACCTGGGCTCCCCCAAGCAGCTGCAGGAGGTGCTCTTCGGCGAGCTGGGGCTGCCCAAGACGAAGAAGACCAAGACGGGTTACACCACCGACGCGGACGCGCTGGCGTGGCTGGCGGCGCAGACCGAGCACGAGCTGCCGGTGATCATGCTGCGTCACCGGGAGCAGGCGAAGCTGCGGGTGACGGTCGAGGGGCTGGTCAAGACGATCGCTCCCGACGGGCGGATCCACACCACGTTCAGCCAGATCGTGGCGGCCACGGGCCGGCTGTCCTCGACCGACCCCAACCTGCAGAACGTGCCGGTGCGCACCGACGAGGGCCGGGCGATCCGCCGCGGCTTCGTGGTCGGCGAGGGCTACGAGTCGCTGCTGACCGCCGACTACAGCCAGATCGAACTGCGGGTGATGGCCCACCTGTCGGAGGACGAGGGGCTGATCGCGGCCTTCGACTCCGGCGAGGACCTGCACACCACGGTCGGCAGCTACGTCTTCTCGGTGCCGCCGGAGCAGGTGGACGCCGAGATGCGCCGCAAGATCAAGGCGATGTCGTACGGGCTGGCGTACGGGCTGTCGGCCTTCGGCCTGTCGCAGCAACTGGGCATCGAGGCGGCCGAGGCGCGCGGCCTGATGGAGACGTACTTCCAGCGGTTCGGCGGCGTGCGGGACTATCTGCAGCGGGTGGTCGAGGAGGCCCGGGTCACGGGCTACACCGAGACCTTGATGGGCCGCCGCCGTTACCTTCCCGACCTCACCAGCGACAACCGTCAGCGCCGCGAGATGGCCGAGCGGATGGCGCTCAACGCGCCGATCCAGGGCTCGGCCGCCGACATCGTCAAGATCGCGATGCTGAAGGTGGACGCGGCGCTGGCGCGGGAGGGGCTGCGGTCCCGGATGCTGCTGCAGGTGCACGACGAAATCGTGGTCGAGGTCGCCCCCGGCGAGCGGGCCGCGGTGGAGGAGCTGGTCCGCCGCGAGATGGCCGCCGCCTACCCGTTGCGGGCGCCGCTGGACGTCTCCGTGGGCGTCGGTCCGGACTGGGAGTCGGCGGCCCACTGACCGCCGGTCCCCGGGCCGTCGCGGCGGGCGGCGCGGTGCGTGAGGTGCACCGCGCCGGCGCAGGTCGCGGCGGCCAGGGCGAGTCCCGCCCCGGCGCCGAAGAGGCCGGCGGGGATCATCCCGGCGGCGTCGCCGGTCGCCCCGTACCACTGCTCCGCGCGTACGGCCGCTCCGGCGGCCGTGGTGACGCCGAGGGCGGCCAGGGCGAACCGCCGGGCCCGGCGCGAGAGCCGGGGCACAGAGGAGGGGCGCTTTCCGGCCGGACTTGGCACGGCCCTCAGGGCGCGCAGCCCGTACCAGCCCAGCAGGGCCAGCGCCACGGCCGAGCTTCCGTACTGGACGTACTTGTGCAGGGCGGTGCCGTGCACCTCGTGGTCGAGCACGGGCAGCAGGCGCACGCCCCACCGCCCGGGGTGGGTGAAGGCGTCCCAGACCACGTGGGTGGTCGCCCCGGCCACGGCCGACGCCCAGAAGGCCGCGACCGAGCATGGCGAGGGCCGCATGCGGTCGCCGACGCCCGCCAGGGCGGCGATCCCGGCCTGCCGGTGCTCGGGCAGCAGGGCCACGAGGGGGCCGCGCAGCACCGCCCAGCCGCCCACCAGCCCGGCGGCGATGACCGGGTCCACGAGGGCGACGCCCAGCGGGGCGTGGGTGACCTGCCCGAAGCCGAAGAGGCCCCGCACCAGTGAATCGGCGAAGTAGGGCACGTCGGGGGCGAAGGAGCCGGCGACGAGGGCGGCCGCGACGAGCGGGCCGCGTCCCCGTACGGTGCCGGCGCGGTCCTGCCGCAGACCCGGCAGCACAGCCAACGCATGACTCATCGTGAACGGCATGCAACCTCTTCCGGAACACATCTGTCTGATCAGTATGCGACGTCCGGGACGGTGGCTCCGTTCGGGAAGTTGCCGTAGGGTCACCAGGGTTGCCACGCAGGGAGACGGGCGACACACGGCTTTCGGGAGGGGCAGCGGGTATGCGAGCGCGGTACGGACGGCGGATCCGCAGGGGAGTCGCGGGCACCGCGGTGGCCGCCGCGGCCATGGCGGCGCTGACGGGTTCCCAGGCTCCGGGACTGCTGCCGGGCATCCTCAACACCAGCGCAGGCGCCCCGATCGTGCCCCCGCCCGGCGACCCCATCGACGGCAACTCGTCGGAGTACTTCACCGCGCTCCCGCCGCTCAACACACCCGCTCCCGGCACCTCCGCCACCCCGGGCACCGGGCCGGGGACCGGCACCGGCACGACCGACGGCACGGGGCTGCCGGTGTCCGTCCTGGAGGCCTACCGCAGGGCCGAGACGGCGCTCGCCGCCAGTGACCCCGGGTGCAACCTGCGCTGGGAGCTGCTGGCCGCGATCGGCCAGGTCGAGTCCAACCAGGCGCGCAGCGGCAACGTCGACTCCGCGGGCACCACGCTCTCCCCCATCCTGGGCCCGGTCCTCAACGGCAACGGCTTCGCGAACATCACGGACACCGACGACGGCGTCTGGGACGGGGACAAGGTCCACGACCGCGCGGTCGGCCCGATGCAGTTCATCCCGTCGACCTGGCAGACCTGGGGCGCGGACGGCAACGACGACGGCGTCACCAACCCGAACAACATATTCGACGCGGCGCTCGCCGCCGGCCGCTACCTGTGCGCGGGCAACCGCGACCTGTCCGTCGAGCACGACCTCCACCGCGCGATCCTGGGCTACAACAACTCGACCGCGTACCTGAACACCGTCCTGTCCTGGTACGACCACTTCCGCAAGGGCGACGTCGTCTCCGTCCCCGACGTGGGCGGTGCGGGCAGCGACACCCCCGATGACCCGCCGTCCTCCACGGCGCCGTCCACCTCGCCCTCGCCGACGTGGTCCCCGAGCATGAGCGCCTCGCCCCGGCCGACGAAGTCGTCCACGCCGACCGCGACCGCCAGCGGCACGATCGGCCCCCCTTCGGGCAGCCCCTCGCCGACGACCTCGCCCACCGACTCCCCGACGACGGGCCCCACCACTGGCCCGACGGACCCGACGGACCCGCCGACCTGCCCGACGGACTCCGCGTCGCCCACGGCGACCCCCACCGACACGGCCTCCCCGTCGCCGTCCGGTACGTCCGACCCCTGTGCGACGGCCTCCCCCGGCGACAGCCCGTCGCCGACCGCGACGGAGACCGAGGGCGCCACCGCCTCCGGCCCGACCAACTGACGCCGTAGAACCTGTTCTCATTTCAACTCCCGGTTGCTACGGTGCACCGGCCCAGCCGACGTAGCCGTACGACCGGGAGGTACGGCCATGCGCGCAGTCATCGCCGCGGCCATCGGACTCGTCGCCGCGCTCGGGATCGTCCTCCTCGTGACCGCGGTCGGTCCGCCGGACGGCAGCACGTCCCCCGAGCCGCTGCTCACCACCGTCCCCGCGCACCCGTAGGAGGGCGGTCCCATGCGCCGCAGGTCAAGCCTGGTCCTCCTCTCCCTCGCGGTGTTCTTCGCCGCGCTGTCACCGCTGGTGCGCTGGTACGCCTTCCCCCGGCTGGCGAAGATCCCGGCCGGCCAGTACCAGGCGGTCGTCCTGGAGGCGCGGGACGCCACGCTGCTCGACTACGGGACGATGCGGCCGAAGAAGGTCTCCAAGGTCAGCATCGTGCAGACCCTGAAGGGCAACGTGGAGGAGGCGCATCGGATCGACCGGCTCACCGGCCGGGACGTGGTCGTGTGGGACGGACTGGCCTACGTGGTGGGCCCGGACGGCGCGATGGTCTCCCAGGTCCCCGAGCGGTACGTCTTCGACGCGCACACGCAGGAACCCGTCCACGCGGGGGGCGAGAGCGTCGACGGCGATGCCGTCGAACGCCGGGGCGTCGAGTTCAAGTTCCCCTTCCTCACCGAGAAGCGGGACTACTACTACTTCGACGCGCAGGCGCGGAGCTCGGCGCCCATCCACTACCGGGGCACGCGGCAGTTCCGCGGCCTGGACGTCTACTACTTCGAGCAGACCGTGCCCTGGACCAAGGTGCCGCTGCCCAAGAAGATGCCGGTCGAGGGCGTCACCCCGCAGACCGTCGCGGCGATGGGCATGGAGCGCTGGTACACCACCAAGCGCATGTTCTGGGTGGACCCCGTCACCGGGGCCCCGGTCAACGGGGAGGAGGTCCACCGGGAGGAGATGCGCTTCACCGACGGGAAGCAGCAGCCGGTCACCGCGTTCGCCGGGCACGTGAAGATGCGCGAGGACTACGTGCGGCACACCGTCGGCCTGGTGAAGTCCCAGCGGCAGGTGGTGCTGGCGATGACCTCCTACCTGCCGTGGGGCTCGCTCCTGCTGGGCGCCGCACTGCTGTCGCTCGCGCTCGTCCTGGAGGCGCGCGGCCGCCGCCCGGCAGCGGGCGGCGTCGGCGGCCTCAGCGGGGCGAAGGGGAGTCGTCCTCGCCGATGTGGTGCACGCGCACGAGGTTGGTCGTCCCCGAAACACCGGGCGGCGAGCCCGCCGTGATGACGACGACGTCGCCCTCCTGGCAGCGGCCGATGCGCAGCAGCTGCTCGTCGACCTGGTCGACCATCTCGTCGGTCGTCTGCACCATCGGCCCGAGGAAGGTCTCCACGCCCCAGGTGAGGCTGAGCTGCGAGCGGGTGGCCGGCTCGGGGCTGAAGGCGAGCACGGGGATCGGCGAGCGGTAGCGGGAGAGCCGCCGGGCGGTGTCGCCGGACTGGGTGAAGGCCACCAGGTACTTGGCGTCGAGGAAGTCGCCCATCTCCGCGGCCGCGCGTGCGACGGCGCCGCCCTGGGTGCGGGGCTTGTTCTGCTCGGTCAGCGGCGGCAGGCCGGCCGCGAGCATGTCCTCCTCGGCGGCGGCGACGATCCGGCCCATGGTCCTGACCGTCTCGACGGGGTGCTTGCCGACGCTGGTCTCGCCGGAGAGCATGACCGCGTCGGCGCCGTCCATGACGGCGTTGGCCACGTCCGAGGCCTCGGCGCGGGTGGGACGCGAGGAGTCGATCATCGACTCCAGCATCTGCGTCGCGACGATCACCGGCTTGGCGTTGCGCCGGGCGAGGGCGACCGCGCGCTTCTGCACCATGGGCACGGCCTCCAGCGGCATCTCCACGCCGAGGTCGCCGCGGGCCACCATGATCCCGTCGAACGCGGCGACGATCTCCTCGAGGTTGTCGACCGCCTGCGGCTTCTCGATCTTGGCGATCACGGGGACCCGGCGGTCCTCCTCGCGCATGATGCGCAGCACGTCCTCGGCGTCCCGGCCGCTGCGGACGAAGGACAGCGCGATGATGTCGGCACCGGTGCGCAGCGCCCAGCGCAGGTCCTCGACGTCCTTCTCGGACAGGGCGGGCACGGAGACGGCGACACCGGGCAGGTTGAGCCCCTTGTTGTCGGAGATCAGACCGCCCTCGATGCACAGGGTGCGGACCCGGGTGCCCTCGACGCCGGTGACCTCCAGGGTGACGCGGCCGTCGTCGACGAGGATCCGCTCACCACGCGTGACGTCGGCGGCCAGGCCCTTGTACGTGGTGCCGCAGATCAGCCGGTCGCCCTCGATCTCCTCGGTGGTGATCGTGAACTCGTCACCGCGTTCAAGCAGTACGGGGCCCTCCGCGAAGCGTCCCAGCCGGATCTTCGGGCCTTGAAGGTCCGCGAGGATCCCGACGCTGCGGCCGCTCTCGTCGGCGGCCTTGCGCACGCGCCGGTAACGCTCCTCGTGATCGGCGTGGCAACCATGGCTCATGTTCAGGCGGGCGACGTCCATACCGGCTTCGACCAGGGCCTTGATCTGGTCGTAGGCGTCGGTGGCGGGCCCGAGGGTGCAGACGATTTTTGCTCGGCGCATGGACCGAGCCTATGACCTACTTCACAGTAGGTACCTCGTGGAAGGCGACTGTCCAACGTCAGCCTGATTAACGGTTGTTGACAAGTGGTGAAGTGAGCTGGGACCCGCTCCGATGAGCACACCGCCGGTGGGGCGGGGCTCAGGCCGACAGGTCGGGCGCCGTCATGGTGAAGTGCGCGGTGACCTGCGCGTACACGTTCTGTCGCTCCGGCTCCATGTCAAGGGCCTGGGCCGTGTCCTCGGCGCCGCCGGGTGCCGCGAAGGCGGCGGTCCGCATCGCCGGGCGGGCCCGGAAGGGCGCCGACTGCTGCACTCCCTCGTCGGCCAGCTCGACCAGGGCGACCAGCCGGGCGCCGAGCGCCTCCGCGTACTCGCGGGCACGCTGCACCGCGTCGCGCACGGCCTGCCGGCGGGCCTCGCTGTAGGCCGCGGAGTCCGGCCGCAGCGACCACCAAGGGCCGTCGACACGGGTGAGCTCCAGATCGGCCAGCCGGGTGGTGAGCTCCCCCAGAGCGGTGAAGTCGGTGAGGGTCGCCCCCACGCGCACGCTGCCGTGGTAGGCCCGTACGCGCTCCCCGCGGCCCCGCTCCCGCAGCTCGGGGGTGATCACGAAGGCCCCGGTCTCCAGCTTCTCGACGGCGTCGGTGTAGCCCTTGACGAGGTCGAGCACCTGCGCGTTGCGCCGGCTGAGGTCGTCCAGCGTGGCGCGGCGGTCGGTGCCGCGGGCGCTGACGGTGACGGCGATCCGGGCGAGCTCGGGCTCGACCTCGAGGGTCGCCTCGCCCCGCACCCCCACATGTGGGGTCTCGGGCGTCGGGTACGTCCTGGCCGGTTCTGTGCTCATGCGTCCCACCTTGCCAGGCCGGTACCGCCGTGACGAGTCATCTGTTCGCAACCTGGCGGGGGTGTTGCCCGGAGCACCCGTGCGCCAGAATCTACGCGCGTTAACACCACCAGCAGACCATCATCCCGCCCCCGGCGACCGCCGGAGGCGCCCCCGGACACCAGGAGCCGACGCATGCCGCTGAACCGCAGGGACTTCCTCAACCGCTCCGCCGTCACCGGCGCGGGCCTCGCGCTGGCCGGCACGGCGGGCGCCCTGGCCGGCGCGGCTCCGGCCCAGGCCACGGGCCGCCACGGGCAGGGGCACGGTCACGGTCACGGGCCGAAGAAGTACTCCTTCAGCGTCCTCGGCACCACCGACCTGCACGGCAACGTCTTCAACTGGGACTACTTCACGGACGCGGAGTACGACGACAAGGCGCACAACGACGTCGGCCTCGCCAAGATCTCCACCCTGGTCACGCAGCAGCGCGCGGCGAAGGGCCGCCGCAACACCCTGCTGATCGACGCGGGTGACACCATCCAGGGCACCCAGCTGTCGTACTACTACGCCAAGATCGACCCGATCACCGCCAAGCACGGTCCGGTGCACCCGATGGCGCAGGCCATGAACGCCATCGGCTACGACGCCGCGGCGCTGGGGAACCACGAGTTCAACTACGGCATCCCGGTGCTGCGCAAGTTCGAGGAGCAGTGCGACTTCCCGCTGCTCGGCGCCAACGCGCTCGACGCGCGCACGGGCCGACCGGCCTTCCCGCCGTACTCCTTCCACCGGCTGCGCGTGGACGGCGCCCCCGACGTGAAGGTGGCGGTCCTGGGCCTGACCAACCCCGGCATCGCGATCTGGGACAAGGCCAACGTGCAGGGCAAGATGACCTTCCCGGGCCTGGAGGAGCAGGCCGCGAAGTACGTGCCGCGGCTGCGTGCGATGGGTGCCGACGTGGTCGTCGTCTCGGCCCACAGTGGCTCCTCCGGCACCTCCTCCTACGGTGACCAGCTGCCGTACGTCGAGAACGCGGCGGCGCTGGTCGCCGAGCAGGTGCCGGGCATCGACGCGATCCTGGTCGGCCACGCCCACTCCGAGATCCCCGAGTACGTGGTGGCCAACAAGCAGACCGGTCAGGGCGTGGTGCTCTCCGAGCCGCTGAAGTGGGGCCAGCGCCTGACCGTCTTCGACTTCGACCTGGAGCTGGTCCGGGGCTCGTGGGAGGTCGTCACCGTCGGCGCGTCCGTCCTCAACTCCAACACGGTCGAGGAGGACCCGCGGATCGTCCGGCTGCTCTCGGACGAGCACAAGGAGGTCGTGGGTTACGTCAACCAGGTGATCGGCACGTCGGCCGCGGCGATGTCGGCCGAGGAGTCCCCCTACAAGGACACGCCGATCATCGACTTCATCAACTTCGTCCAGGCCGAGACGGTCAAGGCGGCGCTCGCCGGGACCGAGCACGCCTCCCTGCCGGTGCTGTCGCAGGCCGCGTGCTTCTCGCGCACGGCCGCCATCCCGGCGGGCCAGGTCACCATCCGCGACGTCGCCGGGCTGTACGTCTTCGAGAACACCCTGGAAGCCCGGATCCTGACCGGTGCCCAGGTCAAGGCGTACATCGAGTTCTCCGCGAACTACTTCGTGCAGACGGCGCCCGACGCGCCCGTCGACGTCGCGAAGCTTACGAACGCGAACGGCACGCCCGACTACAACTACGACGTGGTCAGCGGCGTCACCTACGACATCGACATCTCCCGCCCCGCCGGTTCCCGGGTGTCGAACGTGCTCTTCCAGGGTGCGCCGATCGACGAGTCGGCCCGCTTCGTCCTGGCCGTCAACAACTACCGGGCCAACGGCGGCGGCAACTTCCCCGGCGTCGCCACGGCGCAGCAGGTGTGGGCCAACTCCGAGGAGATCCGGAACACCATCATCACCTGGGTGCAGGCGGGCGGCTCCATCGACCCGGCGCGGTTCGCCTCGCAGGACTGGAAGCTGACCCGCGGCGGTGTGCCGGTCTTCTAGTTCTTCCGACTTCTCGTTCTACCGATCGCTCTTCCGAGCGGTCCCGGTACACCGGAGGGCATGTGCGGGCTGTGCACATGCCCTCCGGGCGTTCCGCGGTGGCCGTGCGCCGAGGACGCCGGCACCGCCGGCCTCAGGCCGGCACGTGTTCCAGCAGCACGCGGCGCAGTTCCCTGGCGGCGCGCGGGGGCTCGGCGTCCTTGCGGTGCGCCAGGGCGACCGTGCGCTGCAGCCCGGGGGCCTCGAAGGGCGTCGTACGCAGTCGGGGCCGGCGTCCGGCGACCATGCTGGGCACGACCGCGGGGCCGAGTCCCGCCTCCACGAAGCCCAGCACGGCGTCCATCTCGCCGCCCTCGATCGCGAAGCGCGGTTCGAAACCCGCCGCCCGGCACGCGGCGACGGTGAGGTCCCGCAGGTCGTAGCCGCTGCGGAACATGACCAGCGGCCGGTCCCTGAGGTCGGCGACCCGGAGGGTGGGCCCCGCGGAGGGCGGCGGCTCGTCGGCGGCGGTCACCACCACCAGGTCCTCGTGGAGCAGCGGCGTGGCGTCCAGGGCCGGGTCGTGGCTCTGCAGCGGCAGCACGATCAGGGCGAGGTCGAGGCTGCCGGAGGCGAGCTCGCGCACCAGGTCGCGTGAGCCGCCCTCCTCGACGACCAGCCGGATGCCGGGGTAGCGGTCGTGGAAGTCGCGCAGCACGTCCGGCAGCAGGCCGGTGGCGAGGCTGGGGGTCGCGCCGAGGCGCACCCGGCCGCGGCGCAGGTGCACCAGCTCCTGGACCTCCTGGGTGGCGGTCTCGGTGTCGGCGATGATGCGGCGCGCCAGCGGCAGCAGGGCCTGCCCGGCGTCGGTCAGCGCGATGTTGCCGCGGGCGCGGCTGAACAGGTCCGCGCCCAGCTCCCGCTCCAGGGCCTTGATCTGCTGCGACAGCGAGGGCTGCGCGACGTGGACGCGTTCGGCGGCGCGGGTGAAGTGCAGGGTGTCGGCGACCGCCAGGAAGTACACGAGCTGCTGCAGCTGCATATCGGCACGATAACGCGATAGGTGTCACCTATCGAAACGAGCCGGAACATGTCTTGGACCTTTCGTGGCAGGCAGACCTAGCGTCGAGCGCATGGCTTTGGCGACGACGAGGACGAGGGCGACGACGGGGGCGACGGGTACGGGCCGCCGCCCGTCGCTCCTACGGGCACTGTGGGGCTCGACCGTGGGCAAGAAGGCGGTCATGGCCGGGACCGGCGTGATCATGCTGCTGTTCCTGGTCGCGCACATGCTGGGCAACCTGAAGATCTTCTTCGGCCCGGAGGAGTTCAACGGGTACGCGGCGTGGCTGCGCACCATCGGTGAGCCCGCCCTGCACAACAGCTGGTACCTGTACATCCAGCGCACCGGCCTGGTCGTCGCGGTGGTGCTGCACGGCGTCGCCGCCTACCAGCTCAGCAAGCGCGACATCAAGGCGCGCCCGGCGAAGTACGAGCACAAGCGGCAGCGGGCCAGCTACGCGACCCGGACGATGCGCTGGGGCGGGGTGATCCTCGGCCTCTACATCGTCTGGCACATCCTGGACCTGACCACGCTCACCGTGAACCCGCTGGGCAAGGAGCACCACCCCTACGAGAACATCGTGGCCGACTTCCGGATCTGGTGGGTGGACGTCGTCTACATCGTCGCGATGCTCGCCCTCGGCCTGCACATCAGGCACGGCTTCTGGAGCGCCGCGCAGACCCTGGGGGCGGTGAACAAGCGCCGCGACCGCGCGCTGAAGATCACGGCGAACGTGCTGGCGGCGGCGCTGACCGCGGGCTTCCTCGTCGTACCCGTCTCCGTGATGACCGGATTGGTGGACTGACCGTGGAGTACCGACTGGGCGAGCCGATCGCCGACACCAAGGCGCCGGACGTACCGATCGCCGAGCGCTGGGACCGCCGCAGGTTCGAGGCGAAGCTGGTCAACCCCGCCAACCGCCGCAAGCACACGGTGATCGTGGTCGGCACGGGCCTGGCGGGCGGCGCCGTGGGCGCCACCCTGGCCGAGCAGGGCTACCACGTCGTGCAGTTCTGCTACCAGGACTCCCCGCGCCGGGCGCACTCGATCGCCGCCCAGGGCGGCATCAACGCGGCGAAGAACTACCGCAACGACGGCGACAGCGTGCACCGCCTGTTCTACGACACCGTCAAGGGCGGCGACTTCCGCGCCCGCGAGTCCAACGTGCACCGCCTCGCCGAGGTCTCCGTGCAGATCATCGACCAGTGCGTGGCGCAGGGCGTGCCCTTCGCCCGCGAGTACGGCGGCCTGCTGGACACCCGCTCCTTCGGCGGCGTCCAGGTCTCCCGCACCTTCTACGCCCGCGGCCAGACGGGCCAGCAGCTGCTGCTGGGCGCCTACCAGGCGCTGTCCCGGCAGATCGACGCGGGCAACGTGGAACTGCACGCGCGCACCGAGATGCTCGACCTGATCGTGGTGGACGGCAAAGCCCGCGGCATCGTCGCCCGCGACCTGGTGACGGGCGAGGTCTCGACGCACATGGGCGACGCCGTGGTGCTGGCGACCGGCGGCTACGGCAACGTCTTCTACCTGTCGACCAACGCCAAGGGCTCCAACGCCACCGCCATCTGGCGCGCCCACCGGCGCGGCGCGTACTTCGCCAACCCCTGCTTCACGCAGATCCACCCGACCTGCATCCCGCGCTCCGGCGACCACCAGTCCAAGCTCACGCTGATGAGCGAGTCGCTGCGCAACGACGGCCGCATCTGGGTGCCGAAGGCCAAGGGCGACACGCGCCCGCCGAACGAGATCCCCGAGGACGAGCGCGACTACTACCTGGAGCGGATCTACCCCGCTTTCGGCAACCTGGTGCCCCGGGACATCGCCTCCCGCGCCGCCAAGAACGTCTGCGACGAGGGCCGCGGCGTCGGTCCCGGCGGCCAGGGCGTCTACCTGGACTTCGCCGACGCGATCGCCCGCATGGGCCGCGCCAAGGTGGAGGAGAAGTACGGCAACCTCTTCGAGATGTACGAGCGGATCACCGCGGAGGACCCGTACACCCGGCCCATGCGGATCTACCCCGCCGTGCACTACACGATGGGCGGCCTGTGGGTCGACTACGACCTGCAGACCACCGTCCCGGGCCTGTTCGCCATCGGCGAGGCCAACTTCTCCGACCACGGCGCGAACCGGCTCGGCGCCAGCGCCCTGATGCAGGGTCTGGGCGACGGCTACTTCGTCCTCCCCGCCACCATCAACGACTACCTGGCGCGCGGCCCCCACGACACCGTGGCCCCCGACCACCCGGCGGTCGCCGAGGCCGTCGCCGACGTCGAGGACCGGCTGAACCTGCTGCTCGCCGTGGACGGCGACCGCACCCCGGACTCCTTCCACCGCGAGCTCGGCGAGCTGCTGTGGGACGAGTGCGGCATGGCCCGCACCGAGGCCGGGCTGCGCAAGGCGCTGGAGCGGATCCCGGCGCTGCGCGAGGAGTTCTGGCGCCGGGTGAAGGTGCCCGGCAGCGGCGAGGAGCTCAACCAGTCCCTGGAGAAGGCCAACCGGGTCGCCGACTTCCTGGAGCTGGCCGAGCTGATGTGCCTGGACGCCCTGCACCGCGCCGAGTCCTGCGGCGGCCACTTCCGCGAGGAGAGCCAGACCCCGGACGGCGAGGCCCTGCGCGACGACGAGAACTTCTCGTACGCCGCGGCCTGGGAGTTCACCGGCTCCGGTGAGGACCCGGTGCTCCACAAGGAGGCCCTCGACTTCGAGTACGTACACCCCACCCAGCGGAGCTACGCGTGAACCTCACCCTGCGCATCTGGCGCCAGCAGTCCTCCGAGGAGGAGGGCGCCATGGTCACCTACCGCGTCGAGGACATCAGCCCCGACATGTCCTTCCTGGAGATGCTCGACGTCCTCAACGAGGAGCTGATCCTCGCGGGCGACGAGCCCGTGGCCTTCGACCACGACTGCCGGGAGGGCATCTGCGGCGCGTGCGGCATGGTCATCAACGGCCAGGCCCACGGCCCGGAGCGGACCACCACCTGCCAGCTGCACATGCGGCACTTCAAGGACGGCGACACCGTCGACGTCGAGCCGTGGCGGGCCGCCGCCTTCCCGGTCGTCAAGGACCTGGTGGTGGACCGCTCGGCCTTCGACCGGGTGATCCAGGCGGGCGGCTACATCAGCGTGCCGACCGGCAGCGCGCCCGAGGCCCACGCGACGGCCGTGCCGAAGGAGGCCGCCGACTTCGCCTTCGAGCACGCGGAGTGCATCGGCTGCGGCGCGTGCGTGGCGGCCTGCCCCAACGGCTCGGCGATGCTGTTCACCTCGGCCAAGGTCAACCACCTCAACGTGCTGCCCCAGGGGCAGCCCGAGCGCGAGACCCGGGTGCTGGACATGGTCGCCGCCATGGACGACCAGGGCTTCGGCGGCTGCACCAACACCGGGGAGTGCGCGACGGCCTGCCCCAAGGGCATCCCGCTGCCGTCGATCGCCGCTATGAACCGCGAGTACCTGCGGGCCTTGCGTAAGGAGAAGTCGCGGTCCAAGGGCTGACCGGGTTGGTGGCCGCGCCGAGCCCGAAGGTCGTGAAGGCCGTGCGGGAGGGCAGCGGGTAGGGCTCCTTGCCGGTCACCGCGTTGAGGACGACCGCCGAGCGCCACGCGGCCAGCCCGAGGTCGGGGGCGCCGACGCCGTGGGTGTGGCGCTCGGCGTTCTGCACGTGGACGGCCGCGCCGGTGCTCGCGACGACCGGGTCGAGCTCCAGCCGGTGGCTCCCGTCGATCCGCGGCCGGCCGGCCGCGTCGCGGCGGATGTAGGGGTGGATCGGGGCGAGCAGCGCGTCCAGGGAGCGCTCCCGGTAGCCGGTGGCGAGGACGACCGCGTTGGTGATCAGCCGGCTGCGGCTGCCCTGCTGCTCGTGCTCCAGGTGGAGTTCCACGGCTCCCATGCCCATCCGGCCGGCCGTACGGACCGTCACGCCGGGGGTGAGGACGGCGTCCGGCCAGCCGCCGCCCAGGGTGCGGCGGTACAGCTCGTCGTGGACGGCGCCGATCGTGCCGTGGTCGATGGCCCGGTGCAGTTGCCACTGCCGGGGCAGGAGCTCGTCGCGGACCGGCTCGGACAGCCCGTGGAAGAACCGCGTGTAGTCGGGGGTGAACTGCTCCAGGCCGAGCTTGCTGTACTCCATCGGGGCGAACGAGGGGCTGCGGGCGATCCACGTCAGCCGTTCACGCCCGGCGGGCCGGGCGCGCAGCAGGTCCAGGAAGACCTCGGCGCCCGACTGCCCGGAGCCGACGACGGTGACGTGCTCGGCGGCCAGCAACCGGTCCCGGTGCTCCAGGTAGTGCGCGGAGTGCACGACGGGGACGGCGGGCGACTCGGCGAGCGGCCGCAGCGGCTCGGGCACGTACGGCGCGCTGCCGACGCCGAGCACCAGGTTGCGGGCGTACGTACGGCCGAGGGCCTCGGCCTGGCCGTCGGCGTCGAGCTGGGTGTGGTCCACCTCGAAGACGGCGCGTCCGGGGTTCCAGCGGACGGTGTCGACCTGGTGCCCGAAGCGGGTGCTGGGCAGCGACTCGGCGACCCAGCGGCAGTAGGCGTCGTACTCGGTGCGGTGCGCGTGGAAGCGCTCGGCGAAGTAGAAGGGGTAGAGCCGCTCGTGGGTCCTGAGGTAGTTCAGGAAGCTCCACCGGCTCGTGGGGTCGACCAGGCTCACCAGGTCGGCGAGGAAGGGCACTTGGAGGGTGGCGTCGTCGAGCAGCAGCCCGGGGTGCCAGCGGAAGGAGCGCTCCTGCTCGTAGAAGGCGGCGCTCAGGTACGGGACGCCGTCGGCGAGGGCGGCCAGGGACAGGTTGCACGGGCCGATCCCGATGCCGAGCAGGTCGTAGGGCTGGTCCGGGTGGGGGTCGTGGTCGTCGGTGGCGGTCATCGGGGGGTGCTGCCTTCCTGGTGGGTCGCGCATACGAGCGTGAGCAGAGCCTCGAGGTCGGTGGGCGTGGTGGTCGGGTTGAGCAGGGTGGCCTTGAGCCAGAGCCGTCCGTCGGCGCGGGCCCGGCCGAGGACGGCGCGGCCGTCGAGCATGAGCCGGCGGCGGATCGCGGCGACCTCCTCGTCGCCGGCGCCGGTGGGGCGGAACAGCACGGTGCTGACGGCCGGGCGGGCGCGCAGGGTCAGTGCGGGATGCCGCTCCACCAGGTCCGCCAGGTACCGGGCGTGGTCGCAGACCGCCTCGACGAGCCCGCCCAGCCCGCGACGGCCCAGGGCGCGCAGCGTGACGGCGATCTTCAGCACGTCGGGGCGGCGGGAGGTGCGCAGCGAGCGGCCGAGCAGGTCGGGGAAGCCGGCCTCGGTGTCGTCGGCGGCGTTCAGGTAGTCGGCGCGGTGGTCCAGCGGGCGCAGCAGCGCGGCCTCGCGCACCGCGAGCACCCCGGCCGCCACGGGCTGCCAGCCCAGCTTGTGCAGGTCCAGGGTGACGGTGTCGGCTTCCCGCAGCCCGGCGAGCCTCACCGCCTCCCGGTTGCTGAACAGCAGCGACCCGCCGTAGGCGGCGTCCACGTGCAGGCGCGCGCCGTACTCCCTTGCGACGCGGGCGAGTTCGGGGAGCGGGTCGATGTCGCCCGAGTCCGTGGTGCCCGCGGTGGCGACCAGCAGGGCGGGCCCCCCGCCCGCGGCGAGCGCGGCCCGCACCCGCTCCGGGTCGAGCACTCCGCCGGGGGTGTCCACGACGACGGGAGCGGGCATCCCGAGCAGCCAGGCGGCCCGCGGGACGCTGTGGTGGCCGTTGGCCCCGGCGACGACCCGCACGCCCGGATCGCCCGGAACGCCCCGGGCGCTCTCCCGGGCCAGCAGCAGCGCGAGCTGGTTGGACTCCGTGCCGCCGGTCGTGACCAGCGCGTCCGGCGCGGCCGCGTCCGGGTGGACCAGGCGGGCCAGCGCGTGGGTGACCTCCGCCTCCAGGGCGGTCGCGGCCGGGGCCTGGTCCCAGGAGTCCATCGACGGGTTGAGCGCGCTCGCGGCCAGGTCGGCCGCCACGGCCGCCCCCAGCGGCGGGCAGTGCAGATGGGCGGCGCACAACGGGTCCGCCGGGTCGGCCGCGCCCTCGGCGACGACCCCGACCAGCGCGCGCAGCGCCTCCGCCGCCCCGGTGCCGTCCTCCGGCAGGGCCTCCCCCAGCACCTCCCGTACCCGCCGCGCGACCGCCCCGGGACCACCCGCGGGAAGCGGCCCCTTGCGGGCGGCCGCGCCCGCCGCGAGCGCGCCGAGCACGGCCTCGACCAACGGGCGCAGCCGGTCCGGCCCTTCACTGCCTCCGGCGAGATGGGGTGGCATGGAGTCGGCGCCCCTCCGTTGTCGCGGAACACCGGCGCGTGCGCGCTGGGCGACCTGCGTAACGACGCTCCCCCGCCCCGGGTGTTGCCCCCACACCCCGAACGGTCGCCGCCCCGGCGCACCGACGGGAGCGTTCGCCCAGCTGTCGTGTGCGGCGCCGTCGTGGTTGCGGTTGGGGTTTCTCCCCCGCCCTCCCGCCCTCCCCCAGCCTTCGGCCGGGGGAGGGCGGGAGGGCGGGGGACGCCCGCCGCAGGCGCAAACAACCCGCACACGACAACCGGCCCGCGCAGACGCACCCCGGGCACCCGCTACGCGGAACCCGTGCGGACGCGGAGGGCGCGGCGCAGGTCGTCGAGCTGGTCTGCGAGGCGGCGGCGCAGGGCGGGGGTCGGGGCGGGATCGCCGGAGCGGAGGCACTGCTCGCCGAGGTCGAGCACGGCGGGCTCGACGACGGGGACGGGGAAGGCCCAGCGGCCCGCGGCCTCGGCGAGTGCGGGTCCCCGGCGGGCGGCGACCGCGACGGCGGCGGGGAAGAAGCGGGGCACGTACTCGCGGACGAGGTCGAGCTGTTCGGGCTGCCAGAAGCCCTGGGCGGTGGCCGTGAAGAGGTAGTTGGACAGGGTGTCGCCGTCGAACATCCGCTCCCAGGCGTCCCGCTTCGCCTCCGGATCGGGCAGCGCGGCCCGGCAGCGGGCGGCGCCCTCCTGGCCGGTGGCGCTGGGGTCGGTGTCCAGTTCGGCCGCGATGTCCTCGGCCGACGCCGCGCCCAGGACGGTGAGCCGGGTGAGGATCTGCCAGCGCAGTTCGGGGTCGAGCGCGGGCCCGCCGGGCAGGGTGCCCTCGGTGAGCCAGCCGCGCAGGGCGCCGGGGTCGGCGGTGGCGGCGATGAGCTCGCGGGCCGCGGCCAGTCGCAGCCCGGGGTCCTGACGGGTGAGCAGGTCGCGGGCGAGCGCCTCCAGGGCGGCGAGCGCGCCGGGGCGTTCGGCCGCGGGGAGGTAGCGGTCGGCGATCTGCCCGCGGGCGAAGCCGAGCACGCCCTGCACGACGGCGATGTCGCTCTCGTACGGCAGGTGGGCGCGGGCGACGTCGAGGTAGGCGGCGGGCGGGAGTTCGCCGTCCCGGACGAGGTCGCGGGCGGCGTTCCAGACCAGGGCGCGGCTGAGCGGGTCCGGCAGGCCGCGCAGCGCGGCGACCAGGGTGTCCCAGGACTGCGCGTCGAAGCGGATCTTGGCGTAGGTCAGGTCCTGGTCGTTGAGGAGCACCAGGTCGGGGCGGGGGCCGGGACGGGCGCCGGGCGCCTCGCCGTTCGCGGGCACGTCGGTCTCGAAGCGCTCGCGCAGCACCAGCTGCGCCGGGTCGGCGTCGGCGCGGTCGTACGCGGCGACGGCGATGCGGTGCGGGCGGCTGCCCTGGTGCGTCACGTCGAGCCGCCAGCCGCCGTCGGCGCCCACGGGGACGGGGGTGAGCGTGTCGACGCCGGTGGTGCGCAGCCAGCGGTCGGCCCAGGCGTGGACGTCGCGGTCGGTGGCGCGGGCGAGGGAGTCGATGAAGTCGGCGAGGGCGGCGTTGCCGAAGCGGTGCCGTGCGAAGTGGTCGTTGATGCCGGCGAGGAAGTCCTTGCGGCCGAGCCACGTGACGAGCTGGCGCAGCGCGGAGGCGCCCTTGGCGTAGGAGATCCCGTCGAAGTTGAGCAGCGCCGAGGCGGTGTCGGGGACGGCCTCCGGGGCCGGGGCGACGGGGTGCGTGGAGGGGCGCTGGTCGGCGTCGTAGCCCCAGCCCTTGCGCGCGACGGCGAAGTCGGTCCACGTGCCCGTGAACCGGGTGGCCTCGGAGAGCACCTGGTAGCCCATGTACTCGGCGAAGGACTCGTTGAGCCAGATGTCGTCCCACCAGCGCAGGGTGACGAGGTCGCCGAACCACATGTGGGCCATCTCGTGGGCGACGACCATGCCGCGGGTCTGCCGTTCGGTGTCGGTGACGGCGGAACGGAAGACCATCTCGTCGCGGAAGGTGACCAGGCCCGGGTTCTCCATCGCGCCCGCGTTGAACTCGGGGACGAAGGCCTGGTCGTAGGAGTCGAAGGGGTACGGCTCCTCGAACAGCTCGTGGTAGCGGTCGAAGCAGCGCCGGGTGATGTCGAAGAGCTCCCCGACGTCGGCGTCCAGGTACGGGGCGAGGGAGCGCCGGCAGTGCAGCCCGAAGGGCAGGCCCGCGTGCTCGGTGCGCACCGAGTGCCAGGGTCCGGCGGCGACGGCGAGCAGGTAGGTGCTGATCGGCGGGGTCGCCGCCACGCGCCAGCGGCCCTCGGCCTCCCCGGTGCGCTCGGCGACGCCGTTGCCGAGGACCGTCCACGCGGGGGGCGCGGTCACGGCGACCTCGAAGACCGCCTTGAGGTCGGGCTGGTCGAAGGCGGCGATGACGCGCTGCACGTCGTCCAGGAAGAGCTGGGTGTACAGGTACGTCTCGCCGTCGGCCGGGTCCGTGAAGCGGTGCATGCCCTCACCGGTGCGGGAGTACCGCATGTCCGCCTCGACCCGCAGTTCGTGCGGGCCGGCCGCGAGCCCGGTGAGCGGCAGCCGGTTGTCGTCCAGGGACGCGGGGTCCAGCGGCCGCCCGTCCAGGACGGCGCCGTGCAGCGCGGCGGGCTTCAGCTCGACGAAGGTGTCGCCGTCGGCGAGCGCGGTGAAGCGGATGACGGTGGTCGATCCGAACACCTCGTCGCCGCGGGTGAGGTCCAGGTCGGCGGAGTAGTGCTGGACGGTGATCCGCCGGGCGCGGGTCTCGGCCTCGGCACGTGTGAGAACAGGCATGCGGTCATGCTGCCCCATGCCCGGTCCGCGGCGCACGGCGGTTCGCCGCGGCCCACGGTCGCGCGGGCCGGTCGGCCGGGCGTGCGGGCCGGCGTGCCGTCAGGTGAAGATGCCGCGCGGAAGGGTCATCGACACGAGCCAGGACGGCAGGTCCACCGTCTCGTTGATCTTCAGGTCGCCCGCCACGCTGCAGAGCGTGTAGGCCTCGTGCAGGCTCAGACCCTGCTCGCCGGCGAGCCAGTCGACCATGTCCCGGACCGCGTTCTTCGCGTTCTCCATCAGGTCCGGTCCGGTGCCGGTCGTCTGGTAGTAGCCCTGGGCGAGCATCTCCTCGGGCATGGCCAGCTGGGTGGGGTCCGCGGCGGGCACGACGGCCCGGGGACCGGCGATCACCGTGTCCGGGATGACGGCGAACCGCAGCGTGACGGCCATGAGCGTCTCGATGGCCGTCCCGGTCACCTCTCCGTCGCCTTGCGCCATGTGCCCGTCCCCGGCGGAGAACAGCGCGCCCTCGGCGTAGACCGGGATCTGTATCCGCGCTCCCTTGACCAGCTGCCGGATGTCGGTGTTGCCGCCCATCGCGCCGCTGACGTCGGGCGGGAAGGTGCGGTACATGCCCTTGCGCAGGGGCGCGACGCCCATGATCCCCATGAAGGGCGCGATGGGGATACGCGCCTGCCGGCCGGTGTCGGCGCCGGTGAACGTGGCGAACCCGGTGTTCTGGCCGCGCTCGAAGCCGAACAACTGGAGGAACGGGGCACCGCTGTTGTGGGGCTGGTCCTCCGGCAGGGCGCCGGCGGCCGGTCCGGGGGTGGGGTCGCTGAACTGGGAGGCCTCGCTCCAGGGGGCGAGCGGGGCGAGCAGTTCGGGGCGCAGGGATCCGAACAGGCCCAGGGCGGGGCTGACGACGACGTAGCCGAAGTCCACGAGCGGGGCGACGTCCAGCACCTCGACCTCGAGGATGTCGCCCGGCTTCGCACCCTCCACCTCGATGGCGCCGGTGAGCGGATGGACCTTCCCGAGGTCGATGGTCAGGGTCGCCTCGGGGGTCATCGTCCGGGCCGCGGCGCCGATGTCCAGGGCGTCCCGGCACAGCAGTTGGACGACCTCGCCCGGCCGCACCGTGGTCACCGGGGGCAGGTCCCGGTTCCACCGGTTGTGCAGTACGCGGCCGAACCCGTCCACGACCTTGTCCCCGTCCGGTCCCGTCGTCACGTCCGGGAAGCCGGAGCCGGCGACGTCCATTCCGCCGACCGTCCCGCCCCCCGCGGCCAGTGCCGACAGCGCGGCCGCGGCCGGTCCTGCGGAGGCCCGCTGCACCAGGCTGCCGGCGCCCGCGGTACCAGAATGCACGAAGCACATCACGGCCTCCCGTGACCCTGCGTCCCGGGTGCCCGAGGCGGCCCGGCTGACGGGGGATGACCCGGGGTCCGCCGGGCGGCGCCCGAGTCGGCGGGGAACCGAGCGGCGCGCCGGCCAGGGCGCTCGACTCCGGCATCCGATGCGAGGGCAGCCCCGCTCTTCACGATCCTCCGCCGGAAATGCCGCGGCAACCGGGGCGGTGGGAGGGGTGCCCGGGCCCGCAGCGCCACTCAGGAGGCGCGGACGGCGGTCGCGTGCACGACCAGCGCCCCGGCGGGCCGGTGGCCGTCGTGCCGGTCGCCCGCGCAGGTGACGAGCCGCAGGGTGGGTACGCCGCCGTCCGTGCGCAGGTCCTGGGCGGGGAAGGAGCGCCGGGGGACGTGCTCGATCCGTGTGACGGTGAAGCGGGCGCGGCTGCCGTCACGGCGGGTGACGACGACGGTGTCGGCGCGGCGCACGGCGTGCAGGTCGTGGAAGACCGCGCGGCCGCGCCCGCCGTCGTCGTGGCCGACGATCACGGAGGTGCCGGTGTCGCCGGGGGCGGCGCTGCGGTCGTACCAGCCGGCGTAGCGGCCCTGCTCGGTCGCGGGGGTCTGGAGGGTGCCGTCGTCGGTGATCCCGAGGTCGACGACGCGGGCGTGCACGTCGGCGCTGGGGATGTCGATGCGCACCGGGGTGTGCCCGGCCGGGTCGGAGGCGCGGGCGGGCGTGCTGCCGTGGACCACGGCGGCGGCGCCCTGCCCCGCGCGGGTGACCGCCCAGGTGGTCGCGGCGGCGGCGACGGCGAGGAGGACGAGGGCGAGGACGTTGATGCGACGGTGCGTCATCCTCATCGCCCCCTCACCTCGGGCGGACGGCGTAGAGGACGCCGCAGACGCCCGCTCCCAGCAGGAACGCGCCGGTCAGCGCCGGTCCGGGGCCGCCCAGGGTGCCGGGGACCCCGGCCGCCCTGGCCACGCACACCGCGAGGACCGCGAACGCCGCGAGCACCGACGCGAGCACCGCGCGGCAGGCGACGGCGGCGGCGATCCGGGCGGAGGCGCTCCGGACGGCCAAGGCGGGGGCGGTCACGGCGGAGGCGGCACAGGCGGCGGACATGGGTTGGTGGGGGTCCTTCGGCGACGGCGGTACGGATGCCGTGGCCGGCCGCCGGGCGACGGGCGGCCGGCCACGGGTCCCACCGTACGGAGCCCGGGGGTGCCGGGGCCTCCCCCGGCCGACCGGTTCCGTATCAGCCGAAAGTATGGTCCCGTGGGCGGGCCTTGCGTCCCGAGGAGGAGGCCGGGCAGGCTCGGCGGATGATCGCCACCTTGCAGTGCACCGTGATCGACTGCCCGGACCCGGCCGCGCTGGGCGCCTTCTACCAGGGGATCCTCGGCTGGGCCCTGGACACCGCGGACCCCTCGTGGGTGACCCTGACGGCCCCGGACGGTACCCGGATCGCCTTCCAGGAGGTGCCCTTCCACCGGCCGCCGCGCTGGCCCGATCCGGAGCACCCCCAGCAGTTCCACCTGGACTTCGACGTCCCCACCCGCGCCGACGTGGAGCGCGCCCACCAGGAGGTCGTCGCGCTGGGCGCCGCCTTCCTGCACGACAGCGGCGGCGAGCGCAGCGGCTTCCGGGTCTTCGCCGACCCGGCCGGGCACCCGTTCTGCCTCTGCTACGGGCAGACGCCGGGGCCGGCCGTCACGGGGTGAGCGGCGGCCCGGTGTCGGCGGCCGCTTGTACGGTGTTCCCGAACGCACTCGGCCGAGGGGGAACGGCATGGACGCACGGCGGACGGCGTACGCATTGGTCGAGGAGGACCCGGACCCCGCGTCGGTGCGCCGGGTCACCTTCGTGCCGTTCCTGCCGGGCGGCCTGGCGGGCGCGGTGCGCGGCGCGGACGGGGTGGTGCGCCTGCCGTCCGGCGAGGTGCTGCCCGGCGAGGACTGGATGCTCGACACCGCCGCCCGGGTGCCGCTGGAGAGCGCCGGCTACTACCGGCAGCGGGTGCACCCCTTCGCCTGGGACGCGGGGCAACAGCGGCTCTACGCCTGGCTGGACGGCGACCGGTACCGGGGCCGGCGGCCGCACGCCGCCGACGCGGACCTGGTCGTGGCCGACGCCGGCACGATCGCGGGCCTGCTCCCCCACGGCCCCGAGCGGCGTGCCGTGCTGGACGCGGCGCGCTCCTTCCGGGAGCAGGACGAGGCCTCGTACTTCGCCGACAACCTGCGCCTGCTGGAGCCCGCCTACCTGCGGGCGACCACGCCCGAGGGCGGTTCGGGCTTCGGCCGGGAGCCGGAGCAGTGGCGGGCGCGGCGCTCGATGGTGGTCGAGGCGCTCCACAAGGACGGCACGTTCCTGGACGTCGGCTGCGCCAACGGGCTGCTGATGGAGTCGGTGCGGCGGTGGGCGGCGGAGCGGGGCCGGGTGGTCGAGCCCCACGGTGTGGACTTCGCCCCGCGCCTGGTGGCGCTGGCCCGGCGCCGGCTGCCGCAGTGGGCCGGGCGGATCGCGGTGGGCAACGCGCTGGACTGGCGGCCCGCCGACGGCGGCCGGTTCACCTTCGTGCACACCCTCGCCGACTGCGTGCCCGAGCGCCGGCTGGGCGACCTGGTCCGCAGGCTGCTGGCGGAACTCGTGGAGCCGGGCGGGCGGCTGCTGGTCAGCGTGTACCAGGCGGAGGGCGGCACCGCGCCGACCGCCGCCGAGCGGCTGGCCGCGCTGGGCGTGCGGGTGGCCGGTTCGGCGAGCGGCACGGGGCCGGAACGCACGGCGACAACGGCCTGGGTCGACGCGTAGGCTCGAAGCGTCGTACCCGCCGGGGAGGCGCCGTGACCGAGCCGTCGTCCAGCCCGATCGAACACGGCTTCCCGCACCTGGAGAAGGTCCGGGCCGCCCTCACCGCGCTGTACCGGCGGCTGTCGTACGACACGGTGAGCCGCTTCCCCGCGAGCGTGCGCCCGGAAGCCGTGGCGTTCCCCGCGCAGGAGGACCTCCATCTGGGCGCCCAGCGGGTGGCCCGGGCCATCGTGCAGCACTTCCGGCTGCCGGAGGCCCGCATGGTGGTCAGCTTCCGGGACATGGTGCACGCGGGCAACGTGGAACTGGCCGCCGGGCCCGAGTACTTCGTGGAGCTGCACGCGCGCTTCCGGGACGACCGGCGCGACGTGGGTGCGGTGCTGGCGCACGAGGTGATGCACGTCTACCTGCACCGGCTCGGCCTGGAGTACCCCGGGGTGCGGGACAACGAGATCCTCACCGACACCGCCACGACCTACCTGGGCGCGGGCTGGCTGCTGCTGGACTCCTACCGGGAGGAGCCGGCGCTGCTCGGGGAGCGGCTGACCACGGCCGCGTCCAAGCTGGGCTACCTCACCCCGGAGGAGTTCGGCTACGTCCTGGCCAAGCGGGCGCAGGCATTCGGCGACGACATCGAGCCGTGGCTCACCAGCCCGAGGGCACGGGAGGCCTACCGGACGGGGCTGCGGCTCGCCGAGGCCGATCTGCGCCATCCGCCGATGGTCGGCTGCGGCTGGGCGGGCCGCCGCCGGTACGCCCACGACCGGCGCCGCGGCGGCGCGTACCCGGCCGCGGGCTACGCCTTCGAGGGCGCCGACCCCCAGCGGGTCTCCTTCTCCTGCCCCACGTGCCACCAGCGGATCCGGGTGCCCGTGCGCGGCCGGGTGAAGGCACGGTGCGGACTGTGCCGCACCGTGCTGGAGTGCGACACGTGATCAGCCGGTGGGCGGAGCGACCTCCCGCAGGAAGTCCAGCAGCACGGCGTTGACCTGCGCCGGGCGCTCCTGCTGGGTCCAGTGGCCGCAGCCGGGCAGCACCACCGGTTCGCGCAGCGTGGGGTGGAGCTCCCGCAGCACCGGGAGCAGCTCGGACATCCCCGGGAAGCCGTGGACGAGGTCGCGGTCGCCGGTGACGTAGAGGGCGGGGACCTGGAGGGCGGCACCGGCCCAGGGCGCGGTCAGCCGCCAGTTGCGGTCGAGGTTGCGGTACCAGTTGAGCCCACCGGTGAAGCCGGCCTCGGCGTACTCGGCGGCGAAGGCGTCGAGGTCCTCGTCGGTGAGCCAGTCCGGGAGTTCCCCGGGCTCCTCGACGAGGTCGAGGAAGCCGCCGCCGGGCGGGACGAGGGGCTGGGCCGGGACCGGGTCGTTGGCGGGGTTGTCGCCGGACGCGCCGTACAGGAAACGACGGAAGGTGGCCCGCGGGTCGGCGGCGAACTCGGCGTCGGCGACACCGGGCCGCTCGAAGTAGTTCCAGTAGAACCGCCCGTCGTACAGCTCGCGCACGGACCGCAGCGGCGGAGTGTCGCCGCTGCGCAAGGTCGGCGGGACGCTGAGGCCCACTACGGCGCGGACGACGTCGGGCCGCAGCAGCGCGGTGTGCCAGGCGACGGGGGCGCCCCAGTCGTGGCCGACGACGACGGCCCGGCTCTCGCCGAGGGCGTGCACGAGCCCGACGACGTCGCCGACGAGGTCGAGGACGGTGTAGGCGTCGACGGCGCCGGGCCGCTCGCTGCGGCCGTAGCCGCGCTGGTCGGGGGCGACCACCCGGTAGCCGGCGGCGGCGAGCGGCGCGAACTGGTGGCGCCAGGAGTACCAGCACTCGGGGAAGCCGTGCAGCAGCAGCACCAGCGGGCCCTCGCCCTGCTCCGCGATGTGCAGCCGGATCCCGTTCGCTTCGACGGTGCGGTGGTGGATCATGGTGCCGGGCGCGCGCCGGGGGATCCTCACGGTGTGACGATCGGGAAGTCCTGGTCGGCGGCGTCCAGCAGTCCGACGAGGGTCGCGACCACCTTCAGGTCCCCCTCGTGGTCGACGCCCTCGAAGCGGCCGCCCGCGAGGAGCCGGTGCAGCTCGGGCCGGCTGAGGGTGAGCGTCAGGTCGGCGTGCCGGACGGCGGGGCGCCCGTCCTGGGTGGAGAAGTAGGTGAGGGCGCCGTTGGAGAGGGTCAGGTGCCAGGTGCGGTGCTCGTCGGTGAGGCGCCAGTCGATGGTCAGGTGGACGTCCCAGGCCTTGGGGCCGTTGACGCGGATGGCGAGGGAGTCGATGAGCTGGTCGACGGTCAGGGCGGCCATCAGCTCCGGGTTCGCGATGACGACGGGGGTCCGGGTCACCCCCTGCCGCAGTTCCTGGGCGCCCATCAGGTAGAAGTTGCGCCAGGGGCCGTTCTCGCAGCCGTGCCCCAGCCGTTCGTAGAGCAGGGCCAGCTCCTCCGCCGCGGCGGCGTGCCCGGGGTCGGCGAAGACGGCGTGGCCCAGCAGGGTGACGGCGAAGCGCAGGTCGCCCGCCTCGGCGTACTCCCTGGCCTTGGCGACGGTGGCGTCGGTGCCGCCGAGGCAGTCCACGTAGCGGCGCGCCTCCTCCGCCGGGGGGTGCTGCCACAGGTGGGCCGGGTTGCCGTCGAACCAGCCCATGTAGCGCTGGTAGACGGCCTTCACGTTGTGGCTGAGGGAGCCGTAGTAGCCGCGGTTGCAGTTGATCCGTTCCAGGGCCGGGGGCAGGGTCAGCTCCTCGGCGATCTCGCTGCCGGTGAGGCCCCTGTTGATCAGCCGCAGGGTCTGGTCGTGGAGGTAGGCGTAGAGGTCGCGCTGGTGCGACAGCAGCCGGTGGATGCCCTCGCGGCTCCAGGTCGGCCAGTGGTGGGAGGCGATGACGACGTCGGAGGCGTTGCCGAAGAGGACGAGGGCCTCGTTGAGGTAGTGCGCCCACAGCCGGGCGTCGCGGACCTGCGCGCCGCGCAGGGTGAGGACGTTGTGCATGGTGTGGGTGGCGTTCTCCGCCATGCACAGCACCCGCTTGGCGGGGAAGTGGAAGTTCATCTCGGCGGGCGCCTCGGCCCCCGGGGTGAGCTGGAAGATGATCCGGACCCCGTCGATGGTCTCGTCCTGGCCGGTGCGGGTGACCAGGACGGTGGGCGGGATCAGGGTGACGCTTCCGGTGGAGGCGGTCTGGCCGAGGCCGCAGCCGATCTGCCCGGCCGGGCCCTTGGGCAGTTCGGAGCCGTACATGTAGACGGCGCGGCGGGTCATCGCGACCCCGGCGTCGACGCTCTCGCCGGCGGCGTGCTCCAGGAAGCCGGCCGGGGCCAGGACGGGCACCGGGTCGTGACCGTGCGGCAGGACACCGCGGGCGCCGCCGAAGTGGTCGACGTGCGAGTGGCTGTAGATGAGGGCGGTGACGGGCCGGTCCCCGCGGTGTTCGCGGTAGAGGGCGAGGGCGGCGGCGGCGCACTCGGCGGAGCGGAGGGGGTCGATGACGACGACCCCGCGGTCCCCCTCGACGAGGGTCATGTTCGACAGGTCCAGGCCTCGTACCTGGTAGATCCCCTCGACGACCTCGAACAGCCCCTGCCGGGAGGCGAGCCGGCTCTGCCGCCACAGGCCGGGGTGCGCCGTGTCGGGGCACGGGCCCTGCAGGAAGGAGTACGCGTCGCCGTCCCAGACCACCCGGCCGTCGCCGTCGGTGACGCGGCCGGGGGTCAGGGCACCGAGGAATCCCCGGTCGGCGTCGGCGAAGTCCGTCGTGTCCTCGGTTGCGCCGGGTGCGAGAGCCGTCATGACGACACAATGTCAGCGTTTCGCCTGAATTGTCACGCTCATGTGCGCCACCAGCGGCGCAGCACCTCCTCCGCGGGTTTGCCACGCGGGCTGTACGCGAGCCGGGCCGGGGTCTCCCCGCTGTCCGGCCAGTCGTCCCACATCCACCAGCACACCCCGGCCCACCAGTGCTCCCCGTCCAGGGCGGCGAGCAACGCCTGGTACGCGGCCGCCTGCTCGGCCTCCCCCGGTTGCCGGCTGACGGTCCAGGAGTACGGGGCCGTGGTCGTCCCGCGCTGGCTGACGTAGCCGGCCTCGGTGAACAGCACGCGGCGGTGGTGCCGGGCGGAGTAGCCCGCCAGCTCCCGGATGACGGGCCGCCAGGCGGCGCGCAGCCGGCCGACGTCGGCGGTGGGGCGCTCGGCCAGCGGCCAGTAGGCGTCGACCCCGATCAGGTCGAGAGCGCCCCAGAAGGGGACGTGCTCGTACTCGTCGTAGTTGGCGGCGTAGACCAGCGGACCGTCGTAGGCGTTCCGGACGGCGCGGATCACCGCCTGCCAGCGCCCGCCGTCCCGCGAGGTGCCGGCCAGTTCGGTGCCGACGGAGAACTGCTCGACGCCGAGCCCGCCCGCCAGCTCCGCGTAGTGGGTGATGAAGCGCGTGTAGGCGCCGAACCAGGCATCGGGGTCGGTGGGCCTGATGCCGGCCCGGTCGCCGCCGCCGGTCAGGTCGACGTGCGGTTTGAGCAGCACCTTCAGGCCGGCGGCATGGGCCTCGCGGACGATCCGCCGCAGGCTCGCGTCGCTCGCGGTCTCCTCGGTGGTGCGCATCGAGGTGTCGTGGACTCCGGACTGGTACCAGGTGGGGGTGAAGGACACCCAGCGCGCACCGGTGGCGGCGATGCCGCGCAGGTAGCGCCCGGCGGCGGGGCTGTCGTAGTCGTCCGCGGCCCAGGAGGGCAGCGCGATGCCGCGGACGCGGTCGCCCGCGGCGGCCCCGGGGCGCTCGTGCGGCCGGTCGTCGGGGCGGTCCGCGGGCCGGGCGCCGACGGTGGTGCAGCCGGCGGTGAGGGCGAGGACCGCCGCCGCGACGGTCGCGGCGGCGGTCCTCCGGAGCAGGGTCACGCGGCGGTCGTGGGGCTGACGAAGGTGTAGCCGAGGGCGCGGATGCCCTCGACCGTCTCCTTGAGCGGCTGGACCGGGTAGTAGGGGTGGTAGAAGAAGCTGGCGAAGCCGTCGCGGACGGCGAGGTTCGCCTTGGCCGAGGCGATCAGGTCGGCCGGCAGGCGCGCCGGGTGGTTGTTGTAGGCCTCGGGCTCGTAGTTGCCGATGTTCTCGGGGAGCACGGTGGTGCCGTACACGTCCTTGACGACGTACGGGAAGAACTGCCCGATGAAGCGGTTGGGGTCGGCCGTGCTGCCGCCGAGGGTGCCCGAGAAGTACAGCGAACGCTCCAGGCGCGCGGTGTAGTTCTGGGCGAAGACCTTGTAGTCGGTGGCGGAGGCCGCGTAGTGCGGGGTGGTCCACAGCTTGGGCACCGGCAGTCCCGCGAGGGCGAACTGGGCCAGGCCCAGGGTGACCCGGGTCTGCGCCCACAGGGCGGAGTCCCCGGCGACCGGGCCGTCGTAGACCACGTTGTCGGAGGCGTCCACGTGGGCCCGGTAGAACTCGAAGTCGTCGCCGGTGACGCCGTTGTAGGGGTTGGCGGTGTTCCCGTACTGGTGGGTGTAGCCGTGGTTCATCAGCACGGCACCATGCTGGAGCATGTACTTCAGGGTGGTGACCAGTTCGGGACGCTGCGCCAGGGTGACGGTCTGCGGCCGGCCGTTGTTGTACGTGCCCTTGGGATCCGTGTAGACGGGGATGACGTTGATGCCGTAGGGGATCTGCTCCGCGGCGAGGTAGTCGGCGATGGCCCGCAGCTGCGCGGGGTCGGAGTTGGGGCTGATGTCCTCCAGCCGCATCATGGCCCGGTGCCGCTCGGCGGTGGCGGGGGCGAGGGAGTCGAAGAGCAGGTCCTCGAAGGCGATGATCCGGTCGCTCTCGGAGACGTAGGCGAAGGGGATCTCACCGACGTACGTGAGGTTGCCCGATCGCACGGCCCACGGGAAGTCGGTGCCGGTGCCGGTGTCGCGCGCGGTGGCCAGTTGCGTCACCGCCGGGTAGCCGGGCCCCGACGAGATGGCGGGGCGCAGCACGCCGCCGTCCTGGCCGGCCGGGATCTTCCGGGTGAGGTTCTGGTTCCTGTACGTCACCTGCGTGACGGTGCCGACGCTGCCGTTCGCCTCGAAGTACGACGCGGTGGGGTCCCAGCCGTACTTGGTCTGGAACTGCGCGACCCCGGTCGCGTTCGCCAGCGACCAGATGTTGTCGGCGAGCCAGGTCACCGGACGCGTGGTGGTGACCACGTCCTGGTAGAAGGCGGCGGGGACGGCGTCGGGGATGCTCCCGCCGTAGTAGGTGGAGCCGATGTAGAAGGTGGCCGTGTACTGGTTGACCATGCCCGCGGTGTACTGCGAGACGGGCTTGGCGGTCACGGTCCCGAAGTGGCCGGCGAGGTTGGCGGTGGCCATGGCGTAGAGCTCGCCGAGGTGTCCGTAGGGGCCGGCGGTGTCGTACAGCACGAGCGCGGTGGTGCCGGCGGCGGCCGCAGCCGCCCTCGCGGGTGCGGCGGCCAGCGGGGCGCGCGCGCCGGTCAGGTCGCGGCCGGCCCGTGGCGGCTGGCCGCCCCCGCGGACCGGGCCCTTGGCGCGCCGCTCCCGGTCGGCGGCGCGCTGGGCCGTGGCCCAGCCCGTGAAGTCGACCTTGCCGAGGCCGGCGCGGCCGCCCAGGAGCTCGCCGCGGTGGCGGTGGTCGCCCTTGCCGGCGGGGCCGCGCCCTGCGGCGCCGCCCGCCGGGGCGGAC
The DNA here is from genome assembly GCA_036013505.1 of Streptomyces sp. NBC_00510. Lineage (NCBI taxonomy): Bacteria > Bacillati > Actinomycetota > Actinomycetes > Kitasatosporales > Streptomycetaceae > Streptomyces > Streptomyces sp. NBC_00510. The sequence continues at coordinate 6,994,646 of CP107851.1, read as the reverse complement.
AGGAATGCGACCCCCAAGAGGGCCGTGATGAGCATGACGATGACGGAGACCCGGGACTTCCCGGGCCTCCTGATGCGGGATTGCATGTTTCCCCCCATTGCACCGGTTCAGAACAGGCCGCCGATTGTTCAGAGCGGCAATGCCCGCTGTCAACACGATCATCGGATTCGCCTCTCGTTCGATTTTCATTCCGCCGCGGAAACCCAATGCCCCCGGAAGGGTGAATCTCCCTTTCGGCGCACACCCCGGAGCTGCGGCGATACGGGCGCACGCCCCGCGCGCGACCCCACGCACCACCTATCAGGCGATGATCATCAAAAAGTATCTGCTAACTTCCTGCCCTGAAGTTCCGGACCGTCTTTCGTGCCGGAACGCATTGGGGGGAACTCACTCATGTACGGAAGGCCCGCACTGGGCACAATGCTGCCGCTGGCCGGTATGGCCACGGCTTCGAGGGCTGTTCCTGGCATTCCGTTCGCCAGGGGTTTACAAATAGCGGCAGGAATGGGCTTCCTGCTGTATTGCCTGATCGCATTCGGTCTGATGGCGGCGAGACTCTGGCTCCGCCGACCCTCGGCCCGCGCGGCGGCCGGCCGCCCCGCCGGGGGCCGGTCATGACCGGCCAGTTCGCGTTGTGGGCCGCGACCGCGCTGATCGTGCTGGCCGGGACCTACAACACCACGCTGTTCCTGCTCTCCCGGCGCCACATCCGCCGGGTGCGCCAGCCGGGACGGCAGCGCTTCTACGTCTTCCTGCTCGCCTGCCTCAACGAGGAGAAGGTCCTCGCCGAGAGCCTGGCCCGGATCACCTCACTGCCCGCCGACAGCTTCGTGGCACTGGTCATCGACGACGCCTCCGACGACCGTACGTCCGAGGTCGCCCGGGCCGCCGACAGCTCGCGGGTCCGGCTCTACCAGCGCCGGCTCCCCGACGCCCGGCGCGGCAAGGGCGCGGCGCTCAACGCGGGCGTGCGCCACCTGCGGGCCGCCGGACTGCTCGGCCACCGCGCCCCCGAGGACGTCATCATCTGCGTCGTCGACGCCGACGGCCGGCTCGACCCGCACACCATCCAGGCCGTCGACCCGTACTTCGACGACCCGGCCACCGGGGCCGTCCAGATCGGCGTCCGCATGTACAACCGGCACCTGGGGCTGCTGGCCCGGCTGCAGGACATGGAGTTCGTCGTCTACGGCGACGTCTTCCAGAGCGCCCGGCGCTTCCTGGGCAGCGTCGGCATGGGCGGCAACGGGCAGTTCATGCGGCTGTCCGCGCTCGACACGCTCGGCGGCGACGGCCCCTGGAGCGACAGCCTGACCGAGGACCTCGACCTCGGGGTCCGGCTGATCGCGCGCGGCTGGCGCAACCAGTACTGCACCACCGCCGCCGTCTCCCAACAGGCCGTGCTCGACGTACGGCGGCTGGTGCGGCAGCGCTCGCGGTGGTTCCAGGGCCACCTGCAGTCCGCCGGCCTGGTGCCGCTGATCCTGCGCGAGGTCGCCACCCGCCCGGCCCTGGACCTGCTCTACCACCTGTCCAGCCCGGTGCTGATCCTGCTCACCTCGCTGCTGCCGCTGTCCTTCCTGGTCGCCGTCGGCGGCACCGTCGCCGCCTCGTTCCAGGAGGGCCGGCCGCTGGTCTCGCCGATGTGGCTGCTCGGCCCGTACCTGCTCTCCTTCACCGCGGCCTACGTCTACGGCTTCGTCTATGCCAAGCGCGAGCGCACGCTCGGGCTGGTGCGCTCCGTCCTGGTGGCGCACGCCTTCATCCTCTACGGCTACATCTGGTTCGCCGCCGGCTGGTGGGGCCTGTGGCGGATGCTCACCGGCAAGCGCACCTGGCTGAAGACCGCGCGCACCTGACGGCCCGTACTCCTTCTCGTCCCGATCACCTGCACCACCGTCCCAGGGGGGAACCATGTCCGCTCACCCATCCGAATCACCCGGAATGACGGGAACGATCCGCGCGATGCTCGTCCTCGGCACCCGGCCGGAGGTGATCAAACTGGCCCCCGTGGCCCGGGCCATGGCGGCCTCGGAGCTGTTCGAGCCGATCGTGGTCACCACCGGACAGCACCGCGAGATGCTCCACCAGATGCTGGAGCTGCTCCAGGTGCCGGCCAGGGCCGGCCTCGACGTGATGCGCGAGCGCCAGCAGCTCTCGGAGCTGACGGCCCGTCTGGTGGAGGGGCTGGGCGAGGTCATCAGGAACGACCGTCCGGACCTGGTGATCGTCCAGGGCGACACCACGACCGCGCTGGCCGGGGCGCTGGCCGCCTTCTACGAACGCGTCCCGGTCGCCCACGTCGAGGCAGGCCTGCGCACCGGCGTCCTCGACAACCCGTTCCCCGAGGAGCTCAACCGCCGGCTGATCGGGCGGATCGCCCGCTGGCACTTCGCCCCCACCCCGCGGGCCGCCGCCCATCTGCTCGCCGAGGGCACCCCCGACACCCAGGTGTTCACCACCGGCAACACGGTCATCGACAACCTGCTGTGGGTGCTCGGCGAGGGCGTCGGCCGCAGCGCCTTCCCGGGCAGCGGCCGCCGCCGGGTGCTGCTCACCCTGCACCGCCGGGAGAACCAGGGGGAGCGGATGCGCGCCATGGGCCGCGCGCTGCGCCGGCTCGGCCGGCGCGGGGACGTGGAGATCCTGCTGCCGCTGCACAAGAGCCCGGCCGTGCGCGAGGCCCTGCTGCCCGAACTGTCCGGCCACCACGCCGTGCACGTCGTCGAGCCGCTCGGCTACCCCGACTTCGCGGCCACCCTCGCCGACTGCGAGCTGGTCCTCACCGACTCCGGCGGCATCCAGGAGGAGGCGCCCAGCCTCGGCAAGCCCGCGCTGGTGCTCCGTACCACCACCGAGCGGCCGGAGGCCGTGGAGGCGGGCGCGGCCCGGCTGATCGGCACCGACCCCGAGGCGATCCTGACGGCCGCGGGCCGGCTGCTGGACGACCCTGCGGAGTACCACCGCATGGCGACCGCGGGCAATCCCTTCGGCGACGGGCGGGCGGCAGAACGCGTGCTCGCCCAGCTCGCCGAGGACTTCGGCGAGGACGTGCCCACCACGCTCACCTCCGCGGTCCCGCCGCCCCGTGCCCCGGAGCCCTCCCCCGCGGCATGACCACCGCCCTGAGGTCCTCCGCGCTCCGGCCCCTCCGTCCCCCGCGGCGGAGGGGCCCGCGGTCCGCCGGGCTGGTGCTCGCCCTGCTGCTGGTGGTGGGCGGCGTGTTGTACGCGTGCCAGGGGCGCGGCGGCACCGGGCCCGGCTGGACGGACGGCACGGTGCACGGGCCCTGGCTGTCGGTGTACGACGGCTACGGCGACAACCGCGGGGACGCCACGTCGCTGCTGCTCTCGCCGGGCGTGGCGGACCGCCCGGACGTCACGCACGCGGGCCTGGTGGTCTCCACCGAGGAGTACGGGGACATGGCGTACGGGGCGCGGACGCGAACGCTCCGTCAGCTGCGCACCTCCCGCCCCAACCCGTGGGAAGTGCCGTGGCTGGTCTGGGCGTACCGCGACCCGGAGCACTTCTACTACCTCGCCCTCAAGCCGAACGGCTGGGAGCTGGGCAAGCGCGACCCGGCGTACCCGGGCGGCCAGCGCTTCCTGGCCACCGGTCCGGCACCGTTCCCCACCGGGCGCTGGTACCGGATCGAGGTGGAGCAGCGCGGCGCCACGCTCACGATCACGGTCGACGGGCGCTTCCTGACCTCGTTCGCGGACGCCGAACGCCCCTACACCCGGGGCGGTGTGGGCGCCTACACCGAGGACGCCCGGGTGGAGTTCCACGACATGGCAGTGCGGCGCCTGCCCCCGGTCGGGTGAGGGCAGGCGCCGCGTTCCGTTCCGTACGCCCTTGTACGGGACGTCTCAGGTGCGACGGAGGGTCAGACCGTCAGCGGGCGATCCGTCGGACGGATCGGGGCCGGCAGGATGCTCGCGCCGGTGAGGTAGTGGTCCACCGCACGGGCCGCGGAACGGCCCTCGGCGATGGCCCACACGATCAACGACTGGCCGCGGCCCGCGTCACCGGCGACGAAGACACCGTCCACGTTGGTGGTGAAGTCCTTGTCGCGGGCGATGTTGCCGCGGGCGTCGAGCTCCAGGCCGAGCTGCTCGACCAGGCCGTTGCGCTGGTCGGTGCCGGTGAAGCCCATGGCGAGGGTGACCAGTTCGGCCGGGATCACCTTCTCCGTGCCGGGCTGCGGGACGAACCTCCCGTCCTGGAACTCGACCTCGACCAGGTGCAGCGCCTTGACGTTGCCGTCCTCGTCGCCCTCGAACCTCATGGTGTTGACGGCGTAGACCCGCTCGCCGCCCTCCTCGTGGGCGGAGGTGACCTTGTACGTCATCGGCATGGTCGGCCAGGGCTGGTGCGCCGGGCGGTCCTCCGACGGCCGGGGCATGATCTCCAGCTGGGTGACCGAGCGGGCGCCCTGGCGGTGCGCGGTGCCGACGCAGTCGGCGCCGGTGTCGCCACCGCCGATGACGACCACGTGCTTGCCCTCGGCGGTGATCGGCGGGGCGACGAAGTCGCCCTCCTGCACCTTGTTGGCCAGCGGTAGGTACTCCATCGCCTGGTAGATGCCGCCGAGTTCGCGTCCCTCGGCGGGCAGGTCGCGCCACTGGGTGGCGCCCGCGGCGATCACCACGGCGTCGTACCGCTTGCGCAGTGCGCTGCCCGGCATGTCCCGGCCGACCTCGACACCGGTGCGGAACTTGGTGCCCTCCGCGCGCATCTGCTCGATGCGGCGGTTGATGTGCCGCTTCTCCATCTTGAACTCGGGGATGCCGTACCGCAGCAGACCGCCGATGCGGTCGGCCCGCTCGTACACCGCGACCGTGTGGCCGGCGCGGGTCAGCTGCTGGGCGGCGGCCAGGCCCGCCGGGCCGGAGCCGATGACGGCGACGGTCTTGCCGGAGAGCCGGTCCGGGGGCTGCGGGGTGACGTCCCCGCTGTCCCAGGCCTTGTCGATGATGGTGACCTCGACGTTCTTGATGGTCACCGCCGGCTGGTTGATGCCGAGCACACAGGCGGACTCGCAGGGGGCCGGGCAGAGGCGACCGGTGAACTCCGGGAAGTTGTTGGTCGCGTGCAGGCGCTCGCTGGCGGCCTTCCAGTCCTCACGGTAGGCGTAGTCGTTCCACTCGGGGATCAGGTTCCCCAGCGGACAGCCGTTGTGGCAGAAGGGGATGCCGCAGTCCATGCAGCGTCCGGCCTGCTTGGTGATGATCGGCAGCAGGCCGCCGGGAACGTAGACCTCGTTCCAGTCCTGCTTGCGCTCCTCGACCGGACGGGTCGGAGCGGTCTCGCGGGGCGTGGTGAGGAAGCCCTTCGGGTCAGCCATTTGCCGCCTCCATCATCTTCGCGACGGTCTCGGACTCGGAGAGCCCGGCTTGCTCGGCGGCGTTCTTGGCGGCGAGCACTGCCTTGTAGTCCCGCGGCATGACCTTGCCGAAGCGGGTGAGGGTGTGACCCCAGTCGGCGAGGAGCTTCTCGGCGACCGTGGAGCCCGTCTCCTCCTGGTGGCGGCGCACCACGTCGTGCAGCCACTTGATGTCGTCGGCGTCCAGCTCCTCGACGTTCACCATGCCGGTGTTGACGTTGTCCGGGTCGAGGTCGAGGACGTACGCGATGCCGCCGGACATGCCCGCCGCGAAGTTGCGCCCGGTCGGGCCGAGGACAAGCGCACGGCCACCGGTCATGTACTCGCAGCCGTGATCGCCCACGCCCTCGGACACGACGGTGGCACCGGAGTTGCGGACGCAGAAGCGCTCGCCCGTGGTGCCGCGCAGGAAGAGCTCACCGCCGGTGGCGCCGTACGCGATGGTGTTGCCGGCGATGGTCGAGTACTCGGCCAGGTGGTCGGCGCCCCGGTCGGGACGGACGATCACCCGGCCGCCGGACAGGCCCTTGCCGACGTAGTCGTTGGCGTCGCCCTCCAGGCGGAGCGTGATGCCCTTGGGGAGGAAGGCGCCGAAGGACTGGCCCGCGGAGCCGGTCAGGGTGATGTCGACGGTGTCGTCGGGCAGGCCGGCGCCGCCGTACTTCTTGGTCACCTCGTGGCCGAGCATGGTGCCGACCGTGCGGTTGACGTTGCGGATCGCGACCTGGGCGCGGACCGGGTCGCCGTTGTCGAGGGCGTCCTTGGCGAGCGCGATGAGCTCGTTGTCGAGCGCCTTGCCCAAGCCGTGGTCCTGGTCGGTGGTGCGGTGCAGGGCCGCGCCCTCGGGCAGCTCGGGCACGTGGAAGAGCGGGGCCAGGTCCATGCCCTGCGCCTTCCAGTGGGTGACGGCCGCGGTGGTGTCGATCAGCTCGGCGTGGCCGACGGCCTCCTCGATCGAGCGGAAGCCCAGCTCGGCCAGGAGCTCGCGGACCTCCTGCGCGATGAACTCGAAGAAGTTCACCACGTACTCGGCCTTGCCGGAGAAGCGGTCGCGCAGCACCGGGTTCTGGGTGGCGATGCCGACCGGACAGGTGTCCAGGTGGCACACCCGCATCATCACGCAGCCGGAGACCACCAGCGGGGCGGTCGCGAAGCCGAACTCCTCGGCGCCCAGCAGGGCGGCGATCACCACGTCGCGGCCGGTCTTCAGCTGGCCGTCGGTCTGCACCACGATGCGGTCGCGCAGGCCGTTGAGCAGCAGCGTCTGCTGGGTCTCGGCCAGCCCCAGCTCCCAGGGGCCACCCGCGTGCTTCAGCGAGGTCAGCGGGGAGGCGCCGGTGCCGCCGTCGTGGCCGGAGATCAGCACGACGTCGGCGTGGGCCTTGGAGACGCCCGCCGCGACCGTGCCGACGCCGACCTCGGAGACCAGCTTCACGTGGATGCGGGCCTGCGGGTTGGCGTTCTTGAGGTCGTGGATCAGCTGCGCCAGGTCCTCGATGGAGTAGATGTCGTGGTGCGGCGGCGGCGAGATCAGGCCGACACCGGGGGTGCTGTGCCGGGTCCTGCCGATCCACGGGTAGACCTTGTTGCCGGGCAGCTGGCCGCCCTCGCCGGGCTTGGCGCCCTGGGCCATCTTGATCTGGATGTCGTCCGCGTTGACCAGGTACTCCGAGGTGACGCCGAAGCGGCCGGAGGCGACCTGCTTGATCGCGGAACGGCGCGCCGGGTCGTACAGGCGGTCCGGGTCCTCGCCGCCCTCCCCGGTGTTGGACTTGCCGCCGATCTGGTTCATGGCGATGGCCAGCGTCTCGTGCGCCTCGCGCGAGATGGAGCCGTACGACATGGCGCCGGTGGAGAAGCGCTTGACGATCTCGGAGACCGGCTCGACCTCGTCGACGGGGATCGGGGCGCGCTCGCCGTCCTTGAACGCGAACAGGCCGCGGAGCGTCATCAGGCGCTCGGACTGCTCGTTCACCCGGTCCGTGTACTGCTTGAAGATGTCGTAGCGGCGCGAGCGGGTGGCGTGCTGCAGCCGGAAGACCGTCTCCGGGTCGAACAGGTGCGGCTCGCCCTCGCGGCGCCACTGGTACTCGCCGCCGATCTCCAGCCGGCGGTGCGCCGGGGCGATGCCGGAGGCGGGGTAGGCCTTGGCGTGCCGGGCCGCGACCTCCTTGGCGACCACGTCGAGGCCGGCGCCGCCGAGCTTGGTCGTGGTGCCGTGGAAGTAGGTGTCGACGAAGTCGGTGTCCAGGCCGATGGCCTCGAAGACCTGCGCGCCGCGGTAGGAGGCGACGGTGGAGATGCCCATCTTGGACATCACCTTCAGCACGCCCTTGCCCAGCGCCTTGATCAGGTTCCTGATGGCCGCCTCGGACTCCAGACCCTGGAGGAAGGTGCCCGCGCGCAGCAGGTCCTCGACCGACTCCATCGCCAGGTACGGGTTGACCGCCGCGGCACCGTAGCCGATGAGCAGCGCGACGTGGTGCACCTCGCGGACGTCGCCGGCCTCGACCAGCAGGCCCACCTGGGTGCGCTGCTTGGTGCGGATGAGGTGGTGGTGCACGGCGGAGGTGAGCAGCAGCGACGGGATCGGCGCGTGCTCGGCGTCCGAGTGCCGGTCGGAGAGCACGATCAGCCGGGCGCCGTCCTCTATGGCGTCGTCGGCCTCGGCGCAGATCTCGGTGAGCCGCGCGGCCAGGGCCTCGCCGCCGCCGGAGACCCGGTACAGGCCCGACAGGGTCGCGGCCTTGAGGCCCGGCAGGTCGCCGTCGGCGTTGATGTGGATGAGCTTGGCCAGCTCGTCGTTGTCGATCACCGGGAAGGGCAGGGTGATGTTGCGACAGGACGCCGGGGAGGGCTCCAGCAGGTTGCCGGACGGGCCGACGGCGCTGATCAGCGAGGTGACCAGCTCCTCCCGGATGGCGTCCAGCGGGGGGTTGGTGACCTGCGCGAACAGCTGGGTGAAGTAGTCGAAGAGCAGCCGGGGCCGCTCCGACAGCGCCGCGATCGGCGAGTCGGTGCCCATGGAGCCCAGCGGCTCACCGCCGGTCTTCGCCATCGGCGCCAGGATGATCCGCAGCTCCTCCTCGGTGTACCCGAAGGTCTGCTGGCGGCGGGTGACCGAGGCGTGGGTGTGCACGATGTGCTCACGCTCGGGCAGGTCGTTGAGGTGGATCAGGCCGGCTTCCAGCCACTCCGCGTAGGGGTGCTCGGCGGCGAGCTGGGCCTTGATCTCGTCGTCCTCGATGATCCGGTGCCCGGCCGTGTCGACCAGGAACATCTTCCCGGGCTGCAGCCGCCCCTTGCGGACCACCTTGTCCGGGGAGATGTCGTCCAGCACACCGGACTCGGAGGCGAGCACGACCAGGCCGTCGTCCGTGACCCAGTAGCGCCCCGGGCGCAGGCCGTTGCGGTCCAGGACGGCGCCGACGACGGAACCGTCGGTGAAGGTGACGCAGGCCGGGCCGTCCCAGGGCTCCATCAGGGTGGAGTGGTACTGGTAGAAGGCACGCCGGGCGGGGTCCATGGAGTCGTGGTTCTCCCACGCCTCGGGGATCATCATCAGCACGCTGTGGGGCAGCGAGCGGCCGCCGAGGTGGAGCAGTTCCAGCACCTCGTCGAAGGTCGCCGTGTCGGAGGCGTCCGGGGTGCAGACCGGGAAGATCCGCTCCAGGTCCCCGCCGAAGAGGCCCGAGGCGAGCTGCGACTCGCGGGCGCGCATCCAGTTGCGGTTGCCCTTGACGGTGTTGATCTCACCGTTGTGGGCGACGAAGCGGTACGGGTGCGCCAGCGGCCAGCTGGGGAAGGTGTTGGTGGAGAAGCGGGAGTGCACCAGCGCGATCGCGGTGGCGATGCGCCCGTCGGACAGGTCCGGGAAGAAGGGCTCGAGCTGGCCGGTGGTCAGCATGCCCTTGTAGACGAGCGTCCGGGCCGACAGCGACGGGAAGTACACGTCCGCCTCGCGCTCGGCGCGCTTGCGCAGCACGAAGGCCGGGCGGTCGAGGTCGATCCCGGACCGCGCGTCCTCGGCGTCCGAGACGAAGAGCTGGGAGAAGCACGGCATCGTCGAGCGCGCCGTGGCGCCGAGGACGTCGGGGCCGATCGGCACCTCACGCCAGCCGAGGACGGTGAGGCCCTCCTCGGCGGCCAGCCGCTCGATGGACTCGACGGCCTTGCGGCGGTCCTCGTCCTCGACGGGCAGGAAGGCCGTACCGACCGCGTACCGGCCGGCGGCGGGCAGCTCGAAGCCGGCGACCGCCCTCAGGAACGCGTCCGGGACCTGCATCAGGATGCCCGCGCCGTCGCCGGAGTCCGGCTCGGAGCCGGTGGCCCCGCGGTGCTCCAGGTTGCGCAGCACGGTCAGTGCCTGCTCCACGAGCGCGTGGTCCGCCTCGCCGGTGAGGGTGGCCACGAAGCCGACGCCGCAGGCGTCGTGCTCGTTGCGGGGGTCGTACATCCCCTGGGGGGCGGGACGCCCGTCCATGTGGGACCACCGGCCGGAACCGGAGCCGGCGGTCTGGGGGTGCGTGGACGCGGAACGCATCGGCTCTCCCGTCGTCGTCATCTGGCATATGACATGCGCACTAGGGACGACGTTGGCCCTCTGCGATTTCGTGCAGGTTACATGATGGCCGGATGGCCGAAAAGTGGATAGCCAGTTCCATCATGTGGACTAAGCAGCGCTACGAGCAGGCAGTATGGGCCAGCATCGCTCACGTGAGACGCAGGCGACACTGCCCACGGCGCCACAGACTGATGCCCTCTGTTGGTCGCGCTGAAACGAGCGGGTAACAAGTGGCTTGTGGCCGTCACCCGGCTCAGCCGACGGCGGTGCCGAACAGCGCGCCCAGAACGAAGGTAACCCCGGCGGCGGCTCCGCCCAAGACGAGCTGCCGAAGTCCGCTGAACCACCAGCTGCGCGCCGTCACACGGGCCACAGCCGCCCCGCAGAGGAAGAGACCGAACAGCGCGACGATCACCGCGGGCCAGACCACCGTTGCGCCGATCAGGTACGGGAGCACCGGCAGCAGGGCGCCCACGCCGAAGGACAGGAACGAGGAACCGGCCGCCACCAGCGGCGACGGAAGGTCGGTCGGGTCGACGCCCAGCTCCTCGCGGGCGTGGATCTCCAGGGCCTGCTCCGGGTCCCTGGACATCTGCCGGGCCACCTCTTCGGCCAGCTCCGGCTCGACGCCCCGGGCGACGTACAGCGCGGCCAGTTCGCGCAGCTCGTCCTTGGGGTTGCGGCGCAGCTCCAGCCGCTCGACGTCCAGCTCCGCCTGGACCAGCTCCCGCTGGGAGGCGACGGAGGTGTACTCGCCCGCGGCCATCGAGAAAGCGCCCGCCGCGAGTCCCGCCAATCCGGTGATCACGATGGTCGAGGGGGCGACGTTGCCGCCGGCGACGCCGGTCATGAGCGCGAGGTTCGACACCAGACCGTCCATCGCCCCGAACACGGCCGGACGCAGCCAGCCGCCGCTGACGTCCCGGTGGGTGTGGTGCGCCACGTGGTACGGCGCGACCCGCTCGTCCTCCACGGCTGACGGCATGGTCGATGTGCTCCTTCCCCCGGGGCGGCGATCCCCGCGTCCCTCCCTCGAACGCCTCGACCGTACGCTCGAATTCCCTGCGTTTCCAGCAAGGAAAGCCTGCCTTACCTGCGAAAACGCGCCCGGAGGGGAAACGCCGCGGCCGCCGTCACCAGGGTGGTGAACGGCGGCCGCGTGCTGCGCGACGTACGCGTCAGAGGTTCTTGGCGGGCTTGGCCTCGGCGTCGACGGGGACGGCGCCGTCCTCCTCGTCCCGGTCCGGGCCGGGCTCCGCCTCGTCGGCTTCGGTCTTCTCGGCGTCCGCGTCAGTCGCCTGCTCGCCCTTGGCGTCCTCGGCGTCCTTGGCCTTCGCCTCGGGGTCCGTCCCCTCCGCGGGGGCCTCGGCCGCGGCGACGGCCGCCGGCTCGACGACCTCCTCACGGCCCGGCCGCAGCCTCGCCGAGACCACGATGTAGACCACGGCGGCGACGAAGACCAGGATCGACGTCCAGTCGTTGAGACGCAGGCCGAGGACGTGGTGGGCGTCGTCGACGCGCAGGTACTCGATCCAGAAGCGCCCGACGGTGTACGCCGCGACGTAGAGCGCGAAGGCGCGGCCGTGGCCGAGCCGGAAGCGCCGGTCGGCCCAGATAACCAGCAGGGCCACGCCCACGCACCACAGCGACTCGTAGAGGAAGGTCGGGTGGTACGTCGCGACGTCCAGGCTGTCCGCCGGCCGGTGGGCGCTGTCGATCTTCAGCGCCCAGGGCAGATCGGTGGCGCGCCCGTACAGCTCCTGGTTGAACCAGTTGCCCCAGCGGCCGATGGCCTGGGCGAAGGCGATGCCCGGGGCCACGGCGTCGGCGTACGCGGGCAGCGAGATACCGCGGCGCCGGCAGCCGATCCAGGCGCCGAGAGCGCCCAGGGCGATGGCGCCCCAGATGCCGAGGCCGCCCTCCCAGATCTTGAACGCGTTGATCCAGTCCTTGCCCTCACCGAAGTAGAGCTCGTAACTGGTGATCACGTGGTAGAGGCGGCCGCCGACCAGGCCGAAGGGCACCGCCCAGACGGCGATGTCGGCGACCGTGGTCTTCAGTCCGCCGCGGGCGACCCATCGCCTGCCGCCGAGCCACACGGCCACGAAGACACCGATGATGATGCAGAAGGCATAGCCGCGCAGAGGGATGGGGCCGAAGTGGATGACCCCGCGCGACGGGCTGGGGATGAAGGCGATGAGTTCCATGGCACTGCCGACGCTACCGTGCCGGGCGGGTGCGGCGGGCACCCGCCCGGCAACGGCTGGATAACGGGCGGGAGCTCAGCCGCCCTGCGAGGCCGCGGGCGAGCCTCCCGCGGGCGCGGAGCCGCTCGCCGATCCCGGCGCACCGGGCGACCCGGACGCGCTCGGCGGGGTGGCGCCCTGCGTCGCGGTGCCGGGCTTCTTGCCCTTGTTGGCCTCGGTGACCAGCTGCTTCAGCCGGTCCGCGGTCAGGTTGGGCTGCCCCTTGGCGAGCAGGTTCTCCCCGCCGTTGAGCAGGATGGTGGGCGTGGAGTTGAAGCCGGCGGCGCCGAAGGCCTCGTTGTTGGCGTTCACCCAGTCGTCGTACGTGCCGTCCTTCACGCAGGTGGTGAAGGCGTCGGTCTTCAGCCCCGGCACCTTGCCCGCCAGCTCCAGCAGGTAGGTCTTGTCGGCGAAGTGGTCGTCGTTCTCCTGCGGCTGGTTCTGGTAGAGGACGTCGTGGTAGGCGCGGAACTTGCCCTCGTCCTGCGCGCAGGCCGCGGCGTTGGCGGCGTTGAGCGAGCCGGTGCCGCCCAGGTTCCCGTCGATGAGCCGGACGAGGTGGTACTCGACCTTGAGCTGGCCCTGGTCCTGGAGGCCGTGGATGGTGTCGCGGAGTTCGTTCTCGTAGGCCGCGCAGGCCGGGCACCGGAAGTCCTCGTACACGGTCAGGGTGGACGGGGCGTCGCTCGCGCCGTTGGGGAGGGCCAGCTTGTCCTTGCCGGTCGCGCCCACCGGGGTGACGGCCGGGGCGCCGGAACCACCGCTGCTGCCCGCCACCACGACCCCGATGACGGCGCCGACGGCCAGGACCCCCACCACGGAGCCCGCGACGATCAGCGTCCTCTTGCGCTTGTGCCGGCGCTCGTCCTCCGCGCGCTGCTCCTGCAGCCGGTCCCGGGCACTGCGCTTTCCTTCACGGTTCTTCTCGCTCACACCCAGGCACAACGAACCGGGGGCACGCTCGCGCGTACCCCCGGCCCATGTTTCGCCCGGAAGAGTGAGGCTCCGCTACCGGCGGACACCCTGGGCGAGGTCCGCCGCCAGCTCGCGCACCCCGGCCAGGCCCTGCTCCAGGTCCGGCGCGTCGAGCAGCCGCTTGACGAACGCCGAGCCGACGATCACCCCGTCCGCGAAGCCCGCCACCTCGGCCGCCTGGGCGGCGTTGGAGACGCCCAGGCCCACGCAGACCGGCAGTTCGGTCTGGGCGCGGGTGCGCCGCACCAGGTCGGCCGCCTCGGCGCCGACGCTCTCGCGGGTGCCGGTGACGCCCATCAGCGAGGCCGCGTAGACGAAGCCGGAGCCCGCCGCCGTGATCTTCGCCAGCCGTTCGTCCCGGCTGCTCGGGGCGACCACGAAGACGGTGGCCAGTCCGTGCTGCTCGGCGGCCTTCCGCCACACCTCGGACTCCTCCACCGGCAGGTCCGGCAGGATGCAGCCCGCGCCGCCCGCCTCGGCCAGCTCGGCGGCGAAACGCTCGGTGCCGTAGCGGTCCACCGGGTTCCAGTACGTCATGACCAGGATCGGCTTCCCGGTCGCGGCGTGCGCCTCCCGCACCGTGCGCAGCACGTCCTTGATCCGCACGCCGCCGCGCAGCGCGATGTCGTCCGCGGTCTGGATGACCGGGCCGTCCAGCACGGGGTCGCTGTGCGGCAGGCCGATCTCGAGGACGTCGGCACCGCCCTCCAGGGCCGCCTTCGCCGCCTCGATGCCGCCCTCCACGGTCGGGAAGCCGGCCGGGAGGTAGGCCACCAGGGCGGCGCGCCCCTCGGCCCTGGCCCCGGCCAGGGTCCGGTCCAGCAGCTCGATCTGCCCGCTCACCGCTGTGCTCCTTCAGCCTCGTCGTACAGCCCGAAGTAGCGGGCGGCCGTGTCCATGTCCTTGTCGCCGCGGCCGGAGAGGTTGACCAGGACCAGGCCCTCCTCGCCCAGCTCCCGGCCGACCCCCAGCGCGCCGGCGAGGGCGTGGGCGCTCTCGATGGCCGGGATGATGCCCTCGGTGCGGGACAGCAGGCGCAGCGCCTGCATCGCCTCGTCGTCGGTGACCGGGCGGTACTCGGCGCGGCCGGTCTCCTTGAGGTAGGCGTGCTCGGGGCCGATGCCGGGGTAGTCCAGGCCGGCCGAGATCGAGTAGGGCTCGGTGATCTGGCCCTCGTCGTCCTGCAGGACGTAGGAGCGGGAGCCGTGCAGGATGCCCGGCTCGCCGACGGTGAGCGTCGCCGCGTGCTCGCCGGATTCCACGCCGTGGCCGGCCGCCTCCAGGCCCACCAGGCGCACGGACTCGTCCGGGATGAAGGCGTGGAACAGGCCGATCGCGTTGGACCCGCCGCCCACGCAGGCGGCGACCACGTCCGGCAGCCGGCCCGCGCGCTCCAGGATCTGGCGGCGGGCCTCGACGCCGATGACGCGGTGGAAGTCGCGCACCATCGCCGGGAAGGGGTGCGGGCCCGCGACCGTGCCGAAGAGGTAGTGGGTGCGGTCCACGTTGGCGACCCAGTCGCGGAACGCCTCGTTGATCGCGTCCTTCAGCGTGCGGCTGCCCGACTTCACGGGGATGACCTCGGCGCCCAGGATGCGCATGCGGGCGACGTTGAGCGCCTGGCGCTCGGTGTCGACCTCGCCCATGTAGATGGTGCACTCCAGGCCGAACAGGGCGCAGGCGGTGGCCGTGGCCACGCCGTGCTGGCCGGCGCCGGTCTCGGCGATGACCCGGGTCTTGCCCATGCGCTTGGTGAGCAGCGCCTGGCCCAGCACGTTGTTGATCTTGTGCGAGCCGGTGTGGTTGAGGTCCTCCCGCTTGAGGAAGACCCGCGCCCCGCCGGCGTGCTCCGCGAACCGCGGCACCTCGGTGAGCGGGCTCGGGCGGCCGGTGTAGTGCACCAGCAGGTCGTTCAGTTCCGCGGCGAAGGCCGGATCGGACTTCGCCTTGTCGTACTCCACGGCGACCTCGTCCACGGCGGCGACCAGCGCCTCCGGGATGAACTTGCCGCCGAACCGGCCGAAGTAGCCCTCGGCACTGGGCACCCGGCCCTCGGGGTCGGGGATGAAGAAGTCTTCGGACATGACGTTCTCGGCTCCTTCGGGGGCGCGCGTCGGCAGCCCCCAGGGTTTCGCGTACCAATGGTCACGTTACGGCGCGTTCGGCGCCGCCGGCGGCATGCGCACGCCCGCGGCCGGGGAGCACGGCGGGACGCTCACCGGCGGTACGCCGGTGGGCACGCCCGTGCCCCGGTCATCAGGAGGACGGCGCTGCCGTCAGCGCCATCGGCGCCCGTTGATCTGACCCGGCTCGCAGCCGATGTGGTAGCGCACGCGGCGGCCGAGGACGCGCCGCGCGGGCGCGCGGCAGCCACGGGGACGGCAGCCCCGGGCCAGCCGCGCGTAGGTCGTCATGGTGCCGGTCAGCCCCGTCCGTGGCGCAGCGCGGGGTGCGCGCCGGCGGCCACGAGGTCGGCCACGGCGGCCTTGGGGTCGCGGCCGGTCACCAGGGACTCGCCGACGAGGACGGCGTCGGCGCCGTCGTTGGCGTAGGCGATGAGGTCGTGCGGGCCGCGGACGCCGGACTCGGCCACCTTGACGATGTGGTCCGGGATCTCCGGGGCGACGCGGGCGAAGGTGCCGCGGTCGACCTCGAGGGTCTTGAGGTTGCGCGCGTTGACGCCGATGATGCGGGCGCCCGCGTCGACGGCGCGCTCGACCTCCTCCTCGTCGTGCACCTCGACCAGCGGGGTGAGCCCGATGGACCCGGCCCGCTCGATCAGGGAGACCAGCGCGTCCTGCTCCAGCGCCGCGACGATCAGCAGCGCCAGGTCGGCACCGTAGGCGCGGGCCTCCCAGAGCTGGTAGGCGGTGACGATGAAGTCCTTGCGGAGCACGGGGATGTCGACCTTGGCCCGGACGGCCTCGAGGTCGGCCAGCGAGCCGCCGAAGCGGCGCTGCTCGGTGAGGACCGAGATGACGGCGGCGCCGCCCGCCTCGTAGTCCGCGGCCAGGCCCGCGGGGTCGGCGATGGCGGCCAGAGCACCCTTGGAGGGGCTGGACCGCTTGACCTCGCAGATGACCTTGACGCTGTCCCCGCGCAGGGCCGCCACGCCGTCCTTGGCGTCGCGCGCCTTCGCCGCCCGCTCCTTGAGCTCGTCGAGGGAGACCCGGGCCTGCCGCTCGGCGAGGTCCTCGCGGACTCCGTCGATGATCTCGTCGAGCACACTCACGCGAGAGGACCCCTTCCGAAAGCGAAACGATCAAGCCAGTGAGATGTTCCACCAGCACTGCGATGGTAACCGCCGGTGGGCGGAGGACCCGCATCCGGCGGGGCGGGGGCCCACCGGACGGACGGTCCGGGCGCCCCTTCGTCGCTGGTCAGGGCGCCAGCGCGGTCCCGAACGGAAGGTTCCGGACGACGGTGAAGAGCAGCACGACACCCGTGATCGCCCACCAGTGGACGGCCCGCAGCGCGAGCGGGAAGGGCCGGCCGCGCAGCGTCCGGGTGAGCCAGACCGTCCACACCACGGCGAAGAGCAGGTAGCCCGCCACGGCCAGCGCGTTGAGGCCGAACGCCGTGCCGAAGTCGCCGTGCATGACCGCGTACGCGCTGCGCAGTCCGCCGCAGCCGGGGCAGTACAGGCCCGTGTAGTGCAGCAGGGGGCAGACCGGGTAGTGCCCGGCCTCGTTCGGGTCGAAGGTGCCGACGTACGCGAAGGCGGCGGCGACACCGCCGAGCACGCCCAGCGGGGCGGCGAGGGCAATCGGCTTCGGCCTGGCGGCGGTCTCGGTCACGCGGTGATTGTCCCGCGCCGCGCCCGCCGGGGACACCCGGGATGGCCGGAAAGGACGCAACCGCCGCCGGCGGATGCGCCGGCGGCGGCTGCGGAGTCCGTGCCCGGGTCAGCCGTGCTGCTTCTCCGGCACCGGCTTGCCGAGGCCCGCGGCGCGCATGCCGAGACCGACCAGACCGCCCAGGGCGGCGACCGCCAGGCCGGCGAACATACCGATCGGCTCCGCCAGGACGACGAAGGCAGCCGCGACGCAGAAGCCGATGAAGGCGATGGTCACGCCGGTCCAGGCGGCAGGGGTGTGTCCGTGGCTGTTGCCCGCCATGAGTGCTCCCAAGTCGTTCTACAAAAGGGTCGTCAGTTGCTCCGCCCGCGCGATGGCGCGCGTCACGCGCCATTGTCCCCCGTTCCGCTCACGCTCCGCGCGCGGGGGGTGGCCCGGCGCGTCAGGGCGCCTCGGTGGGGTCCTCGCCGCGGTCCAGCGCCTTCCACAGGTCCTCGGGGCGCTCCTCGCCGGCGGCGGGTGCGGCGGTACGGACGGGCTGCGACGCCCCCGGGGTGTCGCGGTCGTACCGGTTCGACATCCCGGGCCAGGTCCGCGCGCGGAGGAGGGCGACGGCGCCTGCGAACAGCAGCAGCGCGCCACCGGTCGCGCAGACGCCCGGCCAGGCGCTGGTGGTGGCCCCGGTGACGGTCGTACGGCTGAGGCCGCTGGCGGTCGCCGCGGCGGCGTCCAGGGCCGCGGTGTCGCCGAGCGCGAGCAGCGCCGCCGCGAGGGCCCCGGCCCCGCACAGCGCGAGCAGCCCGCCGACGAGCAGCCGGGCCGCTCCCCGTACGGCGAAGACCGCCACGAGGGCGGCGAGTCCCACCAGCGCGAGCGCGCCCGGCACCCCGGTGACCTGGTGGCCGGAGACACTGACGGGCATCCCGCCGCCGGCGAACGGGGCGCTGCCCTTCTGCCAGGTCTTGCCCGAGGCCAGCAGCACGACCGCGGCGCCGGCCACGCCGCTCGCCAGGGCGAGGACGAGGCTGCCGCGGCCGGCCGCCGGGCGGGGTGCGGGCTCGGCGGCCGGTTCTGCGACGGTGCGGGGCCGGGGTACGGGCTGGGGTACGGAACTGCTCACCGGACCACTATCCCCCGTCGCTCCCGCGCCCCGGCACGCGGGTCCCGCCGGTGGCGGTCACGCCCCGCCGCGCATCCGGCCCGCCGTGGCGACGGCGCGGAGCACCGCGGCGGCCTTGTTCCGGCACTCGGTGTCCTCGCTGACCGGGTCGGAGTCGGCGACGATGCCGGCGCCGGCCTGGACGTAGGCGGTTCCGTCGCGCAGCACCGCGGTGCGGATGGCGATGGCGGTGTCGGAGTCCCCGGCGAAGTCGAGGTAGCCCACGGCGCCGCCGTACAGCCCGCGCCGGGTGGGCTCGAGCTCGTCGATGATCTGCATCGCGCGCGGCTTGGGCGCCCCCGACAGGGTGCCCGCGGGGAAGCAGGCGGTGAGGACGTCGAAGGCCGTGCGGCCGGCGCCGAGGCTGCCGGTGACGGTGGAGACGATGTGCATGACGTGGCTGTACCGCTCGATCGACATGAAGTCGACGACCTCGACGCTGCCGGGCTCGCAGACCCTCCCGAGGTCGTTGCGGCCCAGGTCGACGAGCATCAGGTGCTCGGCGCGCTCCTTGGGGTCGGCGAGCAGTTCGTCGGCGAGCGCCTGGTCCTCCTGGGGCGTCGCGCCGCGCGGGCGGGTGCCCGCGATGGGGTGCACCATGGCCCGGCCGTCCTCGACCTTCACCAGCGCCTCGGGGCTGGAGCCGACGACGTCGAAGCCGTCGAAGCGCAGCAGGTACATGTAGGGGGAGGGGTTGGTCGCCCGCAGCACGCGGTAGACGTCGAGCGCGCTCGCCGGGCAGGGCGTCTCGAACCGCTGCGAGGGCACGACCTGGAAGGCGTCGCCGGCCCGGATGTACTCCTTGGCCGTCTCCACCGCGGCCTGGTACGCGGCGCCGCCGAAGCGCGAGGTGACCTCCTCCGGCAGCCGGGACGGCGGCAGCTCGGCGGGCGCGGAGTCCACGGGACGGGCCAGGTCGGCGGTCATGGCGTCGAGCCGCCGCACGGCCTCGGCGTGCGCCTCGTCGACGCCGGTGTCGAGGTCGTTGTGGTTGATCGCGTTGGCGATCAACAGCACCGAGCCGTCCCAGTGGTCGAGCACCGCCAGGTCGGAGGTGAGCAGCATCGTGAGCTCGGGCAGGCCCAGGTCGTCGCGGGCGTGGTCGCCGATGCGCTCCAGGCGGCGTACGACGTCGTAGCCGAGGTAGCCGACCATGCCCCCGGTGAACGGCGGCAGGCCGGCGTCGTCGTGCAGGTCGCGCGGGGTGTGCAGGGCCTCGATCGTGGCCCGCAGCGCCTCCAGCGGGTCGCCGCCGGCCGGCACGCCGACCGGCGGCGTGCCGAGCCAGTGGGCCTGGCCGTCGCGCTCGGTCAAGGTGGCGGCGCTGCGGACGCCGACGAACGAGTAGCGGGACCACGAGCGGCCGTTCTCCGCGGACTCCAGCAGGAAGGTGCCGGGACGCTCGGCGGCGAGCTTCCGGTACAGGCCGACCGGGGTGTCCCCGTCGGCCAGCAGCTTCCTGCTGACCGGGATGACACGGCGGTCCTGCGCCAGCTTGCGGAAGGTGTCGAGGTCGGGGGTGACGGTGCCCGTGGTCATGGTCCGCAGCCTAGTGCCCGGGCGCGGCCGCTTCAGGCCAGCGGCAGTTCGCCCGCGTCGAAGCAGGTGCGGTCGCCGGTGTGGCAGGCCGCGCCGACCTGGTCGACCTTGACGAGGATCGTGTCGCCGTCGCAGTCCAGGGCCACGGACTTCACGTGCTGGACGTGCCCGGAGGTGTCGCCCTTGACCCAGTACTCCTGGCGGCTGCGGCTCCAGTAGGTGCAGCGGCCGGTGGTGAGGGTGCGGTGCAGCGCCTCGTCGTCCATCCATCCGAGCATGAGGACTTCGCCGGTGTCGTACTGCTGCGCGACGGCGGGGACGAGGCCGTCGGCGGTGCGCTTGAGACGGGCGGCGACGGCTGGGTCGAGCGGGGATTCCATACCCCCATTCTGCCCGCTGCGGGCCGCGTGACTTCGGCTCCTGCCCTCACCCCGCTCACCCGTATGGGGCATGCTTCGTCCATGAGTTTTCCTCCGCCGTCGCCGCCCGACGACCCGCGCTCCGGACAGGGCGGCGGTTTCGGGCCGCCCCCGGGGGGTTTCGGCCCGCCGCAGTACCAGCCCCAGCCGCAGCCGCAGTACCAGCCGCAGCCGATGCCGCCGTACCAGAACCAGCCGCAGTTCCCCGGGCCTGCTCAGCAGGGCGGCGGTTACGGCTACCCGCCCCCGCCGCAGCCGCCGCGCAGCGGTGGCGGCGCGAAGGTGGCCGCGATGGTCATCGGCGCGGTCGTCCTGATAGCCGTCGTCGTCGGCGGCCTGGCGATCGCGCTGAGCGGCGGCGAGGACGACGACAAGGGCGCCACCGGGTCCACGAGCAGCAGCCCCACGGCCTCGGCCCCCGCCACCGAGGACACGGCGACCGCGTCCACGGAGCCGGACCCCTCCGAGACCTTCCGCAAGTACGTCGTGCTCAGCCCCGGCCAGTGCTTCGACGATCCGGGCCTGGACAGCGGCGTCACCGAGGTCACGACGGTCTCCTGCAACGGCCCGCACGACGCCGAGGTCATCGCCAACGAGACCATCACGGGCACCTTCGACACCGAGGCCGCGCTCAAGGCCAAGGTCCTGAAGCTGTGCGAGGCGGACGCCGCCAAGCGCCTGAAGGACGTCAAGGACAACCCCGGGTACTACTACTACGCGCTGTACCCGAAGCTCTCGGGCTACCAGGTGCAGGGCAAGGACACCATCTCCTGCTCCCTGACCCTCAGCAACAAGCTGGACGGCAAGAAGCTGACGAAACCGCTGCCGTAGCTGCTGCCCACCGGCGGGGGCCGGACGTAGGCTGACGGCATGTCGACTCATGCCCAGCGTGAACGTCTGCTCCTCGCCGACCTGCTGGAGAGTGCCGGACCCGAGGCGCCAACCCTCTGTGAGGGCTGGACCACCCGCGACCTCGCCGCCCACATCGTGGTGCGGGAGCGCCGCGGTGACGCCTCGGCCGGCCTGGTCATCCCCTTCCTCGCGGACCGGTCGGAGCGTGTGCGCAAGGAGTTCGCGGAACGGCCCTTCCAGGAACTGATCCGGCTGATCCGCACCGGGCCGCCGCGGCTGTCGCCGTTCGCCCTCAAGCAGATCGACGAGGCGGCCAACACCGTCGAGTTCTTCGTCCACGCCGAGGACGTGCGCCGGGCCCAGCCGGACTGGTCGCCGCGCGAACTGGACCCCGTCTTCGCCGAACTGCTCTGGTCCCGGCTGGAGCGCTCCGCCCGGCTGCTGGGCCGCAAGGCCCCGGTCGGCGTGGTGCTGCGCCGTCCGGACGGGCAGACCGCGGTGGCGCACCGCGGCGCCCCGGTCGTCACGGTCACCGGGGAGCCCGGCGAGCTGCTGCTGTTCGCCTTCGGCCGGCAGGACTCCGCCCGGGTGGAGACCGAGGGCGACAAGGACGCGGTGACCCGGCTGTACGACGCCAGGCTCGGGATCACCGCCTGAGTCCGGCTACCCGGGGCGGCGGGCGAGTTCCGCCCGCCGCAGCGCCGGCGCGGCGAGTCCCGCGACGGCCCCCGCGGCCGCGACCGCCGCACTGGCGACGAACACCGGCTGCGGACCCCAGGCGCCGATGGCGGCCCCGGTGAGCGGGTAGCTCATCGGGGCGACGCCGAGCGAGAACAGCGCGGCCACCGAACTGACCCGGCCGAGGTAGGCGGGGTCGGTGAGGGTCTGCAGCAGGGCTCCGCACAGTGCGCCGCTCAGTCCCGCCACGAGGCCGATCACGACGGCCACGGCGACCGCCCCCGGCAGCGCCGGGACGAAGGCGAAGGCGGCCACCGCGACCGCCCCCAGCCCCAGACAGCAGGCCTGGGCCAGTCCGGCGCGCGGCAGCCGGCCGCGCACCGTCAGCAGCAGTGAGGCGGCACCCGCGCCGGCACCGAAGCCGCTGACGATCCAGCCGAGCCCGGCGGCGCCCCAGCCCCGGTCGGCGGCGACCAGCACGAGGCCGATGTTGAACGGCCCGGTGAAACCGAGCTCGCCGACCGCGATGACGACCATGAGTGCGGTGAGCGCGCGCCGTCCGCGGATGTGGCGCAGGCCGTCCACCAGCTCCCGCCACGGGGTGCCGCCCGCCTGTGCGGCCCGGTCGTCGGGCGGCAGCGGGGCCACGCGGACGGCCAGCAGCAGCACGAGCGAGACCGCGAACAGCACGCCCGCGACGGCGAACGCGGTGGGGGCGCCGCCGGTCGCGACGGCCGTGCCGCCGAGCGAGGCGCCGGCCACGTTGCCGACCCGCATCGCGATGCCCTTCATCCCGTGCAGGCGGCCCAGTTGGTCCGGGCCGGTGATGCGCGTCGGCAGGGCGCCGACGGCGGGCAGGAACACCGCGTCCACGGCGCCGAAGAGCACCGCGACCACGGCCAGCGCCCACAGCCCGGGGGTGGTGAGGGCGAGCAGCGCGGCCGCCGCGAACATCACCGCGCACCGGGTCAGATCACTGCCGATGACGATGCGTCGCGGCCCGAACCGGTCGGCCAGCACTCCCCCACCGAGCATCAGCACCGCGCGCGGCACGGCGGCCGCCGCGAGGACCAGGCCGGCCCGCCCGGGGTCCCCGGCGCGGGTGGCGGCCCAGGACAGGGCGAGGAACCACACGGCGTCGCCGACGAGCGAGGCGGTGAAGGCGGCGAGCCAGCGCAGGACGTTGGCGTCCCGGTGGGCGGGGGCACGGGAAGGGGACAGGGACGGTGCGGCGGTGGCGGGCGCCGTCATGCGGTCGCCTCCTTCGGGGTTCACGGCCGGTGGGGGAATCCGTACAGGTGCACCGCGACGTGCTCACGGCCCTCGGTGTCGCCCGCCTCCTCGGCGGCGCGCCCACGGTCGACCCAGCGCATGACCAGCTCGCCCAGCTCATCGCCGAACCGGCGCATCTCCTGCGCGGTGAGCCGGGGCATGTACTCGGAGCTGAAGGACGCGTCGGTCCACTCCTTGTCCCAGGCGAACTGCTGGTCGAGGTAGGCGGCGTAGCGCGCGTACCGGGTGGCGAGCAGCTGCCGGGTCACCTCGCCCATGACGGCGGCGCCCTCGGGGCGGTCGGCGAAGTCCGAGGTGCGGAAGGTGAATCCGCGCTCGGAGCTGACCTTCCACCACCGCTCGCGGCCGTCCGAGCTCTGCCCGGGGGCCTCGGTGATGAAGCCGTGCGCGGCGAGCTTGCGCAGGTGGTAACTGACCAGCGACACCGCCTCGTCGACCTGGTCGGCCAGCTGGGAGGCGGTCGCGGTGCGGGCGGTGAACAGGGCGCGGTAGAGCTCGATGCGCAGCGTGTGCGTGAAGACCTTGAGCGCGTCGAGGTCGGTGATCCTGCGGGGGTCTGCGGAGGTCTCTTCCGTCTCTTCCTCGGGCATACCCAGGAGGCTAGATAGGAAAGGAAATTTGCGCAATAGAAATTGCGCAACTGATCCTGCACATCGGGGCCACGCGCGGTACGGCGGCCGGTCGGGGGGTCCACCCGTGAGGGCGACGGCGGTCAAGGCCCGTGCCACGAGGCGGACTTCGCGGCCGATGCCGACGGGGACCTCACGCCCCCCGCCCGGAGCCGGGCAGGCACAACACGTACGGACCGGCTTCGGCCCCACGGACCTCGGACGGCTGGAGGAGAACCGGCTGGAGGAGAACCGTGCGCCGGGTGAGACCCTGGTGCACGACGTGATCGCCGCAAAGCTCGACCTCCGTGGGTGACGTGTGCCGTACCTGAAGCTGCTCCGCCGGCCCCATGTGGGCCGGTTGCTGTCCGGTTCGCTCGTCGGACGGCTGCCGACCGCGATGGCGGCCCTGGCCATCGCGCTGGCGCTCCGCGCGGCCGGCGCGGACTACCGGCTGGTGGGCGCCGCCGGGGGCATCTACGCGGTGTCCGGAGCGATCGGCGGGCCACTGCTCGGACGGTGGGCGGACCGGCTGGGCCAGCCGCGCGTGCTGATCGTCTCGGCGCTGGTCTCGGCCGGCGGCTTCGCCGCGCTGGCCGCCGCACCGGGCAGCACGGTGGTGGCCGTGCTCGGCCCGGCCGTCGCCGGGGCCGCCTCGCCGCCGCTGGAGCCGTGCCTGCGGGCGCTCTGGCCCGACCTGGTCGAGCCGGACGAACTGGAGTCGGCGTACGCCGTGGACGCCGGCGCGCAGGAACTGGTCTTCATCGCCGGCCCGCTGCTGGTCGGCGGGCTGGCGGTGCTCGGCCCGGCCCGGCTGGCGCTGCTGGCCGCGGCCGTCCTCGGGGTGGTGGGTGCGCTCTCCGTCGCGACCTCCGCGCCCTCCCGTGCCTGGGCCTCCGCCACCCGTTCCGTCGACTGGCTGGGTCCGCTGCGCAACCGGGCCCTCGTGGTGCTGCTGTGCGCGCTGGCCGGATGCGGCTGGGCCCTGGGCACGTTCAACGTCTTCGCCGTCGCCTACGCCGAGCGCCACCCGCTGCCCGGCGGCGCCGGCACCCTGCTGGCGCTGAACTCCACCGGCGCCCTGATCGGCGCCCTGCTGATCGCCGTCCTGCCCTGGCGGGCGGACGCGGCCACCAAGGCGGCCGTCACCGGTGCCGGGATGGCCGTCACCTTCTGGCCCTTCGCCTTGGTCCCCGGCCCGCTGCCGATGGTGCCGGCCGCCCTGCTGAGCGGGGTGTTCTTCGCGCCGCTGCTCACCGTGGTCTTCGGGCTCACCGGCGAACTCGCCCCGGCGGGCACCGTCACCGAGGCCTTCGCCTGGCTGGTCACCCTGGTCACCACCGGCATCGCGGGCGGCTCCGCCGTCAGCGGCCTGATCCTCGCCGACGGCTCCCTCGCCGCGGCCGCCGTCAGCGCCGCGAGCGGCGTCACCCTCACCGCCCTCACCCTCGCCGCCGCGCGGCCCCTCCTGGCCCGCGACCGCGTCACCGTCCGGGCCGCGGGATAGTCCGGGTCGCGGGCTGGAACGGGCGCGGCGCGCGGTCCGGGGCGCCTAGCGCACCGGGTGCCCGGCGTCCCGGAGGGTCCGCTTGACCTCGCCGATGCGCAGGTCGCCGAAGTGGAAGACGGAGGCGGCCAGGACGGCGTCGGCGCCGGCGGCGACGGCCGGGGGGAAGTCGGTGAGGCGGCCCGCGCCGCCGGAGGCGATGACGGGGACGGTGACGTGCTTGCGGACGGCGGCGATCATCTCCGTGTCGTAGCCGTCCTTGGTGCCGTCGGCGTCCATCGAGTTGAGCAGGATCTCGCCGGCACCCAGTTCGGCCGCGCGGTGCGCCCACTCCACGGCGTCGATGCCGGTGCCCTGGCGGCCGCCGTGCGTGGTCACCTCGTAGCCGGACGGCGTCCCGGCGTCGGTGCGGCGGGCGTCCACGGACAGCACCAGCACCTGGCGGCCGAACCGCTCGGCGATCTCGCGCAGCAGCTCGGGACGGGCGATCGCGGCGGTGTTGACGCCCACCTTGTCGGCCCCGGCGCGCAGCAGCTTGTCGACGTCCTCTGCGGACCGCACGCCGCCGCCGACGGTGAGCGGGATGAAGACCTGCTCGGCGGTGCGCCGCACCACGTCGTAGGTCGTCTCGCGGTTGCCGGAGGAGGCGGTGATGTCGAGGAAGGTCAGCTCGTCGGCGCCCTCGGCGTCGTACAGCTTGGCCATCTCGACGGGGTCGCCGGCGTCCCGCAGGTTCCGGAAGTTGACGCCCTTGACGACCCGGCCGTTGTCCACGTCCAGGCAGGGGATGACTCGGACCGCCAGGGTCATGGTGCTCAAGCTCCTCGGAATGCTTCCAGTTCGACTTCGACCAGGACCCGGGAGTCCACGAAACCGGAGACGACGACCACCGTCGCGGTGGGTCGCACGGCGTCGAAGAACTCCTTGTGGGCCCGGCCCACCGCGTCCACGTCGCGGGCGTGGGTGAGGTACATGCGGGTGCGGACGACCGATTCGGCGCCGAGGCCGAACTCCTCCAGCACGCCGAGCGCGTTGGTGAACGCCGTCTTGGCCTGCTCGTACGGGTCGCCCTCGCCGTACAGCATGGCGCCGACGAACGGCATCGTGCCGCCGACGAGGACCCGGTCCCCCGCCTCGACGCCACGTGCGAAACCGAACTGCTCCTCCCAGGGGCTGTCGCTCTGCACACGCCGTACGGCAGGGGTTTGGGTCATCGCGACACAGCCTCCAGAGCCTCTTCCAAGGTGAACGCCTTGGCGTACAGGGCCTTACCCACGATGGCGCCTTCGACGCCCTCCGGGACCAGAGTCGCGAGGACCCGCAGGTCGTCGAGGGAGGAGACACCGCCGGAGGCGACCACCGGCCGGTCGGTCGCGGCGCACACGTTCCTGAGCAGCTCGACGTTGGGGCCCTGGAGGGTGCCGTCCTTGTTGATGTCGGTGACGACGTAGCGGGCGCAGCCCTCGGAGTCGAGGCGGGCCAGCGTCTCGTAGAGGTCGCCGCCGTCGCGGGTCCAGCCGCGGCCGCGCAGGGTGGTGCCGCGGACGTCCAGGCCGACCGCGATCCGGTCGCCGTGCTCGGCGATGACCTTGGCGACCCACTCCGGGGTCTCCAGGGCGGCGGTGCCGAGGTTGACCCGGGTGCAGCCGGTGGCGAGCGCCGCGGCCAGCGTCCCGTCGTCGCGGATGCCGCCGGACAGCTCGACCTTGATGTCCATGGAGCGGGCGACCTCGGCGATCTGCCCCCGGTTGTCCCCGGTGCCGAAGGCGGCGTCCAGGTCGACCAGGTGCAGCCATTCGGCACCGGCCTGCTGCCAGGCCAGGGCGGCGGCCATCGGGTCGCCGTAGGACGTCTCGGAGCCGGACTCGCCGTGGACGAGGCGGACGGCCTGGCCGTCGCGGACGTCGACGGCTGGAAGGAGTTCGAGGCGGTGCGTCGTGCTCATGGCGGCGTACGTCCTAGTCCTTGAAGGTGTCGAGCCAGTTGGTCAGCAGCTGGGCGCCGGCGTCGCCGGACTTCTCCGGATGGAACTGGGTGGCCCACAGCGGACCGTTCTCCACCGCCGCGACGAAGGGCTCGCCGTGCGTGGCCCAGGTGACCTTCGGGACCCGGATGCCGGGGTTGGCGGTCTCCAGCTCCCAGCTGCGCACCGCGTAGGAGTGCACGAAGTAGAAGCGGGCGTCGGCGTCCAGGCCCGCGAACAGCCGGGAGTCCTCGGGCGCCTTGACGGTGTTCCAGCCCATGTGCGGCACGACCGGTGCGCGCAGCGGCTCCACGGTGCCGGGCCACTCCTCGCAGCCCTCCGTGGTGACGCCGTGCTCGACGCCCTTCTCGAAGAGGATCTGCATGCCGACGCAGATGCCCATCACGGGCCTGCCGCCCGACAGCCGGCGGCCGATGATCCACTCACCGCGCACCGCCTTCAGCCCCGCCATGCAGGCGGCGAAGGCGCCGACACCGGGGACGAGCAGCCCGTCGGCGTTCATGGCCCTGTCGAAGTCGGCGGTGATCTCCACGTCCGCGCCGACCCGGGCGAGCGCGCGCTCGGCGGAACGGACGTTGCCGAAGCCGTAGTCGAGGACCACGACCTTCTTGGCGGCCTTGCTCATCTGCCGGAACCCCCTACAGCCGCAGCAGGCCGGCCGCCAGCGACATGGCGGAGCCGACACCGAGCAGCACGACGACGCTCTTGGGCATCTTCTGCTTCCAGAAGGAATACACCCCGCCGGCCAGGAAGAGACCGAGCAGGATGAAGAGAACGGCCGGCTTGCTCATCAGAGGGCGCCCTTCGTCGACGGGAGGATGCCCGCGGCGCGCGGGTCGCGCTCGGAGGCGTAGCGCAGGGCCCGGGCCAGCGCTTTGAACTGGCACTCCACGATGTGGTGGGCGTTGCGCCCGTACGGCACGTGGACGTGCAGCGCGATCTGCGCCTGGGCGACGAAGGACTCCAGGATGTGCCGGGTCATCGTCGTGTCGTAGGAGCCGATCATCGGCGCCATGTTCTCGGGTTCGGTGTGCACCAGGTACGGGCGGCCCGACAGGTCGACGGTGACCTGGGCGAGGGACTCGTCCAGCGGCACGGTGCAGTTGCCGAAGCGGTAGATGCCCACCTTGTCGCCGAGCGCCTGCTTGAAGGCGGCGCCCAGCGCGAGGGCGGTGTCCTCGATGGTGTGGTGGGTGTCGATGTGCAGGTCGCCCTCGGTCTTGACCGTGAGGTCGAAGAGGCCGTGGCGGCCGAGCTGGTCGAGCATGTGGTCGTAGAAGCCGACTCCGGTGGAGATCTCGGTCCTGCCGGTGCCGTCGAGGTCGAGTTCGACGACGACGGACGTCTCCTTGGTCGTGCGCTCCACGCGGCCGACGCGGGTCATGTGGTTACTGCTCCTTCTTCAGCTCGCGTACCGCTTCGAGGAACGCGTCGTTCTCGGCCGGGGTGCCCGCGGTGACCCGCAGCCAGCCCGGTACGCCGTTGTCGCGGACGAGCACGCCGCGGTCGAGGATCGCCTGCCAGGCGCGGTGGCTGTCCTCGAAGCGGCCGAACTGGACGAAGTTGGCGTCGGAGTCGGTGACCTCGCAGCCGATCGCCCTCAGCTCGCCGACCAGGCGGTCCCGCTCGGCCTTCAGCTGCTCGACGTACCCCAGCAGCGTATCGGTGTGCTCCAGGGCGGCCAGCGCGGTGGCCTGGGT
This sequence comes from Streptomyces sp. NBC_00510, assembly GCA_036013505.1. Taxonomy (NCBI): domain Bacteria; kingdom Bacillati; phylum Actinomycetota; class Actinomycetes; order Kitasatosporales; family Streptomycetaceae; genus Streptomyces; species Streptomyces sp. NBC_00510. Next base: position 6,965,939 of record CP107851.1, on the reverse strand, counting down.
GACGGCCGACAGGTGGTACGGCAGCCGCACCAGCTGGACGGCGTCCACCACCGCCGGGTCGGCGGCGAGGTAGCCCAGCCGCAGGCCGGCCGCGCCGAAGGCCTTCGACATGGTGCGGCTGACCACCATGTTGGGGCGGCCCTCGATCAGCGGCAGCAGGGACGGGCCGTGGCTGAACTCGCCGTACGCCTCGTCGACCACCACCAGGGCGGGACGGGCGGCCTGGGCGGCCTCGTACAGCGCCACGACGGTGTCGGCGGCGACGGCGGTCCCGGTCGGGTTGTTGGGCGAGGTGATGAAGACCACGTTCGGCCGCTGCTCGGCGATGACCCGCGCGGCGGCGGCCACGTCGATGGTGAAGTCCTCGCGGCGCGGGCCGGAGATCCAGCCGGTGCCGGTGCCACGGGAGATCAGCCCGTGCATGGAGTACGAGGGCTCGAAGCCGATCGCGGTGCGCCCGGGGCCGCCGAAGGTCTGCAGCAGTTGCTGGATGACCTCGTTGGAGCCGTTGGCGGCCCACACGTTGGCGAGTCCCACCTCGTGGCCCGCGGTGCGGGTCAGGTACCCGGCCAGTTCGGTGCGGAGCTCCACCGCGTCCCGGTCGGGGTAGCGGTTGAGGTCGCGGGCGGCCTCGCGGACCCGCTCGGCGATCCGCTCGACCAACGCCTCGGGCAGCGGGTAGGGGTTCTCGTTGGTGTTCAGGCGTACGGGGACGTCGAGTTGCGGGGCGCCGTAGGGGGACATGCCGCGCAGTTCGTCCCGGATGGGCAGGTCGTCGATGCCGGTCACGGACCCGGTACCGTCCAATCGAATCGGGCGCGGACCGCGGCGCCGTGCGCGGGCAGGTCCTCGGCGTCGGCCAGGGTCACCACGTGCGCGGCGATCTCGGCGAGCGCCTCGCGGGTGTAGTCCACGACGTGGATGCCGCGCAGGAAGGACTGCACGGACAGGCCCGAGGAGTGGCAGGCACAGCCGCCGGTGGGCAGGACGTGGTTGGAGCCCGCCGCGTAGTCGCCGAGCGAGACGGGCGCGTACGCGCCGACGAAGACCGCGCCCGCGTTGCGCACCCGGGCGGCGACGGCGGCGGCGTCCGCGGTCTGGATCTCCAGGTGCTCGGCCGCGTAGGCGTCCACCACCTGCAGGCCCTGCTCGATCCCGTCGACCAGGACGATGCCGGACTGGCGGCCGGACAGCGCGGGGGCGATCCGGTCCTCGACGTGCCTGGTCGCGGCGACCTGGGTCACCAGCTCCTTCTCCACCGCCTCGGCGAGGTCCACGGAGTCGGTGACCAGGACGGCGGCGGCCAGCGGGTCGTGCTCGGCCTGGCTGATCAGGTCGGCGGCGACGTGCACCGGGTCGGCGGTGGCGTCGGCGAGGATGGCGATCTCGGTCGGGCCGGCCTCCGCGTCGATGCCGATGCGGCCCTTGAGCAGGCGCTTGGCGGCGGCGACCCAGATGTTGCCGGGCCCGGTGACCATGTTCACCGGACGGCACTCCTCGGTGCCGTAGGCGAACATCGCGACGGCCTGGGCGCCGCCCGCGGCGTACACCTCGTCCACGCCGAGCAGCGCGCACGCGGCGAGGATCGTCGGGTGCGGGAGCCCGCCGAACTCCTTCTGCGGCGGGGAGGCGACGGCCATCGAGCCGACCTTGGCCTCCTGCGCGGGCACCACGTTCATCACCACGGAGGACGGGTAGACCGAGCGGCCGCCGGGCACGTACAGGCCCACGCGGTCCACCGGCACCCAGCGCTCGGTGACGGTGCCGCCCGGCACGACCTGCGTGGTGTGGTCGGTGCGGCGCTGCTCGCCGTGGACGAGCCGGGCCCGGCGGACCGACTCCTCCAGCGCGGCCCACACCTTCGGGTCCAGCTCCGCCAGGGCCCGGGTCAGCGCCTCGGCCGGAACGCGCACCCGGTCGATGGTGACGCCGTCGAACTTCTCCGCGTAGTCGATCAGTGCCGCGGTGCCACGATGCTTCACGTCCTCGCAGATCGGGCGCACCTTCTCCAGTGCGGCCTCGACGTCGAGCTCGGCACGGGGCAGCAGGTCGCGGTCGACGCCGTCCGCCGGGAAGGCGTCGCCGCGCAGATCGATTCGGGAGATCACCCTCCCAAGTGTAGAGAACCGCCCTCACGGCCTTCGTCGAGTATCAGTCCGTGATACGCGTACGGGCCCCGTCCCATGATCTCCCGGGCTAGCGTTTCCGTCGTCGTCGCCAGCCACGGGAGGGAAACCGGTGACCGAGCCGTCGGACGTCGCGCCGCCGCACGACTGGAGCGCTGTGGAGCAGGGCCTGTGGGAGGCCTTCCGCCGGGGAGAGCTGTACGACCTGCGCACCGGGATCCCGGAGCGGGACGACCCGGCCGCCGACCGCTTCTGGGGACCGGACCGCACGGTACGGGCCGAGGTGATCGCCAAGCTGCTGCTTGACGGGCCGCAGGCCGCCTCGGGGCGCGTGTCGTGCGTGAAGCTGTCCGGGGCCCAGATCAGCGGGCAGCTCAACCTCTCGGGCGGCACGGTGGTGCCGTACGTGGAGCTGCACGACTGCCGCTTCGAGCAGCAGGTGCTGCTCGCGGAGTGCAGCTTCACGACCCTGCGCATGGTGCGCTGCGCCATACCGCGGCTGGAGGCGGCCCGTCTGCACACCTCGGGGGACCTGCACCTGCCGCAGTGCACGATCGAGGGCGGGATACGGCTCACCGACGCCCACATCGGCACGGACCTGCTGCTCAACCAGATCACCCTGCGCAAGGACCGGCACGGCCGGGCGCTGGCGGCCGACGGGCTCAGCGTCGCCCAGGACGTCGAGGCCGAACTGATCGAGGCGACCGGCGAGATCAGCCTGCGCAGCGCCCGCATCGGCGGCCGGCTCAGCCTGCGCGGCAGCCGGCTGCACAACCCGTACGGGCGCTACGCGCTCAACGCGGCCCGGGTCACCGTCGAGCACACCCTCTACCTGAGCGCGGGCTACGTCGGCACCGGCGGCTCCGGCGGCGGCACCCCGCCGCTGGGCGTGCGCACCCGGCGCTTCAGCTCGGACGGCGGGGTGCGGCTGGACGACGGCCGGTTCGGCAACGCGGTGATCATCCACCAGGCGCGGTTCCGGCTCACCGGCGGCCAGCAGCTGTCGCTGCGCCGGATCCAGACGCCCGAGCTGCGGCTCACCCTCGACCAGCCGCCGACCGGGACGATCTCGCTGGCCGGCGCGCGGGTGGGCAACCTCACGGACAGCCGTACCTGCTGGCCCGACGCCGGCGGTCTCGACCTGACCGGCTTCGCCTACGGCTCCCTCAGCCCCGAGGGCGCCTTCCCGCTGCGCGCCCGGATCGCCTGGCTGGCCGCGGCCACCCCGGAGTACAGCCCCGAGCCGTACGAGCACCTGTCGGCCGCCCTGCGCGCGAGCGGCGAGGACGCCGACGCCCGCGAGGTGCTGCTGGCCAAGCAACGCCGGCGCCGCGAGACCCTCCCCCTCGCGGGCAAGCTGTGGGGCTACCTGCAGGACGTGACCGTCGGCTACGGCTACCGCCCGGGCCGCGCCGCCATATGGATGGCGCTGCTCTGGGCCTTCGGCGCGGTCTTCTTCACCGCGCACGGCAGGCCCGATCCCGTCGACGGCGGCGCCTTCCCCGACTGGAACCCCTCCCTCTTCGCCCTCGACCTGCTCCTGCCGGTCATCAACCTCGGCCAGGACAACGCCTGGCGCCTGACGGGCAACGCCCAATGGGCCGCCGCGGTCCTCAGCATGCTCGGCTGGATCCTCGCCACCACGGTCGCCGCCGGCGCCTCCCGCCTCCTGCGCCGCGGCTGACGCCGTCGCGGCGGCGGGCCCGGCGATGACCGCATACGGGCCGTCCGGGGCGAAAACGGGTGGTGCGGGACGAGGACGACGATGGGGGTGAACGCCGCAGGCCCTAGGATTGCTGACCGTGACCGCTCGTCTTCCGCTCTTCCCGCTCGGCTCCGTCCTCTTCCCGGGCCTCGTGCTGCCGCTGAACGTCTTCGAGGAGCGCTACCGCGCGCTCTTCCGCGACCTGCTGGCCCTGCCGGAGGACGCGCCGCGCACCTTCGGCGTCGTGGCGATCCGGGACGGCCACGAGGTCGCCCCCGCCGGGGCGCAGGAGGCCGCGGCCGGGTACGCGCCGGACCTGTCGGGGGCGCTGTACGCGCTGGGCTGCATCGCGGACGCGGCGACGATCGGGGAGCGCGAGGACGGCGGCTTCGACGTCGTGGCGACCGGTACGACGCGCTTCCGGCTGCTGTCGGTGGACGCCTCCGGCCCGTACCTGGTCGGAGAGGTCGAGGAGGTCCCGGAGGAGCCCGGCACCGGGTCGGGGGCGCTGGCGGCCGACGTGGCGCGGGCCTTCCGCACCTACCAGAAGCGGCTGGCGGGGGCGCGGGAGCGGAGCCTGGCAGGGAGCCAGGAGCTGCCGGACGACCCGACCGTGCTGTCGTACCTGGTGGCGGCCGCGACCGTCGCCGAGACCCCGGAGAAGCAGGCCCTGCTGGAGGCCCCGGACACCGCGGCCCGGCTGGAGCGGGAACTGCGGCTGCTGCGCCGCGAGGCGGCCGTCATCAACAAGCTGGGCACCCTGCCCGCCGTGGACCTGACCCGGCAGGTCCCGAGCCCGAACTGACGTATCCTCACAGCGCCATGGCCAAGAAGAAGCAGTCATCCTCCGGCGGCACGCCCGCCACCGTCGCCCTGGAGAAGGCGGGTGCCGCCTTCACCGTGCACGCGTACGCGCATGACCCCGCATCGGAGCTCGGCTACGGGGAGGAGGCCGCGCAGGCGCTGGGCACCTCCCCCGACCGGGTGTTCAAGACCCTCGTCGCCGACGTGGACGGGGCGCTGACCGTCGCCGTCGTCCCCGTCGCGGGCTCACTGGACCTCAAGGCGCTGGCCTCCGCGGCCGGCGGGAAGCGCGCCGGGATGGCGGATCCGGCCGCCGCCGAGCGGACCACCGGATACGTCAGGGGCGGCATCTCCCCGCTGGGGCAGCGCAAGCGGCTGCGCACCGTGGTGGACGCCTCCGCGCTGGAGCACCCCTCGGTCTTCGTCTCGGCGGGCAAGCGCGGCCTGGAGGTCGAGCTGGCGCCGCAGGACCTGGTGCGGCTCACGGACGCGGTCGTCGCGCCGATCGGTCGCGCCTGACCCCTGGACGGCGGGGCCGTACGGGCGCACTCTGCCGGGAAGCACACCCGGTTCAGGGGAGGCCCGATGTCCAAGCGCACCCGCAAGCGCAAGTGGCGGATCAAGAAGCGCAACGCCAACCACGGCAGGCGCCCGGCGTGACCTCCGGGCCCCGGGTCACGCGCCCGGGGGCGGCGGCGTCCACTGCACGGTGGGGGGCTGCTCGTCGCGCGGGCCCAAACCCGTGGTGAGCAGCAGATGGGTGAGGACGGCCCCTGTGGGCCAGGCCAGGAGCGCGCCCTTGGCCTGCAGTGCGAGGGGGCCGTCGAACACCTTCTTCGCACCGACCGCCCTGGCGTGCGCGATCAGGTCGCTGGTGGGGCCGAGCCAGGTGCCCAGCCGCCAGGCGAGCAGGGAGCCCAGTACCGCGCCCACCGCCATGCCGAGGACGACGCCGACGCCCCCGCGCCGGTTGCGCCAGAAGACGACGGCCCCGGTCAGCACCCCGATGCCGAGCCCGAGCAGCACGAAGACGCCGTCGGCGCCGATCGCCTGCTCCCCCTCGGTGTCCTTGAGGTAGACCGCCTTGCCGTCGGAGACCAGCGGGATCCGTGGCGCGAGCCACAGCCACAGCAGGCCGAGGACCACGCCCGCCACGGCCACGAGCACCGCGGTCAGCGCGCCGCTCTTGAGCTCCCGGACGGGATCCATGCGGCTCTCCTGCTGCGGGAACGGCGGCAGCGGCGCGGGCGGCCATTGATCATGGGGGGTCAGGGGTGCGGTCACCCTGCCATCGTGCCAGGTCCGTCCGTGGCACGCGGCACCGGCACCTCACCGGCACCACACCCACGGGTCACCGACAGGCCGCCCGGCGGTAGGCCCAGGTGGCCACGGCCAGCGACACCAGGCCCACGGCCGCGCACACCGACAGGTCGGTGGTGATCGCCAGCCAGTCGGGGTGGGCGTCGAAGCTGCGGATGAAGGCCTCCACGCCGTAGGTGGAGGGCAGCAGGTCCCGTACGTAGCCGATGGGCTGGGGGAGGTTGCCGGCCGGCAGCACACCCAGCAGCAGCGCCGCGGACATGCCGAGCTGACCGGCGAGGGTGGCCAGCTCCTGGCGCGGCGCGAGCAGCCCGAGCGCCGCGCCCAGCCCGGACAGCGCGGCCCCCGCCAGCGGGATGACCGCGGCGAGGATCCACAGGTGGGCGAATGGCAGCTGGAACAGCGCACAGCCGATGCCCGCCGTCACGAGCGTCCCGGGCACGGTGAAGGACGCGTACGCGCCCGCCACGCCCAGCACCACGGCGGCCGGTGGCACCGGCAGGGTGGCGTAGTGGTCGAGCCCGCCGGAGGCGCGCAGCTGCCCGAAGTACTGGGCCAGCAGGTTCAGCGCCACGAAGGCGACGACCAGCACGCTCGACCCGGCGACCACCGCGCGCGCGGCCGGGCCGCCGTCGACGACGCCACGCATCATGATCATGATGCCGACCGACTGGAAGGTCGCCACGAACAGCAGCGGGATCCGGGCGACCTTCGCCCGGGACAGTTGCGCCCGGTACACCGCCGCCATCGCCGGCAGCAGCCGGGCGCGCGGGGCGAGCGTCGCGGCCGCCTCGCCGAGGGGGGCGGCGGGCGCCGCCGGTGCCGCCGTCCGGGTGTCCGCTCCCGTGGAGATGATCGTCACTCCACGCCGCCCCGCTGCGCGGTGCCGCGCACGTCCAGGTCCACGTTCCGGTCCACGTCCAGGGTCACGTCTCCGCCGTTGCCGCCGTTCACGCCTTGACCAGTCCCTTCCGGCGACCGCCGAGCGCCAGGTAGACATCCTCCAGGCTCGGCGCCGTCAGGGTGAAATCGTCGAGCGCGCCGAAGGCCGGGCCGCCGGTCAGCTCGGCGACCACGGAACGGGCCCGCTGCTGCGGCAGCCGCAGCGTCCAGCGGCGCCCGGTGACGTGGGCGGCGTCGCGCAGGGCCGCCACGGCGGGCACCGCCAGCGGGGGCGCGTCCCGCCACACCAGGTCCAGCCGTACCTCGTCGGCGACGAGTGCCTTCAGCCCGGCCGGGGTGTCGCAGGCGATGACCCGGCCGTCGTCGATGACCGCGACCCGGTCCAGTACGGTCTCCGCCTCGATCACGTTGTGGGTGACCAGCAGCACCGTGGTGCCGCGTTCGGCGCGCCGCCGGTCGACCGCCGCCCACACCGCCCGCCGGGCGACCGGGTCCATGGCGGTGGTCGGCTCGTCCAGCACGAGCACCGGCCGCTCGCCCACCAGGGCGGCGGCGAAGCAGGCGAGCCGCCGTTCCCCGCCCGACAGCCTCTTCACCGGCCGTGAGGCCAGGGCCGTCAGGTCCAGTTCCTCCAGGACGGCGTCCCGCTCGGCGCGCGCGGCCCTGGCGTCCAGGCCGCGCAGCCGTCCGGTGGTCTCGGCGGCCAGGGCGACGGTCAGCTCGTCCAGCGCGCTCGACTCCTGACCGAGGTAGCCGACCAGCCGCGCCGCGCGCTCCGGGTGCCGGACGAGGTCGTGCCCGAGGAGCTGGACGGTGCCCGCGTCGGGGCGCAGCAGCCCCGTCAACTGGCGTACCAGGGTGGTCTTCCCGGCACCGTTGGGGCCGAGCAGCCCGAAGATCTCACCGCCCCGGATGTCCAGGTCGATGCCGTCGTTGGCGCGCACCGGGGGGCTCGCGGCGCCGCGCCGCCCCCGCCCGCCCGGATAGCTCTTCACCAGCCCGCGCACGGTCACCACCATCGCCGTCCGCGTGGTGGCGCCCTGTTCCGTGCCCGTACTCACGAGCATCGAGCCTACGCTGCATCCCGGCCGGGACGTGCCGCAGGGTCGGGTCCGGGCGCGCTCACTCCCCCGCAGAGGCCCTCGCGACGACCGCGCGGGCGTCGATCTCGCGCCAGAAGCCCGCCCGGATGGCGTAACGGTCGTGTTCGTCGATCTGGTCGTCCTTGTGGGCCAGCAACCCGAACCGGGCGGCGTAGCGCAGCAGCTCGCCGTCGATGCGGTGCGGGACGCGCGGGTACTCGGCGGAGAGCACCTGGAGGTGGGACGTGTCGGTGAGCCGGCCGATCCAGCGGCGGGCGAAGACCTGGCCGACCTCGTACGGGTCGCCGCTGACGGCGGTGATGTCCTCCTCGCGGTCCGCCCAGCGCTGTTCGGGGCTGGTGAGCTGGGCCAGCGTGGGCAGGCCCGCGTCGGCGGCCTCGGCGCCGCCGACCAGCCCGCGGTCGGAGGACCAGCGCAGGGTGGCCCCGGTGGCGGACGGGGAGGCGGGGTGCGGGGCGGAGTGCCCGCGGTGGACGATGCCGGCGACGTCCTTGGGGGTGGGCACCATGCCCTTGCCGGTCGCGGCGGCGGGCGCCTCGGGGCTCGGGCGGGTGCCGTTGCGCTCGACGGTGACGACCTGGGGCGCGACGGCGGCCGGCTCCGCGGGCTGGTCCGCCGCGGGCTGCGGCTCGGCGCCGCGGGTGGTCTCGGGCAGCGGCGCGGACAGGATCGCGGCGATCTCGGGCCGCGGGGTGAGGGGCGCGCAGACCCCGGCGGGTTCGCGCACGTGGATGGCCCGGGTGATCCACTCCCGGTCCAGCACGCGCCGCTCGTCGGCCTCGGCGACCAGGTCCTCGGACTGGTTGAAGTCGCCGTCCGCGGCCTGCACGGCCCACAGGTGGACGGCGACGCCGTGCTCCTTCGCCGACATCATGCCGGGCAGGAGGTCGCCGTCGCCGGTGACCAGGACGACGTCGGAGCAGGCGCGGTTGCGGGCCAGCTCCGACAGCTCGGCGTGCATGGCCGCGTCGACGCCCTTCTGCGCCCAGCGGCCGTCGGTCCGGGTCAGCGCGCCCAGGCGGACCGTCACCCGGGGCATCACACGCAGTCGCCGGTGCTCCGGCTGGGGGACGCGGTCGGGGGCGCCGTCGAACCAGTAGATCCGCAGCAGCGGCTGGCCCGTCTCCTTCTCGGCGCGCTCCCGCAGACCCGCGACGACCTCGGCGTGGTCGACCGTGATCCTGGACCGGGAGGGCTCTCCGGCGAGGAGGCTCGCGGCAGCCCCGAGCAGGTAGCCGGCATCCACGAGGACGACGCAGCGGTCCATCGGTCTCACCCTCTTCTCCGAAAGTCCTGCCGTCCGTCCCCCCGGTAACGCTGTTGCCCCGAGTCTGCCCGAACACCGGGGCGTTGTGACCGGTTACGCGATCACCGGCGCGCCACACTCTGCAACTGCCCGAAATGCGACCTTCGTACTCCCGTGCAAGCCTGAGTGCGGCCCATCATCCGAGATTTCCCCCAAGGAGGAATCGTGGGCAAGAACAAGAACCGGGGCGAACGTACCGGCCAGCACCACGACCGCAGCGCCGCGACCACCGAAGAGCACGCGAAGAGCGCAGGCGGACGCGAGCAGATGGCGATGACGGCCCCGGGCGCCGAACCGCACGTGTCGCAGAAGCGGCAGAAGAAGTTCGGCCACAACTAGCGCGCGAGCGCCGGACACTCATGACCGAGGGTGGCACCCCGTCCGGAAGGGGTGCCACCCTCGGCACGTCCGCCCGCTCGCGCGGGGGGTGATCAGCCCGCCTGCTGCTGGGCGGTGGCGAGGCAGGAGGGGCCCAGGAGGGCCTTGAGGTCGCCGAAGAGTGCCGGGTCGGGAGTGACACGGTGGCGGTCGAGCCGCAGCACCGTCGTCTTGCGGGCGCCCTGCAGCCGCACCCGGACCTCGGTGCTCCCCTTGTGGCTGGCGAGCACCTCGCCGAGGCGGGCGATCAGCGGCGGGGTCACCTTCACCGTCGGGATGGAGATCGTCACCGGCGCGTTGGTCCCGGCGTCGGTGAGGTCGGGGACCATCAGCTCCATCGCCACCAGGCGCGGGACGTCCTCGCGCTTGTCGAGCCGGCCCTTGACGAAGACGACGGCGTCCTCGACGAGCTGGGTCGAGATCAACTGGTACGTGGCCGGGAAGAACATGCAGTCGATGGAGCCGCCGAGGTCCTCGACGGTGGCGATGGCCCAGGCGTTGCCCTGCTTGGTCATCTTGCGCTGGAGACCGGAGATGATGCCGCCGATGGTGACGATCGAGCCGTCGGAGTAATCGCCGGCCAGCGCCGAGACGGAGGCGTCCGCCTTGTCGTTGAGGACGTGCTCGATGCCGAAGAGCGGGTGGTCGGAGACGTACAGGCCGAGCATCTCGCGCTCCTGCGCGAGCAGGTACGTCTTGTCCCACTCGACGTCGGAGAAGGTGACGTCGAGCCCGAAGCCCGGTTCGTCGCCCCCGGCGTCGTCGCCCATGCCGCCGAAGAGGTCGAACTGACCCTCGGCCTCCTTGCGCTTCACCGCGACCACGTTGTCGATCATCGGCTCGTAGTGCTCGGTGAGGCCCTTGCGGGTGTGCCCCATCTCGTCGTACGCGCCGGCCTTGATCAGCGATTCCACGGTGCGCTTGTTGCAGACCACGGCCTCGACCTTGTCGAGGAAGTCGGGGAAGGAGGTGTACTTCCCCTTGGACTTGCGGCAGCGGATGATCGAGTCCACCACGTTCTGGCCGACGTTGCGGACGGCGGTGAGGCCGAACAGGATGACGTCGTCGCCCTGCGCGGTGAAGTTGGCGTCCGACTCGTTCACGTTCGGCGGGAGCACCCTGATGCCCATGCGGCGGCACTCGTTGAGGTAGATCGCCGACTTGTCCTTGTCGTCGCGCACCGAGGTGAGCAGCGCCGCCATGTACTCGGCCGGGTAGTTGGCCTTGAGGTAGGCCGTCCAGTAGGAGACCAGGCCGTACGCGGCGGAGTGCGCCTTGTTGAAGGCGTAGCCGGCGAACGGCACCAGGACGTCCCACAGCGCCTGGATCGACTCGTCGCTGTAGCCGTTCCTCCGGGCGCCCTCCTGGAAGATGGTGAAGTTCTTCGCCAGCTCCTCGGGCTTCTTCTTGCCCATGACGCGGCGGAGGATGTCGGCCTCGCCGAGGGAGTACCCGGCGATGATCTGGGCGGCCTTCTGCACCTGCTCCTGGTAGACGATCAGGCCGTAGGTGACGTCGAGGACCTCCTTGAGGGGGGCCTCGAGCGCCGGGTGGATCGGGGTGATCTCCTGCTGCTTGTTCTTGCGCAGCGCGTAGTTGATGTGCGAGTTCATGCCCATCGGGCCCGGCCGGTAGAGGGCCGAGACGGCGGAGATGTCCTCGAAGTTGTCGGGCTTCATCATGCGCAGCAGGGAGCGCATGGGACCGCCGTCGAACTGGAAGACGCCGAGGGTGTCGCCCCGGCCCAGCAGTTCGAAGGTCTTGGGGTCGTCGAAGGGCAGGGCCAGCAGCTCGATGTCGACGCCCTTGTTGGCCTTCACCAGCTTGACGGCGTCGTCCATGATCGTGAGGTTGCGCAGGCCCAGGAAGTCCATCTTCAGCAGGCCGAGCGACTCGCAGCTCGGGTAGTCCCACTGCGTGATGGTGACGCCGTCGGAGTGCCGCACCCAGACCGGGGCGTGGTCGACGATCGGCTCGCTGGACATGATCACACCGGCGGCGTGCACGCCCATCTGCCGGACCAGGCCCTCCACGCCGCGGGCGAGGTCGATGACCTTCTTGGCGTCGGGCTCGTTCTCGTACATCGAGCGGATCTCGCCGGCCTCGCTGTAGCGCGGGTGCGCGGAATCGGTGATGCCGGAGAGCGGGATGCCCTTGCCGAGGACGTCGGCGGGCATCGCCTTGGTGAGGCGGTCGCCGACGGCGTACGGGTAGCCCAGGACGCGGGCGGAGTCCTTGATCGCGTTCTTGGCCTTGATGGTGCCGTAGGTGCCGATCATGGCGACCTTGTCGGCGCCGTACTTCTCGGTGACGTACCGGATCACCTCGGCGCGCCGGCGCTCGTCGAAGTCGATGTCGACATCGGGCATGGAGATGCGCTCGGGGTTGAGGAAGCGCTCGAAGATCAGGCCGTGGTCGATCGGGTCGAGGTCGGTGATGCCCATGGCGTAGGCGACGATCGAGCCGGCCGCGGAGCCTCGGCCGGGGCCGACGGCGATGCCGTTGTTCTTGGCCCACATGATGAAGTCGGCGACGACGAGGAAGTAGCCCGGGAACCCCATCTGGATGATGGTGTCCATCTCGTACTCGACCTGCTTCATCCGGTCGTCCGGGATGCCTCCGGGGTAGCGGCGCTGCATGCCGCGCATGGTCTCCTCGCGGAACCAGGTGACCTCGGTGTAGCCCTCGGGGACGTCGAAGCGGGGCATCAGGTTCCGCGCCTGGAACATGCCGTCGGTGTCCACCTGCTGCGCGACGAGCAGCGTGGTGTTGCGGCAGCCCTCCTGCCAGGCCTCGGAGGAGTCGATGGCGAACATCTCGTCCGTCGTCTTCAGGTAGTAGCCGGTGCCGTCGAAGCGGAAGCGGTCCGGGTCGGAGACGTTCTTGCCGGTCTGGATGCACAGCAGCGCGTCGTGGGCGTCGGCCTCGCTGGCATAGGTGTAGTGCGAGTCGTTGGTGACGACCGGCGGGATGCCGAGCTTCTTGCCGATCTCCAGCAGCCCGTCGCGGACCCGGCGCTCGATCTCGATGCCGTGGTCCATCAGCTCCAGGAAGTACCGCTCCTTGCCGAAGATGTCCTGGTACTCGGCGGCGGCCTTCACCGCCTCGTCGAACTGGCCGAGGCGGAGCCTGGTCTGCACCTCGCCCGAGGGGCAGCCGGTGGAGGCCATCAGGCCCTCCGACCACTGGGCGATGGTCTCCTTGTCCATGCGCGGGTACTTGGTCAGCCAGCCCTCGGCATAGGCGTCGGAGGAGAGCCGGAAGAGGTTGTGCAGACCCGTCGCGTTCGCCGCCCAGATCGTCTTGTGCAGGTACGAACCGGAGGCCGAGACGTCGTCCCGCTTCTGGTGCGGCTGGCCCCAGGTGACCTTGCGCTTGTTCCGCCGCGACTCGGGGGCGACGTACGCCTCGATCCCGATGATCGGCGTGATCCCGGCGCCCTTGGCCTGGTGGAAGAAGTCGTACGCCCCGTGCAGGTTGCCGTGGTCGGTCATGGCGATGTGCGTCATGCCCATCTCACCGCAGGCCTTGAACATGTCCTTGAGCCGCGCCGCTCCGTCCAGCAGGGAGTACTGGGTGTGGACGTGAAGGTGGGTGAACGGCGTTGTCACGGGAAGCGACACCTCCGGCATCGGTCGTCATCTGGCGGCGTTGGAATCCTACGCCGGGGGTCCGACAGCCGATGCCATTCCCGCCCTCCCCGCCTTGCCCGCCGCGGCCGGCCGGCCCCGTGACCGGCCGGACGCGGACGGTGGCGTCAGCCCGCCCGGTAGGCGGCCCACGAGCTCTTCATGCGGCTCACCTGGCCTGCGGTGAACTGGTACATGCAGGAGTCGTAGGTGTAGTCCATGAAGTTGTGGATGGGGTCCACCCCGCCGGCCGTGCAGGTGTCACGGCCGGTCGGGCAGGCGCTGGCGGCGGTCTTCTCGGCGGGCGTGTCGGAGACGTAGTCGCCGTTGGCGCCGCAGCCGCCCTGGAAGGTGTGGTAGAGGCCCATCCAGTGACCGACCTCGTGGGTGGCGGTGTCGCCCTGGTTGTAGTTGGTGGCGGAGCCGCCGGGGACGGACGCGTCGAGGATGACCACGCCGTCGTCCTTGGGATCGCCGGCGTACCAGCTCGGGAAGGTGGCCCAGCCGAGCAGGTCGTCCTGGAGGTTGGCCGAGTAGATGTTGAGCGCGCTCGCGCCGCCCTTGCGGAGGCTGGTCTTCATCGAGGTCTCGGCCGAGGAGCCCTCGGTCAGGTTGTACCAGGCGGCCTTGTCGGTGTAGTCCGTCGCGACCAGCGAGAACTGGTAGCCGGAGTCGACGTTGCCGGTGCCCTGGCCGGCGTAGGCCGCGTTGAGCACCGCTATCTGGCCGGCGACGGCGGCGGCGCTGAGCTTGCCGGTGCTGCCGCTGTGGATGACGTGCCAGTAGACCGGGATGGTCGTCGTCGCGGCGGCGGCGACCCGGGAGCCCTTGCCCTCCGCCTTGATCTTCGCGACGCGCTTCCTCAGGTCCGCGTCCATCGCCTTGGCGGTGGCGTCGCTGATGGCGTTGGGCTCGTGTGCCGTGGAGCCCTTCATCTTGCGGGCCGCGGCGTCGCCGCTGTCCGCGCACTGCTCCGCGGGGGTCCTCGAGTGCGCGGAGGCGCTGCTCACGGTGACCGTCGCGCCGGTGAGGGGGAGCAGGGCCAGGGTTCCGGCCACGGCGGCGAGACCGACGAGACGGCGGGAACGGGGGGTGCGTGACATGTGGGGGCACTCCTCGTGGGACGTACGGGAGGAATTTCCTCCTCGCCGCCCGGAGGTTATGTGTCCATGCCAGAACCGGTGCAGCCCCCTTCCGGCCCATTGGCGGACAGAGGGTAATCCCTAGACAACGAAGGACCCTTGAGGGTCCGCGCCGGCCGGCGTAACACCCCCGGAACGCGGGGCGGGCGGTGTGTCCGGATTCGGACCCGGGGGCTCCCCACCGCCCGCCCCGCGCCGGCCGGTCCGCGCATGGCGCGGGGGGTTGGCCGGAAACCGACGTTCGGGAGGCTCAGCGTACCGGCGAGTAGACCCGCTCGACCTTCTGCGTGCCCGACAGGGTGCGGTACGAACGCTCCCAGGTCGACGAGGCGTTCGGGTCGGTGCGGTCGGAGAGAGCGTAATAGTCCATCTGCGCCCGCTCGCCGGTGATGTCCAGCACGCCGTAGCCGTGGGAGTCCATGTCCAGCCACTTCACATGGCGGTTGGCGGCCTTCACGGCGGCCTCGGCGACCGTGGAGACGGTGTCCGGGGCGACCTTGAGGATGTCGTCCAGGTTGTCGGACGTGACCGAGGTGACCACGAACTCGGTGGCGGCCGAGGCCGACAGCGGGTAGGTCGCCGCCTTCACCGGGACGTCGTTCGCCCACGCCATGTGGATGTCGCCGGTCAGGAAGACCGTGTTGCGGATGCCGTTGTCCCGCAGGTGGGCCAGGATCTCGCGGCGGTCGTCGGTGTAGCCGTCCCACTGGTCGACGTTGACCGCCAGGCCCTCGGCGGGCAGGCCGAGCAGCTTCGCCAGCGGCGCCAGCAGGTAGTCCGGCAGCGCGCCGAAGGCGACCGGCGAGATCATCACCGAGTTGCCGATCAGCCGCCAGGATGTGTCCGAGGCCTTCAGACCCGCCTTCAGCCAGTCCAGCTGGGCCCGGCCGGTGATCGTCCGGTCCGGGTCGTCCACCGCGCCGCTGCCGATCGAGGCCTGCTGGGAGCGGAAGGAGCGCAGGTCGAGCAGGGACAGGTCGGCGAGCTTGCCGAAGCGCAGCCGCCGGTAGGTGGTGCCGGCCACCGAGGGACGCACCGGCATCCACTCGAAGTAGGCCTGCTTGGCGGCGGCCACCCGCGCCGTCCAGGCGCCCTCGGCGCCCTCGGTGTGGTTCTCGGCACCGCCGGACCATGCGTCGTTGGCGAACTCGTGGTCGTCCCAGATCGCCACGACCGGGGCCACGGCGTGCAGCGCCTGCAGGTCGGTGTCCGTCTTGTAGCGCCCGTGCCGGGTGCGGTAGTCGGCCAGCGTGACGATCTCGTGGGCGGGCGCGTGCGGGCGGACGACGGCGCCACGGGCGGCGTAGCCCCCGGTGCCGTACTCGTAGATGTAGTCGCCCAGGTGCAGCCAGGCGTCCAGGTCCCCGCGGGCGGCCAGGTGCCGGTACGAGGAGAAGTACCCGGCCTCCCAGTTGGCGCAGGAGACCACCCCGAAGCGCAGCCGGTCGGCGGCGGCGTTCTCGGCGGGCGCGGTACGGGTACGGCCGGCCGGCGAGGTCACACCGCCGGCCGTGAAGCGGTACCAGTACTCCGTGGCGGGCTGCAGTCCGCGCACGTCGGCCTTGACGGTGTGGTCGGAGGCGGCGGTCGTGGCGGCCGTGCCGGTCGCCACGACGGAGGTGAACGCCTTGTCCCTGGCGACGGTCCAGCTCACCTCGGTCGCGGGGCCGAGCCCGGAGCCCGGGACGGCCTCGGGCAGGGGAGTCACGCGCGTCCACAGCAGCACGCCGTCGGGCAGCGGGTCACCGGAGGCCACGCCGTGCAGGAAGGCGGGGGCCGGGGCGGCGGAGGCGGGGGCGGCGGAGGCCGCCAGCGGTATCAGCGCGGCACCGGTCACGACGGCGCCGGCCTTGACGACCGAACGGCGGCTCGGTGTTCTCGATGAGGTCTGTGAGGGTGCAGAGGTATCGGTCACGGGGCGTCAGATTACGCGCCGGTAACCCCTTTCCGGGACCGAATGCACAAGAGTTCGGAAGGACTTCGCCCTCCGGTCCCCCGGCGTGAGCCGGGGGACCGGAGGGCGGAACCGGCCACGGGCCGGTGCTACCCCTTGCCGATGATCTGGTCGACCGCGGCCGTGTACTGGTCGGCGGTCATCGCCTGCACGCTGTCGATGGTCTTGTCGTCGAGCTTCACGGTCGGCGTGCCCGTGATGCCGTCGTCGGTGAACTGCTGGTCCATGGTCAGCGCCCACTTGTCGTAGGTGCCGTTGCGGACCGCGTTCTCGAAGGTCTTGTTGCCCTTCAGCGCGTCGACCTTCTGCGCCAGTTCGATCAGCTTGTCGTCGCTGCCGAAGTCGTCCTTGGTCTCCTCGGGGTGGACGTCCTTGGAGTACAGCAGCGTGTGGTACTGGACGAACGCGTCCTTGCTGACGTTCAGGGCGGCGCCCAGCGCGCTCAGCGCGTTCTTCGAACCCTGGCCCTGGGCGAGGCGGTCGTCGAGGAAGGCACCCATGGTGTACGAGATCTTGTACTTGCCGTCCTTGGCGTCCTTCTGGACGGTCTCGCCCGAGGTCTGCTCGAACTGCGCGCACACCGGGCAGCGCAGGTCCTCGTACACCTTCAGCGTGTGCTTGGCGTTCTCGTCGCCGATGACGATCGACGTGCCGTTCTTGCCCGAGGAGTTGGCCGGCTTCACCAGCGGCTTGTCCGCGGCCTTCTCCCAGTAGGTGGGCGCGTTCATCTTGACGACGGCCACGGCTATGCCGGCGCCGAGCGCCAGCACGCCCAGGACGCTGCCGCCGACGACGAGCTGCCGCCGCAGCTTGTCCCGCTTCGCCTGCCGCTCGCGCTCGACGCGCAGCCGCTCGCGGGCGGCGTTCTTGGCGGCTTGGCTGTTTCGCTTGCTCATGGTGGTGTGATCTCCGACTCGTGCGTACGTGGGTGAGGGGTGGGGCGCCGTGCTCAGCGGAAGCCGAGGCGGGCGGGCGGCCCTCGCCGTACGACGGAGTGCAGGAGCAGGGGCAAGGCCGGGGCGGCGGCCACGGGCCCGGCCGCGCCGGGGCGGGCGGTGCCGCGCGGTCCGGCCGTGCGGAAGACCGCCACCGCGACGAGCAGCGGCCGGAAGGCGGCACGCAGCAGGCGGTGCAGGGCGTCCTCACCGCACCGCAGCCACCCGGCGGCGACCAGGCCGACGCAGACGTGCGCCAGGAGCAGCAGCCACGGCGAGGTGCCGGCGCCGGACATCCCCTGCCCCGTGGCGAGGGAGCCGCCGACGTCGCCGCCGTGGCAGGCCAGCGCCTCGTTGATCGAGCGCCACGAGCCGGTGACGGGACCGCCCCCGGGGCCGTAACAGGTGTGCTGGCCCGCGGTGAACAGCGTGTCGAGGGCCAGTTCCAGCGGGACGAGCAGCCCGGCGATCGGCCAGTAGCCGCGCTCCCGGCGGCCGAGCGCGTACGTGACCGCGAAGACGCCCGCGAAGGCCCCCGCCGTGGTCGTCATCGGCAGGGGCTCCCGCGAGAGCATGATGTGGGCGGTCGCGGACAGCGTCACGCACAGCGCGGCGAAGCATCCCGCGCGCAGTGCCCTCAGCCGGGGTCCGGTCCCTTCCATGGCGCAGAGTGTGCCATGCCGGTGTGTAAGCAATGCCTAAACCCCCGAACAAGGCGCCCGTGATCAGAGCCCCGGGATGCGCCCGTTGCGGAACAGGTCCACGAAGATCTGGTGGTCGGCGCGGGCCCGGGCGCCGTAGGAGTGGGCGAACTCCACCAGGGACTCCGTGAAGCCCTCCTCGTCCCGGGCGATGGCCGCGTCGATGGCGTCCTCCGTGGAGAACGGCACCAGCGAGTGCCCGCTCTCGTCGTCCGCGGCCGCGTGCATGCCGGCGGTGGCCCGGCCGAGGTCCGCGACGACGGCCTCGATCTGCTCCGGGTCGTCGAGGTCCGACCAGTCCAGGTCCACCGCGTACGGCGACACCTCGGCGACCAGCTGGCCGACGCCGTCCAGCTCGGTCCAGCCCAGGTACGGGTCGGCGTGCGCCTGCAGCGCGCGCTGCGAGATCACGGTGCGGTGGCCCTCGTGGCGGAAGTAGTCGCGCACCGCCGGGTCGGTGATGTGCCGGGAGACCGCCGGGGTCTGCCCCTGCTTCATGTAGATCACGACGTCGTTCTCCAGGGCGTCGGTGTGGCCCTCGAGGAGGATGTTGTACGAGGGCAGGCCCGCGCTGCCGATGCCCACGCCGCGGCGGCCCACGACGTCCTTGACGCGGTGGCTCTCCGGGTTGATCCGGCTGGTCTCCGGCAGCGTGTCCAGGTACGCCTCGAACGCCCGCAGCACCTTCTCGCGGGTGCCGCCGTCCAGTTCCACGGCGCCGCCCCCCGCGCCGAAGCGGCGGTCCCAGGCGCGGATCTCGGTCATCGAGTCCAGCAGCCCGAACCGGGTCTGCGAGCGGGCGTGGCGCAGCGCCTCCAGCAGCGGGCCCTGCGCCGAGTCCAGCGTCAGCGCGGGGACGGCCTCGCCCTGGGCGAGGGCGCGCACGCGCTCGCGGTAGGCGGTGGCGTAGCTGCGCACCAGGCCGGAGATCACGTCGTCGGCCAGGGCCTTGCTGTAGCCGATCAGCGCTATGGAGGCGGCGAAGCGCTGCAGGTCCCAGGTGAAGGGGCCGACGTAGGCCTCGTCGAAGTCGTTGACGTTGAAGATCAGGCGGCCGTTGGCGTCCAGGTAGGTGCCGAAGTTCTCGGCGTGCAGGTCGCCGTGGATCCACACCCGGGACGTGCGCTCGTCCAGGAACGGGCTGCCGTCCTTGGCGTCGGCCAGGTCCGCGTAGTAGAGGCACGCGGTGCCCCGGTAGAAGGCGAACGCCGACGCCGCCATCTTGCGGAACTTGACCCGGAACGCGGCCGGATCGGCGGCCAGCAGCTCCCCGAACGCGGTGCCGAAGACCTCGAGGATCCGCTCGCCGCGCTCTTCGTCCGTCGTCATGCCTGTGGCCATCGGTGCTGTGCCTCCTGGGCTGGTCCGTGTCTGCCGCGTCCAACGCAGGAGCGTACGCTCGCGTGCCCGGGGACGACCCCCTGCGGGGCGTTATTCGCGTCACCGTCGCACCGCGTCCAACCGGGCACTTCCGGCCACGGTCGCGCGTTCTGGCTTGCGATGAACACCACCAGGGGGCGGGACACCGCGCGCCGCGGCCGGCGGCGCACCATATTCGGGCTGCTACTGATCGGCGGCCTCGTACTGGCCGCCGTGGCGTGGCCCACACTCTCCGCACAGGTCCGCGCGGCCAACTGGCCGAAGCAGCAACCCCGCGGGCCGCAGCACATCACCGCCCGCATGGAGGCCGTCCGCGAGGCCGTCGTCAAGGAGTTCGGCCCCCGCGGCCTCGAGGGCGCCCCCGGCTGCTACCGCGAGGAAGGCGGCATCGCCGGCGGCGGCGAACACCCCCTGGGCCGCGCCTGCGACTTCATGCTCATGCCCGCCGGCAAGAAGGCCACCGGCAAGTCCGACGCCCTGGGCGAGGCCATCGTGGCCTGGGTGCGGGAGCACGCGGACGAATACGGCATCTGGTACGTCATCTACGAGCAGCACATCTGGTCGAGCCGACTCCCCCAACAGGGGTGGAAGTTGATGGAGGACCGCGGGTCCATCACGCAGAACCACTTCGACCACGTGCACATATCGGTCTACTGAGGCAGCGGCCTCGCCGGCCGGCGAGGAGACGAAGCCCACGCCGCTGCGGGACTGTCCCGAGCGCCGCCCGGATAGGTGAAGACCGCACTCCGCTGCCGCGACGAATCCGGTCCCTCGGTCGCGGATCCGGCATCCGGTGCGGCATGAGACTGATCCGCGTGTTGGCGATCGGCCTCAGGGACGACGACGAGCCAGTGCCGTGGGTACCCCGGCACCAGCTCGTCCTCAGCCGTCACCGCTGCCGCCCCCCTTCCCCCGGCTGGGTCTGGCGCGGACGTGCATGCGCTCGCCCTGGCGGCCGAAGAGGCTCAGGATCTCGACGGGTTGGTCGCCGGCGCTGCCGAACCAGTGCGGCAGCCGGGTGTCGAACTCGGCGGCCTCGCCGACGCCGAGGACGACCTCGCGGGCGCCCAGCAGGAGGCGGAGGCGTCCGGAGAGCACGTACAGCCACTCGTAGCCCTCGTGGACGCGGAGGTCGAGCTCGCACTGGCCCGCGGGGACGACGACCTTCCAGGCCTGCGGGGATCCCGGCTGCCGGGTCAGCGGCAGGACGGTGCGGCCGTTCACGCGGCGGGGCTTGAGGCGTACCCGGGGGTCGCCGACCTCGGGGGCGCCGACCAGTTCGTCCAGCGGTACGCGGTGGGCCCGGGCGATCGGCAGCAGGAGTTCGAGGCTGGGGCGGCGCCCGCCGGTCTCCAGGCGGGACAGCGTGCTCGTGGAGATGCCCGTGGCCTCGGACAGTGCGGCCAGCGTGAGGCCCCGCTGTGTGCGCAGGCGTTTGAGGCGGGGGCCGACCTCCGCCAGGGCGGCGGCGATCGAGGACAGGTCTTCCATCCGCCCATTCCACCCCGGCCGTCCCCGGAACGGCAACGAGCGTTGCCGTCGCGCGGAACGAGAACGCGTACGCCGTCGTGGCGATCGGCGGTGGCGCCGCCAGGCCGAGGCGCCGTGCCGACCGTCATCCACGACCTGCCGCGTTCAGCCGCTGGTACTGAGCCGGGCCTCGATCCGCTAGGTTGAACGCGTTCAAAGTGCTGTTCGCCAGGGGGAAGGGGCGGCCATGAGGGCTGAGGCGGGGCGGCCGGAGGCGCGGGCGGGGATCGGGCGGCGGCAGTGGGTGCTCGCGGTGGGGGCGTTGGCCGCGGCCGTGCCCGGGCTGCTCTTCGGGCTGGACAGCTACTACGGAGGCTTCTTCGTGCTGACCGTGGTGCCGCTGGCGCTGCCACCGCTCCTGGGGCGGTTCCCCAGGGTGTTCGCCCAGGCCTGCGTCGTTATCGCACTGGCGCTGGTCACCTGGTCCGTCATCGGCGCGGTGCCGGCGATGTACGTGTTCCTGCCCTCGGCCGCGCTCCTGCTGCTCGCCGCGGCCGCCGGGCAGCGCCGGGCCGCCCTCGCTCAGGGGCGGATCCAGCAGTAGAGGCGCCGTCCGCCCGCCGCCGCGCGGCCGGCCAGCCCGGCGAGCTCCTTGAGGAACAGCCCGAGGACGTCCGGGCCGTGGACGCCGTGGAGACCTCCGGAGGTGCGGGACCACCCCATGGCGACGTCGTCCAGCAGGTCCGCGTCGAAGGCGGCGAGGGCGTCGCGGAAACTGTCGGTGAGGGAGACGGCGACCACCCTGCCCTCGCCGGCCACGCCCACCAGGGCGCCGCGGCGCGGGTCGGAGCGCACGTCCTCGGGGGCGCGGCCGGTGATGAGCACCTCCGCGGGGAGCAACTCCACGACCGGGTCTATGCCCTGGGTCACGTGCTGGTCGCGACCGTCGCCGTCGGCCTCTCGGAACTCGCGAGGCCCGCGGAACTCGCACAGCTCGCGGAACTCCCGGACCACGGCGCGTGCGGCGTCCTTGTCGTCGGCGGCGGAGTAGTACCCGTAGAGAACACCCATGTCCCGGATGATCTCAGCGGGCACTGACAACGGCCCCCGCCCGCAACAGCGTTACGCCTCCCCCGCCGCCCCGGCCTCCGCCGCGAGGTCGGCGAGGAAGTCCAGGGCGACCGCCCAGGTCTGCTCGGCCGCCTCCGCGTCGTAGTCGTCTAGGTCCGGGTCGGTGAAGAGGTGTCCGGCGCCCCGGTAGCGGTGGATCTCCACGTCGGCGCCCGCCTTGCGCATGCGCAGGTACCAGGCGTTCAGCCAGTCGTCGGGCTCGAAGGGGTCCGGCTCGGCGACGTGCAGCTGGACGGGGAGGTCGGTGGCGGCGTCGTCGGCGATGTCGGAGGTGCCGTGCAGCAGCAGGAGGCCGCGGGCCTTCTCGTCGGCGAGGGCGAGGTTCTGCGCGATCGAACCGCCCAGCGAGAACCCCGCGTAGACCAGGCCGCGACCGGAGAGCGGGCCGGAGACGGTGACGGCGCGCATCAGCAGTTCGTCGCGGCCGATCTCGTCCTTGATGGCCATGCCCTCCTCGACGGTGTCCGCGGTGCGGCCCTCGTAGAGGTCGGGGACGAGCACCTCGTGACCGGCCGCGCGCAGCCGGTCGGCGGCGGCGTGCACGGCGGGACGCAGTCCGTAGGCCGAGTGGAACAGCACGATGGTCATGCCGGAGCTCACAATTTCACTTCCCATGAACGGCGCACGGTCGGGTACGGGCTCCATCATGCCCGTTACCGTCGAAGACATGGATTCCGTCATACGGCCGCTCGGCGTGGTGGGCGGCTCCCTCGTCGTGACGCTCGCCGTGGGCTGGGCCGTCGACCACGCGCTGCGCCGGGCCGACGGCCGGCACCCGGAGACCCCGCTGTGGAACCTGCTGCGCCGTGCGCGGCTGCCGCTCCAGCTGGTGATCTGCAGTTCGCTGCTGCGCGGCTCGTACGAGCAGGCGCACCTGGCCCGCGGCCACACCCGCGGGATCGGGCAGGTGCTGACGCTGGTGCTGATCGGGGCCTGCGCCTGGCTGGTCGTCAGGGTCGCGGCGGCCGTCGTGGAGGCGTCCTACTCGCGCTACGCCTCCGCCGCCCAGGACGCGGCGCGGGTGCGGCGGGTGCGGACGCAGGTGAGCCTGATCCAGCGGGTGGTCACCGCGGTCGTCGGCGTGGTGGCGATCGCGGCCATGCTGCTGACCTTCCCCGCGATGCGCGGCTTCGGCGCCTCGATGCTGGCCTCCGCGGGGCTGATCGGCATCGTCGCCGGCATCGCCGCCCAGTCGACGCTGGGCAACCTCTTCGCGGGGCTGCAGATCGCCTTCGGGGACATGGTCCGGATCGGCGACGCGGTGGTCGTGGAGGGCGAGTGGGGGACGGTGGAGGAGATCACCCTCACCTACCTGGTCGTCCGCACCTGGGACGAACGGCGGATCACCATGCCGGTCTCGTACTTCACCAGCAAGCCCTTCGAGAACTGGTCCCGCGGCAACGCCCGGATGACCGGCACCGTCTACTTCCACCTGGACCACGCCACGCCCGTCGACCTGATGCGCGGACACCTCCACGACGTCCTCAAGGAGTGCGAGCAGTGGGACGGCCGGGCCTGGGGCCTGGTGGTGACGGACGCCACCCCGTCCACGATCGAGGTGCGGGCCCTGGCCACGGCGAAGGACGCGGACGACATCTGGACGGTGCGCTGCGTGGTGCGGGAGCAGATGATCGACTGGCTACGCCGCGAGCACCCGTACGCGCTGCCGCGCATCAACACCGCCACCGCCCCCGGCCTGGCCGAGGCCCCGGACCGGGAGCAGGCCACGCCCGGGGCCGAGGACATCGGTCCCGGCCCCGGATCCCGCTAGGCAAATCGCCGGGCCGGCTACCAGGCCGGCCCGGCAACGGCCCGGGCCGGCTACCGGGACACGCGCAGGCTGCGCACGTCGAGCTGGCGCAGCACCCGGTCGACGATCTCGGGGTCGTAGCCGGGCTCGCTGCGGGCGGCGAGGACCTCGTGCCGGGCGGCGGAGAGCATGTCGCGCTGGACGCGCTCGACGGTCCTGATGCGGCGTACGCGGGCGGTGTGCCGCTCGCGCTTCTCGTCGTCGACGATGTCGGGGCAGATCCGGGCCCCGACGTCGAAGGCGCGGCGGTGCAGGAGTTCGGAGACCTCCTCGGAGAAGTCCTCGGTCGCCTCGACCTCCTTCAGCCGCTGCTTGGCGGCGGCCATGGCGCGCAGCGCGAGCAGCATCTCCATGTCGTGCTCCACCTGGGTGTCGCTGCTCACCCCGAGCCGCTTGACGACCTGCGGAAGGGTGAGGCCCTGCAGCACGAGGGTGGTGAGGACGACGGAGAAGGCGATGAAGAGGATCTCGTCACGCGCCGGGAAGGCCTCGCCAGCCTCCGTGGTGTGCGGGATGGCCAGCGCCAGGGCGACGGACGCCACACCGCGCATGCCGGCCCACCACATGACGACGGTCTCCCGCCAGGACATCGGGATGTCCTCGTCGAGGTCGCGCCGCTTGTGCAGCCGTCTGGTCACCGCCGCGGCCGGCATCAGGTAGGCCAGCCGTACGAGGACGACCGCGCCGACGACGATCGCCGCGTGGCTCAGCATCGTGCCCCAGCGGCCGGCGCCGACGCCGAAGACGTTGTGCAGCTCCAGGCCGATCAGGCCGAAGGCGACGCCGGTGACGAGCGTGTCGACGACCTCCCAGAAGGTGGCGCCGACCAGTCGCCCGGTCACGTCGTCGGCGTCGCGGGCGTGTTCGGCGAGGAACAGCGCGGTGGTGAGCACCGCGAGGACGCCGGAGCCGTGCGCCTCGTCGGCGATCGCGTACGAGGCGAACGGGACGAGCAGCGAGAGCCCGATCTGCAGGGTCGGGTCACCCACGACGCCCATCAGCTTGGAGGCGGTCCAGCCGAGCACGACGCCGACGCCGACCGCGACCACCGCCGACAGCAGCAGTTCGCCGAGCGCCTCAGGCCAGGAGAAGGAGCCGGTCACGGCCGCGGCGACGGCGACGTTGTAGACGACGATCGCGGTGACGTCGTTGAACAGCCCCTCGCCCTCCAGGGTCGACACCATGCGGCGCGGCAGGCCGAGGCGCCCGGCGACGGCGGTCGCGGCCACCGGGTCGGGTGGGGCGACCAGCGCGCCGAGCGCGAGGGCTGCGGCCAGCGAGATGCCGGGGACGACGGCGTTGGCGATGGCGCCCACCGCCGCGGTGGTGATCAGCACCAGTGCGACGGCCAGCAGGAAGATGGCCTTCTTGTTGACGGCGAACTGCCGCCAGGACGTGCGCTGTACGGAGGCGTAGAGCAGCGGCGGCAGCACGAGCGGCAGGATGAGCTCGGGGTTGATCTCGACGTTCGGCACGAACGGCAGGAGGGCCAGCACGACCCCGAGCAGTGTCATCAGCACGGGCGACGGCAGCCCCATCCGGTCGCCCAGCGGCACCATGACGATGGCCGCGAGCATCAGGGCGAAGAACAGCGCGAGTTGATCCACAGCCCTAGCGTGGCATGTCGGCCGCCTCCGCCCCGGTCAGAGCACGCGCCTCATCGAGAGGTGCGGGATGCCCGCCTCCTCGTACTCCTCGCCGAAGGACGTGTAGCCCAGGCGCTCGTAGAAGCCGACGGCGTGGGACTGGGCGTGCAGCTCGACGGCGGACAGGCCGTGCCGCCGGGCCTCGTCCTCGATGGCGCGCACCAGGGCCACGCCGATGCCCAGCCCGCGGGACGCGCCGGTCACGGCGAGCCGGCCGAGGATGCCGGTGCCGTCCTCCCCGAGGAGCAGCCGGCCCGCGCCGAGGCCGCCCCCGGGGCCGGTGGCCAGGACGTGCACGGCGTCGGCGTCGTGGGCGTCGTACTCCAGCTCGGCGGGGACCTTCTGCTCGACGACGAAGACCTCGTGCCGCACCGCGTAGTACGCCTTCAGGTCGTCCGGGTCGGCGGCGACCCGGACCTCGTAGGTCTCAGGCACTGTCGGCTCGCACGGCGTCCAGGGCGTACTGCAGGTCGTCGGGGTAGGAGCTCTCGAACTCCACCCAGCGGCCGTCCTCGGGGTGGGAGAAGCCCAGGCGGACGGCGTGCAGCCACTGGCGGGTGAGCTTCAGCCGTTTGGCGAGGGTGGGGTCGGCCCCGTAGGTCAGGTCGCCGACGCAGGGGTGGCGGTGGGCGGCCATGTGGACCCGGATCTGGTGGGTGCGGCCGGTCTCCAGCTTGATGTCGAGCAGGGAGGCCGCGCGGAACGCCTCGACGAGGTCGTAGTGCGTCACGCTGGGCTTGCCGTCGGCGGTCACGGCCCACTTGTAGTCGTGGTTCGGGTGGCGGCCGATCGGCGCGTCGATGGTGCCGCTGAGCGGGTCCGGATGGCCCTGGACCAGCGCGTGGTAGCGCTTGTCGACGGTGCGCTCCCGGAACTGCTGCTTGAGGTCGCTGTACGCGATCTCCGACTTGGCGACGGCCATCAGCCCCGAGGTACCGACGTCGAGCCGGTGGACGATGCCCTGGCGCTCGGCGGCGCCGGAGGTGGAGATCCGGTAGCCGGCGGCGGCCAGGCCGCCGATGACCGTGGTGCCGGTCCAGCCGGGGCTGGGGTGTGCGGCCACGCCCACGGGCTTGTCGATCACGACCACGTGCTCGTCGTCGTGGACGATACGCATGCCGGGCACCGGCTCGGCGACGACCTCCACCGGGCGCGGCGGGGCGGGCATCTCGACCTCGAGCCAGGCACCGCCCGACACCCGGTCGGACTTGGCGGCGGCGCTGCCGTCGATCGTCACCTTCCCGGCGGCGGCCAGCTCGGCCGCCTTGGTCCGCGAGAAACCGAACATGCGGGCGATGGCGGCGTCGACGCGCTCGCCCTCGAGGCCATCGGGGACGGGGAGGGATCGAACTTCGGCAGGCATACTCACCTGATCGAGTATGCCGGATCCGCGGCGCGTCCTCCGCCGCCCCGATCCCGGCTCAGTCCTTGTGGACGGTTCCGTCCGGGTCGAGACCGCGGAAGGACAGCAGGACGATCAGGATGCCGCCGCAGACGATCGCCGAGTCGGCCAGGTTGAAGACCGCGAAGTGGGTCGGCGCGATGAAGTCGACCACATGCCCCTGCAGGAAGCCCGGCGCGCGGAACACCCGGTCCGTGAGGTTGCCGAAGGCACCCCCGAGCAGCAGCCCCAGCGCGATCGCCCACGGCACGCTGTGCAGCTTGCGGGCGATCCTGGCGATCACCACGATCACCGTGACCGCGATCACCGTGAAGACGATGGTCATGCCCTGGCCGAAGCCGAAGGCCGCGCCGGCGTTGCGCACCGCCTCCAGGCGCAGGTAGCTGCCGAACACGTCGATGGGCTCGTGCCCCTCGAGGCTGGTCACCACCCAGATCTTGGAGAGGAGGTCGAGGACGTACGCGAGCGCCGCGACGCCGAGCAGCACGGCGATCCGCCGCGGCCCCTTGCCGGTGACCTCGTCCGTACCGCCGGTCGGCTCCTCGGCCGTGTCCGCCGCGGTCTCCTGTGCCTTCGCCATGTGAGTCCTTCAGCCCTGATCTGCGCCAGTCCGGATCCTGACGCAGACGAGGTTACGGCACATACGTCCGAACAGCGGGGCTGCGGGCGTTCGGGCCCCGCGATTCCCCGGTGTCCGCGGTCAGTGGCGCTCCTGGCGCTGCTTGCAGTCCACGCAGAGCGTCGCACGGGGGAAGGCCTGCATCCGCGCCTTGCCGATCGGCTTGCCGCAGGACTCGCAGAGCCCGTACGTGCCGGAGTCCAGCCGCTCCAGCGCGTGCTCGGTCTGCGCGAGCATCTCGCGGGCGTTGGCGGTCAGCGCCATCTCGTGCTCGCGCGTGATGTTCTTGGTGCCGGTGTCGGCCTGGTCGTCGCCGGCCCCGTCGCCCGAGTCGCGCAGCAGCCCGGTGATGGCGTCCTCGGAGGTGGAGATCTCGGACCGCAGCCGGTCCATCTCGGCCAGCAGCTCGGCGCGTGCCGCGTCCACCTCCTCCTCGGACCACGGCTCCTCGTCGGGCCGTACGGCCAGGTCGCCCGCGGCGACGACGCCCGTCGCCTCGGCGATGCGGGCCGTGGGGACCGCGGAGGCGGACGCCCCTGCCGCGGCCCTACCGGCCGCCGTCTTCTTCGCTGCCACCGTCTTGGCTCCCGTCTTCGTGGCCTTCGTGGCCCTCGTGGTCTTCGCCGCCGCTCGGGCGGGGGTCGTGCCGGTCTTCGCGGTCCTCGCGGGTGCGGCCGTCGCGGCCGTACCGGCGGTCTTGGCGGTCTTGGACGTCTTCGCGGCCTTCCCCGCGGGCGCGGCCTTCTTCGCCGCGGCCGGCGCCTTCGCGGGCTTCTCCGCCGCCGTGACCGCCTTCTTGGCGGGAGGCGCGGTCTTCCTCGCGGTACGTCCCGCGGTCTTCCGTGTGGACGCCGCCTTGGTCGTCTCCTCCGCCACGGCCGCCTTCTTTCCTGCGGCCTTGGCCGCGGTCTTCCCCGCGGCGGGCGCCGCGGCCTTCTTCGCGGCGGGTGCCGCCTTGCGTACGACAGCCTTCTTCGCGGGCGCCTTCTTCCCGGCCGCGGCCTTCTTCGCGGTCGTCCTGGTGGCCGGCGCCGCCTTCTCCGGCGGCGCGGACGTACGGGGGACCGCCCGCTTCGCGGGGGTCCGCTTCCCCTCGGCCGCTCCTTCGCCGGCCGTGGCGGTGTCGCTGCGAGCGGGGGACGCGGCCCTGGCCGGGCGCTTGGCCGCCGCCTTCCGCGCGGTGGGCGCGGCGCTCCTGCGGGCCGCGGAGGCGGCCGCCGGTGCCGTCTTCTTCGCCGTCGTCTTCTTCGTGACGGTGGTCTTCTTCCCCACCATGGCCGAGGCCCCTTCACATATTGTGATCTTGCTCGCGAATCGTGCCGGAACGATAAATCGACTCCGGACCCGCGGCAACGGGGCACGCCGCCTGATCCGCCTGCCGTGCCGGGTCGGGAGGCAGGTCTGCATCCGTTGTGCCCAGCTCTCCACGAGGTATTCCGGTACCAACGGGTAACAGGGTGCGGACCGGGCCATTCGGGTCACACCGGCTCCCCGCGGAAACCCGGCCGACACGGCACCCCGCGGCCCCTTACACTGGGCGGAGCGAAAGGCGTGGAAGGGGACGAGTAGCGCCGTACGCAGCCCATAGCGACCCGGGGACGGTGGAAGCCCGGGGGTGTGCGCGACGTGAAGATCACCCCGGAGCCGCCGGAAGAAAGCCCGCGAGGGCGAGTAGACCCGGTAGCGCGACCCCAATGAGGGGGTTGCGGAGCGAGCCCGCGAGGGCCCGTCCGCAGCCAAGGAGGGTGGTACCGCGGGAGCAGTCACAGCACGTGCTCTCGTCCCTCCGACGGAATACGCACGCGACGTGTCCGCCGGAGGCAGAATCCGATGACGCAGTACCGCCAGGTCCCCGCCCAGGTCGACCTGCCCGCGCTCGAGCACGAGGTGCTCGCGTTCTGGCAGGAGAACAAGGTCTTCGCCCGCTCCCTGGAGCAGACCGAGGGCAAGCCGGAATGGGTCTTCTACGAAGGCCCGCCCACCGCCAACGGCATGCCCGGCGCGCACCACATCGAGGCCCGCGTCTTCAAGGACGTCTTCCCGCGCTTCAAGACGATGCAGGGCCACCACGTGACCCGCAAGGCCGGCTGGGACTGCCACGGCCTGCCGGTCGAGCTCGCCGTCGAGAAGGAGCTGGGCTTCTCCGGCAAGAAGGACATCGAGGCGTACGGCATCGCCGAGTTCAACGCCAAGTGCCGCGAGTCCGTGACCCGGCACACCGACGCCTTCGCCGAGCTGACCACCCGCATGGGGTACTGGGTGGACCTCGACGACGCCTACCGGACGATGGACCCGGAGTACATCGAGTCCGTCTGGTGGTCGCTGAAGCAGATCTTCGACAAGGGCCTGCTGGTCCAGGACCACCGCGTCGCGCCCTGGTGCCCGCGCTGCGGCACGGGCCTGTCCGACCACGAGCTGGCGCAGGGCTACGAGACCGTGGTCGACCCCTCGGTCTACGTGCGCTTCCCGCTCACCTCCGGCCCGCTCGCGGGCGAGGCCGCGCTCCTGGTGTGGACGACCACCCCCTGGACGCTGGTCTCCAACACCGCGGTCGCCGCCCACCCCGACGTCACCTACGTCGTCGCCACCGACGGCCGGGAGAAGCTGGTCGTCGCCGAGCCGCTGCTCGGCAAGGCGCTCGGCGAGGGCTGGGAGGCCACCGGGCAGAGCTTCACCGGCCGCGAGATGGAGCGCTGGACGTACGACCGGCCCTTCGACCTGGTGGAGATGGAGGGCGCGCACTTCGTCGTCAACGCCGAGTACGTGACGACCGAGGACGGCACCGGCCTGGTCCACCAGGCGCCCGCCTTCGGTGAGGACGACCTCAAGACCTGCCGCGCCTACGGCCTGCCCGTGGTCAACCCGGTGCGCCCCGACGGCACCTTCGAGGAGGACCTGGGGCTCGTCGGCGGCCAGTTCTTCAAGAAGGCCGACGAGGCCCTCGTCGACGACCTGCAGGCGCGCGGGCTGCTCTTCCGGCACCTGCCGTACGAGCACAGCTACCCGCACTGCTGGCGCTGCCACACCGCGCTGCTCTACTACGCGCAGCCGTCCTGGTACATCCGCACGACCGCGGTCAAGGACGCCCTGCTCCGCGAGAACGAGCGCACCAACTGGTACCCGGAGGCGGTCAAGCACGGCCGCTTCGGCGACTGGCTCAACAACAACATCGACTGGGCGCTGTCCCGCAACCGCTACTGGGGCACGCCGCTGCCCATCTGGCGCTGCGAGGAGGGCCACCTCACCTGCGTCGGCTCGCTGTCCGAGCTGTCGGAGCTGACCGGCACCGACCAGACCGGCCTCGACCCGCACCGGCCCTTCATCGACGACGTCACCTTCGCGTGCCCGCAGTGCTCCGCCGAGGCCGTGCGCGTGCCCGAGGTCATCGACGCCTGGTACGACTCGGGTTCCATGCCGTTCGCGCAGTGGGGCTACCCGTACCGGAACAAGGAGCTCTTCGAGGGCACCTACCCGGCGCAGTTCATCTCCGAGGCGATCGACCAGACCCGCGGCTGGTTCTACACGCTGATGGCGGTCGGCACCCTGGTCTTCGACCGGAACGCCTACGAGAACGTGGTCTGCCTGGGCCACATCCTCGCCGAGGACGGCCGGAAGATGTCCAAGCACCTGGGCAACATCCTGCAGCCCATCCCGCTCATGGACCAGCACGGCGCCGACGCCGTGCGCTGGTTCATGGCGGCCGGCGGCTCGCCCTGGGCGGCCCGCCGGGTCGGCCACGGCACGATCCAGGAGGTCGTCCGCAAGACCCTCCTGACGTACTGGAACACGGTCGCCTTCCAGGCCCTGTACGCCCGCACCTCCGACTGGGCCCCGGGCGAGGCCGACCCGGCCCCGGCCGACCGCCCGCTGCTGGACCGCTGGCTGCTGGGCGAGCTGGGCGCGCTCGTGCGGGACGTCACCGACGCCCTGGAGTCGTACGACACCCAGCGCGCGGGCAAGCTGCTCTCGTCCTTCGTCGACGACCTGTCCAACTGGTACGTGCGCCGCTCGCGGCGCCGCTTCTGGCAGGGCGACAAGGCGGCGCTGCGCACCCTGCACGACGTCGTCGAGACGGTGACCCGGCTGATGGCGCCGCTGGTGCCGTTCATCACCGAGCGCGTCTGGCAGGACCTGGTCGTCCCGGTCACCCCGGGCGCCCCCGGGTCGGTGCACCTGGCCGGCTGGCCCACGGTGGACGAGGCGCTGGTCGACCCCGTCCTGTCCGACCAGATGGCCCTCGTACGCCGCCTGGTGGAGCTGGGCCGCGCCACGCGTGCCGAGTCCGGGGTCAAGACCCGCCAGCCCCTCTCGCGGGCCCTGGTGGCCGCCTCGGGCTTCGAGGCACTGGGCGAGGAGCTGCGGGCGCAGATCGCCGAGGAGCTCAACGTCGCCTCCCTGGCGTCCCTGAGCGAGGTCGGCGGCTCCCTGGTCGACACCACGGCCAAGGCCAACTTCCGCGCCCTCGGCAGGCGCTTCGGCAAGGGCGTCCAGGCCGTCGCCAAGGCCATCGCCGAGTGCGACGCGGCGGCGCTGTCGCTGGCGCTGCGCGAGGGCGACGCGTCGGTCCTCGTGGACGGCGAGCCGGTCGCCCTGTCGCCGGAGGAAGTGATCATCACGGAGACCCCGCGGGAGGGCTGGTCCGTCGCGTCCGACTCCGGCGCGACCGTGGCGCTCGACCTCGAGATCACCCCGGAGCTGCGCCGCGCGGGCCTGGCCCGTGACGTCATCCGGCTCGTCCAGGAGGCCCGCAAGAACAGCGGCCTGGACGTCGCGGACCGCATCGCGCTGCGCTGGGCCGCGGCGGACGCGGAACTGGCGGAGGCCCTCGCCGAGCACGCGCGGCTCGTAGCGGACGAGGTCCTCGCGACGGACTTCGCCTCCGGCGCCCCGGAGGAGGGCTACGGCCCCGCCTTCACCGACGAGGCCCTCGGCCTCACCTTCCACCTCCGCAAGCGGTAACCCCCGCGGGGCCGCACCCCACACGCCGCCCTCCGCCCACGTTCCCTGTGGGCGGAGGGCGTCGTCGTCCGCGGGCCGTTTGCGCTTGCGGCGGGCGTCCACCCACCCTCCCGCCCGATTGCCCGGCGCGGTCGGTGCGGGCCTGCGCTCCGTTGGTGTGGGGTCGGGGCCGCGCCGGCGCACTCCCCCAGCCTTCGGCCGGGGGGACCCCCACAGCGCTCGCGGTTTACCCCCGCAGTATTCGGCACCGGGTCCCCCGCTCGTCTCCCCCAGCCTTCGGCCGGGGGGACCCCCATGGGCACACCCCGCCACACCCCCTCCCGCGAGTTGGGGCAACTGACGGCCGGTGGGGGTGAGTAAGGCACCTGCGGCAACCCCGGACCGGCTCCTCACCCCCCACCGGCCGTTGGCCGCCGCTCGATACGGAGGGGGCGGGGGATGTGGGGGCACCCCCGGCCGAAGGCTGGGGGAGGGAGGGCGTTCTGGACGCTGACGTGTATTTGTTGTGCGGCACAGACAGCAAGGACCTGGACCGCCCGCCATGCACATAAATATGCGGTCCAGAATGCCCAGCCCCGCAGGCCCCGCCCCCGGCCCACCACGCACGCGCGCAGGCCCGCACCAACCGCGCCGGATGGGGGTCCCCCCGGCCGAAGGCTGGGGGAGGGAGGGAGGGCGGGGGATGCCCGCCGCAGGCGCAAACAACCCGCACACAACAACCGGGCAGCCCGGCGCAGCCGCCCGCAGGCGCAACGGACCCGCACACAACCACCGGGCCGCAAGAGGCACGCCAAAGGGCCGGGCCCCCGAGGGAAGCGATTCCCTGGGGGCCCGGCCCTGTCACGCAAGCCGCAGGCGACTAGTTGTCGTCCTCGTCAATCAGGAACCCACGCATCGGCGTCGGCGCCTGCTGCAGCGGCGCCGGCCCCTGCGGCCGCACCGGTGCCATCGGCTGCGTCATGGCGGGAGACATCTGCTGCTGGCCGCCGTACGTCGGGTTCTGCCCGCCGACGCCGCCCATGCCCTGCCCGCCGTAGCCCTGGCCGCCGCCCATGGTGCCGGCACCGGCCGTGGCCATGCCGCCCATGGTGCCGCCGCCCATCGTGCCGCCCATGCCTCCGGAACCGGAGGACAGGGACGCGGCCGCGGGGGTGCGCGGCGGGGCGAGCGAATCGTCGGCCTGGTTCTCCAGCTGACGCAGCTGGCTCTCCAGGTACGACTTCAGGCGCGTGCGGTACTCGCGCTCGAAGCCGCGCAGGTCCTCGACCTTCCGCTCCAGCGTGGCGCGGGCGGACTCCAGGGAGCCCATGGCCACGCGGTGCTTCTCCTGCGCGTCCCGCTCAAGGGCGTCGGCCTTGGCCCGGGCGTCGCGCTCGAGGCCCTCGGCGCGGCTGCGGGCCTCGCCGACGATCTTGTTCGCCTCGGCGCGCGCCTCGGCGATCGCCTGGTCGGCCGTCTGCTGGGCGAGCGAGAGCACACGGGCGGCGCTGTCGCCACCGGGGCCCTGCTGCTGCATCGGGTGACCGGGACCACCCATGGGGTGCTGGCCGTGCTGGCCCATCGGGCCGGGACCCATGGGACCGCCCTGCATCGGGCCCTGGCCCATCGGACCCTGACCCATCGGGCCTTGGCCCATGTGGCCCTGACCCATAGGACCCTGACCCATCGGGCCGGGACCCATGGGACCGCCCTGCATCGGACCCTGGCCCATCGGACCGGGGCCCTGCTGTGCGCTGGGCCCGGCGGGCAGGGCGAGGCCACTGCCGGGTCCCTGGGGACCGGGGCCGCCCATCTGCTGGGGCGGTACCGGCTGCGGTCCGGATATGGCGGCGGGCACGGGGGCCCCGGGACCGCGGCCGTCCTGCGGCTCGGGCTTGCGCATGCCCTGCTGCTGGTTCTGGGCGGCGGCACGGGTCGCCGCGGCCAGCTTGGCGCGCAGGTCCTCGTTCTCACGGAGCAGACGCGTCAGTTCCGACTCGACCTCGTCGAGGAAGGCGTCCACCTCGTCCTCGTCATAGCCTTCTCGGAGGCGGACGGTCGTGAACTGCTTGTTCCGCACATCCTCGGGGGTCAGTGGCATCTCTTCACCTCAACGTGATCGTCGACATATCGGGAGCCCGCATCGGTCATCCTCGCAAGCCCCCTACGACGGTGAGCAGGATGTACACGATGATCATCAATACGAAGAAGGACAGGTCGAGCGCCACGCCCCCGAGACGCAGCGGCGGGATGAACCGCCGCAGAAGCTTGAGTGGCGGATCGGTGACAGTGTAGGTGGCCTCCAGGACGACCACCATGGGCTTCCCAGGCTGCCACGATCGAGCGAACTGGAAAACATAGTCCATCACCAACCGGAAGATCAGGACGAGCAGGAAACACATCAGCGCGATCCACAGCACCTGGAGTGCGATGTCCATCGCGCTTCCCTCTCCCTTGCTCGTCCATGGCCCTCACGGCCGGTTTCGTACGGTTGCGTATCTCAGCTCTGATTGAAGAACCCGCCCTCGGCGATGCGGGCCTTGTCCTCCGCCGTGACATCGACGTTAGCAGGCGACAGCAGAAACACCTTCTGCGTCACCCGCTCGATGCTGCCGTGCAGCCCGAAGACCAGCCCGGCGGCAAAGTCGACAAGTCGCTTCGCGTCCGTGTCGTCCATCTCCGTCAGATTCATGATCACCGGCGTGCCCTCGCGGAAGTGTTCCCCGATCGTACGGGCTTCGTTGTACGTCCGGGGGTGGAGTGTCGTGATCCGGTACGGCTCTCGTTCCGACACGACCTTAGGCATGATCACCGGCGCGTTCTTCTCCAGGCTATGGCGTTCTTGTGTGATGGATGCCACTGCGGCGATCCGTGGTTCCCGGGGGGCCGGGGCATGCACGATGCGTGCCGGTTCCTCCGGTTGTGTCTGATGTGGTGGCTGATGGGACTGGTGCGGTCGGCGGGAGCGCTCCGGCTCGGGTTCCGGTTCGAACTCGTCGTCGGGGTCGAAGCCCGGGCCGTCGTACCCGTCGTCCTCCACGAGGCCGAGGTAGACCGCCATCTTGCGCATCGCGCCGGCCATGCTCTGCGTCCTCTCAGCGGGGAAAGACCATATTTTTTGTGTGGTCCGACTTGTTTGGTGACGTTACCCGAGCCCGGTCCGGACTCCGAGTACCGCGCTACCGATGCGTACGTGTGTCGCACCGGCGGCGATGGCCTCTTCGAGGTCCGCGCTCATCCCTGCCGAGACCATGTTTGCAGCCGGATGCGACGCGCGCAGGCAGGATGCGATTTCCGCCAGCCGATCGAAGGCGGCGCGGGGTTGACCCGCGTACGGGCCCGCCAGCGGTGCGACCGTCATCAGTCCGTCAAGGCGCAGCCCGGGGGTGGCCGCGACGGTTTCGGCGATCCCTTCGACGGCATCGGGTGCGATTCCGCCGCGGGCGCCCTGCGCCCCGGCCTCGGCGTCGAGCGCGACCTGGACCAGGCAGCCGAGTTCACGGTCGGCCCGCTCGGACTTCATGACGGCCGCGGAGAGCGCGTCGACCAGCCGGAGGCGGTCGACCGAGTGCACGACGTCCGCGTAGCGGACCACCGAGCGCACCTTGTTCGTCTGCAGCTGGCCCACGAAGTGCCAGGTCAGCGGCAGGTCCGCACAGGCATCCGCCTTGGGGGCGGCGTCCTGGTCGCGGTTCTCAGCGACCTGGCGGACGCCGAGTTCCGACAGGATCCGCACGTCGCTCGCCGGGTAGGTCTTGGTGACCACGATCAAGGTCACCTCGTCCCGCGCCCGGCCGGCCGCCGCGCAGGCCGCCGCGATGCGCTCCTCGACCGCTGCCAGGTTCCCGGCCAGCTCGGCCCTTCGCTCTTGCGTACGGTCAGTCACTCGGGCCGTCCAGCCAGACATATCCCGCGAGTCGTCCGGTGGTCCGCTCACGGCGGTACGAGAAGTGGTCGCCGGACTCCATCGTACAAATATGGGATTTCTCCCCCATCGGGACACCCAGTCGGGCAAGTTGGGCGTGCACTCCGGTGGCGATGTCCAGGGAGGGGGTGCCCCAGCTGGTGGTGGCCCGGGCCTCGGGGACGGCGGCGGCGACCTCGTCGCGCATCGCCTCGGGCACCTCGTAGCAGGCGCCGCAGACCGAGGGGCCGGTCATCGCGGTGATCCGTTCCGCGCGGGCGCCGAGGCCGACCATGGCCTCGACCGCCGCCGGGACGACCCCGGCCAGCAGACCCGGGCGGCCGGCATGGGCCGCGGCCACCACTCCGGCGTGCGCGTCGGCCATCAGGACCGGGACGCAGTCGGCGGTCAGGACCGCGAGGGCGAGTCCGGGCCGGGTGGTGACGACGGCGTCCACCTCCGGGACCCGGCCGTCGGCCCAGGGGGCGGCGACCATGGCGACGTCGTTGCCGTGCACCTGGTTCATCCACACCACCCGGGCGGGGTCGAGGCCCAGCCCGCGTGCGGCGAGGTCACGGTTGGAACGGACGGCGGCCGGGTCGTCACCGACCGCGCCGCCGAGGTTGAGGCTGTCGTACGGAGCGGCGCTCACCCCGCCCCACCTGTCGGTGAAGGCGAAGTGGGCGCCGCCCGGACGTGCGTGGTTGAGCGTTATCACGTGTGACTGTGCTTACTTCAGGAAGTCGGGTACGTCGAGTTCCTCGGCGGCGGTGTCCTGGTACGGACGCGCCGGGGGAACCTGCGGGGCGATCGGCTGGGCGGGCACCTCGGCCACCGGCTCCGGCTTCGGCCCCTCCTCACGCTGGGTGACGCTGCCCAGGCCGCTGAAGGCCGGGCGGGCCGGCTCGGCGGCCGGACGGGCCGGCGACGACGGGGAGTTCTCCTCGCGGGAGGAGTACGAGCCGAGCACCTTGTCGCGGTTGCGGGTCGGCGGCTGCCCGCCGTCGAAGCCGGCCGCGATGACGGTGACCCGGACCTCGTCGCCCAGGGCGTCGTCGATGACCGCACCGAAGATGATGTTGGCCTCGGGGTGGGCGGCCTCGCTGACCAGCTGGGCCGACTCGTTGATCTCGAACAGGCCGAGGTCGGAGCCACCGGAGATGGAGAGCAGTACGCCCCGGGCGCCGTCGATGGACGCCTCCAGCAGCGGCGAGGAGATGGCCATCTCCGCCGCGGCGACCGCGCGGTCGTCCCCGCGGGCCGAGCCGATGCCCATGAGGGCCGAACCCGCCTCGGACATCACGGACTTCACGTCGGCGAAGTCGAGGTTGATCAGACCGGGGGTGGTGATCAGGTCGGTGATGCCCTGGACACCGGAGAGCAGCACCTGGTCCGCGGAGCGGAAGGCGTCCAGCACGCTCACCTGGCGGTCCGAGATGGACAGCAGCCGGTCGTTCGGGATCACGATGAGGGTGTCGACCTCGTCGCGCAGCCCGGCGATGCCGTCCTCGGCCTGGTTGGCCCGGCGGCGTCCCTCGAAGGTGAACGGCCGGGTGACCACACCGATGGTGAGGGCGCCCAGCGTGCGGGCGATGTTGGCCACGACGGGCGCGCCGCCGGTACCGGTGCCGCCGCCCTCGCCCGCGGTGACGAAGACCATGTCGGCGCCCTTGAGCACCTCTTCGATCTCCTCGCGGTGGTCCTCGGCGGCCTTCCGGCCGACGTCCGGGTTGGCCCCGGCGCCGAGTCCACGCGTGAGTTCACGGCCGACGTCCAGCTTGACGTCGGCGTCGCTCATCAGCAGGGCCTGTGCATCGGTGTTGATCGCGATGAACTCGACGCCCTTGAGACCGACCTCGATCATCCTGTTGATGGCGTTCACGCCACCGCCGCCGATGCCGACGACCTTGATGACTGCGAGGTAGTTCTGCGGTGCTGCCACGTCGAAGGCCTCTCGCCTCGAGTTACGTATACCTGTGGGGACCGTCGGGAAGGCCGGCCGATCCGAACCCTAACCCTGAGGTTTAGGGTTACCAGTATGTCTGTCCCGCACTGCCTTTGGGACAGGACACTAAATCGACAAGCGGTTCGCGTTCAACGAACACGCCGAACCTCCCGCTTTTCTTTTGACCCTATGTGATCACGCCAGAGCCGGACCAACCAGGGTGTCGAACAGAAGGCTGGGACGTCAACCGTCCGACGCAGCAGGGGATGTTGGGGCGCTCACGTCGAAGAACTCGGCATCGTGCTCGACTTTCATCAGCGCCGTGAGGGCAACCGCTTTCTCCGCCCCTCGATCCGCGCTCCCCCACATCACCGCACGCCCACCGGTCAGTTCGACCGTAATGTCGTCATATGAGCGCACATCGATGAGCTGTGCGTCCCGGTATGCGGCCTTCGGCAGGTCCGCCGCGACCTGAACCGCCGCCGCCAATAGTCGTTTTGTCCCAAAAAGACGATAGCTCGCGGAGTCGCGGTCAGGCCTCAATTCGATGATGGGGACACCCTTGAGAGGAGTGTCCCGCTCGTCGAACCGGAAGCCGTCCGCGTCGACTTCGACGAAGTACCCGTCACCTTTCACAAGGGCGGCGGGAGTTCGCTCCGTCACTTTCAGCGTGATCGCGTGCGGCCACGAACGCTCCACTTCCACGGCGGAGATGCGCGGCAGCCGCGCCTTCAGCCGGCGGGCGATCACGTCCGTGTCCACGGAAACCAGCGGCCCGTCGAGGGGCACCTGCGCGGCGTCGCGCACCTCGTCGGGGTAGAGCACCTCCGTGCCCGTCACGCGGACCTGCGTCGCGCGCAGCCAGGCGGAGCCGTACAACAGCCAGGTACCCGTGCCGCCCAGCACGGTGGCCGCGGCGAGCGCCGTCAGGACGATGAGGCGCCGGCTCCGCCGCGGCGGGCGCTCGGTCCCGCCGTCCTGCTCGCCGGCCGCCTCGACGGTCGTCGGTACGGCCACGTTCGCCTCCGGGGTCGTCGGAACTGCCTTGCGCTTCCGGGCAGGCTAGTCGTCGTGCTGGGTGCCCGGGCGGCCGCGCGCCGCCCGGCGGGCCGGGCCTCCTCCCCCGTGACCCCAACGGAGCACGGGGGACCCCCGGCGTCGCCCGCCGGGGGTGCCGGAGGTGCCCGGCCGGCACCGGGGTTCAGCCGCGGCGGGCGGCGATCGCCTCGTAGACCATGCCGACGAGCAGCTCGTCGGCGTGCGGGCGGCCGAACTCGGCCGCGGCGCGCGACATTTCGTACAGACGGTGCGGATCAGTCAAGACCGGCAGCACGTTGCCGAGCACCCACTCCGCGCTGAGGTCCGCGTCGTCGACGATGACGCCGCCGCCCGCCTTGACGACCGGCTGCGCGTTCAGCCGCTGCTCGCCGTTGCCGATCGGCAGCGGGACGTACGCGGCCGGTAGGCCCACGGCGGAGAGCTCGGCGACGGTCATGGCGCCGGCCCGGCAGAGCATCATGTCGGCGGCGGCGTAGGCGAGGTCCATCCGGTCCAGGTAGGGGACCGGGACGTACTGCGGCATGCCGGGCATGTTGTCGGCGCGCGGGAGCTCGTTCTTCGGGCCGACCGCGTGCAGGATCTGGACGCCGGACTGCTGCAGGCGCGGGGCGACGGAGGCGATCACCTCGTTGAGCCGCCGGGCGCCCTGGGAACCGCCGGAGACCAGCAGGGTCGGCAGATTCTGGTCGAGGCCGAAGGCGGCACGCGCCTCCGCGCGGACCGCGGCGCGGTCGAGGGTCGCGATGGACCGGCGCAGCGGGATGCCGACGTAGCGGGAGTGCCGGAGCTTGCTGTCCGGGGTGCTCACGGCCACGTAGCCGGTGTAGCGGGAGCCGATCTTGTTGGCGAGGCCCGGGCGGGCGTTGGCCTCGTGCACCACGATCGGCACGCCGAGCCGCTTGGCGGCCAGGTAGCCGGGCAGGGCGACGTAGCCGCCGAAGCCGACGAGCGCGTCGGCCTTGGTCCGCTCCAGGATCTGCTCGGCGGCCTTGATGGTGCCGCGCAGCCGCCCTGGGACGGTGATCAGCTCGGGGGTGGGCTTGCGCGGCAGCGGGACGGCCGGGATGAGCGCCAGATCGTAGCCGCGTTCCGGCACCAGCCGGGTCTCCAGACCCCGCTCGGTGCCGAGTGCCGTGATCCCCACGGTCGGGTCCTGCCTGCGCAGGGCGTCGGCGAGCGCGAGCGCGGGCTCGATGTGGCCGGCGGTCCCCCCACCGGCGAGTACGACATGCACCGAAATTCACCGCTCTCCGGACGGTCGCCGTCTGACGAACCGCCTCATCGTCCGTGTCATTGCCCCCGGCCAGTAGCCGGGCCCCCGCGCGTTGAGTGCCGCTCGCGCGGCGGGCTCGCTCCTCGCGAAGGAGATGAGCAGCCCGATCGCGAACATGGTCGGCAGGAGGGCCGAGCCCCCGTAGGAGAACAGCGGGAGCGGGACACCGGCGATCGGCAGCAGGCCGAGCACCGCACCGATGTTGACCACGAACTGCGCCGTGATCCACGTCGTCACGCCTCCCGCGGCAAACCTGACGAAGGGCTCCTCCGTACGACCGGCCACGCGGATACCCGCATAGCCTAGAGCCGCGAAGAGGACGAGCACCGACAGCGTCCCCGTCAGCCCCAGTTCCTCCCCGGTCACGGCGAAGATGAAGTCGGTGTGCGGTTCGGGCAGTTGACCCCATTTTTCCACGCTCGCGCCGAGTCCGGAACCGAACCATCCGCCCGAGGCCAGGGCGTAGATCCCGTGCACGGCCTGCCAGCAGCCGCCACCGGGAGTGACGTCGGTGGCCCCGATGCAGGCCAGCCGGTCCATGCGGTTGCCGCTGGTCTTGATCAGCAGGAAGCCGATCATCCCCGCGACCCCCAGGACGCCCGCGAACAGCCGGGTGGGGGCGCCGGCGATCCACAGCAGGCCGAACAGGATCGCGGTGAGGATGATCGCGGTGCCCATGTCACCGCCGAGCATGATCAGGCCGAGCAGCAGGAAGGCCACCGGCACCAGCGGGATCAGCAGGTGCTTCCACTGGACGAGGAGCTTGAGGTCCTCCTTGCGGGCCAGCAGGTCCGCGCCCCACAGGACGAGCGCGAGCTTGCCGAACTCACTGGGCTGCAGCTGGAACGGGCCGCCGAGGTAGAGCCAGTTCTGGTTGCCGTTGACGGACTGCCCTATCCCCGGCACCTGGACCAGGGCCATGAGGAAGACCGAGCCGACGAGCAGCGGGTAGGACAGCGCCCGGTGCAGCCGCACCGGAACCCGCGAGGCCGCGACGAGCAGGCCGGTGCCGAGCACGGCGGCGAACAGCTGCTTGCGGAAGTAGTACGTGGACGGCAGCCCGTACTCCAGCGCCTTGATCTGCGAGGCGGAGAAGACCATCACCAGGCCGAGCACGGTGATCAGCAGACTGCTGCCGAGGATGACGTAGTACGCGGTCAGCGGGCGGTCCCAGGCCCGCATGGCGCGGTCCAGGACGACCCTGGCGCCGCGCAGCGCGCTGCCCCGCGACGCCTTCCCACCGGGGGTGCGCGCCCCGGAGGCGGCCGCCCCGGGCCGTGACGACGCCGCCCGCGGGGGGCGGGCGGGCGCCTTCAGGGCGTTGCGGGAACGAGAACCGGAGGCGTCACCGTGGTCGGCTGCCGTCATGTCCCCTCCTAGGTCGCGGTGCGTGCCGGGGCGGCCCCGGCTACTGCCCGGCGCCGGGCGCCCGCAGATCCCGTACGGCCTGCGCGAAGGCGTTTCCGCGAGCCTTGTAGTCCGCGAACATGTCCATCGAGGCGCAGGCCGGTGCCAGCAGCACCGTGTCCCCCGGGTGGGCGAGGTCCCGCGCGGCGTGGACGGCCGCCGCCATCGCCCCAGTGTCGGTGCGGTCGAGGTCGACGACCGGGACCTCGGGGGCGTGTCGCGCGAGCGCTTCACGGATGAGGGCGCGGTCGGCCCCCAGCAGCACCGCGCCGCGCAGCCGCTTGGCCGCGCCCTTGACCAGCTCGTCGAAGGTGGCGCCCTTGGCGAGGCCGCCGCCGATCCAGACGATGTGCTCGTAGGCCGCGAGGGAGGCCTCGGCGGCGTGGGTGTTGGTCGCCTTGGAGTCGTCGACGTAGTCCACGTCGTCGATCCGGTCCACGTGGGCGATGCGGTGGGCGTCGGGCCGGAAGGCGCGCAGGCCGTCCCGGACGGCGGCCGGCGGGGCGCCGAACGCGCGGGCGAGGGCGGCCGCGGCCAGGGCGTTGGCGATGTTGTGCGGGGCCGGCGGGTGCACGTCGGAGACCTCGGCCAGCTCCTGGGCGTTCTTGTGCCGCTCGGGCGCGAAGGCCCGGT
The DNA here is from genome assembly GCA_036013505.1 of Streptomyces sp. NBC_00510. Classification (NCBI taxonomy): domain Bacteria; kingdom Bacillati; phylum Actinomycetota; class Actinomycetes; order Kitasatosporales; family Streptomycetaceae; genus Streptomyces; species Streptomyces sp. NBC_00510. Next base: position 6,923,316 of record CP107851.1, on the reverse strand, counting down.
CGACCAGGATGCCCTCGACGACCCCGAACTCCGAGGGCCGGGGGCTGCCGAGGCCGAAGCCGATCGCGCGGCAGCCCTCCTCGACGTCGGCCTCGCGCACCAGCGCCTCGGTGGCGGGGTCCGCGAGGTTGTAGACGCAGGCGACCTTGTTGCCCTCGTAGATGCGGCCCTTGTCGGCGGCGTAGGCCTCCATCGAGCCGTGCCAGTCGAGGTGGTCCGGGGCGAGGTTCAGGACGGCGGCCGAGTGCGGGCGCACCGAGGGGGCCCAGTGCAGCTGGTAGCTGGACAGCTCCACGGCGAGGACGTCGTACTCCTGCCCGGACAGGACGACGTCCAGGATCGGCGTGCCGATGTTGCCGACCGCCGCGGTGCGCAGGCCCGCAGCGCTCAGGATGGAGGCGAGCATCTGCACGGTCGTGGTCTTGCCGTTGGTGCCGGTGACGGCGAGCCAGGGCGCCGCCCCGGGGCCGCGCAGCCGCCAGGCCAGCTCCACGTCGCCCCACACGGGCACGCCCGCGGCCTCGGCGGCCGCGAAGAGCGGGCTGGTGGGCTTCCACCCGGGCGAGGTGACGATCAGTCCGGTGCCCTCGGGCAGGGTCCGGCCGTCCCCGAGCCGCACGGTGACGCCCAGCGCCTCCAGCTCGGCGGCCTGGGCCCGGGCCGGCTCGTCGTCGCCGTCGTTGACGACCGTCACGCGGGCGCCGAGGGCGTGCAGCGCCTTGGCGGCGGGCACGCCCGAGACGCCGAGGCCCGCGACGGTGACCCGGCGGCCCGGCAGTCCGAGCCGCCCGGCCGCCTCGACGGCGGCCGGCGGAAGTCCGTCCTGACGGGAGCCGGGCTCCTGCCCGGGGGCCGAGGTCACTGCGCGGCCACCCAGCCCGCGTAGAAGAGACCGAGGCCGACGGCCATGCACATGCCCTGGATGATCCAGAAGCGGACGACGACCAGGACCTCGCTCCAGCCCTTGAGCTCGAAGTGGTGCTGCAGCGGTGCCATGCGGAAGACGCGCTTGCCGGTCAGGCGGAAGGAGCCGACCTGGATGACCACGGAGAGGGTGATCAGGACGAAGAGGCCGCCCAGGATCGCCAGCAGCAGCTCGGTGCGGGAGCAGATGGCCAGACCGGCCAGGGCGCCGCCGAGCGCGAGCGAGCCGGTGTCACCCATGAAGATCTTGGCCGGCGAGGTGTTCCACCACAGGAAGCCGAAACAGGCGCCCATCAGCGCCGCGGCGACGACCGCGAGGTCGAGCGGATGCGGTACGTCGTAGCAGCCGGGTCCCGCGGTGATGACGTTGGAGCAGGACTGGCCGTACTGCCACACGCCGATGACGGTGTAGGAGGCGAAGACCATCACCGAGGCGCCGGTGGCCAGGCCGTCGAGGCCGTCGGTGAGGTTCACGCCGTTCGACATCGCGAGGATCATGAACAGGGCCCAGATCACGAAGATCACCGGGCCGAGGGACCAGCCGAAGTCCTGTGTGAAGGACAGCCGGGTGGAGGCCGGGGTGACGCCGCGGGCGTCGGAGAACTGCAGCGACAGCACCGCGAAGGTGATGCCGACGATCAGCTGGCCCGCCATCTTCGCCTTGGCCCGCAGGCCCAGGCTGCGCTGCTTGACGATCTTGATGTAGTCGTCGAGGAAGCCGACGACGCCCAGACCCGTGAAGAGGAAGAGCACCAGCACGCCGGAGATCGTCGGGCGCTCCGAGGTGATGACCTTGGTGAGCGCGTACGCGACGAGCGTGGCCAGGATGAAGGCGATGCCGCCCATCGTGGGCGTACCGCGCTTGCTGTGGTGTTCCTTGGGCCCGTCGTCGCGGATGAACTGGCCGTAGCCCTTGCGGGCCAGCAGCTTGATCAGCATCGGGGTGCCGATGAGGGACAGGAACAGACCGAGAACACCCGAGACCAGGATCTGGTTCATTACTCAGCGCCCCCGCCCTCGACGCCGTCGAGCAGCGCGAGTGCGACCCGCTCCAGGCCGACCGCCCTCGATGCCTTCACCAGCACGACGTCCCCCGGACGCAGTTCACTGCGCAACAGGTCGATCGCCGCCTCAGCGTCGGACACGTGCACCGACTCCTCACCCCACGAACCCTCGTTGTAGGCGCCCATTTGCACCCAGGCGGCCGCCTGGCCGCCGACTGCCACGAGCTTGCTGACGTTGAGCCGGACGGCCAGCCGTCCGACAGCGTCGTGCTCCGCGAGGGCCTCCCCGCCGAGCTCCGCCATCTCGCCCAGCACCGCCCACGTGCGTCCCCCGCGTGCCTCGGCGGCACGGCCCATGGCCGCGAGCGCGCGCAGGGCGGCTCGCATGGATTCGGGGTTCGCGTTGTAGGCGTCGTTCACGACCGTCACGCCGTCCGGCCGTTCGACGACCTCCATGCGCCAGCGGGACAGCGTCCCCGCCTCGGAGAGCGCGGTGGCGATCTCGTCGACGGGCATGCCGAGTTCACGGGCTACGGCGGCCGCGGCAAGCGCGTTCGACACGTGGTGCTCACCGTACAGGCGCAAGGTCACTTCGCTGCACCCGGTAGGCGTTGTGAGCGTGAAGACGGCCTGACCTCGGTCGTTGAGGCGGACGTTCTCGGCGCGGACGTCGGCGTCGGCGGACTCGCCGAACAGCACGACGCGCGCCTTGGTGCGGGAGGACATGGCGCGTACGAGGGGATCGTCCGCATTGAGCACGGCGACGCCGCCGTCGGCGGCCTCCGGCAGCGCCTCGACCAGCTCGCCCTTGGCCTGGGCGATCTGCTCTCGGCCGCCGAACTCGCCGATGTGGGCGGTGCCTACGTTGAGGACCACGCCGATCCTCGGCGGGGTCAGTTCGGTGAGGTAGTGGATGTGGCCGATGCCGCGGGCGCCCATCTCCAGCACCAGGTGCCGGGTGGAGGCGTCGGCGCGCAGCGCGGTCAGCGGCAGCCCGATCTCGTTGTTGAGCGAGCCGGGCGGCCACACGGTGGGCGCCAGCCGCTGCAGCAGCTGGGCGGTGAGGTCCTTGGTGCTGGTCTTGCCCGCCGATCCGGTCAGCGCCACGAGGGTCGCGCCGAGCCTTTCGATGACGTGCCTGGCCAGTGCGCCCAGGGCGACCTGGACGTCGTCCACGACGATCGCGGGCACACCGACCGGCCGGGCGGCCAGTACGGCGACCGCTCCGGCCGCGACGGCCCGCTCCGCGTAGTCGTGACCGTCCACGTGCTCGCCCTGGAAGGCGACGAAGAGGCCGCCCGGCGTCACCTTGCGGGAGTCGATCTCCACGGACCCGGTGACGGGCACCGTCGGGTCCGGTATGTCGTACGTGCTCCCGCCGACCGCGTGTGCGACCTCGGCGAGGGTGAGTGGGATCACAGCTGGTCCTGGTCCTTCTCCTGCGCTGGTGTGCCGGCGGCCCGTTCGATGGCCGCGCGCAGCACTTCTCGGTCGTCGAAGGGGCGTACCACTCCGGCGATGTCCTGGCCCTGCTCATGGCCCTTGCCGGCCACCAGTACGGTGTCGTCCGGCCGGGCCAGGGCGACGGCGGTCGCGATGGCCGCCGCCCGGTCGGGTTCGACGACGACATGGCCCCGCTCGTGCGCGGGCACCCCGGCCGCTCCGGCCAGCATCGCCGTGAGGATCGCGAGCGGATCCTCGGAGCGGGGGTTGTCCGAGGTCAGCACGGCCGTGTCGGCCAGCCGTGCCGCGGCGGCGCCCATCGGGCCGCGTTTGGTCTCGTCGCGGTCCCCGCCGCAGCCGAGGACGATGTGCAGGTTGCCCTTGGTGACCTTGCGCAGGGCCCGCAGCACCGATTCGACGGCGTCGGTCTTGTGTGCGTAGTCGACGACCGCGAGGTACGGCTGGCCCGCGTCGACGCGCTCCAGCCGGCCCGGCACGCCCGGGACGGCGGCGACGCCCTGGGCGGCCGTCTGCGGGTCGATCCCGGCCACCGCCAGGGCCGCGATCGCGGCGAGGGCGTTGGCGACGTTGAAGGGGCCGGGAAGGGGCGAGGCGGCCTCGATGCGCACGCCGCCCGGGCCGACGACGGTGAAGGTGGAGCGCAGCGGCCCGGTCACGACGTGCTCGGCGCGCCAGTCGGCGTCCGGGTGGCCGTCGGCGGAGAAGGTGGTGACCGGGACCTGCGACTCGCGGACCAGGCGGCGGCCGTACTCGTCGTCGATGTTGACCACGCCGGCCTTGCTGCGGCGCGGGGTGAACAACTGCGCCTTGGCCTGGAAGTAGTCCTCCATGCCCGAGTGGAACTCCATGTGCTCGGGGCTGAGGTTGTTGAAGACGGCGACGTCGAAGACCGCCCCGTCCACCCGTCCCAGCACCAGGGCGTGGCTGGAGACCTCCATGACCAGGGACTCGATCCCGCGCTCGCGCATCACCGCGAAGAGTGCCTGCAGGTCCGTGGCCTCGGGGGTGGTGCGCTCGCTCTTGATCCGCTCGTCGCCGATCCGGGACTCGACCGTGCCGATCAGTCCCGTCCTGCCCCCGTGCACCGCCCGCAGGCCGCCCTCGATGAGGTAGGCGGTGGTGGTCTTGCCGGAGGTGCCGGTGATCCCGATCTGCAGCAGGTCCTCACCTGGCCGGCCGTAGATCTCGGCGGCCAGCTCCCCCATCCGCGACCGGGGGTCCTCGACCGTCAGCACCGGCAGGCCGGTCGCCGCCGCGCGCTCGGCGCCCGCCGGGTCGGTGAGGATCGCCGCGGCCCCCAGTTCGGCCGCCTGCGGGGCGAAGTCGGCACCGTGGAAGCGGGCACCGGGCAGCGCGGCGTACAGGTCGCCGGGGCGGACGGCCCGCGAGTCGTGCGTGATCCCGGTGACCGGGGCGGCGCTCGGCGCGGGCGGTTGCGCGCCCAGCCGCGCGGCCAGTTCCGCGGTCGGTACGGGCCGGACCCGGGTGGGGCGGGGTGCGCCCGGCTGCGTCGGTTCGGGGCGGGGGGACTGATCAGCGTGTGACACGGCCGTGAGAGTACCCGCCGGGCCGGGCTCCGGGCCAAAAGCCCCTCGCCGGGCTTCCGGCCTGCTGCTTCCTCCGGTACGGTCCGCGTGCGCGGGGCTACCGCCCGTGCCTTCCGCTGTGGGGTCGTGTCCGTTCACGGCCGCCGTTCCTTCCTCCCCTGCTCGCCGGTCACGGCTTCGAGGGGTCCCACTCGACCGGCAGGTTCGGGGCCTTGGTTCCGCTGGGCGCCGCCTGCAGGGACTTCAGGGCGAACTCCATGACCCGCTTGAACACCGGGCCGCAGATCTGACCACCGAAATAACTGCCGCGGGTCGGGTTCTGGATCACGCAGGACACGGTCAGCCGCGGGTCGTCGGCGGGGGCGAATCCCATGAACGAGGCCGTGTAGCCGCTGTAGGTGCCCGTTTCCGGGTCCACCCGGTTGGCCGTGCCGGTCTTGCCCGCGACGCGGTACCCCGCGATGCGGGCCTTGGTGCCGGTGCCCTGCTCGTCGCCGACCACGGACTCCAGCATGGTGGTGAGCGTCTTGGCGGTCTTCGCGCTGACCACCCGGGTCCTCGGCGCCTGCGGGGACGGCACGAAGCGGCCGTCCGGGCCGGTCGTGCCGCGCACCAGGCTGGGCTCGACCCGTACACCACCGTTGGCGATCGTCGAGTAGACCGAGGTGGCCTGCAGCGCGTTCAGCGACAGGCCCTGCCCGAAGGGGATGGTGTACTGCTGGGACGCGTTCCACTGGTCCGGCCTCGCCAGGATGCCGGGCGTCTCGCCGGGGAAACCGACCCCCGTGGGCCGCCCGATGCCGAATTTCCTCAGGTACGAGTAGAGGACGCGGTTGGCCTGCTTCTGGTTCTTGCCGAGTTGCTCGGCGGCCAGGATCGTGCCGATGTTGCTGGACTTGGCGAGCACGCCGTTCAGGGTCAGGTGCCAGGTGCCGTGGTCCACGTCGTCGTGGAAGACGCGGTCGGCGCGCGGCAGGGTGCCGGGCACCGTGACGTGGGTGTCCGGGGTGGCCACGCCCTCGTCGAGGACCGCGGCCATGGACATCAGCTTGCTGACGCTGCCGGGCTCGTACGCGTCCTGCAGCGCGGCGTTGCCGAGGGCGGTGGGGTCGGCCCGGGTCAGGTCGTTGGGGTCAAAGCCGGGGGCGTTGGCCATGGCCAGCACCTGCCCGGTGCGGGTGTCCTGGACGATCACGTAGCCGCGGTCGGCGTCGGACGCCCTCACCTGCTGGGTGATCGCCCGCTGGGCGGCCCACTGGATGTCCCGGTCCAGGGTCAGCTCCACGTCGGTGCCGGGCTCGGCGGCGCGCTCCTGCACGCTGGCCGTGGGCACCCGGCGGCCGCCGGACTGGGCGTAGGTGACGGTGCCGTCCTTGCCCGCCAGTGCCTTGTCGAGGCGGCTCTCCAGGCCGCCGCCGCCCGCGCCGGCGGCGTTCACCCAGCCGATCACGCCCGCCGCGAGGTCACTCGCGGGGTAGACGCGCTTGGCGTGCCGGAGCCGGAACACCCCGGCGAGGTAGTTGACGCCGTCGCCCTTCTCGGCCCGGTCGGCGAGCGCGCTCTGCAGGTCCTTGATCTGGTTCCAGACCTGCGGCGACTGCTGCCGGGCGATGATCTCGTTGCGGGACCCCGGGTAGTTGGCGAGCTGCTTGGCGATCTTCTTCTGGTCGCCGTCGACGATCGGCGCGAGCAGTTCGGCGGCGCGCGCCGGGGCGTCCTTGGCCTTCGCGTACTTGGGGGTGAAGAGCATCGGGTCGGCCGTGATGTCGTACGCGTCGACGGTGGTGGCCAGGTCGACCCCGTTGCGGTCGGTGATCGTCCCGCGCTCGGCGGCGAGGGTCACCTTGACGTTGCGGTTGACCTCGGCCTTGGCGGCGTAGGTCGCGGCGTCCACGGCCTGCACCTGGAAGAGCCGGATCACGAAGGTGAGCATCACCAGCGTCAGCGCGAAGCTGACCAGCCGCAGGCGCGGCCGCGGCCGGCCCAGCCGCAGCAGCGGCGCACCGGCCGGCGTGACCGGGCGCGGGGGCCTGCGCCGCGGCGGTACGGCCCCGCGGCCGGCCCGGTCCCGGGCGCCCCTGGCGTCGCGTCCGCCGGCCGCCGGCCTGCGGGCCCCGGGAGTGCGTCCGTGCGGCACGCCGGAGGTGCCGGCGCTGCCGGACGTGCCGGATCCCTCGCGGCGGGGGGTGGGCCTGCGGGCCCGCGGGTCGCGGCCCGTCTCGCGGGCGGTCCGGCCGCCGTCGTCACGCGGCCGCGCGCCGCGTGCGGCGGGCTGGCGTGCCCCCGCCTGCTGCCCGGGCGCGGTCCTGCGGCGGGGTTCGCCGGTCTCGCCGCCGCGTGCGGGCGCTCCGGCGTCGCCGTCGCGTCCCCGGGGCACCTGGCGGCGCCGGGGGGCGGCCCCGCCGCCGTCACCGCGGCCGCCACGGCCCCGGGCGTCGGGCCCCGGGCGGCCGGCGCCGTTCTCCCGGTCGGCCCGGTCACGCCGTTCGCCCCGCTCGCCGCGGTCGCCCCGCTCGCGCGGCGGCTCCCCGTCGCGGGTCACCACGCCCCGGCACCTTCCCGGCCGGCCGGACGGGCGGATCGGGGCGGGTGGAGGGCACGGGGCCCCGGAGCAGCGGTCACGGGGTCTCCTCGGGGCTCGTGCTGGGCTTGGCGGAGGCGGACGTCGTCGGGCCCAGGGAGGCGGCCGCGGAGCCGCTGGGCGCGACGGTGGCGGGCGCCGTGCTCGGGCTGGGGGCCGGCACGTACGGCGCGGCGCCGGGGCTGCCCAGGACGGTGCCGTCGGGCGCGAGGAACGCCGGGTTGCCGCCGGGGACCATGCCCAGGTCGCGGGCCTGCTCGTCCAGCGCGTCCGGCGCCGAGTACTGGTCGACCTCCTGCTGCAGCGCCTGCTCCTCGTCGGTGTACTGGGTGGTCTTCTTCTGCAGCTCGCTGAGCTTGAAGGAGTCCCGGTTCACCGCCGAGTTGAGCAGCAGCAGGGTGATCAGGCCGCCGCCCAGCAGCAGCACGATCAGCAGGACGAAGGGCGAGCGCGCCGCCGATGTGCGCCGCCTCACGCCAGGGCCTCGCGGATCCGCTGGGCGCCGCGCAGCCGCGCCGGGGCGGCCCGGCGGTTGGCGGCGATCTCGTCCTCCGTGGGCAGCTCGGCGCCGCGGGTGAGCAGCTTGAGCCGCGGCTGGTACTGCTCCGGCACCACGGGCAGCCCGGGCGGCGCCGTGATGGCCGCGCCGGCGGCGAGGACGCCCTTGACGAGGCGGTCCTCCAGGGAGTGGTAGGACAGCACGACGATCCGGCCGCCCACGGCGAGCGTGGCGACGGCCGCGGGGATGGCGCGCTCCAGCACCGTCAGCTCCCCGTTGACCTCGATCCGCAGCGCCTGGAAGGTGCGCTTGGCCGGGTTGCCTCCGGTCCGCTTGGCGGCCTGCGGCAGCGCCTCGCGGATCAGCTCGACCAGCCGGGCGCTGGTGGTGAAGGGCTCGCGTGCCCGCTCGCGGACGACCGCCTCCACGATCTTGCGGGCGAACTTCTCCTCGCCGTAGTCGCGCAGCACCCGCACCAGCTCGCCCGGCGGGTAGGTGTTGAGGACCTCGGCGGCACTGATGCCCGCGGTCTGGTTCATGCGCATGTCCAGCGGCGCGTCCTGGGCGTAGGCGAAGCCGCGGTCGGCCTCGTCCAGCTGCATGGAGGAGACGCCCAGGTCGAACAGGACGCCCTGCACCTTGGGGACGCCGAGCCGCTCCAGCACCTCGGGGATCTCGTCGTAGACGGCGTGCACGAGGGTGGCCCGGTCGCCGTACGGGGCGAGCCGCTCACCGGCGAGCTTGAGCGCGGCGGGGTCGCGGTCGACGGCGACCAGCCGGACCTCGGGGAACCGCCGCAGCAGTGCCTCGCTGTGCCCGCCGAGGCCGAGGGTGGCGTCCACGACCACGGCGCCCGGCGCTTCGACGGCGGGCGCCAGCATGTCCAGGCAGCGGTCCAGCATGACCGGGACGTGGCGTGGCTCGGACGGGGTGGTGCTCATGAAGCCCTTCTCATCTGCTCGCGGGGACGTACCACTGGGTCCCCGCCCGCTCGTGGGCGGCCTTCTGGCACCGGGGAAGGAGTGCCAGCGGACCGGGGAGCGGGAGGAGGCCGAGCGTCACGTACTCGTACGTGAGCCATCAGGCTACGGGCGAGGTCACAGTAAGCCGGGAGGCACCTCCTGGGACAACGCCGAAAAGGCGTCTTCCTGACCCGCCAGATAGTCCTCCCAGGCCGCCGCGTCCCACACCTCGACCCGGGTGTTGGCGCCGATCACCGCGCAGTCGCGGCGCAGTCCGGCGTAGTCGCGCAGGGGCTGCGGGAGGGTGACGCGGCCCTGCTTGTCGGGGACCTCGTCATGGGCGCCGGCGAAGAGCACGCGCATGTAGTCGCGGGCCGCCCTGGAGGTGAGGGGGGCGCTGCGCAGCTCCTCGGTGAGGGCGCGGAAGCCCTCGACCGGCCATACGTACAGGCAGCGCTCCTGGCCCTTGGTGATGACCAGGCCGTCCGCGAACTGTTCGCGGAACTTCGCGGGGAGGACCAGCCGGCTCTTGTCGTCCAGCCGTGGCGCGTACGTCCCGAGGAACATCCGCACCTCCCGCACCAGGTTGGTCGACCCACTTCGCGCCACTTTACTCCACCGGCCCCCACGGTCAACGAGAAGCCTGCCCTGGCACGGGCGCCCTCGTGGGCGTCCGTGCCCGAATCACCCGCACGGGCGAGCGCGCGCGACGCCTGTGGGTTACCTCACAGTGCACCGGTTTGACCGAGATTTGCCGGACCCCGCAGCAGGTCGGAAGAGACCGTGCCCTCTACGGTCGTGTCATGTCGATAAACGCGCATGAGTCCGCGGTTCCCGCCGGCACCGGCACGGCGTCCGTCACCGACCGGCTGGTCGAGGCGAACCGGCGCTACGCGGAGCAGTTCCGCGACCCCGGCATGGACGCCCGCCCCGTTCTGCAGGTGGCCGTGGTCGCCTGCATGGACGCCCGCCTCGACCTGCACAAGGCGCTGGGCCTGGAGCTCGGCGACTGCCACACCATCCGCAACGCCGGCGGTGTGGTCACCGACGACACCATCCGCTCGCTGACCATCAGCCAGCGCGCCCTGGGCACCCGCTCGGTCGTGCTGATCCACCACACCGGCTGCGGCCTGGAGTCGCTGACCGAGGAGTTCCGCACGGAGCTGGAGGAGGAGGTGGGCCAGCGTCCGACCTGGGCGGTGGAGTCCTTCCGTGACGTCGACCAGGACGTGCGGCAGTCGATGCAGCGGGTCCGGACGTCCCCCTTCCTGACCCACACGGGCGATGTGCGGGGGTTTGTGTTCGACGTGCACACCGGCCTGCTGCGCGAAATCACAAACGAGTAACGGAAGCGGAGTGACGCGGAGCATAGTTGAAGGGGAGAATGCTTCGTGTAACGGGGAGGGCCGGTCCAGGGATGACCGTGTCCCCAGGAACGGGCCGAGGAGAACCGGGTGACGACCTATGACGCGCGAGCGAGCCTCAGCGATCTGACTGCCACGGCGGACCGCGTACGCCGGTCGGTGGAGAACGTGATCGAGGGCAAGCCCGAGGTCGTACGGACTGCGCTGACGGTGTTGCTCGCCGAGGGACATCTGCTCATCGAGGATGTCCCCGGCGTCGGCAAGACGATGCTTTCCAAGGCGCTGGCCCGGTCGATCGACTGCTCGGTCCGGCGCATCCAGTTCACGCCGGACCTGCTGCCGTCGGACATCACCGGGGTCAGCGTCTTCGACCAGCAGCGCCGCGACTTCGAGTTCAAGCCGGGCGCGATCTTCGCGCAGATCGTCGTCGGCGACGAGATCAACCGCGCGTCGCCCAAGACGCAGTCGGCGCTGCTGGAGTCGATGGAGGAGCGGCAGGTCACCATCGACGGCAGCACCTACCCGCTGCCGAGCCCCTTCATGGTCATCGCCACCCAGAACCCGGTGGAGATGGAGGGAACGTATCCCCTGCCCGAGGCGCAGCGGGACCGCTTCATGGCCCGGGTCTCCATCGGCTACCCCAGCATGGAGGCCGAGCTGGAGATGCTCGACGTGCACGCGGGCGTCAGCCCGCTGGACGACCTGCAGCCGGTCGCCCACGCGCACGAGATCGTCAAACTCGTCGACGCGGTACGGACGGTTCACGTGTCGCCGGCCGTGCGGCACTACGCGGTGAGCCTGGTCTCGGCCACCCGGGACCACCCGGACCTGAGACTCGGCGCCTCCCCACGCGCCACACTGCACCTGGTGCGCGCGGCCCGCGCCGCGGCGGCCCTGGACGGCCGGGACTACGTGCTCCCCGACGACGTCCAGACGCTGGCCGGCGCCGTGCTGGCGCACCGTCTGCTGCCGACCGCGCAGGCCCAGTTGAACCGGCGCACCCCGGAGCAGGTCGTCGCGGAGATCGTGCAGCGCACGCCGGTCCCCGACCCGTACGGCAGCCGGTGACCCGGACGACGGGCGGGGGCGCTGGAGGTGCCGCGTGACCGAGCGTGAAAGCGGCTTCCGGGCCGCCCTGGGCGGCCTCACCACGCGGGGCCGCTCGTTCCTCGCCGCGGGGATCGCGGCGGCCGTCTGCGCCTACGTCCTGGGGCAGCCGGACCTGCTGCGGGTCGGCCTGCTGCTGGCCGTGCTGCCACTGGTCTGCGTGGCCGTGCTCCACCGCACGCGCTACCGCGTCGCCGGCAGCCGCCGGCTGTCGCCCTCGCGCGTGCCGGCGATGTCCGAGGCGCGGGTGCACCTGCGGGTGGACAACGTGTCGCGGCTGCCCACCGGCCTGCTGATGCTCCAGGACCGGGTGCCGTACGTGCTGGGGCCCCGGCCCCGCTTCATCCTGGACCGGGTGGAGCCCGGCGGCCACCGCGAGGTGTCCTACCGGGTCCGTTCCGACCTGCGCGGGCGCTACCCGCTGGGGCCGCTGCAGCTGCGCCTGACCGACCCCTTCGGCATGTGCGAGCTGACCCGCTCCTTCAGCGCGTACGACACCCTGACCGTGGTGCCCCGCGTGGAGCCGCTGCCGCCGGTCAAGCTCAAGGGCGACTCCTCCGGCTACGGGGAGAGCCGCACCCGCGCGCTGACCCTGGCGGGCGAGGACGACGTGATCCCGCGCGGCTACCGCCACGGCGACGACCTGCGCCGGGTGCACTGGCGCTCGACCGCCAAGTACGGCGAGCTCATGGTGCGCCGCGAGGAGCAACCGCACCGCGCCCGGTGCACGGTGCTGCTGGACACCCGGGCCGTGGCGTACTTCGGCGCCGGGCCGGACTCGGCCTTCGAGTGGGTGGTGTCCGGGGCGGCCTCGGTGGCGATGCACATGCTGGAGCGCGGCTACTCCGTACGGCTGCTCACCGACACCGGCAGCACGGTGCCCGGGAACGACGGCTTCGGCGGCACCGACTCCTCCGACGCGGCCGGCACCCTGCTGGACACCCTGGCGGTGGTCGACCACTCGGACGGCGCCGGGCTCTCCCGTGCGCTGGACGTGCTGCGCACGGGCAGCGAGGGCCTGCTGGTGGCGTTCTTCGGGGACCTCGACGAGGAGCAGGCAGCGATGGCGGGGCGGATGAGGCAGCGGGCGGGGGCCGCCGTCGCCTTCGTCCTGGACAGCGCCGCCTGGGGGGCGCTGGACGAGGACGGGACGGGACGGCCCGAGGCGCCGCGGACGGGCGCGGACGGGGACGCGCCGGAGGACGGCTCGGCCCGGGCCGTGCGGATGCTGCACGAGGCGGGCTGGACGGTGCTCCCGGCCGCCGCCGGCGACGGGCTGCCCGACCTGTGGCAGCGCGCCGACCGGTACCGGTCGCGTGAGGAGGCGGGGACGCGATGATGAGCGGACGAGGACGGCTCGCGGTCTGCGCGGCGGCGGCGACGCTGATGACCGCCTGCTCGCTGCTGCCGCTGGCGACGCCGAACTCGTGGATCCTGCAGGCCGCCTTCCTGGTGGCGCTGCAGACCGGGGTGGGCGCGCTGGCCCGGCGGGTGCCGCTGGCCCGCCCGCTGACCGTGCTGGCGCAGGCGGTGGTCACGCTGCTGGTGCTCACCTTGATGTTCGCCGGCGAACAGGCCCTGCTCGGGTTCCTGCCGGGGCCCGCGGCGTACACCCAGTTCGGCAACCTGCTGACGGCCGCGATGCAGGACGTGACCCAGTTCGCGATCCCGGCGCCGGTCACCCCGGGCATCCGGCTGCTGCTGCTCGGCGGCGTGCTGCTGATCGGGCTGACCGTGGACGCGCTGGCGGTGACCTACGGCAGCGCGGCCCCGGCCGGGCTGCCGCTGCTGGCCCTGTACTCGATCGCGGCGGGGCTGGCCGGGGGCGACGGCACCCGCTGGCCGTACTTCCTGCTGGCCGCCGTCGGCTACCTGCTGCTCCTGCTGGCCGAGGGCCGGGACCGGATCTCGCGCTGGGGCCGGGTCTTCGGCGGCGTCGGGTCCGGGGCGCGCGCCGGGTACGGAGGACCGACCGGGGCGGTGGCCCCGGTGCGGACCGGGCGCCGCATAGGGGCGATGGCGCTCGGCATCGCCCTGGTGGCGCCGGCGGCGCTGCCCTCGATGGGCGTGGGGCTGCTGCCGACGGGGGGCTCGGGCACGGGCAGCGGGCGCGGCGGCGGCACGATCTCCGCGGTCAACCCCGTGGTCGCGCTCCAGGACAACCTCAACCAGCCCGACGACCGCGTCGTGCTCCGGTACCGGACGAACGCCGTCTCCAACGCGGACATGTACCTGCGGATCGTGGCGCTCGACCGCTTCACCGGTGACAAGTGGGAGCCCGCGCAGCGCTCCCTCACCGGCGTGCCCAAGGTGCTGCCCAGCCCCCAGGGGCTCGGTCCCGACGTGAAGGCCACCGAGGTCACCACCTCGGTCGCCGCGGACAAGAGCTACGTCCAGATGTGGCTGCCGCTGCCGTACCCGGCCACACAGGTGCAGGTCGACGGGCGCTGGCGCTTCGAGCCCACGGGCCGCACCATCATCGGCGACCGGGGCCAGACCACCTCGGACACCCGTTACCAGGTCAGCAGCCTGGCGCTGGAGCCGACCGCGCAGCAGCTGGCGAGCGCGCCGCCTGCGGACGCCCGGCTGCGGGCCGAGTACACGAAGGTGCCGGACTCGCTGCCCGCGGTGGTGGCGCAGACGGCCCTGGAGGTCACCAAGGACGCCACCAACGACTACGAGCGGGCCCTCGCGCTGCAGCGGTGGTTCACCTCGGGCGCCTTCTCGTACGACACCTCGGTGCGCTCCGGCAGCGGCGTGCAGGCCATCACCCGCTTCCTGCGCAACAAGGAAGGGTTCTGCATCCACTTCGCCTTCACGATGGCGGCGATGGCGCGGACCCTGGGCATCCCCGCGCGCGTGGCGGTCGGCTTCACGCCCGGCACCTCGGAGTCGGACGGTGCGTACGCGGTGGGGCTGAAGGACGCGCACGCCTGGCCCGAGGTGTACTTCGAGGGCGTCGGCTGGACGCGGTTCGAGCCCACGCCGACCCGCGGCACCCTGCCGGGCTACACCCAGGAGGCGGCCACCTCCGACTCCGGGCCCGCGGCGCCCGACACCCCTGAGCAGTCCGCGGGGGCCGGGGCCGGCACCGGCCCGACCGTCTCCCCGTCCTGCCTGGGCAAGGACGCCCAGCTCGGCAACTGCGACCCCCTCGGGCAGGCCTCGGGCGTCGGCACGGAGGACGAGCGGCTGTGGCCGCAGATCGTCACGTGGACGCTGCGCGTCCTCGCCTGGGCCGTGGTGCCGCTGGTGGTCCTGGTCCTGCTGCTGCCGCTGCTCTGGCGGCGCAGGCAGCGGTTCCAGCGGCTGCGCGGCGGCGGCCAGGACCCGGCGGCCCTGGCGGCGTGGCTGGAGCTCACCGGGCGCGCCCGGGGCACGGCGGGAGCCGACGGGCAGGGGCAGGGCGGGGCCCCGCAGGGCCTGACCGCCGGCGAGCTGGACGCCATGGGCGCCCGGGACGGTGCCCGGACCCTGGCGGCCTGGCTGGAGCTGATCGACACCGCCTGGGACTACGGTCTGCGGCCCGACGAGTCCGAGACCCCGCGCCGGGTCGCGGCGCGCCTCGTCCGCGACGGGGGCCTGGAAGGGCCCTCGGCGGAGGCGGCGCAGCGCCTGGCGACCGCGGTGGAGCAGGCCCTGTTCTCACCGCGACCGCCGACGACCACGGGCTCCGCGAAGGACGTCCAGCTGGTGCGGGAGGGGCTGCGCGGGAACGCGGACGTCATGACGCGGATCCGCGCCGTGCTGCTGCCGCGTTCCACGGTCCGGGTCGTCTGGCGGTCCGCGGAGCGCTGGTCGGCGGCCTCGGACCGCTTCTCGGCCCGGCTGCGCGGTGCGGGCGATGCCGTGATGCGACCGCTGCGGCAGCGCCGGAGCTCCTGAGGCCCCTGGGGGCCGGCCCGTCGGCCGGCCCCGGGGGTCCCGTCACGAGCGGCGCGCGGCGGTGCGCGGTGCCGCATGTCGGCGGGCCGCATGCCGCACCCCCCGCCGGCCCACGCGAGGACGGCATGGCGAAGGGGGCGGGGTTCCGACCGGAACCCCGCCCCCTTCGTCTTGGTCTGTGTGTCAGTGGCCCTGTTCGTCGCGGCGCCGCTGCCAGCGCTCCTCGATGCGGTCCATCATCTTGCGCCGCGGCTGGTGGCGACGGCCCCGTCCGACGGCACCCTGCGGGGAGTTCCCCGCGGGAGCGGGGGCCGCACCCGGTTTGGCGGCACGGCGCCAGCCGGTGACGGCGAGAACGGCACAGCCGAGCATCACGAGGAAGCCCACGACACTGATCCAGGGCTGCTGGGCGATCATGCCGCCCATCAACAGCCCGATGCCCACCAGGAAGCCCGCCACAGCCAGGTAGACGCGCCGCCTGGTGTAGGTGCGCAGCCCGCTTCCCTCAAGCGCCGACGCGAACTTGGGATCTTCGGCGTACAGCGCTCGCTCCATCTGCTCGAGCATGCGCTGCTCGTGCTCCGAGAGCGGCACGGAGTCCTCCTCCTCGTCGGTCGCGGGGGAGCGACCGGTACGACCCTTCCAGGATAGGCAGGGAATCGCCCCCGTGAAACCCGCCCCACTACGCCAATCCGACGGGGGGTGTTTTCCCCGTCGAACGCCACGTCATGCCAGCATAAGGCCCTGAACCGGGAATCGGGGGGCGTGTGACGGACTCCTCCCGGTGGGTGACCGGAAGAGGCAAGGGGAAGCGCCCCCCGTTCCGGCTCAGCCGCGCTCGGCCAGCACGTGCAACTGGGTCGCCACGGCGTGGAACGCGGGCTGCTCGGCGGCGGCCAGTTCCAGCCTCAGCAGGGCGTCCATCGCGCCCGGTTCGGTGTCCACCAGGACGCCGGGGACGAGGTCGGCGAAGACCCGGACACCGTGCACCGATCCGACCCGCAGTCCGGCGTCGGCGACCAGCGCGGTCAGCTCGCCCGCGGTGAAGCGGCGGGGCACCGGATCGCCCTCGCCCCAGCGGCCGTCGGGGTCGTCCAGGGTGTGCCGGGCCTCGCCGAAGTGACCGGCGAGCGCCCGGGCGAGCACGGCCCCGTGGCGACTGGCGGCGAGCAGGCTGAGGGCGCCGGAGGCGCGCAGGGTGCCCGCGGCGTTGCGCACGCCCTCGGCGGGGTCGTCCACGTACTCCAGCACGCCGTGGCAGAGCACGACGTCGTGGCTGCCGGCCGGCACGACGTCGAGCAGGCCGTGGGCGTCGCCCTGCACCCCGCGGACACGTTCGGTGACGCCTGCCTCCGCCGCGCGGCGTTCGAGGGCGAAGAGCGCGTCGGGACTGGGGTCGACCACGGTCACCCGGTGACCCAGACTGGCCACGGGTACCGCGAAGTTGCCGGTGCCGCCACCGGTGTCGAGCACGTCGAGGACGTCCCGTCCGGCGGCCTTGGCCTGCCGGTCGAGCGCATCGCGCAGGACCTCCCAGACCACGGCGGTACGCAGGGCTGCGCGGGGCCGCAGCGGTTCGGCCCCTCCTGGACGGGACATGCGGACGGCTCCTCGCGGACGGACGGGGCAGGGGACCGGTCGGCCCAGCCTGGGACCCACTCTAGTGGGCCGCCGCCCGGCGGCCGATCAAGCGGGACGGCCGGTCTGCGGCCGGTCCAGCACGGGCTGCAGCACCAGCAGGCGCTCCACGAGCCGCAGGAACATCCCCGTCGCACGGACGAGGTCGTCGGCCTCCCGGGGGCTGACCGCGCCCTGGATGCCGGCCTCGGCGCGTGCCCGCTGACGGGCTCCCGCCTCGAACAGGGCGCTCCACTCGGCCAGTTCGGGCGCGACCTCGGGCAGCACCTCCCAGGCACTGCGTATCCGCTGCCGGCGCCGCCTGGTGGGTTCGGGGCGGCCGCGCACGGCGAGGACGGCGGCCGCGGTGCGCAGGGCGGCCAAGTGGGCGGTGGCGAAACGGTCGTTGGGGGTCTCCAGGGCGGCGGCCTCATCGAGCCCCCGCCGGGCCTGGACGAGCAGGTCGAGGGCGGCCGCGGGGGCGGTGGCCTTGCGCAGCACGGGGTGGACGTCGGCGGCACCGCCGCCGACGACGGCGGCCCTGCGGGCTGGCACGGTCATCACGTTCCTCCTGTCTTCGCATGACGTGTCCGACAGTTCCTGACCTTCACCACTCATCGTGAAGCACACCTCTGACAATCGCGCTGACCTGCGCAAACGGTCGCGGTGGCCGGACAACGTCCCTGGATTCGCGGTCCGGTGACGCCATGCGTTAGTGTTTTTGCACTGACTGGTCAGTTCAAAGAATGGGGGCGGGCGAGTGATCACCGCGGAGGGGTTCGGGCTCAAGGGGCCCCGGGGCTGGGTGTTCCGGGACGTCACCTTCACCGCGCCGGCGGGCGGTCTGGTCGCCGTCGAGGGTGCCTCCGGCTCGGGCCGCACCTGTCTGCTGCTGTCGCTGACCGGGCGCATGCGCGCCACGGAGGGCCGGGCCGAGGTGGCCGGGCTCACGCTGCCCAAACAGCTCGCCGCGGTCCGCCGCGTCGCGGCGCTCGGCCCCGTCACCGGGGTCGCGGAACTCGACCCGGCCCTCACCGTCGGCGAGCACCTTCGGGAACGCGTGTTGCTGCAGCGGCGGTTCGGCGGCTCGCTGCGCGAACTGGTGCGGCCCGGCGCGACGGACGGGGCGCGCGTCGACGAGGCGCTGACGGCGGCCGGGCTGGACCTGTCGACGCTGCCCAAGGCCGAGCGCACCGCCGCCCGGGACCTGGAGCGGCTCGAGGCCCTGCGTCTGGGCACCGCCCTCGCGCTGCTGGCCCGCCCCAAGGCGCTGGCGGTGGACGACGCCGACCACAAGCTGGCCCCGTCGGAACGCGAGGAGGCCTGGGCGATGCTGCGGGCCGTCGCCGCGGGCGGCACGACCGTGCTGGCGGTGTGCTCCCAGGCTCCGGGGGACGCCGTGGTGGTGCGCACCCGGCAGCCCACCACGGAAACCGCCGCGGAAACCGACACGAAGACCGACGACGAGGAGGGGGCGGCCGATGCGCACGCCGAGGCTGGCAGCGCTTGAGCTGAGGAAGTTCGGCAGGGGGCGGCTGCCACGCGCGGCCATGGTGTCGCTGCTGCTCCTGCCGCTGCTCTACGGCGCCCTGTACCTGTGGTCCTTCTGGGACCCCTACGGGCGGCTGGACAAGATCCCCGTCGCCCTGGTGAACGCCGACCAGGGCACCACCGTGAACGGGCAACGGCTCGCCGCGGGCGACTCCATCGTGGACGGCCTGCGGGAGAGCGACACCTTCGACTGGCGCGAGACCAGCGCCGCCGAGGCGGCCAAGGGCGTCGAGGACGGCACGTACTACCTGTCGCTGACCATCCCGCGGGACTTCAGCGCGCGCGTCGCATCGAGTTCCGGCGACCACCCGCGTACCGGCGCGCTCCAGGTGCGCACCAACGACGCGAACAACTACGTCGTGGGGCAGATCTCCCGCACGGTCTTCTCCGAAGTGCGGTCCGCCGCCTCCACCAAGGCGTCGAGGGACTTCTACGACCGGATCTTCGTGGCCTTCTCCGACCTCCACGACGAGACGGTCACGGCCGCCGACGGCGCGGACGACGTCGCCAAGGGCGCGGGCTCGGCCCGGACCGGCTCCAAGAGGCTCGGTGACGGCATCTCCACCGCCGAGGACGGCGCGCGCCGGCTGGCCGGCGGCCTGCACACGGCGAAGAAGGGCAGCAGTTCGCTGGCCGGCGGGCTGGGAGCGCTCGACAGCGGCGCCGGTCAGGTCGCCTCGGGGACCCAGGCACTGGCCGACAAGGTCAACGGTGCCTCGGACGAACTGACCTTCGTCAAGCAGCACGTCAAGGAGATCAACGCGGTGGCCCGGGTCGTCGCCCGCGGCTCGCAGGCCGCCCGTGACGGCATCGGCGACCTGCCGCGGCAGTCGGCGCGGGCGGTCCGCGACGCCGAGGCGGCCGCCGCCGGGATCCACGACGCCTACGCCGAGCAGTGCCCCCTGGGCGCCGTCACCCCCCAGTGCCGGACGCTGAAGAAGGCCGTCGACGCCGCCGACGAGGTGGCAGGCGTCGCCGCCCGTCTCGACACCTACGTGCAGGGGCACTCCGCCGCACTCGACGACCTCCGCGACGACCTCGGCACGCTGCACTCGGCGGCCGTGGCGCTGTCGGACCCGGCGCTCGCCACGAAGCTGCAGAACGCCGTCGACGGTGTCAACCGGCTCAACGCGGGCGCCCACAAGGTGGCGAAGGGGCTGCGGACGGCGTCGGACGGCGCGGGCGCCCTCGACGCCGGGCTCCGGGACCTGGCCTCCGGAGCCGACACCCTGGCGGGCGGGATGTACCGGCTGTCGGACGGCAGCAACCAGCTGACGACCGGTCTGACCCGGCTCACCGACGGCAGCGGTCAGCTCGCCGACGGCCTGCACGACGGCGCGTCCCGGATCCCCGACTACGACGGCGCGGAGCGCGCCGACCGCACCGAGGTGATGGCCGACCCGGTCCGGCTCGCCGCGCAGTCGCTGCACAAGGCGCCCAACTACGGGACGGGCTTCGCCCCCTACTTCATCCCGCTGTCCCTGTGGGTCGGCGCGATGGTCGCCTACATGCTGCTGACGCCGCTCAGCAGGCGTGCCATGGCCGCGGGCGCCCCCGCCTGGCGGATCGCGGTGGCCGGGTGGCTGCCGGTGCTCGCCATAGGAGTGCTGCAGACACTGGCCCTGATGGCGGTGCTGCACTGGGCGATCGGCCTGCAGATGGTGCGGGCGGCCGGGACGGTCGGCTTCCTCGTGCTGGTGACCGCCTGCTTCGCCGCCATCGTGCAGTGGCTCAACGCCCGCTTCGGGCCGGCGGGACGCGTGCTGGTGCTGGCGCTGCTCATGCTGCAGCTCACCTCGGCGGGCGGCACCTACCCGGTGCAGACCAGCCCCGGCTTCTTCAACGCGATCCACCCCTTCCTGCCGATGACCTACGTCGTCGAGGGGCTGCGCCACCTCATCACGGGCGGCGGGCTCTGGCCGGTGTGGCGGGCGGTCCTGGTGCTGCTCGCCTTCACCGCGGGCGCGCTGGCGCTGACCGCGGTGGCGGCCCGCCGCAGGCAGGTGTGGACGCTGGACCGGTTGCATCCGGAGCTGTCCCTGTGAGGCCGCACGGAACCGGGCGCCCGGACCGTAGACAATCGTCGTCATGAACAGTGCACGACGGCAGGCCACCCGGCAGAAGCTCTTCCAGGCCGCGGTCACGCTCATCGCCGAGCAGGGCTTCTCCGCCACCACGGTCGACGAGATCGCCGAGCGCGCCGGGGTGGCCAAGGGCACCGTCTACTACAACTTCGCCAGCAAGAACGAGCTCTTCGAGGAGTTGCTGCGGCACGGCGTCGGCCTGCTCACGGCCTCCCTGAGGGAGGCGGGGGCGGGCGTCACCGCCCGCGGCGGCAGCCACGTGGACGCGATCGACGCGATGATCCGGGCCGGGCTCGCGTTCATCGCCGAGTACCCGTCCTTCACGCAGCTGTACGTGGCCGAGCTGTGGCGGACCAACCGCGCCTGGCAGGACACGCTCATGGTGCTGCGCAAGGAGGCGGTCGCGGTCGTGGAGCAGACGCTGCACGACGCGGTGACGGCGGGCGAACTCAGCGACGAGATCGACGTGCCGCTCACGGCGGCCGCTCTCTTCGGGATGGTGCTCGTCGCGGCGCTGGACTGGCTGTCCTTCCAGCCCGAGCGGTCGATCGACGACGTGCACGCGGCCCTGTCGCGGCTCCTGCAGGGACGGGTCGCGGGGCACGCCCGCACCTGAGCGCCGCACGACGGGGCGCCGCCCCGGCGCGGCCCGATCCCCCGTCGGGCCGTTCCGGGACGGCGCTCCCCCGTGCACCCCCGCTCCGGCCGGGCGCAGCGCCGTTCCGCCGCCCCGTGTCGGCGGTGCCGGTGCCGTGCCCTTCCGTTGCCTCCACCTTGGCGTCCGGGCCGCCCCGCGCTCATCCGTGCGGGTACTCAAGTGGGGGTCTGAGTACAGGTACTCATGACCGGGTCGTATCGCTCAAAGGCCGCGGTGGTTTTCCACGGCTTCGGTAGCATCACGGCCCATGTCGGTACTTCCGCTCGTGTTCACCAGCGGCTGGGCGAGCGGGATCAACGCCTACGCCGTGGTCTTCCTGCTGGGCCTGATGGGCGCCACGGGCGTCAGCGACCAGGTGCCGCCCGCCCTGGAGCGAACCGACGTGCTGATCGCCGCGGGGATCCTGTTCCTCTGCGAGGCGGTCGCGGACAAGATCCCCTACGTCGACACCACGTGGGACGCCGTGCACACCGCGATCCGGCCGGTCGCCGGGGGCGTGGTGGCGGCCCTGCTGGCCGGGCAGGACGGGTCGCTGCCGCAGCTCGCCGCGGGCGCGGTCGGCGGGACGACGGCGCTGGTGAGCCATCTGGTGAAGGCCGGGCTCCGCATGGGCGTCAACACCTCGCCGGAGCCCGTGAGCAACATCGTGATCAGCCTCGCGGAGGACGTCGGCGTCGCCGCGATCATCGTCTTCGCGCTCTTCCACCCGGTGGCCGCGGCCTGCATCGCGGCCGTGCTGCTCGTGCTGGGCGTCATCACGGTGATCTTCATACTGTCGCGGATCCGCCGTGCCTGGCAGCGCTGGAAGGCCCGCAGGGAACGCCGCAAGGCCGGTCGCGGCGTTGTCGGTGGCTGGGGTTAGAGTCCCGTTCATGGCACGGATTGCGGTGATCGGCGCGGGCATGGGCGCCATGGCTGCCGCCGCCCGGCTCGCCACCGGCGGGCACCGGGTGGCGGTGTACGAGCGGGCCGGCACCCACGGGGGCGGGGTGCGGCGACTGGAGCGCGCGGGTTTCGGGTTCGACACCGGCCCGGGCCTGCTGCACCTGCCCGCCGTCTACCGCGACCTGTTCGTCAAGACCGGCAGGGAGAGCCTGGAGGACACCGTCGCGCTGCGCCAGGTCGACCCGGCGAGCCGCCACCTCTTCTCCGACGGCACGTCCGTGTCGCTGCCCAACGCGTCCCGCGGCGGGGTCGTCGCGGCCCTGGACGCGGCGCTCGGCACCGGCGCGGGCGAGCGCTGGAGCGAGCTGCTGGTGCGGGCCCGGGAGGTGTGGGACGCCACGCGCCGCCCCCTGCTGGAGGACGCGCTCGCCGGCGACCCGGCCGCGCTCGGCCGCGATCCGTATCCGGCGCCTCCCGTGCGACGGGGGCTGTTCCGGCGCGGCGCGCCCACCCTGGCCGACGTCGGCCGGCGCGAACTGGACGATCCGCGGCTCGCCGCGCTGCTCGGCTCCTACGCCCTGGCGTACGGCTTCGACCCGCGCACCGCGCCCGGCAGCGCCACCGTGCTGCCGTACCTGGAGCAGACCTTCGGCAGTTGGTACGTACGCGGCGGCATGCGGGCGCTGGCCGACGCCGTGCACGCCCGGTGCGTGGCGCGGAGGGTGGAGTTCCACTTCGGGACCGGGGTCGCGGGGATCGTGGAGAAGGACGGCCGCGCGGCCGGTCTCGAACTCGCCGACGGCACAAGGGTGGAGGCCGACACGGTCGTCGCCGGTGTCGCCCCGTGGCTGCTGCCCCCGCTGCTGGCGCACGGCGCCGGGGGCGTCCGGGGCGCCGACCGCGTGTGGGACGGCATCGGTCCCGGCCCCCGCTGCGAGGGCCCCGGGCGCCTCACGGTCTGTCTGGCGCTGCGCGGCGCCCGGCCCTCGGACGCCGTGCACCGTACGGTCGTCCACACCGCGGACCTGGAGGCCGAGGCGGCCGCACTGGCGCGGGGCGAGCTGTACGACCGCCCGACGGTCACGGTGCTGCGCCCCGACGACGACACCTTGCGGCCCGACGACGCCTCGGAGTCGGTCACGTTGAGCGTCACGGTCCCGCCCCACGGCTCGTCGGGGGTGGACTGGCGGGCGCCGGGTCCGGCCGAGCGCGTCGCGGACGCGGCGCAGGAGGCCGCGGCCGCGGTCCTGCCCGATCTGACGGACCGCCTGCTGTGGCGGGCGGTGCACACGCCCGCCGACACCGAGGAGGAGACGGGCACCCCTGGCGGCCGGCTCCCCCGCCCCGCCCTGGCCGGCGCGGACGGGGCGCATCTGCACCCCGGCAACCGGCTCCTCGTCCCGGGTCTTTACCTGGTGGGCGGCTGGTCCCACCCCGGTGGCGGCCTCGCCCACACCGGCATGTCCGGTGCCATCGCCGCCGACCTCATTGCGGGCGGTCCCGGCGGCAGCCGCTGAGGCACGCGTCCGGCGCCCGGACACCGGTGGCGCCCCCTGCCGCCTGTGCTGCGAGATCGTCGCGCAGACCGAGTTGCCGGGCTCCGTGCCGGAGGGCGCGGACCTTACCTCCCCGGTGCCCTGAAGTCCCCGCTGGAACGCCGGCCAGTTGCTGCGGCACCTCGGGGCGAGAAGGCTGCCCTCGCGATGCGCGGCCCGCTGCTCGGACTTCTGCTCCTCGTCCACCGGCGGCGGCCCGTCGCCGCCGGTGGACGTGCAGGTCCTCGGCGACGCCGGGCCGCTGGACTTCCGGCTGGAGCGGGTCGGCTTCGGCTGACGGGTCCGCGGCCCGCGGGCGCTAGTTGTAGCGGTAGGGGTCGTACGGGTCGTACTGGCCCTGCTGTTGCCCCTGCTGCTGGCCCTGCTGGTCGTAGGTGTTCTGCTGCTGTGGGACGTAGGGCTGCTGCTCCCCGCCCTGCTGCGGCACCCACACGCCGCCCGCCGGGGTGTCGTAGCCGTACTGCTGCTGGGTGCCCTGACCCTGACCCTGGCCCTGCCCCTGGTACGGGTCCTGGTAGCCGCCCGCGTAGGTGCCGTAGGCCGCCGTCTGCTGCTGCTCCCAGCCGCCGGTCTGCTGCTGCTGTCCGTACGCGTCGTACGAGGCGGCGGCGGGCTGCTGTTGCTGCTGGCCGCCGTTCCAGTCGCCGTAGCCGGTGGTGGCGGCGTAGTCCTGGTAACCGGCGCCCGCGTACGGGTCCTGGGCGTAGTTCGGCTGCCCGTTGTACATCGGGTACTCGCCGCTGTCCTCGTGCAGGGGCATGGGCTGGTAGACCTGTGTGGAGTCCATCCCGGCGGGTGCCGCCGCGGCCGGGCCGGCGGCGGCGGCGTAGCTGTCGTAGGACTGCCCGACGCCCGCACCGGCCGGAGTGTCGCCCGCGGGCTCCTCGTACGGCGTCGTCAGGCCGTCGTCCGGCAGCTCGTCACGCTGCGCGCCCCGGCCGCGGCGGCCGGCGGCACGGCGTGGCAGCGGCGGCGCCTCCTCGTCGTCCTCGTCCTCGGCGCCCTCCTTGGGGGACCGCAGCGCCCATCCCTCGACGAAGCCGCGGCGGTAGGAGAGCGTGACGAAGGTCTGGCCCGCGCCGAAGGCGACGGCACCGACCACGATGACGAGGACCGAGGGCAGGTAGACGCCCAGGACGACACCAAGGAACCCCGCGAAGGCAAGCAGCCGCCACCTCAGCCGTGCCTTGTACTGCAGGAGCACTTCACCGAGCAGCCACAGCGCGACCACCCCGAAGGCGATGTAGAGCACTGTGTAGGCCATGAGCGCACTTCCTCACCGTTCACCGTCGTCGGCCCACTGGGGCGGCGGGTCCGCCCTCACGACCTCTGGTGCAGTCCCAGATTCTCGTAGATTTCCAACGACGCCGTGGAGTGATTAAGGGTAATGAAGTGCAGCCCCGGGATGTCCTCGGCCATCAGCCGCCGGCACATCTCGGTCGCGTACTCGACCCCGATCGCCCGCACCGCGGCCGGATCGTCCTTGACCGCGAGGATACGGTCCGCGAGCTCCTGCGGGAAAGGCGCGTTGCCGAGCTGGGCGAAGCGCTCGATCTGCTTCACGTTCGTGACCGGCATGATCTCGGGGATGATCGGGGTCTCGCAGCCCACCTTCCCGACGCGGTCACGCAGGCGCAGGTAGTCCTCGGCGTTGAAGAACATCTGGGTGATGGCGTAGTCCGCGCCGGCCCGGCACTTCTCGACGAAGTGACGCGTATCACTTTCCCAGTCGGTCGAACGGGGGTGCATCTCGGTGAAGGCGGCGACACCCACGCAGAAGTCGCCCGACTCCTTGATGAGCCGGACCAGTTCGTAGGCGTGGTCGACGCCCTCCGGGTGCCGCAGCCACTCCCCCATGGGGTCGCCGGGCGGGTCGCCGCGCAGCGCGAGCATGTTGCGGATGCCCGCGTCCGCGTACTGGCCGATGATGTTGCGCAGCTCGGCGACGGAGTGGTCGACCGCGGTCAGGTGCGCCACCGGGGTCAGGGTGGTGTCGGAGGCGATCCGCTCGGTCGCCCGGACCGTGCCTTCGCGGGACTTGCCGCCCGCGCCGTAGGTGACGGAGACGAAGGTGGGGCCCACCGCCTCGATGCGGCGGATCGCGTTCCACAGGGTCCGCTCGCCCTTCTCGGTCCTCGGCGCCATGAACTCGAAGGAGTACGAGCGCTCGCCGGAGGCCAGCAGCTCACGGATGGTGACCGCGTGATCGGTCCTGGTGGAGGCGGTTCCGAGGGCCATGCGCCTCAGGCTATCGGCGACTACTGGGCCGTCCCAACAGACGACGCCCAAATGTCCACTCCTTGGACATCCCGCACTCGCGGCGCGAGACGGCCGCGTACGGCGGCGCCCGCCCCCCTGCGGGCCACCGCTCCGCCCTCGCCCGGCCCTCGCTCAGTCCTCGTAGGAGCGCACCCGCTTGGCCAGCTCGGCCGCCGCGGCACCCGGGTCGGCCGCCTCGGTGACGGCCCGTACGACCACGATCCGTCGGGCCCCGGCGTCGAGCACCTGCTCCACGTTGGAAAGGTCGATCCCGCCGATCGCGAACCACGGCCGGT
Source organism: Streptomyces sp. NBC_00510 (assembly GCA_036013505.1). Lineage (NCBI taxonomy): Bacteria > Bacillati > Actinomycetota > Actinomycetes > Kitasatosporales > Streptomycetaceae > Streptomyces > Streptomyces sp. NBC_00510. The sequence goes on along the minus strand of CP107851.1, from coordinate 6,897,073 downwards.
CCGTGCCCAGGTCCGCCGCGTACCGGACCAGGCCGAGGCCCGGCGCGGGCCGGCCGGGCTTGGTCGGGGTGGGCCACACCGGCCCGGTGCAGAAGTAGTCCGCACCGGGCTCCACGGCGGCCGCGGCCGCCTCGGCCTCGGAGTGGCAGGACCGCCCGATGATCACCTCGTCGCCGAGAAGCGCGCGGGCGGCCGGCACGGGCAGGTCGCCCTGGCCCAGATGCAGGACGTCCGCCCCGGCGGCGTGCGCCACGTCGGCGCGGTCGTTCACCGCGAGCAGCCTGCCGTGCCGTCCGCACTCCTCCGAGAGGACCGCGAGGTACTCCAGCTCCTCGCGGGCCTCCAGGCCCTTGTCGCGCAACTGGATGACGTCGACCCCGGAGGCGAGCACGGCGTCCGCGAACGCCGCGAACTCCTCCAGGCCGCCGTGGCGCTTGCGCGCGTCGGTGCACAGGTAGAGCCGGGCGTCGGCGAGCTGGGCGCGGATGCCCGTGCTGGTGCTCGTGCTCGTACGCGTGCTCATACGGGCGGGTCCCCTCGGGTGGCTGCGGTGGTGGCGGGTCGTTCGGTCAGACGGCGAGTGCCTGGGCGCGGCGCTTCACCTCGGTGCCGCGGTTGTCGCGCAGGGCCTGGACGGGGGTGCCGGGCAGGCTCTCATCCGGGGTGAACAGCCACTCCAGGGTCTCTTCGTCGCTGAACCCGTCGTCCTTGAGCAGGGTGAGGGTACCCGCGAGGCCCTTCACGATCTTCTCCTCGCCGATGAAGTCGGCGGGGATCATCAGCACCCGGTTCTCACCGCGGCGCACGGCGATGAGCTGGCCCTCCTTGATGAGCTGGCGGACCCGGGTCACCTCCACGCCGAGGCGCTCGGCGACATCGGGGACGTACAGCCAGGAGGGGACGAGGGAGTCAATCTTTGCGTCGATCTCGGTCACAGGACAAGCGTGCCATCCCGGACCGACACCATGGAACCGCTCAGGCCACCCGTTGCTCCGTCCTGACGGGTCCGCTACGCCTCCGACACCACCACGGGTGTCAGACGACCGCCGCCCGGAGCTGCACCGCGGGGTCGGCGGCCAGGGCGTCGTCGAGGTGGACGCCGCGGGCGATGAGCTTGCGGGCCTGCGCCAGGTCGCGGGGCCGGCCGACGGCGAACAGCGCGACCAGCTGGCCGTCGCGCAGCCACAGCACCGACCAGGCGGGCCCGTCCGGGTCCCCGCGCAGCAGCATGCGGTCGGAGTCCACGTGGTACCCGGCGTACTGCACGAAACGCCCGAACTGCTCGGACCAGAAGTAGGGGACGGGGTCGTAGGGCTCGTCGCCGCCCAGGATGTTCGCGGCGGCCGTGCGCGGCCCCTGCACCGCGTTGTCCCAGTGGTGGATCAGCAGCCGCTCCCCGTACCGCGCCGACGGGAAGGAGGCGCAGTCCCCCACGGCGTACACGTCCGGCACCGAGGTGCGCAGCCGGTCGTCGGCGAGGACCGAGCGGTCCGGCCCCAGCTCGACGCCGGAGCCGGCCAGCCACCCGGTGGCGGGCCGGGCGCCGATCCCGATGACGACCGCCTCGGCGGCGAGCACGCTGCCGTCGGCCAGGCGCACCGCGCCCGGCTCGACGGAGGAGACGACCGCGCCGGTGCGCAGCTCCACGCCCTCCTCCGCGTACCAGCCGCGCATCCGTTCGGCGATGTGCTCGGGCAGCACCCCGGCGAGCGGGTGGTCGGCGGCCTCGACGACGGTCACCTCGCACCCGGCGTGACGTGCCGCGGTGGCGAACTCGGCGCCGATCCAGCCCGCGCCGACCACCACGACCCGGTGCCGGTTCTCCAGCACCGGGCGCAGCGCGGTGGCGTCGTCCAGGGTGCGCAGCACGTGCACGCCCGGCGTGCCCTCGCTGCCCGGCAGCATGACCGGCTCGGCGCCGCTGGCCAGCACGAGCTTGTCGTAGCCGACCGGGCCGGCGTCGGTGTGGACCTGCCGCTCCCCGGGGCGCAGGGCGCTCGCGTGCCGCCCGAGCAGCAGTTCGACGTCGATCCCGGCGAAGTCGACGTCCAGCGCCGGGCCCTCCTCGGCGCCGAAGAGCACGCCCTTGGACAGCGGCGGCCGGTCGTAGGGTGCGTGCGGCTCCGCGCCGATCAGCGTGATCGTCCCGCCCCAGCCCTGCTCACGCAGGGACACGGCGGTCTGCACTCCGGCCATCCCGGCCCCGACGACGACGACGCGCTGCTCGCTGCTGCTGGTCACGCGATCACCGTAACGCCGCGGGGGCGCCGCCCGCCGGTACCGGTGCCCTACTCGCCGCGGATGGCGCGTACTAAGGTGGTTCAGGAGCACTCGCGGGAGCCCGGCGCACCGGGCTGAGAGGGCGGCTGGAGCGGCCGCCGACCGTACGAACCTGATCCGGGTCATGCCGGCGAAGGGAGGAGCGGGAACATCATGCACCGTCATGACGCCGTCGTTGTCGGCGGCGGGATCATCGGACTGGTCACCGCGTGGCGGGCCCGCGGGCGCGGCCTGCGCACGGCGGTCGCGGACCCCGAACCGGGCGGCGGGGCCGCCCGGGTGGCCGCGGGGATGCTGGCGCCGGTCACGGAGGTGCAGTACGGCGAGCAGCCGCTGCTGGAGCTCAACCTCGCGGCGGCGCGCCGCTATCCGTCCTTCGTGGCCGAACTGGAGGAGACGACGGGGCTCGACCTCGGCTACCGCACGTGCGGCACCCTCGCCGTCGCCCTCGACGCCGACGACCGGGCGCAGCTGCGCGAACTCCACTCCTTCCAGGAGTCCTTGGGCCTGGCGTCGCAGTGGCTCAGCGGCCGCGAGTGCCGCCGCCTGGAGCCGATGCTCGCCCCCGGCGTGCACGGCGGGCTGCGGGTCGACGGCGACCACCAGATCGACCCGCGGCGGCTGGCCGCGGCACTGGTGCGCGCCTGCGAGCTGTCCGGGGTGGAGTTCCGGCGGTCGCGGGTGGCGCGGGTGGACGTCACGGGCGACCGCGCCCACGGGGTGGTCCTGGAGGACGGCACCCGGATCGCCGCCGGGCAGGTGGTGCTGGCCGCCGGGAGCCTCAGCGGCCGGGTCGGCGGGCTGCCCGCACGGGCGCTGCCGCCCGTACGGCCGGTGAAGGGGCAGGTGCTGCGGCTGCGGGTGCCGGCGGCGTACGCGCCGTTCCTGTCGCGGACGGTACGGGCCGTGGTGCGCGGCGGTCACGTCTACCTGGTGCCGCGCGAGAACGGCGAGCTGGTCGTCGGCGCCACCAGCGAGGAGATGGGCTGGGACACCACCGTCACCGCCGGCGGGGTGTACGAACTGCTCCGCGACGCCCATGAATTGCTCCCGGGCATCACCGAACTCCCGCTGACCGAGACGCAGGCGGGCCTGCGCCCGGGCACGCCCGACAACGCCCCGGTGCTCGGCCGCGGCGCGCTGGACGGACTGGTGCTGGCCACCGGCCACCACCGCAACGGCGTGCTGCTGACCCCGCTGACCGGCGACGTGATGGCCGAGGTCCTCACCGGGTCGGAGGTCCCCGCGCAGGCCCGGCCCTTCTCCCCCGACCGCTTCGCCCTCCAGGAGCAGCACGCATGACCGCGCCCCTCCTTCTGTCCGTCTCCGTCAACGGCGAGGCGCGGGAGGTCGCCGAGGGCGTCACCCTCGACCGCCTCGTCGCGACCCTGACGGTCGCCCCGTCCGGAGTGGCGGCCGCGCTCAACGAGACGGTCGTCCCCCGCGCCCAGTGGCCGGCGACCCCGCTCCGCGACGGCGACCGCGTCGAGGTCCTCACCGCAGTCCAGGGAGGCTGACCCCCATGGCCGACGACCCGCTGACCATCGGCGGCACCACCTTCGAATCCCGGCTGATCATGGGCACGGGCGGAGCGCCCAGCCTGGAGGTCATGGAGCAGGCGCTGCTGGCCTCCGGCACCGAGCTGACCACGGTCGCCATGCGGCGGCTGGACCCCACGGTCAAGGGGTCCGTGCTGTCCGTGCTCGCCCGGCACGGCATCCGCGTGCTGCCGAACACCGCCGGGTGCTACACCGCGGGCGAGGCCGTCCTCACCGCCCGCCTGGCGCGTGAGGCGCTGGGCACGGACTGGGTGAAGCTGGAGGTCATCGCCGACGAGCGCACCCTGCTGCCGGACCCGGTGGAGCTGCTGGACGCGGCGGAGACCCTCGTGGACGACGGCTTCACCGTGCTGCCGTACACCAACGACGACCCGGTGCTCGCCCGGAAGCTGGAGGACGCGGGCTGCGCGGCGATCATGCCGCTGGGCTCGCCCATCGGATCGGGGCTCGGCATCCGCAACCCGCACAACTTCGAGCTGATCGTCCAGCGGGCGACGGTGCCGGTGATCCTGGACGCGGGTGCCGGGACGGCCTCGGACGCGGCCCTGGCGATGGAGCTGGGCTGCGCGGCCGTCATGCTGGCCTCCGCCGTCACCCGGGCGAGGGAACCGGTGCTCATGGCCGAGGCCATGCGGCACGCCGTCGACGCCGGGCGCCTGGCGTACCGGGCGGGGCGCATCCCCCGCCGCCACCTCGCGAACGCGTCCTCCCCGGCTGTGGGACTCGCCACGTTCGACCCCGAACGCCCCGCCTTCGGCGCCTCCTGACCCGTGGCCCGGGCACCCGGCCGCGACCTGCGGGGGTCCGCGCCGGACCGGGGCCGCGCCCGCCCCGTGGCGCGTGGCAGCGCGGGTCACGGGGCGGTCGCGGTACCGCACGGGTGAGGTACAACTTGGGCGCGTTAGCCCAGAAGGGTCATGTCGGCACCGTAAACTGCACCTTCGTGGATACGACGCTTCAGGACCCGCTCGTCGGGCAGACGCTCGACGGCCGCTACCGGGTGGAGTCCCGGATCGCGGTCGGCGGCATGGCGACGGTGTACCGGGCGCTGGACACCCGCCTGGACCGGGTGCTGGCCCTGAAGGTCATGCACCCCGCCCTCTCCGCCGAGCCCGGCTTCGTGGAGCGCTTCATCCGCGAGGCGAAGACGGTGGCGCGCCTCGACCACCCCAATGTGGTGCAGGTCTACGACCAGGGCGCCGACGGCACCTACGTCTACCTGGCCATGGAGTACATCGCGGGCTGCACCCTCCGCGACGTGCTGCGCGACCGCGGCGCCCTGCCGCCCCGCGCCGCGCTGGACATCCTGGAGCCCGTGCTGGCCGCGCTCGGCGCGGCGCACCGCGCGGGGCTGGTGCACCGCGACATGAAGCCGGAGAACGTCCTCATAGGTGACGACGGCCGCGTCAAGGTGGCGGACTTCGGCCTGGTCAGGATCGCGGGCACGCACACCAACACCTCCGCCGGCGGTGTCCTCGGCACGGTCTCGTACATGGCGCCGGAGCAGGTCGAGAGCCCCACGACCGACGAGCGCACCGATGTGTACGCGTGCGGGGTGCTGCTCTACGAGATGCTCACCGGCCTCAAGCCGCACACCGGCGGGACGCCCGTGCAGGTGGTCTACCAACTGGTGAACGAGGACGTGCCCGCCCCGTCCGCCGCCTCCCCCGGGCTGCCCCCGCAGCTGGACGCGCTGGTGGCCGAGGCGACCGCGCGTGCCGCCGCCCGGCGTCCGGCCGACGCCGCGGAGCTGCTGCGGCGGCTGCACGCGGTGCGCCAGGGCATGACGCCCGAGCAGCTGGACCTGGTGCCGCCGGGCGCGCGGACCCCCGTGCACGCCCCCGCGGCACCGGCCGGCGCCGAGGAACCGACGACGGTGGTGCACCGCACCGCGCGCCTGGAGTTCTCGCCCGAGCCGACCCGGCAGCAGCCCCGGGCGGCGACTCGGGCGGGGTCCCGGACGGCGACCCGGCCCCGGCGGCGTCCCGGGGCCATCGCCGTCGTGACGACCCTGCTGCTGGTCCTCGGCGTCGGCGCGGGCATCTGGTACATCAACGACGGCCAGTTCACCCGGACCCCCGCCGTCGTCGGGCTGCCGCAGGCGCAGGCGGAGCGCCAGCTGCGCGACGCCGGGCTGCGGGTCGAGGTCGTCGAGGCGTTCGACCCCACCATGACCAAGGGCAAGGTGGCCTCCACCGACCCGGGCACCGGCGAGCGCATCCGGGACAACGGCACGGTGACGATCACCGTGTCCAAGGGCCCGGAACGGGTGAAGGTCCCGGGCGTGGTGGGCGAGGGGCTGGCGGAGGCAAAGCGGCGCCTGAAGGCCGCCGGACTGAGCCCGGGGACGGTCTCCCGGGAGTTCAGCGACGAGGTGCCGCGGGGCCGGGTGATCTCCACCGACCCCGGCTCGGGCGCGAGCCGCCGGCCGGACTCGGCCGTGTCGCTGGTGGTGAGCAAGGGCGCGCCCGTCGACGCCCCCGACGTGGTCGGGCAGCCGCTGGAGGACGCCCGCCGGCAACTGGAGGACGCCGGGCTGCGGGTCAAGGTGGACCCGCGGCAGGTCTACTCCGACCAGGCGGACGAGGGCGCGGTCGCCGGGCAGACGCCCGGCGCGAACACGCGGCTGGCGGCCGGGGACACGGTCACGCTGCAGGTCTCCAAGGGCCAGGAGATGGTCGTGGTACCGGACGTGCAGGGCCTGGACGTCGACGAGGCGAAGGCGAAGCTGGAGGCCGCGGGCTTCGACGTGCGCGTCATCCAGTTCTTCTTCACCGGCCAGGTCAACAACCAGTCGCCCGCCGGCGGCACCGAGGCACCGAAGGGCAGCACGATCACACTGTGGGTGCGATAGTCACGTCCGATGGCGGCGCCGCCGCCGCGCTCCGCAACCCCGTCGGCGGCCATGTCGCCGTGGCCGGGGGCCTGGCCACCACCGGGCTGGCGGAGGCCGCGCGGATGGGCGCCGAGACCGTGCAGGTCTTCGTCGCCAACCCCCGCGGGTGGGCGACCCCGCCCGGCAGTCCGCGCCAGGACGAGGAGTTCCGCGAGCGCTGCGCCGCGCGGGGACTCCCCGCGTACGTCCACGCGCCGTACCTGATCAACTTCGGCTCGCACACCGGGGCGACCGTCGACCACTCGGTGGACTCGCTGCGCCACTCGCTGCGCCGCGGGCGGGCGATCGGCGCCCTGGGCACGGTCGTGCACACCGGGTCGGCGACCGGCGGCCGTTCCCGGGCCACCGCGCTGGCGCAGGTACGGGAGCGGATGCTGCCGCTGCTGGAGGAGCTGACGCACGACGACGACCCGTGGCTGCTGCTGGAGCCGACCGCGGGGCAGGGCTTCTCGCTCTGCTCGCTGGTGGAGGACCTGGGCCCGTACTTCGACGCCCTGGACCACCACCCGCGGCTGGGGGTCTGCCTGGACACCTGTCATGTGTTCGCGGCCGGGCACGACCTCGCGGCGGCCGGCGGGGTCAAGGCCGTCCTGGACGAGCTGGTGGCGACGGTCGGCGAGGGGCGGCTGAAGCTCGTCCACGCCAACGACTCCAAGGACGTCGCCGGCGCCCACAAGGACCGCCACGAGAACATCGGCGCCGGTCACATCGGTGCCGCCGCCTTCGGGGAGCTGTTCCGGCACCCCGCCACGGAGGGCGTGCCGCTGGTCGTGGAGACGCCGAACGGCGGCCCCAAGGGCACCGGGATGGCCACGGACGTGGCCGTGCTGAAGTCGCTGCGGCCGGTCTGACCGGATCGGACGGGAATACCCCAGGGGGGTAATGCGTTGAGCAGCGAGCACGCACGACGACACCCGCACTCATCCCTGGGGGACACAGGATGCAGCACGTCGAGCACTCCCACCGGCATCAGTCCCACCACGAGCATTCCCACCACGAGCAGTCCCACCACGAGCACCACACGGCGGCCCACCGCACCGGCCCGGCCTCCTGGGGCACCGCCGTCCAGGCCACCCTGCACTGCCTCACCGGCTGTGCGATCGGCGAGGTCCTCGGCATGCTGATCGGCACGGCCCTCGGCTGGCACAACGTCCCGACGATGACCCTGGCGATCGCCCTGGCCTTCGTCTTCGGCTACTCGCTCACCATGCGCGGCGTCCTGCGGGCCGGCCTGGACCTGCGCAGCGCCGTACAGGTGGCGCTCGCCGCCGACACCGTCTCGATCATCTTCATGGAACTCGCGGACAACGGGACGATCCTGCTGTTCCCGGGCGCGATGGACGCCACGCTGTCGGACGCGCTGTTCTGGATCAGCCTCGCGCTGGCCTTCGTGGTCGCCTTCCTGGTGACCACACCCGTCAACAAGTGGATGATCGGCCGCGGCAAGGGACACGCGGTCGTCCACCGGTACCACTGACCCGCTGCGCAGGCCCGGCGGCTACAACTCCGGCCCGTCGCCGGGCTCCTCCTGGTACGAGTAGCGCTGCTCGCTCCAGGGGTCGCCGAGGTTGTGGTAGCCGCGCTCCTCCCAGAAGCCGCGGCGGTCGGACGTCATGTACTCCACGCCCCTGACCCACTTGGGGCCCTTCCAGGCGTAGAGGTGGGGCACGATGAGCCGGGCCGGGAAGCCGTGCTCCGCGGTCAGCGGCTCGCCGCCGCGGTGGGTCGCGAATATCGACTTGGGGTCGGCGAAGTCCGCCAGCCGCAGGTTGGAGCTGAAGCCGTACTCGGCCCACACCATGACGTGCGTGACGTCCGGCGCGGGCGGCGCCAGCCGCAGGATCTCGGCGGTGGAGACACCGCCCCACTCGACGCCGAGCATGCTGAACTTGGTCACGCAGTGGAAGTCGCCCGTGACCGTCGTGTACGGCAGCGCGGCGAACTCCTCGTGGCCCCACGCACGCTTGCCACCGTCCGCCGTGGCGCCGAAGACCTGGAACTCCCAGCGCTCGGGTTTGAACCTGGGCACCGGACCGTAGTGGGTGACCGGCCAGCCCCGCTGGAGCCGCTGTCCGGGAGGAAGCTCCCCTTCGCGGCGTTCGGACTGACCCATGCGTCCATGGTGACAGACCGGATGCAGTGCTACCGACCAGCACCAGGTCAAAGTATGACAACCAGGGCCACCGGAGTAAGTGTGAACTTACTGGATCGCTTCCACCGGCGGTGCGAAGATGCGCCCATCGTGTGGATTCCTCCGGAAAGGACGGGCTTGCCATGCAGGGCGACCCCGAGGTCATCGAGTTCCTGAACGAGCAGCTGACGGGCGAGCTGACGGCGATCAACCAGTACTTCCTGCACGCCAAGATGCAGGAGAACCTGGGCTGGACGAAGCTCGCCAAGTACACGCGGCACGAGTCCTTCGACGAGATGAAGCATGCCGAGGTGCTGACCGACCGCATCCTCTTCCTCGACGGACTGCCGAACTACCAGCGGCTCTTCCACGTCCGGGTGGGGCAGACCGTCACCGAGATGTTCCAGGCCGACCGCCAGGTCGAGGTCGAGGCGATCGACCGCCTCAAGCGCGGCATCGAGGTCATGCGCGCGAAGGGCGACATCACGTCGGCCAACATCTTCGAGGACATCCTCGCCGACGAGGAGCACCACATCGACTACCTGGACACCCAGCTCGAGCTCATCGAGAAGCTCGGGGAGCCGCTGTACATCGCGCAGGTCATCGAGCAGCCCGACAGCTGACGGCCGTCGGCCGGGCCGCAGCCGTTCAGGCGGCGCTGGCCGCCGCGGGCAGCGGGACCGCGACCGGCACCGGCAGTGCGGGCGGGACCGGCAGGGAGGCCGGCGCGGGGGCGCCGAGGGGCTCCGCGGGCGCTCCGGGATTCGCCGTGTCGAGCTTCGTACGGGTGGCACAGCCGTCGCCGCGGCCGAGAAGCGCCTGTATCCGGCGCACGCAGGAACCGCAGTCCGTGCCCGCCTTGCAGGCGGAGGCGATCTGGCGAGGGGTGCAGCGGCCGGCGTCCGCATGCTGCTTGACCTGCTCTTCGGTGATGCCGAAGCATGAGCAGACGTACACGCGGTTCCCCTCTCTCTCGATCCCGGCCTGAGGTTAACCTAACCTTACCCGCCGGGCGAGTGGCTGAAAACCGGCGAGGGGCGCGGATCGATGTGATCCGCGCCCCTCTCAGGGTCCGCAGGGAACGGCCGCCGCTACTGGCCGCGGTACATCTCCGCCACCAGGAAGGCCAGATCGAGGGACTGGCTGCGGTTGAGCCGCGGGTCGCAGGCCGTCTCGTAGCGCTGGTGCAGGTCGTCGACGAAGATCTCGTCGCCGCCGCCCACGCACTCGGTCACGTCGTCGCCGGTGAGCTCCACGTGGATGCCGCCGGGGTGGGTGCCGAGGCCGTGGTGCACCTCGAAGAAGCCCTTGACCTCGTCGAGCACGTCGTCGAAGCGGCGCGTCTTGTGGCCGGAGGCCGCCTCGAAGGTGTTGCCGTGCATGGGGTCGCACACCCAGGCGACCTGCGCGCCCGAGGCGGTGACCTTCTCCACCAGGTTCGGCAGCAGCTCGCGCACCTTGCCGGCGCCCATGCGCGTGATGAAGGTCAGCCGGCCGGGCTCGCGGTCCGGGTCCAGCCGGTCGATCAGCGCCAGCGCCTCCTCGGGCGTGGTCGTCGGGCCGAGCTTCACACCGAGCGGGTTGCGGATCTTCGAGGCGAACTCGATGTGCGCGTGGTCGAGCTGACGGGTGCGCTCACCGATCCAGACCATGTGGCCGGACACGTCGTACAGCCGGCCGGTGCGGGAGTCCACGCGGGTCAGCGCCGACTCGTAGTCGAGCAGGAGCGCCTCGTGCGAGGCGTAGAACTCGACGGTCTTGAACTCCTCGGGGTCCGCGCCGCAGGCGCGCATGAAGTTCAGCGCGCCGTCGATCTCCCGGGCCAGGGCCTCGTAGCGCTGCCCGGACGGCGAGGACTTCACGAAGTCCTGGTTCCAGGCGTGCACCTGCCGCAGGTCGGCGTAGCCGCCGGTGGTGAAGGCCCGTACGAGGTTCAGCGTCGCGGCGGACGCGTTGTACAGGCGCTTGAGCCGCTCCGGGTCCGGCACGCGGGCCGCCTCGGTGAACTCGAAGCCGTTGACCGAGTCACCGCGGTAGGTCGGGAGGGTCACCCCGCCCCGGGTCTCCGTGGGCTTCGAACGCGGCTTGCTGTACTGACCGGCGATCCGGCCCACCTTCACGACCGGCACGGACGCGGCGTAGGTGAGGACGGCGCCCATCTGCAGCAGCGTCTTCAGCTTGTTGCGGATCTGGTCGGCCCCGATCTGGTCGAAGGCCTCCGCGCAATCGCCGCCCTGCAGCAGGAACGCCTCACCACGGGCCACGGCCCCCAGGCGGTCGCGCAGCTGGTCGCACTCGCCTGCGAAGACGAGCGGCGGATACGACTCGAGGTCCGCGATCACTTCGCGCAGAGCCTCGGGGTCGGGGTACTCAGGCTGCTGCGCCGCGGGCAGTGAGCGCCAGGTCTGGCGCCCGGCGTGGGTTTCAGCGTTCACGGTCACGCAGCCCACATTACGTGGTCGTGTCCGTTCCTTTGCGCATCGGACCAGAGGATGAGACGACCGAGTGACCCCCGCGGAGCCCCGTCGGACCCGCCCGGCGCAGGCCGCCGGGGCCCGGAGGGCGAGCCCTCCCCGCCCCCGCGCGCCGGCGCCGCCCGGCGTACGGCGACGGCGCGTCCGGCCCGCGCCGCCACCGCGGAGTCCACCCAGTGAGACGGCCCGCGCCCGGGGGCATACGCTCGGCCCGCACACCGAAGCACGAACACCGGAGCACGGACAGAAGGGGCCGCCGTCATGCCCACACCGTCCGAGGCGTTCACGTACGTGGGGCCGGACGACATCCGCGCCGCCGTGGTGCGGCCCGACGCGGCGGGCCGGGCGGTGCGGTCACCGGACGACGTCCGGGAGTGGCTGGACAGCGCCGCCGCCGACCGCGAGGAGCCCTTCACCTACGTCGTCGACCCGGCCGGCACGCTCCGTCTGGCGCCGCGCCGCAGCGAGCACGTGGCGTGCGCCGGGGGCGGGCCCGTGCCGGCCGCCGGGGAGATCACGTTCGCCGCGCGGGAGGACGGCGGGTGGGAGGTGACCGAGGTCGGCAACCAGTCGACCGGCTACTGCCCCGACCCCGAGGCGTCCTGGCCGGCCGTGGCGGAAGCCCTCGACCGGGCGGGGCTCACCCGCCCCGGCTGGTTCACGCAGGCGGTCGTCTTCCGGCACTGCCCGCGGTGCGGCGAGCGCAACCTCGTCAAGGACGGCGACTTCACATGCGCCCTGTGCGACGCGCCGCTTCCACGGCGGCGCGGCCGCTGAGGACGAGCGCCTGGCCCAGGCAGCCCAGCGCCCCCGTGCACAGGAGCGTGCGCACCAGGTTCCAGCGGACCCAGGCCGCCTCGAACCGCTCGCGCACGGCGGCGGGATCGGCGAGGCTCCCGGGGTCGCCCGCCGCGTCCAGCCGGTCGTTCAACGGGATGTTGACGCCGAAGGTGACGACGAGCACCGCCAGGTAGAGCACGGTCGCGGCGATCACCCACGGGAGCGGACCGCGGCCTCCGTCGCGCAGGCAGAGCGCCACCGCGGCGGCGCACAGCAGCAGCGAACCACCGAAGACCAGCAGGAACCAGCCGTTCTGGATGGCGGCGTTGATGCGCTGCATCGCGTCGACGAGCGTACGGTCGGCCGCCTTGGCCAGACCCGGCATGACGGCGACGGAGAAGGCGAAGAAGAGCCCGGCCATGAGGCCGACGGCGACGGTGGCCGCGACGAGGACGGCGTCTCGGGAAGTCATGCGACCAGTGAAGCCGGGCCCGGTGAGACGGAACATGGCCCGGACGCTCCGCCCCATACGCGAGCGTCCACACGGAGACCGCGGAAAACCGCGTGCGGAACCGACCGGGCCCGGGATACCGTGCGGCACATGGGTTGCACCTACTACATCAAGCTGCGCCGGGCATAGCCGCGGCGCTCTTCGCCGCGGCATCGGGTCCATCGTCGGAACCTCTCATGTCGCGGAGTGCACACCCATGCCTCACCACCGGTCCATGGTGGGCGGCCGGCACGAGCTCGGCCAGAACTTCCTCACCGACCGCACCGTCATCGCCTCCATCGAGGCCCTCGTCGCCGCCACCAGCGGACCCATCGTCGAGATCGGCCCCGGCGACGGCGCCTTGACCCTCCCCCTCAGCCGCACCGGCCGCCCCCTCACGGCCGTGGAGATCGACCCGGGACGCGCACAGCGCCTGCAGCGGCGGCTCCCGCGCGGCGCGCACGTCGTCACCACCGACGTCCTGCGCTACCGCTTCCCGCGCGAACCGCACGTGATCGTCGGCAACCTGCCCTTCCACCTCACGACCACCATCATGCGGCGCGTCCTGGCCGCGGACCGGTGGGAGTGCGCGGTGCTGCTCGTCCAGTGGGAGGTCGCCCGCCGCCGCGCGGGCGTCGCCGGCGCCAGCATGCTCACCGCCTCCTGGTGGCCCTGGTACGACTTCACCCTCCACTCCCGCGTCCCCGCCCGCGCCTTCCGCCCGGCACCCTCCGTCGACGGCGGACTGCTGACCATGACCCGGCGCCCGCAGCCGCTCGTCACCGGCGACCGCCGCGCCTACCAGGCCTTCGTCCAGCGGGTGTTCACCGGCCCGGGCCGCGGCCTGCGCGAAGTCCTCGCCCGCACCGGCCACTTCGACCGCACGGCACTGCGCGACTGGCTGCGTGCCGAACGCGTCCCCCCGCACGCCCTCCCCAAGGACCTCACGGCCGGGCAATGGGCGTCCCTGTGGCGGCTGGTGAGGTGAGGGGCGGCGGCTGCGGCCGCCCGATCCCGCCGGCCCGGCCCGGCCCGGACCAGGACGAGGTCCGGGCCGGGCCGGTTTGCGCCGGTCCAGGACGACACCCGAAAGCGTGGGACGGGGCCGCCGCGTCGTGGGCGGATGCGTTAGGGTGCGGAACATGTACGCGCAGCAGACGCACCTGCAGTGGTGGTGGACCGCGGATCCGGCGGCCCACTAGCAGCGCGTACGCACAGGCAGACGCTCAGGCCGCCCGAGGGGCGGCCTTCGGTGTTTGCGCGGCCGTCCCTTCCCTCGCCGAAGACCGGAAGGAACCGCCGTGGAGAACCACGATCCCGCCGCCGCACCCCCCGCCGCCGCGCTCGTCGAACGGCTGCTGGACCCCGCGTGCCCGCCCTTCGCTCTGCTCAGGCGCAGAGCGCCCGGCCGGGACACGGACACCGTCGAAGTGCTGCTCGGCCCGGTCACGACGGCGGAGCGGCTGACCGGCATCGCGCTGCCGACCGGGGCACCCGAAGGGGCGCGGCCCGCGGTGGACGCACTGGCGCTGGTGCCGTACCGGCAGATCAGGGAGCGCGGCTTCGACGTGCGCGACGACGGGACGCCACTGGTCGTGCTACGGCCCCGTGAGACGTACGAGCTGCCGCTCCCCGAGCTCATGGCGGCCCTGCCCGCGCACGCGGTGCGCGTGGAAGGCGGGGCCTTCGACGTCGACGACGACACGTACGCCGGGATCGTGGAGCGCGTCATCGAGGACGAGATCGGGCGCGGCGAGGGCGCGAACTTCGTCATCCGGCGCACCTTCCGCGGGGAGATCCCGGGGTTCGCGGCGGCCGACGCGCTCGCGCTGTTCCGGCGGCTGCTCGACGGCGAGCGCGGCGCCTACTGGACCTTCGTGGTGCGGACCCCGGAGCGGACCCTGGTCGGCGCGAGCCCCGAGGTGCACGTGCGGATGGCCGGCGGCACGGTCGTCATGAACCCCATCAGCGGCACCTACCGCTACCCCGCGCAGGGGCCGGACGCGGAGGGGCTGCTCGCCTTCCTGCGGGACGCCAAGGAGGCGGAGGAGCTGACGATGGTGGTCGACGAGGAACTGAAGATGATGTGCACCGTCGGCGACCTCGGCGGCGTCGTCGTCGGCCCGCGCCTGAAGGAGATGGCGCACCTGGCGCACACCGAGTACGAGTTGCGCGGCCGCAGCAGCATGGACGTGCGGGACGTGCTGCGCGAGACGATGTTCGCCGCGACGGTGACCGGCTCGCCGGTGCAGAACGCCTGCCGGGTGATCGAGCGCCACGAGCCGGGCGGCCGCGGCTACTACGCCGGTGCCCTCGCCCTGATCGGGCGGGACGCGGGCGGGGCACAGACCCTGGACTCGCCCATCCTGATCCGCACCGCGGACGTCGACGCCGCGGGCGGCCTGAAGGTCCCGGTGGGCGCGACCCTCGTCCGGCGCTCCGACCCGTACGCGGAGGTCGCCGAGACGCACGCGAAGGCGGCGGCCGTGCTGGCCGCGCTGGGGGTCCGCCCCGGACGGGCGCAGGGCCCGGCGGCTGACCGGCCACCGCTCGGCGACGACATCCGGGTGCGGGCCGCGCTGGACGGACGCCGCCGGAACCTGGCCCCGTTCTGGCTGCGCATGCGCACCGCGGAGCAGCCCGGCACGCCGACCGGGCACGCCCTCGTGGTGGACGGCGAGGACACCTTCACCGCGATGCTCGCGCACGTGCTGAGGTCGTCCGGGCTGCAGGTCACCGTGCGCCGCTTCGACGCCCCGGGACTGCGCGAGGCCGCCCTCGCACACCAGGGCCCGGTCGTCCTCGGTCCGGGCCCCGGCGACCCGTCCGACACCGGCGACCCCAAGATGGCCCTCCTGCGCGGCCTCGCCTCCGAACTCGTCCGCGGCCACCGGCACGGCCTGCTCGGGGTCTGCCTCGGCCACGAACTGATCGCCGCCGAACTCGGCCTCGACATCGTCCGCAAGGACGTCCCCTTCCAGGGCGCGCAGACATCCGTCGACCTGTTCGGGAAGGTGGAGACCGTGGGGTTCTACAACTCCTTCACCGCCCGCTGCGACGACGCGGCGGCGGAGGAGCTCGCCATGCACCGCGTCGAACTGATCCGCGACCCCGCCACCGGCGACGTCCACGCCCTGCGCGGCCCGGGCTTCGCGGGCGTCCAGTTCCACCCCGAGTCCGTGCTCACGCTGGGCGGCACGGCGATCGTGGCGGAACTCCTGGCGGGGGTGACGGTGGCGGGCTGACGCCCGCGACCTGCCGCCCGGCACGCGGCCCCGGCAGGTCAGACCGCGGCCGCCGGAAACTGGTGCGTCCGCGGGGTGACCGCGCGGGGCCGGCGGGGGCGGGCGGCGGGGACCGGGTCGGGCACGGGCCCGGGGACGGGCGACAGGAGGGGGCCGATGAGACCCAGCACCGCCGCCACCATGTCCGGGCCCTCGTTGAGGCCGTCCACCACGAGGTCGGCCAGCGCCCGCGAGGGTGCGACGTGGGCGACGTGGCGGTCCCGTCCGCTCTGCAGGTAGTTCAGCAGGGACAGCCGCGGGTCCTGCCGCTGGACCTCGATCTTGCGGAGGATCTTGCGGGCCAGCCGGACGTCGTCGGGGGCGTCCACGTACACCCGCCAGTCCGCCCGTTCCCGCACCGACGGCAGGGCCAGGGCGAACAGGCCCTCGACCACCACGAGGCGCACCCCGGGCCGCGCCAGCGCCGCGTCGATCGCGGCGCTGACGGCGGGCTCGTCGATGGAGCCGGGGTGGTTCCAGTCGAGGATGGCGTGCCCGCCGGCGCTGACCGTCCACACGCCCCTGAGGGGATCGTGCGCGGGCACGTAGTAGTCGTCCAGATGGACCAGTGCGATGCTCTCGGGACACTGCAGCGACAGGGCCTCGGCAAGGGTGGACTTGCCGGATGCGGTGCCGCCTGCGACCGCCAGTACACCCGTCATGCCGGGCGCTCCTCATGTGCTCAAGGGGGATAGACGAAGCGGCCGGACAAGCCGGGTGCAGGGAATGTACGGCCGCGTGATCGCCCATGGCAAGCGGGGAAAGCGCAGACGGCGCCGGGGAAACGCCGTGTTTACCCGAAGAAGACGGCCGCCTCGGTGTAGAGCCGCGGATCGACCGTCTTGAGCTGGGCCGTCGCGTCGCGCAGCGGGACGCGGACGATGTCCGTGCCGCGCAGGGCGACCATCTTGCCCCAGTCCTGGTCGCGGACCGCGTCGATGGCGTGCAGGCCGAAGCGGGTGGCGAGCCAGCGGTCGAAGGCGCTGGGGGTGCCGCCGCGCTGGATGTGGCCGAGGACGGTGGTGCGGGCCTCCTTGCCGGTGCGCCTCTCGATCTCCTTGGCGAGCCACTCGCCGACGCCGGAGAGCCGTACGTGGCCGAAGGAGTCGAGCGACTGGTCCTTGAGCACCATGTCGCCGTCCTTGGGCATGGCGCCCTCGGCGATCACGACGATGGGCGCGTAGCGGATCTTGAAGCGGCTCTCCACCCAGGCGCAGACCTGGTCGACGTCGAAGCGCTGCTCGGGGATGAGGATGGCGTTGGCGCCGCCGGCGAGGCCCGAGTGGAGGGCGATCCAGCCGGCGTGGCGGCCCATCACCTCGACGACGAGGACGCGCATGTGCGACTCGGCGGTGGTGTGGAGGCGGTCGATGGCCTCGGTGGCGATGTTGACGGCGGTGTCGAAGCCGAAGGTGTAGTCGGTGGCCGCCAGGTCGTTGTCGATGGTCTTGGGTACGCCGACGCAGGGGACGCCGTACTCGTCCGACAGGGCGGTGGCGACGCCGAGGGTGTCCTCGCCGCCGATCGCGATGAGTGCGTCGACCTCGTACTTGGCGAGGTTCTCCTTGACGCGGCGCACGCCGTTCTCCGCCTTGAGCGGGTTCGTGCGGGACGAGCCGAGGATCGTGCCCCCGCGCGGGAGGATGCCGCGCACGGCGGGGATGTCGAGCGGCACGGTGTCGCCCTCGAGGGGGCCGTGCCAGCCGTCCCTGAAACCGGTGAACTCGTATCCGTACTCCTGGACACCCTTGCGCACGATGGCACGGATGACCGCGTTGAGCCCGGGGCAGTCTCCGCCGCCGGTCAGCACGCCAACTCGCATGATCCATCCCTTCCCGTTCGCACCATTTGCCTGCGCCCACGACGCTAGCGTGACCGGCGTCACAGGTGGGATGGGCCGTTCGGTGAAATCCCTTGATCCGCGGGGATGTTGGTCCGCCGATTTCACCCTTCCGGGCGGCGCGCGGCGCTGGCGGGCGCGCCCCCGGAGGCGGCGTCGGGGCTATTCCTCGTCCAGTCCGCGTTCGATGGCGTAACGGACGAGTTCGACGCGGTTGTGGAGCTGGAGCTTGCCGAGGGTGTTCTGGACGTGGTTCTGGACGGTGCGGTGGGAGATGACGAGCCGTTCGGCGATCTGCTTGTAGCTCAGCCCCTTGGCGACGAGCCGCAGGACCTCGGTCTCGCGGTCGGTGAGGCGGGGCGCCTCGGGGGTGTCGGCCGCGGCGGGGGCGGGGTCGGAGGCGAGGCGGCGGTACTCGCCGAGGACGAGGCCGGCGAGGCCGGGGGTGAAGACGGGGTCGCCTACGGCGGTGCGGCGGACGGCGTTGAGGAGTTCCTCGCGGCCGGCGGACTTCAGCAGGTAGCCGGTGGCACCGGACTTCACGGCCTCCAGGACGTCCGCGTGCTCGCCGCTGGCGGAGAGCACCAGTACCCGCAGGGCGGGGTTGTCGGCGATGACGTCCTTGCAGACCTGGACACCGGACAGGCCGGGGAGGTTGAGGTCGAGGACGAGCACCTCGGGCATCGCCGCCTTGGCGCGCCGCACCGCCTCCGGACCGTCGCCGGCGGTGGCGACCACCACGTATCCGGCCTCGGTGAGGTCGCGGGCCACCGCGTCCCGCCACATGGGGTGGTCGTCGACCACCATCACCTTCACCGCCATGACCCCAATCTCCTCCCTCACTTCGCGAGCCTCAACTCGACTTCTGTCCCCTGCCCGGGCACCGACACCAGTTCCGCCGTGCCGCCGAGGTCCCGGAGCCGGCCGCGGATGGACTGGGCGACCCCGAGTCTGCCCTCGGCCTCGGCGGCGGCGAGGCGGCCTTCGGGGATGCCGGGGCCGTCGTCGCGGACGCTGACCAGTACGGCCTCGGGTTCGTCCTCGACCAGGATCCAGGCGTGGGCGTCCTCGCCCGCGTGCCGGCGGACGTTCTCCAGGGCGGCGCCCACGGCGGCGGCGAGTTCGCGTGCGGCGCGGGCCGGGACGAGGACGGGGGTGCCGGGGGCGGCGACGGTGACCCGGGCGCTGCCGTACGGGGAGAGCAGCGGGCGCAGGTCGCGGGGCGCGTCCGGGTCCTGGCCGGCGCCGGCCCCGGCCCCGGCATCGGCGCCGGTGGCACCGCGGGGGGACGGCAGGGCGGCGGCGCCGTCGGTGACCAGGGCGCGCAGGGCGGCCTCCTGCTCGCCCGCCATGCGGCCCAGGGCCTCGGCCTCGCCGCCGATCTCGGCGCCGCGCCGCTGCACCATGGCGAGCACCTGCAGCACGTTGTCGTGGATGTCGCGGGCCAGGCGCTCCCGCTCACGGGTGGCGGCCTCGATCTGCAGGGCGCGGGCGAGGGTGCGTTCACTGGCGCGGGCGACCTCGACGACGTACCCGATGGCGATGCTGGCGATGGCCACCAGCAGCACGTTGTGGAGGGTGTCGCGGGCCGGGGCGCCGCGTTCGACGAGGTTGGCGCCGCCGACGAGGCAGGAGGCGGCGGCGGCCCAGCGCCAGCCGCCCTTGATGGCGAAGGCGAGCACGGAGCCGGCGGTCCAGATCGACGGGAGGGTGGGGCCGCCGTCGAGGATGCGCTGGTGCGCCTCGACGGCCGGTGTGATGAGGATGCCGGTGATCGCGACGCCGAGGTCGATGATCAGGAAGGGCCTGGTGCAGCGCTGGGGCGAGCTCACCTTGCCGACGGTGGCCAGCGTCCACACGGCGAGCACCGCCATGTAGGCCGCGCCCGCCAGGGGGTACGCGTGCTCGTGGTAGGCGGCGGCGTAGAGCCCGATGGCGTACGCCGCGGTCAGCAGTCGGTAGCCGGTGAGGGCCCGCCACAGCGGCTGCTCGACGGACATGCGTGTGACGCGTGCGGGCCGCGCGGCGGCGGACCCGCCGGGTCTCCCCCCGGTCGCGCCGGTCTTCTCCCCGGCCATGGGCCGTCCCCCCGTTTCCCCCGGGCGCGTCCGGCTAGGACTCGCCGTGCTGTTGCTGCTGCTTCTTGGCCGCCTCGGCGATCTGCCGCTTGGCGGCGGTCGCGTAGATGTCCACGTACTCCTGGCCGGAGAGCTTCATGATCTCGTACATCACCTCGTCGGTGATCGAGCGCAGGATGAAGCGGTCGTGCTCCATGCCCATGTAGCGGCTGAAGTCCAGCGGCTTGCCGATCCGGATGCCGGGGCGCATCAGCTTGGGCATGACCTGGCCGGGCGGCTGGATCTTCTCCGTGTCGATCATGGCGACCGGGATCACGGGGGCGCCGGTGGCGAGCGCGATGCGGGCCAGGCCGCCGGGCTTGCCGCGGTAGAGACGGCCGTCGGGCGAGCGGGTGCCCTCGGGGTAGATGCCGAAGAGCTCGCCGGCCTCGATGACCTTTATCCCGCTGTTGATCGCGGCCTCGCCGGCGCCGCGCGCGCCGGAGCGGTCCACGGGGAGCTGGCCGACGCCCTTGAAGAAGGCGGCGGTGAGCTTGCCCTTGATGCCGGGCGTGGTGAAGTACTCGGCCTTGGCGATGAAGGTGACCTTGCGGTCGAGCACGGCCGGCAGGAAGAAGGAGTCCGAGAAGGACAGGTGGTTGCTCGCCAGGATCGCCGCTCCCTGCTTGGGGATGTGCTCCATCCCCTCCACCCACGGCCGGAACGCGGCCCGCAGGGGATGCCCGATGGCGATCTTCATCACGCCGTACAACAACCGATGACCTCCTGTGTCTGACGGGAAGACCTTAACGCCAGATCCGCCGGTGCTCTCCCCCGGTGTCGGCCGTCCGCGTACTGTGAGGTATCGCTTTTCGCGCATTCCACCGAACAGGAGACGTACGGTGCCGCTGATGCCCGGAGCCGAGCCCTACCGCCACGACGGCGGCGAGGTCGGTGTCCTGCTGTGCCACGGATTCACCGGCACACCGCAGTCCATGCGGCCGTGGGCCGAGTACCTGGCCGAGCGGGGCCTGACCGTGTCCGTACCGCTGCTGCCGGGGCACGGCACGCGCTGGCAGGACATGCAGCTCACCGGCTGGGAGGACTGGTACGCGGAGGTGGACCGGGAATTCCGCGCGCTGTCCGAGCGCTGTGACCGCGTGTTTGTCTTCGGAATGTCGATGGGCGGGGCCCTGACCCTGCGGCTGGCCGCGCAGCACGGCGCCGCGGTCAGTGGCATCGCCCTGGTCAACCCCTCGGTCAAGGCCGACAGCCATCAGCTGAAGGTCGTTCCCCTGTTGCGCCACTTCGTCCCCACCGTGCCGGGCATCGCGAGCGACATCGCGAAGGAGGGCTCGCAGGAGGTCGGCTACGACCGCACCCCGCTGCGGGCGGTGCACTCACTGAGCCGTTTCTGGACGCTGGTACGCCATGAGCTGCCGCAGGTGACGCAGCCGCTCCTGCTGCTGCACAGCCGGGTCGACCACGTGGTGCACCCGTCGAACTCGGCGGTCGTGCTGAGCCGGGTGTCGTCGACGGACGTCACCGAGACGGTGCTGGAGCGCAGTTACCACGTTGCGACGCTGGACCACGACGCGGAGACGGTCTTCGAGGAGTCGTACGCCTTCGTCGAGCGGCTGTCGGGTGCGGGAGAGCAGGCGGAGAAGGAGGACGCGGCCAGTGGCTGAGCCCGAGGAGGAGCGTCGCCAGGTGCCGGAGGGCGGCGAGCCGGAGCGCGCGCCGCTGGACGAGGAGTCGGCGTGGGCCGAGATCGTCGCGGCGTACGAGAAGGACCCGGAGCCCGGGACGGGTTCCTGGCCCGCGGCCGAGGACGTCCCGGCGGCGGAGCGGGACGGCGAGGGCGGGGCCGACGGCGAGCGTGACGGGAGCGAGGGCACGGCGGACCCGTCCGCGCTGCCCGCGGCGCCGGACGCGACGCGTATCGTCCTGCACCCCGTGCTGTCCGGTCCCCGTGACTACGCGCTCGACGAGGAAGCGGACGAGGGGCACTACGAGCCGCCGGAGCCGCCGCCGCTGCCGGAGGCGGACGTGACGACGAAGTTCGCGTGGCTGGCCGCCGTGGGCGGCCCGCTGCTGATCTTCGGCTTCGTCCTCTTCCAGGAGCCGATGCCGTGGTGGGCGCTCACCGTCGGCGTCGGCGGCTTCCTCGGCGGCTTCGCCACCCTGGTGACGCGCATGCGTCCGGGCGGCGACGAGGACGACGACCTGCCGGGCGGCGGCGCCGTGGTCTGACCGGCGCCGTCAGGCGGACGCGGGCACCTTGAGGGCGGCCAGGACCGGGAGGTGGTCCGTGGCCGCCCTCAGGTCGTGCGGGGTGATCCCGGGCAGGCCGTGCGGGACCCCGCAGCCGAGGACCTCGATGCCGGGGGTCGTGAAGATCGCGTCGATCCGCTGGTGCGGGTCGTACGGGGTGGAGGTGTACTCGCCGCCCCAGGGCCGGGCCGCCCAGGCGTCCTGGAGGTCGCCGGCGAGCCGGCGGAAGGTGCGGCCGTGCGGGCGGTCGTTGAGGTCGCCGCCCACGACCGCGTACGGCTCGCCCATGGCGGCGAGCCGGTCCAGCAGCATGCCGCCCTGGTCGTAGCGCTCGCGGGCCTGGAGCGAGAGGTGGCAGCTGACGACGGACAGGCGGGCTCCGCCGACGCGCACGACGGCGGTGGCGAAGCCGCGCCGGTGCAGGCCGGGTGTGCGGGGCAGCAGGACGTCCTCGGCGCGTTCCACGTGCACCCGCAGGGACGACAGCACGAGAGGCCCGGTGGCGGTGGCCCCGCCGGTGACGGCGACCAGGCCGCAGGCGCGGGCGAGGCGGGCGACGGCCTTGCGCCAGCGGAAGAAGCGGGGTGCCTCCTGGATCAGCGCGAGGTCGGGGTCGCAGGCGCGGATCACCCGGGCGAGCGCGGCGGTGTCGTCCCGCATGGAGCGGATGTTGTAGCTCAGCACGCGGACGACGGCGGAGCCGTCCGGCTCGGTACGGGACGCCGGCAGCTCCGGCAGCGGGCCCTCGCTCACGGGCTCACTGTAGCGGCGGCGCGGTCACACGGGGGCGGCGTGTGCCCGGCCGGGAAGCCGGGTGCCCCCGTCACTCCTGTGCAGGGAGTGACGGGGGCATCGGTGCCGGGCGGGTGACCGCCGGGACTAGCCCTGGCGGGCGAGGTCGGCCGCGCCGACGAGGCCGGCCTTGCCGCCGAGCTGGGCGGCGAGTACCTGGGCGTGCGGCCGGTACTGGCCGCCGACCAGCCAGCGGCGGAAGGACTTGCGGATGGGCTCGAGGACGAGTTCGCCCTCGTCGGAGACACCGCCGCCGACGATGAAGGCGGAGGGGTCGAAGAGCGAGGCCAGGTCGGCGAGCCCGGCACCGGCCCAGCGGGCCAGCTCGCGGAAGGAGTCGATCGCGACCTTGTCGCCGTCACGCGCGGCCCGGCTGATGTGCTGGCCCTGGATGCCCTCGGGCGTGCCGTCGCCGAGCGACAGCAGCAGGGTGGCGTTCTCCGGCTGGGCGACGGCCCGCTGCTTGGCGTAGCGCACCAGTGCCCGGCCGGAGGCGTACTGCTCCCAGCAGCCCTGGCTGCCGCAGCCGCACAGCAGACCGTCCGGCACCATGCGGATGTGCCCGAACTCGCCGGCCACGCCGAAACGGCCGCGGCGCAGCTTGTTGCCGATGATGATGCCGCCGCCGAGCCCGGTGCCGAGGGTGATGCAGATGACGTCGTCGTGGCCCGCGCCGGCGCCGAAGCGGTACTCGCCCCAGGCGGCGGCGTTGGCGTCGTTCTCGACGACCACGGGCAGGCCGACGCGCTGCTCGACCTTGTCCTTCAGCGGCTCGTGGCGCCACCGGATGTTGGGTGCGAAGAGCACCGTGGCGCGCTTGTCGTCGACGTAGCCGGCGGCACCGATGCCGACGGCCTCGACCGTGTGGCCGACACTGACGTCGTGCACCGCGCTCGCGATGGCGTCGACGACCCCCTCGGAGGTCTGCGGGGTCGGCACCTTGACGATCTCGAGAATCGCGCCTTCCTCGTCGACCACGCCGGCCGCGATCTTCGTGCCGCCGATGTCGACGCCGATGGTGAGTCCCATGTATCCCTCAGTATTCGGTCGAGCCCCGCTGCGTCCCACCGTACCGGAGGGCGACCCGCGCCCTGTTCGGGCCCGATGCTCGTCCCGGGTC
This sequence comes from Streptomyces sp. NBC_00510, assembly GCA_036013505.1. Classification (NCBI taxonomy): domain Bacteria; kingdom Bacillati; phylum Actinomycetota; class Actinomycetes; order Kitasatosporales; family Streptomycetaceae; genus Streptomyces; species Streptomyces sp. NBC_00510. Next base: position 6,873,096 of record CP107851.1, on the reverse strand, counting down.
CGCGTCGCGCCGTTCAGTCCAGGTCGATGCGTTCGCTGGGCGGGGTGTCCCCGCCGGAGGTCCAGCGTCGTTCCTGTCCGCTCACCACCGCGCGGTAGGCGGCCAGGAGTTCGGCGCCCGCGGCGGCGAGGTGGTCGAAGACCTCGGGGTTGCGCTCGACGATCGGCTCCACCGCCTGCTTGACCTGCGAGATCAGTCCCTGCGCCGCCATCTCGGCGGCGGGGCTGCGGAGCATCGACAAGCGGTCGGTGACCGCTTCCGCGAGACGCCGCAGCTCCTCGCCGGCGCTGCCGGGGGTCTGTCCGCCCTGCTGCCGTCGGCGGGCGTTCTCCGCGGCGATGTCCTCCGCGCTCGCCTTGGCCCAGGCGTCGGAATCGGTGTCGGGGCGGCCCGCGCGGTCCGTGGATTCGCTCATGGTGGCTCCGTAAGGCTCCGGGCTTGGTACCCACGACGGTACCCGAACGGGGGCGGCGTTTTCAGCGCTCAGCGGGGCCAAAGACCGGGATCCGGGGCGAACCGGACCTGCAGCGCGCCGTCGCGGAGCGCCGCACCGGCCACGGTGCAGCGGCGCAGCGCGGAGGGCAGCGGGAGGATGCGGCGGTATCCCTCGGCGTCGACGACGAGTTCGTCGCCGCGGCGTACGAGGTCGACGGTGTCGCGTGTCGCGCCGGGCAGTGGCAGCCGCCAGAGGAAGTGGCCCTCGGCGGCGAGCCGGTCCTCGGTGGTCCACGGCGGCGCCGCGGGGCCCTCGGGCGCGTCGGCGGGCGGCTGCGCGGCGAGCCGGGCGAGGTCCTCGGCGCCGCGTGGTTCCCGGCCGAGGTGGGGCAGTTCGTGGAGCGCGGTGGGCGTGCCGGCGAGTTCCGCGCGCAGGGCGCGCACTTCCTTGCGCCGGTGGGCGGCCAGTTCGGTCAGCCAGGGGTCCGGGGACCCGGCGGGCAGCATCCGGTTGGCGACCACGGCCTCGAGGCGGTGGCCGTACAGGGCCAGTCCGGTGCGGGCCCGGCGCACGGCGTCGGCGGCGTTCGTGCCGGGGGCCACGACGAGCCGGACGGTCGTGGCGGCGTCCTCGATCACGGCCTGGGCGGCGGCCAGTTCCCGGTCGGCGCGGGCGGCGGCCTCGTAGGCCCAGGCTCCGGGCGCGGGCACACCGGCGAGCTGGGCGAGGACGGGGCGCAAGGCGCGGGCGGCCTGCCGCTCCTGGGGGACCAGCCGGGCGATGTAGCGGCGCAGTTGCGCGGGCAGCGCGAGGGCGGCGAGGGCGTCGTGGACCGGTGGGAGGTCGACGACCACGAGGTCCCAGCCGCCGGCGGTGTCCCGCAGGGCGCGCAACAGCGCGAAGGCGTCGGCGCCGGGGAGTTCGGTCAGTTCCTCGGGGTCCAGCGGGGCCGCGCCGAGCAGGTCGAGCAGGGAGCCCAGGCGTTGCTGGACGGCCCCGGCGTCGGCCCGGAAGGCGGCGGCCGCGTCGACGCGCGCGGCCCACAGACCCGGTACGGACCCGACCGGCGCGATGGGCAGGGGCGCCGCCCCGTCCGGCCGCGGACCACCGCCGTCCCCGGCCGGGGGCGGCACCGGGCCCAGGACCCCGTCGAGGGAGGCGTCGCGGTCGGTGGAGAGCAGCAGCACACGCCGCCCGGGCGTGCTCGCGGCCACGGCCGTGGCGGCGGCGACCGTCGTGCGCCCGGCGCCGCCCGTGCCGGTGACCAGGAGCGTGCGCACGTCAGCCCTGGGACTCGACGCGCTTCTTCAGGCCGGCGAGGGCGCGGTCGATGATGACCTTCTCGGCCTTGCGCTTGATCATGCCGAGCATGGGGATCTTGACGTCGACGGTCAGCTGGTAGGTGACCTCGGTGCGCTTGCCGTCCTCCAGCGGGGCCAGGATGTAGGCGCCGTCCAGGGTGCGCAGCATCTGGGACTTGACCAGGGTCCAGCGGACCTCGTTGTCGCCCACCCAGGTGTAGGCGAGGGTGTGGTCGTCCTTGATGGCGCCCGCGTCCAGGAGGAGCCTGACCTGCTCGGCACGGCCGTCGCCGCCGGCGGAGAGGATCTCGGCCTCCTTCACCTCGCCGGTCCACTCCGGGTACCGGGCGAAGTCCGCGATGACGCCCATGACATCGGCCGGGGCCGCGTCGATGGTGATGCTCGACCTGGTGTGTTCCGCCATCGCCGTGGCCCCTCCGGGACGTCGCGTCGTACCTGCTGTTGTACGTCTGCTGGTGAAGGCTACCGCCTGGTCGGGCGGCCGGAGACCGCCGGGGCGGTCACCATCGCAGTGCCCAGGGTGTCCGGGTGGAGTTGAAGTGGCCGACGTTGACGCATTCGGTCCTGCCCAGGCGCATCCGCGGCACGAGCGGCTGGTGGACGTGGCCGAAGAGCGCGTAGCGGGGGCGCACCCGGCGGATCGCGTCGAGCAGTGCCTCGCTGCCGCGTTCGAGGCGCCGGGCGACGGTGTCGTAGCAGAGCTCGGGGACGGCGGGCGGGATGTGCGAGCACAGCACGTCGACCTCGCCGAGGGCGGCCACCTTGGCGGCGTACGTCTCGTCGTCGATCTCGTACGGGGTGCGGTACGGGGTGCGCAGCCCGCCGCCGACGAAACCGAAGACCAGGCCGCCGATCTCGGTGGTGGTGCCGTCGAGCACCGTGGTGCCGGGCCGGGCGTACTCCGGCCAGAGCGCGGGGATGTCGACGTTGCCGTAGGTGGCGTACGTCGGGGTGGGGAACGCGGCGAACAGCTCGGCGTACTGGCGGCGCACGGCGGACTCGATGGCGGTGCGCCGGTCGGTGCCGAGCCCCGCCCACAGTTCGCGGTCGAGGGCGCGGGCCTCGTCCCAGCGCAGGGCGGTGCGCAGCCCGACCATGCGGGAGGCGTTCTCGGCCCCGAAGAGGTCGGGGAAGATGCCCCGCGAGTGGTCGGCGTAGTCGAGGAAGAGGATCAGGTCGCCGAGGCAGATCAGCGCGTCCGCGCCCTCGCCGGCCGCGGCGAGGGCCTCGGAGGCGCCGTGGACGTCACTGACGACATGGACCCGCATGACGATCACTGTAGGACGCGCCGGGCGGGGTTGGGGAGGGCACACCGGGGCTCCGGTTACCTGCGGGTCACCGGAGGCCTCGACTAGGCTTCCGACCAGTGGATCCGCACGGTGTCGCGGTGAGCCTGCGGCGTGTGACGACGATGTGACACACAAAACATCTACACGGCACCCCCTACCGCTGAAGCTTTACCGGTGGGTAACGTCCAGGCCGTCCGTTCCACGCTCAACCATGCAGTGGACGCAGCCAGCACCGCCGCCGGCGCCGATGAGGAGCAGCAGTTTTGCGCGAGTTCAGCCTTCCGGCTCTCTACGAGGTCCCCGCGGACGGCAATCTGACGGATCTCATCCGCCGCAACGCCGCTCAGCATCCGGACGTTGCCGTCATCGCCCGGAAGACCGCGGCCGGTGACTGGGCCGACGTCACCTCGACCGCCTTCCTCGCCGAGGTACGCGCCGCCGCCAAGGGCCTGATCGCCTCGGGCGTGCAGCCCGGCGACCGGGTGGCCCTGATCTCCCGCACCCGCTACGAGTGGACGCTGTTCGACTTCGCCATCTGGAGCGCGGGCGCGGTCACCGTCCCGGTCTACGAGACCTCCTCCGCCGAGCAGGTCGAGTGGATCCTCGGCGACTCCGGCGCCGTCGCCGCCGTGGTGGAGACCGAGGCCCACGAGAAGTCCGTGGAGTCGGTGCGCGACCGCCTGCCGCAGCTGAAGCACGTGTGGCGGATCGAGGCGGGCGCGGTGGAGACGCTCGGCGCGGCCGGCACGGACGTCGCCGAGGCGACCGTGGACGAGCGCAGCGCCTGGGCCAAGGCCGACTCGCCGGCCACCATCGTGTACACCTCCGGCACCACCGGGCGCCCCAAGGGCTGCGTGCTCACGCACCGCGCGTTCTTCGCGGAGTGCGGCAACGTCGTGGAGCGCCTGAAGCCGCTCTTCCGCACCGGGGACTCCTCGATCCTGCTCTTCCTGCCGCTCGCGCACGTCTTCGGCCGGCTGGTCGAGGTCGCCGCCATCATGGCGCCGATCAAACTCGGGCACGTCAGCGACATCAAGAACCTTACCGGCGAACTGGCCGCCTTCCGCCCGACGCTGCTGCTGGGCGTGCCGCGGGTCTTCGAGAAGGTCTACAACTCCGCGCGCGCCCAGGCGCAGGCCGGCGGCAAGGGGAAGATCTTCGACAAGGCCACCGACGTGGCGATCGAGTACAGCCGCGCGCTGGACTCGGCCGGCGGTGCCTCGCTCGGCCTGAAGTTCAAGCACAAGGTCTTCGACCGGCTGGTCTACAGCAAGCTGCGCGCCGTGCTCGGCGGCCGCGCCGAGTACTCGATCTCCGGTGGGGCCCCGCTGGGCGAGCGGCTGGGCCACTTCTACCGCGGCATCGGCTTCACGGTGCTGGAGGGCTACGGCCTGACCGAGTCCTGTGCGGCCACCGCCTTCAACCCCTGGAACCGCACCAAGATCGGCACCGTCGGCCAGCCGCTGCCGGGCTCCACGGTCCGCATCGCCGACGACGGCGAGGTCCTGCTCCACGGCGAGCACCTGTTCGCGGGCTACTGGAACAACGAGGCGGCCACCGCCGAGGCCGTCACGGACGGCTGGTTCCACACCGGCGACATCGGGACGCTGGACGAGGACGGCTACATCACCATCACCGGCCGCAAGAAGGAGATCATCGTCACCGCGGGCGGCAAGAACGTCGCCCCGGCCGTGATCGAGGACCGCATCCGCGCCCACGCGCTGGTCGCCGAGTGCATGGTGGTCGGCGACGGCAAGCCCTTCATCGGCGCGCTGGTCACCCTGGACGAGGAGTTCCTGCCCCGCTGGGCCGAGCAGCACGGCAAGTCCGGCCGCACCGTCGCGGAGCTGCGCGAGGACGCGGAGCTGCTGGCCGAGGTGCAGTCGGCGATCGACGACGGCAACGCCGCGGTGTCCAAGGCGGAGGCGGTCAAGAAGTTCCGCGTCCTGGCCACGCAGTTCACCGAGGAGTCCGGTCACGTGACGCCCTCGCTGAAGCTGAAGCGCAACGTGGTACTGCGGGACTTCGCGGACGAGATCGCCGCGATCTACGGCAGGTGAGCCCGCGCTGACGGGCCCTCACCCACATCGCCGGTGGCCGCCGTGCGCCTCGGGCGTACGGCGGCCACCGGCGTTCCTAGGTGATCCCGTCCTGGGCCAGGACCCTGGCCATGGTGCGCTCGGCCAGGGCGGTGATGGTGACGAACGGGTTGACCCCGATGGAGCCCGGGACGAGCGAGCCGTCGACGACGTACAGGCCGTCGTAGCCGTTCGCGCGGCCGTAGGCGTCGGTGGCGCTGCCGAGGACGCAGCCGCCGAGCGGGTGGTAGCAGAAGTCGTCGGCGAACACCCGGTTACCGCCGAACAGGTCGTAGCGGTAGATGGTGGCGTTGGCCCGGTTGACGCGGTCGAAGAGGGTCTTCGCTGCGGCGACCGAGGGCTGGTTCTGGGAGCGGGTCCAGTTCAGCACGGCCGCGTCGGTGGCAGGGTCGTAGACGAAGGTGCCCCGCTCGGGGTTCTTGGTGATCGCGAGGTAGAGGCTGATCCACGTCTCCAGGCCGATGGGGAGCGGGGCGATCTCGGCGAACACCGGGTTGGCGGCGTTGTTCCAGTCGTTGATGCCCATCACGGGGATGGTCGACTGGTGGGCGCCGGTGGGGTTCCACAGGTGGTTGGCGCGGCCGAGCATGATGTTGCCGTTGCCCGCCCAGCCCTTGCCGACGGCGGGGCTGAGGTCGGGCAGGGCGCCCGTCTCCCTGGCGCGCAGCAGCAGTTCGGTGGTGCCGAGGCTGCCCGCGGCGAGGAACAGGGCGCCGCAGCCGACCTCGCGGGTGGCGACGACGGTGCCGGTGAGGTCGGTCTGCGCGACCGTGAGCACGTAGGTGCCGTCGGGGTCGCGGCGGACCGCCTTCACGTGGCTGAGCGTCTCGATGGTGACGTTGCCGGTGCCGAGCGCGGCGGCGAGGTAGGTCCGGTCGAGGCTGCGCTTGCCGAAGTTGTTGCCGTAGATGACCTCCTGGGCCAGGGCCGACTTGGTGGCGGTGCCGGCGGCCTCGCGCTGCATGTGGCCGAAGTCGTAGACGTTGGGCACGAAGGTGGTGGCGAGCCCGGCCCTGGCGGCCTGGGCGCGGGAGACACGGGTGAACTGGTACCACTCGGTGCCCTCGAACCAGTCGGGCGCGATGGTGTTGACGCCGAGCATGCGGTTGGCCAGCGGGAACCACGTGCCGTACATGGCGTCCGCGTCGACCTGCGGGAGGACCTCCCGGAAGTAGCCGCGGTCCGGTGTGACGGCCATGCCGCCGTTGACGAGGGATCCGCCGCCGACGCCGCGGCCGACGTAGACGGACATGCCGGGGTGGTCGACGCGGTCCAGGACGCCGGGGTACGGGGTGATGTCCTTGTTGACCACGTCGAGCCAGAGGAAGGTGGCCAGGGGTGCCGCGGTGCGGGTGCGGAACCACATGGAGCGCCGGTCCGGCGAGGCGGTGTTGCAGAAGACCTTGCCGTCGGAGGCCGGCGTGTCCCACGCCCGCCCCATCTCCAGTACGAGGGTGCTCACGCCCGCCTCGGCCAGGCGTAACGCCGCGACCGCGCCTCCGTAGCCGGAGCCGACGACGACGGCCGGTGCGTAGCCGGCGGGCTCCCCGGCCGCCGCGGCGGCCGGGGAGAGCCCGATGCGGGTGAGACCCATCACGGATGCCGTCTGCAGGGCGGCGAGGCCCAGAATCTGACGGCGCGTCAGGTTTGCTGTCATGGGCGCATCATGGGCGGAACAGCGGATTCCGCCCATACCGTGCGCTCATGGTCTTTTACAAGAGGGCCTTCAGCCGCTCCGCGAGCAGATCCCACCGCCAGGCGTCCTCGACCCACTTGCGTCCGCGCTCGCCCATACGGCGCCGCAGTTCCGCGTCGCCCAGCAGCACCAGGATCCGCTCGGCGGCCTCCGCGGGCTCCCCGCCGCGCACCACCCAGCCGGTCTCGCCGTCCAGCACCGCGTCCGGCGCCCCGCCGGAGTCGCCCGCGACGACCGGCAGGCCGGTGGCCGAGGCCTCCAGGTAGACGATGCCGAGCCCCTCGACGTCCAGCCCGCCGCGGCGCGTGCGGCACGGCATGGCGAAGACGTCCCCCGCGCCGAAGTGCGCGGGCAGCTCCTGCCAGGGCACGGCCCCGGTGAACCGCACCGACTCCGCCACCCCGGTCCGCTCGGCGAGCCGCTTCAGGTCGTCCGCGTACGGGCCGCCGCCCACGACGAGCAGGACGGCGTCGGGCTGGGCGGCCAGGATCAGCGGCATCGCCTCGATGAGGGTGTCCTGGCCCTTGCGCGGCACCAGGCGGGAGACGCAGACGACCACCGGCCGGTCGGTGAGCCCGAGCCGGGCGCGCACCGCCTCGCCGCCGGAGGCCGGGTGGAAGGTCTTCTCGTCCACGCCCGGAGGCAGTTGCACCATGCGCCCGGCGGCCTGCGGCGTCAGCGCCCGGGCGATCCGGGACCGGGTGTACTCACCCAGGTAGGTGATCGTGTCGGTGCCCTCGCCGATCCGCCGCAGCAGCCCGCGGCTCGCGGGCAGCTGCGCCCACCCCGCCTCGTGCCCGTGGGTCGTCGCCACCAGCCGGCGGGCCCCGGCCTTCCGCAGCGCGGGCGCCATCAGCCCGAGCGGGGCCGCCGCCCCGAACCACACCGAGGTGCAGCCGTGCTCACGCAGGAGCTCGGCGGCCCGCCGGGTCACTCTCGGGGTCGGCAGCAACATCGTCGTACGATCACGTACGACCGGGAAGGGCTGCTCGGCGTCGAACGCGGCAACCTCGGAGCCGTCCCGCCAGGTCGACGCGTACACCACCACCCGGCCGGGATCGAGGCGCAGCGCCATGCTGTGCACGAACGCCTGGATGCCACCGGGGCGTGGCGGGAAGTCGTTGGTGACGATCAAGGTCTTGTCCATACGTCGCCGAGGGTATCCGGTGCGGTCCGCGGCAACCGACCGCGGCCCCCCGCGCGTCTAAGCTCCACAGCCTGTCCACGGGTGAGACCGGCATCGTGCATCATCACCACAGCAGAACCGATTCGACGAGGTGGACATGGCAGGCGACAGTGGCAAGCGGCTCCCGGTCGGGCCGGTCCTCGCCTGGGCGGCCACCCGGGTCGTGCTGCTGCTCTACGTCTTCAAGGTGCTCACCCTGTCCCCGCTGGACGTGACCACCGACGTCTCGGTGATCTACCACGGCTGGTACGAGGTCCTGCGGACCGGCACCTTCCCCCACCACGACGTCACCTGGCAGTACCCGCCCGCCGCCGCGCTCGCGGTGCTCGCTCCCGCGATGCTGCCGTTCCTCGACTACGCGACCGCGTTCTTCTGGCTCGCCTGCGCCGCCGACCTCGTCGCCTTCGCGCTGCTGCTGCGCGGTTCGCGCGGCGAGGGACGGCGGGTGGCCGGCGCCTACGTGTGGGTGCTGGGCGTGCCGCTGCTGGGGCCGACCGCGTACGCGCGCTACGACGTGATGGTCACCGCCGTCGCCATGGCCGCGCTGCTGGCCACGGTGCGCCGCCCCAGGGTCGCGGGGGCGCTGATCGCGTTCGGCGCGATGCTCAAGGTCTGGCCGGTGCTGCTGCTCACCGGGGTCCGCGACCGCCGGATCTGGACGGCGGCCGTGGCCGGGGCGGGCGTCCTCGCCCTGGGCTTCTGGCTGTGGATGCCGGGGGCCTTCGCCTTCCTGCGCTTCCAGGGCGAGCGGGGCACCGAGGTGGAGTCCCTGGGCTCCCTGGTCTTCCACATCGCCCGGCACCACGGCTGGCAGGGTCAGGTCCTGCTCAACTACGGCTCGGTGGAGTTCCTCGGGCCCTACGTGGGCCTGGTCAGCGACCTCGCCCTCGGGCTGACCGCGGTGGCCTTCGCCTGGCTGCTGCTGTGGCGGCTGCGGACCCGGACGTACGGCCCGAGCACGCCCTTCGACGCCGCGTTCACCGCGGTGCTGCTGTTCACCACGACCAGCCGGGTGATCAGCCCGCAGTACATGATCTGGCTGATCGGCCTGGCGGCCGTCTGCCTCACGCTGCGGGCCAGCGTGATGGCACTGCCCGCGGTGCTGGTGCTGGCGGCGACGGTGCTCACCCTGTACGAGTTCCCGGTGCGCTTCGCCGACGTCGTCGGCAGCACCGACCTCGGCATCGCCCTGCTGCTGCTCCGCAACGGCCTGCTGGTGGCCGCCTCCGTCATCGCCTGCCGCCGGCTGTGGGTGGCTTCGACGGGCCTGCCGGAGAGGGCGCGCAGGGCTCCGGCCACACCTGTGCCCGAGCACGGCCAGGACGCCGAGAAGCTGCTGACCTGGTGAAGGCCGCCGTCACGGCCAGGCACTGCAACCCCGCCGCGACGGCCAGCGCCACGCCGACGCCCACGAGCCCCAGCCCGGCGGGGCCCGCCAGCGCGTAGGCCAGCGGCAGCTGCACCGCCGTGCCCACCAGGGTCACCCGGACCAGCAAGGTGGCCCCGCCGCCGCCCTGGAAGACGCCGCCCAGCGCGATGAAGCACCCCAGCAACACCAGGTACGGGCCCAGCGTGCGCAGGAAGACCGTCCCGGCCGCCGCCACGCCGGGCTCCGCGCCGAAGGCGGCCATGATCCACGGCGCGGCGGGCAGCAGGACGACCGCCGCGAGGAGTCCCAGCCCGCCGCCGAGCAGCAGGGCCCGGCGGCCTATCGCGTGCCGCTCGTCGCGGCCGGCGCCCAGGTGGTACGCGGTGTGGATCGAGGCCGCCTGGCGCACGGCGTAGAAGCCCATCGTCGCCACGTACATCGCCTTGGTCGCGATCCCGTACGCCGCGACCTGGGCGACGCCCAGCCGGGCCACGATCACCACCAGGGTCAGCGTGCCGGCCATCCGGACCAGGAAGTCCGCCGCCATCGGCGCCCCGGTCACGGCGGTACGGCGCAGCGCGGCCGCCACCGGTTCGGCGGGCGGCACCTGCGCGGCCTGCCGCACCAGGGGGTTCCGGCGCAGCAGCGCCAGCCCCGCGGCGAGGGCCACGGCCCGGCCCGCGACGGTGGCCACGGCGGCGCCCCGCACCCCGAGGGCGTGGATCAGGAACGGGTCGAGGAGCAGGATCAGCCCGCCCGCCAGCAGCGCGAGCCGCATCGGGGTGCGGGTGTCGCCGGCGCCCTTGAAGACCCCGTCCAGGGTGTTCTGGGCGTAGAACACCGCGGTGCCGGGGAGCGAGACCGCGAAGTACCCGGCCGCGAGGCGGACCGCCGCCGGGTCGCCGTGGGCACCGAGCAGCAGCGCCGCGAGCGGCTCCCGGCACAGGAGACCGCCGACGGCCACGGCCGGGGTCAGCAGCGCGCACAGCGCCCAGCCGCCGCGGACCGCCGCCCTGACCGCCGCCGGGTCCCGCGCTCCGGCGGCCCGCGAGACCAGCACCGTCGTCCCCTGCGCGGCCATCAGCACGACCCCGAGCAGCACGTTCTCGGTGTTCGTGGCCACCGCCACGGCCGCGACGGCCGCTCCCCCGCCGCCGAGCCGCGCCACCCACAGCACGTCGATGATCCCGGCGACGACGCCCGCGAGCAGTTCCAGGTAGACCGGGCCGGCCAGTGCGACCAGCCGGGCGCGGTGCGTCATGGGTTCCCCTCCCTCTGGTACCTCGATTCGAGATACCACGTTTAGAGGTATCATCATGGCACCACACGGGCAAGTGCGAACGCATGATCGAGAAAGGTGGCGAACGGTGCTGGAGCTGACGATCCTGGGCTTCCTGTTCAAGGAATCCCTGCACGGCTACGAGCTCAAGGAGCGCATCGCCGCACTCAACGGCCACGTCCGCCCGGTCAGCGACGGCGCGCTCTACCCGGCCATCAACCGCCTCACCTCCGCCGGACTGGTCAGCGAGCACACCGAGCCGGGTGTCGGCGCCGCACCGCGCCGCGTGCTGTCGCTCACCGACACCGGGCGCGCGCGGCTGCTCGCCCGGCTCCGCGACCCCAAGCCGATCGAGATCACCGACTCCACCCGCTTCTTCGCCGTGCTGGCCTTCCTGAGGCACCTGCCCGACGCGACGGCCCAGGCGGCGGTGCTGCGGCGCCGGCTGGAGTTCCTGGAGACCCCCTCCAGCTTCTTCTACGACCGCGGCAGGCCGGTGCGCGCCGAGGAGGCGGACGACCCCTTCCGCCAGGGCATGCTCCGCGTCGCCCGCGCCACGGGCCACGCGGAGCGCGAATGGCTCACGGAGGCCCTCGCGGACCTCACCGCCTGAGCCGTACGCCGTCCGGACGCACGGTATGCCCGCCGGACGGGCACGGGACGGGGTACGCCCGGCTGCCGCCCGGCGGAGCCAGGCGCGTGGCCGGCGACGCCCCGTGCTCCCGGTGAGTCCAGCCGGCATCTTCCGGGGCGGGGTGGCGGGAAGGGTGCGTCGGGCCCTCCGACCGCCCCGGGGCTGCGGCCGGAGGCGTGCGGAAGGCCTCGCCCATGTGCGCTCCGGCCGAACGGGCGGGCCCGGGACGGCGCGGGCCGTACGGGACGTGCTATCGCGCGCAGCCTGGGTGCGGTCCCTGCCCGGGAACCGCCCCGCGGGCCAGGCAACAACGCCGTCTCCGCCCGGCAGGCCGGTGCCGCCCGCCGCGAACGCCACGCACGGAAGCCCCACGTGGGCGACGGCGGCCACCCCGGGACGGCGTCGCCCCGCGACGCGCCGTGCCGGGCGCTACCCCGTGGCGGAGGCGAACGCGCGGGCGGCGGCGATGCGCTGGACGGGGGTGGGGTGCGTGCCGAAGAGGACGTGCAGCAGGCGCGGGGGGTCGGGGTCGGAGACGTTGGTGACGGTGAGGCGACGCTGCATGGCGATGAACCGCTCGGCGTCTCTGGTGAGTTCCAGCGCGTGCACGTCCGCCCGCCGTTCGATCCGCCGGCTCAGGGCGCAGCCGAACGGCCCGGCGCACGCCGACAGCACCGCGGCCACCGCGGCCAGCAGGAACAGCCCGCGGGGGTCACCGGTGCCGTAGGAGGATGCGGTCATGACCGCGGAGAGCACGCAGACGCCCGCCCCCGCGCCGACGGCGCCGAGCAGCGTGCCGCGCGGCACGTCGCGGTGCTTGACGTGGCCCAGTTCGTGGGCGACGACGAGTTCGACCTCCTCCGCAGGGGCCGTGCCGAGCAGCGTGTCGTAGGCGACGATCCGCCGGGTGCGGCCGAAGCCGGAGACGTACGCGTTGAGCGCGGTCGTCCGCCGGGACGCGTCGGCGACGAGCACCGCCCGCACGGGGATCCCGTCGCGCTCGGCCAGGGCCAGCAGCGCGTCGCGCAGGGGCCCGCCCTCCATCGGCCGGAAGCGGTTGAAGAGCGGTTCCAGCACGACCGGGGCGAGCCAGGACAGCACCACGGCCGCGCAGACGGCGCCCAGGGCGGCCCAGGCCCAGCCGAGGCCGTAGTAGCCGTACAGCGCGGCCAGCACGAGCGGTACGGAGACGAGCAGCCCGCGCAGGACGTCGACGGCCCAGCCGCCCCAGCCCTGGGTGACGAGCCCGTAGCGGCGCCGGACGACGCGGACCCGGGCGGAGAACGGCAGGGTGACCGCCTGCTGGAGCAGCACCAGCAGCAGGCCGCCGGCTGCCACGCGCAGGGCCCAGGCGTCGCCGAACAGCCCGGTGAGGGCGGCGCCCGCGGGGGTCAGCCCCAGCACGAGCAGCAGCGCGAGCCCGGCGAGGCGGCCGCCGAGCAGGAAGGGCAGTTGCGCGCGGCGCAGCGCCCTGCCGCGGGCGGTCTCCTCCGGCGTGAAGTCCCCGTCCGTGGCGCTCATCCCAACTCCCCCTTGACGTAGGCCCGCCAGCGCTCGGTGAGGGCGTCCTCGTCGATGCCGAGCGTGCCGCGCAGATCCGCATGGGAACGGTACAGCGCGACCAGCCGATCGGCGCCCCAGGTGTCGGCGATGAACCGGCAGGCCAGCCAGGCGCCCTCGTACGCCTGGGCCTGCGCGGGCGCGCCGGGCGCGAAGTCGGCGTCCGCGGGGAGGTGTCCGGGCGGCCCCGAGGCCGTGACGTCCCGGCGCAGCTCGGGTGCCAGGCTCGCCGCCGTACGGCCGGAGTCCCGGTAGGCGACCCAGTCGGCGAAGCCCTCGGAGAGCCACAGCGGGGTGCGGGAGGTCGTCACGGCGCGCGTGGCGACGTGGGTGGTCTCGTGGGTGAGCACGACCTGACGGCCGAAGGCCGACAGCCCGGCGAAGGCCTCGGGGTTGACGATGACGCGTCCGGCGGGCGCGGTGCCGCTGCCGCCGACCTCCCCGGTGGTGACGGCCGCGACGCCCGCGTACGTCTCCGCCGGGGCGTCCAGGAGCTGTCCCATCCGCCGCAGCGAGGACGGCACTTCCAGCACCACCCGCCCGGTCCAGCCCTGCCCGCCCCAGGCCCGCCGCACCTGCGGGACGGCCCGGTCCGCGTCGGCGGCGTACCCGGCCAGTTCCGCCCGGTCGCCGGTGCCGAGGACGAGGCTGTGGCTGCCGCGGACGACGCGCAGCGGGCCCTGTTCCCACAGCAGGCCGCCGGGGTCGCCGTCGCCGGCCACCCGCCAACGTCCGGCGCCGTCCGCGCGCAGCAGCAGGGACTCGTCGGTGGTGACCGGGGTGCTGTCGTAGCCCCCCAGGCGGTAGCGCAGCTGGACGCGGGCGGTCACCGGGTCCGCGCCCTCGGTGGAGACCAGCCGGTACGACCAGGAGGCGAGCGGGAGCTCCTCCAGGTTGCGGAAGACCTGGCGCTCGGCGGCGTGCCGGGCGGGCGTCACATCGGCCAGGTACGCCTTCTCGTCGTGCCCCAGGACCGCGTCGGCCCGCCGCTCCAGCAGCTGCCGGACGACCGGGTCCCCGGGCCCCCCGTGCTCCGCCGCCCCGTCGCCCGCGGGTCCGCAGCCCGCGAGCAGCACCGCCGCGCAGCACAGCGCGGCGGCCACGGCGCGGGTCGGCGAGCGGAAGAGGGCCACGCCGCCGATCGTACGGTCCCGGCGGGGGCGGTCACGCGGGCCGGGTCACCGCCGAGATCGGCAGCATGGCGACGGGGTCGTAGCGGACCCGGGCGCCGGGGTAGGGGGCGTGGATGACCTGGCCGTCGCCGACGTACATGGCGACGTGACTGGCGTCGCCGCGGTAGATGACCAGGTCGCCGGGGCGGGCCTGGCCGAGCGGCACGTGCCGCCCGGCGTGCAGCTGGGCCTGGGAGGTACGGGGCAGGCCCACGCCGGCCTGGCGGTACGCCCAGACCATCAGGCCGGAGCAGTCGAAGGAGCCGGGGCCGGTGGCACCCCACACGTAGGGGGCGCCGACGGCGGAGCGCGCGGCGGCGACGGCCGTCGCGGCGCGTACGGACAGGGGGCCGAGGTCGGGGATGTCGACCGTGCGACCGGAACGGGAGGCACGGGCCTCCAGGCGGCGGGCGAGCCGGGCCCGATCCTCCGGGGAGAGGGAGTTGACCAGGCGGGCGGCCGCCATCAGCTTGCGCTGCACGGCCTTCTTGCGGGCCGTGAGGCTGGTGCGGGCCCGCTCGAGCTCGTCGAGCCGTTCGGTGGCCCGGGAGCGTTCCTGGTCCAGGAACCGCTGGGCGGACCGGAGTTCGCCCAGCCGCGCGTCGCCACGGCTGCTGATCCGGTCGAGGGTGGCGGCCCGGTCGAGGTAGGTCGCGGGGTCGGGAGAGAGCAGCAGGGCGAGGGTGGGGTCCACTCCCCCGCCGCGGTACTGGGCCCCGGCGAACGTGCCGAGGTCGTCGCGGAGCCGGTTGACCCGCTCCTGGCCGCGCGCGGCCCGGTCCTGGAGCACCTCCACCTCGCGCCGGAGCCGCTGGGTGTTCTCACGGGCGGCGTTGAACTGCTCGGTGGCCCGTTCGGCCTGGGTGTAGAGGTGGTCGATGCGGGCCGCGACATCGACGGAGGTGTCCGCCGGGTCGGCGGCGGCCGTCTGCGCGGTGCCGGCCGCGCCCGCCATCGCGGCGGCGGCCGTGGCCGCCGCCGTCAGGACCGTGGCCCTGGAGGTACGCGGGGCCCGGCCGGGCTGCGGGATGCGTCGATGAGATGGCACGTCGGCTGACAGTAGTCAGCCGGACACGGGGAGTTCAAAGACCGGGTACCGCCGGGCGGCCGGGCGGGACTCCGCTTGCGCAGGTCACCGCCGGACCGTCACCGTACGAGATCACCCGATAGGTTCAACGGGCGTCGGCGCTGCCGGTCAGATCCGGACGCCGAACTGGAACGGCATGTTGTTGATGGACTCGTAGCGCACGACCGTGCCGGTGCGCGGCGCGTGCAGGACCATGCCGTTGCCCGCGTACAGGGCCACGTGGTGCTGGTCGCCGTAGAAGATGACGAGGTCGCCGGGCGCGAGCTGGCTCATCGACAGCCGCGTGCCCGCGTTGGCCTGGGACTGGGAGGTGCGCGGTATCGAGGCGCCGGCCTGGGCGTAGGCCCAGGAGGTGAGGCCGGAGCAGTCGAAGGAGCTCGGGCCGGTGGCGCCGTAGACGTACGGCGAACCGATCTTGCTCTGGGCGGCCGAGAGGGCGGCGGCGGCGAGCGAGGAGGCCGGCGCGACGTTGCCCAGGTCGACGCGCTCGTTGGAGCGGTTGGCGCGGGCGTCGGCGGCGGCGAGGGAAGCGCGCTGGGAGGCGGTCAGCGAGTTGAGGAGCTTCTGCGCCTCGGCGAGCTTCGCCTGGACTTCCTTCTTCTTCTTGCCCAGCTCGGTGCGGGTCTCGTCGAGCTCGTTGAGCTTGCTCGCGGCCTCCGCCTTCTGCTGGTTGAGGGTGCGCTTCTTCTCCGCGATCTGCTGGAGCGCCTCGGCCTGCTTGGTGCTCAGCTGGTCGAGGGTGGACGCCTTGTCGAGGTAGGTGTCCGGGTCGGCGGAGAGGAAGAGCTGGAGCGTCGGGTCGATGCCGCCGCTGCGGTACTGGGCGCTGGCCAGGGTGCCGAGGTCGTCCTGGAGGTCGTTGAGCTCCGACTGCTCGCGGGCCACCTCGTCCTGCAGGTCCTCGACCTGCTTCTGCAGCTTCTGCTGCTTCTCCTTGGCGCCGTTGAACTTCTCGGTCGCCTGCTCGGCCTGCTCGTAGAGACCGTCGACCTTGGCCTTGACGCTCTTGACGGACGGCTTGGCCGGCGCGGCCTGGGCGGCCTGCGCGGACAGGGCGACGGCTGCGGCGGCGGTCGCGGTGAGCACGGTGACACGTGTGCGACTGGCCTGCTTGGGACGACGGTGGGACGCCACTCGGGCGAGCTCCTTCTTCCTCCAGCCGCCTGCCGCATGCATCGGGAACCACGTTCCCCGGCTCCAAGCGTCGGCGTCCCCCGTCGTACGCACGGCACTTCAGATCGGCGGGACCTCCGCCGCCATCCGGACTGGATGATCGACTGGGCAGAGGTTCGAGGCACGACCCTAGTGACCATCTTGTGATCGGATCAAATCCCTGAAGAAAAAAAGTCGCTCGGCAGCGTTTTCTTTACATACATCGCACGTGCAGTGATGACGAGTTGACGCTGCGTCCCCGAAAAGCGCCCCACACGCCCCACGGTGTGCTCCAGGTCACACCCGGGCAAGTCGCTTCAGCAGCAAGGTGGATGCGACCGGGCGGGCGCCGACACGGGCCACACCGTCAGCAACTTCGCGATCGGAAGAAACCACCACAATCGGACGACCGGGAGGTTCCGCCCGAACCAGACGCCGGATCAACTCGTCCGCCGTCTCACCGGCCTTGCTGAACAGCACCCGGACCCCGCGCGGCGGTGCCAGCAGCACCGGGGCGTCCAGATCGGCACCGTCGAAGACGCAGGTGACCTCGGAACCGCTCTGCGCCGCCAGCACGGCCAGGCCGCCCAGCAGCCGCAGCCGCTGCTTCTCCAACGGCAGCGCCGGATAGCCGGTCTTGGTCACGTTGTAGCCGTCGACCACCAGATGGGACTGGGGCAGCGCCAGCAGCTGGTCCAGCAGCGCCGGGTCGTCCTCGGACAGGGCGCGCCGCGCGATGTCCTTGGGGCTGATCGCCCCCGGCGTGACCGCGTCGACGGTGTCCGCGGGCCGGGCGCCCAGGGTGTCGCGCGGCGGCAGCGCGAGCTCCCGGCGCAGTCCCGAGGCGGCGTCGAGCACGGTGTCCAGCAGCAGGCGCAGCCGCATGTCCTCGGTGCTGCGGCCCTCCCGGGCCGCCCGGCGGGACGCCTCCACGGCCTGCTCGGCCTCCGCGAGCCGGGCCCGCAGCCGGCGGGCCTCGCCGTCGGCCGACGTCTTCTCCGCGGCCGCGGCCGCGCGGGTCTCGTCCAGTTCGGCCTCGACCTTGCGCAGCGCCGCCTCGGCCCGCTTCACGTCGCTCGCCGCGCTGCGCAGCTTGCGCTGCAGCGACTCGGCCTCCTTGCGGGCCGCCTCCAGCTCGGTGCGGACCCGCATGCCCTCGGTACGCGCCTGCGCGCGGGCCTCGTCCAGTTCCACCTTCAGCTGCCGCAGCTCGCGCTGCGTTTCCTCGCCCGCCCGTTCGGCGCTGACCCGCTGCGCCTCCTCGCCCGCGGCGGCCACCAGCTTGGCCCAGCCCGCGGGACGCAGCAGGTACGCGGCGGCCGCCACGTCCAGCGGGTCGACCGCGGGGGGCGGGGTGCCGGCGTCCAGCGCATCGCACAGGTCGGGCTCGGACTCGCGCAGCCGTGCGCCCACCCGCTGCCGGAAGGACGGGTCGCCCTCCAGGGCCGTGGCGAGCGCGGTGGCGGCGAACTTGGCGCGACGGCTCGGGGTGAACCGGGCGTACGGGCGCAGCACCGCGGGAAGCTCGCCCGGGGTCAGCCCGCCGAACGCCTCCGCCGCCAGGGCGACCACGCGGTGCCGTACGCCCTCGGGCAGCGGTCGGTCCAGCGCCTCGCCGTGGACGGACTCCTCCGGCGCAGCCGTAGCCTCGGGCGCGGCCGCTTCGTCGCCGCGGCCCGGGTTACCGCCGGTCCCGTCCACCCGTCACTCCCGTCCAGTCCGTGGGCGCCTCCCCGGCCTCCTTCAACCTCTCTGGCCGCGCCGCATTCTTCTATTGTCCCCGGCGGCGCTCAGGCCTGCGTCGCCGCCGCCGCACCGGGGCGGTCGACCAGCTCGACCTGGTCCACGGCGTTGCACCAGCGGCAGCGCACCGACTCCACGGACTCGCTGAGCACCTCGCGCTCCTCGACCGTGGGCTCGCCCGCCAGGTCCAGGTGGACGTACTCGACGACCTTGCTGGAGCGGGTGACGTCGAACCGGGTCAGATTGCCGCACAGGGAGCAACGCCAGCGGGTCGTGGCGGTCGGCAGGGGCACCGGCATCGGTCGTCTCCTCGGTCGCGCGGATGCGTTCCGGTCACCCTACGGCCTCGGTGGTCCCCCGCGCTGCGGCGAGGCACCCCACGACCGTTACGCCCGTTCCGTCATGATCGGTCCATGGTCATCCCGGTGTACGACAAGAACCCCGTCCACCGCACACCCGTGGTCACGTACGCCCTGATCGGGCTGTGCGCGTTGCTCTTCCTCATCAGCCCGTCCTCCGGGCTCAACTACATGTACGGCATGGGCCACGATCAGGTGTGCGCCCAGGCGACGTACTTCGCCCGCTGGGGTGTCATCCCCGCCGAGCTCTGGCACGGCCGGATCCCCCTGGCGCAGGTGCCGATGCCGGCGGACTGCCCGCCGCTGGGGTCCTTCGCCACCTCGCCGTTCGTGTCGGTGCTCACCGCACTGTTCGTCCACGGCAGTTGGGTCCACCTGCTCGGCAACATGCTGTTCCTCTGGGTCTTCGGCGACAACGTCGAGAACCGCATGGGCCGCTTCCGGTTCCTGCTCTTCTACGTCGTCTCGGGCTACCTGGCGACGTACGGCTACGCGCTGGGACACGCCTCCTCCACCCAGACCCTGGTCGGCGCGTCCGGCGCGATCTCCGGGGTGCTCGGCGCGTACCTCTACCTCTACCCCAAGGCCCGGGTCACCAGTGTCTTCCCCTTCCTCTTCTTCCTGCCGCTGCGCTTCCCGGCCTGGATGGTGCTGATCTTCTGGTTCGTCCTCCAGTGGCTCGCCGGCGAGATCCAGCAGACCGGTCCCGGGGTGGCCTACCTCGCCCACATCACGGGCTTCGTCTTCGGCTTCCTGTGCGCGTGGGTGTGCTATCGCGCAACGCCTAAGCTTGAGCCCGCAGCCAGGGCGACCCAAGGAGACCTACAGCCGTGATCACCGCGATCGTGCTCATCAAGACCAGCGTCGACCGTATCCCCGAGATCGCGGAGTCCATCGCCGCGCTCGACAGCGTCAGCGAGGTCTACTCCGTCACGGGGACGTACGACCTGGTCGCCATGGTGCGGGTGGCCCGGCACGACGAGCTCGCGGACGTCATCCCCGGCCGGATCAGCAAGATCCCCGGTGTCGAGGCCACGGACACGCACGTGGCCTTCCGCACCTACTCCCAGCACGACCTGGAGACGGCCTTCGCCATCGGCCTGGACGCGTAGCCCGTCCGCCCGGCGCGGCGCTGCGGGGCCAGGCCGGGCCGGGCCGCTCAGGCCTGGTCCCGGTCCGGGACGCAGCGGCCGTCCTCGGTGCGGTAGCGCCACTTGGCACCGTCCGCCACGAGCTCCCGCACCGCGGCGACGAAGCGCTCCACGTGCTCGTCCGGGGTGCCCGCGCCGAACGAGACGCGGATGGCGTTGAGCGTGGGGGCACCCCCGGCCGAAGGCCCGGCGAGCTCGCCGGGGGCGGCGTCGGGGGCACCGCACTCACCCGGCTCCTGGTCGGCGCCGCCGAGCAGGGTGCGCACCAGGGGGTGCGCGCAGAAGAGGCCGTCGCGGACGCCGATCCCGTACTCGGCGGAGAGCGCCGCCGCGAAGTGGGAGCTGTTCCAGCCCTCGACGACGAAGGAGATGACGCCGACCCGGGGGGCGTCGTCGCCGAACAGCGACAGCACCTTCACCTCGGGCACCTCGGTCAGTCCGGCCCGCACCCGTGCCACCAGCGCCTGCTCGCGCTCGACCAGCCGGTCGAACCCGGCCTCTGTCAGCACGCGGCAGGCCGAGGCGATCGCGTAGGCGCCGATGACGTTGGGCGAGCCGGCCTCGTGCCGGGCGGCCGTGGTGTGCCAGTCGACGTCCACGCCGCCGTCCGCGCGCCGGGCCACCCGCCGCGAGGCGCCGCCCCCGGCCAGGTAGGGCTCGGCCGCACACAGCCAGTCGGCGCGGCCGGCGAGCACACCGGAGCCGAACGGCGCGTACAGCTTGTGCCCGGAGAAGGCCACCCAGTCCACGTCGAGTTCGGCGATGTCCACCGGGTGGTGCGGGGCCAGCTGCGCCGCGTCCAGCACGATCCGGGCACCGTGCGCGTGGGCCGCCGCGGCCAGCTCCCGCACCGGCCACAGCTCGCCGGTCACGTTGGACGCCCCGGTCACGCAGACCAGCGCCGGTCCGTACGGCTCCCGGGCGGCCAGTGCCCGCTCCAGCGTCGCCACGGCCTCCCCCGGGGTGCGGGGGGCGCCCAGGTAGGTCACGTCGGCGTTCCGCCACGGAAGCAGGGACGCGTGGTGCTCGGTCTCGAAGACGAAGACGCTCGTTCCGGCCGGTACGGCGGCGGCCAGCAGGTTCAGCGAGTCGGTGGTCGAACGGGTGAAGACCACCTGGTCGTCGGGGCGGCAGCCGAGGAACTCCGCGACCGTGGCCCGGCTCTGCTCGAACAGGTCCGTCGACAGCTGCGAGAGGTAGCCGGCCCCCCGGTGGACGCTGCCGTAGTACGGCGCGTAGGCCGCCACGTCGTCCCAGACCCGCTGCAGGGCGGGCGCGCTGGCCGCGTAGTCGAGGGCGGCGTAGCCGACCTCGCCCCCGGTCACGAGCGGCACGAGGACGTCGCGCCCGAGCACGGGCAGCGCGGTGTGGACGGACGAGGGCAGGGCAGGGCGCAGCGACATGGCGAACTCTCCTGGGAGCATGCGGGAGTGACGGGACGTCAGTGATGACGGAACAGCCCTCGGCACGACGGGCGAAGGCCCGGGGAGGGGTAGGACGGCTGGGGGCCCGAAAGGCCCTAGCGCATTCGCTTGCTCATGGAGGAACTCCTCTGACCGCGCTTGCCGCAGACCTCGCTGCCTGCGGCCTGGTCATCACCCGGGGCACCCCGCCACGGAAGGAGGGTTGCCGGACAGCGGGCCGGGGCCGTGTCGCTGTCACTCGTGACCTGCGCAGCATCATGCCACACGGGCGGGGCGCCGCAAGCCGCGGTCCGCATCCCGGACGGTCCGCCCGCGGGCGGACAGCACGGAGGGCCGGGGCAACGGCCCCGGCCCTCCACGGTCGTTCCCGCGACTACGCCTGCGTGGCCGCGGCCCACCGCTCCAGCGTCCGCGCGGCCGCACCCGAGTCGACCGACTCGGCCGCCCGGGCGATCCCGGCCGCGATCCGGTCGGTCAGCGAGCCGCCCGCACCCTCCAGCGCCACCAGCGCGGCCGCCGAGTTGAGCAGCACCGCGTCGCGGACCGGGCCCGTCTCTCCGGCCAGCAGCCGCCGGGCGACGTCGGCGTTGTACGCCGCGTCCGCGCCCCGCAGCGCCTCGATCGGCACCAGTTCGATGCCGACGTCGCGCGGGTCGAAGGACTCCTGCTCGACCTTCCCGTCCCGCACCACCCACACCTGGGAGGTGGACGTGACGGTGAGCTCGTCCAGCCCGTCGTCGCCCCGGAACACCAGCGCGGAGGAGCCGCGGCGGGCCAGCACGCCGGCGATCAGCCCGGCCATCCGGGTGTCGAAGCACCCCACGGCGGAGGCGCCCACGCGTGCCGGGTTGGTCAGCGGGCCGAGGATGTTGAACGAGGTGGGGATGCCCAGGTCGCGGCGGGCCGGGGCGGCGAACCGCATCGCGGGGTGGAACTTCGCCGCGAAGCAGAAGGTGATCCCGGTGTCCTCGGCGACCTTCGCCACCCGGTCGGCGGGCAGGTCGAGGTTGATGCCGAGCTTCTCCAGGACGTCGGAGGCGCCGCTGGCGCTGCTGGCGGCGCGGTTGCCGTGCTTGACGACCTTGGCCCCCGTGCCGGCGATGACGATGGCGGACATCGTCGAGATGTTCACCGTCTTGGCCCGGTCGCCGCCGGTGCCGACGATGTCCACGGCGGGGCCGGGGATGTGCAGCGGCTCCGCGTGCGCGTACATCGACTCGACGAGGCCGGTGACCTCCTCGACAGTCTCCCCCTTGGCCCGCAGCGCCACCATGAAGCCGGCGACCTGGGCGTCCGAGGCCTCACCGCTCATGATCCGGTCCATCGCCCACGCCGCCTCCGCGGCGGTCAGGTCCTTGCCGTTCAGCAGCGCACCCAGGACGTCGGGCCAGGAGCCGCCCGCCATTGATGCGCCTCCGGCGGGGTTCACAACGCTCATGGTCCACACTCCATGGGGTCTGACGTGCGACGGGAATCCTTCGGCTCCAGCCTATCGGCGCCGGGGAACGGGAAAGGGCCCCGTCCATCGGATGGACGGGACCCTGCCCGGTGGCACAGCTTCAGTGATCAGTGGTGACCGTGGCCGCTCGTGATCTCCTCGTACTCCTCGACCGTGGGCTTGTCGATCTGCGTCCCCTCGCCGTAGTAGCCGCGGGACAGCTTCG
This sequence comes from Streptomyces sp. NBC_00510, assembly GCA_036013505.1. Lineage (NCBI taxonomy): Bacteria > Bacillati > Actinomycetota > Actinomycetes > Kitasatosporales > Streptomycetaceae > Streptomyces > Streptomyces sp. NBC_00510. Next base: position 6,850,474 of record CP107851.1, on the reverse strand, counting down.
CGCGCAGCTTCGCCGTGGGGCCGACCTTCTTCTCCACGCCGTTCTCGTCGACCTCGGGGCCGACCTCGAGCGGCTTGGGCTGCTCGTGCTGGGTGAGCTTGAACAGCGAGCCCTGCTCCAGCGGCTCGTGGATCTCGATGAACTCACCGTGCGGGAGCCGCTTGATGATGCCGGTCTCGCGACCGTGCAGCACCTTGTCGCGGTCGCGTCGCTGCAGACCCAGGCAGATCCGCTTGGTGACGACGAAGACCAGCACCGGCAGCACGAAGAACGAGATCCGGACCACCCAGGTGATCGCGTTGATCGACAGATGGAAGCGGGTGGCGAAGAGGTCGTTGCCACCGCCGACGAGCAGGATCAGGTAGAGGCTGATCCAGGCGGCGCCGATGCCCGTGCGGACGGGCCGGTTGCGCGGCCGGTCGAGCAGGTGGTGCTCGCGCTTGTCACCGGTGACCCAGGATTCCAGGAACGGGTAGACGCCCATGAAGCCCAGGACCAGCGGGAAGATCACCAGCGGGATGAACACGCCCAGGACGAGCGTGTGGCCCGCGAAGTTGATCTCCCAGCCCGGCATGATGCGGATCAGGCCCTCGGAGAAGCCCATGTACCAGTCGGGCTGGGCGTCGGTCGACACCTGGTCCGGACGGTAGGGGCCGTACGCCCACACCGGGTTCACGGAGACCAGCGCGGACATGGCCGCGATGACACCGAAGACGATGAAGAAGAAGCCGCCCGCCTTGGCCGTGTAGACCGGGAAGAACGGCATGCCCACGACGTTCTTCTCCGACTTGCCGGGGCCGGGGAACTGCGTGTGCTTGTGGTAGACGATCAGGATCAGGTGGGCCACCAGCAGGCCCGCCATGATGCCGGGGATCAGCAGCACGTGGATCGTGTAGAACCGCGGCACGATGTCGGTGCCGGGGAACTCGCCGCCGAAGAGGAAGAACGAGAGGTACGTGCCGACGATCGGCACGGACAGCACGGCGCCTTCCATGAAGCGGATACCGGTGCCCGACAGCAGGTCGTCCGGCAGCGAGTAGCCCATGAAGCCGTCGAACATGCCGAGGAACAGCAGCAGGAAGCCGAAGACCCAGTTGACCTCGCGCGGCTTGCGGAACGCACCGGTGAAGAAGATGCGCATCATGTGCACGAGCATCGCGGCCACGAAGACGATGGCCGCCCAGTGGTGGATCTGGCGGACGAGCAGACCGCCGCGCACGTCGAAGCTGATGTGCAGGGTCGACGCGTACGCATCGGACATCGTGATGCCCTGCAGCGGCGCGTAGGAGCCGTCGTAGACGACCTCGTTCATCGCCGGGTGGAAGAACAGCGTCAGGTAGACACCGGTCAGGATGATGATGATGAAGCTGTAGAGGGCGATCTCGCCCAGCATGAAGGACCAGTGGTCCGGGAAGATCTTCCGCAGGTTGGCCTTGCCCAGGCTGTAGATGCCCAGCCGGCCGTCGGCCCAGTCGGCGACACGTTCGCCGGCGGGCGCCTTTCCGCGCTGCTTCGCGCTCGCGCTCGTGTTGGTGCTCATCCACGCTCCCAAAACGCAGGGCCCACGGGCTCTTCGAAGTCGCCCAGTGCCTCGAGGTAACCCTCACCGTTCACGCTGATGTGCAGCTGCGGCAGGGCGTGACCGGCGGGACCGAAGATCACCCGGGCACCGTCGGAAAGGTCGAACGTCGACTGGTGGCACGGGCAGAGCACGTGGTGCGTCTGCTGCTCGTAGAGGCTGATCGGGCAGCCGACGTGGGTGCAGATCTTGGAGAACGCCAGGATGCCCTGGTGCGCCCACTCGCGGGACTTCTTGTCCTTGATGTCGTCCGGCTGGATGCGGACGATCATCAGGGCCGCCTTGGCGAGCTGCGCCTGGTAGTCGTGCTGCTCCTCCTCCAGGCCCTCGGGCACGGCGAAGGTGAGCGAGCCGACGGCGACGTCCTCGGGACGCAGCGGCTTGTTGGTGTTCTGGTTGATCAGCAGCCTGCCCTTGGACCACAGCGTGTGGCGGAGCTTGTCCTCCGGCAGCGGGCCGAGGTCGCGCAGCAGGAACACACCGGAGAGCGGCACCAGGGTCAGCGCGCCGAGCATGGTGTTGCGGATCAGCTTGCGGCGGCCGATCTGGCTCTCCCCGGCCCCGGTGGCGAAGTCGGCCTTGACCTTGGCGCTGACCTCGGGGCTCGCCTCGATCGGGTGGCGGTCGTCGGCGACCTCGACGTCCGACATCAGCGTGCGGGCCCAGTGGACCGCGCCGGCGCCGATAGCGAAGAGCGAGACGCCGAGGGTCATGCCCAGCGCGAAGTTCAGCGCGCTGATGTGACCCAGCGGCCAGATGTAGACGATCTTGTCGATCGGGATGACCACGAAGCTGGCGATGAAGGCCAGTGTGGCGAGCATCGACACGGTGAACAGGAAGGCCACCGTGCGCTCGGAGGACCTCGCGGCCTTCTCGTCGATGTCCTGGCGGCGCGGCAGGTGAGCCGGGAAGCCCGGGTCCGCGAACGGGTTCTCCGCGGTCGCGAGCTGGCCGCCGCCCTGGTGTGCCGGCCTGTCCGGCAGGTTCTCTTGTGACATGTCCTGACTCATGACTTCTTCGCCTTGGTGGTGTGGGCCGCGAGCCAAATGGCGCAGGCGATCAGGGCCCCGAGGCCGAAGATCCAGCCGAAGAGACCCTCGGTGACCGGGCCGAGGCTGCCCAGCGACATGCCGCCGGGGCTCGGCGCGCCCTCGCCGTTGACGGCGTCGAGGTAAGCGATGATCTCCCGCTTGTTCTCCTCCGGCATCGTCGTGTCGGGGAAGGACGGCATGTTCTGCGGGCCGGTCAGCATGGCCTCGTACAGGTGCTTGTCGCTCACGCCTTCCAGCGTGGGCGCGTACTTGCCGTGCGTCAGCGCTCCGCCCTTGCCCTGGTAGTTGTGGCACTGGGCGCAGTTGGTGCGGAAGAGCTCCCCGCCGCGCGCGGCGTCGGCGCCGGCCGGGTCGTACTGCTCCTCGGTGGGCGTGACCGGACCGGGGCCCAGCGAGGCGATGTACGCCGCGAGCTGGTCGATCTGCTTCTGGTCGTAGATGACCTTCTTGCGCGGCACCTGGGCGCCGGGCTGCTGGGCCGGCATGCGACCGGTGCCGACCTGGAAGTCCACGGCCGCGGAGCCGACGCCGACGAGGCTGGGGCCGTCACTGCCGCCCTGCCCCGACGTACCGTGGCAGCTGGAGCAGCCGACGGCGAACAGCTTCTTGCCCTCTTCGATGGCGAGGGACTGAGAGCTGTCGTCGGCCTGCGCCTTGGGCGCCGGCGCGAGCGCGGCGTACAGCCCCCCGATGGCCGTGAGCGCGACAAGTAGGACGACGAGCGCCGCCAGCGGGTGGCGCCGTCGTGCGGAGAGCTTTTTCACGGATTACCCCGGTGTCAGGATCTCTTGCGTCGATGGTTCTGGATGTCGTTGACCGTGTGCGCAACTCGCGCGGGGCCCCGACTACTTGATCAGGTAGATCGTGGCGAAGAGGCCGATCCAGACGACATCGACGAAGTGCCAGTAGTAGGACACGACGATGGCCGCGGTGGCCTGCTCGTGGGTGAACCGCCGTGCCGCGTAGGTCCGTCCGAGGACCAGCAGGAAGGCGATGAGACCACCCGTCACGTGCAGACCGTGGAATCCGGTGGTCAGGTAGAACACCGAACCGTACGGGTCGGAGGAGAGCGAGAGGCCGTCCTCCTTGACCAGGTTGGTGTACTCGAAGATCTGACCGCCGACGAAGATCGCGCCCATGATGAACGTCACGATGAACCACGCGCGCAGCTTCTTCACGTCGCCGCGCTCGGCGGCGAAGACACCCATCTGGCAGGTGAAGGAGGAGAGCACGAGGATCGTGGTGTTCGTCGCCGAGAACGGGATGTCCAGGACGTCGGCGTGCGCCTTCCAGTACTCGGCACCCGTCACCGAGCGAAGGGTGAAGTACATCGCGAAGAGGGCCGCGAAGAACATCAGCTCGGAACTCAGCCAGATGATGGTTCCGACGCTGGTGAGGTTCGGCCGGTTGACCGACGGGTGCGCGTGCCCGGTTTCTACTGCTGTTGCTGTCGCCACGACCGACATTATGTCGGTCGCTTATCTCGCGCTCACTCCGGGGGGTGCCATTCGGTGTGTCAAGGCCCTTGAGGTAGGGAAAGGCGTCGCCCGAAGGAGCTAACCCTCCTCGAAGCACCCTGCCCGGGAGTAAGGTTCGGCCACAGGCAGGCGACTCCACGAGGGCGAGGAGGCACGGATGCAGACGACCGCGACGGTGCTGGTCTACAGCGACAACAGGAACACCCGGGAACAGGTCCGTCTGGCCGTCGGCCGCCGCCCTGCGAGCGACCTGCCGCCGGTGGAGTACATGGAGTGCGCGACCCTCCCGGCGGTCCTCAGCGCGCTGGAGAACGGCGGCATCGACGCGTGCGTGTTCGACGGCGAGGCCGTCCCGGCCGGCGGCATGGGAGTGTGCCGCCAGGTGAAGGACGAGATCTTCCGCTGCCCGCCGGTGCTGGTGCTCATCGGGCGCCCCCAGGACGCCTGGCTGGCCAGCTGGAGCCGGGCCGACGCGGCGGTGAGCCACCCGGTCGACCCGGTCGCGCTGAACGAGGCCCTGGCGGGGCTGCTGAGGCAGCGGCTGGCCGTCGACGCGTAGCGTCACATCTCGGGCTGAAGACGGGCCTCAGGGGCGTCGGTACGGTCGGCGACGGCCGGGTCGGCGCCCTTGCGCGTTCCCGTCGCACTGCCCTTGCGCCACTCGCTCCAGGACAGGTTCCAGTCGCCGAAGCCGTTGCTGAAGGCGGGCATGTCCTCACCCAGGCTGTGGACGACCGAGACGAGGTCGCCGCGCCGCACGTTGTCGAAGAACCAGTGGGCGTTCTCGGTGCTCATGCCGACGCAGCCGTGGCTGACGTTGGCGATCCCCTGCGAGCCCACCGACCAGGGCGCCGCGTGCACGTACTCACCGCTCCAGGTCACTCGGGTGGCCCACTGGACGGGCAGGTCGTAGGAGTCGGAACTGCCCGAGGCGATCCCCACGGTCTCGCTGCGCATCCGTACGTTGGCCTCCTGACCCAGCACCACCTTGATGCCGTTGCGGGTGGAGAACCCCGGCTTGCCGGTGGTCACCGGGATGGTGCGGACGAGCTTGCCGTTGCGCTTGAAGGTCATGGAGTGCGTCGCGGCGTCGGTGACGGCCTCGATGCGGTCGCCGGTGCGCAGCGTCAGCGGCTTGACGTCACCCCCGTAGAGCGAGCCCTTGATGTGCACGTTGTCCAGGGTGCTGCGCACGTCGATGCGGGCGTGCGCGGGCCAGTAGGTACGGGGGCGGTAGTGCAGGGTCTTGTCGTCGACCCAGTACCAGGCGCCCTCGTCGGCCGCCGGGGAGGCGTTGACGTGCAGGTTGCGCTCGACGACGCTCCGGCCGAGGGCGTCCTTCACGGGGGAGCTGAGCTCGGCGGTGATGGGCTGCCCGACGCCGTAGGTGCCGCTCTCCGGGCCGAAGGTGACCTTCAGATGGCGCTTGGTGCCCGTGGTGTCCACGGCGAGCGTCTTGCGTCCCTGGTGGCCCTTCGCGTCCTCGGTGGTCACCTGGACGACGTAGTGCGCCGCGGAGGAGAGCTTCGAGGTGCTGCGCCAGCGCTTGCCGTCCGCGGACAGGCGGCCGCTCACGTAGCGTCCCGAACCGTCGGTGGCCGTCACGTCGGTGATGCGGTTGCCTTCACCCTTGACGGTGATTTCCAGCGGCTTCTTGGGGTCGGCCTTCTTCGACCCGGTGATTCCCCCGGTCCACACGACCTGGCCGGCGGCGTCGTAGGGGGCGGTGGCGAGGGGATCGCCGCCGCCCGAACAGGAGGCCAGCGGCGCGGAGAGTGTCACTGCAGCGATCGCGGTCGCCATGCGGCGCGGAGAAAAGTGACCCATGGTCACCACGCTAAGCAGAGATGATCTCCGGCGCTCGCCGAGCGCGTACGAACGGGCGATGGCCCGGACCCCCCCATCGGGGTCCGGGCCATCGCCGTGCGGTGCGTGGGCGCCGGGCGCTCACTGGGTGCGGTTCTCACCCCGGTAGTACTCGAAGACCCAGCCCCACAGGCCGACGAGGATGAAGGGCGCGCCGAAGTAGATCAGCCACCAGCCGAAGATGATGCCCAGGAAGGCGGTGGCTCCACCGAAGGCCAGCAGCAGCGGCTGCCAGCTGTGCGGGCTGAAGAAGCCCAGTTCGCCGGAGTCGTCCGCGACGTCCGCATCCTCACGGTCCTGGGCGCCGGTGTCGGCGCGCCGGGCGGTGAAGGCCAGGTAGAAACCGACCATCACGGCGAGGCCGAAGGAGAGGAAGAGCGCCGTGGTGCCGACCGGCTCCTTGGACCACAGGCCGTAGACGACGGCCATGCCCAGGAAGAAGACGGACAGCCACAGGAACAGCTTGCCCTGGAACTTCACTTGCCGCTCTCCTTCTCATCGCCGCCGGAGACGGCCGGAGCCGCGCCGACGTTCTCCAGCTGGTCCAGAGCGGCCATCTCCGGGTGGTGGAGGTCGAAGGCCGGGGATTCGGACCGGATGCGGGGCAGCGTGAGGAAGTTGTGCCGCGGCGGCGGGCAGGAGGTCGCCCACTCCAGCGAGCGGCCGTAGCCCCACGGGTCGTCCACCTCGACCGGCTTGCCGTACTTCGCCGTCTTCCACACGTTGTAGACGAACGGCAGGACCGACAGGCCCAGCAGGAAGGAGCTGATCGTCGAGATGGTGTTCAGCGTGGTGAAGCCGTCGGCGGCCAGGTAGTCCGCGTAGCGGCGGGGCATGCCCTCGGCACCCAGCCAGTGCTGGACGAGGAAGGTGCCGTGGAAGCCGATGAACAGCGTCCAGAAGGTGATCTTGCCCAGGCGCTCGTCGAGCATCTTGCCGGTGAACTTCGGCCACCAGAAGTGGAAGCCGGAGAACATCGCGAAGACGACCGTGCCGAAGACGACGTAGTGGAAGTGCGCCACCACGAAGTACGAGTCGGAGACGTGGAAGTCCAGTGGCGGCGAGGCCAGGATGACACCGGTCAGACCACCGAAGGTGAAGGTGATCAGGAAGCCGATGGCCCAGAGCATGGGTGTCTCGAAGCTCAGTGAGCCCTTCCACATGGTGCCGATCCAGTTGAAGAACTTCACACCGGTCGGTACCGCGATCAGGAAGGTCATGAAGGAGAAGAACGGCAGCAGCACTCCACCGGTGACGTACATGTGGTGGGCCCACACCGTCGCCGAGAGGCCGGCGATCGAGATCGTCGCCGCGATGAGGCTGACGTAGCCGAACATCGGCTTCCGGGAGAAGACCGGGATGACCTCACTGATGATGCCGAAGAACGGCAGCGCGATGATGTACACCTCTGGGTGCCCGAAGAACCAGAAGAGGTGTTGCCACAGCAAGGCGCCGCCGTTGGCGGCGTCGAACACGTGCGCACCGAACTTCCGGTCGGCCTCCAGGGCCAGCAGCGCGGCGGCCAGCACCGGGAAAGCGAAGAGCACCAGCACACCGGTGAGCAGCACGTTCCAGACGAAGATCGGCATCCGGAACATCGTCATGCCGGGGGCGCGCATGCAGATGATCGTGGTGATGAAGTTGACCGAGCCGAGGATCGTGCCGAAGCCGGAGAACGCCAGACCCATGATCCACAGGTCGCTGCCGATGCCCGGCGAGCGGACCGCGTCGGTCAGCGGGGAGTAGGCGAACCAGCCGAAGTCGGCGGCGCCGTTCGGGGTGAGGAAGCCGGCGACCGCGATCAGCGAGCCGAACAGGTAGAGCCAGTAGGCGAACATGTTCAGCCGCGGGAACGCGACGTCGGGGGCGCCGATCTGCAGCGGCATGATCCAGTTCGCGAAGCCGGCGAAGAGCGGGGTCGCGAACATCAGCAGCATCACGGTGCCGTGCATCGTGAAGAGCTGGTTGAACTGCTCGTTGGACACCACCTGGGTGCCCGGGCGGGCGAGTTCGGCGCGCATGACGAGCGCCATCACGCCACCGATGAGGAAGAAGAAGAACGACGTCGCCAGGTAGAGCGTGCCGATCGTCTTGTGGTCGGTGGTGGTCAGCCACTTGACGATGACGTTGCCCGGCTGCTTCGTACGGACCGGCATCTCGTCCGCGTACGCGTCGTCGTGCGCGGCGGCCGCACCGTGGGGTTCGTTGAGAATGCTCACTGGGTCTTGGTCTCCGCGTTCTTGGCGTTGCCGGTGGTGGCAATGCCTGCCGGGACGTAACCGGTCTGGCCCTTCTTCGCCAGGTCCTGGAGGTGCTGCTTGTAAGCCTCCGGGGAGACGACCTTGACGTTGAAGAGCATCCGGGAGTGGTCCACACCGCACAGCTCGGCGCACTTGCCCACGAAGGTGCCCTCCTTGTTGGGGGTCACCTGGAAGACGTTGGTGTGTCCGGGGATGACGTCCATCTTCATCAGGAAGGGAACCACCCAGAAGGAGTGGATGACGTCACGCGAGGTGAGGACGAACCGGACCGACTCGCCCTTGGGGAGCCACAGGGTCGGGCCCGGGTTACCGGTGTCCTGGTCCTTGGAGGCGGGCGTGCCGAAGTCGTAGACGCCGTCGGCACCCGCCGGCGCGTCGAGCTTCTTCGCCGAGATCGTGGAGAGCTCCGCGGGCACCGTGCCGGCCGCCGGGGTCGACGGGTTGCCGTCCACGTCCTCGACGTAGTTGAAGGCCCAGCTCCACTGGAAACCGACCACGTTGACGACGTGGTCGGGCCGCGCGGAGGTCTCCAGGAGCTTGGACTCGTCCCGGGCGGTGAAGTAGAAGAGCACCGAGATGATGACCAGCGGGACGGTGGTGAAGAGCGCCTCGATCGGCATGTTGTAGCGGATCTGGGGCGGGATCTCCACCTTGGTGCGGCTGCGCCGGTGGAAGATGATGCTCCAGAGGATCAAGCCCCATACGAGCACGCCGACCGCCAGCGCGGCGGCCCAGGAACCCTGCCAGAGCGACAGGATCCGCGGTGCCTGCTCCGTGACGGGGCTGGGCATGCCGAGGCGGGGGAAGTCCTCGTATGTGCAACCGGTGGCGGTCGCAAGGACCAGGCCCGCGGCCAGCGCCTGCGGCAGAATCCGCCGCATCGGGCGCCGCGACGAGCGGTCGGAGCCGTAGGGACTCACGTAGCGCCTTCCCGAGAGTCTCGCCCACGCGTCCGGATGCCCGGCCTGTGCTGGTCGGTCGCCCTGGCGCGGGCAGTGGTGTGGATGTTTATGCGGACCAAACCCTACTGGACTCGATTTTGGGGCGCGCGGGGAGGGGTGCCAACGCGCCGGGGCTGCCCCCGAAGGGGTGTCGGGCACCGCCGCGCACCTGCGGAGGGCCCCGTTTCGGGGGCTTTTGACTGGTCCCCAGACGCCGCGTGGGACACCGGGGCGTAGCGTGCAGGACGTGCCCTACTTCGACGCCGCGTCCGCCGCACCACTGCATCCCGTCGCCCGGCAGGCACTCCTCGCCGCGCTCGACGAGGGGTGGGCCGATCCCTCCCGGCTCTACCGCGAGGGGCGCCGCGCGCGGCTGCTCCTCGACGCCGCCCGGGAGGCCGCCGCCGACGCCGTCGGGTGCCGTCCGGACGAACTCGTTTTCACTCCTTCGGGTACTCGTGCGGTGCACGCGGGGGTGGCCGGGGCGCTCGCCGGCCGACGCCGGGTCGGCCGGCACGTCGTCGTCTCGGCCGTCGAGCACTCCTCCGTGCTGCACGCGGTGGAGGACGCCGACGTCACGGAGGTGGGTACGGACCGCACGGGTCTGGTCGACGCCGGCGCCTTCGGCGCCGCGCTGCGCGAGGACACCGCGCTGGCCTGCCTGCAGTCCGCCAACCACGAGGTCGGCACGGTGCAGCCGGTCGACCGGGTCGCCGAGCTGTGCCGGGCGGCGGGGGTGCCGCTGCTCGTGGACGCCGCCCAGTCACTGGGCTGGGGCGCGGTGGCGGGTGGCTGGTCGCTGCTGACCGCGAGCGCCCACAAGTGGGGCGGACCGTCCGGCGTCGGCCTGCTGGCGGTCCGCAAGGGCACCCGCTTCGCCGCCCAGCACCCCGCGGACGAACGGGAGTCGGGGCGCGCGCCCGGCTTCGAGAACCTCCCCGCGATCGTCGCCGCGGCGGCCTCCCTGCGGGCGGTGCGCGCCGCGGCGGACGCGGAGGCGGCACGGCTGTCCGCCCTGGTCGACCGCATCCGCACCGCGGTGCCCGAACTCCTCCCGGACGTCGAGGTGGTGGGCCACCCCGAGGTGCGGCTGCCGAACGTGGTGACCTTCTCCTGCCTCTACGTGGACGGCGAGGCGCTGCTGCACGAACTGGACCGGGAGGGCTTCTCGGTCTCCTCCGGGTCGTCGTGCACCTCCAGCACGCTGACGCCCAGCCACGTGCTGGAGGCGATGGGCGTGCTGTCCGAGGGGAACGTCCGGGTCTCGCTGCCGGCGGGTACGGAGGCGGGCGACGTGGACCGCTTCCTCGAGGTGCTGCCGGGCGTGGTGCGGACGGTGCGGGAGCGGCTCGGCGCGCCGGCGCCGGCGTCCGGGCCCGCGGCGCGGGCGGTGCGGACGGCGGGGGGAGCGGGGGCGGCGGAGGAGGGCGAGCCCGACCTCGTCGTGGACTCCCTCGGCAAGCGGTGCCCGATCCCGGTCATCGAACTGGCGAAGGTCATCGGGGACGTGCCGGTGGGCGGCGTCGTGTCGGTGCTCTCCGACGACGAGGCCGCCCGGCTCGACATCCCCGCGTGGTGCGACATGCGCGAGCAGGAGTACCTCGGCGCGCACGCCGCGCCCCGCGGCGTCGCGTACTGGGTGCGTCGCGTCTCCTGAGGGGCCCGGGGGTTGCGGGCGACTGCCCGCAACCCCGCGGTGGGCCTCAGCGCAGGTGGGCGCGGACCTCTTCGGCGGCCTCGTCGCCGTAGGCCTTGGTGAAGCGGTCCATGAAGTGGGCCCGCCGCAGCTGGTACTCCTGCGTGCCGAGGGTCTCGATCACCAGCGTCGCCAGCATGCAGCCCACCTGCGCCGCCCGCTCCGCCTCGACGCCCCAGGCGAGGCCGGAGAGGAAGCCGGCGCGGAAGGCGTCGCCGACGCCGGTGGGGTCGACCTTGGCGTCCTCCTCCGGGCAGCCCACGACGATCGGCTCCTCGCCGGCCCGCTCGATGCGGACGCCGCGCGAGCCCAGCGTGGTGACGCGGGTGCCGACCCGGCCGAGGATCTCCTCGTCCGTCCAGCCGGTCTTGGACTCGATGAGGCCCTTCTCGTACTCGTTGGAGAAGAGGTAGGCCGCGCCGTCCAGCAGTATCCGGATCTCGTCGCCGTTCATGCGGGCGATCTGCTGCGAGAAGTCCGCCGCCCACGGGATGTCGCGGGAGCGGCACTCCTCGGTGTGGCGGAGCATCGCCTCGGGGTCGTCGGCGCCGATGAGCACCAGGTCGAGGCCACCGACGCGGGCGGCGACCGCGTGCAGCTCGATGAGGCGGGCCTCGCTCATGGCGCCGGTGTAGAAGGAGCCGATCTGGTTGTGGTCGGCGTCGGTGGTGCAGACGAAGCGCGCCGTGTGCAGCACCTCGGAGATGCGGACGGAGGCGGTGTCGACGCCGTGCCGGTCGAGCCAGGCGCGGTACTCGTCGAAGTCGGAGCCGGCGGCGCCGACGAGGACGGGCCGGACACCCAGCTGGCCCATGCCGAAGCAGATGTTCGCACCGACGCCACCGCGGCGTACGTCGAGCGTGTCGACCAGGAACGAGAGGGAGACCGTGTGCAGCTGGTCGGCGACGAGCTGGTCGGCGAATCGGCCGGGGAAGGTCATCAGGTGGTCGGTGGCGATGGAGCCGGTGACTGCGATACGCACGGCTGGAACGCTCCTGCGGAGGCGGGCGGCGGACGGGACCTGTCCACGCTACCGGCTGGGCCGGTGGACGCCGACATGGTGAAACTACCCGATAGTAGGGCTTTCTCCCGTGACGCCACGTGCCTAGGGTCGTATGCATGACCACTCCTCTTCCCCCCGCGCCCCTCGGCGACCCCGAGTCGCTCGCCGAGCTGATCGGCGACTGCCGCAAGATGGCCGCGCACTGGGAGGTCCCCGCGGAGGACGAGTCCGCGCGGGTCAGCCCGGCGAGTCTGCACGGGATCACGGTGCCGGCCGCGTCGTCGCACGTCGTCGAGGGCATGGCCGAGTACGCCGACTGATCGGAACCGCGAGGCGCTCCGGCCCGTCCAAGTGGCGTCCCCCGGTTGAAGGACCGGGACGTCAGCAGCTGTACGCAGCTGTGCGGAGCCGAAGGAGCCATCGTGGAGAGCGAGCCGACGCGAACGCGCCGCCGGCACAGGTCGCCGTGGGTGATGTCGACGGTGGCCGTGGCCGTACTCGCCGCCGGGGGCGGTGGCGCCTACTGGGCCTCGTCGAGTGCCGAGGGCGGTGTCCCGCGCGCCTCGGGCGGCAGCGGGAACGACGCCCCGGAGCCGCTCGAACTGGACGGCGCCACCGGCGGCACGGGAGCCGAGCTCACCGTCCGGGGCGATCTGCCCGACGGCCCCTCCTCCGCTGCCGTGCAGCGGCCGGGCACCGTGTCGCGTGCCGCCGTGGAGCGGCTCGCCCAGGCCCTGGGCGTACCCGGCACGGTGAAGTCCGACCACGGCGTCTGGAAGGCCGGCGGTACGCCGGACGGCGGCGGTCCGGTGCTCCGGGTGAACAAGGACGCGCCGGGCACCTGGGCGTACTCGTACTACGGCGGCAAGCCCCGCAAGGGCCGCGCCCCGGCCCGGGACGACCTCGCGGTGCCGGCGGCGGAGGCGCTGCGCAAGGCCGCGCCGGTCTTCGCGGCGCTGGGACTGAAGGACGCGCGGACGGACGCGAGCGAGGTCTCGGGGGTGCTGCGCACGGTCACCGCGGACCCGCGGGTGGCGGGGCTGCCCACGCACGGCTGGCGGTCGGCGGTGCAGGTCGCCTCGGACGGGCTGCTGGTCACCGGGTACGGCATGATGGCGCCGCTGACCAGGGGTGACACCTACCCGGTGGTGTCGGCGAAGGAAGCACTGAAGCTGCTGGAGCGCCCCGGGACGGGCGGTGACCTGGGGATCGGCGACTGCCCCACCGTGGTGCCGAAGCCCTCCCGTGCCCCCGGCGACGACCCGGGGCTGCCGCAGGTGCTCCCCTGTGTGCCGACGGCGCACCGGCCGATGGAGGTGCGGAAGGCCGAGTTCGGCCTGTCGGCGCAGTTCGTGGCCGGGCGCCAGACACTCGTGCCGTCCTGGCTCTTCGAGGTGGCGCAGGAGGGCGTGACGCGCACCTCGGTGCTGGCCCAGCCGGCGGTGGACCCGGCGTACGTGCGGGGCGGCACGGCCTCGCCCGCGCCCTCGGGGACGGCGGCGCCGGCCGCCGGGGCGGCGAAGGTCGAGTCGTACCGCGCCGAGGGGACGGAGCTGACCCTGCGCTTCTGGGGCGGGGTGTGCAGCGACTACACGGCCTCGGCCGACGAGTCGGGCGCGGTGGTGAAGGTCAAGGTCACCGCGGTGGAGAGGGAGCCGGGGAAGGCCTGCATCATGATCGCCGAGCGGTTCTCCCGCACGGTCCGGCTCGACACGCCGCTGGGCGACCGCAAGGTCGTCGACCTCTCCGACGGCAGCACCGTGCCGCGGAAGTAACCGGCGGGGCCCCGGCAGGGCGCGTCAGGACATGCCGAAGGCGGCGGGCACCCCGGGTGCCCGCCGCCTTCGCGCGGGGCTCAGTGGAACGAGTCGCCGCAGGCGCAGGAGCCGGTGGCGTTCGGGTTGTCGATCGTGAAGCCCTGCTTCTCGATCGTGTCGACGAAGTCGATGGAGGCGCCGCCGAGGTACGGGGCGCTCATGCGGTCGGTGACCACCTTCACGCCGCCGAAGTCCTTCACGACGTCGCCGTCGAGCGCACGCTCGTCGAAGAACAGCTGGTAGCGCAGGCCGGAGCAACCGCCCGGCTGGACGGCGACGCGCAGCGCGAGGTCGTCGCGGCCCTCCTGCTCGAGCAGGCTCTTGACCTTGGAGGCCGCCGCGTCGGACAGGATGATGCCCTCGCTCTGGCTGGTCTCGTCCTGAACCGTCATCTGATCCACTCCCGGGTTGTACGGATGCTGCCACAACGGTGAACCGGTGGCTTCCCGGATTCATTCCTCCGGGTCCCATTCGTCTTGGCGCCATCCATGCTCGCACACCGGGCCCTGTACGGGTAATGCGTCACATTGACGCGAGGGCCATCGTCATTCTGACGCGAACGGGTTATGATAGATAGTGTCAAATAGACGAAAAGGTTTGAACCGCAGTTCCGCAGAGAAAGGGCTTCGGGCCCGTGACCACCACATCCGAACCGCTGGACGTCCAGCCGACCCCGCTCGCCCTACTCCTCCTGGGCCGCGAGTCCGACCCGCGCAGCGAGCGCGGCGTCGACTGTCCCGGCGACCTGCCCGCCCCCTCGGACCCGGATCTGGTGGAGCGCGCCCGCGCCGCCAAGGCGAAGCTCGGCGAGAAGGTCTTCGTCCTGGGCCACCACTACCAGCGCGACGAGGTCATCCAGTTCGCCGACGTCACCGGCGACTCCTTCAAGCTGGCCCGTGACGCCGCCGCGCGCCCCGAGGCGGAGTACATCGTCTTCTGCGGTGTGCACTTCATGGCCGAGTCCGCGGACATCCTGACCTCCGACGCCCAGCAGGTGATCCTCCCCGACCTGGCGGCCGGCTGCTCCATGGCCGACATGGCCACCGCCGAGCAGGTCGCCGAGTGCTGGGACGTGCTCACCGAGGCCGGCGTCGCCGACGTCACCGTGCCCGTCTCGTACATGAACTCCTCCGCCGACATCAAGTCCTTCACCGGCCGTCACGGCGGCACCATCTGCACCTCCAGCAACGCCAAGCGCGCCCTGGAGTGGGCGTTCCAGCAGGGCGAGAAGGTGCTCTTCCTCCCCGACCAGCACCTCGGCCGCAACACCGCGGTCCGGGAGATGGGCTTCTCGCTGGAGGACTGCGTCCTCTACAACCCGCACAAGCCGAACGGCGGGGTCACCGCGGAGCAGCTGCGCGACGCCAAGATGATCCTGTGGCGCGGCCACTGCTCGGTGCACGGCCGCTTCTCGCTGGACTCGGTGGAGGACGTGCGCGCCCGCATCCCCGGCGTCAACGTCCTGGTGCACCCCGAGTGCAAGCACGAGGTCGTCACCGCGGCCGACCAGGTCGGCTCGACCGAGTACATCATCAAGGCCCTGGAGGCGGCTCCGGCCGGTTCGTCCTGGGCGATCGGCACCGAGCTCAACCTGGTGCGCCGGCTGGCCAAGGCGCACCCGGACAAGCAGATCGTCTTCCTCGACAAGACCGTCTGCTTCTGCTCGACCATGAACCGGATCGACCTGCCGCACCTGGTGTGGACGCTGGAGTCGCTGGCCGACGGCAAGGTCGTCAACCGCATCCAAGTCGACCGGGAGACCGAGCACTTCGCGAAGCTGGCGCTGGAACGGATGCTCGCCCTGCCGTAGGGGCAGGATGGGCGCATGATCCTGCGCCCGTTGCACGACACCGACGAGGACGCCGACGCGACAGCGGTCGTGGCCGCCGCCGCGTTCGGCGCCTCCGACGCCCTGCCCGGCGGCGGCCCGCCCGAGGAGATGCCTCCCGGGCGGGCCGCTCTGCTGCGACGGCGCAACCGGTACGTCGCGCGTACCGACCCCGGTGGCTGCTGGCTGGCCGTGGACGACACCTCCGGCATGCCTCTCGGGGTCGTCATGTCGACGCGCCGCGAGGGGACGTGGGGGCTCTCCCTGTTCGCCGTGCTGCCCTCCGCGCAGCGGCAGGGGGTCGGACGCGAACTGCTCGCCGCCGCCATGGCGTACGGGCGCGGCTGCCTGCGCGGCATCATCTGCAGCTCCCCCGACCCGCGGGCGGCGGCGACCTACCGCCGGGCGGGCTTCGCGCTGCACCCGGCGATGCGCCTGGAAGGCGCCGTCCGCAAGGGCGACCTGCCCGCGCCGGACGGGGCGGTGCACGAGGGCTCGGCCAAGCACCGCGACCTGATGGACTCCGTGGACCGGCGCACCCGGGGCGGCGCCCACGGCCCCGACCACGACCAACTGCTCACCGAGTGCCCCCTGTTGGTCGTGGACGACCTCGCCGGGAGCGGCTACTGCTACGTCGACCGGGACGGACACGTACGACTGCTGGCCGCGACCTCGCGGCGGCTGGCGTCCCGGCTGCTCACCGCCGCGCTGCTGAGCCTGCCCGAGGGCACCACCGCGCGGGTCCCCAACCTGACGGCCGAGCAGCAGTGGGCGGTGGACGTGGGCCTGACGGCCGGGCTGGAGCTGAGCACGTCAGGCTGGGTCTGCCTGCGCGGGATGCGTCCGCCCGAGCCGTACATCCCGTCCGGGTTCTTCCTGTAGACGGGGCAGGGCCCGGGGCGTTCACGAACGCCCCGGGCCCTGCCGCCGGTCGTACTGCGCCGGGTCTCAGACCTTGGCCAGCTCCGACTTCTTCTGCGTCTCCTCCTCGCCCGGGCCTGCGGCCCCGGCCGCCCGCTTCAGCGCCTTGCGCTTGGCACGGCGCTCCTTGCGGATCTCGACCATCGTGTAGAGGGTCGGGACGAGCAGCAGGGTCAGCAGCGTCGAGGTGAGCAGACCGCCGATGACGACCACGGCGAGCGGCTGGGCGATGAAGCCGCCCTCGCCGGTCACCCCGAGGGCCATCGGGAGCAGGGCGAAGATGGTCGCCAGCGCGGTCATCAGGATCGGCCGCAGACGGTGCCGGCCACCCTCGATGACGGCCTCCACGACGCCGTACCCCTGGGCGCGGTACTGGTTGATGAGGTCCATCAGCACGATCGCGTTGGTCACGACGATGCCGATGAGCATCAGCATGCCGATCAGCGCCGGGACGCCCATCGGGGTGCCGGTGATCAGCAGCAGGCCGATCGCGCCGGTGGCCGCGAACGGGATGGACACCAGCAGCACCAGCGGCTGGATCAGGCTGCGGAAGGTACCGACCAGCAGCATGAAGACGATGGCGATCGCGGCGAGCATCGCGAGCCCGAGCCCCACGAAGGCGTCGTCCTGGTCCGAGGAGACACCGCCGATCTCGGCGGTGGCGCCCTTGGGCAGGTCGAGCGACTTGATCTTCGACTGCAGGGCGGTGCTCACCGCGCCGGTGTTGTCGCCGGCCGGCGTCGCCGTGATCGTCGCGGCGCGGGCGCCGTCGATCCGGGTCTTCTGCACCGGGCCGGGGGCCTCGACGACCTCGGCGACCTTGCCGAGCTTCACCGGTCCCACGGGGGTGGGGATGGTGAGGGCCTTCAGTTCGGCGACCGTCCCGGCCTTCTGCTCGGAGACCACCCGAACGTCGCGCTCGGTGTCGTCGAGCACCGCGGTGCCGACGGTCGTACCGCGCACGGCCTGGGTGACGGCGGCGCCGATGGTGGCGTCGTTGAGGCCGTACTTGGCGGCCTCGGCCTGCTTGGCGTGGACCTCGATGCGGGGCACGCTCTGCGCGAGGTCGCTGGTGACGTCGGTGACGTCGTCCAGCCCGGCGACGGCGTCGCGGACCTCGGCGCTGGCCTTGGCCAGGGTGTCGGCGTCCGCGGCCTTGACCACGACCGACAGGTTCTGGCTGCCGAAGCCGCCGCCGCCGGAGACCGAGGTCGTACCGACGCCGTCGAGCGTCTTCAGGCCGGCGCGGATCTCGTCGAGGACGCCGGCGCTGTCGTCGGCGTTCTTCAGCTTCACCTGGAAGCTGGCCTGGTTGGCGCCGGTGCCGCCGCCGAAGGCCGCCAGGAAGCCGGAGGAACCGACGGTGACCTGGTAGTCCTGGACCTGGTCGATGCCCTCGAGGAGCTTCTCGACCTTGCGGGCCGCCGCGTCGGAGGCCGCCAGGCTGGTGCCCGGCGGGAGCTCCTGCTTGACGGTCAGGGTGTCCTGGTCGCCCTGGTCGAAGAAGTTGGTCTTGAGCATCGGGGCGAGCCCGAAGGTGCCCAGCAGGACCGCGACCGCGATCGCGATGCTGGTGAGGCGGCGCCGGGTGGCGAAGCGCAGCACGGGCACGTAGAGCCGCTGCAGCAGGCTGCGGGCCTCCTCCTCCTCGGCCCTGCGGCGGATCTCGTCCGGGTCCACGGTGCCGGCGTCGGCCGGGGGCTTGAGGAACCAGAACGAGAGCACCGGGACGACCGTCAGCGACACCAGCAGCGAGGCCAGCAGCGCGGCGGCGACGGTCAGCGAGAACGAGCCGAACAGGGCGCCCACCATGCCGCCGACCAGGCCGATCGGCACGAAGACGGCGACCGTGGTGAGCGTGGAGGCGGTGACCGCGCCGGCCACCTCGCGCACGGCAGCGATGATCGCGGACTGCTTCTCCTCACCGTAGGCGAGGTGCCGCTTGATGTTCTCCAGCACCACGATCGAGTCGTCGACGACGCGGCCGATGGCGATGGTCAGCGCGCCCAGGGTGAGCATGTTGAGCGACAGGTCGCGGGTCCACAGCACGATCAGCGTCAGCACGACGGAGAGCGGGATGGAGACCGCGGTCACCAGCGTCGAACGCAGCGACGCCAGGAAGACCAGGATGATCACGACCGCGAAGAGCAGACCGAGCAGGCCCTCGGTGGTCAGTCCGTCGATGGACTTGGAGACCGCGGGGCCCTGGTCGCTGACGACGGTGAGCTTGGCGCCCTTGCCGAGGTCGCGCTCGAGGTCGGCCAGCTTGTCCTTGACGGCCGAGGAGATCGCGACGGCGCTGCCGTCCTGGTCCATGGTGACGGCGACGCCGAGGCTCGGCTCGCCGTCGGTCCGGGTGATGGAGGCGGCGGCGTCCGGGCGCTCCGCGACGGTGGCGACGTCGCCGAGGCGCACGGGCTTGGGGGCGGCGGGGATCCGCAGGTCCTCGATCTGCCGCACCGAGGCGTACTCGCCGCCGACCTGGACGGTGCGGCTCTTGCCGCTGTCGTCGAAGGAGCCGGCCGGGACGGGGTGGCCGCCGGCCTGCAGCGCCTGCACGAGGGCGGTGGCGCCGAGCTTGCGGGCGGCGAGCTTCTTGTCGTCGGGGGTGACGGTGACGATCTGGTCCTGGACGCCGGTGACGGTCACCTGGCCGACGCCGTCGATGTCCTGCAGGACCGGGACGACCGAGCGGTCGAGCGCGTCGGCGAGTGCCTGCTGGTCCAGGCCGGTGGAGGTGGCGGCGAGGACGACGGTCGGGATGTCGTCCGTCGAGCCGGCGATGACCTGCGGGTCGGCGTCCTCCGGCAGCCGCGAGGAGACCCGGTTCACCGCCTGCTGGACGTTGGCCACCAGCTTGTCGCTGTCGTTGCCGTAGTCGAACTGGGCCATGATCACGGCAGCGCCCTCGCTGGCCGTGGACGTGATGCCCGTGATGCCGTCGACGCCCTTGACGCCGGCTTCGATCGGCTCGACGACCTGCTTCTCGACGACGTCGGGGGACGCGCCCGGGTAGGTCGTGATCACCGACACCATGGGCAGGTCGATGGAGGGCAGCAACTGCTGCTTGAGGGACGGTATCGCGATGGCGCCGAAGCCGATGGCGACCACCGCCATCAGCGCGACCAGACTGCGCTGGGCGAGGCTGAACCGGGACAGCCAGGACATCGTGGTGCGGTCTCTTCTCTGTGCTCAGAGTGCTCGGGTGTTCTCGGGTTGCGGACTTTTGTCAGCCCACGCCACTTTCTCCTGTCGCGGAGGGTGGTTTCCTCAGCCCGAGGTCGTGATTGGTTCCGGGGGCGTACTGCGGATGCGGTACACGCCGGTCGTACTCAGCGCGCCGCGGGCCGCACCAGACCCGACTCGTACGCGGCGACGACCAGCTGCGCGCGGTCGCGGGCACCGAGTTTGGCCATGGTGCGGTTCACGTGCGTCTTGACGGTGAGCGGGCTCACCCCGAGGCGTTCGGCGATCTCGTCGTTCGGCAGCCCCAGCGCGACCTCGACCAGCACCTCGCGCTCGCGTGCCGTCAGCGCGTCCAGGTCCGGGGCCGCCGGTCCGCCCTCCGAGGGCAGCGGGCGCTGACCGCCGCTCTGCGCCAGGAACTGGGCGATCAGGCTCTTGGTCGCCGACGGGGACAGCAGCGCGTCGCCCTCGGCGACGGTGCGGATCGCGGCGAGCAGCTCGGCCGGCTCGGCGCCCTTGCCGAGGAACCCGGCGGCGCCGGCCCGGATCGCCTGCGCGACGTACTCGTCCGCCTCGAAGGTCGTCAGGACCAGGACCGCCACGCCGGTCAGGTCCTCGGCGGCGGTGATCTCGCGGGTGGCGGCGAGGCCGTCCGTGCCGGGCATCCGGATGTCCATCAGGACGACGTCCGCCCGGGTGCTGCGGGCCAGCGCGACGGCCTCGGCGCCGTCCGAGGCCTCCCCCACGACCTCCATGTCCGGCTCGGACTCCACGAGGACGCGGAACGCGCCCCGCAGCAGCGCCTGGTCGTCCGCGAGCAGCACCCTGATCATGCCGGGATTCTCCCATCCCCCCGCCGGGCGGCCGGCTGACCCGGCACCACCAGCGGCAGGCGGGCGTGGACGCGGAAACCGCCCTGCGTACAGGGGCCGGCCTCGCAGGTGCCGCCGAGGGCCGCGGCCCGCTCGCGCATGCCGATCAGGCCGTGGCCGCCGCCCGCGGTGCCCGGGGCCTGCGGGCTGCCGCCACGGTCGACCACGGTGACCTCCAGCGTCCCGTCGCCGCGCACGATGCGGATCTGCGCCCGCGCGCCCGGGCCGGCGTGCTTGTGGACGTTGGTCAGCGACTCCTGGATGACCCGGTACGCGGTGAGGTCCACGCTCGCGGGAAGCGTGCCGGGGTCCTCCTCGGCCACCTCCACGGGCAGCCCGGCCCGGCGGAAGCCGTCGACCAGCTGGTCCAGCACCCCGAGGCCGGGTGCCGGTTCCATGGGTGCGGCAGGGTCCCCCGACTGCCGCAACAGGCCGACGGTCGCACGGAGTTCGTCCAGCGCAGAACGGCTCGCCTCGCGGACGTGCGCGAGGGCCTGCTTCGCCTGGTCGGGGCGGCTGTCCATGACGTGGGCGGCGACACCGGCCTGCACGTTGACCAGGGCGATGTGGTGGGCGACCACGTCGTGCAGCTCGCGGGCGATCCGCATCCGCTCCTCGGCGACGCGGCGCTTGGCCTCCTCCTCCCGGGTGCGCTCGGCCCGCTCGGCGCGCTCCTCGACTGCGGCGACGTAGGCGCGGCGGTGGCGGGTGGCCTCGCCGGCGGCGGCGGCCATGCCGCTCCACGCG
The DNA here is from genome assembly GCA_036013505.1 of Streptomyces sp. NBC_00510. Taxonomy (NCBI): domain Bacteria; kingdom Bacillati; phylum Actinomycetota; class Actinomycetes; order Kitasatosporales; family Streptomycetaceae; genus Streptomyces; species Streptomyces sp. NBC_00510. Next base: position 6,829,227 of record CP107851.1, on the reverse strand, counting down.
AACAGGGCGATGTTCTCGGCGGAGTACCAGGGCCGGGCCCCGAAGAGCATGGCGATCGCGGGCAGCAGCAGGCAGGTGGCGAGGCCGAGCCGGAAGGTGGTGGTGCGGTCGGTGCGCGTGGAGGCGGAGAAGAGCGCCACGACGACGGTGGCGGCCACCGGGGCGCGCCCCTCCCCGGTCGCGGTGAGCAGGTAGACCACGGTGACCGCGCCGGTGAAGGCCAGGACGCCCAGCGGGCTGCGCCGGCGCACCATCAGCGCGGCGGAGCCGAGGACGGCCAGCAGGATGTCGGGGACCGAGGCGTCGTACCGCTCGGTGTGCGGCCCGATGAACATGTTGCCGAGGATCACCGCGAGGACGGCGAGCGCCAGCCCGGCGTCGAGGGCTACGGGGTGGGCCTGCGGCCACAGCCGGGCCCGGTCCTTCATCGATCGATGCTGCACGCTCACCAACGGTACGGGTCCCCGGGAACGGCCGTGCCCCGGTCCGGTGCGGTACCGGGCCGGGGCACTCAGCGGGTGCGCTGGTCGGCGAGGTGTCAGCCGGGGATGAGTCCGCCGTCCCCGAGCAGTGCCCGGACCTCCTCCAAGGTGGCCTCCGAGGCCGGCAGGATCAACTCGGACGGCTCCAGGGAGTCGTCCGGCAGAGGAGTGCCGAGCCGCCGGACGGCGTCGAGGAGCGCGGTGAGCGTGCGCCGGAACCCGGCGTCGTCACCGCTCTCCATCTCCGCCAGGAGCTCGTCGTCGAGCTTGTTGAGTTCGGTGAGGTGGCTCTCGTCCACCGTCACCTGGCCCTCGCCCATGATCCTTACGATCACGACGCCCTCCTCAGGGGTGTCTCACTGCTTGTCGAACCGGGGCTGGTCCTGGGTCTGCGACGGGGTCTGGCCCTGCTGTCCGCTCTCGATGGCCTGCTGCGGGGAGCCGCCGGCCAGCTCGGCCTTCATGCGCTGCAGCTCCAGTTCGACGTCGCTGCCGCCGGAGAGGCGGTCGAGCTCCGCCTGGATGTCGTCCTTGGCGATCCCGGTCGGGTCGTCGAGGGCGCCGGAGGCCAGCAGTTCGTCCAGGGCGCCGGCCCGGGCGCGCAGCTGCTCGGTCTTGTCCTCGGCCCGCTGGATCGCCAGGCCGACGTCGCCCATCTCCTCCGAGATGCCGGAGAAGGCCTCGCCGATCTGGGTCTGGGCCTTGGCCGCGCTGTAGGTGGCCTTGATGGTCTCCTTCTTGGTGCGGAAGGCGTCCACCTTGGCCTGCAGGCGCTGGGCGGCAAGGGTGAGCTTCTCCTCCTCGCCCTGCAGCGTCTGGTGCTGCGTCTCCAGGTCGGTGACCTGCTGCTGGAGGGCGGCCCGACGCGACAGCGCCTCGCGGGCCAGGTCCTCCCGCCCCAGGGCGAGCGCCTTGCGGCCCTGGTCCTCGTACTTCGCGGACTGCTGCTGCAGCTGGTTCAGCTGCAGCTCCAGGCGCTTGCGCGAGGTGGCGACGTCCGCCACACCGCGCCGTACCTTCTGCAGCAGCTCCAGCTGTTTCTGGTACGAGTAGTCGAGGGTCTCGCGCGGATCCTCGGCCCGGTCAAGGGCCTTGTTGGCCTTCGCGCGGAAGATCATCCCCATCCGCTTCATGACACCGCTCATGGGCCTCGCGCGCCCCCTTCATTCAGCTCGCCAGCACACCTCTACAGACCCCACAGTACGGGGCCTGGTTCCATTACCCCACTGTTCTGTTGCTGATGCGCTCATCCTTAGGAACGATCACAGTTCGATGACCTCAGGCGCAGGGAGTAGGTGAGGGGCTGGGGGTCCCGTCGGCGAGCACGTAACCTTGGAGTCGTGTTCCGACGTCGTTCCCAAAGCGAGCAGACCGCGTCCACCACTGTGGTGGACGACCGGCAGCCCCGCGACCCGCAGGCTCCCAAGGGTCGCCCCACGCCCAAGCGCAGCGATGCCCAGGGCCAGCGCCGCAAGGCGGTGACCACGCCCACCGACCGCAAGGCCGCCACCAAGCAGGCCCGCGACGCCCGGCGGGCCGATCTGGCCAAGCAGCGCGAGGCCCTGATGAACGGGGACGAGCGCTACCTGCCCGCCCGTGACAAGGGCCCGGTGCGCAAGTTCGCGCGTGACTACGTGGACTCGCGCTTCCGCATGGCCGAGTTCTTCCTGCCGCTCGCCGTGGTCATCCTCGTGCTCAGCATGCTCCGCAACCCCGCGCTGCAGAACCTCTCCCTGCTGCTGTGGCTCGTGGTCATCGTGCTGATCGTCGTCGACTCGGCCTTCACCGGCTTCCTGCTCCGCCGCGAGCTGGCCAAGCGCTTCCCGGACAAGCCCACCAAGGGCGCGGTCGCCTACGCCCTCATGCGGACCCTCCAGATGCGCCGACTGCGCCTGCCGAAGCCGCAGGTCAAGCGCGGCACCAAGCTCTGAGCGGGAACGGCGGTTTCGCAGGCGCCGCCGGCTCGTGGCTGGACCGGCTGGGCGGGCTCCGGAACACCGTGCGCCAGGAGCTGGTCGCGCGCCAGCTGGACGAGCAGATCACCGCGCGCTTCCCCGTGGGGCGCCGGCTCAGGATCCTCGACGTCGGCCCCGGCCAGGGCACCCAGGCGCTGCGGCTCGCCCGTGCCGGCCACCTGGTCACCGGTCTGGAGGCCGATCCGGAGATGGCGGGGGTCCTGCGCGGGGCCGTGGCCGCCGAGCCGGAGGGCATACGCGAGCGGATCAGCCTCGTCGAGGGCGACGGCCGGGAGACCGGCCGGCACTTCGGGCCCGGCAGCTTCGACGTCGTGCTCTGCCACGGCGTGCTGATGTACGTGCCCGAGCCGGACGCCATGGTCGCCGGGCTCGCCCGGGTGCTGGCCCCCGGCGGGCTGCTGTCGCTGCTGGTGCGGAACGCCGACGCCCTGGCGATGCGGCCCGCGCTGCAGGGCGACTGGGCCGGTGCGCTGTCCGCCTTCGCGGGCGACACGTACACCAACCGGCTGGGGCTCGCCGCCCGCGCCGACCGGCGCGCGGACCTGACGACGACCCTGAGCGCCATCGGCGCGCCGCTGCACGCCTGGTACGGGGTGCGGGTCTTCACCGACACGGCGCCGGACGACTCCGTGGAGGTGCCGGAGGAGTTGCTGGCCGCCGAGGAGCTGGCCGGCCGCACCGACCCCTACCGCGGGGTGGCGGCACTGCTGCATCTGTGCGGCGTACGGAACTGACCGGGGCGGGATACCGGGGACGGGACCCCACGAACGCGACACTTCGGTCATGCGCGATTCGAAGCCCAACCGATGGCGGCCGCCGACGGCGCTCCGGGCGGCGGCCTTGCTGCTGGCCGTCGCGTGCTGCGGGGGCGTGACCGCCGGATGCACGGGGGACTCCCCCTCCCCCGGCGCGGCATCCTCGGCGCCCGCGCCCGTCGCCGCCTCCGAGCTGGCCGGCGCCCGTGATCTGGAGCGCTCCTACCAGCAGGTGGTCAAGGCGGTGCTGCCGTCCGTCGTCCAGATCAACACGTCCGAGGGACTGGGCTCCGGCATCGTCTACGACACCAAGGGCCACATCGTCACCAACGCCCATGTCGTCGGCAACTCCGACACCTTCGAGGTCACCCTCGCCAACAGCGACACCCCGCACAAGGGCCGGCTCGTGGCCGCCTACCCCGAGCAGGACCTCGCCGTCATCGAACTCGACGACCCGCCGAGCGGGCTGCGCGCGGCGTCCTTCGGGCGCTCCCGCGACGTCCAGGTCGGCCAGATCGTGCTCGCCATGGGCAGTCCGCTCGGCCTGAACAGCAGCGTCACGCAGGGCATCGTCTCGGCCGTCGGCCGTACGGTCAGCGAATCCGGGGCCGAGGGCGGCACCGGCGCCACCCTGGCCGACATGGTGCAGACCTCGGCGCCCATCAACCCGGGCAACAGCGGCGGCGCGCTGGTCAACCTCTCCGGCCAGGTCATCGGCATCCCGACGCTCGCCGCCGTCAACCCCACCATGGGCGACTCCTCGGCCCCGGGCATCGGCTTCGCCATCCCCGCGGCGACCGTCACCCGCATCGCGGACCAGATCATCAAGCACGGCAAGGTCGTCGACTCCGGCCGCGCGGCGCTGGGCATCGTCGCGCGCACCGTCCTCGACGAGAACTTCCAGCCCGCCGGGGTGGGCGTCGTCGAGGTGACCCGGGGCGGGGCGGCGGACAAGGCCGGGATCAAGCCCGGGGACGTCATCACCGATGTCGGGGGCGAGGACATCACGACCCTCCAGTCACTGTCCGAGGCCCTGGTCCAGCACGCCCCCGGCGACACCGTGGACGTCACCTTCCAGCGCGGCGGCGGCGAGAAGACCGTCAAGGTCACGCTCGGGCAGCTCCAGTAGCGGCCGGACGCACAGCCGGGGCGGGGTCGTGGGACGTCCCACGACCCCGCCCCGGCGTGGTGCGGCGGCCGGGCCTCCCGGCCGCCCGGGCACGGGTCTACTCGTCGGCGTGCAGGCTCATCGGGCCGTAGATCTTCGTGCCGTCCTCGAAGAGGTGCACCTGGTCGGCGCCTCCCTGGAGGAGGTCCTTCCAGACCTCGCCGATCCAGGACTCGGCGTCGCCTTGCGTGGGGAACTCCTCGGGCTCGACCGCGGGGGTGACCTCCGTGCCGTCGGTCTTCTCGAAACGCCACGTCCACGCCATGTCCGTCTCCTCGTCCCTGGGGGTGCCTGCCCGGCAGCGTAGCGTGCGCGGACGCGAGAGGATCTGCACGTGGAACTGACTCTCCTCGGCACCGGTGGCCCCGACGGTCTGCCCCTCCCCGGCTGCCCGTGCGCGGCGTGCGCGACGGCGGTGGGCGACCAGGCGCGGGCGGCGACCTCGCTGCTCGTGGACGGGGTGCTGCTGCTCGACCTGACGCCGGGTCTCGCGCTGACCGCGGCGCGCTCCGGCCACTCGCTCGCCGGGGTCCGCCAGGTGCTGCTGTCGCACCCGCACGACGGGCCGGCCGTGGAGATCCCGGCGGGGCTGCCCGCGCCGGGCCGGGTGGCCGCCGGGCAGGAGATCACGCTGCTGACCGGGCACCGGGTGCGGGCGGTGCCGGTCGACGCGCCCGGGTCCGGGTACGAGGTGACGGGACCGGACGGCGAGCGGTTGCTGTACCTGCCGCCGGAGTGCGCTCCGGCGGGGCTGCCGGAGGCCGTGGAGCCCTACCGGATGGTGCTGCTGGACGCCGTGGGCCGGCCGGACGGGCTGGCGCGGCTGCGAGCGGCCGGCGCGGTCGGGAGCACCACCGACGTCGTCGCGGTCCACCTGGACCACCGCGTCCACCCCGGGCCGGAGCTGCGGCGCCGGCTGGCCGCGCTCGGCGTACGGGCGGTGCCGGACGGCACGACGCTGACGGTCGGCGACCTGCACGACGTGCCCGACGTGCCGCGGCGCACGCTCGTGCTGGGCGGGGCGCGGTCGGGGAAGTCGGTGGAGGCGGAGCGGCGGCTGTCGGCCTTCCCCGACGTGCTGTACGTGGCCACCGGCGGCACGCGCGGCGGTGACCCGGAGTGGGCGGAACGCGTGGCGCTGCACCGCGAGCGGCGTCCGCAGTCGTGGCAGACGGTGGAGACCTGCGACCTGCTGCCGCTGCTGGCCGAGGAGGACGGGCCCGCGCTGCTGATCGACTGCCTGTCGCTGTGGCTGACGCACACCATGGACGAGCTCGGCGCGTGGGACGACGAGAAGTGGGCGGAGGGCGCCGAGCGCGAACTGCGCCGCCGCGTCGGGGAACTCACCGCGGCGTGGCGCGCCACCCGCCGCACGGCCGTGGCGGTCAGCAACGAGGTCGGCTCCGGGGTCGTACCGGCCACAGCCAGCGGGCGCAGATTCCGGGACGAGCTGGGGCGGCTGAACCTCGCGCTGGCCGACGAGTCCGAGCACGTGGTGCTGGTGGTCGCGGGACAGGCGCTGCCGCTGCGGGGCTGACCTCGGCGCGCGACCCCGCGGACCGGTAGTGTTCGACCCCGTGAGCGGCCTGAACCTTGATGACTTCGCGACCCTGGTGGAGCGTCCGGACGCCGGTGTGCGCCGTGACGCACGCGACCGTTGGCAGCGGCTGGTGCGCCCGGCGAGTGCGCTGGGCGGGCTGGCCGAGCTCGCCGACTGGCTGTCGGCGGCCCAGGGCGCGGCGACCCTGCGCCCGATCGAGCACCCCAAGGCCGTGCTCTTCGCGGCGGACCACGGGGTGGCGGCACTGAAGGTGTCCGCCCGCCCCGGGGGCACCGCGGTCGAGCTGGTGCGGCGGGTCCTGGACGGGGCCTCCCCGGTCAATGTGCTGGCCCGTCAGTACGGCGCGGCGCTGCGGGTGGTGGACGTCGGCGTGGACGTGCCGGCCGATGACCTGCCCGCCGACGTGACGGCGCACCGCGTGCGGCGCGGCTCCGGCCGGATCGACGTGGAGGACGCGCTGACGGCCGAGGAGGCCGAGGCGGCGTTCCGGGCCGGCATGGCCGTCGCGGACGAGGAGGCGGACTCCGGCACGGACCTGGTGCTCCTCGGTGATCTGAGCGTGGGCGGCACCACGGTGGCCGGGGTGCTGATCGCGGCGCTGTGCGGTACCGACGCCTCGGTGGTGACCGGCCGCGGTTCGGGCATCGACGACATCGCGTGGATGCGCAAGTGCGCGGCGATCCGCGACGCGCTGCGCCGGGCCCGGCCCGTGCTGGGCGACCAGCTGGAGCTGCTGGCGGCGGTCGGCGGCGCGGACGTGGCGGCGATCACCGGTTTCCTGCTGCAGGCCTCGGTGCGGAAGCTGCCGGTGGTACTGGACGGCGTGGTGTCCGCGGCGTGCGCGCTGGTCGCGCAGCGGATCGCCTTCCGGGCGCCGGACTGGTGGCTGGCCGGCCAGGCCAGCGGCGAGCCCGGACAGGTCAAGGCGCTGGACCGGCTGTCCATCGAGCCGCTGCTCGACCAGAAGGTGACGGCGGGTGAGGGCACCGGCGCGCTGCTGGCGCTGCCCCTTCTGAAGGCGGCGGCGGCCCTGTCGGCGGAGCTGCCGGAACGTTTCTGACCCATCGCGAACCAGGTCGTTCCCGTAGGATCCGGACTTATGGGAACGGCCGTCTCGGTCTGGCGTGAACGCGCCGCGGTGTCCACCGTCCGGTACCTGCGCCTGGTCGGCCTGGTCGACCTGCTGGGTGCGGTGTGGGTGTCCTTCGGGAACGACATCCGGCGTCATGACGTCGACGAGTACGCCACCCCGTACCTGCTGACCGCCGGCTACACCCCGGCCTTCCTCGCGCTCTTCCTGGCGGTCACGATGCGCCGCAGGAAGCGCGCGGCCTGGCTGCTCAACCTCGTCCTCGCCGGGCTCTACCTGCTGTTCCTGGCCGCGGCGACGGCCGTCCCCGCGTTCCGCGGCCACCCGCAGAACTGGGTGTCGCTGGGGATCACCGCCGCCTTCTGCGCCGCGTTGCTCGCCGGGCGCCGCGCGTTCCGCGCCAAGGGCGACCGCGCCAACCCCCGGCTGGCCGCGGCGGTCGCCGTCGGCGGCGTCGCGGCCGGCGGACTCCTCGCCGCGGGGCTGGTCACCGTCACCGACACCGGGCACGGCTCGACCTTCGGCCAGCGGTACGCGTACGCCATGCTCCGCGTGGTCTCGCTGGCGGACGCCGAGGAGTCCTTCCCGGGGATCTCGACCCCGGGCTGGGTCGACGTCGCCATCAACGCCATGAGCGCCGTGCTGTTCCTGCTGGTGCTGTACGCGGCGTTCCGCTCGCCCCGCGGCCGCGAACTGCTCGGCCCGCAGGACGAGATGCGGCTGCGGGCCCTGCTGGACCGGCACGGCGAACGTGACTCGCTCGGCTACTTCGCGCTGCGCCGCGACAAGAGCGTGGTCTGGTCGCCGTCGGGCAAGTCGGCGATCGCCTACCGCGTCGTCGGCGGGGTGTCCCTCGCCTCCGGCGACCCCATCGGCGACCCCGAGGCCTGGCCCGGGGCGATCGAGGCCTGGCTCGCCGAGGCCCGCGAGCACGCCTGGGTGCCGGCGGTGGTGGGGGCCGGCGAGGAGGCCGGCACGGTCTACGCGCGGCACGGGCTGGACGCCCTGGAACTCGGCGACGAGGCGATCGTCGAGGTCGCCGACTTCACCCTGGAGGGCCGCGCGATGCGCACCGTGCGGCAGGCGTACCACCGGATCGGGCGCGCCGGGTACACCGTCCGCGTACGGCGTCACGAGGACATCCCTGCACGGGAGATGGCGGCCCTGCTGGAGCGCGCGGACCGCTGGCGGTACGGGCAGACCGAGCGGGGCTTCTCCATGGCGCTGGGGCGGCTCGGCGACCCGGCGGACGGCCGGTGCGTCATGGTGGAGTGCGCGGACGGGCGGGGCGAGCCGAGGGCGCTGCTCAGTTTCGTGCCGTGGGGGCGGCACGGGCTGTCGCTGGACCTGATGCGCCGTGACCGGGACTCCGACAACGGGCTGGTGGAGTTCATGGTGATCGAGCTGATCCGGCGCGCGGAGGAGACCGGGGTCGAGCGGGTGTCGCTCAACTTCGCCGTGTTCCGTTCGGTCTTCGAGCGCGGGGCGAGGCTGGGCGCCGGGCCGGTGCTGCGGATGTGGCGGGCGCTGCTGACCTTCTTCTCGCGGTGGTGGCAGATCGAGTCGCTGTACCGCGCCAACGCCAAGTACCGGCCGGTCTGGGAGCCGCGTTTCCTGCTCTTCGAGAAGGGCGGCGAACTGCCCCGGATCGGACTGGCGAGCGCACGGGCCGAGGGCTTCCTCGCCGCGCCCCGCATGCCCTCGCCGCGGCGGTGAGGGACCGGCCGGAGGCCGCGCCGCAGGCTCTGGACGGGGTGCTCGCCCACGCCTACGGCACCGCCTGCGGACAGGCGGCGACGGCGGGCCCGGCCGGGGCGCCGCGGCGGCCTGCACCCGGCACGCGGCCACCACGCGCGCCGGGCGTCCGACGGCCGAGGTGAAGGCCGCGGCCCGTCGGGGCGGAGACGCTCACCGACGCCGTCCGGAGGGACCGGCGAGAGCCGCCGGCGCCGCACACCCGGCGGACGCGCCGGGGCTCAGCGCTCGGTGAAGCCGCCGATCCGGTCCTGGAGCCGCCGCAACGGGCCCGACCAGCGCGCGTCGTGCCGTGCGGCGCGGGCCTCCGCCCGCCGGACCGCCCCGGGCCTGCGGGAGTAGAGCCGCTCGGCCCACAACGAGTCCGGGCGCGCCAGCCGCAGGGCCGCGTACAGCGCGACGAAGGGCACGAAGACGCCGACGACGGCGGAGCGCAGCTTGCCCTTGACGAGGGCGACGAGGACGAACAGGAAGTTGACGGCGATGGTGAGGATCACCGAGACGCGGCTCTGCTGCTCGTCCGGGGTGACCGAGTTGACGCCGAAGGGGACCAGGCCGCAGAGCATCATCAGGACGACGGAGAAGGTGACGACGACGGCCTCGACGCTCTTGCGGCCGCGATCGCTCCAGTACACGTCGTCGAGGTAGAGCACGAGCGCGAACTCGTCGAGCACCAGGCCCGCTCCGGCGCCGAACAGGACCGCGGACAGGAAGGCGCCGAAGCCCCGCGAGGAACTGGCGACGCCCCCGAAGCCGCCGATCGTCATGAGGATGATCCCGGGCACCACGTGGTGGATGTGGGTGCCGCCGGAGGAGATGTTGCGGAAGGGGCCCTTGCCGGCCCGGATGAGACGGGTGATCATCCGCGTGACCAGGAAGGTCAGCACGAACGCGCCCAGCGCGAGGAGCAGCGGCAGCTTTCCCGGCTCGATGATGTTGCGGTACCACCAGTCGCCCATGCCGATTGCTCCAGATTCGCCCCGTACGCGGCACTATACGGTTCCGGCCCGGCGATTACCCTGCACGCCATGACCGCCGACCCCGCTCCCGCGCCCCCCGCCGCCACGGCCGCCGACGGACTGCGCTTCGCCTTCGGCACCCTGACGGTGCTGCGGGTCCGGGTCACCCGCTGGGACCGCCCGGCGGCCCGCGCCGGGATGCTCTGGGCGCCCGTGGCCGGGCTGGTCGTGGGGCTGTGCGCGGCGGCGGCCGGCGGACTCCTGCTGCTCCTCGGCTCGGGGCCGCTGCCCGCCGCGGTGGCCGGCGCCGCCGTACCGGCCGCCCTGACGCGGGGGCTGCACCTGGACGGGCTGGCCGACACCGCCGACGGGCTGGGCAGCGGCAAGCCCGCGGAGGACGCGCTGCGCATCATGAAGCAGTCCGACATCGGGCCCTTCGGTGTGCTCACCCTGGTCCTCGTCCTGCTGGCCCAGGTCGCCGCGCTCGCCGAGCTGTACGGCCAGTCCTGGACCCGGGGTGCGGTCGCCGCCGCCCTGGCCGGGCTCACCGCCCGTGCCGCGATGACGCTGGCCTGCCGTGACGGTGTGCCCCCGGCCCGCCCCGGCGGGCTCGGCGCGGCCGTGGCGGGCGCTGTCCCCGCCCGTACCGCCTGGGCCTCGGCCGCGCTGACGGTGGCGGTCTGCGCCGCCTGCGGGGCCGCCTTCGGCGTGCCGGACGCGGTGCGCTGTGCGGCGGCGGCGGCGGCGGCCCTGGCCGCCGCGGAACTGCTGCTGCGGCGGTGCCGCCGGCGCCTGGGCGGCGTCACCGGTGACGTCTTCGGCGCGTTGTGCGAGACCGCCGCGACGGCCGCGCTGCTGGTGCTCACCCTGGGCTGAGCGCCACGCGACGGCCGGGCGCGATGCGGGCCGACGCCCCAACTCCCGGCGGACGGGCGGGGATCGGGACCCTGTCCGGGGCGCCGCGCGGGCCCGCTCCCATAGGGAAAACCCGCGCCTTCGCCGCCATGGGCGCAGGTCGTGGTCGCAAGCGACAGGAGTGAGCGTAAGGTCGGTGCTGCACCCCCGCCCGTGCCGCGAAGGACGCCCGGCGTCGGGCACGAGGGAGCCGGACGGAGTCCGGCGTCAAGTATTGGACCCCCGAAGGAACAGGATCCGCATCACCGTGACTGCACTGACTCTCAGCACCTCCTCCGCGGCAGCGCTGCGCGCTGACGCCGTCGTCGTCGGCGTGACCAAGGGCGCCAAGGGCCCCGAGGTCGCCGCCGGGGCGGAGGCGGTGGACCAGGCCTTCTCCGGCCGGCTCGCCGCGACGCTCGAGACACTGGGCGCCTCGGGCGCGGAGGGTGAGGTGACCAAGCTCCCCGCCCCGGACGGTCTGAAGTCCCCGGTCGTGCTGGCGGTCGGGCTCGGTGAGGCCCCGGCCGACGGCGCCGCGTACGACACCGAGGCGCTGCGCAAGGCCGCCGGCGCCGCCGCCCGCGCGCTGGCCGGGTCGAAGAAGGCCGCCTACGCCCTTCCGGTGCAGGACGCGGACGCCGCGCAGGCGGTCGCCGAGGGCGCGCTGCTCGGCGCCTACACGTACACCGCGTACCAGTCGTCCAACGGCAAGGCCCCGCTCGCCGAGGTCGCGCTGGTCGGCGCGAAGCCGCGGGACAAGGCCTTCAAGGCCGCCGCCGAGCGGGCCGCCGTCATCGCGGCGGAGGTCAACCGGGCGCGCGATCTGATCAACATGCCGCCGAACGACCTCCACCCGAAGTCCTTCGCCGCGCTCGCGCAGGAGGCCGCCAAGGAGCACGGCCTCAAGATCGAGGTGCTGGACGAGAAGGCGCTGGTCAAGGGCGGCTACGGCGGCATCATGGGCGTCGGCCAGGGCTCGGCGAACCCGCCCCGCCTGGTGAAGATCGCCTACACGGGCGCCAAGGGCCGCGGCGCCAAGCACCTGGCGCTGGTCGGCAAGGGCATCACCTACGACTCGGGCGGCATCTCCCTGAAGCCGGCCGGTCACAACGAGACCATGAAGTGCGACATGAGCGGTGCCGCCGCCGTGCTGTCCACCGTGGTCGCCGCCGCGCGCCTCGGCCTGCCCGTCAACGTCACCGGCTGGCTGGCGCTCGCCGAGAACATGCCCTCGGGCAGCGCCGCCCGCCCCGGCGACGTGCTGAAGATGTACAGCGGCAAGACCGTCGAGGTGCTCAACACCGACGCCGAGGGCCGCCTGGTGATGGCCGACGCTCTCACCCGCGCCTCGGAGGAGAAGCCCGACGCGATCATCGACGTGGCGACCCTGACCGGCGCCATGGTGCTGGCCCTGGGCAACCGCATCTTCGGTGTCATGGCCAACGACGACGCCTTCCGCACCGCGCTGCACGAGGTCGCGACCGAGGTCGGCGAGCAGTCCTGGCCGATGCCGCTCCCGGCCGACCTGCGCAAGGCCATGGACTCCCCCACCGCGGACATCGCGAACATGGGCGAGCGCATGGGCGGCGGCCTGGCGGCCGGCCTGTTCCTGAAGGAGTTCGTCGGCGAGGGCATCACCTGGGCCCACCTGGACATCGCGGGCCCCGCCTTCAACGAGTCCGGCCCCTTCGGCTACACCCCCAAGGGCGGCACCGGCTCCGCCATCCGCACCCTGGTGCGCGTGGCCGAGAAGGCCGGCGAGGGCGAGCTGCTCTGACCGCGGTGTAAGCCTCGGCACATTCCGTACGGCCCCGGGTATGGCACCCGGGGCCGTACGCGTTCGCCAAGAGTGAGCAAAGAGTGCAACCGCTCCGTATTTCGCAAGGGATACCGGCGAGTAGCCCCGGCCGGGGACGTTCCGTACGTCTCAGACACCGGCCCGGTGCCTCGTCGGCCCCGAACAAGTGCGAAGATGTTGTCTCGGCACGACAGGGCCCCGTTTAACAGAAGCGGCCGAACAAAAGCCGCCGCCCGGTCATGACGGACCGGCTCCGGCGTATCCATGCATGGAGGACGTGACGTGGCGAACGACGCCAGCACCGTTTTCGACCTAGTGATCCTCGGTGGCGGTAGCGGCGGCTACGCCGCAGCGCTGCGTGCCGCGCAGCTCGGTCTGGACGTCGCCCTGATCGAGAAGGACAAGCTCGGCGGCACCTGCCTGCACCGCGGCTGCATCCCCACGAAGGCTCTGCTGCACGCCGGTGAGATCGCGGACCAGGCCCGCGAGGCCGAGCAGTTCGGTGTCAAGGCCACTTTCGAGGGCATCGACATCGCCGGGGTCCACAAGTACAAGGACGACGTGATCTCGGGCCTCTACAAGGGCCTGCAGGGCCTGGTGGCCTCCCGCAAGGTCACCTACGTGACCGGTGAGGGCCGGCTCTCCTCCCCCACCTCCGTGGACGTGGGCGGCCAGCGCTACACCGGCCGGCACGTCCTGCTGGCGACGGGCTCCGTGCCGAAGTCGCTGCCGGGCCTGGCCATCGACGGCGACCGCATCATCTCCTCCGACCACGCGCTGGTCCTGGACCGCGTGCCGAAGTCCGCGATCATCCTCGGCGGCGGTGTCATCGGCGTCGAGTTCGCCTCGGCGTGGAAGTCCTTCGGCGCCGACGTCACCATCGTCGAGGGCCTGCCGCACCTCGTGCCGGCCGAGGACGAGAACAGCTCGAAGCTGCTGGAGCGTGCCTTCCGCAAGCGGGGCATCAAGTTCAACCTCGGCACCTTCTTCTCCAAGGCCGAGTACACCGCCGACGGCGTCAAGGTCACCCTGGCCGACGGCAAGGAGTTCGAGGCCGAGGTCCTGCTCGTGGCCGTCGGCCGCGGCCCGGTCTCCCAGGGCCTGGGCTACGAGGAGGCCGGGGTCGCCATGGACCGCGGCTACGTCCTTGCCGACGAGTACATGCGCACCAACGTGCCCACCATCTCCGCGGTCGGCGACCTCGTCCCGACCCTCCAGCTGGCCCACGTCGGCTTCGCCGAGGGCATCCTCGTCGCGGAGCGGCTGGCCGGTCTGAAGACCGTGCCGATCGACTACGACGGCGTGCCGCGCGTCACGTACTGCCACCCGGAGGTCGCCTCCGTCGGCATCTCCGAGGCCAAGGCCAAGGAGCTGTACGGCGCCGACAAGGTCGTCACCCTGAAGTACAACCTGGCCGGCAACGGCAAGAGCAAGATCCTCAAGACCGCGGGCGAGATCAAGCTCGTCCAGGTCCGCGACGGCGCCGTGGTCGGTGTCCACATGGTCGGCGACCGCATGGGCGAGCAGGTGGGCGAGGCCCAGCTGGTCTACAACTGGGAGGCGCTGCCGGCCGAGGTCGCGCAGCTCATCCACGCGCACCCGACGCAGAGCGAGGCCCTCGGCGAGGCGCACCTCGCGCTCGCCGGCAAGCCCCTGCACTCGCACGACTGACCCACGGACACGCAGACAGATCCGCACAGATCGTTAGGAGCAACCGAAACCATGGCGGTTTCCGTAACCCTGCCGGCGCTCGGCGAGAGCGTGTCCGAGGGCACCGTCACCCGCTGGCTCAAGGCCGAGGGTGAACGCGTCGAGGCCGACGAGCCGCTGCTCGAGGTGTCGACCGACAAGGTCGACACCGAGATCCCGGCGCCCGCTTCGGGCATCCTCTCCTCCATCAAGGTGGCCGAGGACGAGACGGTGGAGGTCGGCGCCGAGCTGGCCGTCATCGACGACGGCACGGGCGCCCCCGCTGCCGCCCCCGCCCCGGCCGCCGCGGCGGAGCCCGCGCCGGCTCCGGCGCAGGAGGCCCCCGCCCCCGTCGCGGCCCCGGCGCCTGCCGCCGCGGCCCCCGCCCCGGCCCCGGCCGGTGCCGCCGAGGGCACCCCGGTGCTGCTGCCGGCGCTGGGCGAGTCGGTGACCGAGGGCACCGTCACCCGCTGGCTGAAGTCGGTCGGCGAGAGCGTCGAGGCCGACGAGCCGCTGCTCGAGGTCTCCACCGACAAGGTCGACACCGAGATCCCGTCTCCGGCCGCCGGCACCCTGCTGGAGATCCTCGTCGGTGAGGACGAGACCGCCGAGGTCGGCGCCAAGCTCGCCGTCATCGGTGCGGCCGGTGCTGCACCCGCCGCCGCCCCGGCCCCCGCCGCCCCCGCTCCGGCCCCGGCCGCCGCGGCTCCGGCTCCCGCCCCGGCCGCTGCCCCGGTTCCGGCCCCCGCGCCGGCACCTGCTCCGGCCCCGGTCGCCCCGGCTCCGGTGCCCACCCCGGCCCCCGCGCCGGTCGCGGCTCCGGCTCCGGTCACCCCGGCCCCGGCCGCCCCCTCGGCGACCGCGCCGACCGACGAGGGCGCGTACGTGACCCCGCTGGTGCGCAAGCTCGCCGCCGAGAACGGCGTGGACCTCGCCTCGGTCAAGGGCACCGGTGTCGGTGGCCGCATCCGCAAGCAGGACGTCCTGGCCGCCGCCGAGGCCGCCAAGGCCGCCGCTGCCGCGCCGACCGCCCCGGCCCCGGCCGCGGGCGTCACGGTGCCGGCCGCCGCCGCCGCGCTGCGCGGGCAGACCGTCAAGATGACCCGCATCCGCAAGGTCATCGCCGAGAACATGATGAAGGCCCTGCACAGCCAGGCGCAGCTGTCGACCGTGGTCGAGGTGGACGTCACCAAGATCATGAAGCTGCGGGCCCGGGCAAAGGAGTCCTTCCTGGCCCGCGAGGGCGTCAAGCTCTCGCCGATGCCGTTCTTCGTGAAGGCCGCCGCCGAGGCGCTGAAGGCCCACCCGGTCATCAACGCCAAGATCAACGACGACGGCACCGTCACCTACCACGACGCCGAGAACGTCGGCATCGCGGTGGACTCGGAGCAGGGCCTGATGGTCCCGGTCATCAAGGGCGCCGGCGACCTGAGCCTGGCCGGCATCGCCAAGAAGACCGCCGAGCTGGCCGGCAAGGTCCGCAACAAGAAGATCAGCCCGGACGACCTGTCCGGCGGCACGTTCACGATCAGCAACACCGGCTCGCGCGGTGCGCTGTTCGACACGATCATCGTGAACTACCCGCAGGTCGCCGAGCTGGGCATCGGCGCCACCGTGCGCCGCCCGATCGTGATCAACCACCCGGACCTGGGTGAGACCATCGCGATCCGCGACGTGGCGTACCTGACCCTGTCGTACGACCACCAGCTGGTCGACGGCGCGGACGCCGCCCGCTACCTGAACGACGTCAAGGCCCGTCTCGAGGCCGGCGAGTTCGAGGGCGACCTCGGTCTGTAACCGACCGGAGTCCTCGCGGGACCGTACGACGGCCGAGGCCCCAGCCCCCTCCGGGCTGGGGCCTCGGCCGTTCTCCGGGAACTCCCCCGCCCGTTGAACGGTCCGGGCCCGGCGGACGTACGGAAGGGGGCAGGGCCCGGGGAGCCGGATGCCGGCGAACCCGCCCTGCAGCGACGGCGGATCGGCGAGGCCGACCCCCGCCGGGCGGTGACCGCGTGTCACCGCCCCCCGGCTCCCGCCGGGACGGCACCGTCCCCACCGGCCCGGCCGTCCCGGCGGGTTGCACGCTGCGGTGACCTTCCCCCCGCGCTGACGCGCACGCAGCGGGCTCCGGCGGGGCCGGTCCGGACCTCCCGGACCGGCCCCGTCCCGGTGCCCACGGCGACCGCATAGCCTCGGGGCATGCGTGCGGCACGACTGATCCACCTCGTCCTCCTGCTCCAGTCCCGCGAGTCGATGACGGCCACCGAACTCGCCAAGGCCCTGGAGGTGTCCGAGCGCACCGTCGGCCGGGACGTGCTGGCCCTGTCGGAGGCGGGGGTGCCGGTCTACGCCGAGCGGGGACGCGCCGGCGGCTACCGGCTGGTCGACGGCTACCGCACCCGGCTGACCGGGCTGGCCCGCGCGGAGGCCGAGGCGCTCTTCCTGTCCGGGGTGCCCGCCGCGCTGCGGGCCATGGGCCTGCACGACGCGGGTTCCTCGGCCCGCCTGAAGGTCTCGGCCGCCCTGTTGCCCGAACTGCGGGACGCGCCGCGCTCGGCGGCGCAGCGCTTCCACCTGGACGCGCCGGGCTGGTGGCAGGAACCGCAGACGCCGCGGCTGCTGCCGGCGCTCGCCGAGGCGGTGTGGGGGGACCGGCGGCTGCGGGCCCGATACCGGCGCGGGGAGGCGGAGATGGAGGTGGCGCGCGCGCTGGATCCGTACGGCCTCGTGCTCAAGGGGGGCGTCTGGTACGCGGTGGCGCGTTGCGGCGCGGACGTCCGGGTCTACCGGGTGGACCGGTTCACCGCGGCGGATCCGACGGAGGATCGTTTCAGCAGGGACCCGGACTTCGACCTCCCCGCGTTCTGGGACGCCCGGGCCGCCGAGTTCGCCCGCTCGGTGCTCCGGGACGAGGTCGTCCTGCGCCTGACGCCCGACGGCGCCCGCCGTCTGCCGTACGTCGCCGACCGCACGGCGGCCCGCGAGGCCCTCGCGGCCGCCGCGCCGCCGGACGCACGGGGGCGGCTGACCGTCACGCTCCCCGTCGAGAGCCAGGACGTCGCCTACGAACAACTCCTCTCCCTCGGCCCCGACGCCGAGGTGCTCGGCCCGCCCGCCCTGCGCGAACGGCTGGCCGACGCGGTCCGCGCCATGGCCGCCGTCTACGCCTGAGGGCCGTGCGGTGCGGCCCGCGACACGGGGCCGCGTCTGCCGTGTTCCGCGTGCGTCGGAGGGCCGCAGCCAGGATGCTGGAGCGGTGATGGACGAGACGGAGTTCTGGGAGATCGTCGACAGCACGCGTGAGGCAGCGGGGGGCGACCCGGAGGAGCACGCCGACCTCCTGGTCGAACGGCTGACCCAGCTCGACCCGGAGTCCGTCGTCGACTTCGCGCGGCACTTCGAGAGCCGTTTCAACCGGGCCTACCGCTGGGACGTGTGGGGCGCCGCCGACCTCATGCTGGGCGGCGCCGGCGACGACGCGTTCGACTTCTTCCGGTGCTGGCTCATCGGCCAGGGCCGGCACGTCTTCGAGGGGGCCGTCCACGACCCCGACAGCCTCGCGGAGATGACCGACTCCTTCGACCCCGAGGTCGACGGCGACGCGGAGGACCTCGGCTACGCGGCGGACGAGGCGTACGAGCAGCTCACCGGGGTCCGGCTGCCGGACCTGGACCTGCCGCCGCAGCCCGCCGAGCCGGAGGGCGTCTACATCGACTTCGAGAACACGGCCGCGGTGGCGGAACGATTCCCCCGGCTCTGGGAGCGCTTCGGCTGAGCCGGACCGCGCGCCCGGCCGCACGCCCGGCGTTCCGCGCCGCAGGGCCGTACCGGGTGACCCGTCAGACCCGGCGCCCCATGCACACGTCGTCCACGTAGACGCCGTCCAGCAGGAACTCCCCCCGCAGGACGCCCTCCACGGTG
Organism: Streptomyces sp. NBC_00510; assembly: GCA_036013505.1. Lineage (NCBI taxonomy): Bacteria > Bacillati > Actinomycetota > Actinomycetes > Kitasatosporales > Streptomycetaceae > Streptomyces > Streptomyces sp. NBC_00510. The sequence continues at coordinate 6,811,176 of CP107851.1, read as the reverse complement.
AACCCGGCCGCCTCGTACAGCCGCCGGGCCGGGGTGTTGTGGCCCAGCACCCGCAGCGTGACCCGCACCGCGCCCTGCCGGCGGGCCTCCGCCACGGCCGCCAGGACGAGTTCCAGCCCCACCCCGCGGCCCCGCGCCCAGGTGTCGACCGCCAGGCCCTGGATCTGGCGCACGTGGGCGTTGGAGGCCAGCGGCGTCGGCGGCACCACCCCGACGAAGCCGGCGACGCGGCCGTCGGCCTCCGCCACCAGGAACGCGTCCGGGCCCCAGCGCTCGCTGAAGAAGTCCTCGTTCTCCTCCCGGGGCGGCCGCACCGCGTGCAGGGTCGACCAGGTCGCCCGCTCCAGACGGACGAGCGCCGGGTCGTCGGAGAGCAACGCCGGGCGCACACGGAGGTCGGACATGCGTGTCACCCTCCCACACCACGGGGGCCGTTCCGCGCGACGATGTCCCCATGCGCATCGCCATCACCGGCTCGTCCGGCCTCATCGGCTCCGCCCTGGTCCACTCCCTGCGCTCCGACCGGCACGAGGTCGTACGCCTCGTCAGGCGCGAGCCGTCCGGGCCGGACGAGGTGCGCTGGGACCCGCGGGGAGGCACGGTCGACACCGCGGGACTCGCGGGCGTGGAGGCCGTCGTCCACCTCGCCGGCGCCGGGGTCGGCGACCACCGCTGGACGGACGACTACAAGCGGACCATCCGCGAAAGCCGCGTGCGGGGCACCGACACCCTCGCGCGGGCCCTCGCCTCCCTGGACACCCCGCCGCGGGTGCTCGTCAGCGGCTCCGGCATCAGCGCGTACGGCGATACCGGCGACCGCCGGGTCGACGAGGGCGCCCCGCTGGGCACCGGTTTCCTCCCCTCCGTCTGCCGCGACTGGGAGGCCGCCGCCGGCCCGGCCCGCGACGCCGGCGTCCGGACCGCGTTCGCCCGCACCGGCCTGGTCGTCTCCGGCAGGGGCGGGGCGTGGGGCCGGCTCTTCCCGCTCTTCAAGGCGGGCCTGGGCGGCCGGCTCGGCGACGGCCGCCAGTACTGGAGCTTCATCTCCCTGCACGACCAGATCGCGGCGCTGCGCCACATCGTCGACACCGAGTCCGTCTCCGGGCCGGTCAACCTGTGCGTGCCCGAAGCGCTGACCAACGCCGAGGTGACCCGGGCGATGGGACGGGTGCTGGGCCGGCCCACGGTGTTCGCGGTCCCCGGACCCGTACTGCGCACGGTCGTCGGGGAGTTCGCCACCGAGATCCTCGGCAGCACCCGCGCGGTGCCGCGGGTGCTGCTCGACTCCGGGTTCACCCACGCCCACCCCGGGATCGACGAGGCGATCCGCGCCGCGCTGGCCGAAGAAAGGCACTGAATGCCACCCACAGCCGTTTTCCGGCATCAGTTGGCGCGCGAGTGGGCATGACGGTTCCAGCGCCAGCTGACGCGAGCGGGGAAACGTGCCGACCTCGGGGAGGGGCATCGTGCTCTCTACAGCACGCTCTACGGGTTCACCTACGGACGTGTGCGTGATCGGAGCCGGCCTCGCCGGGCTCTCCGCGGCACATCACCTCACCGGTGCGGGGCTCACCGTCACCGTGCTGGAGGCCGAGGACCGGGTCGGTGGCCGCATGGCGACCGAGAAGGTCGACGGCTTCCTCCTCGACCGGGGTCCACAACTGCTCAGCACCTCCTACCCGGAGCTGCGCCGCACCGCGGTCCTGCGGGGCGTGCAGCTGCGGCCGCTCTCCCCCGGCGTCCTGGTACGGGCCGCCGGCCGCGGCTACCGCGTCGGCGACCCGCGCGGCGCACTCGCCGCCGCGCGGGCGCCCATCGGCTCGCCCCTGGACAAGGCCCGGCTGCGGACGGCCCTCAACCGCCTGGCCGACGCCCCCGTCGAGCGCCTCCTGGACCGCCCCGAGACCACGGCCGCCGCCGCCCTCGCCTCGCGCGGCTTCGCGCCCCGCACGGTCGACGGGTACCTGCGGCCGCTGCTGTCCGCGCTGCTCTGCGATCCGGACCTCACGACGTCCAGCCGGGTCGCCGACCTGGTCCTGCGCGGCTTCGCCCTCGGCCGTACGTGCCTGCCGGCGGGCGGCGCCGTGACGGTGCCGCAGGCCCTGGCGGCCGCGCTGCCGCCGGGGACGGTCCGCACCGGGGTGCGGGCGGTCGCCGCGGCCACCAACGGCGTCCGCACCGCGGGCGGGGACGAGATCCCGTGCCGGGCCGTGGTCGTCGCCACCGGGGCCCGCGCGGCGGCCGGACTGCTGCCGGGACTGCGGGTCCCCGCCTTCCACGGCGTCACCGTCCTGCACCACGCCGCGCCCGCGGCACCGCTGAAGCAGCCCGCGCTCGTCCTGGACGCGGACCGGCGCGGACCGGTCTCCCACACGTTTCCGGCCAGCCTCGTCGACCCCTCCCGCGCCCCCGTGGGCCGCGCCCTGGTCACCTCCGTACTGCTCGGCCGCGCCGCCGCCCCCGCCCCGGACGACATCGCCGTCCGGGCCCACCTCGCGGAGCTCTACGGCACGTCCACGGCGGCGTGGGAGCTGCTCGCCGTCCACCACGACGCCGAGGCGCTCCCCGCGATGACGGCCCCGCACGACCTGCGCCGCCCGGTGCGGATCCTGCAGGGCCTCTACGTCTGCGGTGACCACCGGGACACCAGCACCGTCCAGGGCGCCCTGCTCTCCGGCCGCCGCGCGGCCCAGCGCCTCCTCCGCGACGTCGGCCTCCCCCCGGCGCCCCCCGCCGAACCCCTGGCCGCCTGACCCCGCCCGGGGGCCGGCGCGGCGGCACACCCTGCGCCGCCCGAAGCCGTGCCGACGTGCCCGGCCTGCCCCGGCGCCAACCCGTCGGGGCAGGCGGCACTCCGCCGGTCGTGGACGCGCGGACGGGGCGGAGCCTCGGTGGAACGACACGGCGGCCGCGCACCGGCGCGGTCCCCTTCGCCACCGTCGAGTAGCTGCCGGATCGGTGGCCCGGCGACCGAGGGCTCCCACCTGAGACACCCCGCGCGGCCCGTGCCTCCCCCTGCGGCCGCCCGGTCTCTGCGGCCATCCGACATGGGTGCGCCGTCCTCCGGCCGCCGCGCTGTCCGGCGCGCCCGGCAACCTGGGCCTGCGGAGCCCCCCGCCGCTCCACGGACCGCGCCAGGCCGGTAAGCAGGCCCCCTGCGACCGCCGGACCCCCCACGCGCCCGCGCGAACCCGTCGGGGCCGGACCCCGACGACCGTGGGGCCCGGGTGAACCGACGGCAGCATGCCCCCCGTGGGTACGCCGCCCTCCGGCCGCCGCGCGGTCCCGTGCACCCGGCGGCATCCCCGCGCCGCCGACCGGTGTCACCCCGCCGGGACGCCCAGCGCGGCGGCGCGGTCGTGGAAGGCGCGGACGGGGGCGGCGTCGCGGTGGGTTTCGAGACGGCGGCTGAAGTCGCGGACGTACTCGACGGCGCGGAGCGACCGCATCTCGACCGCGGCCTGCATGGCCTCCGCGCCGAGGGCGCAGGCGGCGTCGACCTCGCCGAGACCGAGGCGCGCGGCGGCCAGTACCGTGCGGCAGAAGACGCGGCTGCGCGCGTACGCGTGGCCGCGCAGTTGCAGCGAGCGTTCGGCGTGCTGCGAGGCCGCGCGGTACTGGCCGAGGTCACGGTGGCAGTGGCCGAACTCGTCAGCGAGCTGGGCCTCGTCGAAGAAGCGCGCCCAGGACGGGACGTCGTCGCCGTTCCTCACCGCCTCCAGGGCGCGTTCGGCCCGCACCAGTGCCGCCGTGCAGGCACGGACCTCGCCGAGCAGCCCGTGGCCGCGTGCCTCCGCGGCGTGGAAGAGCGCCTGCACGACCGGCGGGGCACCGCCGGCGACGCCCTGCTGGGCGACCCGCGCGAGCTGGACGGCCTCGCGGCCGTGCCCGAGGTAGACCGCCTGGCGGCTCATCGTGACGAGGACGTACCCCCCGTAGACCCGGTCCCCGGCGGCCTGCGCGAGCCGCAGCGCCTGCACGAAGTACCGCTGGGCGAGCCCGTGCGCGCCGATGTCGTACGAGGTCCACCCCGCGAGCCGGGTGAGGTCGGCGACCGCCGCGAAGAGGCGGCGTCCCATGGTCTCCCCGTAGGTGCCGCGCAGCATGGGTTCGGCCTCGTGCTCCAGGTAGCGGACGAGGGCCTGCCGCGCGTGGCCGCCGCCGTAGGCGTTGTCGAGGGTGCGGAAGAGCTCGCCGACGGAGCGCAGGGCGGCGATGTCCCCCACGCCGACCCGCTGACCGGTGCCCCCGAAGACCGCGGGCGCGGCGACCGCCACCGGTGCGGGCGCCCCGCGCAACCCGCCCCCCGCGCGCTGCGCCGGCAGCCGCGCCGCCCCCGGACCGCCGCCGTGGCCGGGACCGGCCGGGCCGGTGCCCGGCTCGGGGCCGCGCCCCACCCGGTCGTCCGCCCGGCCGATCAGCCAGTCACGGCTGGGGACGACCAGCCCCGCGGGGGTGAACGCGATCTTGCGGAGGTCGGCCTGGTTCCCGGTGTCCTTCCGCCACAGCCCGGAGATGATCTCCACGGCCTCCTCCGGGGAGGAGGCGTACTCCAGTCCCGCGTAGACCGGGGCGACGGCGTCGAGGCCGAGGTCGTGGGCGGACAGCCGCCGGCCGAGCCGCCGGGTGAAGACCTCGGCGATGAGTGCGGGCGTCGTGCCCCGGGGCTGCTGGCCGCGCAGCCACCGGGTGACGGAGGTCTTGTCGTACCGCAGATCCAGACCGTGTTCGATGCCGAGCTGGTCCACCCGACGGGCGAGCCCGGCGTTGGAGAACCCGGCTTCGGCGATCAGAGCGGCCAGTTGACGGTTCGGGGGGCGCTGCGAGGAACGGTCGGACATCAGTGGTGCGGTCCCCTGCCTTCCGGGCGTGCGGGCGTGCGGGCGTGCGGAGTTGTGTAGTTGCGGGTGTCCGGCTGCGCGGGTGCGCGGCGCCGCGGGCGTCCGGAGCGGTGTTCACCGCCCGCGGCCCTCGGAGCCATCCGCAGAACGGCGCGAATGTAACGTTCTGTATCGACTCACTCACCACCCGAGCGCCTCGCATTCGCCGTATCGGGTGAATCTGCACCCACATATCGGCAGAACGCTTCCTTTGCCCTTCGTCGGGTGCTAAGCCCCCGGCCCCGTGCAGGACACCACCTCACCGGACGTACAGTTGCTGAGGCGCTCTTGACTCGTGGAGGAGCGCCGCAAAGGACCACAAAGGGAGCGGCCGTGAGTGACCTGCGCTTCGTCCACCTGGGCTTCGGCGAGGACGCGGTGGAGTACCTGGAGGCGTGGGAGGAGCAGCGTCGCGTGCACGCCGCGCGCTTCGCCGACGAGATCCCCGACACGTGCCTGCTGCTGGAGCACCCGCCGGTCTACACCGCGGGCCGCCGCACCGAGGACAGCGAGCGTCCGCTGGACGGCACCCCCGTGGTGGACGTCGACCGCGGCGGCAAGATCACCTGGCACGGACCGGGCCAGCTGGTCGGCTACCCCATCCTGAAGCTGCCGCGCCCGGTGGACGTGGTCGCGCACGTGCGCCGCCTGGAGGAGGCGCTGATCAACGCGTGCGCCGAGTTCGGCCTGGAGACCACCCGGGTGGAGGGCCGCAGCGGCGTGTGGGTGCTGGGCGACCCGATCGAGGACCGGCCGCCGGTGATCCCGGGGCTGACCCTGGACTTCGACCCGCGGCTGCAGGACGAGGAGTTCGACCCCCGCCTCTCGGGCCCCGAGTACGCCCCGTCCAACGCCGGCCAGCGCCGCGAGGACCGCAAGCTCGCCGCCATCGGCATCCGCGTCGCGAAGGGCGTGACGATGCACGGCTTCGCGATGAACTGCAACCCCGACAACACCTGGTTCGACCGGATCGTGCCGTGCGGCATCCGGGACGCCGGGGTGGCCTCGCTCAGCAACGAGCTCGGCCGCGAGGTCACCGTCGCCGAGGTCCTCCCGGTGGTCGAGAAGCACCTGCGGCTGGTCCTGGAGTCGGCCGAGCCGCTCCCCCGGGCCGTCCAGGAATCCACAGGCGTACGCTGATGTTCACCAAGGAAATGAAGCCGCGAGAGGGAGTCGGACGTGTCCGCTGTCGCACCTGAAGGCCGCAAGATGCTGCGTCTGGAGGTCCGCAACAGCCAGACCCCCATCGAGCGCAAGCCCGAGTGGATCAAGACCCGGGCCAAGATGGGTCCCGCGTACACCGAGCTGCACGGCCTGGTGAAGCGCGAGGGTCTGCACACGGTGTGCCAGGAGGCGGGCTGCCCCAACATCTTCGAGTGCTGGGAGGACCGCGAGGCCACCTTCCTCATCGGCGGCGACCAGTGCACCCGGCGCTGTGACTTCTGCCAGATCGACACCGGCAAGCCGCAGGCCCTCGACCGTGACGAGCCGCGCCGCGTCGGCGAGTCCGTCGTCACCATGGACCTGAACTACGCCACGATCACCGGCGTCGCCCGCGACGACCTGGAGGACGGCGGCGCCTGGCTGTACGCCGAGACCGTGCGGCAGATCCACGCCATGACCGCCGACCGGGCCGACGGCCGCACCAAGGTCGAGCTGCTGATCCCCGACTTCAACGCGGTGCCCGAGCAGCTCGCCGAGGTCTTCGGCGCCCGTCCCGAGGTGCTGGCCCACAACGTGGAGACCGTGCCGCGGATCTTCAAGCGCATCCGCCCCGGCTTCCGCTACGAGCGGTCGCTGGAGGTCATCACCAAGGCCCGCGAGGCGGGCCTGGTGACCAAGTCCAACCTCATCCTCGGCATGGGCGAGGAGCGCGCCGAGGTCAGCCAGGCGCTGCAGGACCTGCACGACGCGGGCTGCGAGCTGATCACCATCACCCAGTACCTGCGTCCGAGCCTGCGGCACCACCCGGTGGAGCGCTGGGTGAAGCCCCAGGAGTTCGTGGAGCTGAAGGAGGAGGCCGAGGAGATCGGCTTCGCCGGTGTCATGTCGGGCCCGCTCGTGCGCTCCTCGTACCGGGCCGGCCGGCTCTTCCAGCAGGCCGTCGAGCGCCGCGGCGAGCGCGGCGAGGTCGTCGCCGTACAGGCGGTCTGATCACGCTGCGGTGACCTGCGGATCACCGCCGGAACGTGCGGTTCGTCACGTCAGGGGCCCCCGCGGGGGCCCCTGACGCGTCCCTGACGTGCGGTGCGTCCGCGGAGAACGGCGCAAAGCCACCGCCGGGGTTTCACGACGGTTTGACCGACCGGTCACGGACTGGTAACACAATGTGGTGACTCTGGATAAGCGGAACATCCACCCGCGTCTGAGCCGTCCTGAGGGGGACACCACCATGCAGGCCGAGGCCGCACACCTCCACCGCCAGAGCACCACCATCCCCGGCGCCGCCGCCGGCGCGCTGCGCGCCGTGGAGTACTTCCTGTTCCGCGGCGCCGAGGAGACGGCCCGCCGCAACGCCTGGTCCGCCGTCCTGGAGGACCGCAAGCGCGCCAAGGACCGCCGCGACGCCCAGCACGTGATGGACGCCCTGGTCTCCTCGCGCGCCCCGCGCGGCGACGTCCTCTAGACCCCGCGGAGCCTCCGGGCGAAAACCGGACCCCCTCCGGTGGGGCCCGGGACGCGCGGGCCACGTATCCTGTGCGGCATGGCGAGGGAAACATCCGAGAGCAACCCTGGGCGCCTCAAGCAGATCGCCCAGACCTACAAGATGACCAGGCGGGTCGACTCCAAGGTCGGTCTCGTCCTTGCGGCTGTGGGAATCGTCACCTTCGGTGTCATCCTCGCCATCGGCTTCTTGATCGGTCACGAGATCTACGCGGGCATCCTGGGCTTCCTGCTGGCCCTGCTGGCGATGGCGGTCATCTTCGGGCGTCGTGCCGAGAAGGCCGCGTTCGGCCAGCTCGACGGACAGCCCGGCGCCGCGGCGGCGGTGCTGGACAACGTCGGCCGCGGCTGGTCGGTGACGCCCGCGGTCGCGATGACCCGCAGCCAGGACGTCGTGCACCGCGCGGTCGGCAAGGCCGGCATCGTCCTGGTCGGCGAGGGCAACCCGAACCGGGTGAAGGGCCTGCTGGCCTCCGAGAAGAAGAAGATGGCGCGCATCGTCGTCGACGTCCCGGTCACCGACTTCGTCGTGGGCAACGACGAGGGCCAGGTGCCGCTGAAGAAGATCCGCACCACCCTGCTGAAGCTGCCGCGGGTCCTGCCCGGCCCCAAGGTCACCGAGGTCAACGACCGGCTGCGGGCGCTGGGCGACCTGATGAGCAACATGCCGGTGCCGAAGGGCCCGCTCCCCAAGGGCATGCGGATGCCGAAGGGCCGCTGATCGCATACGAAACGGAACGCGAAGTGCCCCGGACGAATCGATTCGTCCGGGGCACTTCGCGTGGTGTGCGCCGCGGTCACATCCGCGGCCGCGGTCACATCCGGATCTGGACCGCCTTCACGGCCCGGTCGTGCATGCCGCGGGTGTCGCGGTCCCAGACCACCGCCGGGATGACCAGCAGGAGCAGCAGCGTCCGCAGCGCCGCCGCGCCCAGGCCCAGCCGCCCGCCGTCCTCCCGGACCACGCGCAGCCGCAGCAGGCGTTTGCCCGGGGTGGTGCCGACGGTGCCCAGCAGCAGCACGCTCATGAGGCCGAAGACCACCGTGGTCCACGGATTGGCCGCGGCCGCGTCACGGTGCGCGATCAGCCCGTATGCGATCACCGCGCACAGGCCCCAGTCGATGAAGAGGGCCGCGATGCGCCGGCCGACCGGGGCGATAGAGCCGGGGCCCTCCTCCGGCAGCCCGAGGCGCTTCCCGCGGTAGCCGAAGTCGACGCCCATCCGCTCCGCGGCGGCCTTCGGGCCCTCGATCCACGATCCGATGACATCCCTGTTGTCCACGGCTCCACGGTAACCCCCCGCCCCGGGGCCCCCGCGTCCGACCCGGCACCCGTGCGGCGGCTCGGTTAACCTGCAAGAAACAAATGGGTCACGAGAGGGAAATGCCCGATCTCTATGGTCGGCACCAACGTGCGCCACCGCACTGGTCGCACCCATGAGCTGCAATCCGGCCTCCCGGGCCGGGCCAAGGAGGAGTTGGATGTCGTTCCAAAACGCCGACGAGGTGAAGAAGTTCATCTCGGACAACGACGTCAAGTTCGTGGACGTCCGGTTCTGCGACCTGCCCGGTGTGATGCAGCACTTCACGGTCCCGGTCGAGTCCTTCGACCCGGACGAGCAGCTGATGTTCGACGGCTCCTCGATCCGCGGCTTCCAGGCCATCCACGAGTCCGACATGGCGCTGATCGCGGACCTGTCCACGGCCAAGCTGGACCCGTTCCGCAAGGACTCCACGCTCAACGTCAACTTCTTCATCCACGACCCGATCACCGGCGAGCAGTACAGCCGTGACCCGCGGAACGTGGCGAAGAAGGCCGAGGCCTACCTCGCCTCCTCCGGCATCGCCGACACCGCGTACTTCGGCCCCGAGGCCGAGTTCTACGTCTTCGACAGCGCCCGCTTCGAGACCAGCGCGAACCAGTCCTTCTACCACATCGACTCCGAGGCCGGCGCCTGGAACAGCGGTGCGGAGCAGGACAACCGCGGCTACAAGGTCAAGTACAAGGGCGGCTACTTCCCGGTCCCGCCGGTCGACCACTTCGCCGACCTGCGCGCCGAGATCACCCTGGAGCTGATCAAGTCCGGCCTGCAGGTCGAGCGCCAGCACCACGAGGTGGGCACCGCCGGCCAGGCCGAGATCAACTACAAGTTCAACACGCTGCTCGCCGCGGCCGACGACCTGATGCTCTTCAAGTACATCGTGAAGAACGTCGCCTGGCGTGCCGGCAAGACCGCGACCTTCATGCCCAAGCCGATCTTCGGTGACAACGGCTCCGGCATGCACGTCCACCAGTCGCTGTGGACCAACGGCGCCCCGCTGTTCTACGACGAGCAGGGCTACGCGGGCCTGTCCGACACCGCCCGCTACTACATCGGCGGCATCCTCAAGCACGCCCCGGCGCTGCTGGCCTTCACCAACCCCACGGTGAACTCCTACCACCGCCTGGTCCCCGGCTTCGAGGCCCCGGTCAACCTGGTCTACTCGCAGCGCAACCGCTCCGCGGCCATCCGCATCCCGATCACGGGTGCGAACCCCAAGGCCAAGCGCATCGAGTTCCGCGCCCCGGACTCCTCCGGCAACCCGTACCTGGCCTTCTCGGCGCTGCTGCTGGCCGGCCTCGACGGCATCAAGAACAAGATCGAGCCGGCCGAGCCCGTCGACAAGGACCTGTACGAGCTCGCCCCCGAGGAGCACGCGGGCGTCCCGCAGGTCCCGACCTCGCTGTCGGCGGTCCTGGAGTCCCTCGAGGCCGACCACGAGTTCCTCCTCCAGGGCGGGGTCTTCACCTCCGACCTGATCGAGACCTGGATCGACTACAAGCGGACCAACGAGATCGCGCCGATCGCGCTGCGCCCGCACCCGCACGAGTTCGAGCTCTACTTCGACATCTAAGAACGCCGCAGGTCACAGCACCTGCATCCCCTCCGGGGCCGTACCGGGGCCGTCGCCTGCGTCCTTCCTCATCCGGAAGACGCGGTCGACGGCCCCGCGCGTTCGCGCCGCCCGGCTGCCCGGCGCGTGCCGTGCTCCGCCAGAGCAAGGCCGACGTCTTCGAGGTCCCGAAGCCGTTCCTCCGCCCTACGCACTACGGTGCGGGCATGGAGCTGGCCAGCCAAGCGCCCATGAAACACCGGCCAACTGACGCCCGCCCTGATCCGCGCGGCCGGTCATGCGAACGGCGAGATTCCCTTGCTCTCCAGGTGAGCGAGTACCGCGTCAAGGCATGCGTCTGCCGTGGCCATGTCCGCGCGGAAGAACGAGTCCTCGCCGAGCGGCCCACCACTGATGATGACCATCCATGCCTTCCTACGCTCGACCATGCGGTCGCCGTCGACCTTGAACACGGTCGTGACCCCGCGCTCGGCCAGCCACCCCATCAGTTCGAACATGTCCACGCGCCCCCTCCGGGAGGATCCTCCCACCCCAGAGCCGGCCGACGGCTTTCCCGGTCCCGGGTGCCGAGTGGGGCGCGTACGGGGCGGGGCGGTGGGAGGATCACCGTGCCATGTGCCGCCGTGTCGAGGAGGGTCCGGGATGCCGTCCGCCGAACTGAAGCACGCCTTCCGGATAGCCGCGCCGCCGGAGGAGGTCTTCGCGCACCTGGCGGAGCCGTCGCACTACATCGGCCTGTCGCCGCTTCTCGTCGACGTCCGCGACGTGCGCCGCAGCGGCGGGACCATGCGCTACACGGCCGTGGAGCGGTTCCGCTTCCTCGGCCTGCTGCGGCACGACAACGTCATCGACGTCACGCTCGTCGCCGTCCCGGACCGCCTGCCGCACGCCGCCGAGATCTCCGGCGAGGTGCGCAGCCCCGCTCGGGTCCGCATGGGCTACCGCTTCGCCATCGCCCGCGACGGGGCCGGCAGCCTCGTCACCGACACCCTGCACCTGCGCACGCCGCCCGGCCTGCTGCGCTTCGCCGCCTCCCAGGCGGGGGCGGTCCAGCAGGCCAGGGCCCGGGTCCTTGCCGCGCGTCTGGACCGGCCCGCCTGAAGGGCGGAGTCCCGCTAGCCGCGGCGGGCCACGCCGCCGTAGAAGCCGATCTCGGCGGAGCGGGGCGGGACCGGGGCGTCGGGGCGCCAGAAGGGGACCTGGACGAGGCCCGGCTCCTCCAGCTCGAGACCGTCGAAGAACCGCTCGACCTCGGAGCGGGGGCGAAGGTTCAAGGTGGCGGTGGCGTTGTTGTAGACGGCCTGGGCGTCGCTGCGGTCGGCGAAGTCGCCGGTGGCGTGCGAGAGCACCACGTAGCTGCCGGCTGGGAGCGCGTCGCGCAGGGTGGCGACGACCTCCGCGGGCTTCTCCGCGTCGGTGAGGAAGTGGAGGACGGCGACGAGGAGCAGGGCGACGGGTTCGTCGAAGTCGATGACCCGGCGGACGTCGGGGTGCTCCAGGACGGCCCGCGGGTCGCGCAGGTCGGCGAGCACGACGCTGGTGGCGCCCGAGCGGCTGAGCAGGGCGTTGGCGTGCGTGTTCACGATCGGGTCGTTGTCGACGTACGCGATGCGGACGTCCGGCGCCACCTCTTGGGCGATCTCGTGCACGTTGGGGGAGGTGGGCAGGCCGGTGCCGATGTCGAGGACCTGGCGGACGCCGTTGCCGACCACGTGCCGGACGGCGCGGCGCATGAAGGCCCGGTTGGCGCGGACGCCGATCCTCACCTCGGGCGCCGCGGCGGCGAGCGCGTCGGCGGCCGTGCGGTCCACCTCGTAGTTGTCCTTGCCGCCCAGCAGGTAGTCGTAGATCCGCGCGGGGTGCGGCCTGCCGGTGTCGATCTCCTCGGCGCGGAAGCCGTTCTCCATCACGCTGCGCTCCTCTCGGCGGCCGTCCGGGCCCTGACCCGGCACCGCTGACGACAGCTTTTCACATCATCAACTTCTCTGCCCACGCGGATAGTTCCTGGTCGAGGGACCGAACGAAGGCCTTCCCGCCCTCAGCGCAGCGCGCAGTCCCCGCACAGCCCGCCGCCGGGCACGCGGTAGTACAGGCAGCAGCTGCGGCGTGCGTAGGCGGGCGCGCCGGCCCCGCTGAGCCGCAGGTCGCCGGCGTCGCGCAGCAGAGGGTCCGTCATCAGTTCCTCCGTCAGCGCGACGGCGCGGGCGGCCGCCTCGGGCCGCGCGCCCTCCCCCAGGCACCAGGAGTGCAGCACCCGCAGGGTGCCGGCGAGGGCCGAGGCGGCGTTGCCCCACAGCAGTCCGGGCGCGACGCCCGACACCGCGTGCACGGCCGCGCAAAGGGGCACGAGGTGGCCGTGGAGGACGTCCTCGCGCAGCCGCCCCGCGGGCACGTCCGGGACGTCGTCCGGCAGCCACAGCTCGTCCGGGGTGGACCGGCCGGGGTGCCACCACAGGCGTCCGCCGGACAGGTCGGGCATGCGGCCGGTCAGCGCCGCCGGGCCGAGCGCGACGGACCACAGCCGTGCGGCCAGCCCCTGGTGGGCCAGCGAGCCGGCGACGCGCCGCTCGGAGGTGCGCAGGCGCCGCCCGACCTCCGCCACCCGGCCGGTGAGCGCGGGCGACGGCCGCCCGGCGTACACCTGCGCCAGCGGCACGAAACCCTCGGCCCGCGGCTCCCCCGGCCCGGTGCGCACGGTGAAGAACGGTCCCGGTCCCACGGCGCCGGCGCCGGTCACCGCGCCCACAGGCCCCTGACGTGCCCGAGGTGGCGGGTCATGACGGCCTGTACGGCCGCGCCGTCGCGGGCGAGGAGGGCGTCCAGCAGCTCCAGGTGCTCCTCGGCGGAGGCCCGCAGCAGGCCGCGCTCGGCCAGCGCGGTGAGGCCGTACAGCCGGGAGCGCTTGCGCAGGTCGCCGACGACCTCGACCAGGTGCTCGTTGCCGGCGAGCGCGAGCAGCCCGAGGTGGAAGCGACGGTCGGCCTCCACGTAGGCGATGAGGTCGCCGGCCGCGGCGGCGGTGACGATCTCCTCGGCGGCCGGGCGCAGCGCCTCCAGCGCCGTGGCGTCGGCGGTGGAGGCGAGGCCGGTGACGGTCGGGACCTCGATGAGCGAGCGGATGTGGGTGTACTCGTCGAGCTGCCGCTCGGAGACCGCGGTCACCCGGAAGCCCTTGTTGGGCACCGGGTCGAGCAGCCCCTCCTTGGAAAGGTCCAGCAGCGCCTCGCGGACGGGCGTGGCGGAGATGCCGAAGCGGGCCGCCAGCGCGGGCACCGAGTGCACCTCGCCGGGGCGGAGCTCCCCCGCGACCAGCGCCGCGCGCAGGGCGTCCGCGACGAGCTCGCGGTAGCTGCCGGAACGCTGCCCGCCGAGGGCGGGCAGGGCGGGCAGGGCGGGCCCGTCGTGCGCTGCCATGCGGTGGCTCCTCCTCTGCGACGTGGCATGTATGCGACCAGTATCGGTGCCCGGGCGGCTAGAGGACGAATCCGGCGGGGAACGGGTCGGCCGGGTCCAGCAGGTACTGGGCGGTACCGGTGATCCAGGCGCGGCCCGTGACGGACGGCAGCACGGCGGGCAGACCGGCCACCTCGGCGGTGCCGGTGAGCCGGCCGGTGAAGTGCGTGCCGATGAAGGACTCGTTCACGAAGTCCTGGTGGAGGGGCAGTTCGCCGCGGGCGTGCAGCTGGGCCATGCGCGCGCTCGTGCCGGTGCCGCAGGGCGAACGGTCGAACCAGCCCGGGTGGATGGCCATGGCGTGCCGCGAACGGACGGCCGTGGAGCCGGGCGCCAGCAACTGGACGTGCTTGCAGCCGCGGATGGTGGGGTCCTCCGGGTGGACGGGCGGGTCCTCGGCGTTGATCGCGTCCATCAGCGCGAGGCCCGCGGCGAGGATGTCGTCCTTGCGGGAGCGGTCGAAGGGCAGGCCGAAGGCGTCCAGGGGCAGGATCGCGTAGAAGTTCCCGCCGTAGGCGAGGTCGTACGTGACCGTGCGGCCGTCGGCGAGGACGGCCTTGCGGTCCAGCGCGACGCAGAACGAGGGCACGTTGCGCAAGGTCACGGCGGTCGCCGCGCCGCCGTCGACGGCGACCTCCGCGACGACCAGGCCCGCCGGGGTGTCGAGGCGGACCGTGGTGACGGGCTCGGTCACCGGCACCATGCCGGTCTCGACGAGGACGGTCGCCACGCCGATCGTGCCGTGCCCGCACATCGGGAGGTAGCCGGAGACCTCGATGTAGATCACGCCGTAATCGGCGTCCGGACGGGTCGGCGGCTGCAGGATCGCCCCGCTCATCGCGGCGTGGCCGCGCGGCTCGTCCATCAGCAGGTGCCGTATGTGGTCGAGGTGGTCGCGGAAGTGGAGGCGGCGTTCGTTCATGGTGGCGCCGGGGACGGTGCCGATGCCGCCGGTCACGACGCGGGTGGGCATGCCCTCGGTGTGGGAGTCCACCGCGTGCAGGACGAGTTTGCTGCGCATGGGGGTGTGTCCTCCTCGTGGGTCGGGGCCGGGCCGGAGCCCGGCTAGGACTTGTCCGGCCGATCATGTGACTACTCGCCGTCCGTGTCGTTGATGTGGACATGGGGCGGGGTGACTTGAGTGATGCCGAGTGGGAACGGCTGCGGCCGTTCCTGCCGGTCAGCAACCGGCGGTGCGGCCGGTGGCGGGATCACCGGCAGGTGATCGACGGGATTTTGCACCGGGTCCGGACCGGTGTGCAGTGGCGTGACCTGCCGGAACGCTTCGGGCCGTGGAAAACGGTCTATGAACGGCACCGGCTGTGGTCAGCGGACGGAACGTGGGAACGTCTGCTGCAGCAGGTCCAGGCCGCGGCCGACGCCGCGGGCGAGATCGACTGGGATGTCTCGGTGGACTCCACCATTGTCCGCGCGCATCAGCACTCGGCCGGCGCCCGCACCGATCCACCACCGGCC
Source organism: Streptomyces sp. NBC_00510 (assembly GCA_036013505.1). Lineage (NCBI taxonomy): Bacteria > Bacillati > Actinomycetota > Actinomycetes > Kitasatosporales > Streptomycetaceae > Streptomyces > Streptomyces sp. NBC_00510. The sequence goes on along the minus strand of CP107851.1, from coordinate 6,795,808 downwards.
CCGGCGTCAAAGGGGGCCGAGCAGGAAGAACACCAGGGCGAAACGGCGTGGCAGAGCCTGCACGCCCGCCTGGTGGAGGCGGTGCGGGAAGTGAGGGCCTGGGCCGCTCGCGGGGCGGCTTCACCAGCAAACTCCACCTGAGCGCCGACGGCCGCTGCCGCCCGCTGTCCCTGATCGTCACACCAGGCCAGCGGGCCGACTGCACCCAATTCAAGCAGGTGCTGGACAAGATCCGCATTCCCAAGCTCGGCCCCGGCAGGCCCCGCAAGAAACCCGACAGCGTCTCGGCGGACAAGGCCTACAGCAACAGACCCATCCGCGAGTACCTGCGACGTCGCGGCATCCGGCACACCATCCCAGAGAAGGCCGACAGCCAGGCCGTCCGCCTGCGCAAAGGCTCACACGGTGGACGGCCACCCGGCTTCGACGAAGACCGATACAAGAAACGCAACACCATCGAACGAGCCATCAACCGGCTCAAGCAGCACCGGGCCGTGGCCACCCGCTACGACAAACGCGGCTACGTCTACCTCGGCACAACCACCGCAGCAGCCCTCGTCATCTGGCTCCGCACATGATCGGCCGGACAAGTCCTAGGCGAGGCCGGCGGCGATCGCGGCCTCGGTGGCGGCCCGGACCTCCTTCTCCTGCTCCGGCAGCAGCGGCATGCGCGGCGGGCGGCAGGGGCCCCCGTACCGGCCGGTGAGGTCCATCGACACCTTGATGGCCTGGACGAACTCCGTCCGGGAGTCCCAGCGCAGCAGCGGGTGCAACGCCCGGTAGAGCGGCAGCGCGGTCGCGGTGTCCCCGGCGACCGCGGCGCGGAAGAGCTCGCCGCAGGCGCGGGGCAGGGCGTTGGGGTAGCCCGCCACCCAGCCCTTGGCGCCCGCGGTGGCCAGTTCGAGCAGGACGTCGTCCGCGCCGACCACGAGGTCCAGTTCCGGGGCGAGTTCGGCCAGCTCCCAGGCGCGGCGCACGTCGCCGCTGAACTCCTTCACGGCCTGGATGTGGCCCGCGCCGTGCAGCTCCGCGAGCAGGCGCGGGGTCAGGTCGACCTTGGTGTCGTAGGGGTTGTTGTACGCGACGACCGGCAGCCCCGCCCGCGCGACCTCGGCGTAGTGGGCGTGCACGGAACGCTCGTCCGCACGGTAGGCGTTGGGCGGCAGCAGCATCACGGCCGAGCAGCCGGCGTCGGCGGCGTGCTCGGCCCAGCGGCGCGCCTCGCCCGAGCCGTACGCGGCGACGCCCGGTACGACGCGCTCGCCGCCGATCGCGGCGACGGCCGTCTCCACGACCCGCGCGCGCTCGGCGGGGGTCAGGACCTGGTACTCGCCGAGGGAGCCGTTGGGCACGACGCCGTCGCAGCCGTTCGCCACCAGCCAGGCGCAGTGGGCCGCGTAGGCCTCGTAGTCGACGGACAGGTCACCTGCGCGCAGCGGCAGGGCGGTGGCGACGAGCACGCCGCGCCACGGGCGGTCGGGGGTGGTGTTCATGGCTCTTCCCTCTCTTCCTCTTCTTCTGCCCCGCCGGCCAGCAGACCGAGCGGCACGGGCCGGGCGAGGGACCGCCCGGGGTCGGTGAAGGGGCAACCGGCGACGGCGGCGACGCCTGGGCCGCAGACGCGGCCCTGGCACCAGCCCATCCCGGCGCGGGTGAGCAGCTTGACGGTGCGCAGGTCGCCGGCGCCGAGGTCGCGGACGGCCTCGCGGACGGCGGCGGCGGGCACCTCCTCGCAGCGGCACAGCAGGGTGTCGTCGGTGACGGTGGACTCCGCCCAGTCGCCGGGGAGCCGGTAGACGGCGTCGAGCACGGCGGCGAACCTCCGCAGCCGCTCGCGGCGGCGGGCGGCCGCGGCCCACGCGGCGGGGTCGGGCTCGGTGCCGCGCAGCCGGGCGGCGGCGGAACGGCCGGCGATCTCCCCCTCGGCCAGCGCGAGTTCCGCGCCGCCGACGCCGGTCACCTCGCCCGCGGCCCAGACGCCGGGGGTGGGGGTGCGCTGTTCCGCGTCCACCTCGAAGGAGTCCGCCAGGTCGGTGTGCGGCAACAGCCCGTGGCCGACGGCGAGGGCATCGCAGGCGAAGCGGCGCCGTGCGCCGTCGGGCCCGGCGAGGGTGACCGCCTCGACGCGGTCCTCGCCGTGGGCGGCGACGACCGTGTGCCGCCAGCGCACGCGGATCCCGTGCCGGGCGAGCCGGACGGCGTAGGCGGCACCCTCCACGGCCTTGCCGAGGGGTACGGCGGTGGCGTGCCGCAGCAGGTCACGCGGGTCGGCGGCCTCGGCGAGCGCCGCGACGCGCGCCCCGGCCGCCGCGAGGCCCGCCGCGACCGGCAGCAGCAGCGGCCCCGTCCCGGCGACGACGACCGTACGGCCGGGGAGCACCAGGCCGCCCTTGAGCATGGCCTGCGCGCCGCCCGCCGTGACGACCCCGGGCAGCGTCCAGCCGGGGAACGGCAGCACCTTCTCGTAGCCCCCGGTCGCGAGGACCACCGCGTCCGCCCGGATCGCGCCCGCCTCGAGCGTGTGGAGGGTGAACCCCGGCTCCATGCACCAGACCTGGCGCTGCGGCAGGTGGGTGACGCGGCCCGTGGCGAGGTGGGCCTCCAGTCGCCCGTGCAGCCCCCGCCAGGTGCGCCACGCGTGGTGCAGGGCCCGTGCCCTGCGCGCCCGGAGTCCGGGCGCGGGCTGCCGGTAGAACTGCCCGCCCGCCTGGGGCGCGGCGTCGACCAGGGCGACCCGTACGCCCGCGTCCGCGGCCGCCAGCGCCGCCGCGATCCCCGCCGGTCCGGCCCCCACGACGGCCAGCCCGTACCTGTCCCCGGTCACGCCCGCCTCCCCCGCGGGCCCGATGCGGGACGCCCCGCGCGGACCGCCCCCGGGAGCGCTGCCGAAGCCCGCACCGACCCCGACCGTCCCCCGTCGACCGCTCCGGCACCGGCGCCGACGCCGGCGGCGGTGCCGCTCGCCCCGATCGTCCCGGCCGACCTGCCGGTGCCCCGGCAGGTCGAGTCCCGGACGGCCGGCGACGTCGTCGCCGTCACCGACGGACCGGTCTGGTCCGCGGCGGGACCCGTCGTCCCCTCCCGAGGATTGCGCTGCCCGCGCGCCTTCGCCGGCGCCCACCGCGGCCCGGCCGCCCGCACCGGGACGAGGCCGGCGGCAGCCTCGACGCGGGCGCTCACGGCAGCTCCCCCGTGCCCACCTGCGGGGTGACGACGTCGCCGGGGTGGGCGGCGGTGACGCAGGCGCGCTGCCCCGGGCGGCCGTTGACCGTGACGAGGCAGTCGAAGCAGACGCCGATGCCGCAGAAGACGCCGCGCGGGGCGCCGTCGACGCGGGTGGTGCGCCAGGACAGGACGCCGGCCGACCAGAGGGCGGCGGCGACGGACTGGCCGGGGTGGGCGGGGATGTCGCGCCCCTCGAAGGTGAAGGTGAAGCCCGGGCCCGGTGCGGCGCGGGCCAGGCGCAGGGGGCTGCGTCGGCTCACGGGGTGGCCTCCTCGGCGGGGAAGCGGTCGGGGCGGAAGGGGGTGAGGTCGAGCTCGGGGCGGGCCCCGGTGAGGCACTGCGCGATCAAGTGGCCGGTGGCCGGGGCGAGTCCGATGCCGGCGCCCTCGTGGCCGCAGGCGTGGTGGAGCCCGGGGACGCGGGGGTCGGGGCCGATCGCGGGGAGGTGGTCCGGCAGGTAGGGCCGGAAGCCGGTGTAGGCGCGCAGCGTCGCGACGTCCCGGAGCACCGGGAACAGGGCGAGGGCCTGAGCGGCGAGGCGGCGGGCGACGGGGAGCGAGAAGGTGCGGTCGAAGCCGACGCGTTCGCGGCTGGCGCCGATGAGGACGGGGCCGGCGGCGGTGGCCTCGACGACGGCGGAGGTCTGCAGGGCGGCGGAGTCGCTGGCGACGTCGGCGACGTAGTCGGCCGCGTACACCTTGTGGCGGACGGTGCGCGCCGGCAGGGGCTCGGTGACCAGGACGAAGCCCCGTCGCGGCAGTACGGGCAGCCGCACTCCCGCGAGGGCGGCCACCTCGCCGCCCCAGGTGCCCGCGGCGTTGACGACGGCCGGGGCATGGATGTCGCCCCGGTCGGTGCGGACCCCGCGCACGGCGCCGTCCGGGGCGCGGAGCACCGCCGTCACCGTGGTGCCGAGCCGCGCCTGCGCCCCCAGGTCGCGGGCGGCGCGGACGAGGCGGGCGGCGGCGAGCCCGGGCTGCACCTGGGCGTCCTGGGGGTAGTGCACGCCTCCGGTGAGGCCGTCCGCCAGGTGGGGTTCGAGCTCGCGCAGCCCGTCCGCCGGGACGGGCACCGCCTCGACGCCGCTGCGTCGCTGGGCGGCGGCAAAGTCCTCCAGTGCGCGCAGTCCGTCCGCGCCGGAGGCCACGACGAGCCCGCCCTTGGCCTCGTACTCGGCGGTCGCACCCAGGTTGTGGCGTTCCGTCAATTCCTGCCACAACCGGGCGGAGAGCAGGGCGAGTCCGAGCTCCGGACCCGGCTCCTTGTCGGAGACCAGCAGATTGCCCTCGCCGGCCCCGGTGGTGCCGCCGGCCACCGGCCCGCGGTCCACGAGGACGGTGCGGAGCCCGGCCGCCGCGGCGTGGAGGGCGCAGGCCGCGCCCACCATCCCGGCGCCGACGACCACGACATCGCAGCTCGTCGGCTTGCTCACGCCGGTAATATGTCACACAGCACTGCTCACAACCAGCCGTTGCGCCGGAATCCTCGGTGGATGACGAAGCAGGCGACGACCATCACGCCCACGGCGAGCGGATAGCCGTAGGTCCAGCGCAGTTCCGGCATGTGCTCGAAGTTCATGCCGTACAGGCCGCAGATCATGGTGGGGACGGCGAGGATGGCGACCCAGGCGCTGATCTTGCGCATGTCCTCGTTCTGGGCCATGGACACCTGCGCGATGTTGGCCTGGAGGATCGAGTTGAGCAGGTCGTCGAAGGAGGTGACCTGCTCGGTGGCGCGGGCGAGGTGGTCGGCGGCGTCGCGGAAGTAGGTCCGCAGGTCGGCCTCGATGCCGGGCAGGGGCTCCTCGGCGAGCCGCTGGAGGGGGCGGCCGAGCGGGGCCACGGCCCGCTTGAGCTCCAGCAGTTCGCGTTTGAGCTGGTAGATCCGGCCGGCGTCGGTGCCGCGGCCGCGGTGGTCGGAGAAGACGTCCGTCTCGACCTGCTCGATGTCCGCGTGGACCGCGGAGGTGACGGCGAGGTACTGGTCGACGACGTGGTCGGTTATCGCGTGCAGGACGGCGGCCGGCCCCTTGGCGAGCTGGTCGGGGACCGTCTCCAGGCCCTCCCGGAGCGGGCCGAGCGAGCCGTGGCCCCCGTGGCGCACCGTGATGACGAAGTCGGGGCCGGTGAAGACCATGACGTCGCCGGTCTCCACGACCTCGCTGGTGGCGGTGAGCCGGTCGTGCTCGACGTAGCGGGCGGTCTTGAGGACGGTGAACAGGGTGTCCCCGTACTGCTCCAGCTTGGGCCGCTGCTGGGCGTGCACGGCGTCCTCGACGGCGAGCGGGTGGAGCCCGAACAGCTCGGCGACACCGGCGAACTCCGCTTCCGACGGCTCGTGGAGCCCGATCCACACGAAGCCCCGGCCGGACTTGCGGACCCGGGCGATCGCCTCGTACGCGGCGCAGTCGTCCTGGCGCAGTCCGTCCATGTAGACCACGCAGTTCACCACCGAACTGCCCAGCGGGGAACGCGCCGGGTGGCTGAGGTCCACACGCCGTTGGCGTACGTGGGTGAGGCGGACGGCTTTGCGGAGATTGCTGATCATCGACATGAAGGGCTCCTACGCAGGCATGCGGCCGCCAGTATTGCCCACGACCGGGCCTGTTCGAGCCCTCCGTCACACCGTCCTTGCACCGTGCGGGCCTTGGGGCGCTCCGCTTCCCGCCGCTCTTCCCGCCCCGCGCCGCCCCCGCGCACGCGCCGGGCCCCTCCGGCCGGTGAGGGCACACGGCGGGAGGGGCCCGGCGGGGTGCGGCGGTGCGAACGCCGCTGCCTCCTTCACATGGCGGGGGTGTCGCGCCGACCGCGGCCGAGGGTGAACGCGGCGACCAGACCGAGCAGGCAGATGACCGCGCCGACCGCCACGTTGTTGGCGATCGCCCCCGCGCCGGGGCCGGTGGTGGACACCACCCAGGGCGAGATGATCATCCAGATGCCGAGGGCCGCGATGGCCCAGCTGAGGCCGTACGTCCTGGCCGGCGCCATGGCGAGGCAGAGCCCGACGCGCGAGAAGTGGACCGTCCAGGGGGAGATGGCGCAGTAGAGGCCGGCGGGGACACCGGCCCGTCGACGAGGGCCACGTCCCGCCCGCCTTCGAGCATGCGGGCGTACCTGTCCCGCATCTCGTGCACGTCGGGGTGACCGGTGATGTCACCTGGCCGGTGGGAAAGGTCGGCCATACGACTCGCCTCCTTCGGGCCTGCACGTCGGACCGACTGCGCGGCCGCGGCACGACCGCATCACCATCGCGCTTCCACGCCTTTTCACGGTAGACATCACCTTCATCACCTTTTCCCATGGGATGCCGGTGATGTGACATGCGCGACAGGCCGCCGGACCGCGCTCCCGCGCGACCGCCCTGTTCGCGAGGTGGCAGCCTGCCGGGGCGTGCGGTCGGGGCGGACCTGGTTCGCGGGGGGCGCGGGACTTCTCTTACACTCCGTAGGGCTCCGGCCGGTGCAGGCCCGGGTATGCCACGTCCTCCGCAGAGATGGGTCCCATGAGCGCCATCAGTATCGGTCAGGCAGCTGTGCTCGGCGTCGTGGAGGGGGTCACCGAGTTCCTCCCGATCTCGTCCACCGGCCACCTGAAGATCACCGAGGGCCTGATGGGCATCCCGGTGGACGACAAGGCCGTCGTCGCCTTCTCCGCGGTCATCCAGTCCGGCGCCATCGCGGCCGTGCTGGTCTACTTCTTCAAGGACATCGTCCGGATCTGCAAGGCGTGGTTCACCGGCATCGTCAACCGCGAGGAGCGGTACCACCACGACTACAAGTTCGGCTGGTGGGTGATCTTCGCGACGATCCCGATCGTCGTCGTCGGCCTGGCGGCCAAGCCGCTCATCGAGGGGCCGCTGGCCTCACTGTGGGTGGTCGCGGGCTCGCTGATCGTCGGCAGCGGCGTGATGTGGGCGGCCGACCAGATGGGCCGCCACAAGCGCGGCGAGGACGACACCACGTTCAAGGACGCCATGCTCGTCGGCTCCTCGCAGATCCTCGCCCTGCTCTTCCCCGGCTTCTCCCGCTCCGGCGCGACGATGTCCACCGCGCTCATCCTCGACCTGGACCGGGTCGCCGCGACGCGGCTCTCGTTCTTCCTGGGCATCCCCGCGCTGACCGGTGCCGGTCTGTACGAGCTGAAGGACGCGCTCGGCGCCGGGGTGGACACGGCGCCGCTCGTCGTCGGGACGGTCGTCTCCTTCGTCGTCGCGTACGCGTCGATCGCCTGGCTGCTGAAGTTCGTGGCCAAGCACTCGTTCAACGCGTTCATCATCTACCGGCTCGTGATCGGCGTCCTCCTCTTCGGCCTGCTGGGCACGGAGGTCATCGCCGCGTAGGCGTACGGCCCGACAGGGCCAGGGCCCGCTCGAAGGCGGTGGCCGCGGCGGGGTCGGCCAGCATGACGGGCGCGGCGAATCCTTCGTACCGGCGGTAGACCTCGGCGTACCGGTCCACGACCGCCAGCACGAACGCGCCCAGGGCCTCGCCGCAGCGGTACTCCTGGCCGGTGGCACGGGCCACGTCCCAGCCGTGGACGGCGAGCTCCTTGACGATCATCGAGGCGACCTCGGCGGCCGGCATCGACCCATGGCCCAGGTCGACCTCCCCCTCCCAGGCCTCCGGCGCCGCCCACGCCGCCACGGCCCGGTCCAGCTGCTCCGCGTACGCCCCGGCCCAGTCCGGGCCGGCGGTGAAGTCGCGGGCGGTGAGCTCCTCGGGCAGCGGCTTGCGCAGCGCGCGGTGCTCCAGGCCGTGCGAGGTGTAGAGGATCCAGTGGTTGAGCAGCGTGCGGGTGTCCCACTCCCCGCAGGGCGTCGGGGCGGAGAGCCGGGCGGGGTCGCCGCCCACCCCGCGGGCGACGCGGGCGGCCTCGCCCGCGGCTTCGATCATGTACGCGTGCAGTTCGGTCATGCGGCCATGCTGCGCGCAGGGGCGGCGGCCGGTCTTGAACAAACGCGACAGCCCGGGCGGCCGCCCGCCGCGCCCGCGGCCTACACGTCCACGACGACCTTGCCCACGACGCCCTCCTCCACCGCCGCGTGGGCGTCGGCGGTGCGCTCCAGCGGGAAGCGGTGCAGCGGCAGCCCCGACTCCTCGCCGGACCGCAGGGCGCCGTCCCGCAGGGCCGCGGTGACGGCCGCGACCGCCTCGCGCTTCGCGGCGTCCGGCATGGTGTAGACGAGCACGCCGTGCCAGCGCAGATTGCGCGCGAAGGTCTCCCTGACGGGCAGCGTGAACTCGGCGCCGCCGTTGTCGGCGTAGTAGGCGACGACGCTGTTCGGCGCCAGCACCGCCAGGTCGAGCCCGCTGTTCACCGCCACCGCGACCTCCACGACGATGTCCACGCCCTCCGGCGCGGCGCGGCGGATCTCCGCGGCCGGGTCGGGGGCCGTGTAGTCCACGACGTGGTGCGCCCCCGCGGCACGGGCGAGCTCCGCCTTGTAGGGGTTGCTGACCGTGGCCACGACGAACGCCCCCGCCCAGCGCGCGAGCTGGATCGCCGCGTGGCCGACCGCGCCCGCACCGCCCGCGACCAGGACGTTCCGGCCGCCGAGGACGCCCGGGGCGAGCCTGGCCGGGCCGCCTTCCGCCACCGTCAGCGCGCGATGCGCGGTCATCGCCGGGATCCCGAGGCTCGCGCCGGTGTCGAAGGACGCGGTCGCGGGCAGCGGCACGGCGTGTGCCTCCGGGAGCGTCACGTACTCCTGGGCGGTGCCGTCCGCCCGCTGCCAGGCGGCCTCCCACAGCCACACCCGCTCACCGGTCCGTCCGGGGTCGACGCCCTCCCCGACCGCGTCGACCACCCCGGCGCCGTCCTGGTTCGGCACCTGCTCCGCGACCGTGGCGGGCGGCCCGCCGCGCCGCGACTTCCAGTCCGTCGGGTTGACCCCCGACACCTCGACCCGTACCCGTACCTCGCCAGGACCCGGCTGCGGCAGCGGCCGCTCGGTCAGGCGCAGCACCTCGGGGCCGCCGCCTTCCGTGTACACGATGGCCTTCATGATCCGTACAAGGCGGCGCCGGGGCGCATTCTTCCCGCCGCGCGCGTGTCCGGTCCGGGTAGGGCCGGCCGGTGCCGGCCGCCCTCGCCCCCGGCGGCGCCTCGTCCTGCACTCCCTGTACGCGCTGCACCACGACGGGTACGTACGGCAGCGGCACGCGGCGCACGTCGCCGGGGTGGCCGAGCCCTGGCGCCGGGGAGCGAGGCACGCCGCGTGCACGGGCGGTTCGCCGCGGAGCACCCGGAGTTCCTCGCCCTCACCGAGCGCCGCGTGGTGCTGCGGGCCGCGGCCGTGGAGACCACGGACCACGCGTCGCCACGACAGATGCGGGCGGGGCGGGGCGCGCGCCGAGGGGCGTTACGCGCGCGCCGCCCGTTCGCACAGGACGGCCGCGCCGGACGGTTCCGGCGGGGGCTCGGGGATACCCACCGCGGCCGCGCCCGGCGACCGGTGCGGGGAGCGGGGGACGAAGGCTCCGCTGGTGCCGCCGCGACCGCGGTGGACCAGGACGCCGGAGACCGGATCGGGGACGGCGTCGAGCGCCGCGCGAGTGCCGGGCAGGGCGCGCCATGCGAGCCAGTGCTCCTCTTCACGGAAGCACAACTCGAAGACGACGCCCCACCCGTACGAGTGCCATTCCCACGCCAGTGCACGGTTGGTGACCGCCGACTCCACGAGCGTCGGCGCATACGCGTCACGCCATGCCGCGGCGGATGTGCTGGCGTTGAGGACTTCGATGGACCACCAGTCCGCTGCCATACCCAAAACGATAGGCACTTCGCAAGTCGCCCGCCAGGGTCCTGCCCCTGACGGCGCGTCACACAGGGTCGGCCGAGGCCAGCAACTCCGTCACGCGCGCCGCGAAGCGGGCGTCGCAGGGGTGGGGGACACCGGTGCGCACGGCCGTGAGCAGGGCGTCGATGGCGTTGCCGAAGGCGGGCACGGGACCGTCGGCGCGGCCGGGGAGCGAGACGACCCCGGAGGTGCCGCGCAGCTCGACGGTCATGCCGGCGGCCGCCGGCGGGGCCGTGAGGCTGAGCGCCGCCGTGCTGGAGGCGCCGCTGTCGTGCCGCAGCACCAGGTGGACGGTGTCGCCGGGCCCCTGGACGGCGGTGAGCGCGGTGACGTCCCCGAGGACCGGGAGGAGCACGGACAGCGCGTGCGGCCCGACGTCCCACAGCGCGCCCTTCTCGCGCCGCCAGGGCGACGCGGCGAAGGGGCTGTCGCCGGAGGTGAACACCGATCCGAACCACTCCGCACGCGCGGTGAACCAGCCGTCCACGGCGGCCTGCTCGTCGATCCAGGCGGAACTCGTGGCGTCGAAGCGGAGGGTGAAGAAGACCACCGACGCGACCCCGGCGGCCTCGGCCACGTCGGCGACGAGGCGGGCGTCGGTCACGGTCGTCGCGACCGGCTTGTCGAGCAGCAGGTGCCGGCCGGCCTCGGCGGCACGCACGGCCAGCGGGGCCTGCACGTCCGGGGGCAGGGCGATGGCGACGGCGTCCACGTCGCCGATGAGCTCGTCCACGTCGGCGTAGGCACGGGTGCCGAGGGTCGCGGCGAGTGCGGCCGCCGCCTCGGGGCGGCGGCCCCAGATCCCGGTGAACTCGACGTCGGGGTGGGCGACGAGGGCGGGGCCGTGGGCGATCTCCGCCCAGGGGCCGGTGCCGAGCAGTCCGATGCGCATGGTCACCGCTCCCCCGCCGGCTCGGTGTGGCTGCGGTACCAGGTGCGGTCGAGCTCGACGACGTCGACGGCGGTCTGCACGCTCAGCCCCGGCGTCGGCGCGAGGTGCTCCCGCAGCAGTTCCAGGACGGCCTCGCTCAGCTGCGTCCTGGCCTCGGGCGTGCGCCCGGACAGGACGGCGGCCCGGACGAACACCAGCGCGTGCTCGGGGGCGCCGTCGGCGAGGACGTACTCGTCGGACCGGCGGAAGCGGGTCTTGCACGCCTCCACCCTGGTGTCGATGGTCTTGGCGACCAGCGGGTGCAACGCGGTCGCGAAGCCGCGCCGGTCGAAGGCGTCCGCGAGGTTGCCGGTGTAGTCCACGGTGATGTGAGGCATGGCACACACCCTACGTCCCTGGTCACGGCGGTCCGCGGGGGCCCGTCCCCGGGGCGGTGGAAGGCCTTCCGCAAGCCCTGCCGGGGTGTCCGGCAGGTGGGACGGCAGCGCGTTCACATCGGGTTAACACACGGGCAATGGATGTGAAATCGCAGGTTGTGAGGCTGCAGCGGCAACACCACCCACCCGCAAGGCCCACGCCAACAAGGATGACGCCCGTGAGCTACAAGGCCGAGTACATCTGGATCGACGGTACCGAGCCGACCGCGAAGCTGCGCTCGAAGACCAAGATCCTCGCCGACGGCGCGGAGCCCGGTGTGTGGGGCTTCGACGGCTCCAGCACCAACCAGGCCGAGGGCCACAGCTCGGACCGCGTGCTCAAGCCCGTCGCCACGTACCCGGACCCGATCCGCGGCGGCGACGACCTGCTGGTGCTGTGCGAGGTCTTCAACATCGACGACACCCCGCACTCCTCCAACACCCGTGCCCTGCTGCGCCCGGTCGCCGAGCAGTTCGCGGGCCAGGAGTCGCTGTTCGGCATCGAGCAGGAGTACACCTTCTTCCAGGGCTCGCGCCCGCTGGGCTTCCCCGAGGCCGGCTACCCGGCCCCGCAGGGCGGCTACTACTGCGGCGTCGGCGCCGACGAGATCTTCGGCCGCGAGATCGTCGAGCAGCACCTCGACAACTGCCTCGCCGCGGGCCTGGGCATCTCCGGCATCAACGCCGAGGTCATGCCCGGCCAGTGGGAGTTCCAGGTCGGCCCGCTCAGCCCCCTGGAGGTCGCCGACCAGCTGTGGGTCGCGCGCTGGCTGCTCTACCGCACCGCCGAGGAGTTCGGCGTCTCCGCCACCCTGCACCCCAAGCCGGCCCAGGGCGACTGGAACGGCGCGGGCGCGCACACCAACTTCTCCACCAAGGCCATGCGCGAGGGCTACGACGCGATCATCGAGGCCTGCGAGGCCCTGGGCCGCGACGACAAGCCGATGGAGCACATCAAGAGTTACGGCTCCGGCGTCGAGGCCCGCCTGACCGGCGCCCACGAGACCGCCCCCTGGAGCGAGTACAGCTACGGCGTCTCCGACCGCGGCGCCTCGGTCCGCATCCCGTGGCAGGTCGAGGTCGACAAGAAGGGCTACATCGAGGACCGCCGGCCCAACGCCAACGTCGACCCCTACGTCGTCACCCGCCTCATCGTCGGCACCTGCTGCTCCGCGCTGGAGAAGGCCGACCTCGTCTGACGCTCCGCACCATCCCCGAGGGCGCCCGTCCACACGCCGGGCGCCCTCGGCGCGTTCACGGCACGTTCACGGCGCGCGGACGGCCTCGAAGAGGAAGCAGCCGTACTCCACGGCCCGTACGTGCACCAGGGCGACCCGCGGATCGGCGAACCGGGCCGCCAGGACGGCGTCGGCGGCGCCCGCGGCGACCTCGTCCGCGGTCAGCCGGACCAGCCGGCCGCCGAGGATGCGGCCCCGGGCGTCGTAGCACCGGAGGACCCGCCGCTCGCCGTGCAGGGCCGCGGGGTAGCCGGGGGCGTCCGGCGGGCCGGGGCAGTCCTCCGCGGCGGCGTGCACGAAGACCGGCCCGGTCTCGTCGTACGGGCCGGGGTCGGCCCCGGTCGCGGCGGCCCAGCGGCGCAGCGGCGCGTAGGCGGCCAGCGCGATCCGCTCCCCCGGTGCGCTGTGCCGCAGGCAGCAGCGGAGCGGGGCGCCGCCCTCCGGGTCCGGCTCGGGGCGGGGGACGAGACCGGCGTCGTCGCCGCCCCGCAACTCCTCGGCGACGGCCGGGTCGAGGGCCCGGACCTCGTACGCGATGCGATGGGTGTCCATGCCCCCAGCGTCGCCCGGACCGGTCAGGAGGTCCGGCGGGATTCGGACGTCGTCTCAGGGCCCGCCACGCGGCGCGGTCGCCGGGCAGCCCGAGCCGGGCGAAGAGGGCACCCCGGTTGCCACCGCGCGGATCCCACAAGGTGTCGTGCGCGGCCAGGGCCCCGGCGTAGGCACGCTGGGCCGGGGTGGCGGTGTGGGCTGCCGGCCAGCCCTCGGGGAAGAACCGGGGCAGATAGGGGCCCAGGTCCGGGTCGGGGTGGCGCCACAGGATCAGCGGCAGGACGGCGAGGGCCGCGGGCAGCAGCCGCTCGGGGTCGGTGACGCGCCGGCACAGGGCGGCGGCGACGGTGAAGCGGGGCCGGCCGGTGAACGTGGCGGGCTTGCGGCCGAACGCCGCGTCGAGCGCGGCCGGGTCGCGCAGGGCGTCCAGCAGCACCGTGTGCGCGTCCTCGTCGCCGTCGAGGGCGGGGGCGAGCGCGGCGCAGACCCGCACGGCCGGTTCGGGGTCGGCGAGCAGGGCCCTGGGCGCCTCGCCCAGCTCCCCCAGGTGGACGGCGAGGGCGGCGCGCTCGTCCGCCCCGGCCGCGACCGAGGCCGCGGTGAGGACCCGGACGACCTCGTCCCTGCGGCCGGCGAGCGCCGGGTGCGCGGCCGTGCGCGCCACGCAGGCGGCCGCGGCGATCCGCACCTGCGGGTCGGGGTCGGTCAGGTGGACGGCGGCTGCCGCGTGGACGGCGGGCAGGGCGTCGTACACCCCCACCGCCGCGCGGACGACCGCCAGGTCGGCCATCTCGTCGTCCCACAGGGCCTGCTGCTCCTCCTCGTCCGCGTTCGCCCAGGCCTCCTGCCACGCGTCGGCCGCCGAGCCGTCCGCGGGGAACGCCCGCGCCCGCCACTCCTGCGCCTCCGCCGGGTCGGGCGCCGCCTCCGCCGCGTACCGCAGGAAGGCCAGCAGAGCCTGCCTGGGTGCGGCCGGGTGCTCCCCGGCGAGCAGTTCCGCGACCTGGCGGACGGCCGGCGGTGTGGCGGGCCAGGGTGTGCCCTGGTGGACGATCGCCCCGTTGAGGTGCTCCAGGGCGGCCCGGACGTCCGCCTCCCGGCCGGTGCGCAGGGCGGCCAGATGCCGCGGGGTGTCCGTGGCGGCGCCGTAGGCGTGGAACAGCCGTGCCCAGTCGGTCTCGTGCATGCGGCCATCATGGCGCGGGGCACCGACAACCCCTGCTCGCGGGCCGGTTGGGCACTCCGGCACCGGGGCGGCGCGCGGTGGCGGGGTGACCATCCCAGGATTCACTCGTTCTACGGAACGTGAACGCCCAGCACGCGACCGCCACCCGTCCCCGGCACGGCGCAGCCGTCATCGTGGACGTCGAGGAGGCGGAGGCCGCACTCGTCGAGAACTACCCGCACCTGGTCCGGCTGGCCTACCTGACGCTGCCGCCGTCGCTCGGCCGGCACCGGAGGGTGCTGACCGCCCACACCCTGACGCAGGGCGTGCTGCCGCGCTCGCCGTGCGAGCCGGACCCCGCCGTGGTGGACGTCCCCGGGCCGCGGGGGACCGTGGACCCGGCGTACGCCCTGGTGCGGCAGGAAGTGCTGGACACGGCACTGGCGTTCGGCCGCGAGCGGGGCTGGCGGGGCCGGCTGCGCAGGACGGTGGTGGGCGGTCCGGCCCCGTACGTCTGGGGCCTGCGGCTGCACACCAAGGCGACCGGGACGGACGAGGCGGAGCTGGACCGGGCGCTGTCCGGGCTGAGCGCGGCCGGACGGGCGGCCTACGCGCTGCTGGAACTGGAGCGGCCCCGGCACGCGGACGGCCGCGAGGTGCGCAGGCTGCTGGTGGCCGCCGGCGTGGCCGACCCGCGGGGCGCCCTGAAGGCCGCCAAGGCGGTGCCGGAGGGACTGCTGCTGGGCGGCAGCGGGTTCGACCCGTGCACGGTGCAGGCCCGGCCGACGGATCTGCTGCGCAGGCGGCAGCACGTACGGGTGGGCCTCATCGCGGCGGGCGCGATCGCCGTGACCGCGACCCTGGTCGCGGTGCTGACCGGCGGGCAGGACCCGTACGCGGCGGGCGGGTCGCCGGGTGGCGCGTACGGGACCGCGGATCTGCTGGACCCGGCGAAGCTGGTGCGGGTGCAGGACACCGCGTGGACCCGCGCCTCCCGGGTGGACTTCACGGCCTGGCCGGCCCGCGGCGGGCGCGCCGGCGACCGGGCGCTGCTGGGCCGGGCGATGGCGGTGTGGGCGCACCCCTCCGGCAACGTCGCCGTGTCGGCCACCACGGGCACCGCCGAGGGACTGCCCGCACAGCAGCCGCAGTTGCTGTACGCGGGGGACGTGGACGGCGCCACCGTGGTGCTGATGTACGACGGCCTGCGCCTGGTGCGCTACGCCGAGCCGCGCGACGGCGGGGGCTCGGCGGCCCTGGACTTCGCCCGGGTGGACGGCGCGGGCGTGACCACGGCGGCCGTGGTGCTGGGCCGCACGGACGGCAACACCCGGTTCCTGACCGCCCCCTGGGTCACCGAGGCGGCCTCCCGCGACCTGCGGGACCCGAGGCGCGCCCCGGCGAAACTGGACCGCACGGCGGACGGGGTGACCGAGCCGGTGCGGATGCCCGGTGCGGACAGCCGTCCCGGGGTGTGCGGGGACACCTGGCCCGCGCTGCAGTTCCGGGCCACCGGCGGGCTCGGCGTGGACCGGCCGTTCCTCCTCACCGACCTCGGCGACCTCGTGCCGGCGCACCTGACGTACCAGCCCGCCTCGGACGCCACGCCGCTGGAGGCGACCGGCCCCACGGGGCTGGCGAACGTGGCCCGGACGGCCTGCAACCTCTCCTCCATGAGCGGCCTGGGCACCCGGTCGGTCAACGTCTGGCGGTACGCGACGCAGCGGCTGCCGGAGGACAACGGGCAGGCGTCGTGGGTCTGCGCCCGCGCCGACACCTGGCGCGGCACGGACGGCCGGGCGCTGGCGCTGTTCCTGCCCCCGGTCTCCGAGCCGGGCACCCCGGGCGCACCGGTGGGCCAGAGCGGCCGGGACAGCGGGGCGTGCGGCCGGGCGGTGCCGCAGGTCCTGGCCGGTGCGCTGTGGAAGTCCACGGCCGGCCACTGGTACCTGCTGGCGGCGGGCAGCCGTGACGTGACGCGGATCAAGGCCACGGGCGGCGTGACCGGCGCCTCGAAGGGCCCGACGATGGCGGTGCGGGCCGAACAGGGCGCCCGGGCCGAGCTGTCGGCGGTGCTCGACTCGGGCGCGGCGCTCACGACGCTGCGCTGAGCCCGCCCTCCCCCGCCCCGGTGGCCCGTTCCGCGGGAGGACCGGCCGCCGGGGCGCCGCGCGGGGAGCGGGCGCGGCGCGGTGCTCCCCCGTCGGGGTGCCAGCCGAACGCGAGGCAGCTGCCGGCGACGCCGAGCAGCAGGCCGACGAAGAAGCCGCCGAGGTTCGAGGTGACCCAGCTGCCCAGGGCCAGCAGGACACCGACGACCGAGTAGAAGAGCCGCTGGGCCGGGTTGAGGAGGATCAGCAGCCCGCAGATCACCATCAGCCCGGGCAGCAGGTAACCCGCCAGTCCCTGCGCGCCGATGTGCAGGACGACGGGCAGCGCGGCCTTCTCGGTCACCAGGATCTCGGCGCCGCCGAGGGTCAGCAGGACTCCTCCCCAGAAGGGGCGGCGGCCGCGCCAGCGACGGAAGCCGGTCATCAGCAGCCCTCGCCGCTGAACTTCAGTTTCAGGCCGGGCAGTTTGAACACCGCGGCCGTCGTGGCGTAGTTGGTCTGCCGCAGGTTGTCGATGGTCACGGTGTCGGACTGCTGGCTGAAGACGCCGATCGGACCCTGGACGCCGGCCTTGTCGAGGGTGCTGGCGTCGTTGCCGATCTCGATGCCGTCGAAGGCGGCGTCGCCGGACAGCTCGGTGGAGTCGGTGGTCAGCCCGCGGGCGGTGACCTTCTCCGCGCCGCCGCCCGCCGTGATGACGAGGTTGGTGGCGCCGAGGTCGACGCTCTGGCAGAGGTCGGTGAGCGTCGCCTTCTTGATCGCGGAGACGACGACCAGGACCTGGCCGCCGGTGTCACCGGTGTTCGGGCTGCCCTCGGCCATCGAGTCGAGGCCGCCGAACTGCGCGAAGCCCTCGCCCTTGAGTTCGGTGGCGGTGACGGTGAACGGCATCCCGGAGATCGTGAACTGCACCCCGAGCGCGCCCTGCGCGGTGAGCACCATGAGCGTGGCGCCGATCGCGGCGGCGGGCACGGCCATCACGGCGGCACGGCGCCAGCGGACGCGGCCGGGCCGTTCGGGGGTGGCCGGTGTGGCGGGTGTGGCGGTGCCGGTGGTTCCGGGCTCTGCGGACGAGGCCATGGCTGCTCCCAGGACATGCGAATGCGGAGGAACGAGCTGACTGGCGCGGTGTCCTGGCGCGGACAGCGGCTGCGCACGTCCGTCCCCGGCGCCTCCCGGCGTGGCGCGAGGGCGTTCACGGTACGGCGCAGTGGCCGGGGTGGAAGTTACAACCGGGTAGGGGCCGGGTCAAAGGCCTTTTGTTCGTCTCATGGTGACGGTGCGTCGGTTCTGTGACGGAGGGGCGCGGCGGGCGCCAGGCAGGGCGGCGAGGAGGCGCGGGCCGGCGGCCGCGGCTCGGCGAGCCGTGCCGCGGCGGCTTCCGGCCCGAGGAAAGGACGGCGGCCCTGCCGTTTTCGTGAACTGACCGGACCGCCGCGCCAACCCCCCACGCGGCGCCGCGAGCCGCCCGGACCTGGCCGTACCCTTGGTAACTACCTCCTGCCGAAGGGTTCAGTTCCGGGCGGCGATGCGGCACCCTGTCGTGCCATGACGACTCCCGCGGACGTCCCCGGGCGCGCCGTCCGGCCCTCCCTGCGCGCGCTGTACTTCGTGCCGCTGATGCTCGCGTGCGGCTACCTGGCGCTGCTCCTGCTGCTGTTCGCCGGCGGCACGGCGGCGTACTTCGCCTGGACCGTCCGCTCCCCGCTGACCGCGGCCACCCTCGGTGCCTCGTACGCCTCCGGGGTGGCCCTGTTCGCGGTGGGGCTGCGGCTGCGGCGGTGGGTGGACGTGCGGATCGTGGCGTACACCTCGCTGGCCCAGCTGGTGCTCATGCTGGGCGTCGCCGTGCTGCACCACGACCGCCTGCACCTGACCGAGGGGGAGGTCGGCGGCTTCCTCGGCGCGTGGGGCTTCGTCGCCGTCCACGCCGTGATGCCGGTCGTGGGGCTGGTCCTGCTGGCCGTACAGTCCCGCGCTCCGGGCGGCGACCCGCCGCGGTCCGGGCCGGCCGACCTCTTCACCGGGGTGCCCATCGCCTGGGTGGCGCTGGTGGGCTGCGGCCTCGGGGCGGCCATGCTCGCGGTGCCCGGCGCGCTGAGCGGCGTGTGGCCGTGGCCGGTGACCGACCTCGACCTGCGGGCGCTGGGCGTGTGGACGCTCACCTTCGGCCTCGGCTCGCTGTGGGCGCTGCGCGAGGGCGATCCGGAGCGGATGCGCGCGGGCGCGGCCGGCTACGCCGCGGTCGGCGCCTTCTCGCTCCTGGCGGTCCTCACCCACCCCGGCGCCATGGACTGGGGCTCGGCCTTCGCCTGGCTGTACGTGCTGGGCATGCTGGGGCTCGTCGGCATGGGCCTGGTGGGCCTGGCCCTCGCGGGACCCGCCGAGCGATGGCCCGGAAACGGTTCCCTGACAATGGAGGCATGAACGACCTCTCCTTCCGCCTCGCACTGCCCGACGACGCCGCCCTCCTCGTCCGCCTCCGGGACGACGCGGCCCGCTGGATGCAGGAGCACGGCATCGACCAGTGGAAGCCCGGCGAGATGGACGAGGACCACTTCCGCACGCGCATGGCGGCGGGCGAGGTCTGGCTCACCGAACGCGAGGGCCGGATGGTCGGCGCCTGGGAGCTGTGGTGGGACGACGAGCACGCCTGGGGGGTGCGCCCGCCGGACGCGGGCTACGTCCACCGGCTCATGGTGGACCGGACGACCGCCCCGCGCGGTACCGGCCGGGCCATGCTCGACCGGGCGGAGCGCCGCATCGCCGAGTCCGGCCGCCCGTACGCGCGGCTGGACTGCGTGGCGGCCAACCCGCAACTGCGGGCGTACTACGAGGGCGCGGGCTACGCCGTCGTCGGAAAGCAGCCCCACAAGCAGAGCGGCAAGGGCAGCCCGTACGCGGTGACCCTGCTGGAGAAGAAGCTGTAGGCGCACGGAACGCGGCGGAGCGGCCCGCCCGGAGGTCGGGGGCGGGCCGCTCCGCGGTGTGCGGCTCACGGGGGCGCCGGGTCAGGTCTCCCGGCGCCGGGCCCGTTCATAGGCATCATGGGCCGCGCGCCGGATCTCCTCCCGGTCGCGGAGCACTTCCTCCATCTCCTGGTCGATCCCGGGGCCCGGGCCTGGCCCGCGGTCGGTGAGCTGGTCGTAGAGGTAGCGGCAGGCCGCGTCCTCGGTGTCGAAGCGCCGGTGCGGGTCGTGCACGCCGCGTTCGTAGTTGCCGACCACCCACGCGTCGCCCTCCTGCCGGAGGTACCTGAAGTCCGGGGGCCTCAGGTCGAACTCGTGGAATCCGGGGACCTCGTACAGCCCGCCGGGCACCCCGCGGAGGCGAGCGCCTCGCACAGTTCACGCCGGTCCCTGGTCGGGGCCCATCAGTTCAGGCGGATGAGGAAACCTTTGGTGACGAGGTTGAGTACCGAGTCGTCCGTGCCCGGGACTGTTCCCTTGAGCACGTACTGGAGGCCGTTGCCCGGCTGCCCGAACCAGGGCTCCGCGGGTCCCGCGAGGACCGTGAAGGGCTTGACGACCTTGTACAGGTGGTAGTTGAAGGGGTAGCCCGCGTCGAAGGTGTTGAGGCTCGACGGGGGAATGGAGCGCTGGGAGTACGGCGAGCCCGCCGGCGCGAGGAACCTGCCGCTCTCGTTGCCGAAGCGGTCGATCCTCTGTCCGACGGCCAGGGTCAGGTCCACGGGGGTGACGTCCGTCCGGGCCCGAGCCGGGGCGGTCGTGGGGGGCCGCGATCTGTGCGCCCGGCCCCCAGTCGTCGGCGTGGGCGGGGACGACCGCGCCCAGGAGGGTGCCGACGAGCAGGACGAACAGGGCGGGAAGGCTGGAAAGCGATATTCGCTGGCGCCGCTTCAAGGGTCCAGGGGACGACGGGAACGAGGCCTCCCGGGACGGAAATCACCGTGCGTCACCGGAGCCGCGCGGATATTTACCCCTGCCGGATCACCCACCGGAACCGACGCGCCGCCGATTCATCCGGATGGCCACCCACTTCGCCCGTACGCAGCACCGCCCGGCCGGGACCCGCGGAGAGCGGGCCGCCGACCGGGCGGTCACGGAACGTGTCGCTACTTCCGGACGAACACCGCGACGGTGCGGCCCGGCACGGTGAAGGTGCCGGACGCGGCGTCATAGGAGGCCCGCTTCACCACGGCGTCGGAGCCCGCGGCCTGCACCGGGTGGAGGGCGTAGCCCTTCCCCGACAGGGCGCCGACCCGCTGGTCCTGGGCCTTCGGGGTCGCGTTGAAGACCACCACCAGCCGGCCCAGCTGCGCGGTGATGACGCCCGGGGTCTCCTGCTCGCCCGAGAGGGGGAAGGACAGCTGCTCCTGGACCTGTGCCGCCGTGGTCAGCCCGAAGGCCGGCTCGGTGGAGCGGATCCGCAGCAGGTCCTGGTACGCGGCCGAGGCCGAGGTGGTCTGCGCGCAGCCGACCCGGAGCGTGTCCGCGGTCAGCAGCGGCTTCGCGAAGGACCACTTGGACTCGTTGTCGGCCTTGGGGGGCAGGCCGCGGCCGAAGCCGTTGCCCGAGGAGCAGTCCCAGTGGATGGCGTTGAACCAGTCGCCGGAGTCGTACGAGTTGCGGTCCAGGGACTTGGAGCGCAGCAGGTCCGAGCCCGCCTGGTAGAGCGCCGGCCCCTGGGAGAGGGCCGGGACGGCCTCGGCGACGACCTGCATGCGTGCCCGGTCGGCGGGCGAGGTGCCCTGGGGCAGCTTGAACGCGAGCGCGTCGTACAGGGCCTCGTTGTCGTGGGCGTCGGCGTAGGCGAGGGCGTCGCCGGGGGCGTCCGCGTATCCGGCGGGTGAGCCGTTGTAGTCGACCTCGGCGCCGCTGACCTCCTTGCCGCTGCTGTCGGTGAAGGAGAAGGACTTCAGGTTGCCGGTGAGGCCGACCTTGATGAGGTCCTGGTAGTGCAGCAGGCGGGCCCGCTGCTCGGCCTCGCTGCCGTTGGCGGCGGAACCGTTGGGCTCGTTGAACAGGCCCGAGGCGAAGCCCTGGACGCCCGGGTCGGAGTCGAAGGGGCCGCCGCCGCGGACCGCGTCGCGGGCCCGGTCGGAGAAGGTGGCGACTCCGGTGCCGGCCATGTTCTTCTGGGTGGCCTGCACGAAGCGGGCGTCGTCGGCGACCTCGCCGAAGTTCCACCCCTCGCCGTAGAGGATGATCTTCTTGCCGTCGACGCCGTCCTTCGCGGGGGTCAGCGCGTCCAGCGCCTTGCGGACGGCGAGGATGTTCGCCTTGGGGTGGTGGCCCATCAGGTCGAAGCGGAAGCCGTCGACCTTGTACTCCTTGGCCCAGGTGACGATCGAGTCGACGACCAGCTTGCCCATCATCGCGTTCTCGGTCGCGGTGTTGGAGCAGCAGGTGGAGTTGGCGACGGTGCCGTCGTCCAGCAGGCGCTGGTAGTAGCCGGGGACGATCCTGTCGAGGACGGACTTGTCGTCCTGGCCGCTCGCGGCGGTGTGGTTGTAGACCACGTCCATGACGACCCGCAGGCCCGCCTGGTTGAGCCCCTGCACCATCTTCCGGAACTCGACGGTGCGCTTCGTGCCGTCCGGGTCGGTGGCGTAGGAGCCCTCGGGGACGGTGTAGTGGAAGGGGTCGTAACCCCAGTTGTAGGCGTCCTTCGCGGCGACCGCGGCCACGCACTCCTGCTGCTTGTCGGAGTCGGCCGGGTAGGCGCCCAGGTCGCAGTCGACGGTGGCCTGGTCGGCGCTCTTCTCCGCGACGGTGGCGAAGTCGAACGCCGGCAGCAGGTGGACGTAGGAGATCCCGGACTTCGCCAGCGCCTTCAGGTGCGTCATCCCCGCCGAGCCGGTGTCGGTGAAGGCGGTGTACTTGCCCTTGTCCCGGGCGGGGACGGTGGAGTCCGCGACGGAGAAGTCCCGGATGTGCAGTTCCTGGATCTGCGCGTTGTTCAGGCCCACGGCCTTGGGCTTGGCCAGGTGCGACCAGCCGCCCGGGGCGAGCTTCGCGTCGTCGAGGTCGACCACCAGGCTCTGCTTCGAGTCGGCGGTCAGGGCGACCGAGTAGGGGTCGGTGACGGTGTTGGTGACGACCTTCTGCACGCCGGGCGCCCAGACCGTGACGACGTAGCGGTACGTCTTGCCGGTCCAGCTCTGCTTGCCGGTCACGCTCCACACGCCGGTGGAGGCGTCGCGCCGCATCGGGACGGTGGTGCCGTCCAGGTCCAGGGCGACGGACCGGGCGGTGGGGGCCCATACGGAGAGCGTGGGCCTGCCGCCGGTGAAGACCGGGCCGAGGGCGGCCTCGGTCGCCTTGGCCGCGTACAGGTCGTCCAGGACGCCCTGGATCTGGACGCCGGTGGCGGACAGCAAGGCGCCATTGGCAAGGTGCTGGGTGGCGACGACCTGGCCGGTGAGGGCGGTGCGGACCCGGTCGCGGTCGCGCGGGTCGATCGTGAAGGCCGCGTAGTCCTTCAGGTGCGGGAAGCGGGCCTTCTGGGCGTCGGTCAGGCCGCCCGTGACGCGCTGCAGGCGCAGCCAATGGCCCTCGCCGGTCAGAGCGCCGTCCTTGATCGCCAGGCCGCCGTCCGGGGCGTAGACCAGCTGGTAACTCGCGGCGGTGTCGCCGGTCTTCCACGCGACGGTGTCGGCGTCGATCCACTGGGCCTTGGCCGCGGACAGGTCGAGGTCGGCGGAGGAGCCGGACGTGGAGGGCAGCAGGTACTTCTCGGTGCCGTTCAGCAGCCACACCTCGTGTCCGTGGGTGGCGAGGTCCAGCGACTGGTCGGCGGGCAGGTCCTTGGTGTCGCCCTTGTGGAGGATGTAGCTGAGTGACGTGGCGCCCGCGGCGAGCGGCACCTCGAAGACCGCGCCGTAGGCGTCGGTCCGCACCGGCTGCAGCGGGGCGGTCCAGTCGGTCGGGTTCGCGGCGCCGGTCCAGGTGTGCAGGCCCCAGCCCGCGTAGTCCCCGTCCGCCCGGTGGTAGTGGAGGACCGCCTTCGTCCTGTCCTGCCCCGGCTCGGTGCCGGACGGGGCCTGGGTGGCGACGGCCTCCTTGCCCTGCTCCACCCAGAGCTCACCGTTCTTGGTGACGTCGATGAAGCGGTCGGCGGCGACGTCCTTGGTGCCGTCCTTGTCGATGACGAGGTAACCGACGCTGGACGCCCCCGGCTTGAGCTTGACGTAGGCGAAGGCGCCGTAGGCGTCGCGGCCGATGAAGTCGTGGCCGGCCGGCCAGGTGGTGCCCTCGCCGTCGGCGATGTCGCCCCAGGCGTACAGGCGCCAGTCCGTGTAGTTGTTGTCCGCGCGCTTGTAGTGGACGACGGCGTAGTCGCGGCTGCTCGCCACCGGGGGCTGCGGCGGAACCGGGGTGCCGCTGGTGGTCCCGGCGGTGGTGCTCGCGGTGCGGCCTGCGGAATCGATCACGACGGCCTTGTACCGCAGCGCGGTGCCGGGCGTCACGTCGTCACCGACCGTCTGGGTGACCTTGTACGGCGCGTGGTCCGCGGAGCCGAGGACCTTCCACGGCCCGTTGCCGGTCTGCGCGGCGAAGACCACGCGGTTGAGCTGCCCGCCGTCGACGTCGGCGGAGAGCTCGACGGTGCCGGTGGCACCCGCGGCGGGGGCCTTCAGGGTGAGGGCCGGCCGGGCGGCGGGGGCGCCGAGCGGCTTGCCCGCCTTGTAGACCACGGTGGACAGCGCCGGGACGGTCACGCCGATCTTCCGGTCGGCGCCGCTGGTGACGGAGCCCTCGGTGCCGTAGAGGGCGGTGAAGGCGGCGTTCGCGGAGCCCGTGGGGACGTCGGCGGTCCGCGCCTCGGTCGCGTTGTTGACGGCGACGACGTACTCGGTGCGGGTCTTCGCGTCGGTGCGGGAGAAGGCGTAGATCCCGGCGCCGTCGGCGACGTGGCGCTCGGTCTGGACTCCGTCGGCGAGCGCCGGGTGGGCCTTGCGGAGCGCGGCCAGCTTCGCGATCGCCCGGTAGAGGGGTGCGCCGGTGTCGTAGGCGTCGCTCGCGTGGGTGCGGTCAGTGCCCAGCTGGTCGTCGTCGAGGTAGTCGGCGGCCTTGGACGCGAACATCGTCTGGCGGGCGTCCTTGTCGCCGCCGGCGCCGGTGAAGCCCTGCTCGTCGCCGTAGTAGACGACCGGGTTGCCGCGCGAGAGGAACATCAGCTCGTTGGCGAGCCGGTCCCGCCGCACGAGTTCGGCGTCGTCGGCCTTCGGGTTGTCCTGCTTCAGGAACGTGCCGATGCGGCCCATGTCGTGGTTGCCGAGGAAGGTGACCTGCTCGTACGCGTTGGCCTTGTCGGTCGTGTACCGGTAGTCGTCACCGAAGACCCCGGCCAGCTTCGCCGCGGAGCCGCCCTGGGAGGCGTACTGACGGGCGGCGTCCTGGAAGGGGAAGTCGAGCGTCGAGTCGAGGCGGCCCTGCGTGACGTATGGGGACGTGATGGCGGTGTCGGCGGAGTAGACCTCGCCGAACATGAAGAAGTCCTTGCGGCCGTGCTTGGCCGCGTAGGAGTCGAGGGCCGTGGCCCACTGGGTCCAGAACGGCAGGTCGACGTGCTTGACGGTGTCGATGCGGAAGCCGTCGACGGCGAAGTCGCGGACCCACTTCCCGTAGATCTCCTCCATGCCCCTCACGACCTCGGGACGCTCGGTCCACAGGTCGTCCAGGCCGGAGAAGTCGCCCTGGTCGGAGCTCTCGCCGGCGAAGGTGGAGTCGCCCCGGTTGTGGTACATCGTCGGGTCGTTGAGCCAGGCCGGGACCTTGCTCTTGGCGGTGACGACGGGGGTGCGGGGGAAGGAGTCGCGGTCGACGGCGGGGAAGCCCTTGCCGCCCTTCGCGTAGTCGGCGTCGTCGAAGGGCACGCCGTCCTTCGTCAGGTAGGGGAACGCGCCCTTGGAGAGGTAGCCGTAGGACTTCTCGTCGTAGTCGACGACGTCGGCGGTGTGGTTGGTGATGACGTCGAAGAAGACCTTCATGCCCTTGGCGTGGGCCTTGGATATCAGCGCCTTGAGGTCGGCGTTGCTGCCGAAGTGGGGGTCGACCTGGGTGAAGTCGGTGATCCAGTAACCGTGGTAGCCGGCCGACGCCTGATCGCCCGAGCCCTGGACGG
The DNA here is from genome assembly GCA_036013505.1 of Streptomyces sp. NBC_00510. Taxonomy (NCBI): domain Bacteria; kingdom Bacillati; phylum Actinomycetota; class Actinomycetes; order Kitasatosporales; family Streptomycetaceae; genus Streptomyces; species Streptomyces sp. NBC_00510. The sequence goes on along the minus strand of CP107851.1, from coordinate 6,770,321 downwards.
GCCGGTTCTTGAAGATCGGCGCCATCCATATCGCGGTGGTGCCGAGGCCCTTGATGTAGTCGAGCCGCCGGGTGAGCCCCTTGAGGTCACCGCCCTGGTAGAAGCCCTTGTCGGTGGGGTCGTAGCCGGTGCTGAGCCGGGTGCCGGTCAGACCGCCCCTGTCGTTGGACGCGTCGCCGTTGGCGAAACGGTCCGGCAGTACGAAGTAGAACTGCTCCCGCGTGAGGTCGTGACGCGCCGCCTGGGCGGCGAGCGCCGCGTCGGAGGGCGGTGGGGGCGGGGCGGCCGCCGAGGCGGCGGGTGCCGAGGCGGGGACGGCGAGGGCGGCGGCGAGGGCCGCCACCGCGACGGCTGCGGCGCCGCGTCTGCGCGCGCGTGGGCGCGTGGACGCGGGCAGCCCGGTGTGCTGGGCCACGGGGTGTTCTCCTTGCGGAATCCGTGTGCGGACGGTTGTACCTCTGGGAGCCCACGCGCCATGAGCCATCGCCCGGCAGCGGTGCCGGACCGTGACCGGGACCGTACCTCTTACAGCAGGCTTACAGCAAGATGTCGCAAGGATTTCCAACAGGACGGCCTCGACTGCGGCGGAACGCAGATGACGCCCCGTCACATCCCGGTCCGCCGCGGCCGGTCGCCGAACACTATGAACGCAAAGGCCACGGCTCTGGACCCCCACCGCCTCTGTCCCCAAGCATCGGGGCCCGCGCAACGAAGCGCCGGACGACGGAAGGACGAGACGATGGTCACCGGGCACTCCCCCCACCGCCCCCGGTCCGGATCCGCAGGACACCGCATCTCCGTGACGATCGCGGGCGTCGCCGCCCTCCTCGCCACCGCCCTGGCCGGGCCCGTACCGGCGTCCGCGGCCGACGGGCCCGCCCCCGCCGACTGCCCGGCGGAGCTGGCGGCGGAGGCCACCTGCTACCGGGGCCAGGACGCAGGCGGCGCCTTCTACGCCATGGCGGTCCCGCACGACTGGAACGGCTCGCTGGTCGTCCACGCCCACGGCGGCCCCGACCTCGGCGACACCTCCGACCCCGAACGCAGCACCGGGGACCTGGCGCGCTGGTCGGTCATGGTGAAGGAGGGATACGCCTGGGCGGGCTCCTCCTACCGCCGCGGCGGCTACGGCACGCGGATGGCGGCGAAGGACACCGAGAACGTGCGGCGGCTGTTCGTGGGGCGCTTCGGCACGCCGCGCCGGACCTTCGTCCACGGCCAGTCCTGGGGCGGCGACGTGGCGGCCAAGGTAGCCGAGATCTACGGCACCGGCCGCCATGCGCCGTACGACGGCGCCCTGCTGACCAGCGGTGTCCTGGGCGGCGGTTCACGCGGCTACGACTACCGGGTGGACCTGCGCGTGGTCTACCAGTACTACTGCCGCAACCACCCCAGGCCCACCGAGCCCCCGTACCCCCTGTGGATGGGGCTGCGCGCCGACTCGACGATGACCACCACCGGACTCCGCTCCCGCCTGCAGGAGTGCACCGGCTACGCCTCGCCCCCGCAGGAGCGCACCGCCCTGCAACAGCGCAACCTGGACGACATCCTGGCGGTGACCGGGATCCCGGAGCGGACGCTGGAGTCGCACCTGCGGTTCGCCACCTTCACCTTCCGCGACATCGTGCACAACCGGCTCGGCGGCCGGAACCCGTTCGACAACAGCACCGTCCGCTACACCGGCTCGCACGACGACGCGGCGCTCAACGCGGGCGTGGAGCGCTTCGCCGCCGACCCCACGGCCCGCCGGGACCTGTCCTACGACAGCGACGTCACCGGCGCCGTGTCGATCCCCGTGCTCACCGTCCACGCCATCGACGACCCGACCGCCTTCGTCGAGCACGAGGCGGCCTACCGGGCCTCCCTGGAGGGCGCCCACCGCGGGCGGCTGCTGGTGCAGAACTTCACGCGGGAGAGCGAGCACAGCGAGCTGAGCGACGCGGAGTACGCCGCCGCGATGCGGTCACTGGCGACCTGGGCACGGACCGGGCGCAAGCCCACCCCGGCCTCGGTGGCGGCCTCCTGCCCGGCGTTCGACGCCACCTACGGCACGGGGTGTTTCTTCGAACCGGGGTACGTCCCCCGCTCCTACGCCTCCCGCGTGTACCCCCGCCCGGGGGCGCGGCACTGGCCGGCGCTGTCCGCCGCCCAGGAGCGCGTGTGGAGCCGTCTGGACGGCGTGGGCATCGCACCCTGACCCCCTCCCACCTGCGGTCCCGCCCTTCCGAAAGGTCCCTGCAGAATCTTGCAGAAAGTTTCTGCAGGGGCCTTCCGTCCTGGCCGGAGCGGCTGTTACGTTCCTCTTCAGCCCGGTTCGGCCGGCCGGGGGTCCGCCCCTGACGGCGGGTCCCACGCGCCCGGCCGGCTGGACCGGTCGCCACCGAGACGGAGGCGGGCCCAGGACCGACGAAGCCACCCCGCTGCGCCCCGCCCGGGGCAGGTCCAGGGCCCGCCTCAACACCCGCCGCGCATCAGGCACGGTCGGGGGCGATCAGAGACGACCGGAGACGATCAGGAACGCCGGCCGGCGCCGGGCGCCTGACCCGTGGAGCCGCGGACGACCAGCTCCGTCTGGAAGACGAACTCCGCACGCTGCACCGGGTTGCCGCCGATCTCCTCCAGCAACGCGTTCACCGCGGCCGCGCCCATCGCCTCGACCGGCTGGCGGACCGTGGTCAGCGGCGGGTCGGTGAAGGCGATCAGCGGCGAGTCGTCGTAGCCGACGACCGACACGTCCCCGGGGACGGTCAGCCCCCGTTCCCGCACCGCGCGCACCGCGCCGAGCGCCATCAGGTCGCTGCCGCAGACGATGCCCGTGCAGCCCTTGTCCAGCAGCGCCCCGGCGGCCGCGTGGCCGCCCTCCACGGAGAAGAGGGTGTGCTGGACGTACTCCGCGGCCTGCTCCTCGCCGAGCCCGAGCAGGCTGCCCAGCGACTCCACGAAGCCCTCGACCTTGCGGTGCACGGGCACGAAGCGGTTGGGCCCGACGGCCAGGCCGATCCGCTGGTGCCCGAGCTCCACCAGGTGCTGGACGGCGATGCGCGCCGAGGCGCGCTCGTCCGGCGAGATGTACGGCCCGGCGATCGCCGGGTTGAAGCCGTTGACCAGCACGTAGGGCACGCCCTGGCCGAGCAGGCGGGCGTAGCGCTCGGGGTCGGCGGTGACGTCCGCGTGCAGCCCGGACAGGAAGACGATGCCGCGCACCCCGCGCTCCACGAGCGCCTCCACCAGTTCGTCCTCGGTGGAGCCGCCGGGGTGCTGGGTGCACAGCACCGCGGTGTAGCCGTAGCCGGTCAGGTTCTGCTCGATGACCTGGGCGAAGGCGGGGAAGATCGGGTTGTTGAGCTCGGGGGTGATCAGCCCGATCTGGCCGGCGCTGCGCTGGCGCAGCCGCACCGGACGCTCGTAGCCGAGCACGTCCAGTGCGGCCAGCACCTTCTGCCGGGTGGCGGGGGCGACCCCCGCCTTCCCGTTCAGCACGCGGCTGGCGGTGGCCTCGCTGACCCCCGCCTGGGCCGCGATGTCGGCAAGTCGAGCGGTGGTGTTCACAGTCCCCGACCCTATGCGACCGCGCCGCACGTCAAACGGCCCACCAGACGGTCGTGTCGGCCGGGAGGACGACCCCGTCCGCCGTGACCTCCACGGGGGAACTGGCCAGCAGCACCCGGCCCGGCGCGGGCAGCGTCACCGGAGCTCCGGTGGTGTTGACGGTGCACGCGAAGCCGGGCCGGCGGAAGGACAGCACGCCCTGCGGGGCGTCCTGCCACTGGACCGACTCGCCCGCGCCGAGGCCGTCCCGCTCGCGGCGCAGCCGCAGCGCGGAGCGGTACAGCTCCAGGGTGGAGTCCGGGTCGCCGGTCTGTGCGGCGACGCTGAGCCCCGCCCACTCCTCGGGCTGCGGCAGCCAGCTGCCGCCGCTGCCGAAGCCGTGGCTGGGGCCCTCGGCGGTCCACGGGATCGGCACCCGGCAGCCGTCGCGGAAGCCGTCCTGGCCGGCGGCGCGGAAGAACGCCGGGTCCTGACGGGCCTCGTCGGGCAGGTCGGTGACCTCGGGCAGGCCCAGTTCCTCGCCCTGGTAGACGTACGCGGAGCCGGGCAGGGCCAGCATCAGCAGGGAGGCGGCGCGGGCGCGGCGCAGGTCGTAGCCCTTCCCGTCGGGGGACAGCCGGGTGGCGTGGCGGACCACGTCGTGGTTGGACAGGACCCAGGTGGTGGGCGCGGCGACCGGGCGCATGGCGTCGAGCGAGCGGTCGATGACCTCGCGCAGCTCGACGGCGTCCCACTTCGTGCCGAGGTACTGGAAGTTGAAGGCCTGGTGCAGTTCGTCGGCGCGGACGTAGTTGGCGGTGCGCTCGACGGTGGGGGTCCAGGCCTCGGCGACGGCGATGCGCTCGCCGTCGTACTCGTCGAGGATGCGCCGCCACGAGCGGTAGACCTCGTGGACGCCGTCCTGGTCGAAGAAGGGCAGGACATCGTTGCCAAGGAGCTTGAGCTGCTCGTGGGCGCCGATGTCGGGCAGGCCGTCGGCCTTGACCAGGCCGTGGGCGACGTCGATGCGGAAGCCGTCGACGCCCATGTCGAGCCAGAAGCGCAGGATCGAGCGGAACTCGTCCTGGACGGCCGGGTGCTCCCAGTTGAAGTCGGGCTGCTCGGGCGCGAACAGGTGCAGGAACCACTCGCCGTCGGCGGCACGGGTCCAGGCCGGCCCGCCGAAGATGGACTCCCAGTCGTTGGGGGGCAGTTCGCCGTTCTCGCCCTTGCCGGGACGGAAGTGGTAGCGCGCCCGCAGCGGCGAGCCGGGACCCTCGCGCAGCGCCTGCTTGAACCACTCGTGCTGGTCGGAGGAGTGGTTGGGGACCAGGTCGACGATGATCCGCAGACCCAGCCGGTGGGCGTCGCGGATCAGGCCGTCGGCGTCGTGGAGGGTGCCGAACATCGGGTCGATGGCCCGGTAGTCGGCGACGTCGTAACCGGCGTCGGCCTGCGGGGAGGCGTAGAAGGGGCTCAGCCAGACGGCGTCGACGCCGAGGTCGCGCAGGTACGGGAGCCGCTCGCGGACGCCGGGGATGTCGCCCATGCCGTCGCCGTTCCCGTCGGCGAAGCTGCGGGGGTAGACCTGGTAGATGACCGCGTCTCTCCACCAGTCCGTGGTGGCCACGGGCTGGTCGCAGGAGTGGGGGTGACGGGTGGAGTCCGCCAGGTACTGGGTCATGGTGATCCCTTGGAAAAGTGGTTGCTCGTGCGGCGAGGGGGCGAGGCCGGGGCACCCGGCCGGTGGGCCGGGTGCCCCGGGTCGGACGACGGTCAGGACTTGGCCGCGCCGGCGGTGAGGCCGGTGACCAGGTGCCGCTGGACGACGTAGAAGAAGGCCGACGCGGGGACGGCGATGAGCACGGACGTGGCGGCCATCAGATCCCACTGGTTGTCGTGCTCGCTGATGAAGGTGGTCAGTCCGACGGCGAGGGTGTACTTGTCGTCGCCGAGCATGAAGACCGAGGCGTAGGCGACCTCTCCCCACGCCGTGAGGAAGGTGTAGAAGGCCGCCACCGCCAGACCCGGACGGGCCAGGGGCAGGACCAGCCGGTAGAAGGTGCCGAACGGGGTGAGGCCGTCGACCCGTCCGGCTTCGTCGATCTCCTGCGGGATGGTGTCGAAGTAGCCCTTGAGCAGCCACGCGCAGTACGGCACGGCGGTGGTGCAGTAGACCAGGATCAGCGCCCAGTACGTGTCCAGCAGACCCAGGTCGGCCAGGATGTTGTACAGCGGCACCATGAGGATGGCGACCGGGAACATCTGGGTCACCAGGAAGATCCACATCAGCTGCCGGTGGCCGGGGAAGCGCATCCGGGAGACCGCGTAGCCGGAACTGGCGGCGATGAACACGCCCAGCACGCAGGTGCCGAGGGCGACGATCATGGAGTTCAGGAACCACTGCAGGAAGTTCGTGTCGCCGAGGACCTTGGTGTAGTTCTCGAAGCTGAACTTGCCGGCGATGTCGGCCGGGTGCAGGAAGTCGGTCTTGTCGGGGCCGAAGGAGACCCAGGCGATCCACAGCACGGGGAAGGCCGCGATGAGGCTCGCGGTGATCAGCACGCCGTGGATCAGCACGGACGCGCCCCGGCTGCGCTCGCCGCGGCCGGTGCGCCGGCGTACGGCCGCGCGGGCGGGGGCGGCGGTCGCGCCCTGGTCGGCCCCCGTGGCGGGGAGGTCTGCGGTGGTGCTCATGGGGGTGGCTGCCCTCTCTTGCGTCATGACGATGTCCTGGCCGGGGGCGGCCGTCAGGCGGCCGCGTTCTCGGAGCGGGCGAGCCAGCGCCGGTACACGGAGGCGAAGACGATGAGCATGGACAGGATGATCACGCCGTAGGCGGCGGACCCGGCGTAGTCACGCGGGTCCTGTCCGAAGCCGAGCCGGTAGGCCCAGGTCACCAGGATCTGGGCGTCCTGTCCCGCGCTCGCGCCGAACAGCAGGAAGATGACGACGAACTGGTTGAAGGTCCAGATGATGCCGAGCAGGATCACCGTGCTGCTCACCGAGCGCAGGCCCGGGAGCGTCACGAAGCGGAACCGCTGCCAGGGGGTGGCGCCGTCCATCTCGGCCGCTTCGTACAGCTCGGAGGGGATCGACTGCAGGCCGCCGAGGAGCGAGACCATCATGAAGGGGACGCCGACCCAGGTGTTGACCATGATCGCCGCGGTCTTCTGCCAGAAGGGGTCGCTCAGCCAGGCGGGCGTCGGCAGGTGCAGCGAGTGCAGGACCGTGTTCAGGATCCCGCCGTCGTCGGCGAGGATCAGCCGCCACGAGAAGACGGTGACGAAGGTGGGCACGGCCCAGGGCAGGATCAGCACCAGCCGGTAGAAGGTGCGGCCGCGGATCTTGCGGTTCAGCAGCATGGCGAGGCCGAGGCCGAGGCCGTAGTGCAGGGTGACGCAGACGGCCGTCCAGATGATGGTCCAGGTGAAGTGCGGCCAGAACTGGTGGTCCGCCCCGGAGAGGATCTCCGTGTAGTTCTTGAAGCCCACCCAGGAGAAGGAGTCCGGGATGTGGTTGACGCCGATCGTCCGGCCGACGTTCTGGCTGTTGGCGTCGGTCAGCGACAGGTAGATGCCGCGGACCAGGGGGTAGAGCACCAGCAGGCCGATGACGGCGACCACCGGCGCCACCATGGCCCAGGCATACCAGTTGCGGTTGTACGACTGCCGGATGCGGCTGAGCGGACCGCGGCGCGGCGCCTCGCCACGCTTGGTCTTCCGGGTCCCGCCCTGGACGGCGACGGTCATCTTCGGCACCTTTTCGAGAGGTTCGCTAAGGGTGGTACGGCCGCACCGCACGGCCGGGGGGCATGCGTGCGGACGCGGGCGGGCCGCCCGGTCCGCCCCCCGCTCGGGGGAGGCGGACCGGACGGCTCATGGCTGCCTTACTGGAAGTCCTTGACGAGCTTCTTGTAGGCGTCGGCGGTCGCGTCCAGCCCCTCCTGGGTGCCGGTCTTGCCCTGCAGGACGTTCGTCAGACCGGTGTTGAAGTCGGCGAACAGGGAGCTGTACTCCGGCAGCTCCGGACGCGGGCGGGCGACGTTGGCCAGGATGTCCTGGAACTCGGCGACGCCGGGAGCGGCCTTGACCTCGGCGGTGTAGGCGGAGGTGCGGGTCGGCAGGGTGCCGTTCTTCAGCGCGATCTTGGCCTGGGTCTCACCCGAGGTCATCCAGCCGACGAACTTCTGGGCGGCTTCCTGGTGGGCCTTGTCCGAGCCGGCGTAGACGGCCAGGTTGTGGCCGCCGGTGGGGGCGCCGGCCTTGCCGGTGGAGCCGGCCGGGACGGAGGAGATGCCCAGGTTGGCCTTGTCGGAGAAGGCCGCGCCCTTGTAGATGTTGGTCAGCTCCCAGGGGCCCTGGACGATCATGGCGACCTTGCCGTTGACGAACGCGTCCTGCATGTGGGCGTAGCTGTCGGCGGTCACGTCGAGCTTGTGGACACCCGGGGCGGCGAGCACGGACTTGCTCGCGTCGACGGCCTTGACGGCCTCGGGCGAGTTGATCGTGATCTTCTTCGCCGCGGCGTCGACCATGTCGGTGCCCTCGCCGAAGAGGAAGGGCAGCTCGTAGTAGGAGTCGGCGCGGAGCCAGAAGCCGTCGACCTTGTCCTTGGCCTTGACGGCCTTGGCGACCGCCTTCAGCTCGTCCCAGGTGGCGGGGGCCTTGTCGAAGCCGGCCTTCTTCAGCAGCTCCTTGTTCCACATGAGCGCGAGGGTGTCGGTGACGATCGGGGCACCGTAGGTCTTGCCCTCGTACTGCGCCTGCTTGAGCAGGGACGGGTTGATGTCACCCTGGTCGGCCAGTGCCGGAGTGCCGTCCAGCGGCGCGAGGAACTGGGACTTCGCCCAGGAGGCGGTCCAGCCGACCTCGGCGCGGACGACGTCCGGGGCGCCCTTGCTGCCGGCGGCCGTCTGGAACTTGTTCTGGGCCTGGTCGAACGGCACGTTGACGTACGTGACCTTGATCTTCGGATTCGCCTTCTCGAAGTCCGCGATCAGAGCCTTGTAGGTCGGCGCCTCGTTCGTCGCGTTCGAGGTGTCCCACCAGGTGATGGTGACGGGACCGCCGGCCTTGTCACTGCCGCCGTCGTCGCCGCCGCAAGCCGTCGCCGCAAGCCCGAGCGCCGCAACCAGCGCGGTGGCCGCTATGCCACGCCGCATGTGATCTCCTCCAGGATGAAAGCCCGTGATGGTGCGGGGCGCGTCGCCGCGTCCCCCCTGCCGACTGCGCCTTTGCGGCCGCCGGGCTGTCGAGGAACGTAACAGGGATGAAAGCCCGACGAAAGACCTTGCTGCAAAGACTTGCAAGATCTTCCGATCGTTACATCTGCGTGTCCTCACAGTTGCAGACGGGAGACGTGACGTGGGACGCTCGCGCTCCTGGAAGCCGTTACGCGATCTTCCGCAAATTCTTGAAAGGCATTGCCGATCACGCGGCGGATCGGAATCATCGGCAGGGAACGGCGCCGACTCCCGAGGGACCGACATGACCCAAGAGCTCGCCCCCGTCATCCACGACGCGACCGACGAGACCCCGGCCGCCCCCGAAGGGGGCACACCCGGCTGGTGGCGCAGCGCCGTCATCTACCAGGTGTACGTACGCTCCTTCGCCGACGGCGACGGTGACGGCGTGGGCGACCTGCCCGGCATCCGGGCCCGGCTGCCGTACCTGGCGGAACTGGGCGCCGACGCGGTCTGGCTGACCCCCTTCTACGCCTCGCCCCAGGCGGACGGCGGCTACGACGTCGCCGACTACCGCAGCGTCGACCCCCTCTTCGGCTCCCTCGCGGACGCCGACGCGCTCATCCGCACCGCCCACGAGCTGGGCCTGCGGGTGATCGTCGACATCGTCCCGAACCACACCTCCGACCGGCACGCGTGGTTCCGGGCGGCGCTCACGGACCGGCGCGGGGGGCCGGCCCGTGAGCGCTACCACTTCCGCCCCGGCAAGGGCGAGCACGGCGAACTGCCGCCCAACGACTGGGAGTCGGTCTTCGGCGGCCCCGCGTGGACCCGGGTCGCGGACGGCGACTGGTACCTCCACCTCTTCGCGCCCGAGCAACCCGACCTCAACTGGGACCACCCCGAGGTCCGCGAGGAGTTCGACGCCGTCCTCCGCTTCTGGCTGGACCTGGGCGTGGACGGCTTCCGCATCGACGTCGCGCACGGCATGGTCAAGGCGCCCGGCCTGCCCGACATCGGCCACAAGGAGCAGGTCAAGATGATCGGCTCCCAGGTGCTCCCCTTCTTCGACCAGGACGGGGTGCACGAGATCCACCGCGCCTGGCGCCGGCTGCTCGACTCCTACTCCCCCGGCCCCGGGCCCCAGGAGCTGCCGTCCGAGCGCATCGGCGTCGCCGAGGCCTGGGCGCCCGACGCCGGGCGCATGGCGCTGTACGTCCGTCCCGACGAGCTGCACCAGGCCTTCAACTTCCACTTCCTGCAGTGCCCCTGGGAGGCCGGGGCGATGCGCGCGGTGATCGAGGAGTCCCTCGCCGCCACCGTCTCCGTGGGCGCCCCCACCACCTGGGTGCTCTCCAACCACGACGTGGTCCGGCACGTCACCCGCTACGGCGGCGGTGCGGCCGGGCTGCGCCGGGCCCGCGCCGCGGCCCTGCTGATGCTCGCGCTGCCCGGTTCCGTATACGTCTACCAGGGCGAGGAACTGGGTCTGCCCGAGGTCACCGACCTGCCGGACGAGGTCCGCCAGGACCCCTCCTTCTTCCGGGACAACGGCCAGGACGGGCTGCGCGACGGCTGCCGGGTGCCCATCCCGTGGACCGCCGACGGCCCCAGCCACGGCTTCGGCCCGGCCGGCAGCTGGCTGCCGCAGCCCGCGGGCTGGGGCGGACTGAGCGTCCAGGCGCAGACCGGCGACCCCGACTCCACCCTGGAGCTGTACCGCTCGGCCCTGCGGCTGCGCCGTGAACTGCCCGGCCTCGGCGACGGGCCGATGCGCTGGCTGGACGCTCCCGAGGGGGTGCTGGCCTTCTCCCGTCCCGGCCTGGTGTGCACCGTCAACGTCAATCCGGTGCCGGTCCAACTCCCCGTGCCGGGGCGGCCGGTGCTCTCCTCCGAGCCCGTGGCGTTCACCGGCGGATCCGTCCGTCTTCCGGCTGATTCGTGCATCTGGTGGGCGATCTGAGATGCGACCGGTACAGTCCAATCCTGTGACCGCAAGGCTTGCCGACATCGCAGCCCAGGCGGGGGTGAGCGAAGCGACCGTCAGCCGTGTCCTCAACGGCAAGCCCGGGGTCTCCGCCGCCACCCGCCAATCCGTGCTGGCCGCCCTCGACCTGCTGGGGTACGAACGGCCGGTGCGGCTGCGGCAGCGCAGCGCGGGCCTCGTCGGGCTCATCACCCCGGAGCTGGAGAACCCGATCTTCCCGGCCTTCGCGCAGGTCATCGGGCAGGCCCTGACCCGGCAGGGGTACACCCCGGTGCTGGCCACCCAGACCCCGGGCGGCTCGACCGAGGACGAACTCGTCGAGATGCTCGTCGAGCGCGGTGTCGCCGGGATCATCTTCGTCTCCGGACTGCACGCCGACTCCACCGCCGACGTGGAGCGCTATGACCGGCTGCACGGCCAGGGCGTGCCGTTCGTCCTGATCAACGGCTTCTCCGGCAAGATCAAGGCGCCGTTCGTCTCGCCCGACGACCGCGGTGCCATGCGTCTGGCCGTCACCCATCTGGCGGCGCTCGGCCACGAGCGGATCGGCCTCGCGGTCGGTCCCAAGCGGTTCGTCCCCGTGCAGCGCAAGATAGAGGGCTTCCTGCGCAGCATGGAAGAGGTGCTCGGCATAGCCGCCGACGAGGCGGCCGGGCGCATCCAGCACTCGCTGTTCACCCTCGAGGGTGGTCAAGCGGCCGCCTCCGGCCTGATCGAGTCCGGCTGCACGGCCGTGGTGTGCGCCTCCGACATGATGGCGCTCGGCGCCGTCCGCGCCGCCCGGCAGCAGGGGCTGTCCGTCCCCGGGGACGTCTCCGTCGTCGGCTTCGACGACTCCCCGCTCATCGCCTTCACCGATCCGCCGCTCACGACCATCCGGCAACCGGTCACGGCGATGGGCCAGGCCGCGGTGCGCGCGCTGCTGGAGGAGGTCGGCGGTACCCCGGCACCGCACAGCGAGTTCGTCTTCCTGCCCGAACTGGTCGTCCGCGGTTCGACGGCATCAGGTCCCAAGGCCGGGGCAGCCGTACCCGTACAGCAGTCGACCGGGAGGCGTACGCGGGATGCACGCAATCCCACCGGGGGTTGATCGGACGGCACCGGACCGCATGGCAGACTATCGCCCCATGGGGGAATCGACCGCGAAGACCATGGCCCACCGCAGTGACGCCGTACCACCGCGCTCCATCGATTCCCGTGACGCCGATGGAGCGACGACGGGCAACAGACTGCTGGCGCCACGCCGGCCCCGGCTGTGGTTCGAGATCCTGCTGATCGCCGTCAGCTACTGGATCTACTCACTGGTGCGCAACGCCGTGCCCGAGCAGCAGGACGACGCCATGCGGAACGCGGGCCACGTCTGGGGCCTGGAACGGTCCCTCGGGCTCGCCTTCGAGCACGCGGTCAATCATGCCGTGAACTCCGTAACGTGGCTCATCGTCGCGATGAACTATTACTACGCGACGCTCCACTTCATCGTCACCCTCACCGTGCTCGTCTGGCTGTTCCGCCGGCACCCCGGGCGCTACGCGCCGACCCGGCTGGTCCTCTTCGTGACGACCGGCATCGCGCTGCTCGGCTACTACTTCTTCCCCCTGGCGCCGCCCCGGCTGATGGAGGGCGGCGGCTTCATCGACACCGTGAAGATCCACCACACCTGGGGGTCGATGGCGTCGGGCGACCTGGCGCACGTCTCCAACCAGTACGCGGCCATGCCGTCGATGCACATCGGCTGGTCGCTGTGGTGCGGCATCACCGTCGCCATGCTCGCGCGGCGGGCCTGGGTGCGGGTGCTGGGCGTGCTCTACCCGGTGGTCACGCTGCTCGTCATCGTCTCCACCGCCAACCACTTCTGGCTTGACGCCGCCGGCGGCACCCTCTGCCTCGGCGTCGGCTTCGCCGCCTCCTGGGCGGTCTACGGCGGCCTCGCCTACCGGTTGCCGCGCCAGGTGCGCGTCGCCACGGCGTAGGCGGGCGCGGGCGGCGGGCGCGGACTACGTGGCGTAGAAGAGGCGCTCGACCACCGCGCGGGCCCGGCGCGTGGCCCGGCGGTACTCCTCGACCATGTCGCCCACGTGGCCCGGCTCGTAGCCGAGGTACCGCCCCACCGCGGCGAGTTCCTTGCCGTCGCCGGGGAAGGTGTCCCCGGCGCGGGCCCGGACGAGCATGACGGCGTTGCGCATCCGGCTCGCCAGGATCCAGGCGGCGTCCAGGACTTCCGCGTCCTCGGCGAGGACCAGCCCCACCGCCGCGGCCGCGGCCAGCGCCGGCCGGGTACGGGTGGTCCGCAGGCCGGGGAACTGCGCGCCGTGCTGGAGCTGCAGCAGCTGCACGGTCCACTCGACGTCGCTGAGCCCGCCCCGCCCCAGCTTGGCGTGGGTCGTCGGGTCGGCGCCGCGCGGCAGCCGCTCGGACTCCATACGGGCCTTGAGCCGGCGGATCTCGCGGACCGCCTCCTCCGGCAGCCCCTCGGCCGGGTAGCGCAGCGGGTCGACGAGGCCGATGAAGCGGGCGCCCAGGTCCTCGTCGCCCGCGACCGGTTCGGCGCGCAGCAGGGCGTGGCTCTCCCAGACCAGCGACCAGCGCCGGTAGTAGGCGGCGTACGAGCCGAGCGTGCGCACCAGCGGTCCGCTCTTGCCCTCGGGGCGCAGGTCGGCGTCGATGAGCAGCGGCGGGTCGGTGGTGGGGATCTGCAGCAGCCTGCGCAGCTCGTTGGCGACCTTGAGCGCGGCCTTGGCGGCCTGGTGCTCGTCGGTGCCCTCGTACGGCTCGTGGACGAACAGGACGTCGGCGTCGGAGCCGTAGCCCAGTTCGTGGCCGCCGAAGCGGCCCATCCCGATGACGGCGAACCGGGTCGGCAGGGGCTCCCCCTCGGCCGCCTCGACGGCGTTGACCGCGGCCTGCAGGGCCCCGGTGACGGCGGCGGCGTTGAGGTCGGTGAGGGCGGTGCCGATGGTGTCGGGGTCGTCGCGGTGGACCCCGACGAGGTCCGCGGCCGCGGTGCGGAACAGCTCGCGGCGGCGGACCCCGCGCACCGCGGCGACGGCCTGCTCGGCGGAGTCCGCGCGGTGGACCGCGGCCAGCACCTCCTGGTCCAGCGCACCGCGCGTGCGGGGCTGGAGCCCCTCGTCGTCGGCGAGCAGGGCGACCGCCTCGGGGGCCCGCATGAGCAGGTCGGGGGCGAGCCGCCCGGAGGACAGCACGCGCGCGAGGTTGACGGCGGCGGCGCCCTCGTCCCGCAGCAGCCGCAGGTACCAGGGGGTGCGGCCCAGGGCGTCGCTGACCTTGCGGAAATTGAGCAGACCCGCGTCGGGGTCCGCGGAGTCGGCGAACCAGCCGAGCAGCACCGGCAGCAGGGTCCGCTGGATGGCGGCCTTGCGGCTGACCCCCGAGGCCAGCGCCTCCAGGTGGCGCAGGGCCGCGGTGGGGTCGGCGTAGCCGAGCGCCTCCAGGCGCTGCTTGGCCGCGTCCGGGGTCAGGCCCACCTCGCCGGGGGCGAGCTGGGCGACCGCGTCGAGCAGCGGCCGGTAGAAGAGCTTCTCGTGGAGGCGGCGCACCTCCCGCGCGTGCCGCCGCCACTCCCGCTGCAGCTCCGCCACCGGGTCCGCCCGGAAGCCCAGCGAGCGGCCGAGCCGCCGCAGGTCCGCCACGTCCTCGGGCACCAGGTGGGTGCGGCGCAACTTGTGGAGCTGGATGCGGTGCTCCATCGTCCGCAGGAAGCGGTACGAGGTGTCGAGCGCCGCCGCGTCCGCCCGCCCCACGTAGCCGCCGGCGGCGAGCTGGGACAGCGCGGTCAGGGTGGTGCCGCTGCGCAGCGACGGGTCGGTGCGGCCGTGCACGAGCTGGAGCAGCTGCACCGCGAACTCCACGTCCCGCAGGCCGCCGGGGCCCAGCTTCAGCTCCCGGTCGAGGTGCGCGACGGGGATGTTCTCCACGACCCGGCGCCGCATCTCCTGCACGTCCTGGACGAAGTGCTCGCGTTCGGCGGCCTGCCACACCATGGGCGACAGCGCCTCGACGTACTCCTGCCCGAGCGCCGGGTCGCCGGCCACCGGGCGGGCCTTGAGCAGCGCCTGGAACTCCCACGTCTTGGCCCAGCGCTTGTAGTAGGCCAGATGGCTGGAGAGGGTGCGCACCAGCGGGCCGCGCCGGCCCTCGGGCCGCAGGTTGGCGTCGACCTGCCAGATGCTGCCCTCGACGGTGGTGTCGGAGCAGATCCGCATCATGCGCGAGGCCAGCCGCGTGGCGGCCTGCAGCGCCTTGGCCTCCTCGGCGTCGGGGCGGGCCTCGGCCACGAAGATGACGTCGACGTCGGAGATGTAGTTGAGCTCGTGGCCGCCGCACTTGCCCATGCCGATCACCGCCAGCCGGCACAGGGCGGCGTCACCCGGCGCCTCGGCCTCGGCCATGGCCAGGGCCGCGCGCAGCGTCGCGGTGGCGAGGTCGGCGAGCTCCGCGGCAGTCTGCACCAGGTCGCTGGTGCCGCACACGTCGCGGGCGGCGATGCCCAGCATGCAGCGCCGGTAGGCGACGCGCAGCGACTCGGGGTCGTCGGCCCCGGCCAGCCCCCGTTCGAACTCCGTGGTCCCCGGGTGCAGGTCGGCGTGCTCGTAGGTGACCAGGGCGTGCCAGTCGCGCGGATGCCGGGTGAGGTGGTCGGCCAGGGCCACGGAGGCGCCCAGCACCCCGAGCAGCCGGTCGCGCAGCGGCTTGGCCGTGGTGAGCGTGTCGAGGAGGGTGCGCCGCTCCCCGGGATCGAGGGCCTCGACGAGCCGTACGAGGGAGGCGAGCGCCTGGTCGGGGTCGGCGGTGGCGCCCAGCGCGTCGAGCAGGACCGGGTCGCTGCGCACCGGGGCGAGCTGCTCGCCGCCCAGCAGCGCCTCGGCGGCCACGGCGTCACTGAAGCCGTGCCGCAGCAGCCGCCCGAACCTGGTGTCCCGTCGCCCTTCCAGCACGCCGCCTGCCTTTCCCGGTGCTCCCGGCTGGGCCGATCCGCCCTAGAGAGAGTATCCGCCCTGCCCCGGCTCTGTTACCTGGCGGTATGCCCGGTTCGGGGTGATCGTCCGGCGGTGTGAGCGCGGTCTGGTCCTTCTGGTATAAAGCGCTTGCTGTTTCAGAGGTTTAAGAAATCAACCAACGGTACCCACGGCTACCCATGAGTGGGACGGGGCGGGGAAGAGAACATGCGGCGAATACGTCTGCGCGGGCGTGCGTGGCTCGCGGTCGGGGCGGTCGTACTCGGAGGGGCCGGTGTCATCACCGCCGCGTCCGTGGCGAGCGGTCCGGAGGGGACCGCCCCGTCGGCCGACGCGAAGGGGCCGGTGCACACCAAGGTGGACGCGCTGGCGCTCAAGGGCACCGGCGGTGAGCGGGAGCTGCCGCAGCAACGCACGGGTGCGTTCGGCACGCTCGGCGTGACCTGGGACGATCCGAAGGCGGAGCTGGACGGCACGGTGCAGCTGCGGGTCCGGGCGCAGAAGACCGGTACGTGGTCCGACTGGTTCGGGATCGAGACGCACAACGACGACGCGCCGGACGCCGGCGACGAGTCCGCGGGACGCGGTGGCACCCCTCCGCTGTGGGTGGGCTGGTCCGACGGCGTGCAGGTCCGCGTCCGGTCCGGCAAGGGCGCGGCCGGCATCCCGAAGGGCCTGAAGCTCGCCCTGGTCGGCGAGAGCGACAAGAAGAGCAGCGTCGACGTGGCGATGGCGCCCGCCGCCTTCGCCGCCGACGCCGAGGACTCCGCGTCGCCGACCGCGGACCCCACGGCGACCTCGACGCCGTCCGAGACGACCGCACCGGCCACGACGGAGCCGCCGACCACCGAGCCGAGCGCCACGGAAAGCTCCGCCCCGGCCAGCAGCGCCCCGGCGACCAGCAGCCCGCCCACGACGAGCTCGCCGACGGCCTCCGCGTCCACGCCTCCCACCTCGACGGTGCCCAAGCCGCCCATCGTCACCCGCGCGGGTTGGGGCGCCGACGAGAGCATCCGCGAGCAGACGGAGCCCTCGTACGCGCCGCAGGTGTCAGTCGTCTTCGTGCATCACACGGCTACGTACAACGCGACGAAGCACAGCGGTGACTACAGCTGCAGCGACTCGCCGAGCATCATCCGGCAGATCTACGCGTACCACGTCAGCCAGACCTGGCGGGACATCGGCTACAACTTCCTCGTCGACAAGTGCGGCACGATCTACGAGGGCCGCTACGGCGGCGTGGACCGTGCCGTGGTGGGCGCCCAGACCGAGGGCTACAACACCGGCACGGCGGGCATCGCGGTCATCGGTTACTTCCAGACCGACAAGTACGTCTCCACGGCCACGCCGATGACCTCGCAAATGCTGGGTTCGGTCACCGCGCTCGCCACCTGGAAGCTCGGCCTCGCCGGGATCAACCCCAACCCCGGCACCAAGAGCCAGACCGTCAACGGCAAGGCGTTCTACCCGATCTCGGGTCACCGCGACGGGTTCGCCACCGAGTGCCCCGGCACCAATCTGTACGCCAAGGTGCCCACGATCCGCTCCTACTCCTCCTCCGTCGCCGCGCCGACGCTGAACGGGGTCACCGGCGCCACGCTCTCCGGGTCCTCGTACTACACCAAGGGCACGGCGACGGTGGCCTGGAAGGAGAGCACGCCGACAGCCGTCCTGAAGCGGTTCGAGGTGCTGGTGGACGGCAAGGTCGCGGCCACCGCCAAGGCCACCGCCACCTCCGCGCCGATCACGGTCGCCGCGGGCAAGCACACCGTGACCGTGCGGGCGGTGCACATGAGCAACAAGACGGCGACGTCGGCGAGCTCGTACACCGTGGTCGGCGACACGACCAAGCCGACGTTCACCACCGCCCCCTCGGTGAAGATCCGCAACGCCACGGTGTCCAGCACCTCCGTGCCGGTCTCCGTGAGCTGGAAGGCCGCCGACAACGGCGCGCTCAAGAGCGTCGCGGCGACCGCCCCGACCACGGCCACCTTCGGCCCGACCACCACCTCGTGGAGCACCACGGGCAAGGCGAACACCGCGGTCACGTACGGCCTGAAGGCCACCGACGCGGCCGGGAACTACACCACCGCCTCGGTGAGCCGCACGGCGGCGATCCTGCAGGAGACCTCGGCGACGAAGGCCGGGACGTGGTCGGCGAAGAGCAGCACCAGCTACCTCGGCGGCAAGTCGCTCACCTCGTCCTCCAAGAACGCCAGCCTGACCTGGACGTTCACCGGCCGCTCGGTCGGCTGGGTGGTCTCCCGCGCCTCGACCTCCGGCCAGGCGTACGTCTACGTCGACGGGGTCAAGGCGGCCACGGTGGACCTGAAGTCCTCCACCACCGCCTACCGGCAGACGATCTGGTCCAAGACCTGGAGCACCAGCGCCAAGCACACGCTGAAGGTCGTCGTCGTCGGCACCTCCGGGCGTCCGGCGATCACCACGGACGGCATCACGTACGTCAAGTGACGTCCTGACAGCAAGGGCCCGGGGAACGCGAGTTGCGTTCCCCGGGCCCTTTTGCCTGCGCTTGACCTCAAGATCCAGAACGTACGCACCGTTCCCCGGACCTTCACTTCCGCGGCGCTTCGGACGTCCACGGCTCCCTCCTAACCTGGCGCGGCGCCACTCCCCGTCCCCCCTTCACGGAGGTCCGCCGTGTCCGGCTGGTCCCTGCCCCGTCCCCGTCGCACCGTCACCGCCCTCGCTTCCACCCTCGGCGTCGCCGCCGCCTCCCTCGGCCTGTGGGCCGGACTCGGCGGCGCCGAGACCGCCCACGCGGCCGGCAGCGTGCCGAACCCCGACCACGTGGTCGTGGTGATGCTCGAGAACCACGCCTACAGCCAGGTCATCGGCAGCTCCAGCGCCCCGTACCTCAACAACACGCTCAAGGCCGGCGGCGCCAGCCTGACGCAGTCGTACGGCGTCACGCACCCGAGCCAGCCCAACTACCTGCAGATCTTCTCGGGCGGCAACCAGGGCGTCACCGACGACGGCTGCTACACCCCCGGCTTCAGCTCCAAGCCCAACCTCGCCTCCGAGCTGATCGCCGCCGGCAAGAGCTGGGCCAGCTACAACGAGACGCTGTCCAGCCAGGGTTCCACCACCTGCAGCAGCGGCGACTACGCCCGCAAGCACAACCCGTGGTTCGCCTTCAGCAACGTCCCGACGTCGACGGCGAAGACCTTCGCGCAGTTCCCGACGGACTTCACCACCCTGCCCAAGGTCTCCTTCGTCACGCCGAACCTGTGCAGCGACATGCACGACTGCTCGGTCTCCACCGGTGACACCTGGCTGAAGAACAAGCTGGGCGCGTACGCGACCTGGGCGAAGACCCACAACAGCCTGCTCGTCGTCACCTTCGACGAGGACAACCGGCTGAGCGGCAACCGCATCCCGACCGTGCTCTACGGCCAGCCGGTCAAGGCCGGTTCGTCGTCCGCCACGACGTACAACCACTACAACGTGCTCCGCACGCTGGAGGACCTGGCGGGTCTCACCACGCACGCGGGCAACGCCGCCTCCGCCTCGGACATCACCGGCATCTGGGCGAGCTGAGGCCGGTGTACGTCGCGGACAGCCGCGGCGGAGCCGGCACCGGGGTCCGGGACGCGTCGCGTCCCGGACCCCGGGCCACCGCCGTCGCCCCCACCGTCCTCGTCCTGGGCACCGTCAGCCTCATCACCGACGTCTCGTCGGAGATGGTCACCGCCGTGCTCCCCCTCTACCTGGTCGCCGGACTCGGGCTCTCCCCGCTCGGCTTCGGCCTGCTCGACGGCGTCTACAACGGCTTCAGCGCCCTCGTGCGGCTGGCCGGCGGCCACCTCGCCGACCGGGGCGGCGGCCGGCACAAGGCCGTCGCGGCCGTCGGCTACGGCCTGTCGGCGCTGTGCAAGCCCGCGCTGCTCCTGGTCCACAGCCTGCCCCTGATCGGTGCCGTCCTCGCGGTCGACCGCACCGGCAAGGGACTGCGCACCGCACCGCGGGACGCACTGATCTCGCTGACCTCCACGCCCGGGACACGCGGGCGGGCCTTCGGCGTGCACCGCGCCATGGACACCGCCGGGGCGCTGCTGGGACCGCTGGTGGCGTTCCTCATCCTGCGGCAGGCCGCCGAGGGGTACGACGCCGTCTTCACGGTGAGCTTCTGCGTGGCCGCCGTGGGGGTGCTGGTGCTGCTGCTCTTCGTGCCGGGCCGCCTCCGCGGCGGAGCACCGGTCGCCACGGCCGCCCCCGCCCCCGCCGACGCGCCCGCGCCCTCGCTGCGGGCGTCCGTGGCGCTGCTGCGCCGCCGGGACGTGCGGCGGCTGACGGTCTGCGCGACGCTGCTGGGCCTGTCGACGGTGAGCGACTCCTTCGTCTACCTGCTGCTCCAGCACCGGCTCGGGGTCCCCGACCGCTGGTTCGCGCTGCTCCCCCTGGGCACCGCGGCGGCCTTCCTGCTGCTCGCGATGCCGCTGGGGCGGCTGGCCGACCGTGTGGGGCGCTGGCGGATGTTCCTGGCGGGACACGTCGCGCTGCTCGCCGCGTACGGGCTGATGCTCGCGCACGGCCCCGCGTACGCCGTCCTGCTGCTGCACGGCGCCTTCTACGCCGCCACGGACGGCGTGCTGATGGCCGCCGCCTCCACCGCCGTCCCCGACGAGCTGCGCGGTGCCGGGCTCGCCCTCGTCCAGACCGGGCAGGCCACGGCCCGCTTCGTCGCCTCCCTGGCCTTCGGCGCGGCCTGGACCGCCTGGGGCGACCGCACGGCGCTCACCGCCGCCGCGCTGGCGCTGACGGCGTGCGCGGTCTGCGCCGTGTACCTGCGCCCGGCGCCGAGCACGTGACCCCCGAGGAAAGGCCCCCCATGAACACCCGCAGCCGTCTGTTCGTGCTGCTCGCCGCCGTGGCGGCGCTGGCCGCCGTCGCCGCCGTGTCCGTGCTGCGCGCCGCGGACCGGGCGGCGGAGAAGGACCGCCCGCAGGCGGGCGGCCCCGCGGTCACGGCGGGGGCGGTAACGCTGGCGCCGGACGCGCCCCGCATGGTGTTCCGCAACATGGCGTGGGGCCCGCACCGGGACGAGCTCGCCACGGTCCCGGCCGGCCGCCCCGGGGCCGCGCGCACCGCCTCGGACGTCAAGTGCCTGCGCTTCTACGCGGCCGCGGGCACCGGCATCTGCCTGCAGTCCGTCAAGGGCGCCGTCCAGGACAGCTACCGCGCCGTCGTGCTCGACGCCCGGCTGCACGAACTGCGCCGCTTCCCCCTCGCGGGCATCCCGACCCGGGCCCGGGTCTCGCCCAGCGGGCGCATGGTCGCCTGGACGGTGTTCGTCGGGGGCGACTCCTACGCGGGCACGAACTTCTCCACCCGCACCTCCGTCCTGGACACCCGTACCTGGACCCTCGTCAAGAACCTCGAGGACTTCCGGATCACCAGGGAGGGCCGGCCGTACCACGCCGCCGACGTCAACTTCTGGGGCGTGACCTTCTCCGACGACACCCACTTCTACGCCACCTTGGGCACCGGCGGCCGCACCTACCTCGTCCGCGGCGACACCGCGGCCCGCTCCGTCCGCACGCTGCGCAGCAACGTCGAGTGCCCCTCGCTCTCGCCCGACGGCACCCGGCTGGTGTTCAAGAAGCGCGTCGAGGGCCTGTCCCCCGACGCGCCCTGGCGGCTGTACGTCCTGGACCTGGCCACCCTGCGCGAGACCCCGCTCGCGGAGCGGCGGAGCGTCGACGACCAGGTCGTCTGGCGGGACGACGACACGGTCGTCTACGCCCTCGCCGGGGACTTCGGCGCGGACCTGTGGACGGTGCCCGCCGACGGCACCGGCACGGCCCGCCGCATGATGACGGCGGCGCTGGCCCCCGCGTACCTCGGCTAGGCCGTGCCGCGGCCCCTCGCCCGCTCAGGTCGCCAGTGACACGTCGGTCGCCTTGACCAGCGCGACGACCGCGGCGCCCTCGGCGACGCCCAGCTCGTCGAGGGCCTCCCGGGTGATCACGGCGGTCAGCTCGCGGCCGCCCGCGAAGCCGATCCGGACGGTCGCCATGGCCTCGCCCGGCGTCACGGCGGTGACGGTCCCGGGGACCCGGTTGCGGATGCTGAGGCCCTGCACCGGGGCCGTGGCGAGGGAGACCTCTGTCGCCTTGATCAGCACGGTCACCCCGCCGCCCGGGATGATGCCGAGCTCCCGCACGGCCTCGGCGGTCACGGCCGCCGTGAAGTCCGGTCCCCCGCCGTCGAGGCGCACCGTGACCACGGCCATCACCTCGCCCGGGACCACCGAGGCGACCTTGCCGTCGATCTGGTTGCGAATGCTCAGTGCCATGAGCGGCACCGTAAGCCCGCCCCCGGCGCGCCGCGCGGAACGACCCGCCGCCCGCCCCGGGCCCGGGCGGCGGTCCGGTCCCGCCGGCGGCGGCTCAGGCGGTGACCAGGTCCGCCCAGCGGGTGAAACCGGCGCAGTCGGCACGGATGCCGTGCCGTGTGGAGAGGGCGCCCACGATGCCGAGGCCCCGGCCGTGCTCGTCCGGGTCGGTGGATCCCCCCGGCATGCATGGTCGGGCCGACGGGCCCGAGTCGGTCACCTCGATGTGCAGGGCGCTGCGCCCCTCGACCTCGGTCCAGCAGATGCGCAGGGACGCGGGGCCGTCGGCGTGCACGATCGCGTTCGTGGTCAGCTCCGATATCACCAGCAGCGCGTCCTCGGCCACCTCCGCGCGCAGCTCCCACTCCGCCAGCACGCCCCGTACCCTCCGGCGCACGACGGACAGGGCGCCGGGGATGTGCGACAGCGCGCAGACGTGCACGTCCTCGCGCTGCGGCATCGTCTCGGGCTGTGCCGCCATGGTGTCCTCCTCCCGGGGGAGTCCTGCCGGGTGGACTCCCGGGCCTGCACGAAAGCTTCCGAGACAGGACATCCCGGGTCAATGAATCGGGGTCGTCATTATCGAACGCTGCCCTGAGAGGCCGAACGACCTGCGGAAACGCGCTGATGCCCATCGTGGTCGCCGGGGATAGCATCGACATATGGCCGGCCCGCTCCAGTCCATCGAACGGGCGGCGGCGATCCTCAGGCTCCTGGCCGGCGGTCCCCGCCGGCTCGGGCTGGGCGAAGTGGCCGGCTCGCTCGGGCTGGCGAAGGGAACCGCCCACGGCATCCTGCGCACCCTCCAGCACGTGGACTTCGTCGAGCAGGACCCGGCGACCGGGAAGTACCAGCTCGGGGCGGCCCTGCTGCACCTGGGCACCAGCTACCTGGACGTCAACGAACTGCGGTCCCGGTCGATCAACTGGGCCGACGCGCTGGCCGCCCGCAGCGGCGAGGCGGTACGCCTCGGCACCCCGCTGGAGGGTCAGGTGCTCGTCGTCCACCACGTCTTCCGGCCCGACGACAGCCTGCAGACGCTCGACGTCGGAGCCCTGCTGCCGCTGCACGCCTCCTCGCTCGGCAAGATCCTGCTGGCGTACGGGGCGGCACCGCTGGAGCCGCTGCTGAAGGAGGAACTGGAGGCGTACACCCGGCACACCCTGGTGGTCCCGGAGGACCTGACCCGGGCACTCGCCGAGGTCCGCGAGCAGGGCTGGGCGCCGGAGGTGCAGGAGATGTCGATGGGCGAGGCCGGGGTCTCGGCGCCGATCCGCGGGTCGGGCGGCCTCGTCGTGGGCGCGATCGGCCTGTCCGGCCCGGTCGAGCGGATCTGCGACAGCAAGGGCCGCCCGCTGGCGTCCCTGGTCACGCTGCTCCGCGAGGCCGCGCGGGCGATCTCCAGAGACCTGGGTGCCGCCCGCTGGTGAGGCCCGCCCGAGCACCGGACACCCCGAGCACAGCGAACGCGTCGGAAAGCATCGGAAAGCATCGGAAAGCAGGCCCCGATCATGGTTGAACGGTATGTGATGTCCATCGACCAGGGCACCACCTCCACCCGATGCATCCTGTTCGACCACCGCGGGCGCCTGGTGTCGGTGGCCCAGCGCGAACACCAGCAGCACTTCCCCAGGCCCGGCTGGGTCGAGCACGACGCCCTGGAGATCTGGCGCAACCTCGAGCGCATCGTGCCGCAGGCGCTGTCCTCCGCCGAGATCGCGGCGGAGGAAGTCGCCGCGATCGGCATCGCCAACCAGCGGGAGACGACGGTGCTGTGGGACCGGAGCACGGGCGTGCCGCTGGGCCGGGCGATCGTCTGGCAGGACACCCGCACCGCGCCGCTCGTCGAGCGGCTGCGCAAGGACCCCGGCGACGACTTCTTCCTGGAGCGCTGCTGCCTGCCGCCCTCCACCTACTTCTCCGCGCCGCGGATCCGCTGGCTCTTCGACGAGGTGCCCGGGCTGGGGCAGCGCGCCCGCGACGGCGAGGTGCTCTTCGGGACGATGGAGACCTGGCTGATCTGGAACCTGACGGGCGGGGTCGACGGCGGTCTGCACATCACCGACGCCACCAACGCCAGCCGCACCATGCTGATGAACATCCGCTCGCTGACCTGGGACCAGGACCTGCTGGACTTCTTCGGCGTCCCCCGCGCGATGCTCCCGGAGATCCACGCCTCCGCCGAGAACTACGGCGCGGCCCGGACGGTCCTGCCCGGGGTCCGCATCACCGCCGCCCTCGGCGACCAGCAGGCGGCGCTCTTCGGCCAGACCTGCTTCTCCCCCGGCGAGGCGAAGTGCACCTACGGGACCGGCAGTTTCCTGCTGCTCAACACCGGGACCACGATGATCAGGTCCCGGCACGGGCTGCTCTCCACGGTCGCGTACAAGATCGACGACCAGCCGACGGTCTACGCCCTGGAGGGCTCGATCGCCGTCACCGGCTCGCTGGTGCAGTGGTTCCGCGACCGCCTCGGGCTGATCAGCAGCGCCCCGGAGATCGAGACCCTCGCCCTCACCGTCGAGGACAACGGCGGCTGCTACATCGTGCCCGCCTTCTCCGGTCTCTTCGCCCCGCACTGGCGCAGCGACGCCCGCGGCGTCATCGTCGGCCTCACCTCGTACATCACCAAGGGGCACCTCGCCCGGGCCGTCCTGGAGGCCACCGGCTGGCAGACCCGCGAGGTGGTCGACGCCATGAACGCCGACTCCTCACTCGGGCTGAAGGAGCTCAAGGTCGACGGCGGCATGACCGCGGACAACCTGCTCATGCAGTTCATCGCCGACGTCCTCGACGTCCCCGTGGTCCGTCCCATGGTCGCCGAGACCGTGTCCCTGGGCGCCGCCTACGCCGCCGGCCTCGCCTCCGGCTACTGGCCGGACCTGAAGGTGCTGCGGAACAACTGGCACCGCGCCGGGCAGTGGTTGCCCGACATGGACCCGGAGCGCCGCGACGCCGAGTACGAGAACTGGCAGCGCGCCGTCGAGCGCTCCATCGGCTGGATCAGACAGCCCCCGTGACCGGTGGCGTGACCAGGCCCACCGCCCGGCCGGTCACCCGGACGCGCGGGTCCCGCGGGTCGACGCCGACGAGCAGCTCGCTCGGGCGGCCCATGTCCTCGCCCTGCCGCACGACCACCCGGGCCGCCTCCGGCACCAGGCCGAGCTCGCGCAGGTAACCGCCGAACGCCGCCGCGGCAGCGCCGGTCGCGGGGTCCTCGACGACCCCGCCCACCGGGAAGGGGTCGCGGGCGTGGAAGCGGTCCGCGGCCTCCCGCCACACCAGGTGCACCGTGGTCCACCCGTGGCGGCGCATGACGCCGGCCAGCGCGTCGAAGTCGTACGCCAGGTCCGCCAGCCGGGCCCGCTCCGCGGCGGCCAGCACCAGATGGTGGACCCCTCCGAAGGCCACGTGCGGCGGCAGCGCGGGGTCCAGCTCGCCCCGCTCCCAGCCCAGCGCGGCGAGCGCCGCGTCCAGCTCGGCGTCCTCGGCCGGACGCGAGCGGGTCGGCACGCTGGTGAGCGTGGCGTGCAGCGCCCCCTCGCCGTCACCGGCCGTCAGCACGGGGATCTCCCCCGCCGGGGTGTCGAAGACCAGCTCACCGGGGCCGATGCGCTCCGCCAGCGCGACGGCGGTCGCGACGGTCGCGTGGCCGCAGAACTCGACCTCGGCGAGGGGGCTGAAGTAGCGCAGGGTGAACCGCCGGCGGGCGGGGTCCGCAGCCGTGACGAACGCCGTCTCGGAGTAGCCGACCTCGGCGGCGAGGGCGAGCATGCGCTCCTCGTCGAGGTCCGACGCGTCGAGGACGACGCCGGCCGGATTGCCGCCCGCGGGGTCGGAACTGAAGGCGGTGTAGCGCAGCACGTCGGTGCGGGTCCCAGGTGTCATGCCGTCCACGCTGTCACACCAAGTGCCATTGGCGGAAACGATGGTTGTTCATCGCCCCGATTGATGAGACCGATCGCAGCGGCTACGGTCGAGCCGTGGACACCCGACTGCTCAGCACCTTCCTCACCCTGGCGAGGACGGGGAACTTCACCGGCGCGGCCGCCGAACTGCACCTGTCGCAGTCCACCGTGACGGCACAGATCAAGTCCCTGGAGAAGGAGCTGGGCGTACGGCTCTTCGACCGCATGCCGCGCGGCGCACAGCTCACCGGGGCCGGACGGCGCCTGATGACGGAGGCCGAGGGCGTCCTCGAGGCGGAGACACGCCTGCGCGGCACGGCGGCCGGGGACGCCCGGTCCGGCGGTACCGTCGTCCTCGGCGCCGGGGACACGCTCTGCTCGACGCACGTGCCGCGGATCGTCGCCGCCCTGCGCCGCACCCACCCCGGCATCGACGTCCACCTCCACCCGGCGGGCAGCGACACGGCCGTGGAGGGACTGCGGGCCGGGCGGCTCGACGTCGCCCTGCTGCTGGAGGACCAGGTCGCCCTGCCCGACATGACCGCCCGCCCGCTCGCCGCCGAACCGCTGGTCCTCATCGCCGCCCCCGGCCACCCGCTGGCCGCGCTCGGCCGGCCCGTCACCTGGGAGGAACTCGCCCGGGAGACCTTCTTCCTCCACGAGGAGGGCTGCTCGTACAGCGACCGCGTCGCGCGCGAACTCCTCGGCGTCCGCGACGCCCGGCCGCGGCTGACCCGGTTCGGCAGCAGCGCGGCCGCCCGCACCTGCGTGGCCGCGGGCCTCGGGCTCGGCGTCCTCCCCCGCGCCACCGTCCGCACCGCCCTGCGCGAGGGCACCCTGAGCGCCGTCCCCGGGCCCGGCCTCCCCGACGTACCCGTCCAGCTCGTCCGCCGGCGCGGCCGCTGGACCTCCCCGGCGGTCCAGGCCGTCCTCGACGCGCTGACGGAGCACTTCGCGCGGCACCGAGACGGGGGCTCGGCGGTCGAGTAGGTCACCGTCTCCGGCAGCGTGCGCGCGCCGACTTCGACGGCGGCGGGTACGGTCGTGGTCACGCCCGGGCGGAGCGGCAGCGGAGCAGGTGAGCCGACGGCCGTGTCAGCGTTCGAGGTTCCGCTCGAACCAGTGGTGCGCGTACCGCTCGGTGCTGAATGCCTCGACCTCCACGAATCCCGCGGTCTCGTAGAGGCGTCTGGCCTCCGCGAGCGTGCGGTTCGTCTCCAGTCGCAGCGTCCGCATCCCGCGGAGGGTCGCTTCGTCCGCGAGACGCTCGAGGATGCGGCGGCCCAGGCCGAGGCCGCGAACGTCCGGGGACGCCCACATCCGCTTCACCTCCGCGATCCGCTTCCCGGGGTGGAACTTGAGCGCCCCGCACCCCATCGGAGAGCCCTGCGCGCTCGCCACCAGGAGCAATCCGTCCGGCAGCGTCATCTCCTCGTAACTCGCGGAGAGGCTCTTGGCGGGGTCGAAGCCGGTGTCGAACCGTCGTCCCAACTCCTCGCGTCAATCGTTCTTCAACCGCCTGTCGATGAGGCGTCAATGCCCACGAGGTTGGCTTATGCCGGCATCAGCAACGTCCCATCCATACGCCGGACGCCGGACCGTACGGTGCGCACCGAAGTCCAGGCGTCCGGCGCTTGGCCATCAGCGGCGACCGGTTCTCGGCAAGCCGCGGCAGGTCATCGCACAAAGATCAGAAAGATCGCAGGAAGCAGGAACGTGAACCTCAAGAGCATCTTCGGCAAGTTCGGTATGGCCGTGGCGGTGGGGGCGGTCGTGCTGACCGCGACGCCGTCCGCGATCGCCGACACGATCCCCACCCCCACCCCCGCTCAGGCGGTCGCCAACGCCATGACCCTCCCCGATTGGGATCTCGGCGACGACCACTGTGCGGACATAAAGCTCAAGTCCAAGGCCAGCAATCGTTTCGTCTCCGCCGAGATCGAATACACCGGATACGTCTCCGGAATGCTCCGCGCTCGGTCGACCTCCGCCGGAGACTGGGAGAAGTTCTCCATCTGCCCGGGAAACGGGTTCTACACCCTCTATTCGTACAGCGCCAAGGGCTGGGTGAGCGCCGAGCAGAACTACACGGGCGCCGATGCCGGCATGCTCCGGGCGCGTTCGGGCAGCGTCGGAGCGTGGGAGAAGTTCGACGTCCGCTGCACCGACTACTGCACCCTCAAGTCCCTCGCCAACGGCAAGTACGTGACCTCCGAGCTGGCCTACACGGGCTCCGGCTACGGCATGCTCCGGGCACGCTCGACCTCCGTCGGAGATTGGGAGAAGTTCTTGATCTCCTGACCGGCCGGCTGGTCATGACCACGGGCCAGGGCCGGGCGAGCTGAGACACGACCGCACGGAAGTCGAGCAGGGGGTGAGGCGGCTCGCCTCCTGCCCGACTGCGGCGCTCGCGGCACGCCTGTGTCGTCAGTGGCCCCCGGTAGCCCGGCGGGCCCCACCGGGGGGGTCACCACCGCCGACGCGCTGTGGTCAGGAACTCTCGACGAAGCGGACGGACCACGCGTAGCCGCTCAGGCAGTCGTGTGGGACTCGTCGGACTTCTCTGACCTGGCAACCATCGTGGGCGTACTTGCGGGCGAACCGGTCGAGGCGCTGCGCCTCGGTGAGATCCTCCATGGACAGCGGTGCTCCGACGACGAGGTCTTCGTGGATGACCTCTTCCTGCGCGCCACCGTCCGAGCAGGAAGAGCAATGATGCGTTTTGGGTAGGGCCATGGGATCAGTGTCCTCCTCACGCGGAGGCCCCGACGTACACAGCGCAATAGCCGCACCGCAGCGACCGTCGTGCCCACAGTTCGCATCGAGGGGTCGTGCGGTCGGGCTGCGCATGGCAAGAGCGAATGAGACGGCGCCGGGCCGACAGCATCGGCGCTGCCGGCCCGGATCGCGTCGTACCTGCGTCTACAGGTTCGGGAGGTTCTTGCGGAGCTCGAACGCCGTGACCTCGGAGCGGTACTCCTCCCACTCCTGCTTCTTGTTGCGCAGGGAGTGAATCGGGCTTCCGCCGACCTGCGATGACCAGGACGAGCATCCCTGCGATCTGCGGGAAGCCCGCCTCCGGTTGTCAGTGTCGGTCACCCCTGGGCGCCCTCGTACGTCCCACAGACGGCCCCGCCACGGTACTCGGCGGCGGTCCGACACCCGCTTTTGGCAACCCCATCCGTCCGGCCCGGGTGCTCAGGGTGAGCCGACGGGGTTGCACCTGACGTCGCAGTCATCGCGAGGTTCTCCTGCCACGGATTGGTGCAAGGGTCGCCAAGCGCCCGAACATGGGGCGCCATCGCCCTCACGACTCAATCCTGGTCGCGGACGTCCTGCTACGCAATCGTGGCGCCTGGGCCCTGGGGTCATCTGGGGCGGATTCCCGGGAAGCGCCGGCATTACGGGGCCGAGCTTGATCACTTCGTGTTTTCCCCACGATGGCCGATTACGTTTTGTGCCGCTTCTTCTTCACGGCGCCGAGAAGGAAGGCACCTTCCGGTGCGCCGACTGCCGTCCGGTTCGGGGAAGGCAGTGACGCGGGTGCGGCAGGCCGGCGCCGGAGGCCCCGTGCCCAGAGCAGCCCCGAGGACAGATCCGGCCACGCGCAGGAAGATGGAACTGGGACAGGCCGTCACCAATCTCGGGCTGCCACTCCGCATGACCGAGAAGACGAGAAGACAGCGGCGCAATCGATCGCACAACAACCCGTTGCGCTGCCCAGGCGGTTGGGGCACCGCTTCCGCCTTCCTGTTCCACTGGATCACGGAGGCAACCATGGGCGCAGTCCTCGGTGACGTACTGGGTTTCGCGGCCGCCGTAGCAATCAGCCCGCTCCCGATCATCGCCATCATCCTCATCCTCGCCACGCCCCGGGGACGTCTTAACGGGGTCCTCTTCACCGTCGGCTGGATCCTGGGGCTCTCGGCACTGGGCGCGGTGATGCTCGCGATCGCTTCCCCCGCAGGTGCCTCTGCCCACGATCACCCGGCCACCTGGGTGGGAGCTCTCAAGCTCGCGCTGGGCGTGTTCCTCGTCCTCTTCGGCGCCCGGCTGTGGCACCGGCGCCCGAGAGATCCCTCGCAAGCACGGTTGCCGAAATGGATGGGCGCGATAGACCGCCTTACGCCGGTAAAGGTCTTGGGACTCGGACTGGCCTTGGCAGCGCTCAACGCCAAGAACGCCCCACTGACCATCGCCGCGAGCGCCACCATTGGCTCAGCCGGGCTACCGGTCGGGCAGCAGATCGCATCGCTGGCGATCTTCGTCCTGATCGCCACCCTCGGCCTGCTGGCCCCCTTGGGAGTCTTCCTGCTCGGGGGAGAGCGAGCGAAGACCACACTCGGTACCTGGAAGGATTGGGCAGCTCAGCACAATGTTGCCGTGATGGCGGTCCTGTTCTTCGTTCTCGGGCTGAAACTGCTCGGTGACGGCATCGGCATCCTTACCCCCTGACGACCTGCCCACGAGTGGCACCCCTCGACTGTCAGAGCTCGGGTTCGGCATCCGCCGCATGGCCGACGTGACCGTTCCCGAATCCTTGACTGACGTGCAGCGATCGTTTGATGCGGCCCGTAAGGCGGTGCGCGAGCATCACCGGCCACGGGTCCGGTGCGTGAGTGGACTGATGAGCAGCGGGCCGAGGGAGAGCGGCTGCAAGCTGCGTGGGTAGAGGTCGCCGCGGAGCTGCGGGAGGCCATCGAGGACTCCGGCCTGGAGGCCGAGCTCGGTGCTACGAGCTGGGGCGCGCGCTACGGAAAGCTGCCTATGCAAACGACTACGCCGGCGAGTAGCCCGATCGGGTGGCCGGCGGGTTACGGGCTTGCCCGCAGCCCTCGATCGAGTCGAACGTGTGGACGAATGGCGTGACGCGGTGGAGGTGCCCGGGAGCCCGGGGAACCACCTGTGTACGTCGAGCCCATTCCGGAGTACCGGCGAGAGCGTGTGCGTTTTCAGCTCGACGGCCGCTTCTACCGCGGTGCGGCAACGGAGCGCCGCGAGTCCTCTGACGGCAGGGTGGCCGTTCACCTTCTGCTGTGGCCTGCGCTGCCGGATGGGCGCCGGTGACCGCGGTGAGCCCGATGGAGAAGCAACTCCTGGACGGCGACGTGGTCCGGATCCGTCGCGTTGACGTGCCGCCGGACCAGATCCCGAAGTACGAGGGCTTCGAGCCGGGGCGGCAGCCTCGGGTCCAGATCCGTGTGGGCGGTCAGTGGCATGACGGCGTGGTCTGGCACAAGATTCGGTACCGGGACGGGTGCCCCTGTGCTGGTGCGCCGGCTTACAAGGACGGCTGCGACGTGCGGCGAGGGTGCCCAGGTCACCTGGGCTGTAGGAGCCGATCAGGTCAGCGACGCACCTCGGCTGCGGCGAACCGCCGTTGACCGTGAGTGACCGCCGGATCTGACACGGCTGTGGCACGGCTCCGCCTCTCCCCTTCAGCGTCGACGGTTTGAGCGCCCGCGTCGGCGCCCCAGCAGGCTCGCCTGCTCGCTCTTCAGGTGAGTGAACCGGTCGCGGGTGTACTCCCTTAGCTCCCGGCCGGGGAACGGTATGAGTGACAGATGTTCTTCGTAACTGCCCTCGGCCCACTGCGCGGCGGTGATCTCGTATCCAGCGACATGCGCGCAGAGCTGGAGCAGGGCCGAAGGCATCTCCTCCTCGATCAGGAGATCGGCCTTTGTGACCACCACGTCGCGCATTGCCTGAATGTTGGGGATGAAGACGGTGGTGGCCCATGTGCGCCACCGCGCGAGCTCCTGCTCAGTGGGAGGTATGTCGTGATGGAAGGGATCGCGCCCGTCGGGGCGGGCGTACGTCTCAGAGAAGGTGTCGTAGGCGCGGCTGTTGGCTTCCATCAGCGCGAACAGAGGACCGTAGAAGTCACTCAGCTGGACGTTGACCCGCGTCAGTCGGGCCTGCCTCTGCGCCAGTCGCAGTCCGTTGAGATAGGTCGCCAGATAGCCGATGAACGCCAGCCCGACGGTCAAGATCACTGTGGCCATGAGAGGTGATAGTAGGCCGCTCCGATCGGATCATCTGATCGCTAGTCCCGTTCCCCCGCATGTCCTCGAACTCAAGGTCGGCGGAACGACTTTGGCCGAGAGCTGCTTTGGCGCGAGTGATCATGGCCCCGTAAGCTTCCGGTGCGTCGGGCAGTCTGTGGGCCTGCCCGGTAAAGCACGACGTTGGGGCCATGATCTTCGAGGCTCGCGCCAAAGTGGCTGGCTAACCCATGCCGAGCACGACCCCGCGATCGGCACACCGCTCGTCCCGAGCGTACGACTACGCGGGCGCGGTGCTGTGGAACAACCACGCAGGCGACCTGTGGCGGCTCTTCACCATCTACCTGCGCCGCGAGATCGCCGCCCGCGCCGGACTGTCGCAGACGGCCATGCAGGAGGTGTGCCGGGTCTCCTTTGGCAAGGTCGCCCAGTACCGAAAGCGCGGGGCCGTGCAAATGCGTTGAGGCACTTCTACGCCTCCGTGCTCCTGGACGCCGGCGAGAACATCAAAGCCCTGAGCAGCTACCTCGGTCACACCGACGCGGGGTTCACGCTTCGCGACTACACGCACTTGATGCCGAGCAGCGAGGGACGGACACGCAGGGCCGTCGACAGACTCTACGAAGCCACGAACCCGGCGCCAGACGGCCCAAGTGAGCTGAAACGGCTCCGGGCCGGCAGCATCGCGCTGCCGGCCCGGATCGCGTCGTACCTGCGGTTACAGGTTGGGGAGGTTCTTGCGGAGCTCGAACGCCGTGACCTCGGAGCGGTACTCCTCCCACTCCTGCTTCTTGTTGCGCAGGAAGAAGTCGAAGACGTGCTCCCCGAGCGTCTCGGCGACCAGTTCGCTGCGCTCCATGAGGGAGATGGCCTCGCCGAGGTTCTGCGGGAGGGGCTGGATGCCGAGGGCGCGGCGCTCGCCGTCGGAGAGGGCCCACACGTCGTCGTCGGCGCCGGGCGGGAGCTCGTAGCCCTCCTCGATGCCCTTGAGGCCGGCGGCCAGGAGGACGGCGTAGGTGAGGTACGGGTTGGCGCCGGAGTCGATGGAGCGGACCTCGACCCGGGTGGAGCCGGTCTTGCCGGGCTTGTACATCGGGACGCGGATGAGCGCGGACCGGTTGTTGTGGCCCCAGCAGATGTACGACGGGGCCTCGCCGCCGGCGCCCGCGGTGCGGTTGGCGCCGCCCCAGATGCGCTTGTACGAGTTGACCCACTGGTTGGTCACCGCGGAGATCTCGTCGGCGTGCCGCAGCAGGCCCGCGATGAAGGAGCGGCCGACCTTCGACAGCTGGTACTCGGCGCCCGACTCGTGGAAGGCGTTGCGGTCGCCCTCGAAGAGGGACAGGTGCGTGTGCATGCCGGAGCCGGGGTGCTGGCTGAAGGGCTTGGGCATGAACGTGGCGTTCACGCCCTGCTCCAGCGCGACCTGCTTCATGACCAGGCGGAAGGTCATGATGTTGTCGGCGGTGGACAGCGCGTCCGCGTAGCGCAGGTCGATCTCCTGCTGGCCGGGGGCGCCCTCGTGGTGGGAGAACTCCACCGAGATGCCCATCGACTCCAGCATCGTGATGGCCTGGCGGCGGAAGTCCTGGCCCACGTTCTGCGGGGTGTGGTCGAAGTAGCCGGAGTTGTCGGCGGGCACCGGCACGCTGCCGTCCAGCGGCAGGTTCTTCAGCAGGAAGAACTCGATCTCGGGGTGCGTGTAGAAGGTGAACCCGAGGTCGGAGGCCTTGGCCAGGGACCGCTTGAGGACGAAGCGGGGGTCGGCGTACGACGGGGAGCCGTCCGGCATGAGGATGTCGCAGAACATCCGGGCGGTGCCGGGTGCCTCGGCGCGCCACGGGAGGATCTGGAAGGTGCCGGGGTCGGGCTTGGCGATCATGTCCGACTCGTACACCCGCGCGAAGCCCTCGATCGCGGACCCGTCGAAGCCGATGCCCTCGTCGAAGGCCTGCTCCAGCTCGGCAGGCGCCACGGCGACCGACTTGAGGTAGCCCAGCACGTCGGTGAACCACAGCCGCACGAATCGGATGTCGCGCTCTTCGAGGGTACGGAGCACGAACTCCTGCTGCTTATCCATAGCTATCCAACCTCACAGGTCATGGGGGCCTGTTGTCCGTGCCGGCTCGAGCGAGGGCCAGACCAGTATCACGTCACGGGGTTACCGGTCTGTTTCGGCGGCGGCCGGGACCGCCGGACACCCCTCGCCACCATTGTGATGCACCCTTGCGATCTTGACACAGGGGGCCGACCCCGGAAAGGCCCGTCCGCCATGGCTTCCCGGGCCGAGTGCGCGACCCCACAGGCGTCGCCCACGACATCGCGTCGGTTTGACGATTACACTGGGCGGCGTGCCTCAACTTCGCCTCGCCCTGAATCAGATCGACTCCACCGTCGGCGACCTCGCCGGGAACGCGGAGTCGGTCGTGCGCTGGACCCGGCACGCGGCCGAACAGGGAGCCCACCTCGTGGCCTTCCCGGAGATGGCGCTGACCGGGTACCCCGTGGAGGACCTCGCCCTGCGCTCCTCCTTCGTCGAAGCCAGCCGTGCCGCCCTGGAAGCCCTCGCCGAGCGCCTGGCGGCCGAGGGCTTCGGAGAGCTGCCGGTGGTCGTCGGCTACCTCGACCGCAGCGAGAAGGCCCAGCCTCGCTACGGCCAGCCCGCCGGCTCCCCGCGCAACGCCGCCGCCGTGCTGCACGGCGGGAAGGTCGTGCTGAAGTTCGCCAAGCACCACCTGCCGAACTACGGCGTCTTCGACGAGTTCCGCTACTTCGTGCCCGGCGACACCCTCCCGGTGATCCGGGTGCACGGGGTCGACGTCGCCCTCGCCATCTGCGAGGACCTTTGGCAGGACGGCGGCCGGGTGCCCGCCGCCCGCACCGCCGGCGCCGGTCTCCTGCTCTCCGTCAACGCCTCCCCCTACGAGGTCGCCAAGGACGACACCCGCCTGGACCTGGTGCGCAAGCGCGCCCAGGAGGCCGGCTGCACCCTCGCCTACCTCGCCATGATCGGCGGGCAGGACGAACTCGTCTTCGACGGCGACTCGATCGTCGTCTCCGAGGACGGCGAGGTGATCGCACGCGCCCCGCAGTTCGAGGAGGGCTGCGTCCTGGTCGACCTCGACCTGCCCGCCGCGGACGCCACCAAGGTGCCGGGCGGCATCGCCGACGACGGCCTGGAGATCGAGCACGTCACCCTCTCCGCCGAACCGCTCCCCGCGTACGAGCCCGAGGTGCACGGCGGCGAGGCCCCGCGGCTGGGCGACGACGAGGAGGTCTACACCGCGCTGGTCGTCGGCCTGCGGGCGTACGTCGCCAAGAACGGCTTCCGCTCCGTGCTGATCGGCCTCTCCGGCGGCATCGACTCCGCCCTGGTCGCGGCCATCGCCTGCGACGCGGTCGGGGCGGCCAACGTCTACGGCGTCTCCATGCCGTCGCGGTACTCCTCCGACCACTCCAAGGACGACGCCGCCGAACTGGCCCGGCGGACCGGGCTCAACTTCCGCACCGTGCCGATCGCCCCGATGTTCGACGCCTACATGGGCTCCCTGGGGCTGACCGGACTGGCGGAGGAGAACCTGCAGTCCCGGCTGCGCGGCACGATGCTCATGGCGATCTCCAACCAGGAGGGGCACATCGTCCTCGCCCCGGGCAACAAGAGCGAGCTCGCGGTCGGCTACTCCACGCTGTACGGCGACTCGGTCGGCGCGTACGGGCCCATCAAGGACGTCTACAAGACGACCGTCTTCCGTCTCGCGCAGTGGCGCAACCAGGCCGCGGCGGAGCGGGGCCAGACCCCGCCCATCCCCGAGAACTCCATCTCCAAGCCGCCCAGCGCGGAGCTGCGGCCGGGCCAGGTCGACACGGACTCCCTGCCGGACTACGACGTCCTGGACCGGGTGCTGGCGATGTACGTCGACCAGGACAAGGGGCGCGACGCGATCGTCGCCGCCGGGTTCGACGGGGAACTCGTGGCGAAGGTGCTGCGGATGGTGGACACGGCGGAGTACAAGCGGAGGCAGTATCCGCCGGGGACGAAGATCTCCGCGAAGGGGTTCGGGAAGGACCGGAGGCTCCCCATCACGAACCGCTGGCGCGAGCACGCGTAGCGAGTGCCGGGGGTTGTGGTTGCGGCCCGTCGTTGTGTGCGGGCGGCTGCGCCGGGCTGCCCGGTTGTTTGTGCGCGGGTGCGTTGCGCCTGCGGCGGGCATCCCCCGCCCTCCCGCCCTCCCCCAGCCTTCGGCCGGGGGGACCCCCATCCGGCGCGGTCAGTGCGGGCCTGCGCTCCGTTGGGGTGGGGTCGGTGCCGCGCCGGCGCACGTCCTCAGCGCTCGCGGTTTGCGTCCACGTCGTTGCGTACCGGGTTCGCCGCTCGTCGCTTCCGGGCGCACCCCGCCACACCCCCTCCCGCGGGTTGGGGCGCATGACGGCCGGTGGGGGTTGGAAAGCGGTCCGGGGTTGCCGCAGGTGCCTTTCTGAACCCCCACCGGCCGTTAGTCGCCTACACGGCAGGAGGGGGTGTGGGGGGGTGCCCCCATGGGGGTCCCCCCGGCCGAAGGCTGGGGGAGACGAGCGGCGAACCCGGCGCCGAATACTGCAGAGGTAAACCGCGAGCGCTGTGGGGGTCCCCCCGGCCGAAGGCTGGGGGCGTACGCCGGCGCGGCACCGACCCACAACGACCGCGCGAGGCGGTCACTGACCGCGCCGGGCAATCGGGAGGGCGGCGGGGAAACCGCCCGCCGCAGGCGCAAACAACCCGCACACAACAACGGGCCGCAAGGGGCACCCCGGGCCAGGGTCAGCGCACGCGCTCCCGCACCGCGGACGGCTGCCCGGACACGACGACCCGGGACAAAGAGGACCCCGCGTCCGCGCGCCGCTCCCACAGGCCCGCGACCGTGGCGATCGCCAGCCCCGTGACCGCCAGCACCGCGCCCGCCACCGCCGGGGCGGTGTAGCCGAGGCCGTGCGCGAGGACGACCCCGCCGAGCCAGGCACCGCCCGCGTTGGCCAGGTTGAACGCGGCCTGGTTCGCGGAGGAGGCCAGCGCGGGGGCGTGCCGGGCCTTCTCCATGACGAGCATCATCATGGGCGACCCCGTCGCGAACGCCGCGATCCCGAGCAGGACGACCGTGAGCGCCGCGCTCCACCGGGCGTGCGCGGTGACCGTGAACAGCAGGAGGACGACCGCGAGCGCGCCGAGCCCGCCGAGCAGCGCGGGGCGCAGGGCGCGGTCGGCGAGGCGGGCGCCGAGGAGGTTGCCGATCGTCGCGCCGACGCCGAAAAGGGCGAGCACCAGCGTGACGCTGCTCTCCCCGAACCCGGCGACCTGCGTGAGCATCGGCGTGACGTAGCTGTAGACCGCGAAGACCGCGGCGAAGCCGAAGATCGTGGTGCCCAGCGCCAGCCAGACCTGCCCGCTGCGGAAGGCCGACAGTTCCCGGCGCAGTCCGCCGCCCGGGGCGAGGGGGATGCGGGGCACGAGCTGGGCGATGCCGGCGATGGCGACGAGGCCGATGACGCCGACGGCGAGGAAGGTGGCGCGCCAGCCGAGGTGCTGGCCGAGGAGGGTGGCGGCGGGGACGCCCACGATGTTCGCGACGGTGAGCCCGGCGATCATCAGGGAGACGGCGCGGGCCTTGCGCGCGGGGTCGACCATGCCCGCGGCCACGACCGCGCCGACGCCGAAGAAGGCGCCGTGCGGGAGTCCGGACAGCACGCGCCCGGCCAGCAGCCAGCCGAAGCTCGGGGCGAGGGCGGAGAGCGTGTTGCCGACGGTGAACAGGGCCATGAGGGACAGGAGCAGGGCCTTGCGCGGCATCCGCGTGGTGACCGCGGCGAGGAGCGGGGCGCCGATGACGACGCCGAGGGCGTAGCCGGAGACGAGGTAGCCGGCGGTCGGGATGGAGGTGTGCAGGTCGTCCGCGACGTCGGGCAGCAGGCCCATGATCACGAACTCCGTCGTACCGATGCCGAATGCGCTGATCGCCAGTGCGAGCAGGGCGAGAGGCATGACAGGCCTTTCCGGGGCAGGGTCGGGAGCAGTTATTAGTTTAACTGCGGAACAAAGTCTGCCCGGCCCGTTCTTCCCGTGGGCGAAGAACTCGTTACGGGAGTGCTACCTTCGCCGCCACCGGCCGGTGGTCGCTGCCCGTCGCGGGCAGCACCCAGGAGGCGGTCGGCTCCGCCCCCCTGACGAGGATCTGGTCGATGCGGGCGGTCGGGAACCCGGCCGGCCAGCTGAAGCCGAAGCCGTCGCCCGCGGCGCCCTGCGTGGACCGCATCTGCGAGGTGATGTTGGCGAGCGCGCGGTCGTTCATCGTGCCGTTGAGGTCGCCCATGAGGATGACGTCGGGCAGCTTCTCGTCCGCGACGGCCTCGCCGAGCGCGTCGGCGCTGCGGTCGCGCTCGCCGGCGGTGAAGCCCGCGTTGAACTTGACCCGCACCGAGGGCAGGTGCGCGACGTAGACCGCGACCTTCCCGTGCGGAGTCGTGGCGGTGGCGCGCAGGGCGCGGGTCCAGCCGAGCCGGATGTCCACCGGCCGCACCTGGCTGAGCGGGTACCTGCTCCACAGCCCGACGGTGCCCAGCACGGCGCTGTACGGGTAGCGGGCCTTGAGCCCGGACTCGTAGACGGAGACCTTCCCGGCGGGGATCTCCTCCAGCGCGACGAGGTCGGCACCGGAGCCGATGAGGTCCTGCGCGGTGCGGGCGGGGTCGGGGTTGTCGGCGTTGACGTTGTGGGTCAGCACGGTGAGGTCGCCCCCACCGGCGTCCTTGTCCGTGAGGAGCCCGCCGAAGAAGTGCAGCCACACCACGATCGGCAGCAGGACGGCGATCAGCGCGGTCGCCGAGCGCCGCAGCACGCCGACCACCAGCAGCACCGGGAGCGCGAGCCCGAGCCAGGGCAGGAAGGTCTCCAGCAGGCTGCCCAGGTTGCCGATCCGGTTGGGCACCGCGCCGTGAAAGGCCATCACCACGGCGACGGCGAGGGCCAGTACGGCTGTGACGATCCCCCGCCGCCACATGCCGTCGCCGAAGGACCAGAACCGCCGGAAGCGTCCGAAACGTCCGTTCGCACCCGAACCCTGCGGCCTGGTACCGCCGTCGGTGGTCACGTCCGCGTCGTACGCCTGAGCCATGGGGGGAGTCCTCACTGTCTTGCCAGGTGCTCAGTCGACCATAGGCGATCGACGCCCGGAGGACGGGACTCGCCGGGCGACAGGTTCCCCCGCCGCCCGGCGAAAGGGCACCCTGTGACAGAACCAGGACATTCCGCCTTGTTCCCCCAGGCGTTCAGCACCCGGCGCGGACGCCCTGCAGCACCGAGTCGACGATCAGCTCCGACAGCCCCTCCGGCAGTGCCGCGTCCGGCCGCAGCATCGAACGCGACAGCATGGGGCCGATGAAGAGGTCCCCGAGGAGTTCCGGGTCGATGTCGTCGCGGAGTTCGCCGCTGCGGATGCCCCGGCCCAGGACCTCGCGGACCTGGGCGCGCCGGGCCGCGATGACGGTGTCGTGGTAGGCGGCCCACAGCTCCGGCTCGTTCTGGGCCTGGGCGAGGACGTTGCGCAGCAGGGCGGAGGAGCGCTTGACCAGGGCCCTGCGCCGTATGAATTCGACGCAGGTGACCAGGTCGTCGCGGACCGAGCGGCCTGCGAGCCGCGGGGTCTGCTCGTCGACGGACTTCATGACGTCGAGCATCAGCGCGTTCTTGCCCGCCCAGCGCCGGTAGACGGTGGCCTTGCCGACGCCGGCGGCGCGGGCGATGCGCTCCATCGACAGCTCCCCGATCGTGGCGCCCTCCTCCAGCAGGCTGAGGACGGCCTCGATGATCGCGGTGTCGGCGGCGGCGCTGCGCGGACGGCCGCGCGGGAGGCGCCCGGCGGGCCCGGGGACCGTGTCGCCGTCGGGTTCCGTCGCCGTCCGGGTGCCGGTCACCGCTCCGCCCCCACCGGGCTGACCTCGCGTTCCTCTCCGCCCGCGGGACGCCCCCCGGCGGTCTTGCCGGGCAGGAAGACCACGACGACGAGCATGCCGAGCAGCGCGACACCGCTGGCGACGTAGGCGGTGACGTGCATGGCGTCGAGGAAGGCGTCCGTGGCCGGGGCGAGCAGCGCCTTGCCCGCGGGACCCATGCCCTCGGCCACGGCGCGCGTGGCCTCGATGGACTCGCCGGCCCGGTGCTGCACGTCGGCGGGGAGGCCGGTCAGGTGGTCCGCGATGCCGTCACGGTAGACCGTCGACATCAGCGAGCCCAGCACCGCAACGCCGAGCGCGCCGCCGACCTGCCGGAAGGTGTTGTTGACGGCGGAGCCGGAGCCGGCCTTCTCACGCGGCAGGGAGGACATGATGGCGACGGTCGCGGGCGGCATCACGTGGGCCATGGCCGTGCCCATGAGGAAGAACAGCACCTCCAGCTGCCAGATCGGGGTGTCGGCGTCGAGCAGCTGGAAGCCGAGGAAGCTGAGCGCTATCAGCGCGAGCCCGGCGGCGCAGGTGAGGCGGGCGCCGATCCTGTCGACGACCAGCCGGGCACGGGGCGCGAAGACGAGCTGGGCGACGGCGAGCGGGAGCAGCAGCAGGCCGGAGTCCAGGGCGCTGTAGCCGCGCACGCTCTGGGTGTAGAAGACCATGAAGAAGGTCACGCCCATGAGCGCGAAGAAGACCAGGCCGATCGCGGAGACCGAGGCCGAGAAGGTCGGGTTGCGGAAGTAGGAGACGTCGAAGGCGGGGTGGCTGCTGCGGGCCTCGTGCCAGACGAAGGCGCCGAGCACCACGAGGCCGCCGATGATGGCCGTCAGGGCCGTGGGGGCGGTGAAGTCCGCGAGCTGGCCGCCCTTGATGATGCCGTACACCAGCAGCACCAGGCCGACGATCGACAGCAGCACGCCGACGGGGTCGAGCCGGCCCGGCCGTGGGTCGCGGGAGTCGGGGACGATGAGCACCATCGCGACCAGGGCGACGGCGATGATCGGCACGTTCACCAGGAAGACCGAGCCCCACCAGAAGTGATCGAGGAGCAGCCCGCCGGTGACCGGGCCGATGGCTATCGCCAGGCCCACCGCACCGGTCCAGATGCCGATCGCCTTGGGCTGCTCCTCGCGCTCGAAGACGTTGATGATGATGGCGAGCGTCGCGGGCATCACGAAGGCGCCGCCGAAGCCCATGACCGCGCGGAAGGTGATCAGCTCGCCGGAGGAGCCGGCGAAGGCCGAGAGCACCGATCCGACGCCGAAGACGGCCATGCCGAAGAGGAGCACCTTCTTGCGGCCGAGGCGGTCGCCGAGCAGGCCCGCGGTGAACAGCAGACCGGCGAAGACCAGCGTGTAGGAGTTGATCGCCCACTCCAGCTGGCTCTGGGTGGCGCCCAGGCCGGTCGGGGCGGGCTCGGCGATGGTCTTCATCGCGACGTTGAGGATCGAGTTGTCCAGGACCACCACGAGGAGGCTGAACAGCAGGACGGTCAGGATCCCCCAGCGGCGGCGGTGGACCGCCTCCGGGACGCTGGGGCTCTGCGGCTGGGCTGTGTCGGCGGGCATGCCGTTAACGTAGACCTCATTTCCGATACGGGACCGTCTCGTATTGTAAAACCTCGGCAAAAGGGGGAGTGACGGACGCCCCCCTTTGCGCGGACGGCGGCGCGTGTCAGCATGGAATCGGTCCGGGGACGCCGTCAGGGCGCCTCGAGATGACACAAGGAGCAGTTGCAATGACGCATGCCGTTCCGGCTGCCCAGACGCCCGCCCAGCCCGCTCCCGACAGCAGCAAGGCGCTGTACGGCGGCAAGGGGACACGGCGGATCACCGTCCGGGACATCGCCGCCGCCAAGGAGCGCGGCGAGAAGTGGCCCATGCTCACCGCCTACGACGCCATGACCGCCTCGGTCTTCGACGAGGCCGGCATCCCCGTGCTGCTGGTCGGCGACTCGATGGGCAACTGTCACCTCGGCTACGAGAGCACCGTCCCGGTCACGCTGGACGAGATGACGATGCTGTCCGCCGCCGTGGTGCGCGGCACCAAGCGCGCGATGGTCATCGGCGACCTGCCGTTCGGCTCCTACCAGGAGGGTCCGACGCAGGCGCTGCGCAGCGCGACCCGGCTGGTCAAGGAGGCCGGGGTGGGCGCCGTGAAGCTGGAGGGCGGTGAGCGCTCCGCCCAGCAGATCGACCTGCTCGTCCAGGCCGGCATCCCCGTGATGGCCCACATCGGCCTCACCCCGCAGTCGGTCAACGCCTTCGGCGGCTACCCGGTCCAGGGCCGCGGCGAGGAGGCCGCCCAGCAGCTGCTGCGCGACGCCAAGGCCGTGCAGAACGCCGGCGCCTTCGCCGTCGTGCTGGAGCTGGTCCCGGCCGAGCTGGCCGCGGAGGTCACCCGGATCCTGCACATCCCGACGGTTGGCATCGGCGCGGGCGTGGAGTGCGACGCCCAGGTGCTGGTCTGGACGGACTTCGCCGGGATGACCGGCGGCCGGGTGCCGCGCTTCGTCAAGCAGTACGCGGCGCTGCGCGAGACCCTCGGCGGTGCGGCCAAGGCCTTCGCCGAGGACGTCGTGGGCGGTGCCTACCCGGCCCCGGAGCACAGCTTCCACTGACCCTCCGACGACCTGTCGCGGCGCCACGCGCGACTTCCCCCTGAGGCGGTGCGACCCACCGCCGGCTTCCGCCCCGGGCACCCCCTCCCCGGGGCGGAAGTTTTTTCTGGGGACGTTGAGTACACCGGCCCTCACCCCCGTATGAGTGGGCAACCGCCCACCAGGGGCGGAGCACCGACGAGACAGTGCCGGGGGCCGTGGCATGAACGTTCCGAAGTTGCGCCGATCAGTGGGGGCGGGGGCATTCGCCTCCGCCGCGCTGATCGTCGCCACCGCCTGCAACGCGGGCGTCGACAATGCCAGTCCCCCGGTGGGCGCGATCCAGGCGTCGCAGCCCGCACCGGCGCCCGGCCTCCGGACCGTCGACAACGCCCAGCTCGGCAAGCTGGTCACCGACGAGAAGGGCTGGGTGCTGTACCGCTTCGAGCAGGACAAGCCCAACCCGCCGACC
Source organism: Streptomyces sp. NBC_00510 (assembly GCA_036013505.1). Lineage (NCBI taxonomy): Bacteria > Bacillati > Actinomycetota > Actinomycetes > Kitasatosporales > Streptomycetaceae > Streptomyces > Streptomyces sp. NBC_00510. The sequence goes on along the minus strand of CP107851.1, from coordinate 6,727,329 downwards.
TCGACCTGCACCGGCGAGTGCGCGACCCAGTGGCAGCCGGCCGCCGCGGTCTCGGACACCCAGGTGCAGGGCGTGGACCAGAACCTGGTCGGCAGCGTGAAGCGCCCCGACGGCACGATGCAGCTCACGCTCAACGGAATGCCGCTCTACCACTTCGCGGGCGACAAGAACCCGGGCGACACCAAGGGCCAGGGCGCTAACCGCACCTGGTACGCGGCCACCCCGGACGGCGAGAAGGCCGGGGCGCCCGCGCAGCCGAAGAGCGCCTCCTCCGAGAACGGGTCAGACGGGTACTGATGGGACAGCAGGCATTGAGAGGACTCGACCCCCAGCGATCAGTAGGGCAGGATGCGCTCGTGGCCGACCATCGCTCAGGTGGGGTCCCCGAAGAGGACCTCATGCGGGCGCTCTACCGCGAACACGCGGGTGCGCTCTTCGCATACGTTCTTCGGCTGGTCGGCGGTGACCGCTACCTGGCCGAGGACGTCGTGCAGGAGACCCTGCTGCGCGCGTGGAAGAGCGCGTCCCGGCTCGACCCGGGCGCCCGTTCCCTGCGGCCCTGGTTGGTGACGGTCGCCCGGCGGATCGTGATCGACGGCCACCGCAGCCGTCAGGCACGGCCCCCGGAGGCCTCCCCGGCCGCCCTCGACCAGCTCCCGGCCGAGGACGAACTCGAACGCTCCCTGAGGCTGATGACGATCTCCGACGCACTGGAAGATCTCACCGAGGCCCACCGCCAGGTGCTGATCGAAACGTACTTCAAGGGCCGGACGGTCAACGAGGCCGCGGCGGCGCTGGGGGTACCGCCCGGCACCGTGCGCTCGCGCGTCTTCTACGCCCTCCGCTCCCTGAAAATCGCTCTTGAGGAAAGGGGTGTGACCACCTCGTGACGGTCTACGGTTACGGCTCCGGGGCAGGTACCCCCCACGACCCGCACGTCGACGTCGGGGCGTACGTCCTCGGCGTGCTCGACGACGCCGACATGGCGCGCTTCGAGGAACATCTCGCCATCTGCCACCAGTGCGGACAGCAACTCGACGAGCTGAGCGGCCTCGTGCCGGTACTCGCCGAACTCGCTCCCGCCGGCGCCGGAGTGCCCCTCCCGCCCAGCGGCGACAAGGTGCTCGGACGTCTCCTCGGCAAGGTGTCCGACGACCGCAAGACCCGCGCCAGGCGCCGGATGTTCGCGCTCGCCGCCTCGGTGGCACTGATCGTGGCGGGCCCCACCGTCGCGGTGCTCGCCTCCGGCGGCGGCTCCGACGACGCCCAGGCCAGGGTCTACGCGGAGCAGTTCAAGGGCACCGACAACTCCACGGGCGTCAAGGCGACGGTCGGTGTCAACGAGAAGAAGTGGGGCAGCGAGGTCGGCCTCACCCTCGCCGGGGTCCAGGGCCCGCTGACCTGCCGCCTGGTCGTCGTCGGCAAGGACGGCTCGCAGCAGACGGTCGGCACCTGGAGCGTCCCGACGGCCGGCTACGGCACCTCCGACCAGCCCAACCCGCTCACGCTGGACGGGTCGGCGGGGATGCAGCCGGACTCCATCTCCCGGTTCGACGTGGTCACGTCCCAGGGGCAGCGGCTGGTGTCGGTCACCACGTAGGCCCTGCTGGGCCGATGCCCGACCATGCCGGAGGGGGGACGCGCGATGCGCGTCCCCCCTCGGGCGTTCTCCGGTGGCGCGCGCGGGCGGCCGGGGCCGCGTCGGCACCGTGTCGGTGGGGCTGTCAGCGATATGTCGGCGCCGTGTCGGTGGGGCGCGCGACCGTGGCGGCATGACACAACGGGATGCCAAGAGCGCGGACGCCGCCGTCAGGGTGCGGGGGCTCGTGAAGCGCTACGGGGAGACGAAGGCCCTCGACGGGGTGGACCTGGACGTGCGGCAGGGGACCGTGCTCGGCGTGCTGGGGCCGAACGGCGCTGGGAAGACGACGCTGGTGCGGATCCTGTCCACGCTGATCCGGCCGGACGCCGGCACGGCGACGGTGGCCGGCTACGACGTGGTGGCGCAGCCCCGGCAGCTGCGCCGGGTGATCGGGCTGACCGGGCAGTACGCGTCGGTCGACGAGTCCCTGTCGGGCCGCGAGAACCTCTACATGATCGGCAGGCTGCTGGACCTGCCCCGGCGGGACGCCCGGAGCAGGGCGGACGAGCTGCTGGAGCGGTTCTCGCTGACGGACGCCGCCCGCAAGCCCGCCAAGGAGTACTCCGGCGGCATGCGCCGCCGCCTGGACCTGGCGGCGTCGATGATCGGCCGCCCGGCGGTGCTGTACCTGGACGAGCCGACCACCGGCCTGGACCCCCGCACCCGCAACGAGGTGTGGGACGAGGTGCAGAACATGGTCGCGGACGGCTCGACCGTGCTGCTGACCACGCAGTACATGGAGGAGGCCGAGAAGCTCGCGCACGAGCTGACGGTCATCGACCGCGGCCGGGTGATCGCCGGCGGCCGGGTCGAGGAACTGAAGGCGAAGGTCGGCGGCCGGACCCTGCAGGTGCGGCCGGTGGACCCCGGGGAGCTGGACGCGATGGCGACGGCACTCGGCACGGGGGCGCAGGCCGTACCGGACCACGCGGGCGGGGTGCTCAACGTGCCCATCCTCAGCGACGAGCAGCTGACGGACGTCGTGGCCGCGCTCGGCACGCACGGCTTCGCCATCGCCGGCATCGACACCCATCTGCCCAGCCTGGACGAGGTGTTCCTGGCCGTCACGCGCGGCAGCGGCACCCGGGACCGAGAGGAGCTCGCGGCATGACCGCCGTCACCGTCCCCGCGGGGAACGCCAAGGCCGCCACCGCCGATCCGCGGATCGGGCTGCGCGCCAACCTCCGGCACATCGGCGCCCTCGTGCGGCGCAACGTCCTGCAGATCCGGCAGGACCCGGAGTCGATGTTCGACGCGCTGCTGATGCCGATCGTCTTCACGCTGCTGTTCGTGTACGTCTTCGGCGGCGCGCTGGAGGGCAGCCAGGAGAAGTACGTCAACTACATGGTGCCCGGCCTGATGGCCATGATGGGCATGAACATCGCCATGGCCGTCGGCACGGGCGTCAACTCGGACTTCAAGACCGGGGTGATGGACCGCTTCCGCACGATGCCCATCGCCCGCTCCTCCGTGCTGATCGCGAAGATCGTGGTGGAGATCGGCCGGGCGCTGGTCGCCACGGTGATCCTCCTCGTGATGGGCTTCATCCTCGGACTGCACGTGGACAACGGTGTGTTCGGGCTGGTGGGCGCGGTGGTGCTGTCGCTGACCTTCGGGGCCTCGCTGATGTGGGTCTTCATCCTCCTGGGTCTGGTCGCCCGGACCCCCCAGTCCGTCCAGGGACTCGCCATGATCGTCGTCCTGCCGCTGCAGTTCGGGAGCTCGATCTTCGCCAAGCCCACGACCATGCCGGGCTGGCTGGAGGCCTTCACCCGCTACAACCCGCTGTCCAACCTCGCCGACGCCTCCCGCAACCTGATCAACGGCGGTGCGGTCGCGCACTCGGCGATGATGACGCTGATGTGGGCCGTGGGCATCACGGTGATCAGCGCGCCGCTGGCGGTGGCGAGGTTCCGCAACAAGACCTGATCCTGGAGGCATGGACCCCGTCGAGGCGCTGGACCGGATCGCCTTCCTGCTGGAGCGGGACGGCGCCCCGACGTACCGGGTCCGTGCCTTCCGCGGGGCCGGCGCCGCGGTCGCCGCGATGCCGCCGGAGGAACTCCGGCGGCGCGCGGAACGGCCGGGTGGCCTGGAGGAGGTCAAGGGCCTCGGCCCGAAGACCGCCGCCGTCGTCCGGGAGGCGCTGGCGGGCGACCGGCCCGCCTATCTGACCCGGCTGGCGGAGGGCGCCGCGGACGCGGTCCCCCGCCCGGAGGGCGACGCGGGGCGGCGGATGCGGGCCGCGCTGCGCGGCGACTGCCACCTGCACTCGGACTGGTCCGACGGCGGCAGCCCGATCGAGACGATGGCCCGCACCGCGATGGAGCTGGGCCACGAGTGGGCCGCGCTCACCGACCACTCCCCCCGGCTGACCGTCGCCCGGGGGCTCACCGCCGAGCGGCTGCGCTCCCAGCTGGAGGTGGTGGCCGAGGTCGGCGCCCGCCTCCCCGGCTCCTTCCGGCTGCTGACCGGCATCGAGTGCGACATCCTCGCGGACGGCGCCCTCGACCAGAACGCGGAGCTGCTGGACCGGCTGGACGTCGTCGTCGCGTCCGTCCACTCCAAGCTGCGGATGGACCGGGAAGAGATGACCCGGCGGATGATCTCCGCGATCAGCAATCCGCTGGTGGACGTGCTGGGGCACTGCACGGGACGGCTGGTGGCCGGCAAGCTGCGCCCGGAGTCGGAGTTCGACGCGGACCTGGTCTTCGCCGCCTGCGAGCGCTTCGGGGTGGCCGTGGAGATCAACAGCCGCCCGGACCGCCTCGACCCGCCGCGGCGGCTGCTGCGCAAGGCCGTGGAGGCCGGGGTGCTCTTCAGCATCGACAGCGACGCCCACGCCCCCGGCCAGCTGGACTGGCAGATCCACGGCTGTGCCCGCGCCGAGGAGTGCGGCGTCCCCCCGCAGCGGGTGGTCAACACCTGGGACGCGGACACCCTGCTGCGCTGGACCCGCACCCGCGAGGTGCCGGCGACGGCGTCTCAGGTCTGAGCCGGTGCCCGGTCCACGGGCAGCCCGAGGAGTTCGCGGAGGCCCGAGCTGTCCGGTTCCGCTCCGTCCTGCGGGGACATGGCGGCGTCCACGGCACGGTCCAGGGCGGCGTGGACGCCCTCGTCGAACTCCAGGTGCCTGCCGCGTTCCCAGTCCAGTTCCCAGCGGGCCCGGCCGTCCTCGACCAGGGCCGCCAGCGCCAGGGAGTACAGCCCGTCCGCAGCATCGGCGCGGGCGCGCGCCCGCAGGGAGTCGTCGAGGAGCATGTGGCCCCCGTGGCCGGGGCGCGGCATGCAGTCGACGACCTCCGGCCAGCGCCCGGCGTCGAGGGCGTCCAGCAGCATCCCGAGGTCCGCGGGGGTGCGCAGGACCGCGCGGGCGGCGCGGAGCACCGGCGTCGTCTCGGCTCCGAGTTCCGCCGTCCCCACCTCGGCGGCCAGATCCCGCCACGACAGCTGACGCAGCCCGGCGGCCCCGGGGAGCGCCAGCACGGTGCGGGCACCGGTCGCCGCGGGATCCCCGAGCAGGCCGGCGCCCGCCGGTGACGGCTCGCCGGGGTACGTCCCGGCGGCGTCCGCGGGCAGCGCCTCGATCGCCGCGACCCGCTCGCGCATCGGGGGGTGCGAGTCGTAGGGCGAGGTCTTCTCCCGGGGCGGGTCGGCGATCAGCCGCCGCTCCTCCTTCCGCCAGGTCCCGCTGTCCAGGAACGCGCCGAAGCCGGGGTGCACCTCCTCGGCCGGAGGGAGCAGACCGAGCGCGGTGCCGATGCCGGCGTACTCCCGGACGTAGCGGGTGTGCGCGGCGTCGAGCAGCGGGATGCGCCGCAGGGCGGCGGCGGTGGAGTCGCGCCCGGCGATCCGCGCGGCGGCTTGGTCCGCGGCGAGTTCCCCGAGGCGTGCCTGGGCCTGCGTCGTCCGCAGGCAGAAGCGGGCGTAGCCGGCGAACATCGAGCCCATCGCGTGGCCGATGCCGTTGCCGTCCTCGGCGTACCGCTCCAGGACCCGCATCAGGCCGGCGCGGTTGCGGGCGGCCAGCCCCGCCAGGAGGGTGTCGCGCCGGGCGAAGTGGCCGAGTTCGTGGGCGATGACCGCGTCGACCTGCCGTTCCGTCAGCCCCGTCAGGTACGGGATGCCCAGCACCATCCGCCGGCGCCCGGGGACCAGGCCGAGCACCCAGGAGCTCTGCCAGACGGCCGCCACCGGCTCCGCCACGAGCCAGAGCTCGACGGGGACCGCCGTCTCCATGGCCTCGGCCACCCGGCGCACGCGCGCCCACAGCTCCGGTTGTTCGTCCGCGGTCACCCGCACCCCGGCGGGCCGGTGACGGTTGACGCCGCGGACGGAGGCGAACAGGCCCGACACCAGCGGTGAGGCGAAGGCGACGCTGATGCCCACGAACAGGAAGGTCACGTAGCCCTGTCGCAGCGCGACGTCGGTGAGGACGACGTCCGCGGCGACGATCGACGCGAGAAGGCCGACGGCCATGACGTAGAAGCCGAGCAGCAGCACAAGCAGCCGGACGGCCTGGAGGAACGCGCGCATGCCGGAAGGGGTCTCCTGGGAACCGAAGGGGGAGCCGCGCGCGACGGGCCGAGCGGCGACGCGCCATGGTATTCCCGCGCCGACCGCTGCTCAACGGCCTTTCCGGGGTGGGGTGGTGCACTCCTCCCCGCGGTCACGCGTCGGGCCGCAGGCGGAGCACCGTGGTGAGGGCGTGGCGGCCCTCGCCCTGGAGGATCTCGACGGGGAGCGGTGCGGGGAGGGGGCGGTAAGGGGTGCCGTCGTCAAGGGTCGCGCCGGGCGGGGGCTGCGGGGGGACGAGGAGCGCGGCGAGCTGGGTGCGGAGGGGGGCGTCCAGGGGCGCGGTGGCGAAGGGGCCGTCGCCGAGGTCGAGGACGAGGGCGCGGGGGGCGCGGGGGGTGCCGGTGAAGCCGATGGCCTCGGCGTCCTGCGGGACGGCGTGGCGGAGCTTGAGCCAGTCGCGGCGGTCGGGGCGGTAGCGCTGGCCGCGGCCCTTGACCACGAGGCCCTCGATGCCGGCCGGGGCGAGCGAGGCGTACCAGTGGACGGCCTCGTCGCGGTCGGTCGTCATGGGCACGGCCTGCAGCGGCGGCCCGAGCGGTTCCAGCAGGGCGACGAGGGCCGCACGGCGTTCGCGGTACGGCCGGCCGCGCAGGTCGGTGCCGGCGGCGGCGAGCAGGTCGAAGGCCGCGTAGTTGGCGGGGAGGACGGGGCCGCGGCGCGACCCGCGCAGGGCGCGGCGCTGGAGGGCGCCGAAGTCGACGCGGCCGTCCCGCCAGATGACGACCTCGCCGTCGAGGACGGTACCGGCCGGCAGGGCCCCGGCGGCCTCCGCGATCTCGGGGAAGGTGGCGGTCACGAGCCGGCCGGAGCGGGTCTGCAGGCGTACGGGGTCGGTGAGCACGACCATGCGGTGGCCGTCGAACTTCGGCTCGTACGCGCAGCCGCCGGGGAGGGCGTCGGCCGCGGGCACGGTGTCGACGCGGCGGGCCAGGGCGACGCGGACGGGGAGCGGGAGGGGATCGGTCACGAGGGGGCGCCCGTCACGGCAGGGTGCCGCGGCCGGCGGGGTCGTCCAGGGCGGCCAGCGGGTCGCCGTGGTCGGCGGCGCGCTGCAGGACCTCCTCCGGGGTGAAGGCGAGGTCCTCCGCCTTCCGGCAGGAGGCGACCTCGTCCCAGGTGACGGGCGTCGCGACGCCGGGGCGGTCGCGCAGCCGCAGGGTGTAGGGGCAGGCGGTGGTCTTCGCGGAGGCGTTCTGGGACCAGTCGATGAAGACCTTCCCGGCGCGCAGGCTGCGGGTCATGGAGAACACGACGAGGCCGGGGTGCTCGTCGCGCATGCGGGCGGCGAGCGCCTTGGCGTAGCCCGTGGCGGCGGCCTCGGTGGCGGGTCGCAGCGGCGCGTAGAGGTGGAGCCCCTTGCTGCCGGAGGTGACGGGGAAGGAGGCGAGCCCGTCGTCCTCCATCATCTGCCGCAGGCGTTCGGCGACCCGGCAGCACAGGACGAGGTCGGCGCCCTCGCCGGGGTCGAGGTCGAGGACGAGGCGGTCGTGGGCGTCACGTCCGCCCGCCACGGTCCACTGCGGGACGTGGACCTCCCAGGCGCCGAGGTTGGCCATGGTGACCAGGGCCGGGGTGGAGTCGACGACGATGTGCGGCTCGTCGGCCTCCCCCGCGGTGGTCACCCAGTCGGGCGTGCCGCCGGGCGGGCGTTTGGCGAACCAGCGCTGGGCGTGCGGGCCCTCGGGGGCGCGGACGAAGGAGGCGAGGCGCCCGGCGGCGTGCGGCACCAGCACCGGCGCGACGCGGGCGTAGTACTGCAGCAGCTGTGCCTTGGTGTGGCCGGTGACCGGGAAGACGACCTTGTCCAGGTGGGTGAGGACCACGCGGCGGCCGTCCACCTCGACCGTCTGCCGGTCGGGCGAGGCTGACGGGGCGGGCATAGTCTGGAAAGTCCCCGGAAAGGGACGAAAGTATGCGATCCATGTGGAAAGGTGCGATCGGCTTCGGGCTGGTCTCCATTCCGGTCAAGCTCTACGCGGCCACCGAGGAGCACGGCGTCTCCCTGCACCAGGTGCACGCCGAGGACGGCGGCCGCATCCGCATGAAGCGGTACTGCGAGAAGGAGGGCAAGGAGGTCCCCTACGCGGAGATCGCCAAGGGGTACGAGGACGAGACCGGCCGCACGGTGGTGCTCACCGACGAGGACCTGGCCGCCCTCCCCCTGCCCAGCAAGAAGCTGATCGACGTGCTCGCCTTCGTCGACGCCGACGAGATCGACCCGCTGTCCCTGTCGCGGGCCTACTACGTCGGCGCGGAGACCGCCGCCGCCAAGCCGTACGTCCTGCTCCGCGAGGCCCTGAGCAGCAGCGGCAAGGCCGCCGTCACCAAGATCGCGCTGCGCACCCGCGAGTCCTTGGCGCTGCTGCGCGTCCACCAGGACGTGCTGGTCCTGCACACGATGTACTGGCCCGACGAGCTCCGCGCCGCGGAGGGGCTGGCGCCGCCGGAGAAGGTCACCGTGCGGCCGCAGGAGCTGAAGATGGCGCAGAGCCTGATGGACACCCTTTCCGAGGACTTCGACCTGGAGTCGATGCACGACGAGTACCAGCACGCCCTGGACGAACTCGTCGCCGCCCGGCTGGAGGGCGAACCCGTCCCCGAGATGGCCGAGGTCACCGCCGCCCCCGACAACGTGGTGGACCTGATGGCCGCGCTCCAGGCCAGCATCGACGCCCGCGGCGGGGAGAAGGCCGGAGCGAAGAAGACCGCCTCCGGCAAGGCCCCGGCGAAGAAGACGGCCACCGGGAAGGCCCCCGCGAAGAAGGCGGCGGCCAAGAAGACCGCGGCGAAGAAGACGACGCCCCGCAAGAAGGCGGGCTGAGGACGCGTCAGACGGGCTCGCGCAGCAGCTCGACCGCCTCGGGGAAGGTAAGCCCCCCGCCCTCGCGGTAGGCCGCCGCGAAGTCCTCCTCGCCCAGGTACCCGCGCAGCCGCACCGCGTCCTCGTCCATGCTCGTCCGCTCCCACGGGGTGCAGGCGGTCTGCCGCAGCGCGTCGTGCGCGCCCAGCACCACCGCGGCGCGGCGCGCGGGGCCGCGGACGCCGTCGCCGCTGCGCAGCCCGGCGATCCCGGTGAAGAGCGCGACGCCCGGCGGGAAGAGGAGCACGCCAATGCGCGGCCCGATGACCGGGCTGAGCGGATGCCCCTCCATGTAGGCGACGGACTCGGCGAGATGGGGCAGCCCCCCGTACGGGTCGCCGGCCATGCCGGTGAGCCAGCCGCGGATGGCGGCGAGCAGTCCGACGATGAATGAGGGCATGCCGCGCGGCGGGTCGGCCTGCATGGCGTCGAGCAGCGCGAAGGACTCGTCCAGTTCGCCGCGCCGGGCGAGCAGGGCGATGAGCAGCACCCTGCCGTAGTAGCCCGCGTCGTCGCCCACCGGCCGGAAGGACGCGGCCTCGGCGACTCCCGCGCGGATCAGCCGCTCCCCCTCCTCGAGGTCGCCGGCGTTGGCGAGGGCGTCGCCGAGGCGGACCATCATGATCGGCACGTGCTGGTACGCACCGAGCTTGCGGGCGAGTTCGATGGCCAGGCGGCAGCTGTCCGCGGCACGCGCCCAGTCGCCGGCGTTGGCGCTCGCCTCGGCCTCCGCCGCCAGCGCCTCGGCCATGCCCCAGTCGTCGCCGACCCGGCCGAACAGCTCCCTGGCCTCGCGGATGTCGTCCATGGAGGCGTCGAGCCGGCCCTCCACGTCGTTCATCACCTTGGCGCGGAACTGCAGCGCGAACGCCAGCTCCCACACCCGGCCGTGCAGCCGGCAGCTCTCCACCGTCCCGTCGATGAGCTCGGGCATGCGGTCGAAGCGACCGGTCAGCATCGCGCCGAGCACGCGGAACAGCCCGGGCCGCAGGCTGGACTGCGGCAGCTCCGGCGGGTAGGCCTCGATGATCGCCTCGCCCAGACCGACCAGCCTCGGGTCATTCCACACGTCGTGCTCGCCCATGTACGCGAACACCTCGCCGGTGCGCACCCAGCGCCGCGCCTCGGTGAGTTGCTGCGGCGTCATCGGCAGCGGGTCCTCCAGCGGCCCGCGGTCCAGCGGCGGGAGCCGCAGCGGCTCGGCGAAGGCGTCCACCGGGCTCATCGCGACCACCACGGCGGGCCAGTGGCCGATCTCGCTGCGGTAGTTGCGCATCTCCCAGAACCAGCTGCAGGCGAGCACCAGGCAGAGCGCCTCCTGCTCGTCCCCGGTGTCCACCGCCCGGCGGATCGCCGCCCGCAGGTTCTCGTGCTCGCGCTCCAGCCGGTCCAGCCAGAGCAGTTGGCGCGGTCCGCGCAGCTCGGGGTCGGCGGTGCGCACGTACTCGCGGAAGTACGTGGTGTGGCGGCGCCCCACGGTGTCGCGCTCACCGGCCTCGTCGAGGCGCTCGGCCGCGTACTCGCCGATCGTCTCCAGCATCCGGTAGCGCGCGCCGTCCTCGGCGAGGTCGGCGACGACCAGCGACTTGTCGACGAGCGAGGCCAGGACGGAGGCGACGTCACGGGCGTCCACGGCGCCGCCGTCCTCGCCGCACACCGCCTCGGCGGCAGCCAGGTCCCAGCCACCGGCGAACACGGCGAAGCGTCGCAGCACGATCCGTTCGGCCTCGCTGAGCAGGCCCCAGCTCCAGTCGACGACCGCGCGCAGCGTCTGCTGACGGGGCAGCACGGTGCGACTGCCCGCGGTGAGGATGCGGAAGCGGTCGTCGAGCCGGTCCGCGAGCTGGCGGGGCGTCATCATCCGGAGCCGGGCCGCGGCCAGTTCGATGGCGAGCGGCAGTCCGTCGAGCCTGCGGCACAGCTCGGCGCAGGCCTCCGGGTCCTCGTCCGGGGTGAAGCCGGGGCGGGCCGCCGCGCCGCGGTCGGCGAGCAGCCGCAGGGCGGGGGTCTGCGGCAGCGGGTCCAGCGGCCGGATCAACTCGCCGGGCACGCCCAGGGGTTCGCGGCTGGTGGCCAGCACCGCCACACCGGGGCAGTGCGCGAGCAGCCGCTCCGCGAGCTCCGCGGCGGCGCCGATCACGTGCTCGCAGTTGTCCAGCACCAGCAGCATGCGGCGCTCCGCGCAGTACTCGGTGAGCTGCAGCAGCGGGTCCTTGGCGGCGGCCCCCTTCGCTTCGGCCGCCAGCGCCGCCTCGGTCGCCGAGGCCGCGTGCAGCAGCGTCTCGCGCAGGCCCAGCGCGTTCACCACGGCGACGGCCACGGTGCGCGGGTCCTCCACGGGCGCCAGTTCCGCGAACCAGACGCCGTCCGGCCAGCGCCCGGCGACCAGGTCGCCGGCCTCCTGCGACAGGCGGGTCTTGCCGGTGCCGCCGGGACCCGTGACGGTGACCAGCCGCGCCGCCGCCAGGTCCGCGGCGATCGCGGACAGGTCCGCCTCGCGGCCGACGAAACTGGTCAGCCGGGCCCGCGCGTTGCCGAGCCGCGCCGGGCCCCGGGAGGGTGGCGCCGGCGCGACGACCCCGGCGGGGGCGGGAGGATTCAGCAGCTCGGCGTGGAGGGCGCGCAGCTCCGGGCCCGGATCGGTGCCCAGCGTGTCCGCGAGCTCGCGCCGCACCTCCTCGTACGCCACCAGCGCGTCGGCGCCCCGGCCCGCCTCGCGCAGCGCACGCAGCCGCAGCACCTGCACCGCCTCGTTCAGCGGATGGGCCACCGCCAGCTCTACGGCCTCCGGCAGCACCTGCTCCGCGCGGCCGAGCGCCACCTCGGCGGTGATCCGCAGCCGCCGGGCGTCCAGCCGCAACGCGTCGTAGCGGGGCGCGACGGACCCACGGTCCGGGAGGTCGGCGAGCACCGGGCCGCGCCACAGCGCCAAAGCGGAGTCCAGGGCCTCGGCGGCCTTGGCGGCGTCGCCGTCGGCGAGCGCCCGGCCGCCGTCCTCCACGAGCCGCTCGAAGCGGTAGAGGTCCACGGCGTCCGGCGTGGCGACCAGGCGGTAGCCGCCGTCCACCGAGCCCACGGCCTCATGACCCACGGCCCGGCGCAACCGGGCGACCAGGGCCTGCAGCGCCCCGGTCGCGTCGGCGGGCGGTTCGCCCTCCCACACCTCGTCGATCAGCGCCTCGGTGGTCCGCACCCGCCCGGGGCGCAGCGCCAGCGCGGCGAGCAGCGCCCTCAGCCGCGTGCCGGCCAGCGGCACGACGGTGCCGTCGCCGCGGTGAGCCTGGGTCGTCCCGAGAATGCCGTAACGCACGCCCCCATTCTGTCCGAGCGGCGAGCAAGTCCGCCCCCGGGTTGTGATTGCGGCCCGGGGTGCGTTCCGTTGGGCCCGTCGTTCGTGTGCGGGTTGTTTGCGCCCGCGGGCGGCTGCGCCGGGCTGCCCGGTGGTTGCGTGCGGGTGCGTTGCGCCTGCGGCGGGCGTCCACCCGCCCGCCCTCCCTCCCCCAGCCTTCGGCCGGGGGGACCCCCAACTCCCCCGCCCCCTCCGTATCGTGCGGCGACCAACGGCCGGTGGGGGTTCAGAGAGCGGTCCGGAGTTGCCGCAAGTGCCTCACTCACCCCCCCACCGGCCGTCGTGCGCCTCGACAGCGGGAGGGGGTGTGGCGGGGTGCGCCCGGAAGCGACGAGCGGCGGACCCGGGCGCCGAACGATGTCGGGGTAAACCGCGAGCGCTGTGGGGGTCCCCCCGGCCGAAGGCTGGGGGAGTGCGCCGGCGCGGCACCGACCCAGGCACACGATGCGCAGGCCCGCACTGACCGCGCCGGATGGGGGTCCCCCCGGCCGAAGGCTGGGGGAGGGAGGGCGGGCGGGGGAGAAACCGCAACAGCAACAAACGCGGCGCCGCAGACGAAGAACCGGTCACATCCCTTCGCACCCCTCCGCCCGAAACTCGCCCATCGACGTCGTGGCGTTCCCGTCCCGGTCCGTACCCGGCACCCCCTCCCCCTTGTACCAGCGGACCTGCCCGGGCTCGAGGCTCGCGAACTGCGCCGCCGTGAACGTCACGTGCGCCGTCGACCAGGAGCCGTCGCGGGTCCAGCCGTACAGGCTGTACGTGCGGTGCGGTTCGAGGGAGGCCGTGGGCACCTCGGGGCTCCAGCCCCTGCCGCCGCCGGCCAGCGACCACACCGTGAACCCCGTGGCCGTCTTGGCGCGGCTCCACCTGCCGAGGTCGGCCGAGGCGTCCGCGTGGTCGGAGTCGAAGAGCGTCGCCCCCTCGATGTGGCCCTGGCAGACGAGCATCACCCCCAGCGGCCTGCCGTCCTCGTCCACGGCGATACCCGTGAGCCCCGCGCCCGCGGGACTGCATCCGGTCAGCGTGCCGCACACGGCGATGCCGAGCAGCGCCGGCACGGCGAACCTCTTCCACGTCATGGCTCCCCCGTCCTGACCCCGTCCTCGGGCCCCCCGGCCCCGGACGACTTCAGAGTGCGCCCGCCATGACCCCCGCGGCGACGGAGCGGATGCGATCGATGACGTATCGCAACGCGGTCGCGACCCGGGCGTCGCCGCAGGGCCGCAGGAACGTCCGGCGTCGCCGGGGCGTTATCCCGCCGTGGGTGTGCCCGGCGGCGGCCGGATGGCATGATCGGGCGGCCAGCACCACGACCGATGTCGCACCGCCTCCGCAGGAGCCCGCACGATGACCACCGCAGCAACCCGCAGTGAACGGCAGATCAGCCCGATCTTCCTGGGCCTGGCCGCGATCATGGCCGTGTCGGGCTGGGCGGTGTGGACGGACTTCTCCACCAGCACCGGCTTCGCCGTGTTCCTGTTCGTCGTGTCCGGCTGGATCGTCTCCCTGTGCCTGCACGAGTACGCGCACGCCCGTACCGCGCTGCACGGCGGCGACATCTCGATCGGGGCCAAGGGCTACCTGACCCTGAACCCGCTGAAGTACACGCACGCGCTGCTGAGCATCGTGCTGCCGGTGATCTTCGTGATCCTGGGCGGCATCGGCCTGCCCGGCGGCGCCGTCTTCATCGAGCGGGGCAGGATCCGGGGCCGCTGGAAGCACAGCCTGATCTCGGCCGCGGGCCCGCTGACCAACGTGCTGTTCGCGATCGCCCTGATGCTGCCCTTCACCTTCGGCGTCGTCACGCTGGACCAGGCCCACGCGCCCTTCGCGTCCGCGCTGGCGTTCCTGGCGATGCTGCAGGTCACGGCGGCGATCCTGAACCTGCTGCCGGTGCCGGGCCTGGACGGCTACGGCGTGATCGAGCCCTGGCTGTCGTACCGGACGCGGCGCCAGCTGGAGCCGTTCGGGCAGTTCGGGCTGCTGGCCGTCTTCGGTGTGCTGTGGATCCCCGAGGTCAACGCGGCGTTCTTCGGCTTCGTCGACTCCGTGACGGCGGTCTTCGGGATCCCGGACGGGCTGTCGAGCCTGGGCTACGCCTTCTTCCAGTTCTGGAAGGGCGACCCGTTCAGCCAGTGATCCGCTGCTCGGCGGACTCCCGCTCGGCCTTCGCCTTGCGCAGGTAGTACCAGCACATGTTGCTGGTGAGGCCCGCGATCAGGATCCAGAAGACACCGAGCCAGCTGCCCTCCACGAAGGACACGACGGCGGCGGCCACGGCGAGCGCGCACAGGACGAGCGCGTAGAGGGCGAGGCGGGGCATGGGGGGCGGCTCCTGTCGGGTCGGTCGCGAACCCGCCCATTGTCCCCCATGCCCCCGCGGGCCTAGACGTCGGTCAGGCGCAGGCCGGCGTGGGCCTTGTAGCGGCGGTTGACCGAGATCAGGTTGGCGACCAGCGCCTCCACCTGGTGCGCGTTCCGCAACCGGCCGGCGAAGACGCCGCGGATGCCGGGGATGCGCGCGGCCAGGGCCTGGACCAGGTCGGTGTCGGCGCGGCTGTCGCCGAGCACGAGGACGTCGGTGTCGATCGAGTCGATCTCCGGGTCCTCGAGGGTCACCGCGGACAGGTGGTGGAAGGCGGCGGTGACGCGGGACTCCGGCAGCAGCGCGGCGGCCTGTTCGGCGGCGCTGCCCTCCTCCGGCTTCAGGGCGTAGGCGCCCTGCTTGTCGAAGCCCAGCGGGTTGACGCAGTCGACGACGAGCTTGCCGGCGAGCTCGCCGCGCAGCGCCTGGAGGGTCTCGCCGTGGCCCTCCCACGGGACGGCGACGATGACGACGTCGCTGCGGCGGGCGGTCTCCGCGTTGTCGGCGCCCCGCACCCCGAGGCCGATCCGGTCGGCCGTGGCCTGGGCGCGGTCCGCGGCGCGCGAGCCGATGACCACCTGCTGGCCGGCCTTGGCGAGCCGGTACGCCAGGCCGCGACCCTGCGGGCCGGTGCCGCCGAGGACGCCGACGACGAGGCCGGACACGTCCGGCAGCTCCCAGGGGTCCTTCGCCGGGGCCTTGGGGGCGGGGGTCTCATTGCCACTGTCAACAGTCATACCGCGATCCTGCCAGGTGGGGGCGGTGCATGGCCCGCGCAGGCGCTGTGACGCGTCCCTCGCCGCCCGGCCGGTCCGCACCCCCTCCGCCCCGCGGCGGGGCGCTCCGCGGTGCGTGAAAGCCCCCGTACACATCGGTATTGGCTCGGGGGACGACGGATGTGAGGTATGACATCGGTGTTGCCTCCCGATGCGCGGCCGCGGGGTGGACGCCGGACGTCCCTTGTCCCGAGCGCGCCGCTCGGGACAGCTGACGGAACGTCAAAAGCGCACGACAGCACAGGGAAAGGCGGCCGCCCGTGACCAGAACCGTCGGCAGGAGCCGCGGCCCGGGGCTCCAGGACCGCATCATCGAGCTGATCCACGAGCAGCGGCTCGCCCCCGGCGCCACCCTGCCGACCGAGCCGCAGTTGATGGACCTGCTCGGTGCGAGCCGCAACAGCGTGCGCGAGGCGGTGCGCGCACTGCAGGCGCTCGGCATCGTCGAGATCCGGCACGGCACGGGGACGTTCGTCGGAGAGGCGCCGCTGCGGGTGCTGATGCCCTCGCTCACCTTCCACCTGCGGTCCCGGGTGCGCGCCCTCGCCGACCTCGTCGCGGTGCGCGAGCTGCTCGAGGTCGGCCTGATAGGCGAGGTCGCCGGGACGATACCGGCCCAGCGGCTGGACGAACTCGACGCGCTCGCCGCCCGGATGGTCGACGACCCCGACGCGGACCGGGCCTTCCACGCGCTGCTCTACGCCTCCTGCGGCAACGAGCTCGTGCTGCAGCTCGTGGACCTGTTCCGGAGCGCCTACCACGAGGTCGGCGCCGCCCTGGCGCCCGCCGACGACCCGGTCGAGCGCGTCGTCGCCAACCACCGCGCCGTCGTCGGCGCGCTGCGCACCGGGGACGCGGGCGCGGCCAGGGCCGCCATGCGGCGGCACTTCACGGACGTACGGGAGCGGGTGTCCAGGGCCCTGCCCGCGGACGGCACGGACTGACCCCGTTCGGGTGAGCACGGCGCGAAGCGGGGCCGGGCCGGTGCAGGGTCCGCGAGGATGCGGTGCATGGATGCCGTACGGGTCGAGGTCGTCCGTGAACTGCTGGCCGGGAGCGAGTGGCCGGAGCTGACCCGGTCCTTCGCCGGCTCCCTGCGCGGGTCCGTCCGCCGGGGGCCCGCGGGCGGGCTGCTGCTGGTCGGCAGCGGGGAGTACGAGCCGTGGCACATGGCGGCCCATCTGGACGACGAGGCCGCCTGGAGCGGGCTGCCGGAGCTGTCGCCGACGCTGGTGCGGCACCGCGTGCCGCCGGGCGCGCCCGCGCACCTCGCGGTCGGGACGGCCCGCCTGGAGGCGGCGCGCAGGGGCGAGACGGTGCTGGTGGTCACCCCCGAGCGGGCCGAGGCCGGGCTGCTGGAGCGGGTGGAGGACGCGCGGCGCTCCGGCGCGACGGTGCTGGCGATGGACGCGGGCGACCCGGAGCTGCGCGGGCTGGCGCACGAGGCGCTGACCGTGCCGCCGGAGCCCTCCGAGGTCGGCATGGACGTGCTGCAGCACCTGGTCAGCGCGGCGGCCGGACGCCGGGTGCGGCTGCGGGACCGGCTGCCCCGACTCGCGCGGCTCGCCGAGCAGTTGGTGTCGCCACCGCCCGCGAGCTGGTAGGAAGCGGTCCATGACCGCAACCGGGACCGATCCGCTCCGCCCGCTGCGCGGGGTCGTACCACCTCTGTGCACCCCGCTCACGGAGACGGGGGACGTGGACACCGAGGGCCTGCGCGCCCTGGTCGGGCATGTGCTCTCGGCCGGGGTGCACGGGGTCTTCGCCCTGGGGTCCAGCGGCGAGACGGCCTTCCTCACCGACGCGCAGCGGCGCACCGCGCTCACGGCGGTCGTGGAGGCCGTCGGGGGCCGGGTGCCCGTGCTCGCCGGCGTCGTCGACATGACCACCCCGCGCGTCCTGGAGCACGCGCGGGCCGCCGTCGCGGCGGGCGCCGACGCCCTGGTGGCGACCGCGCCCTTCTACGCGGCGACGCATCCGGTGGAGATCGCCGACCACTTCCGGCGGGTGCGGGACGGGGCCGGCGGGCTGCCGCTGTTCGCGTACGACATCCCCTCGGCGGTGCACACCAAGCTGCCCGCCACGACCGTGCTGGCCCTCGCGGAGGAGGGCACCCTGGCCGGCCTGAAGGACAGCAGCGGCGCCGACGGCCCCATGCGCCGGCTGCTCACCGAGTTGCGCCGCCGCGGCCTGGACTCCTCCTTCGCCCTGCTCACCGGGTCCGAACTCGCCGTGGACGGCGCCCTCCTGGCGGGCGCGCACGGCGTCGTCCCCGGCCTCGGCAACGTGGATCCGCACGGCTACGTACGGCTCCACGCGCACGCCGTCGCGGGACGCTGGCGCGAGGCCGCGGCGGAGCAGGACCGGCTCGCGCGGCTCTACGCCATCGTCGACGCGGGGGCGGACTCCACTGCGATGGGCCCGAGTTCCTCGGCGCTGGGTGCCTTCAAGGCGGCGCTGCGCCTGCGCGGCGTCATCGGCTGCGCGGCCACGGCGCCCCCGCAGGTCCCGCTGGACGACACCGCCGTCGCGGTGGTCCGGCAGCGGCTGGCGGCCGCGGGGCTGATGCGCTGACGGCGCTGCCCGCCACCGGGTCCCGCGCGGGGCGGCGGCCCACGCGGTCGCCGGTGCGTCCGCGATGCCGGGGGCCGCGGCGTGAGCGGCACCCGCAGGTGAGCCCGGCCGTGCCGTCGTCAGCGCGCACCCGCACTCGCGCGGAAGGCCGCCGGCCCACCACCGGTCGCCGGTGACGCCGGTCGAGGACAGGCGGGCCGCATCGGTGCCTCGCGGCCGCCGCCCGACCCGGCCGCTCGCGGGGCACGGGCGGAAAAACCCGGTTGCGCCGCAGGGGTCCGTGCACGGAGCATGCGACCTCGTGTCCAGACTCCTTCCCGACCTCGCACCGTGGCGGACCTCGCGCGACTTCCGCCTGATGTGGTGCGCGGGCCTGATCACGACCTTCGGCAGCTTCCTGACCTTCGTGGCCGTCCCTGTCCAGGTCAAGGAGCTGACCGGCTCCACCCTCGCGGTCGGCGCCCTCGGCGCCGTCGAACTGGTGCCGCTGATCGTCTGCGGCCTCTACGGCGGGGCGCTCGCGGACGCCCTGGACCGGCGCAAGCTCATCCTGTGGACGGAGGCGGCCCTCGGCGTGCTGTCGGCCGTGCTGCTGGTCAACGCCCTGCTGCCGCGGCCGGTGCTCTGGCCGTTGTACGTGGTCGCCGCGCTGACCAGCGCGCTGGGCGGGCTCCAGCGGCCGGCACTGGACGCGATCGTGCAGCGCATCGTCCCGCACGGGCAACTGACCGCCGCCGCCTCGCTGAACGCGCTGCGCTGGCAGATCGGGGCGATCGCGGCGCCCTCCCTCGCGGGTGTGCTGATCGCGTACGCGGGCCTGCGATGGGCGTACGCCGTCGACGCCCTCACCTTCGCCCTCTCGGTCGTCCTCGGCCTCGGGCTGCGGCCCTCACCGCCCTCGCACGATGCGAAGCGCCCCTCGCTGAGCTCGATCGCGGAGGGGGCGCGCTACGCGTGGAGCCGCAAGGAACTGCTCGGCACCTACGTGGTGGACATCGCGGCGACCGGTCTGGCCTTCCCGATCGCCGTGTTCCCCTTCATGGCGGACGACCTGGGTGCGCCCTGGTCGCTGGGCCTGATGTACGCGGCCCTGCCGGCGGGTGCGCTGCTGATGAGCCTCACCGGCGGCTGGTCGTCGCGGGTGCACCGGCACGGGCGGGCGATCGTGCTGGCCGCGGCGGGCTTCGGCCTGTGCATGGCGGCGGCGGGCTGGTCCCGCAACGTATGGCTGGTGCTGGCCTTCCTGGCGCTGGCGGGTGCGTTCGACATGGCCAGCGGGGTGTTCCGGGCGACGATCTGGAACCAGACCATCCCCGACGCGCTGCGTGGCCGGCTGGCCGGCATCGAACTGCTCTCCTTCACCATCGGCCCCCAGTTCGGCCAGGTGCGGGCCGGCGGCTCGGCCGCGCTGCTGGGCCTGCGCACATCGGTGTGGACCGGCGGGCTGGCGTGCGTGGCGGCGGTCGGGGCGCTGGCCGCCTGCCTGCCGACGCTGATGGCGTACGACGCCCGGACCAACGAGCACGCCGTGGGCATGCGGAAGGCGGCGGAGGACACGGTGTCCTCCGCCGCCTGACCCGTGGGGGCCGGGGTCCGATCAGCCGGTGAAGCCGGCGGTGATCGAGGTGAACTGCCAGGTGCTCTGGCTGATGCCGGAGCAGTTGCTGGTCACGCCGCCGCCGGGGCACGGGCGGTCCCGGTTGACGGCCCAGTAGGCGAGCCGGGCGATGTGATGGGAGTTGGCCCAGTCCCGGATCTGGGTCCAGATGGCCGGGGTGGTGTTCTCCTGCTGGTCGCTCAGCCCGTTCATGCCGGAGATGCCGAGGTGGGCGTAGGCGGTGGCGTCGTCCCAGCCGAAGGTGGACTTCAGCTTGGCCTTCAGGCCCTCGGCGGCGTTCACGGTGTTGCCGTACATGTCGGCGCCGCCGCCGAAGTCGAACGGCATGATCGTGAAGACGTCGATGTTGGCGCCGAGCGCGTTGGCCCGCTCGACGAGGCGGTTGCCCCAGTAGCTCGGGCCTGTCGTCGACGTGCCGAAGGTGACGATCGTCCGGATGCCGGGGTTGTTCTGCTTGACGATCTTGAGCGCGTTCAGGACGCGGTCCTGGACGACCTCGCTCTCGAACTCGTCGGTGTTCTCGATGTCGACGTCGATCGCCTTGAGGGCGTAGGCGTCGATCACCTTCTGGTACGCGCCGGCGAGCGCCTCGGGCGTGGAGCAGTTGGGGCCGAGCTTGTTGCCGCTCCAGCCGCCGATGGACGGGACGATGTCGCCGCCCGCGGCGCGGATCGCGTTGATGGTGGACTGGTCGGTGCCGCCGGTCAGCGGCCGGGAGCCGTCCCAGGCGGGGTTGCAGCCGCCGGAGGAGAGGATGAAGGCCATCGTGAACCACTTGATGCCGGTGGCGCTCATCACCGTGGCCGGGCTCGGCGGGTCGCCCCAGCCGAGGTAGAGGTAGGGCGCGGCCTGCTTGAAGCCGGTGCCCCCGCCGCCGCCCGCGTTGGTGGTGACGGTCACGGCGTTGGAGGCGGCGGAGGTGTTGCCCGCGGCGTCGCGCGCCTTGACGGTGAAGGTGTACGAGGTGCTCGCGGCCAGGCCGGTGACGGTGGCGGAGGTGCCGGTCACGGTGGTGGCCAGGGTGCTGCCGCGGTAGACGTCGTAGCTGGTGACGCCGGTGTTGTCGGTGGCGGCGTTCCAGGACAGCGAGACGCTGGAGGAGGTCTTGCCGGTGGAGGTGAGGCCGCTGGGCGCGGTGGGCGCCTGGGTGTCACCGCCGCCCCCGCCGCCGGGGCCGTCGAGGCTGATGTCGTCGGCGTTGTAGGTGCCCTGCGCGTACCAGCCGTGCACGTAGATCTGGACGCTGGTCTGCGAGGCGCCGGTGGTGAAGGGGACGGTCAGCTGGGTGTAGGAGGCGGCGGACGGGGTCCAGGTGGACGCGCCGCCGGTCACCCCGAGGTAGACGTACGCGCCGCGCACCCAACCGGTCAGCGAGTACGCGGTGTTGGGCTGCACGGAGACGGTCTGGGTGCACTGGGCGGTGTCGCTGCTGCTGACGGCGCCGGCGAGTGCCTTGGTGCCGCTGTGCACGGGGCTGCCGACGACCGATCCGCCGGAGCAGGACCAGCCGGAGAGGCTGCCGCTCTCGAAGCCCGGGTTGGCGACGAGGTTGGCGGCGTGGGCGGTGCCGGGCAGGGCGATCAGACTGCCCGCGGCGGCGAGGAAGGCGGCGGTGACGCCGGCGAGGATGCGGGATCTGCGCGATCCGGTACGGGGGACATGACGACGGAAGAGCACGTGACCTCCCAGTGGGGGGCGGCGGGGGGCTGCGCTGTGCGAGTGGTCTGGACCGTTGGTCTGGACCTGTCATCGCGGATTGAAGCGAAGTGTCGTGCTCCCGTCAAGAGGTCCGGACCACTGCCGCCTCCTGGTACGGCAGTGGCCCGGACCGGCCGCGGGGTCCCCGGTCAGCCGACGCGTTCGATGCGCGCCTTCCTGATCAGGAACTTGCCGGGCTCCCGGACCTGTTCGAAGGCCGCGTTGTTCAGCAGCGCACAACTGCCGGAGGTCGAGGTCACCGACACCGTGGTCGACTTGTTGTTGTCCAGGTTGGTCACCTTCAGCTTGGTGCCCAGCGGGAACTGGTTGCTGGAGGCGGCGGGCGCGCCGCCCTCGCCGGAGAGGGTGACCGTCGAGCCCGCGCAGACGACCTGGCCGACGGCGCCGCCGGCCGGCGGCGCGGCCTGACCCTGGTTCTGGCCTTGGTTCTGGCCTTGGTTCTGGCCTTGGTTCTGGTTCTGGCCCTGCTGGTTCTGTCCCTGCTGACCCTGACCCTGACCGGCGGGGGCGGCGGGCGCCGCGGGCGCCGCGGGCGCCGCCTGCGCGGCACCGCATCCGGAGGCCTCCCGCTGCACGTTGATCTGCTTGATCACCGCCTCGCGGTTGGCGATCCGGGCCGCCGACTGGGAGTCGGGATTGGCGCGTTGGGCCGCGATGAAGCTCTCGTTGTTGCGCAGCGCCTGGTCGAGCCCGTCGCACACCACCGACGCATGACCCATGCTCATGGTCACCACGGCGAAGCCGCCGGCCAGGGTGGCCGCGCCGGTCATGAGCGCGATCTTCTGCTTGGTGCTCATCGTGCGTTTCCTGGACATGGGGGCCCCTTTCCTCCGACCGGCCGTCGGTCGGATCCGGTCCACGTGTCCTTGGAAACGGAGCGTCGTTGGTCTGGACCTCAATCCGTTCGGAATCTCGGACAGGAAGGGGTCGTCTGTGCTACGGGTCGGTAGCTTCGCCGTCCCAGCGGACCACCAGCCGCCCGCCCTCCTCCGTGACCTCGTGCCCGAACCCGGCGCAGGCGCGCCGGAACCGCCGGGCGATCCAGGCCCGTTCACCGCGGTCGGCCAGCCGGGTGAAGCAGAAGTCGAGGGCGATCGGCACCGCCTCCAGCCGGACGGGGCGGTGTCCGGCGGGGTCGAAGGTGACGAGGAAGAACAGGCCGCGGTCGTTGCGCAGCCGCGGATCGGTCGCGTAGTCGTCGACGAAGTCGCCGAGGTCGTAGAGCACCCCGTCCGTCACCCCGTGGAAGACGTGCGCGGAACTGCCCGCCACGAGCGTGGCGCCCGCCGTGCGCAGGGCCGCGGCGGCGTCCCGGATGTAGCGGGCCGGGCCGGTGGTCATGTTGGGCCCCCAGTGCGGGGTGACGAGCACCGCCGCCGTCCGCGCGCCCAGGCTCGCGACGCCGTCGGAGAGCCAGCCCGGCACGCCCTCGCGCAGGTCCGCGTAGGCCACCCCGGGGCGGTCCGGTCCCGCGGCGTACTCCGCCGGATGGTCGGTGACGCCGACGACGCCCAGGCCCGGGCGGCCCCCCGCGCCCCCGGGGCCGCCCAGCACCGCCGGGGCGCGCGCCGCGCTCTCGTCCGATCCGGCCCCGACGGCGGCGATCCCGGCGGCGGCCAGGTGCTCCAGCGTGTCCAGCAACGCCGTCCGGCCGTAGTCCAGGGCGTGGTTGTTGGCCAGGTTGACGCAGCTCACGCCCAGGTGCGTCAGGGCGCGCACGGCGACGGGCGGGGCACGGAAGAAGAAGGGCTTGAAGGGGTCGGGCCAGGGCTCACCTCGGTCGGAGATCGCGCACTCCAGGTTGAGGACGAAGAGGTCCGCCTCCCGCGCGACGGCCACGACCTCCTCGGAGAACAGCGCCTCCGGAGGGGCCTCGGCCAGCCGCGCGGCCACCATGCGGCCGAGCATGGTGTCGCCGGCCAGCCCGAGCTTCACCCTTCCATCGTGCACCCGGCGGCCCCCGGCGGGCTCACTCCTCCCCGTCCTCCCGCGAGCGGTCCTTCCACCGCGGGTCGTTCTCCCACTGCAGGTTCCGCTCGGCGGCCGTCTCCATCGCCCGCTCCGCGTCCGCGCGGCTCGGGTACGGCCCCATCCGGTCCTTGGCGGGGCACTCCGGCCCCTCCTCGACCTTGTGGTGCTCGATGCAGTAGAACCACTCGCCGGGCTTCCCCGCGGGCTTGCGGACTCGCCTGAACAGCGCCATCGTCCCTCCTCCTACGACGTCCTGCCGCCATGCTGCCCGACCGGCCGCCGATACACTCGCTGACATGTCTGTCCTGGTTCCCGGCAAGCTCTCCCCCACCCGTCCCGTGCCCGCCTCGATCCCGCGTCCGGAGTACGTGGGCAGGCCCGCACCTCGGCCGTACGACGGCCCGGAGGTGCAGTCGGCGGAGACGATCGAGAAGATGCGGATCGCCTCGCGGATCGCCGCGCGGGCCATGGAGGAGGCGGCGAAGGCGATCGCGCCGGGTGTCACCACCGACGAGCTGGACCGGATCGCGCACGAGTACATGTGCGACCACCAGGCCTACCCCTCGGACCTCGGCTACCGGGGCTTCCCCAAGTCGCTGTGCTCCTCCATCAACGAGGTCATCTGCCACGGCATCCCCGACTCCACCGGGCTGCGCGACGGCGACATCGTCAACCTGGACGTCACCGCCTACATCCACGGGGTGCACGGGGACACCAACGCCACGTATCTCGTCGGTGAAGTCGCCGAGGAGTCAAGGCTGTTGGTGGAGCGCACCCGGGAATCCCTGAATCGCGCCATCAAGTCGGTGAAGCCCGGACGGCAGATCAATGTGATCGGCCGGGTCATCGAGTCCTATGCCAAACGATTCAATTACGGTGTCGTGCGCGACTTCACGGGCCACGGCATCAATACCGCCTTCCACTCCGGCCTGATCGTCCCGCATTACGACGACCCGCGTGCGACCACGATCATGAAGCCGGGCATGACCTTCACCATCGAGCCGATGCTGACCCTGGGCACCCACGAGTACGAGATCTGGGACGACGGCTGGACGGTCGTCACCAAGGACCGCAAGCGCACCGCGCAATTCGAGCACACCCTCGTGGTGACCGACACAGGCGCGGAGGTCCTGACGCTGCCTTGACCTCCTCATGGGGATTCCTTTACCGGAATGCGGCCAAGTCGCGATTGGCCTCGGATAGGTTAGGCAAGCCTTTCACAGGAAAGGCTTGCCTAAGTCATAGCTTCCCGAGCCGCCTGGAGATCGCATGTCCGCCGTCCGCATGTCCGCAGTAGCCGCCGCCGGCATAGTGGTCGCCGTCACGGCCGTCACCGGGTGCGCGGAGAAGGCGGACGGCAAGGCGTCCGACGCCGTCACGGTGACCGCGACGGACACCAAGTGCGAGGTCTCCAGGACCACTTTCCCGGCCGGGCACGTGCAGCTGGCCGTCGAGAACAAGGGCTCCAAGGTCACCGAGGTCTACGTCTACACGCCCAGCGACAAGATCGTGACCGAGCGGGAGAACATCGGCCCCGGCACCAAGGCCACGATCACCGCCGAGATCAAGGCCGGTACGTACGAGATCGCCTGCAAGCCCGGCATGAAGGGCGACGGCATCCGCCAGAAGATCACCGTCACCGGCAAGGGCGCCGCCAAGAGCGACCCGCGCCTGGACGCCGCCGTGGCCGCGTACCGCAAGTACGCCCAGGAGCAGGCCGACCAGACGATCCCGGTGGTCCAGGAGTTCGCCGACGCCGTGAAGGCGGGCGACGTGGAGAAGGCCAAGTCGCTCTTCGCGTCCTCCCGGGTCGGCTGGGAGCGCACCGAGCCGGTGGCCGAGTCCTTCGGCGACATCGACCCGCTGACCGACACCCGCGAGGACGGCCTGGAGGACGGCCAGAAGTGGACCGGCTGGCACCGGCTGGAGAAGTCCCTGTGGCAGGACAAGAAGGCCGGGGCCGAGGAGGGCGCCCTCGCCGACCAGCTCGTCACCGACCTGAAGGACTGGCAGGCGCGCGTCGGCAAGGCCGACATCACCGCCACCAGCATGGCCAACGGCGCCAAGGAACTGCTGGACGAGGTCGCCACCGGCAAGATCACCGGTGAGGAGGACCGCTACTCCCACACCGACCTGTCGGACTTCCAGGCCAATGTCGAGGGCGCGATGAAGGCCTACGAACTGCTGAAGCCGGTCGCCGCCGAGAACGACGCGGCGCTCACCGCCGACCTCGACAA
The DNA here is from genome assembly GCA_036013505.1 of Streptomyces sp. NBC_00510. NCBI lineage: Bacteria > Bacillati > Actinomycetota > Actinomycetes > Kitasatosporales > Streptomycetaceae > Streptomyces > Streptomyces sp. NBC_00510. Next base: position 6,701,637 of record CP107851.1, on the reverse strand, counting down.
GCAGTTCCCGGCTCTGACGGCGCTGCTCGACAAGTACCGCAAGGGCGGCAGCACCACGGAGTTCGTCTCCTACGACACCGTCGGCAAGGACCAGCGCAAGGAGCTCTCGGACGCGGTCAACGCGCTCGCCGAGCCCCTGTCGAAGCTCGCCGCGGCCGTCGCCAAGTAACCCCGGGGGGCTACGGACCATGTCCGATGAGAGTGTCACGTCGCGTCGCAGGGTGCTCGGCTGGACCGGTGCGGGTGTCGTCGTCGCGGCCGCCGCGGCCGGCGGCGCCGTGGCCGCGGTCCGCTCCGGGGACGACGTGCAGCCCGCGGGCGCCGCGGGCAGCGCGATCGCCTTCCACGGGGAGAACCAGGCCGGCATCACGACCCCGGTGCAGGACCGGCTCCACTTCGCGTCCTTCGACGTCAAGACCGAGGACCGCGAGGAACTGGTCGCGCTCCTGAAGGAATGGACCGACGCCGCCCGGAAGATGACGCAGGGCCGGCCGGTCGGCGAGGGCGCGGTCGGCGGCCTCGCCGAGGCCCCGCCGGACGACACCGGTGAGGCGCTGGGCCTGCAGGCCTCCCGGCTCACCCTCACCATCGGCTTCGGCCCCTCGCTGTTCACGACGAAGGACGGCGCGGACCGCTTCGGGCTGAAGGCGCACCGCCCCGGGGCGCTGGTGGACCTGCCCAAGTTCCCCGGTGACGCCCTCGACCCGAACCGCAGCGGCGGCGACCTGTGCATCCAGGCCTGCGCGGACGACCCGCAGGTGGCGGTGCACGCCATCCGCAACCTGGCCCGGATCGGCTTCGGCAAGGTCGCGATGCGCTGGTCGCAGCTCGGCTTCGGCAAGACCTCCTCGACCACTCCCGAGGAGCAGACCCCGCGCAACCTGATGGGCTTCAAGGACGGCACGCACAACGTCGCGGGCTCCGACAGGGCCACGCAGGACGAGCACGTGTGGGTGTCCGCCGAGGACGGCCCGTCCTGGATGGCCGGCGGCTCGTACCTCGTCGCCCGCCGCATCCGGATGCACATCGAGACCTGGGACCGCACCTCGCTGCAGGAGCAGGAGCAGATCTTCGGCCGGACGAAGGGCGAGGGCGCCCCGATCGGCAGGCAGCGCGAGCACGACGCCCCGGACTTCAAGGCGATGCTCCCGGACGCGCACGTCCGGCTCGCGCACCCGGACAACAGCGGTGTGACGATCCTGCGCCGCGGCTACTCCTTCACCGACGGCACCGACGGCCTGGGCCGCCTGGACGCCGGGCTGTTCTTCATCGCGTACCAGCGCGACGTCCGGGACGGCTTCGTGCCGCTGCAGATGCGGCTGGCGAAGCTCGACTCCCTCAACGAGTACATCCAGCACGTGGGTTCGGCCGTCTACGCCGTACCGCCGGGCGTCCGGGACAAGGACGACTGGTGGGGCCGCGAGCTCTTCCGACACGACTGAGAGGAAGTACCGGCGGTGTTCGCCAACTACCTGATCGGGCTCCGTGAGGGCCTGGAGGCCAGCCTGGTGGTCTGCATCCTGGTCGCGTACCTGGTGAAGACCGACCGCAAGGACAAGCTGCCGCCGGTCTGGCTCGGCGTCGGCACCGCGGTCCTGGTGAGCATGGCCTTCGGCGCCGCGCTGCAGTTCGGCTCCTCCGAGCTGACCTTCGAGGCGCAGGAGGCGCTGGGCGGTTCGCTGTCGATCGTCGCGGTCGGCCTGGTGACCTGGATGGTCTTCTGGATGCGGCGCACCGCGCGGCACCTGAAGGCCGAACTCCACGGCAAGCTGGACGCCGCGATCGCCATGGGCACCGGGGCACTGGTGATCACCTCCTTCCTCGCCGTGGGGCGTGAGGGACTGGAGACCTCGCTGTTCATCTGGACCGCCGTGCAGGCCACCGACGACGGCGTGCGCCCGCTGGTGGGCGCGGTACTGGGCCTGCTGACCTCGGTGGTGCTGGGCTGGCTGTTCTACCGGGGCGCGCTGCGCATCAACCTGGCCAAGTTCTTCACCTGGACCGGCGCCATGCTGGTGGTGGTCGCGGCGGGCGTGCTCGCGTACGGCTTCCACGACCTGCAGGAGGCCGGCTGGCTGCCGGGGCTGGGGACCGAGGCCTTCGACATCAGCGACCGGATCCCGCCGGACTCGTGGTACGGGACGCTGCTCAAGGGCGTGTTCAACTTCCAGCCGGATCCGACGTGGCTGCAGGTCGCGGTCTGGGCGCTGTACCTCGCGCCCACGATGTTCCTCTTCCTGCGCCCCGGCAGGGTCACCGCGCCGGCCGTCAAGCCGTCCGCCGCGGTTCCTGTCGGTGACGAGGGCTGAGGCCGGCGGGAGGTCCCGGACCGCCGCAGCCGGGGTCAGTGCAGCCAGCCGGCCGTCTCGGGCTCGGGCTCGACCTGGGCGCCGGCGTCGGTCAGCACCTCGAGCAGCGGCAGCGGGTCGGGCAGCACCTGGTCGGGTCCGTGGCCTGCGACCCACGCGACGGTGGCGCCGGAGGGCAGACGCGAGGGCGGGAGCAGCACGTAGCTGGCGCGGTGGTGCCAGCGCAGGCCCGGGTGCTCGTCGAGGGTCTCGGGATGGCAGTCCAGCTCGCACGGCCACCACTCGTCCTCGTCGGCCGTGGCACGGGTGGCGGTGAAGAACAGCATCCGCCCGTCGGAGACCGCGACGGGCCCGGCCGCGGAACCCTCGGCGTCCAGCCGCTCCAGGGCGATCCGGCCCGCCTCGGCGGGTACGTCCAGGACGTCGTGGGCGATGCCGGTGGCGGTGATGAAGTTGGCCAGGGGGTGCGCGCGCAGCCAGCGCCTGACCTGCTCCGCGTCCGTGGTGGCCTGGGTCTGCCAGGCGAAGGAGACGGGGTGCGTGCCCGGGGTGGGGCAGCCGATCCGGTCGCAGGAACAGCGGTAACCGGACACGGGCGACGGATGGGCGGCCGGCGCCAGCGGCAGGCCCGCGTCCGCGGCTTCCAGGAGGAGCTCGTCCCGGCGCAGGTCGTCCCCGTTCCGGCCACCGGCGGCCGCGCGGACCGCGGCCCCGTCCACTCCGGCACCGCGCTCCCCCGCTTTGCGGCGCAGCCAGTCGGACAACCTGCCCTTGGTGACCATCGAGCCCCTTTCCTCGCCCGTGAACCCTTGCTCCACCCTACGTAACGAGGGAAAGGCCGTAAGCGGAATCCACGGATGGTGGAAACCATCCTGCTCCCCGTCCGCATTCCGGCCGCGCGCGGGGTCCCCCTGGAGGGATGACCCCGTCCCGGGCGAATTCGGGCACGTTTCCCTTGTCCGCGCTGCCCGCGGCACCCGGGGCGGGGACCGGCACCGGCCTCCCCTCCGTGACCACCGTCACCCGCGGGACGACGTGCCGTCCGCCCCGAAAGGCGAATCCGCGCTAGCCTGGTTTTCCGACAGGTTGTCGGCAACCCGTTGACTTAGGGTCCCCTAAGTTGCGACGATTCCTGCAGGCCCGACGCAGGAGGATCCCCTTGACGCCAGCCCACGGCTCCGCGACCGCACCCTTCTCGGCCGTCATCCGCTCCGCCAGCCACGACCGGCACACCGAGGCCGAGACCTCGACGTTCATCGGCGACCTGCTCGGCGGCCGCCTGGGGGTCGCCGCGTACGCCCGCTACACCGAGCAGCTCTGGTTCGTCTACCGGGCGCTGGAGGGCGCCGCCGCGCAACTGGCCGGCGACCCCGTGGCCGGCCCCTTCCTGCGTCCCGAGCTGATGCGCGTCGCCGCCCTGGAACGCGACCTGGACCACCTGTTCGCCCCCGGCTGGCTCGACCGCGCCCGCGCGCTGCCCGAGACCCTCGCGTACGCCCGCCGCGTCACCGAGACCGCCCGCGCGTGGCCGGCGGGCTACGTCGCCCACCACTACACCCGCTACCTCGGCGACCTCTCGGGCGGCCAGGTCATCCGCGGCATCGCGGAGAAGACCTGGGGCTTCTCCCGCAAGGGTGACGGCGTGCGCTTCTACGTCTTCGACGCGATCGGCAACCCCGCGGCGTTCAAGCGCGAGTACCGGAGCCTGCTGGACGCCCTGCCGGTCGACGAGCTCGAGAAGCAGCGCGTCGTGGAGGAGTGCCGGCGGGCCTTCGCCCACAACTCGGCGGTCTTCGCCGCACTGGGCCGCGAGTTCCCGCTGACCGCCTGACGGCCCGACGGCCCGGCTGGTCCCCGCCGTTCGGGCGCCCGTCCCGCGTAGGCCGTGTCGTCAAATGGCCTCCCCCAACCTTCGGCCGGGGGTGCCCCCACCCCGCAACGCTCCCCCAGCTGACGCTGGGAGGTGTCCCCGGGCACGGCACCCCCAGCGAAGCCGGGGGAACCGCGGAGCCCGCCCTTCGGGCGGTGGGGGACCTCCCAGCGGTAGCTGGGGGAGCTCATTTGAGGACGCGGCCTAGCCGAGGGGGGAGGTCCAGCCCGAGGGGTCGACTCCGCCCGGGACCGGGGCCGCCGGGTCGTAGGGGGTGCGGGTGAAGACGAAGGAGCCGAGGTCGAGATGGCCGACGGTGCCGTCGGGGGCGCGCACCGCGCGGAGGGTCTCGCCGTCGTAGTAGCCGTCCAGGCCGGTCCAGGTGCCGTCCGGTTCCGCGCGGAAGCGGGCGCCGCGGGCGGTGCCGGACAGGGCGGTCAGTTCCAGGTCGCGGCCGGTGCGCACGCGCAGGACGTGCGGGGCGGTGCCCCAGTACCAGGGGCCGGTCAGGGCGAGCAGCTCCGGGTCGGGGTCGGAGACGGGCCGCCAGGGCTCGGGGATGCGGGGCTCGCGCTCGGCGACGATGCGCAGCAGGTCGGCGGCGATCGTCGTGGTCGGGGCGCCGGTGGTGGAGTTGGCGAGGACGACCGCGCCGAGTCCCTCCTCCGTGTCGCACCACAGCCCGGCCACGAAGCCGGGCATCGAGCCGCCGTGGCCCACCAGCACCCGGCCGTCCGGGGTCCTCATCAGCTGCACGCCGAGGCCCTGGTCGCCTCCGGGCGCGGCCGGCCGGCGCATCTGCTCCAGCGTCGCGGGCACCAGGACGCGCTCGTCGCCCGCGGCGAGGAAGGCGGCCCAGCGGCACAGGTCGTCGGCGGTCGACCACAGTTCGCCCGCGGGGGCCATCAGCCCGGTGTCCTGCACGGCCTCGGCCATCATCAGCTCGGCGTAGGGGTGGACGGCCCAGCCGCCGGCGTGCGGGGCCTGCGGGCGGCGCGTCGTACGGGTCATCCCCAGCGGTTCGAGGACCTCGGCGGTCAGCACCTCGTCCCAGGGCCGGCCGTCGTGGAGCGCCTCGACGACGGCGCCGAGCAGGGCGTACCCGGGGTTGGAGTAGTGGTGGCGTTCGCCGGCGGGGTGCAGCCGCGGCGTCCCGCCGAGGAGGTCGGCGGTCTCCGGCCGCAGCGCGCCGGGCGTGCGCTCCCACCAGGGGCCGGGGGTCTCCGCGGCCAGTCCGGCGGTGTGCGTGAGGAGTTGGCGCACGGTGACCCCGTCGGCGGGGGTGCCGCCGATGTGCTTCTCGACGGGGTCGTCCAGCCCGAGGCGTCCCGCGTCGCGCAGCCGCATCACCAGGACGGCCACGAAGGTCTTGGTGAGGGAGCCGATCCGGTACTGGGTGTCCCCGTCCGGGGCGTGCCCGTCCACGCAGGAGCGCGCCCCGGTCCACACGGCCTCGCCGTCCCGGACGACGGCCCCCACGAGGGAGGGGGTGCGGCTGCTGGACTGGGCGACCGCGACGCGGTGCAGCAGGGCCCGGCGGGTGTCCGGGAGCAGGGCGTCGTCGGGGTCGGTCTGTGGTGTCGGCATGCGCTCACCTTAGAGGCGGGCCCCGGCGGGGTGCCGGGCGCACGGCACCGGCTTCGCCGTCCTCCCGGTCGCCCTCGGCCTGCTCGGCCTCGGCGTGGGCCTGGCGATGCAGGCCGCCGTCGGCGCCCTCATGGCCAAGTCCCCGCGGAGAAGGCGGGCGTCGGCTCCGCCCTGAACGACACCATCCAGCAGGCCGGTACCACGCTCGGTATCGCGACCCTCGGCTCGCTGCCGGCCGGCGGCCACGACCGCGAGATGCCCGCCGGCACCCCGAGGAGGCGAGGCACTCCATCGCCGGCGCCCTGGCCGCCGGCTGGGGTCGTCAACTGGTGAGGAGCACGCCGGCGTAGGAGACGGTGGCGATGAGGGTCCAGGAGATCAGGCCGACGGCGGCCACACGCGGCCCGGTTCGCGCCAGGGCGCGCAGGTGCACCATGCTGCCGAGCCCCACCATGGCCATGGCCAGCAGCAGTTGCTGCAGTTGCTGTGCCCCGCCGAGCACGCCGGCCGGCAGGACTCCGGTGCTGCGCACGGCGATCATGACGAGGAAGCCGACGACGAACAGGGGCAGCAGCGGGGTCTGCCGCGCGGAGGCGGCGGCGTCCGGCCCCGCGGCGCCCGACATGGCGTGCCGCCGGCGCAGGGCGTAGGCGACCGCGGCGACCAGGGGCGCCAGGAGCGCGACGCGCATCAGCTTGACGAGCACCGCCTCACCGAGTGCCGCCGGGCCCGCGGTCTGGGCCGTCGCGACGACCTGTCCGACGTCGTGCACGCCGGCGCCGGCCCAGCGGCCGAACTGCACGTCGTCCAGGCCGAGCGGGTGGTGCAGCAGCGGCAGCACGCCGATGGCGAGGGTGCCGCAGAGCGTGACCAGGGCGACGGACGCGGCCACGTCCTCCTCGTCGCTGCCGCTGACCTGGCTCACCGCGCCGATGGCGGAGGCACCGCAGATGGAGTAGCCGGTGGCGATGAGCAGCGGCTGGTCGCCGCGCAGGCCCAAGCGGCGGCCGAGCCAGAGCGTGCCCCAGAAGGTGGCGGCCACGACGCACACCACCATGCCGGCCGTGGCCCAGCCCAGGCCGAGCACGTCGTCGAGGCTCAGCTGCAGTCCCAGGATCACGATGCCGATGCGCATCAGCCGTTTTCCGGCGAAGGTGAGCCCCGGTCGGGCCCGGCCGCGCAGGGTCGCGCGCAGGCCCGGCAGGTTGGCGGCGGCGATGCCGAGGAGGACGGCGGTGGTGGGCACCGGCACGGCGGGCAGCAGCCGGTGCAGTGCGGTCGCCAGGACGGCGCCGAGGGCGGTGACCAGCAGGCCGGGCAGCACGGTCGCGGCGGCCCGGCGGCGGGCCGCACCGCCTCCGGCGGGGGACGCGGCGGGGCGGGCGGTCGGCGCCGCCCCACGGGGGGCGGGCACGGGGGTGCGCGTCGCGGTGCGGAGGTTCACCGTTCGCCGACCGGCAGCCGGTAGACCCGCCGCACGCTGGAGCCCAGGCGGGAGATGTCGGCACCGTAGATGTGCAGCGATATGGCCTTGCCGGTTCCGCCGTTCCACACCTGGTGGATGTCGCCGGGCGGCGCGAAGCCGCAGACCTCGCCTTGGGCGTTGACGACGTCCTGGGTCGGGACGAGGCGGGAGCCGGTGCCGTCGGGGACCAGCCGGTAGCGGCGCTCGTGCTCCTGGCCCTGGTGCACCCCCGTGACGCACCAGGAGACGTGGTCGTGGATGGACGTCCGCTGCCCCGGCAGCCAGACCAGGGCGACGATCGAGAAGCTGCCGTCCTCCTCGGCGTGCAGGATGTGCTGCCGGTAGCGGTCCGGGTCGCCCTCGCGGTGCCGCTCGGACAGCAGGTCGGCGGCGCCGAGGTGCGGCGCGAGCCGTTCGCCCACCAGGTGGGCCGTCGGGCCGGGCGGCAGGCCGCGGCCGACCGTCTCGCGCACCTCGTCGACGAGGCGGGCCAGCCGGGCGGTGGGCGCGGAGAGCGCCGGAACGGTCGCGGAGGTCATGTCCGCAGCGTCCGTGCGCACGGGCCCGCGCGTCCACTGACAGTTCCTTCACCCCGCTTTGCCCCTCCTTATGGATGGGGTGCGGGTCAGCAGCCGCTGCGCCGCTCGGCGACCGCCTTGAGCGCGTCGAGCACCAGGGCCGCGGCCGGGATCCGCAGATGGTCGCGCGGCACGTACGCCGCGACCCGGCGCCGGGAGACGGGGTCCAGCGGCCGGCCGGTGACCCGGTCCAGCCGCATGAAGGACAGCACAAGCCCGGGCATCATCGCGACCCCCAGCCCCTCCGCGACCAGCGACTGCACCACGAGGTTGTCGTCGGTGGCGAAGGCGATGTCGGGGGCGAAGCCCAGCTCGGCGCACTCGTGGAGGAAGTTGACCCGGCAGCGCATGCAGCCGGCGATCCAGCGTTCGTCGGCCAGGTCGCCGAGCCTGACCGAGCGGGACCTGGCCAGCCGGTGCCCGGCCGGCATCAGGACCATGAGCTGGTCCTCCAGCAGCGGGATCTCGACCAGGTCGTCCGGCACCGCCTCGTGCAGCCCGGGGTAGGTGAAGGCGAGGGTGATGTCGCACTCGCCGCGGGTGACCCGCTCCAGCGAGTCGGGCGGTTCGTCCCCCAGCAGCTCGACCCGTATCCCGGGGTGCTCGGCCGCGAGCAGGGCCAGCGCCTCGGGGATCAGGGTGGCGTTGGCGCTGGGGAAGGCGCACAGCCTCACCCGGCCGGTCTCCAGCCGGGTCACCGCGCCTATCTGCTCCCAGGCCACGGTGATGCTGTCGAGGATCGTCTCGGCGTGCCGGGCCAGCGCCTCACCCGCCTCGGTCAGCCGCATGCGCCGCCCGACGCGGACGAAGAGCGCGGTGCCCACCGAGCGCTCCAGGGCCTTCATCTGCTGGGTCACCGCGGGCTGGGTGTAGCCCAGCGCCACCGCCGCGGCCGAGTAGGAGCCGGCCGTGACCACGGTGTGGAAGGTCTTGATGTGCCTGGAATCGAACACCCCCGAATCATAAGGGGAACTTTGGACAACCCGGCAGACGGCCTCCCCGTGCTTCTGGGCGGGCTCCGCCGGGGGGTGTTTGCGTCCGCAATCCGGTGCGGGGTGTCCGCTGCGGGTCCACCATGTCACTACGGCCTCAACCACACCGCGAGGAGCCTTCATTGAGCGCAGCGCGCACCGCCTCGTACCGCCGGTATCTGATGTGCCCTCCCACGTACTTCCGCGTCACGTACTCCATCAACCCCTGGATGGACCCCACGAAGCCGGTCGACCCCGCGCTCGCCCTGCTCCAGTGGGAGGACCTCCGCGACCGCTACCGCTCGCTGGGGCACACCGTCGAGATCCTGCAGCCGCTGCCGGGCCTGCCGGACATGGTCTTCGCCGCCAACGGCGCCACCGTGGTCGACGGCCGGGTCTTCGGCGCACGCTTCGCCAACGCCGAGCGGGCCGCGGAGGCGCCCGCGCACCGCGAGTGGTTCCTGAACCGCGGTTACGGCGAGGTGCACGACCCGCACCACGTCAACGAGGGCGAGGGGGACTTCGCCGTCACCGACAGCTGGCTGCTGGCCGGGAAGGGCTTCCGCAGCAGCCCGCTGTCGCACGCCGAGCTCCAGGAGTTCTTCGGCCGCCCCGTCATCGGCCTGGAGCTCACCGACCCGCACTTCTACCACCTCGACACGGCGCTGTGCGTGCTCGCCGGCGACGAGATCATGTACTACCCGGACGCCTTCTCCCCCGGCAGCCGCGCGGTGCTGCGCCGGCTCTTCCCCGACGCGCTGACCGCCACCCGCCAGGACGCCACGGCCTTCGGGCTCAACTGCGTCAGCGACGGCCTGCGCGTCCTGGTCCCCTCCGGGGCCACCGGGCTGCTGCGGCGGCTGCGCGAGCGCGGCTTCGAGCCGGTGCCGGTGGACATGTCCGAACTGCACAAGGCCGGGGGCAGCGTGAAGTGCTGCACCATGGAGCTGCGCGACTGAGCGTGATACGAAAGGGCGCATGTCGCAGCTGCCCCTTCACCCCTCGTACGACGTCGTGATCGTCGGCGGCGGCCACAACGGCCTGGTCGCCGCCGCGTACCTCGCCCGCGCGGGCCGCTCCGTGCTCCTGCTCGAGCGGCTCCCGGGCACCGGCGGCGCCGCCGTCTCCACGCGGGCGTTCACCGGTCTGGACGCACGGCTTTCCCGGTACTCGTACCTGGTGAGCCTGCTGCCCCGGAAGATCGTCGACGACCTGGGGCTGCGCTTCGCCGTCCGGCGCCGCCGCATCTCCTCCTACACCCCCTACGGCGACGGCGGACTCCTCGTCGACGCCGAGTCGCCGTCCGCGACCCGCGAGAGCTTCGTCCGGCTGACCGGCTCCGACCGCGACTTCGAGGCTTGGCAGCGCTTCTACGGCATGACGCAGCGGGTCGCCGAGCGCGTCTTCCCGACGCTGACCGCACCGCTGCCGTCCCGGGCCGAGCTGGAGCGGACCGTGGACGACCCGGAGGCCTGGTCGGCGCTGTTCGAGCGGCCGCTGGGCGAGACCGTCGAGGCCGCATTCGAGGACGACGTGGTGCGCGGCGTGGTGCTGACCGACGCCCTGATCGGCACCTTCACCCACGCGCACGACCCCTCCCTACTGCAGAACCGCTGCTTCCTGTACCACGTCATCGGCGGCGGCACGGGTGACTGGGACGTGCCCGTCGGCGGCATGGGCGCCCTCACCGACGCCCTGGCGGACGCGGCCCGGGCGGCCGGGGCGGAGATCGTGACCGGCACCGAGGTCACGGCCGTCGAGACCGACGGCACGCGGGCCGAGGTGTCGTTCGAGGGCGGCAGCGTGGGCGCGGGGCACGTGCTGGTCAACGCCTCCCCGTACGCGCTGGCCGGGCTGCTGGGGGAGGCGGCCCCGGAGAAGCCCGAAGGCGCCCAGCTCAAGGTGAACATGCTGCTGCGGCGGCTGCCGCGGCTGCGCGACACCGCGGTCGACCCGCGCGACGCCTTCGCCGGCACCTTCCACATCGCCGAGTCGTACACCCAGCTGGACCGGGCCTACCGCGAGGCGGCCGAGGGCGCGGTGCCCACGGCGCCGCCGTCCGAGATCTACTGCCACTCGCTGACGGACCCGTCGATCCTCGCCCCCGAGCTGGCCGCCCAAGGCGTGCACACCCTCACCCTCTTCGGGCTGCACGCCCCGGCGCGGCTCTTCGCCGACGACCCCGCGCAGGCCAAGGAGACCCTCCTCAAGGCCACCCTGGCGCAGCTGGACGCGGTGCTCGCGGAACCGCTGGCGGACTGCCTGGCGGTGGACGCGGACGGGCGGCCCTGCATCGAGGCGAAGTCCCCCCTCGACCTGGAGCGGGAGGTCGGCCTGCCCGGCGGGCACATCTTCCACCGCGACCTGGCGTTCCCCTACGCGGAGTCGGGCGGCGGCGCCTGGGGCGTGGGGACCGCGCACGCGAACGTGCTGCTGTGCGGGGCGGGCGCGGTGCGCGGCGGCGGGGTCAGCGGCGTCCCGGGCCACAACGCGGCCATGGCGGTGCTGGGCGACCGGTGAGCGCGCGGCCGGGTGCGGCCCTGCGCCCTGCGCCCCGCGCGGTGCCGCACGGCGTCGGCGGCAGGCGGTCGCCCCGCGGACCCGGGGCACGGGGCACAGGCCGTGCCCCCCGGTGGCCCGAGCCCGTCCCGGAGCTACTCCGGTTCCGCCGCAGGAGGCGGCCACGCGTCGCCCCAGGCGACGTCGCGGGCGGCACGGTACAGCGCCCCGTGCCGCTTGCTGACCGTGTCGCGGCGCAGGCCGTCCTCGACCGTGCACAGGTCGATGAGGACCTGTCCCTTGCGGATCTGCGGATGCCGCACCACGCGGTCCGGTGAGCCGTCGCCCGCCGCGGGGAAGCGGGCGGCCGCGACATAGCTGAACTTCTCGTCCTCGTACGGCAGGGAGCCCCCCTTGACCTGCCGGTGCAGCGAGGTGCGGGCGACCCGGGCCGCGAAGTGGCACCAGTCCGGGGCCTGCACCGGGCAGGTGCCGTCGTGGGGGCAGGGCGCGAGGACGTGGAAGCCTGCCGCGATGAGCCGCTCGCGCGCCGCGAGGACCCGGGCGTAGCCGTCCGGGGTGCCCGGTTCGACGACGAGCACGGCGCCGGCTGCGGCGCGTGCCGCCTCGGCGACGACCGCGTCGCGGTCGGCCTCCGTGAGCTCGCCGATGACGTACGACAGCGTGATCAGGTCCGCCTCGGGCAGCCGTGCCCCGGTGCCGAGCGGCGCCTTGTGCCAGCGCGCGTCCCGCACGGCGGCGTGCTCCGCCCCGGCGGCCAGCTCACGGCCGAGTGAGAGCGCCGCGTCCGACCAGTCGAGGACGGTGCTGGTGTGCGTCCCGTCCTCCCAGGCGTCGGCGACCGCCCAGGTCGCGGCGCCGGTCCCGCCGCCCACGTCCAGGTGGCTCGCCGGGGCCCACTCCCCCGCCCTGGCCCGGAACTCCGCCAGCGCCGCGCCGACCGCGGCGTGGGTGGCCGGCATGCGGTACGCCGCGTACGCCGCGACGTCGGTGCGGTCGCGGAGGATCGGGGTGCTGCTGGGCGTACGCCCCCGGTAGGTGGCGATCAGCCGGTCGACGGCCTGGGTGGCACGGCCGGGCGGGAGCCCGTCGAGGAGACCGGCGAGGGCGGCTTGCAGAGAGGACACAAGGGTCAAGGGTAAGGGTCGCCCGGAGCGGGTCGGCCCGGTCGCCGGTAGGGTGCACCGGCACCCGGTCGGCAGGAGGTCGCACGGTGTTCGTGGAGATCGTGCTCACGGCCCTGCCCCTCGACCGCGACGAGGTCGAGGAGGCGCTGGAGGCCGCGTTCGAGGCCGACGGCGAGATCACGGGCGCCGGGACCGGCATGGGCAGCTGCCACCTCGACCTGGAGGTCGACGACGACGTGGACAGGGACGGCGCTCTGCGCAGGATCCACCGCACCCTCCGGGAACTCGGCGCAAGTGACCACGCCCAGGTGATCGTCCGCGGCTGACACCGGCGCTAGGCTCCGCCGTCATGGCCTCGCCGGATGAGCAAGTGACGGATGCACGACGTGACTTCGGCCGCCTGTGGCGCGCCTACGCGGTGAGCGCGGCGGGAAGCGCGGTCGGCTCCGGGGCCCTGCCGCTGGTGGCCGTCCTGGCGCTGGACGTCACGACCTTCCAGGTCTCCCTCCTCGCGGCGCTGTCGGCACTCGCGGGCGCCGCCATCACCCTCCCCCTGGGCGGCCGCGTCGAGCACCGCCGCAAACGGCCGGTCATGATCACCGCCGATCTGCTCCGCTTCCTCGTGCTGCTCAGCGTCCCGGTCGCGGCGGCCCTCGGCGTGCTCACCTTCGCGCAGTTGTGCCTGGTGGGCATCGTCCAGGCGGCCGCGGCGATCGTGTTCGGCGCGGCGAGCACCGCGCACCTCAAGGGCCTCGTCCCGCCGGGGGACCGTCTCCGGGCGGCCTCGCGGCTGGAGACCACCGACTGGCTCAGCCTGAGCGCGGGGCCGCCGGTCGGCGGGCTGCTCGTCACCGCCTTCGGGGCGACGGTCACCCTGGCCGTGGACGCGGTCTCCTTCCTGCTGTCCGCGCTGGGCGTCCGCCGGATCCGCCGCCCCGAACCGGAGCCCCCGGCCCGGGCCGGGTCGCACGGCCGCGGCCGGGACCTCGTGGCCGGCTGGACCTACGTCCTGGGGCACCGCGGACTGCGGCCGCTCTTCTGGAACGCCATGCTCTTCGGCGGGTCCATCATGATGAGCAACCCGCTGCTGGCCGTCCTGATGCTCCGCGAACTCCACTTCACCCCGTGGCAGTACGGCCTGGCGCTGGGACTGCCGTGCCTCGGCGGCGTCCTGGGCTCCCGCCTCACCGCCCCGCTGACCGGCCGGCTCGGCCCGCACCGGGTGCTGCTGCTGTTCGGGGTGTTGCGCACCCCCTGGCTCCTGCTGCTCGCCTGGGCGCCGGCCGGTCCCCTCGGGCCCGTCGTCCTGGTCACCGCCGACACCTTCCTGCTGCTGGCCGCCGGGGTCTTCAACCCGTCGTTCATCACGTACCGCATGGCCGCCACGGACGACCGCGTCATGACCCGGGTGGTGACCGCGTGGTCGGTGAGCTCCAAGACGGCCCAGCCCCTGTCCATGCTGGCCGGCGGCGCCATCGCCGCCGTGGGGGGCGTCCGCGTGGCGATCGTCGTCGCGGGCGTGCTGTGCCTGGCCAGCGCCCTGCTCCTGCCCTGGCGTGCCCTGCCGTCCACGGCGACCGGCCCCGGCCGGGCGGAGGGGCAGGAGGAGGGACGGGAGGAGGGACGGGAGGAGGCCGAGCCCTCGGGGAAACCCGCCACGACCTGAACCGGACTCCGACAACGGGGGGTTGACAACGACAACCCCGGGTTGTCACCCTGTGGTCATGGCAGACACCAGGGACCTCTCCGCGCACGAGCCCGCCCTCCGCCGCATCAAGGAGGTGCGGGCGCAGGCCATCCACCACGCCCGCCTCGCCCAGCAGTTCGCGGCCGAGCGGCGCGAGTTGATGCAGGAGCTGATCGGCCAGGGCGTGTCGCAGGCCGACATCGCGCGGGAGCTCGGGGTGACGCGGCAGGCGATCCAGAAGATGCTGGCGGGCTAGGCACCTTTGCCCGGACCCGGCGTTCACACCCTGGTGCCGTGGCCCTTCGTACGGCGCGAGACCCCCGCGGCCGAGGAACACCGGGAACCCGAGGAACACGCACAGCCCGCGCGGGTCGCGGCGGGCGCGCCACCCACGCGGCGAGGGCGCGGGAGTGGCCACCGCATCCGCGGCCGGCGACGAGACCGGCGCCACGGGAGCGGCCACCCGCTCCGGAGCCCGGACACCCGCCGTCCACCGGCCCGCGAGCCGCCCCCGCGCCGAAGGCACCCCGCGGTCAGGCCGTCGGCCGTGCTGCCGGGGCCGGGGCCGGGGCGGCTTTCGGCGCGCCGGACTGGGGGAACAGCGGTGCGGGGGACGGGAGGCGGCCGTCGTCCCCGGCCGCGCAGCGCTGCGCGATCAGGGCCGCGGCACCCGGCAGGAAGGGCTCCAGTTCACCGGCGAGTGCACGGCAGGCCTGCACGAGGGCGGCCAGCACCGCGTCCAGGCGGCGGCCGGCGGAGGCGTTGCGGTGCCGGCGTTCGGCGCGGGCCAGTTCCCAGGGCCGGGTCTCGTCGATGCAGCGGTTGGCCTCGTCGACGATCCGCCAGACGGCGGCCGTGGCGCGCCGGAAGTCCACGTCGTGCAGAGCCGCCGCGACGGCGTCGGACGCGTCCTGACATGCCGTCAGCAGGGCCTCCGTGCCCGGCTCTCCGGGCCCGCCCGCCTCCGGGACGACGCCGTCACGGAACCGGTGGACCATCGTCACCACCCGGTGCACCAGGTTGCCGAGCCCCCCGGCCAGGTCCGCGTCGGCGCGGGCGACCAGCCGTTCGCGCGTGAAGTCCGCGTCGCCGACCCGAGGCACCTCGCGCAGCAGCCACCAGCGCACCGCGTCGGTGCCGTGCTCGGCGGTCAGTTCCTCCGGGTCGACGGTGGTGCCCGCCGACTTGCTGATCTTGCGCCCCTCCACCGTCAGGTAGTCGTGGACGAGGATGTCCGTCGGCAGCGGCAGCCCCGCCGACAGCAGCATCGCGGGCCAGTAGACGGCGTGGAAACGCAGCACGCCCTTGCCCACCAGGTGCACGCGCCGCCCGTCGCCCGCCCACCACCGGCCGTACGCCGCCTCGCTCTCCCCGTCGGGGCCGCCGTAGCCGAGGCTGGTGACGTAGTTGCCGAGCGCGTCCCACCAGACGTAGATCACCTGCCCGGGGTCGCCGGGCACCGGGATGCCCCAGCCGCGGGCCCGGGTCTGGGACCGGGAGACGGAGAAGTCGCGCAGCCCGCGCGCGAGCAGGGCGAGCACCTCGTTGCGGCGCGCGGCCGGCTCGATGCGCAGCCGCCCGTCCTCGATCAGCCCGCGCAGCTCGTCGGTGTACCGGGACAGCCGGAAGAACCAGTTCTCCTCCGCGACCGTCTGCGGCTCGGTGCCGTGCTCGGCGCAGCGGCCGCCCACCAGGTCGTCCGGGGTGTAGAACTGCTCGCAGCCCACGCAGTACAGGCCCTCGTAGTGCTCGCGGTAGAGGTCGCCCGCGGCGGCGCAGCGGCGCCAGAGCCGCTCCACGCCCGCGCGGTGGCGGGGGTCGCGGCTGGTGCGGATGAAGTCGTCCAGGGAGAGCGCGAGCGGGCCGTCCAGGGCCGCGAAGGCGGCCGCGTTGCGGTCCACGAGGTCCTGGACGGGGATGCCCTCGGCCTCGGCGGCCAGCACGTTCTTCAGCGAGTTGTCGTCGGTGCCGCT
Source organism: Streptomyces sp. NBC_00510 (assembly GCA_036013505.1). Lineage (NCBI taxonomy): Bacteria > Bacillati > Actinomycetota > Actinomycetes > Kitasatosporales > Streptomycetaceae > Streptomyces > Streptomyces sp. NBC_00510. The sequence goes on along the minus strand of CP107851.1, from coordinate 6,685,550 downwards.
GAGGAAGCGCACCGGTTCGCCGCGTCGGCGGTGGTGCCGGGCCAGCACGTCCGCCTGCACCAGTTCGAGCGCGAAGCCGAGGTGGGGGCGGGCGTTGACGTACGGGATGGTGGTGGTGACGTAGAAACGGGAAGCCTGGGGCGCGGTCATCGGAACCTCCGGGAAGGACGGTGGCGGGGCTCCGACGCGCAAAAGGATCGAGGCCCCGGTGGGGGCCTCGGAAGACGCGGACGCGTCCGGTGTCAGCGGCCCCGGGCGGGGGCCATCATCTGCCGGTGGTACGAGTTCGCGATCATGCCTCCATGCTAGCAGCCGGGGCGCCCGGTTCGCGGAACCATTTCGCGAGGAAGGCGGCGCGCAAGAGCCGCCCGGCGTGGGGCGGGACGGCTCCCTGAGGGGTCGTCACACGGCGGGCCGGGCCGGCCGTCCCGTCACGTGGGTGAGCAGCAGGGCGATGTCGTCGTTGCGCGGGCCGGACCGCTGGGCGTGCCCGAGGAGGCTGTCGGCCAGGGCGTCCATCGAGGCCTCCGGGCCGGCCCGGGCGAGGTGCGCCGCGAGGTCGGCGGCGGACACGTCGATGTCGACGCCCGGGGTCTCCACCAGGCCGTCGGTGTACAGCGCGAGCACCGCGCCGGGCGGCAGCGCGATCTCCGTCGTCGGGTAGCAGGCGTCGGGGTCGACGCCCAGCAGCGGGCCGGGCGGCAGCGGCAGCACCTCGGTGGTGCCGTCCGGGTGCCGCAGCACCGGCGGCGGATGGCCGGCAGTGGCCACGCAGGCGGTGTGCCGTTCCAGGTCCAGCTGGGCGTAGAGGCAGCTGGCGAGCAGGCCGGGGTCGAGGTCGACGAGCAGCCGGTTGGAGCGGGCCAGCACCTCGCTCGGGGAGGCGCCCGCGGTGGCGCGGACGGCGGTGCGGACCTCCCCCATGAGCGCGGCGGCGTTCACGTTGTGACCCTGGACGTCGCCGATCGCCACGGCGCACGTGGTCGTGTCGAGCCGGATCACGTCGTAGAAGTCGCCGCCGATGTCGATGCCGCGGGTGGCCGGCATGTAGCGGGCGGCCACCTCCAGGCCGGGGACGTCCGGCAGGGCGCGGGGCAGCAGCCGCGCCTGCAGGCTGATGGCGAGGTTGTGCTCGGCGTCGTACAGGCGCGCCCGGTCCAGGGCCTGCGCGACCAGGCCGGCGATCGAGATGAGGACGCTGCGCTCGCCGGAGGAGAAGGGGTGCGGGCGGTCGTAGGCCAGGGCCATGGTGCCGACGGGCCGGCCCGAGGTGATCAGGGGCAGGAAGGCCCAGGCGGCCTTGCGGTCCCGGACGACCGTGCCGGGGTAGATCCGCAGGAACTCGTCGACGTTGGCGAAGAAGCTCGGGACCCCGGTCTTGAGGACGCGCACGGCCGGGTTGTCGACGTCCATCGGTTGGGCGTCGACGGACTCCATGAAGTCCTCGTGGTAGCCCCGGTGCCCGATGATCCGCAGTCGTCCCTCCTCGGTGGTCAGCAGGGCCACGGCCTGCACGCCGAAGACGGACAGCATCTGTTCGACGACCAGGTCGATGACGTCCTGCGTGCCGACGGCCTCGGTGAGCGTGGCCGACATGTGCAGCAGGTGGTACAGGGCGATGGCCCGGTCCGGTGTGGGGCCCGCGGGCAGTTGCGCCGCGGGGGTGTCCGCGGCCTCGGGCGTGGGGGCGGGCGTGACGCGGACGCTCACGCCGGTGCCGTCCGGGTAGAGCTCGAAGGTGAGCCAGCGGTCCGGTGGGCGCAGCGCCGTGGCCGAGCCGGGACGGCGGCTGATCATCGCGCTGCGGAAGCGGTCCTCGAAGACCGGGTCGTCCAGCCAGGGCAGCAGCTCCCAGGGCTCGGTGCCCAGGAGGTCGGGGACCTCCGCGCCGAGCAGGGCGGCGGCGGTCTCCGTGACGAAGGTGATCCGGCCGTCCAGGTCCAGGGCGAAGGAGCCCTCGGGGAGCCGTTCCGCGAGGTCGGCGGCGGCCATGGCCTCGTCCGGGCCGTGGGTGCGGGTGCGCAGCGCGGGCAGCACCCGCGGCTCGGCGGGGGGCTGCACCGGCTCCCCGTCCTCGGCGGCCCTGCGCAGGAGGCGGCCCATGCGGTCGCAGGCCCCGCGGTACGCCTCCCGGGCCCGCCGGGTGATCCGCCCAGGATGCCCGCCCGGCCACACCAGGCACAGCGCGCCCCAGATGGTGGAGCCGCTGGTGATCGGGGCCGCGGCGAGCGGGAAGTCGTACGGCAGGACGAGTGCGAGCCGGGGGTACAGCCGCGCGGTGTCCTCGTGGCCGCACAGCAGCACCATGCGTCGTTCGCGGACCGCGTCGGCGATGGGGCTGGAGGCGCCGGGCGCCACCCGCCCCCAGATCGTGTCGATCTTGCGCGAGACGCCGACGACCACCGTCAGCCGCAGCATGTCCTGCTCGGGGGTCATCAGGTAGACCAGGCCCATGGAGGCGCCCGTGTCGCGCACCACCTGGCTCAGCGGGGAGTCCAGCAGCGCCGGACCGGTGTCCGCGGCGACGAGACCGGCGAGGTCCGGCGGCATGCCCTCACCGCCTCCCGTCCGGTGCCGGGGCCGGTCGCGTCCTGACCTCGGGGACCATCGACTCCTGCGCCTCCGTTCCGCCGTGGGGGCCGGCCGGCCGACGCGGCGGCCGCCCGGGATCGCCACCCCACGTCAGCTGCCAAACTACCCGATGAACCGCATGCGGCACCTTTCGGGCGCCTGCCCCCGCCGCCCCGCCGCGCCCGGCGCGTCCCTTCGGCCCCACGGGGTTCACGCGGCTCACACCACGCGGCTCACGCCACGCCGAGCGCCCTCGCGAACCGCGTGCCCACGGCCGCCCGGGGCACGCTCCCGTCCCGCCACGTACGGCACGGGTGCACGGAGTTGGCGAGCAGCACCAGGAAGCCGTCGGTGGCGGGGTCGATCACCAGGCTGGTGCCGGTGAACCCGGTGTGGCCCGCCGCCCCGCGCCCCGCGAGGGCACCCATGAACCAGGGCCGGTCCAGCTCGAAGCCGGGGTAGGGGCCGCCGCCGTCCAGCAGCGCACGGCAGAACAGGGCGAGGTCCCAGGCGGTGGAGAACAACCCCGCGTGGCCGGCCACACCCCCCATGACGTGGGCGTTCTCGTCGTGGACGGTCCCGCGCAGCGTTCCGCGGTCCAGCCGGGCCCAGGGCCTGCGCTGGTCCTCGGTGGCGGCGATCCGCGGGGCCCAGGAGGCGGGCGGGTTGTAGCGGGTGTCGTACATCCCGAGCGGGTCGGTGACGTCCTCCCGCACGAGGGCGTCGAGGGCCTCGCCGGTGGTCCGCTCCAGGACGTGCTGCAGTGCGATGAGGTTGAGGTCGGAGTAGATCCGTTCGGTGCCGGGCGCGACGACCGGCGCCTCCTCCCAGAGCAGCTTCGCCCGGGCCTCGGCGTCGGGGTGGTCGTGGAACGGCAGCTCGGGACGGAGTCCGGAGGTGTGGTCGAGGAGTTGTCCCACGGTGATGCGCTGCTTGCCCGCGGCGGCGAACTCGGGCACGTACGCCGCGACCTCCCGGCCGAGTTCCAGCCGGCCCACCGCGACGACGGCGGTGAAGAGCTTGGTCAGCGAGGCCAGGTCGAAGACCGTGTCCGGCCGCATCGCCACCCATCGCTCGCGGGGCAGCTCCACGCCGCGGTCGGCGCCCTCGTCGTAGGAGGCGTACCGCACCGCCCAGCCCACTGCCTCGTGGAGGGCGACCGTCCCGCCGCGGCCCGCGAGCACCACCGCCCCCGCGCACCAGGGGTGCACGGAGGGGGGCACGGGCTCCAGATATGGGGTGATGTCCTCGACGAGCAGACTCAGCTCGTCGCCGCGCAGCTCCGCCTCACGGGAGGTACCTCTCGACAGCTGCGGGGCCATGCTCCTCCAGCAACTTGCGGGCCTTCTCGATGAGGGCCGGCGTCGGCTCACGGCCGGAGGCCATGACCAGGTCCTCCGGATCGATCATGTGTTCGGACCCGGTGTGCAGACAACTGTCCGCGGTCTTCCAGGCCCACCTGCTCTCGTCGATCGGCTCGGACATCGCTGCCTCCTGACTCGGCGCGGCAATGACGGGACGTATCACCGTGCATCAACAGTACGCCGCCACGGTCGGCACAGCCCGGCGAAGCAGACCCAGGCCGCCAGGACGCTGCCCAGCTGCACCAGGGCCATCGGCACCGCCGTGTGCTCGCCCGCGATCCCGACGAGCGGCGAGGCGACGGCGCCCACCAGGAAGGAGGTCGTGCCGAGCAGCGCGGAGGCCGAGCCTGCGGCGTGCCGGGTGCGCATCAGCGCGAGCGCGTTGGTGTTGGGCAGGACCAGGCTCATCGCCGCCATCAGCACGAAGAGCCCCGCGGCCACCGGCACCAGCCCCACCGGCCCGAGCCACCCCGCGGTCAGCGCCAGCAGCACGGCCGCGGCCACGGTGATCACCGCCAGCCCCACCCCGGTCACCTTGTCCATGCTGACCCGCCCGACCAGGATCTTGCCGTTGACCTGGCCCAGCGCCACCAGGCCGACGGAGTTGAGGCCGAAGAGCAGGCTGTAGGTCTGCGGCGATGCCCCGTAGATCTCCTGGACGACGAACGAGGACGCCGAGACGTAGGCGAACAGCGCGGCGAAGGTGAAGCCGCCGGTGAGCATGTAACCGGTGAAGGCGCGGTCGGCCAGCAGCCCGCGCATCGCCCCCAGCGTGGCGCCGAACCCGCCGCCATGCCGGTCCGCGGGGCGCAGTGTCTCGGGCAGGCAGCGCCACACCACGAGGGTGAGCAGCACGCCCACCACGGTCAGCACGACGAAGACCCCGCGCCAGTCGGTGATACGCAGCACCTGCCCGCCGATGAGCGGCGCGACGATCGGCGCGACCCCGGAGATCAGCATCAGGGTGGAGAAGAAGCGCGCCATCGCGACACCGTCGTACAGGTCGCGGACGATCGCGCGGGCGATCACGATGCCGGCCGCGCCGGTGAGGCCCTGCAGCAGCCGGAAGCCGATCAGCAGTTCCGTGGTGGGCGCGAAGGCGCAGACGGCGGTGGCGATGACGTAGAGCGCCATTCCGGCCAGCAGCGGGCGGCGGCGGCCCCAGCGGTCGCTCATGGGGCCGACGACCATCTGACCGAGGGCGAGGCCGAGCAGGCACGCGGTGAGCGTGAGCTGCACCGTGACCGCCGGACTGCGCAGGTCCTCGGTGACCTGCGGCAGGGCCGGCAGGTACATGTCCATGGAGAGCGCGGGGAGCGCGCTGAGCGCGCCGAGCAGGAACGTCACCATCAGGCTGGTGCGAGCTCCTGGGATGTCTCCGGCGCGTCGTACCGGGGTGGACGGCCCCGGTGTGGATATCTGGTCGGGCGGGGTCGCGCCGGCTTCCGGCATGGGTCTCTCTCCGTGGTGTGTGAATCGTTCTCTATGCTCTCAGCAATCACGAGGTGGTCGAGGCCAGGTGGGGGCAGATTCATGACGGAATCGGTCGGTTCCGGTAGGAAAGTGCGCTGGGGCATCCTGGCCACCGGCGGCATCGCAGCTTCCTTCGCCGAGGACCTGAGGGAGATGAAGGACGACGCGGAGATCGTCGCGGTCGGCTCGCGCAGCCTCGCCTCCGCGTGCGCCTTCGCGGACCGCTTCGGCATCCCGCGCGCGTACGGCAGCTGGACCGAACTCGCCGACGACGACGGCATCGACGTGGTGTACGTCGCCACCCCGCACTCGGCGCACCGCGTCGCGGCCGGGCTCTGCCTGCGGGCCGGACGGTCGGTGCTGTGCGAGAAGCCGTTCACCGTCAACGCGGTCGAGGCGCGCGAGCTGGCCGACCTCGCCAAGGCTCGCGGGCTCTTCCTGATGGAGGCGATGTGGACCTACTGCAACCCCGTGGTGCGGCGGCTGACCCAGCTGGTCGCGGACGGGGCGGTCGGCGAGGTCCGCAGCGTGCACGCGGACTTCGGCCTCGCCGGCCCCTTCGAGCCCGGCCACCGGCTGCTCGACCCGGCCCTGGGCGGCGGCGCCCTGCTGGACCTCGGTGTCTACCCGGTGTCCTTCGCCCACCTGCTGCTCGGTGAGCCCGACGAGGTCCAGGCCTGGGCCCACCTGACCGAGCACGGCGTGGACGACAACACCGGCATGCTGCTCGGGTACGACAACGGCGCCATGGCGGTGCTCAGCTGCTCCCTCACCGCCGACACCGCCCAGACCGCGGTGGTCACCGGCTCCGCGGGACGGATCGAGGTTCCCCCCGGCTTCTTCCACCCGGACCGCTTCGTGCTGCACCGCGAGGGCCGCGAGCCGGAGGAGTTCGGCGCCCCGGACGACGGACTGCGCGGGCTGCAGCACGAGGCGGCCGAGGTCATGCGCTGCCTGCGCGCGGGCGAGCGTGAGTCCCCGCTCGTCCCGCTGGAGGGCAGCCTCGCCGTCATGCGGACGCTCGACACGGTCCGGGACCGCATCGGCGTCCGCTACCCCGGTGAGGACTGAGCCCGTCAGGTCTCCCGCAGACCGGGGTCCCCGGCCTCGGTCACGAAGGACGCGGCGGTGGTCAGGTCGGCGCCCGGGGTGGTCACGGAGTCGACGGTCTTGAAGTCGGCCCGCGCCTCCTCGGCGTCCAGCCGCACGGTCACGTAGCCGCGGCGCCCGTCGTAGAACCGCAGGTGCGGGTTGGCGACCAGGAGCGACGACCAGTTGGACGGGCGCGGGGACCCGTTGCGGCCGCTGCTGATCGAGCTGGTGACCAGCTCCGTGCCGACGGTGCGCGAGGTGGGGTCGTCCCAGTCGGCCTTGATGTCCATCGCGTAGTGGACGTGCACGTCGCCGGTGAGCACCAGCAGGTTCTCGATGCCGGCGGCGCCCGCCCCGGCCAGCACGCGGTCCCGGGAGGCCGGGTAGCCGTCCCAGGCGTCCATGCTGAGCGGGGAGGCGGCGGCGGCGTTCTTCCGTCGGGAGAAAACCACCTGCTGCGGGATCACGTTCCAGATGGCGTGCGAGCGGGCGAAGCCGTCCAGCAGCCAGCGCTCCTGGGTCGCCCCGGTCATCGTGCGCGCCGGGTCCTGCGACTCCGGCCCGGGGTCGTGCCAGCGGCCCCGGTACGCCTGGTCGGTGCGGTACTGGCGGGTGTCGAGGATGTCGAACTGCGCGAGCCGTCCGTAGTGGAAGCGGCGGTAGAGCGTCATGTCCGGGCCCCAGGGGAACTGCGGGAGGCGCAGCGGCTGGTTCTCCCAGTAGGCCCGGTAGGCGGCGGCGCGGCGGACCAGGAACGCGTCGGCGGGGCCGTCGTTCTCGCCGCTGCCGCCCGCGTAGTTGTTCTCGGTCTCGTGGTCGTCCCAGGTCACGAACCAGGGGAAGGCGGCGTGCGCGGCCTGCAGGTCGGGGTCGGACTTGTAGAGGGCGTACCGCAGGCGGTAGTCCTCCAGCGTCACCGTCTCCTTGGCGAACCACTCCGGCAGGGTGCGGTCGGTGAGGGCGCGGGCGCCGCCGGTGGCGCTGACGGCGTACTCGTAGAGGTAGTCGCCCAAGTGGAAGACGGCGTCGACGTCCTCGTTCGCGAGGTGACCGAGCGCGGTGAAGTACCCGTCGTGGTACGCCTGGCAGCTCACCGCGGCCAGCCGCATCTCGTACGGGAGGGCGCCCGGCGCGGGGGCGGTGCGGGTACGGCCAGGGGGGCTGATCCAGGGGCCCGCGCGGAAGCGGTAGTAGTACACCCGGTCCGGCTGGAGGCCCTGGACGTCGACGTGCACGGTGTGGCCGAACTCCGGGTGCGCCAGCGCGGTACCGCGGCGGACGACCCGCACGAACCGGTCGTCCCGCGCGATCTCCCACCGGACGGGCACGCGGGCCTCGGGCAGTCCGTCCCCCGGCGCCGGCTCGTACGGGCGCGGCGCGAGCCGGGTCCACAGCACCACGCCCCAGGGCGTGGGGTCGCCCGACGCGACACCCAGCGTGAACGGGTCCTCGGCCAGTGCCCCGGGCGGCGCCTCGGCCGCCTGGGCGGCACCGGCGACGGGCAGGTTCGTGCTGAACGCGAGGGCCACGGCGGCCCCCGTGACGGTCAGGAAGCGGCGGCGGTCGAGCAGCGCCGCCGCGGCGCGCAGCGTGCGGTCATGGCGGCCGCGGGCCCGCGGGTGCGTCACGTGTCCCTCCCTGGCGGTGGGTTGCGTGGCTCCGGTCGCGCACACGGGCTGCCGGAACCCCCCGTTCGGCCCGCGGTGCCCCTGCCTCGTTGTTGACGCCGCGTCAGCTCCGCGACCCGGAACGGCCACCCTAACCGGGACATCTCACCCCCGCGACGCGAAGCCCCCCGTCCGGGAACCCGCGCGCACCACGCGAGCCGGGGCGACCCCTGCCCCGGCGGCACCGCAAGATCACCCCGACCGGGGACACAGGGCGCCACAGGTCACCCACCCCTGCCGTCCGCGTGACGGCCCGTCACGCAGTGGGGGCGCCGCGGGCAGGGCGCGAGCGCCGGGAGGTTACGGCCTCCCCGCCGCACCCGGACCCGAGCCCGCGCACCGCGACGGTCCCAGCTCGCGCCGGGAAGGGGTGGGCGGGCGGGGAGACACCACCCACCCGCACGCACCCCGCGAGGCGCCCGCAGCCGCACCCCCACCCCCGCCGTCGGTGTGACGGCCCGTCACCCAGAGGGTCACCGCGGGCAGGACACGAGCGCCGGGAGGTTACGGCCTCCCCGCCGCACCCGGACCCGAGCCCGCGCACCGCGACCGCCCCACCTCGCGCCGGGAAGGGGTGTGCGGGCGGGGAGACACCACCCACCGGCACGCACCCCGCGAGGCGCCCGCACCCGCACCCCCACACACGAACCCGCCGCTACGCGGCCCCGTGGGCCGGGGCGATGGCCTCGACGCGTTGCGCCAGACCGAAGTCCCGTTCCGTGAGCCGGCCGCCCGCCGCGTGCGTGGTGATGGAGACGGCGACCGACTGGTAACCCAGCGTCAGGTCGCTGTGGTGGTTCAGCTCGTCCTGGATCTGCGCGATGTGCATCACGAAGACCGCCGCCGGGATGTGCGGCAGCCGGTACGTGCGCAGCAGGCTCGCGCCGTCCTCGGAGAGGGACCAGCCGGGCAGCTCGGCGAGGCGGTCCTCGATCTCCTTGTGCGACAGGGGCTCGGCGTAGGGTGACATGGTTTCATCGTGGCACCGCATACCCTGCGGAGCCATGACTGAGATCGCGGGAAATGGAACGGGCGCCGCGCACCGGGTCGCGGTGGTCACCGGGGCCGGGTCGGGCATCGGACGGGCGGTGGCACGCGAACTGGCGGCCTCGGGCTGGGCCGTGGCCCTGGCCGGCCGGCGCGAGGAGGCGCTGCGCGGGACCGCCGACGGGCTACCGGACGCGGCGGTGGCGGTCATCCCGACGGACGTCACCCGCCCGGAGGCGGTGGACGCGCTGTTCGCCGCCGTGGGCGCCCGCTTCGGCCGGGTCGACCTGCTGTTCAACAACGCGGGCATGGGGGCGCCCGCCGTGCCGGTGGACGAGCTGACGTACGAGCAGTGGCGTGCCGTCGTCGACGTCAACCTCACCGGCGCGTTCCTGTGCGCGCAGGCCGCCTTCCGGACGATGCGCGCGCAGCGGCCGCAGGGCGGCCGGATCATCAACAACGGGTCGATCTCCGCGCACGCGCCGCGGCCGCTGAGCGTGGCGTACACGGCGACCAAGCACGCCGTCACCGGGCTGACGAAGTCCCTGTCGCTGGACGGCCGTCCGTACCGGGTCGCCTGCGGCCAGATCGACATCGGCAACGCGGCCACGGAGATGACGGAGCGGATGGCGGCCGGGACCCTGCAGGCGGACGGGCGGTTGATGACCGAGCCCCGGATGGACGTCGCCGACGTGGCCCGCACCGTCGCGCACATGGCCGCGCTGCCGCTGGAGTCGAACGTGCAGTTCGCGACGGTGATGGCGACGACGATGCCGTACATCGGCCGCGGCTGACGCCGCAGCGGGGGCCACAGCCACCCGCGGCCGAATTCGACCACTTCACCCACGGAAATGGTCAAGTCCGAAATACGTCCCATAGGACTGCTTGCGTCGCGTTACGTTGCGGCATGCTCTCCAAGCACCACCGCGACGTATGGTCAGAAACGCCCGCAGACGATGTCGGGTCCGAGGCCGGGCCCCTCGAGCCGGAGACCGAGCTGATAGCGCTGCCCGGCCCCGTGTTCGTCGATTCCAGCGGGAGACGGGCCCGTGCAGTACGCAGGGCCGGCTGGCTGGTCGGCGCGGCATGCTCCGTCTACACGGCGGCGCTGGCACTCAGCCTCTCCGGCGCGACGCCGATCGCGCCGAAGACGCTGCTGCCGCTGCCGGGGGTGCCGAGCACAGCGCCGGACGACGCGGGCTCCTCGGGGACGGGAGAACTCGACGTACCGGCCGACCAGGCCGCAGCACCCCCGGTGACGGCGGGCTTCCTCCGGGCGGGGGCGGCGGCCGCGCCGTCCCCGTCCGGGACGGCCGGCTCCCCGTCCTCCCCCAGCCCCAGCGCCTCCCCGACCAAGCGCCCGGCCAAGGGCGGCGGCGCCCCCGCCACCCCGCGGGCGACCGCGGGCAGCCCGACCACCGGAGCGACCCCGACCACCGGAGCGACGGCGTCCGAACCGGCGCCGTCCGGCTCCCCGTCGGGGCAGCCCAGCGGTTCCACCTCCCCCGCCCCGGGCGCCTCCGACGGCCCCGTCGACCAGCAGCCGCAGGGCGGCCAGTGACCGCCCTGCGCCCCCGCCTCGTCATACCCCTGCTCGCCCTCGTGGTGCTCGTGTGCGTCCTGCTGCTCGGCGGCTACGTACGCGGCGACTTCGAGGCCGACCACCGGGTCCACCCGCCGGTCTCGGCGGACAAGGTGCCGGAGGCGGTGCTGGAGGGCGGCCCGGTCGTCGACACCACCGGTGACAGGCCCCGCTCGTACCGCACCCCGGACCGCACCATCGCCCTCACCTTCGACGACGGACCCGATCCGGTCTGGACGCCGGAGGTGCTGGACGTGCTCGAGCGGCAACACGTGCGCGCCACCTTCTTCGTGACCGGCGGCATGGCCGCCCGGCACCCCGCGCTCATCCGGCGGATGGTCGCCGAGGGCCACGAGATCGGCGTGCACACCTTCTCCCACCCCGACCTGGTGTACCAGTCGCCGGGGCGGATCGACCGGGAGCTGTCCCAGACCCAGCTGGCGCTCGCGGGGGCCGCCGGCATCCACGCCTCCCTCTTCCGCCCGCCGTACTCCTCGACCGCCGACGCGCTGGACGACCTGTCCTGGCCGGTCGTCCAGCGGGTCGGCAAGCAGGGCTACGTGGCCGCCTTCATCGACCGCGACGCCGAGGACTGGCGACGGCCCGGCGTGCAGGCGATCGTCGACGCCTCCGTGCCGGCGAAGCCGGGCGAGGGCGCGATCGTGCTCATGCACGACGCCGGCGGCGACCGCTCGCAGACCGTGGCGGCGCTGGACCGGCTGATCCCGCTGCTCAAGGAGCGCGGCTACCGCTTCGCCACGGTGGGCGAGGCGGTCGGCGCCACGTCCACCAACGACAAGGTCACCGGCTCGGAGCTGTGGAAGGGACGGGTCTTCGTCGCCGCGGTGGAGGTCTCCGAGGCCGCGGTCCCGGCGCTCGCCGTCCTCCTCGCCGGGGTGGGCCTGCTGGTGCTGGCCCGGTTCGCCGCGATGCTGGTGCTGGCGCGCCGGCACGCGCGGCAGCGCCGGGCGCCCGACTTCGGCTGGGGGCCGGCGGTCACCGAACCGGTGAGCGTCATCGTCCCCGCGTACAACGAGAAGGAGTGCATCACCCACACGGTGAACTCCCTCGCCACGAGCGACCATCCCGTGGAGATCGTGGTCGTGGACGACGGCTCGACCGACGGCACCGCCGACATCGTCGAGGCCCTGGACCTGCCCGGCGTCACCCTCGTGCGGCAGCCCAACAGCGGCAAGCCCGCGGCGCTCAACAACGGTGTGGCGCACGCCCGGCACGACCTGATCGTGATGATGGACGGCGACACGGTCTTCGAGCCGGCCACCGTCCGCGAACTGGTGCAGCCCTTCGGCGACCCGCGGGTCGGCGCGGTCGCGGGCAACGCCAAGGTCGGCAACCGCACCCGGATGATCGGGCGCTGGCAGCACATCGAGTACGTGATGGGCTTCAACCTCGACCGGCGCATGTACGACCTGTTGCGCTGCATGCCCACCATCCCCGGCGCGTGCGGCGCCTTCCGGCGGGACGCGCTCCGCGACGTCGGCGGCATGAGCGACGAGACCCTCGCCGAGGACACGGACGTCACGATGGCGCTGCACCGGGCCGGCTGGCACGTGGTGTACGCCGAGCGCGCCCGCGCCTGGACCGAGGCGCCCTCCTCGGTCCGGCAGTTGTGGAAGCAGCGCTACCGCTGGAGCTACGGCACCATGCAGGCGATGTGGAAGCACCGCGGCGCCGTGCTGGACCGCGGGCACTCCGGCCGCTTCGGCCGGGTCGGGCTGCCGCTCGTCGTCCTCTTCCAGGTGCTCGCGCCGCTGCTGGCCCCGCTCATCGACGTGTTCGCGATCTACGGGCTGGTCTTCATGGACCCGTTTCGCACCGCGCTCGCGTGGGCGGGCGTGCTCGCTGTGCAGGCCGCGTGCGCGGCGTACGCCTTCCGGCTGGACGGCGAACCGCTGCGGGACCTGTGGCCGCTGCCCCTCCAGCAGGTGCTGTACCGGCAGTTGATGTACCTGGTGCTGCTGCAGTCCTGCGTGACGGCCGTCAACGGCAGCCGGCTGGGCTGGCACAAACTGCGGCGCACCGGCGAGGTCGGTGCGCCGACCGTCGGCAGCGGCACCGCCGGCCGCGTCTGAACACCCGTATTCTCCCGAGGAGTTGCCCCATGTCCGAAGCACGTGAGGCGGGAGCCCCGGCGGCTCCGCCCCGGCCCGCGGACGGCGCAGGGACGCCCATACCGGGGCCGCGCAGCTCCACCCCCGCCGCCCCCGCCCCCGCCCCGTCCACCGGGGGCGGGGGCGGCGGCCGGGACCGCTACCTCGACCTGCTGCGCGCCCTCGCCCTGGTACGGGTGGTCGTCTACCACACCTTCGGCTGGGCCTGGCTGACCCTGCTCCTCCCGTCCATCGGCATCATGTTCGCCCTGGCCGGGTCGCTGGCCGCGCACTCGCTGCAGCGGCCCGCGCTGTCCGTGGTGCGCGGCCGGCTGCGGCGGCTGCTGGTGCCCTTCTGGCTGTTCGCCGCCGCCGTGACCGTCCTGATGCTGCTCCACGGCTGGCGGCCGCACTCCTGGCACCGGATGCTGCTGTGGATCCTGCCGCTGGCGGACCCGCCCGGCACCGCCTGGGCCGAGCAGATCATCGCCCCGCTCTGGTACATCCGCACCTACCTGTGGCTCGTCCTGCTCTCCCCGTGGCTGCTCAAGGCCTTCCGGGCCGCGCCGCGCTCGTGCCTGGCCGCCTGCGGCGCACTGGTCGTCCTCGCCCAGTACGACCGGCTGCCGCTCGCCGAGCCGGCCCTCACGCCGGTGGTCGACCTCGTCACCTTCGCCGCCTGCTGGCTGCTCGGATTCGCGCACCGCGACGGCCTGCTGGACGCCCTGCGGGCCCGCACCGTGGTCGCCTCGGCCGCGCTCTGCCTCGCCGCGGGCGGCTGGTTCGCGTACACCCACCCCACCGACGAGGGCATCGACCTCGGTGAGATCCCCCTGGCCCAGGCACTGTGGTCTGCCGGTTTCGTCCTCCTGCTGCTGCGCTTCCGCCCGCGCCGGATGGGCCGCCTGCCCGTCGCCGACGGCGCCGTCGGACTGCTCAACGCCCGCGCCGTCACCGTCTACCTGTGGCACGAGGTCGCGCTCTTCGCCAGCGTCCCGCTGATCGACCTGATGTGGGACGTGCCCTTCTTCGAGGCCCATCTCCCTCTCGACGCGACCTGGTTCCAGTTCCTCGTCGTCTGGCCGCTCATCGGCGCCGCCGTCCTGCTGGTCGGCTGGACCGAGGACGTCGCCTCACGGCGCCGGCCGCGCCTGTGGCCGACGGGCGGGCGCAAGCGCGGCCGGCGGGCCCGCGGCCGCGCCGCCGGGGCCCGCTGAGTCACCGCGGCCCGGCGACGACGCCCCGCCGATACCGGCCGCCTCACGGACCGCCGCGCAGCCGGCGGCCCTTGTCGATGACGCGCTGGACCGCGTCGGCCATGAACTCCTCGGCCACGCGCACCTCGTGCGCCGCGCCGAGCAGGCCGGCGGTCCTGGCGAGCAGGCGCTCGGTGTCCTCGTAGCCGCGGGACCGCAGCCGCTCGAAGGCGGCTGGCGAGAAGTCCAGCAGTCCGCTGGGTGTGCCCAGGGTGCCCTCGGGGGTGAGCGGGCGGGACGGGCGGACGCGCAGCAGGGTCAGCCCGGGGTGCTCGATCTGCCGCACGGTCTCGCCCGGGGCGAGCTGGACGACGATGACGATGTCGCAGTGGTCGAGGTCGGCCAGCGCGCGGATGGGCGTGTTGTCCCGGCCGAGCATGCCGTCGCGGTAGTACTCCCCCGCGACCTGGCGCGGCGCGAACAGGAACGGCAGCGCGGCGCTGCCCAGCACGGCCTCCTTGATCTCCGCGTGCTCCAGGCCGTTGAGGTGGAGGATCCGCGAGCGGCTGCCGAGGAGTCCGGCCAGCCATTCGGCCGCCATCTGGCCGGCCCGCAGGTGCGGCAGCGGGTGCGGGGCCAGGACGGGGTACGCCGCGACCCGCATGGTGACGGCCGCGGGGCGTCGCAGCGCGGCCGCGTCGATCGCTCGGTCGGCGAGCCGCTCCAGGTCGCCGTGCGCGCCGAGGAGGCGGACGACCCGGGGCGCGAGGTTGCCGAACCTCTGCAGCAGGGACTCGGAGACGGCCCCGTCCGCGACGGCACGGGTGCCGAACGGGGCGTCGCCCATGCGGGAGGTGAAGTCGCGCCACAGCTCCGCCAGGCGCGCCGCCCCCTCCCGCAGGTTCGGCGCGCCGGCCAGCGCGACCCCGTTGAGGGCCCCGATGCTGGTCCCGGCGATGGCGGTGATCCGCGCGCCGTGGTGGGCCAGGCACTCGACCGCGCCCACCTGGTAGGCGCCCTTGGCGGCGCCCCCCGCCAGTACCAGCCCGAACCGGTGCGAGGCCGTCCCCTGTGCGGTCTCCCACCGGTCCGGGGCCGGTACCGCCCCCGTGCCCGGGCCTGCCGCCGCGCCGTACTCCGGCAGCGGCCCGGAACCGATGCCCGCGGCACGCCGCCGCAGGTCCCCGAAGCGGTCCGGCACGGGACCGCCCCCGTCGTCGGGCCCGATGCCCGGACCGGGTCCGGCGGGCCCCACGCCCCCCACCCCCCGGACCTCCCCCTGGTGCTCAGGCATCGGGCCCTCCCCCTTCCCCCGTCCCCCGTCGCTTCTCGGTCTCGGTGCGCAGCGCGGCGCGCGCCTGGCGGGCGGCGTCGGCCTGCTCGTGGATGACGCCGCGGACGAACTCCTCGTGGGTCACCGCGGGTACGTGGCCGCAGTCGCGGCGGGCGTCCTCGACGGCCACGCGGGCCGGGTCGTCCGGACGGCGCGCGGGCGGCCGGGTGGACAGGTCCAGCGCGCGGGCGACGGCGTAGCCGATCGGGCGGTGCGGCGGGCGCAGCCGCGCGGACAGGCCGATGCCCGCGACCTCCGCGACCATCCGCCGCTCGTCGGGGTCCGGCATGTCGGCAAGGATCCGCTCCAGCAGGGACCGCACCGGCCTGCGGTGCGGCACGGGGAGCGGATCGGCCGCCGGGGTGCGGCCGCCGGACGCCGGACGCGGACCCGGCGGACGGCCTCCGGCCTCCTCGACCGCGCGGTAGGAGGGTGCCGGAGGCGTCCCCGGCCCGGGTTCCGCCACCGGCCTGGCAGGCCAGTAGGCCTGCGCCGCCGCGGCCGCGCGCGGGTCGGCGAGGACGTCGTCGGCCAGGCGCTCCCGCCACCCCTCGTCGCCCGTGACGAACTCGTGCAGCCCCTGCCGTCCGGTCGCGCACTCCCGGGCCAGCAGCAGCACCTGGCACGGCCAGGGCAGTCCGGCGTACGCGCCCTGGTGGCGCCAGCGCCGTACCGCCGTGTCGCCGTCGGCCCAGGCCGACTGCCACAGCTCGGTGGCGAGCACCCGCCGGTCCAGTTCCAGCAGGGCGCGGGCGTGGGTGTCCAGGATCCGCTCGTGCCCGTCGAGGCGTTCGTCGATCTCGGCGAACCGGCGGTCCACGACGTCGATGAACTCGGCCAGGACGGCGGCGAGTTCGCGGATCTCCCGGAACGCCTGGCGGTTCGCCTCGTGCAGTTCCAGCACGCTGTCCTGGAGCTGCTCGACCTCCATGGCGAGCAGGCCCACCGTGAGGTCGGTGAACGCGAGGTGCCGGGCGGTCTCCTGGGCCCAGGCCACCATCCGGCGCTGGGTGAGGGCGAGCGCGGCCTGGGACTCCAGGGCGCGCTGCCGGTCCTTGCGGTTCCACCCCAGGATGACCCGGCTGAAGAAGCCGTGCTCCACCCGGGCGGCGGTCAGGTTCTCCGCCGTCTCCAGGCCGTCCACGATCTCGGCCAGCGCCCGGTTGCCCGCGATCGGGATGCGCCTGCGCAGTTCCCGCAGGTCGACGTCGCGCACGGCGGGTCAGTCCTTCCCGCCGCGCAGGGCGAACACCGTGGGTTCCAGGACGCGCAGTCCCGCCGCGCGGTAGGCGGGGCACACCACGAACGCCACGGGCCGCCCCGGCTCACAGGTCGGCCACAGGATGTGCCGGTCGGGGTCGGCGACGGTGCCGGCGGGCAGGTCGAAGACGAACTCCGTGGGGTGGCCGCTGGCGGCCATCGACTGCAGCAGGTCGGCGGCCTCCTGGCCGACCCGGTCCAGCAGCCTGCGGCCGCGCCGGTCCGGCTCGATCCGGCCGCCGTCGGTGACGATCCGGTTCAGCTCCGCCAGGTCCGGCTCGCCGGTGCCGGTGCCGAAGAGCGCGCCGCACATCTGCCGTACCAGTTCGGCCTCCCGCAGCACCACGTCGTCGCCGCCGTCGGTGGCGGTGCGCGGGCCGATCACCTCGGGGAGGCGCTGGGTGAACAGCGCCTTGAGCCGGTCGGCGAACGCGTAGTGGCTCAGGGCCCGTTCGTCGGTCAGGTCGGTGCGCTCGCTGACCTGGCCGGCCCGCATGAGGTCCAGCACCTCGTCGTGCTCCGCGAGCCTGCGGGCCGCGGCCTCCGCCGCCGCCTCGGTCGCGCCCAGGCGTACGGAGAGCGCGTCGTGCAGGCGCGACAGCCCGTCGATCCGGCTCAGTCCCGCCTCCGCGCGCACGGCCAGCTCCTCCAGCGCGGCCTCGGCGCGCTCGGCCCGGCCGGGGAGCCCGGTCAGGGCGCCGATGCGGGCCCCGAGCCGGGCCTCGCGGCGTGCGGCGTCCTGCTCCAGCGCGGTCAGCCGGCCCTCCAGCTTGTCCAGTTCGGCGATCCGGTCCAGCGCCGCGGACAGCCGCTCCCACTCGGCGCGCGGCACGGTCACCGTCGCGGGGGCCCTGCCGGGTGCCGCCCCGGAGCCTGCCCCCGTCGCCGCCCCCGTCCGAGGCGGCGTACGCCGCTCCGCCTCACGCCGCGGCGCCCGCGGCTCGCGCTCCGCCGTGCCGTCACCGCCGCCGTCACCGCCACCGTCGTGGCCGTCGTCGCCGTCGCGGTCGCCGCCGGGCGCTGGCTCCGCCTTCCGGAACCAACCGAACATGTTCTCCCCCTCGTCCTCGGCGCGTTCTTCCCTGTGGTCCGCACCGCTCATCTGCCGTCGCCCCTACATGCGGTCGAAGTCGACGCGGACCTTGTGACTGCCGCCGGTCGCCGGGTCGAAGGCCTCCACCTCGATCTCGGAGCGGCCGAAGTAGAACAGCAGCCGGATCGGCCGCTCCCGCAGCGGCCGCCCCGCGGTCTCCCCGATGTCGACGGTGAGGCGGCCGATCTCCTCGCAGCCGTCCTCGTCCACGTAGCGGGGCTCGGCCTTGACGGTGCGGTAGACCCGCAGCTCGATCTCGGTCTGGTCCTCCCGGGTGGGCAGGATGGTGAACGGGAAGGCGTCCTTCACCCGCACGCTGTCCAGCCGCCGCACGGCCACGGCGAAGCGGCCCACGCAGAGGATGTCGCCGTCGTCGTCGCGGAACATCCGCATCGGCGAGTCGACGCTCTCCTCGAACAGCTTGGAGGTCTCGAAGCCGTAGGTGTACTTGGCCTGCCGGGACAGGAACACCCGCGGGTTGTAGGCGAAGTGGGTGGCACCCTCCAGCACCGCCAGCGCCGGGTCCGGCGGCACCAGGATGCGGTGCCGGGAGCCGAAGTGCCGGTGCATGCGCTCCCGCAGCCACTGGGACTTGGCGAACCCGCCGACCAGCACCAGGGTCTCCGACCCCGTGGCGCCCGCGCCCGCGGCCTCGCCGCTGGTGCGGCGGATGGCGGCCAGCTGCTCCTCGACCTTGTCCAGGATGCCCTCGACCACGCTGTCCAGGAGGACCTCCACCTCCTCCGGCGCCAGCACCATCCGCTGCGGACGGCCTCCCGCCTCCTCCGTCAGCCGGGCCCGGCTCCCCTCGTCCAGCAACTGCCAGACGGTGACGGGCAGGTCGATCCGGACGGTGTCCATGATGTGCGGGGTGCCGTCCTCGTCCCACTCGACCTCCGCGGTGGTCTTGGCCCGCTCCCATTGCTCGGACAGCTCCAGCAGGTCCCCCGAGTGCTCCCGCTCCAGCCGCCTCAGCAGCTCGGGCCCCAGTCGCTTGCCCAGGGCCTGCTCGCGGAAGGCCTGGTTGACGTACTCCGAGCCGAGCCGGCCACCGGTGGCCACGCCGATCTCGCGGAGCGCGATGAGCTCGGCCGCGTCGCTGGAGGTCTCGTACGCCGTGATGTCCACGGTGCCGCCGCCGCAGTCGACGACCATGAAGCGGAAGCCGTCCACGTTGAGCTGCAGCCGGTCGCGCATGCCGGTGCCGTCGGTCAGGTCGGCCATCCGCAGGTAGCAGTAGAGCGCCGCGGCCTCCGGCTCGATGGACGGCAGCAGCCGCTCCGGGTCGTCGGGGAAGCCGGCGTCCACCGCCGCGCGCCGCATCGCGGCCCGGTCCTCGTCGTCCCAGATCGCCGGGACGGTGATGCACCAGCGGATCTCCCGCTCGGCGTAGCCCGCGTCCTTGATCTGGGCGACCGCCAGTTCCCTGATCTCCCGCAGGTAGGCCGTGATCAGCTCGCGCACCCGGCCGCGGTCGCCGAGGTCGACGATGCCGCCGGTGGTCGGCATGTCCACCGGGCCGCCGTCGTCCTTGAGCGCCATCTTGAACGCGTAGGCGTAGCCCAGGCCGTCCGTCCGGCCGCTGTCGGAGGCCTCCGACCACTGCTTGCGCGCCTTGTGGCCCCAGGCCACCGTGGTGCCGTCCGCGTCGACGAGCAGCGCGGTCAGGTTCTTCGGGTAGTCCACGCGGTGCTCGGGGAACCGGCTGTAGAAGGTGATCCGCCGGGACTGCGGATCGTCGTTCAGCGGGGTCACCACGGCCCAGGCGAAGCCGGTGCCGTGCGTGCCGAAGTCGACGGCGGCCACCACCTTCGGCCTGCCCGCCCCCGACGTGTCGAAGCCGCTCATCGGTCAACTCCCCCCGGTCATGGGGCGTCCGTACCCGCCCCGCACCTGACAGGCTGTCCCAATTCCGCAGTTATCCGGAGGGCCCGGGTGTTGCCAGGGCATATTTGGCAACACCCGGGCAGGGACCGGGCGACGGGAACGGAGGGGGCCCTTGGAGGCGGAACAGAACGGCTTCGGGCGGGAGTTGCGCCGCAGGCGCCAGGCGGCCGGCAAGTCGCTGGGCGAACTGGCGGAGCGCGTGCCCTGCAGTCGCAGCTTCCTGAGCCGGGTCGAGAACGGCATGCGCCGGCCGACGTACGAACTGGCCGAGAGGTGCGACCACTTCCTCGATGCCGGGGGCGAACTGCTGAGCCTCGCCCCGCGGCCGCGGCCCGCCCGCGAGCCCCGCGGCGGCAAGGAGCGCGACGGGGTCCGCGGTCCGGTCCGTACGGCGTCCAAGCTGGTCGACCGTGCCGCGCCCGTGCCGTCCGACGTCCCCGCCCTGGCCTCCGGGTACGGCGAGGAGTTCGATCGGCTCGTCCGGCGCGGCGACCTGCGGCACGCCGCGGGCCGGATGCGCGAGGCGGACCGCTGCTACCGGGAGGCGCACCGGCTGGCCGAGGGGCGGCCGCGCGCCCGGGCCCTGGCCGTGGTGCGGATCTGCCGCCGCTGGTCGGACCCGGGCCAGGTCGACCGGGAGCTGCTGCACCTGATCGGCGACAGCCTGGCCGCCCTGCGCGACGACCCCGGTCCCGAGGCCGGCGCGCTGCGCCTGCAGCTCAACGCGCATCGGGCGAAGAAGCTCTCCATGGCCGTCAGCGCGGACACCGCCGTGCCCCAGGCCGGCCCGGACAGCGGCGCGGCCCTGGCCCGGCACACGCTGCGCGGCCTGGAACGCGCGGACACCGCGGACACCGCGGACGCCTCCGGCGTCGGCGAGGAGGTGCGCTGCGAAGTGCTGACCGAGTGCCGCTGGGGCCTGTACGACTTCGCGCCGGCCGCCGCCTCCCTGGCGCTGTCGGAGCGGCTGCGCGACGCCGCCGTACGCCACGGCTCCGCGCACTTCCGGGGCGAGGCGCTGATGGGGCTGGCCGTGGACCAGCTGCGCATGGGCCGGGTGTACCCGGCGCTGTCCACGGCCCAGGAGCACCGCAGGCACGCCGCCGCGAGCCGCAGCGAACTGGCCCGCTGGCAGCAGCGCACCCTCGACACCACGCTCGACCTGTGGCGCGGCCGGTTCACGGCCGCGGCGGACTGGATCCTGCGGGAGTCCGCCGAGTACGCCGACCGGCTCGCCGCCGACCTGGACGTGCCGGCCGGCAACTTCCGGCAGACCCGGATGGGCCAGGCGTACTGGCTGCTGCGCGAGCAGGGCCGGATGCAGGAACTGTTCGCGGGCGGCCTCGCCGACGACGTGCAGGAGCACGGCTACTTCCCGGTCTGGCGGGCGGGGCTCGTCCTCGCCCTGTGCGAGACCGGCGCCCGGGACCAGGCCGCCGACCTGCTGCAGGCCTTCGCCGACGACACCGACGGCTTCCGCGCCCTGCCCCCGCACGGCTGGGCGGTGCCCACGCTCGCCCTGCTCGCCGAGGCCTGCGCCGCGATCGGCGACCAGGCCGAGCTGCGGCCCCTGGTGGCCCGGCTGCGCGAACGGCTGGCCCCGCACAACGGCACCGGCATCGCCCTGGCCGGCTGGCCCACGGTGCTGGTCGCGCCCACGGCCCAGGCATGCGGTGTGCTCGCCCTGACCGCCGGGGAACCGGACGCCGCCCTCGCGCACTTCCGCCTGGCGGCCACCCCGGCGCGTACCTCCGCCCCGCAGCTCGCCCGGCTCCGCCTGTGGCAGGCCCGCGCCCTGCGCGCCTCCGGCCGCCCGGACGCCGCCGCGGAGGCACCGCGCCTGCTGCGCTCGGCCCGCGCGGTCGCGGAGGAGTACGGGATGGCACGGCTGGCCGCGGAGTGCGCGGCGCTGCCGGCCGAGGCCGGCGGCGGGTGAGGCAGACGAGTCGAGCTGTACGCCGGGTTCTGTCCCCGGTCGGCCTCGCGGCCGGCCGGGCGACGGCCATCCATCTAGGACCGGCGTTGCCGCCGGCCTCGTGCGGTCTACCCGCGGACTCGGGCGGGCACCCTCGATCGTCCGCGCAGGGCCGTCTCACGACGGCCCCTTTTGACCTTGCTCCGGGTGGGGTTTACCTAGCTGCCCAGGTCACCCTGGGCACTGGTGGTCTCTTACACCACCGTTTCACCCTTACCGGGAGCCTTGCGGTCCCGGCGGTCTGTTTTCTGTGGCACTGTCCCGCGGGTCACCCCGGGTGGGCGTTACCCACCACCCTGCCCTGTGGAGCCCGGACGTTCCTCGGCAGGACCAGGGTCCTGACGCGGCCGCCCGCTCGGCTCGTCTGCCGTGGCGACCATGCTACCGGCCGATCACGCCGGGGTGAAAAGCACGGTGTGGCGGCCGGGGTCGGCCTGCGTCAGGCGGACCGGGAGCGGCTCGCCGAGCGGGAGGGGGGAGGTGCCACCGCGGACGCGGGCGACGACGGCCGGGTCACGCAGGTGGACCGTGCCGGAGGTCGGGTCGGAGTCCTTGATGTCGATGACGTAGGCGTCGAAGACCTCGCCGACGCGGTCCTTGAGCAGGGCCGCCTCGACGAGGTCGAGGGAGGCGCTCTCGATGGTGGCCGCGAAGTGCGATCCGCCGCGCATGTCGCGGGGCAGGTCCCGGAACGCCGCCGCGACCCACTCCGGCGGCTCCTGGCCGGCCACCGCGGCCAGGCAGAACTCGGCGGCGTAGCGGTCGACGAGGCGCCGCAGGGGCGCGGTGCAGTGCGTGTACGCCTCGGCGACGGCGGCGTGCACGGCCGGCTCGGCGGGGTGGTCGGGCCAGAAGGGCGTGTAGTCGGCGCCGCGGAACAGGCTCGTCGCCTCGTGCAGGAACGCCGCGTGGGTGGTGCGCTCCGGGTCCAGGGTGCGGACGAGCTCGGCGTACGAGGTCATGTGCGGCCAGTCGATGCGCAGCGCCGCGGCGACCCTGCGCAGCCTGGCCACCTCCCCGTGCGGGGCGAGCGGGAGCGTACGGAGGATGCCGGTGCCGGAGCGGATCATGACGCCTGCCGCGACCATGCCCGTGAGCAGGGATATCTGGGCGTTCCAGGCGTCGACGGGACGCGGCGCCCGGTACCGCAGGGCGTAGCCGCCGTCGAGCTCCACGACCTCCTGCTCGGGCACGTTCAGGGAGATGCCACCACGTGCCCTCTCCTGCTCCTCGCGCAGCCGGCCGACGGTACGGAGCAGCGCCACGGGCTCCTCGGCGGAGCCGGCGTCGATCGCGTGCTGCACGCCCGCGTAGTCCAGCCGGGCGCGGCTGCGGACGAGCGCCCGGCGGACGTCGACGTCGGTGACCGCGCCGTCCGCGTCGAGGTCGATCCGCCACAGCACGGCGGGCCGGTCCTGCCCGGCCAGCAGGCTGGCCGCCCCCTCGGCGAGCACCGGCGGGTGCAGGGGCACCCGGACGTCGGGGAAGTACAGGGTCTGCACGCGCCGGTGCGCCTCGGCGTCCAGCGCGCCGCCGGGCGTGACGAAGGCGGCGACGTCGGCGATCGCGTACGACACCCGGTAGCCGCGGCCGCCCTCGCGGACGGCCGGGTGCATCGCCTGGTCCAGGTCGAGCGACCCGGGCGGGTCGACGGTGAAGAACGGCACGTCGGTGGCGTCGTACCCGGGCAGCCGGGGATCGCGCGCCGCCTCCTCGGCCTCCGCGAGCACGTTCGCCGGGAAGTCCCGCCGCACGTGCAGGTCCGCGCGGAGCGCGTCCAGCGCGGACCTCAAGCGGACTCCGTCGGCGGTGGTGACGCGCAGGGGGCGACGAGGCATGGAGCGAGCCTAAGTCGGGCGGTCGTAGGCTGCACTGCACCGGGGAAACGTGAAGGAGAACAACTGTGCTCGTCCTGCTACCGCCGTCCGAGGGCAAGGCCACCGACGGCACCGGCCCCGCCGTCGACCTGGGCTCCCTCTCCCTGCCCGGGCTCACCACGGCCCGCGCGACGGTGCTGGACGAGCTCGTCGGGCTCTGCGCGGGCGGCGACGAGGACAAGGCGGCGGACGTGCTCGGGCTCAGCCCCGGACTGCGCGGCGAGATCGCCCGCAACGCGGGGCTGCGCGACGCGCGGACCCGGCCCGCGGGCGAGATCTACACCGGCGTGCTCTACGACGCCCTCGGCCTGGACACCCTGGACGCCGCCGCCCGGCGCCGGGCCGCCCGCTCGCTGCTGGTCTTCTCCGGGCTGTGGGGCGCGGTCGGCGTCCGGGACGCGATCCCCGCGTACCGCTGCTCGATGGGCGTGAAGCTGCCGGCCCTCGGGTCGCTCGCCACGTACTGGCGCACGCACCTCGCCGAGGCCCTCCCGGGCGCCGCGGAGGCCGCGGGCGGGGGCCTGCTCCTGGACCTGCGGTCCTCTGCGTACGGGGCGGCGTGGAAACCGGCCCCGCGCAGCGCGCTCGCGGGGCGCACGGCGACGGTGCGGGTGGTGCAGGCGGAGACGCGGAAGGTCGTCAGCCACTTCAACAAGGCGACCAAGGGGCGGATCGTGCGGGCCCTCCTGGAGTCCGGGGCGCGCCCCAAGAACCCCGACGCGCTCGTCACGGCCCTGCGCGACCTGGGCTTCACGGTGGAGGTGCCCGGGCCCGGGCGCCTCGACGTCCTCGTGTCGGACGTCCACTGAGTTCTTGTGCGGGTGGGTTGTCGTGTGCGGGTTGTCTGCGCCTGCGGCGGGCTGTTTCCCCGCCGCCCTCCCTCCCCCAGCCTTCGGCCGGGGGGACCCCCATGGGCGCACCCCGCCACACCCCCTCCGGTCGTGTGGGCGCATGACGGCCGGAGGGGGTCAGAGAGCGGTCCGGGGTTGCCGCAAGTGCTCTACTGACCCCCCACAGGTCGTTGGTCGCCCGCGATAGGGAGGGGGCGGGGGAGTTGGGGGCACCCCCGGCCGAAGGCTGGGGGAGGGTGGGCGTTCTGGACGCTGACGTGTATTTGTTGTGCGGCACAGACGGCACCGATCTGGACCGCCCGTCATGCACATAAATATGCGGTCCAGAATGCCCAGCCCCGCAGGCCCCGCCCCCGGCCCACCACGCACGCGCGCAGGCCCGCACTGACCGCGCCGGGTGGGGGTCCCCCCGGCCGAAGGCTGGGGGAGGGAGGGAGGGCGGGGGATGCCCGCCGCAGGCGCAAACAACCCGCACACAACAACAGGCCGCAAGGGGCACCCCGTTGCACAGGCCGCAACGCGCGTTGCGGGGGACGCACGGGGGCGCCACGATGCCACGGTGCTGAACCTCGCCCCCGCCGCCCCCGTGATCCCCGTCCTCACGCTGGACGACCCCGCCGACGCGGTCCCGCTCGTCCGGGCGCTGGTTCGCGGGGGGTTGACCGCGGTGGAGATCACGCTGCGGACGCCCACCGCGCTGGAGGCGATCGCCGCGGCGGCCCGCGAGGTGCCCGAGGCGGTCGTGGGGGCCGGGACCGTGGTGCGGGCGGAGCAGGTGGGGGCGGCGGCGCGGGCCGGGGCGCGGTTCCTGGTGAGCCCGGGGTGGACGGCGGGCCTGCTCGACGCGATGACCGCGTCCGGGCTGCCGTTCCTGCCCGGCGTGTCGACCGCCTCCGAGGTGGTCGCCCTGGCCGAACGCGGTGTGACGGAGCTGAAGTTCTTCCCCGCGGAGGCGGCCGGTGGCACGGCGTACCTCAGGGCGCTGGCCGCCCCGCTGCCGGGCGTCCGGTTCTGCCCGACCGGCGGCATCGACGCGGAGCGCGCGCCGGCGTATCTGGCGCTGCCCAACGTCGCCTGCGTGGGCGGCAGTTGGATGGTCCCGCAGGACGCCCTGCGGGACCACGACTGGGACCGGGTGGAGCGGCTCGCCCGCGAGGCGGCCGGACTGCGGGCAACGGCGCGGCCCGCGCCGTCAGCGCAGGTGTGACGTGTCGTTGAGCAGCCGCAGCGACGCGTTCCCGTCCCCGTAGTACGCCACCGCCGACAGTGCCGCCGGCGACAGCTCCATCCGGAACAGCGACTCCGGCGGGGCGCCCAGGGCCAGCCGGACCAGGGTCTTGATCGGGGTGACGTGGGTGACCAGCAGGACCGTGCGGCCGGGGTGACGGGCGAGGAGTTTGTCCCGGGCGAGGGAGACCCGGCGGGCGACGGCGGCGAAGCTCTCCCCGCCGGGCGGGGCGGCCTTGGCCGAGCCGAGCCAGGCGTCGAGTTCGTCCGGGTAACGCTCCTTCACCTCGGCGAAGGTGAGCCCCTCCCAGGCGCCGAAGTCGGTCTCACGCAGCCCCTCGTCGACGCGTACGTCGAGGCCGAGCCGGTCCGCGACGGCCTGCGCGGTCTGCCGGCAGCGCGCCAGCGGCGAGGTGACGACGGCCTGGACGGTGCCGCGGGCGGCGAGGGCGTCGGCGGCCCGCCGGGCCTGCCAGAGTCCCTTCTCCGAGAGTTCCGGGTCGTCGCCGCCGCTGCCGGAGAAGCGCTTGTCCGCGGTGAGCGGGGTCTCGCCGTGCCGCAGCAGGACGAACGTGGTGGGCGTGCCGAGGTCGGCCGCCGCCGCCCAGCCGACGGGCGGGGCCTTGGGGGCCTCGTCCACGGCCTCGTCCACCGGCTCCGGCTCGGTGGCGGGGGTGACCAGCGCGGCGGCGGAGCGGCCGGGCTCCCACTGCTTGCCGCGCTTGCCGGCGTCCATCGCCTCGTTGGCGAGCCGGTCGGCGTGCTTGTTCTTCTCGCGCGGGATCCACTCGTAGCTGACCTGCTCGGCCGGCAGGACGGTCTTCGCCTCGGCGGCCAGCGGCCGCATGTCCGGGTGCTTGATCTTCCAGCGGCCGGACATCTGCTCGACGACCAGCTTGGAGTCCATCCGCACCCGTACCCGGGCCTGCGGGTCGATCGCGTGCGCGGCGCGCAGCCCGGCGATCAGGCCCCGGTACTCGGCGACGTTGTTGGTGTGCCTGCCGATGAACTCGGCGGCCTCGGCGAGCACTTCACCCGTGGCGCCGTCGCAGACGACGGCGCCGTACCCGGCCGGTCCCGGGTTGCCCCGGGACCCACCGTCGGCCTCCACCACCAACGTACGGACCATTACAGGCCCGACTCGGGGGTGCGGACGAGGATGCGGCGGCAGTTCTCGCAGCGCACGACCTCGTCGGCGGCGGCCGCCCGCACCTCGTTGAGCTCGGTGATGTTCAGCTCCAGCCGGCAGCCCTCGCAGCGCTTCTGGTAGAGCCGGGCGGCGCCGACGCCGCCGGACTGGCCGCGCAGCTTGTCGTAGAGCTTCAGCAGGTCGGCGGGGACCGAACCGGCGATGATCTCGCGCTCCTTGGTGACCGTGGAGCCCTCGGCGTCGATCTCCTGCAGCACCACGTTGCGGCGCTCCGTGGACTCGCCGGCCTTGGCCTGCACGGACTCCAGGCGCCCGGTCAGCTCCTGGACCCGCTCCTGCAGGCCCTCACGGCGCTCCATGACCTCCAGGACGACGTCCTCGAGGTCGCTCTGCCGCTTGGCGAGCGAGGTGATCTCGCGCTGCAGGTTCTCCAGGTCCTTTGGGGAGGAGACCGCGCCGGAGTCCAGCCGCTCCTGGTCGCGGACGGCACGCTTGCGCACCTGGTCCACGTCCTGCTCGGCCTTGGTCTGCTCGCGGGCGGTGTCGCTCTCCTCGGTCTGGGCGGCGACCAGCAGGTCGCGCAGCTGGGTCACGTCGGAGTTCAGGCGCTCGATCTCCGCGTGCTCGGGAAGGTTGATGCGCTTGTGGTCCAGCTGCGCGAGGCGCGCGTCGAGGGCCTGGACCTCAAGCAGTCGGATCTGGTCTGCGGGCGCGGCTTTCAGCGGGGGGCTCCTGAGGTCGTGGGTTCGTCAAGGGGAAGTGCCGGGGCGTGGGCCGTCCACGGGTCGGTGACGGCGCGCGAAACGTACGTGCGCAGTGCCCAGCCGTGCCGTTCGCAGACCTCGTCGAGCCGGCGCGCGGCCTGTTCGCACCAGGGCCATTCGGTGGCCCAGTGGGCGGCGTCGACGAGCGCGGGCGGACCCGCCTGCTGCGCCTCGGACGCCGGGTGGTGGCGCAGGTCGGCGGTGAGGTAGACGTCCGCCCCGGCCCTGCGTACGTCCTCGAAGAGACTGTCGCCGGAGCCGCCGCACACCGCCACGGTGCGGACCTGCCGCTCCGGGTCGCCCGCGACGCGCAGTCCGGTCGCGGTGGCCGGCAGGCCGGCCGCCGCACGGCGGGCGAACTCCGCCAGCGTCATCGGCTCGGGCAGTTCGCCGATCCGGCCGAGGCCGCGGCGGCCGGCCGGGTCGGCGGGGTCGGGCACGAGGGGTCCGGTGACCCGCAGGCCGACGGCCTCGGCGAGGGCGTCGGAGACCCCGGGATCGGCCCGGTCGGCGTTGGTGTGCGCCACGTGCAGCGCGACGTCGTTCTTGATCAGGGTGTGCACGACGCGGCCCTTGAAGCCGGTCGCCGCGACCGTCGTCGTCCCGCGCAGGTAGAGCGGGTGGTGCGTGACCAGAAGGTCGGCGCCGGTGGCGATCGCCTCCTCGACGACCTCCCGGACCGGGTCGACGGCGAACAGGACCCGGCCGACCTCCGCGTCCGGGTCCCCGCAGACGAGGCCGACGGCATCCCACTGCTCGGCCCATGCCGGAGGCCAGAGGGCTTCGAGGGCGGCGATGACGTCGGACAGTTTCGGCACGGGTCGAGGTTACCGCGCCGGTGGCGGGCGGCCGGAATCCCGGGCTGGTCATGAGCACACCGAGCATCCGAAGTCCGACGGAACGGGACGAGAGCCACCCTTATGTGTGAAGACCACCAACTCGTGTCGGACGCCCGGGCGTGCGAAAACTAGCGTCGTGGCCCGGAGGTGAGCCACACCATGACAGCCTGCGCCACCGAGACCACCACCGTGCGACGGGCCGGGTTCACGATCGCCGCGGACGGCTCCTACGCCGCCTGCCTGGCCCAGGCACCCGACGGGGGTGACGGCTGGTACCCCGAGCGCTGGACGCTCGGCGGGCCCGAGCCGTACACCGTGCCCCTGCCCGGCAACCAGCCCGAGGAACAGTGCTCCGAGGTCCTGCCGCTGCCCGACGGCCGCGTGCTCATCCGCCGCCGGGTCGCCGACCGGTACGACCTCGCCCTGCTCTACCCGACCGGTCCCGGGACCGGCGAACTGCTCGTCGGCTCGCTGCCGGGCGGGGACGCGGAGGCGCGGCTGCTGCCCCCGGTCGCCTCCGGCGAGGCGTACGCGCTCACCTACGACCCGGTGCGCGAGGTGTCGGCGGTGTGGCTCGTGCACGACGACCGGGACCTGCGGCCGCGCCGGCTGGCGGAGGTCCCGGGCCGCTGCGGGGGCGGCGCGTGGCTGGACCGGGCGGGCCGGCTGCTCGCGCTGGACCGCGAGGCGGAGGGGACGGTCAAGACGGTCGCCGTCGACCTGGAGCGGGCCGGGGCGGTCAGCCCGCTGCTGCAGATCACCGAGGGGAGCAACGACCGGTTGCTGCTCGCGGAGCCGGACAGCGGGCTGCTGATAGTGCGCACCGACGCCACCGGCGAGGACCGCATCGGCTGGGGCGTCCTGGGCAGCCGCCGGCCCCTGCGGTTCGCCGAGTGCCTGCGCGTCCCGGACGCGCTGCTCACCCCGTTCGCGGCGCAGCCCGGCCAGGTGCTGATGCCCGAGGCGTGCGCGGTGGCACTGCGCGCGGACGGCCCGCACGGCACCTCGCTGGCGGTCTGGCGGCCCGGGGAACGCGGTACCACCTGGCTGTCGGCGCCGGAGGGTTGGCTGCCCGGGGCCGGCCTGTGGTCGGCCCGCGGGGTGCTGCGCCTGCCGTACGCCTGCGCGCACTGCCCGTGCGGCACGGTGGAGTACGAGGCGCCGCCCGCGGTGCCCGTGCCGCCCCCGCTGGGGAGCCTGGCGGAGGGCGCTCCCGCGGACGTCCCGGAGGCGGCCAGGACCAGCCCTGTGCTCCCTTTGCAGAAGGCGCCGCTGGCCACGGGATCTTGAATCGGTAAACTCCTGCGGCGTTCCGCGCACCTTGCACGCTAGTAACGGGGAGTTTCCTCATGTCCGATGCCCGACACGACACCGACGCCGAGGCCCGCCTCGAGGACGGTTCCGCCGAGGGCCAGCACGCCGGCCGCCACCGCGGTACGGCTTCCGCCCAAGACGACAACGCCCAGGTGGTCCAGGCGCCGCACGGCCGCCACCGCCGCCCCTCCGGGCCCCCCGCCATGGAGGTCTGACGGGCCCGGAGCCCGGAAGGACCGGTTCAGCCCCCGTGGCGCAGGGCCAGGACGTCGGTGGCGGCGAAGGTGTCACCGGGGTCACGGCCCGCCCAGTACGGGGTGAGCAGGTCGTCCAGCTCGTCGTGGGTGAACGCCTCCTTGGCGGTGTCGAACCTCGCCGCGACGCGGGGGCGGTCCATCACCGCCACCATCCCGCCGTGCACGACGAACAGCTGGCCGGTGATCCGGTCGGCCGCCGGTGACGCCAAGTAGCCGACGAGCGGGGCGACATGCTCCACCCCCAGCGGGTCCGGCCCGTCCCCGGGCCCCCCGAGGCCCGCGAAGACGTCCTCGGTCATCCGCGTGCGCGCCCGGGGGCAGATGGCGTTGACGCGTACGCCGTACCTGCCGAGGGCGGCGGCCGTCGACGAGGTGAGGCCGACGATGCCGCCCTTGGCGGCCGCGTAGTTGGGCTGGCCGGCCGAGCCGGCGAGGAACGCCTCGGACGAGGTGTTGACGACCCGGCCGTAGACCGGGGCGTCCGTCGTCTTGGCGCGCTCGCGCCAGTGGGCGGCGGCGAACCGGGTGGTGGCGAAGTGGCCCTTGAGGTGGACCCGGACGACGGAGTCCCACTCGTCCTCGGTCATCGAGAAGACCATCCGGTCCCGCAGGATCCCCGCGTTGTTGACCAGGATGTCGAGGGCCCCGTACGTGCCGACCGCCAGCCCGACCAGCTCCTGCGCCTGCCCGAAGTCGGCGACGTCCCCGTGGTGCGCCACCGCGTGGCCGCCGGCGGCGGCGATCTCGGCGACGACCTCGTCCGCGGGGGTCGCCGACGCCGCGCCGGAGCCGTCGCGGCCGGGCTGCCCGTAGTCGTTGACGACCACGTTGGCGCCCAGCCGCGCCAGTTCCAGCGCCTCCGCACGGCCCAGGCCGCGGCCGGCCCCCGTCACGATCGCCGTCCTGCCGTCCAGCACGCCCATGCCTTCTCCAGCCCTGATGTCAGACCGCGATGCAGGTGCGCAGCGCCTCACCGCTGCGCATCTGGTCGACGGCCTCGTTGATCTGGTCGAGCCGTACGCGGTGGGTGATGAGCCCCTCCAGGTCCACGCGTCCGGCGCGCCAGAGGCGGATGACGCGGTCGTAGGACCGCAGGACGTCGCCGCCGCCGTACAGCGAGGGCAGGATGCGCTTCTCGTCGAAGAAGAGCTCGAACATGTTGATCTGCAGGAGGTCGTCCATCGCCCCGGCGCCGACGACGCAGAGCGTCCCGCCGCGGCGGGTGGTCTCGTAGGCCGTGCGGGCCGTGGCGCTGCGGCCGACGACCTCGAAGACGTAGTCGAAGCCCTCGCCGCCGGTGATCCGGGCCTTGGCGTCGGCCAGTTCCTCCGGGGCGACCGCGTCGGTGGCGCCGAAGCGCAGGGCCGCGTCGCGGCGGGACTCCACGGGGTCGACGGCGATGATCTCCGAGGCGCCGGAGGCGCGGGCGCCCTGGATGACGCTGATGCCGACGCCGCCGCAGCCGATGACGGCGACCGACGAGCCGGGGGTGACCCGCGCGGTGTTCAGCGCGGCGCCGATGCCGGTCGTGACGCCGCAGCCGATGAGGGCGGCGATCTCGTACGGCAGGTCGTCCGGGATGGGCACGGCGCAGGAGGCGGAGACCACGACCTCCTCGGCGAAGGTGCCGGTGCCGGCGAAGCCGAAGACGTCCCCGGCGGGGCGGCGGAAGTTGGGCGTACCGGCGTTCATGAAGCCGGCCAGGCACAGGTGGGACTGGCCGCGCCGGCAGGCCGGGCAGGCGCCGCAGGCCGGGAGCCAGCAGACCAGGACCCGGTCTCCGGCCGTGAGGCCCTCGACGCCCTCGCCGGTCTCGACGATCTCCCCGGCGCCCTCGTGGCCGGGGACGAAGGGCGCGGGCTGCGGCAGGACGCCGCTCATGGCGGACAGGTCGGAGTGGCACAGCCCGGTCGCCCGCAGCCGGATGCGCACCTTGCCCGGGCCGAAGCCCACCGCCTCGATGTCGTCGACGACCTCGAGCTTGTCCTGGCCGATCTCCTGCAGGAGCGCTGCGCGCATGGGGGTTCCCCTCTCCCCTCGGGGGCCTACGAGTACTCGACGACGGTGTCGGCGAGGACCGGCGCGTGGTCCCGTTCGACGGCGGTCGCCGACGCCAGGACGCGGCCCTGTTCGGACCACATCCGGATGCGCAGGGTCTCGCCGGGGAAGAAGACCCCGGCGAAGCGGGTGGAGCAGGACCGTACACGGCCCGCGTCGTCGCCGAGCAGGGTGTCGACGACGGCCTTGAGCGTGATGCCGTAGGAGCACAGGCCGTGCAGGATGGGCCGGTCGAAGCCGGCGTGCTTGGCGAACTCGGGGTCGGCGTGCAGCGGGTTCCAGTCGCCGGAGAGCCGGTAGAGCAGTGCCTGGTCCTCGCGGGTGGCACGCAGGACGGTGCGGTCGGGGGCCCGTCCGGGCGGCTCGGTGCGTGCGGAGGGGCCGCGGTCGCCGCCGAAGCCGCCCTCGCCGCGGACGAAGATCTGCGCGTCGGAGGTCCACAGCGCCCCCTGCTCGTCGGCGACCTCGCGGCGCAGCACGATGACGGCGGCCTTGCCCTTGTCGTACACGTCGGCGACGCGCGAGGTCTGCAGCGCCCGGCCGCGGACGGGGACCGGGCGGTGCACCTCGATGCGCTGCGCGCCGTGCAGGACGGCGGCGAGGTCGATCTCGATGCCGGGCAGGGACAGCCCGCCCCGTGCCTCCCCGGCGGCGACCGAGCCGCCGGCGACGGTGGCGAAGCTGGGCAGGACCTGCAGGCCGGAGCCTTCGAGGGCGTAGTTGAGGGTGTTCGCGCCGAGGCCCAGGTGGTAGAGGATGACGTCCCTGTGGTCCCAGACGAGTTCGGCGCTGCGGGGTTCGGCCGAGGTGGCGGCGACGACGTCGATCGGCATGTCCGGCGGCTCCTTCGCTGCGCGGTGGGCCCTGGCGCGGCCGTCCGCACCGTCGGCCCCGCCAGGGCGTGCACTAGAACGCGTTCTAGCCAGCCCATGTATAACGCATCGCCCGGCCGCTGGGAATAGCTGATACATCGTCAGAACGGCTGCCGGTAGTGACATTTGTCCTGCCCGGGTCCGTACATTCCCCACTGACCCCGCGGGGGGCGGCGGCCCTAGTGTCGGTGACATGACGACGACAGTGAGTTTCACCAGGGCCGTCAAGACGTTCGGCGCGGTACGCGCGGTGGACGGCGTCGACCTGGAGATCCGGCGGGGGGAGTCCGTCGCCCTGCTCGGCCGCAACGGCGCGGGCAAGTCCACCACGATCAGCCTGCTGCTCGGGCTCAACGAACCCGACAGCGGCGAGGTCAGGCTCTTCGGCACCACCCCGCACACGGCGGTCCGGGCGGGCCGGATCGGCGCGATGCTGCAGGACGGCCGGCCGATCCCCCGCGTGACCGTACGGGAGCTGCTCACCTTCGTGGCGCGCACCTACCCCCACCCCATGCCCGTGGCCGAGGCCCTGGAGCTGGCCGGCCTCACCGAGGTCGCCGGCCGCCGCGCCGACCGGCTCTCCGGCGGCCAGGCGCAGCGGGTCCGGTTCGCCGTGGCCCTGGCCGGCAACCCCGAGCTCATCGTGCTGGACGAGCCCACCGCCGCCCTCGACGTCGAGGCCCGGCGCGCGTTCTGGGACTCGATGCGGGCGTACGCGGCCCGCGGCAACACCGTGCTGTTCTCCACCCACTACCTGGAGGAGGCGGACGAGAACGCCGACCGCATCGTGGTCATCGACCGCGGCCGTGTCGTCGCCGACGACAGCGGCGAGCGCATCAAGCGGGCGGTCGGCGGCAACCTCGTCTCCTTCGACCTGGCCGGGACGCCCACCGAGGGCCTGCGGCAACTGCCCGGGGTGGTGACCGTGGAGGTCCGCGGCGACCGCGCACTGCTGCGCTCCGCCGACTCCGACGCCACCGTCGTCGCCCTCGCCGACCGCGGCATGGTCCGCGGCCTGACGGTGACCGCCGCCAGCCTCGAGGACGCGTTCCTCTCCCTGACCTCGCAGTCCTCCGCCGAGGACGCCACCCCCGCCACCGCCACGGACACCGCCGCCCTCACCGAGGAGAAGGTCTGATGCTGCTCGCCTACGTCTCGCTGGAGATCCGCCGCACCCTGCGCGACGCCGGATTCGTGATCTTCGGCGTCGGCATGCCCGTCATGATGTACCTGCTCTTCACCAACCTCGGGGTCAGCGGCTCGGAGGAGGACAAGTCCATCGCGCTGGCCTCCATGGTCGGCATGGCCGCGTACGGCGCGCTGGGCTCGGCGGTGTCCACCGGGTCCAGCGTCGCGGAGGACAAGGGCCTCGGCTGGCTGCGCCAGCTGCGGATCACCCCCATGTCCCCGCTGCTGGTCGTCACCGGCCGCTGCATCAGCGGCTCGGTCACCGTGCTGCCCGCCATCCTGGCCGTCCTGCTGGCCGGCGGGCTGGTCAACGGCGTCGAACTCGAGCCCTGGCAGTGGGCGGCCGTCGGCGGGCTGCTCTGGGTCGGCACCGCCCCCTTCACCCTGCTCGGCCTCGGCAACGGCTACCGGCTGTCCGGGCAGACCACCGGCGTGGTGAACATGGCCTGCAACCTGGGCCTGTCCGTCGTCGGCGGGCTGTGGATCCCCTCGTCCGTCTTCCCCGGCTGGCTGCGGGCGGTCTCCGAGTGGACCCCGTCGCACCGCTTCGGACAGCTCGGCTGGAGCATCGCCGACGGCGCGGTCCCGCAGGCGGGTACCGTCGCCGTGCTCGCCGCCTGGACGGCCCTGTTCGGCGCGTACGCCGTGTACGCCTACCGCCGCTCGGCACGCACCCCGTGAAACCCACCGGCACCGTGGAGAAGAAGGAGGAGACGACGGCCATGGCGACCACGACGGGATCCCGGCCCCCGCTGCCGGCACGCATCTGGCGCGAGTGGCGGAACCTGCGGGTGACCCGGTCCGCCTCCGAGGAGATCGAGGACCTCAAGCCCCCGACCCGCTTCACCTTCCTGCCCTGGCTGCTGATGGGCGTGGGCGCCCTGTCCCACCTCCTGCAGGGCAAGGCCGCCAACCCCTGGCTCGGCGGCCTCGGCCTGCTGGCCTTCAACTCCCTCTACATCGGGGTCGTCTTCACCGCCCTCAACCCGCGCGCCGCGGCCGGGAAGGCGCCCCGGCTGTACCTGCTCGCGCTGGCCGCCGTCACCTACGCCCTCGCCATCGGCTACGGCGGCAGCTGGCTGGTGTTCTTCCCGCTGCTGTCCCTGGCCGTGGGGATCGTGGTGCGCGGCCGGCGGATGGGTCCCGTCCTCGTCGCCCTCGCGGTGTCCGCCGGAATCGTCTCCGGGCTGCGCAGCGGCGACATCTGGGACGGCGTGTCCATCGGGTACGGCAGCCTCATCTCCGGCCTGGTGACCGCGGCCATGCTCACCCTCTTCGACGCGGTGACCCAGCTGCGCGCCACCCGCCAGGAGCTGGCCCGCAACGCCGTCGCCGAGGAGCGGCTGCGCTTCTCCCGCGACCTGCACGACCTGCTGGGGCACACCCTCTCCGTGGTCGTCGTCAAGGCCGAGGCCGCCCGCCGGCTCGCCCCGCGCGACCTCGACGCCGCCCTCGCCCAGGTCGCCGACATCGAGGCGGTGGGGCGCCAGGCCCTCACCGAGATCCGCGAGGCCGTCACCGGCTACCGCGAGGGCAGCCTCTCCACCGAGCTGGACCGCGCCCGCTCGGCCCTGACGGCGGCCGGGATCGAGGCCGTCGTCAAGGAGTCCGGCCCGCCGCTGCCCTCGCAGACCGAGGTCCTCCTCGGCTGGGTGGTGCGGGAGGGGGTGACCAACGTCGTACGGCACAGCGGGGCCACCACCTGCGTCATCGAGCTCGCCGGCGCCGACGGTCGGATACGCCTGCGGATCACCGACGACGGCCGCGGCGTAGGGTCGGGCTCCGGCCTTAAGGGCCTCACGGAGCGGCTGGCCGCGGCCGGCGGTTCCCTCGGCACCGGCCCCGCGCCCCGGGGCGGGTTCCGGGTCGTCGCCGAACTGCCGGTGGAGGAGGAACAGGCCGCATGAGCAGCCCCATCAAGGTCCTGCTGGCCGAGGACCAGGGCATGATGCGCGGGGCGCTCTCCCTGCTGCTGAACCTGGAGGACGACATCGAGGTCGTCGCGCAGGTCGCCGCCGGGGACGAGATCGTCACCACGGCGCTGGAGGCCCGGCCCGACGTCGCCCTGCTCGACATCGAGCTCCCCGGGCGCAGCGGGCTCGACGCGGCGGCGGAACTGCGCGAGCGGCTCCCGCAGTGCAAGGTGCTCATCCTCACGACGTTCGGCCGCCCCGGGTACCTGCGCCGCGCCATGGAGGCCGGGGCGTCCGGCTTCCTGGTCAAGGACGGCCCCGTCGAGGACCTCGCCGCCGCGATCCGGCGCGTCCTCGCCGGGCACCGCGTCATCGACCCCGCCCTGGCCGCGGCCGCCCTCAGCACGGGGCCCAGCCCGCTGACGCCGCGCGAGCAGGACGTGCTCAACGCGGCCGCGGACGGGGCGACGGTGGCGGACATCGCGGCGCGGGTGCATCTGTCGGAGTCGACGGTGCGCAACTATCTGTCCTCCGCCATCGGGAAGACGGGCACCCGGAACCGTACGGAGGCGGTGCGCACGGCCCGCCACAACGGGTGGCTCTGACCCTTTGCCCGGGGTGCGTTCTGTAGGGCCCGGTTGTCGTGTGCGGGTTGTCTGCGCCTGCGGCGGGCATCCCCCGCCCTCCCTCCCGATTGCCCGGCGCGGTCAGTGACCGCCTCGCGCGGTCGTTGCGGGGTCGGTGCCGCGCCGGGGTACGCCCCCAGCCTTCGGCCGGGGGGACCCCCACCTCGGTGCTCGCGGCGCTGCCCCACGTCATACGGCACCGCGCCCACCGCTCGTCTCCCCCAGCATCGGCCGGGGGGACCTCCATGGGCGCACCCCGCCACACCCCCTTCGGTCGTGTGGGCGGCTGACGGCCGGAAGAAAGCGGTCCGGGGTCACCGCAAGTGCCTTACTCACCCCCCACCGGCCGTCGTGCGCCTCGACAGCGGGAGGGGGTGTGGCGGGGTGCGCCCGGAAGCGACGAGCGGCGGACCCGGGCGCCGAACGATGTCGGGGTAAACCGCGAGCGCTGTGGGGGTCCCCCCGGCCGAAGGCTGGGGGAGGGAGGGCGGGCGGGGGACGCCCGCCGCAGGCGCAAACAACCCGCACACAACCCACCGGGCAGCCCGACGCAGCCGCCCGCAGGCGCAACCAACCCGCACACAACAACGGCCCGCACGGGGCACCCCCCGCATCGGGGACCGCACGCGTGGGGGACGATGGGGGCATGAGCACGCCACCCCCCGCAGACGTCCCCGCAGACGTCCCCGCGGACGTCCCCGCGGACGCACTGGCCGCCTTCGAGGCCGCGAAGGGCTTCATGCCCACCCACGAGGGCCTCGCCCTCCACGCGGCCGCCGCCGACGCCGCCACCCGCCTCCCGGGCCTGCCCCTGCTGGAGGTCGGCACGTACTGCGGCCGCTCCACGATCCTGCTGGCCGCCGCCGCCCGCGACGCGAAGACCGTCGCCGTCACCGTCGACCACCACCGCGGCAGCGAGGAGCAGCAGCCCGGCTGGGAGTACCACGACACGGCGCTCGTCGACCCCGAGGTCGGCCTGATGGACACCCTCCCCACCTTCCGGCGCACCCTGCACGCCGCCGGGCTGGAGGAGCACGTGGTCGCGGTCGTCGGCCGCTCCCCGCAGGTCGCGGCGGTGTGGGGGAAGCCGCTCGCCCTGGTCTTCATCGACGGTGGGCACACCGACGAGCACGCCGGCAACGACTACGAGGGCTGGGCGCCGCACCTCGCGCAGGACGGCCTGCTGGTGATCCACGACGTGTTCGCGGACCCGGCCGACGGCGGCCAGGCGCCTTGGCGGATCTACCGGCGCGCGCTGGAGTCGGGCGCGTTCGAAGAGCTCTCGGAGACCGGTTCCCTGCACGTACTGCGGCGTACGGGCCCGGGAATCTGAGCCTGCGGATAGCATCGCTGACGTGTTCAAGACCAAGACACGCATCGCCGTGGCCGTGACCGCGCTGGTGCCGACCTGTGCGGCGGCCTGGCTCGTGTGGACCGCGTCGGGCGATCCGGTAGCCGGTAAGAACGCCGACCTCTCGCTGAGCGAACCGCTGCCGCCCTCGGCCGCGGCGTCGCGGCAGCCGTCGGCGCCGAAGGCCCTGTCCGTCGCCAAGCCGCTCGCCGGGAAGGTCGTCGTCCTCGACCCGGGGCACAACACGAGCAACAGCCGGCACACCCGCGAGATCAACCGCCTGGTGAACATCGGCACCGGCCGCAAGGCGTGCGACACCACGGGCACCGCGACCAACTCGGGGTACTCCGAGGCCTCGTACACGCTGGACGTGTCCCGGCGCGTGAGGGCACTGCTCGCGGCGCGCGGCGCCACGGTGAAGCTGACGCAGGACGGGAACCGCGCGTACGGCCCGTGCATCGACGAGCGCGCCCGGATCGGCAACAAGGCGAAGGCCGACGCCGTCGTGTCGGTGCACGGCGACGGGTCGGCGGCAGGCAACCGCGGCTTCCACGTCATCCTCCCGGCCTCGGTGCACCGCGGCATCGCCGACACCCGCAAGATCGTCGCGCCCTCCAAGCGGCTGGGCACCGCCGTGAAGAACCACTTCGCGACGGCGTCCGGCACCAAGCCGTCCAACTACGTGGGCCGCGGTACGGGCCTGGTCGTCCGCAGCGATCTGGGCGGCCTCAACCTCAGCACCGTGCCCAAGGTGCTGATCGAGTGCGGCAACATGCGTGACCCGAAGGACGCGGCGCTGATGAAGAGCGCGGCATGGCGGCAGAAGGCGGCCAAGGGCATCGCGGACGGCATCACGGCGTATTTGCAGGGCAGGCAGTGATCGACCGGTGTCCATCAGGTCCCGATCCTGTCACCGGGACCCTGCCCGGCTCAGCCGCGGACGCGCGTCCTCATACGATGGGGAACAGCCCTGCGACAGCGATGACGAGACGACTGA
The DNA here is from genome assembly GCA_036013505.1 of Streptomyces sp. NBC_00510. Lineage (NCBI taxonomy): Bacteria > Bacillati > Actinomycetota > Actinomycetes > Kitasatosporales > Streptomycetaceae > Streptomyces > Streptomyces sp. NBC_00510. The sequence continues at coordinate 6,646,675 of CP107851.1, read as the reverse complement.
CAAGGACCCCCAGTGAATAACCGCTCCCTCACCCGAGGAGACGGCGCGGTGATCGGCGCGGCGCTGCTGCTGCTGATCGCCTCGTTCCTGAACTTCTACGCCGCGAAGAACTGCGACGCGGACGGGTGCGCCGTCAGCGCCTGGAAGAGCGAGCTGTTCCCGCTGCTGCCCTCGGTGCACCTGCTGGGCCTGGTCGCCGCCGGCCTGTTCGTGGCCTCGCGTTTCCAGCCCGAGGGGCGCAAGGTGCTCGGCATCGGCCTGGCCCAGTGGGGCGCGGTGCTGTCCGTGGCCGCCGCCTGGGACGCCCTGTGGTCGCTCTTCAACGGCAACGAGGCCTTCGAGCTGGGCGCCGGCGCGTACCTCTCCTTCGTCGCCGCCGCCGCTCTCGCCGCCGCCATGCTGCTCACCCTGCAGGGCCTGCCCGCCCTGAAGGCGCCGCTGCTGCCCGCTCCCAAGCCGCAGCAGCCCCAGCAGGCGCAGCCGTACGGCGGCCAGCAGGGTCAGCCGTACCCGGGCGTGCAGCAGGGCGGCTACGGGTACCCGGGGCAGACCGGCGGGCACGGCGCGCCGGCCGACCCGTCGTTCGGCGGCGGGCAGTACGGCTACCCGCAGGGACAGCAGCAGCCCCAGCAGCAGCCGCCGCAGGCCCAGCCCTCGGCGGAGTTCACGGCCTTCTGGTTCGCGGTGCCCGTGGCACGGCCGCTGTACGCGGAGGACGGTTCGGGCCGGCAGATCGCCGAACTGACCCCCGGCACCTGGTACCTGGCGGTGGACCAGAGCGGCACCACCCTGGTCGCGCAGACCCAGGACGGCCGGCGCGGCGTCCTGCAGGACGCCGACGGCATCCAGCGCGGCTGATCCCCCGCTCCTCGCGCACGCACGAGCCGTGCCCCGGGCCGTCCGGTCCGGGGCACGGCTGTTTCCCTTCCGGGGTGGGGGAGGTTGCCGTACCGTACGGCTGACATACCGTCAGATGCGGCAGGAGGCGTGCGCATGCGGCTCGGTCTGGCCCTCGGCTACTGGGGGCGCGGCCCCTCCCCCGACCACCTGGCCCTGGCGCAGGAGGCCGAGCGGCTCGGCTACGACTCGGTGTGGACGGCCGAGGCCTGGGGCTCGGACGTGTTCACCCCGCTCACCTGGATCGCCGCGCACACCAGCCGGATCCGGCTCGGCACGGGCATCGCCCAGATGGCGGCCCGCTCCCCCACCGCCACCGCGATGCACGCGCTGACCCTGGACCACCTCTCCGGCGGCCGGGTCATGCTGGGTCTCGGCCTGTCGGGGCCGCAGGTGGTGGAGGGCTGGTACGGCAGGCCGTTCCCGCGCAGTCCGCTGACCGCGACCCGGGAGTACGTGGACGTCGTACGGCAGGTGCTGCGCCGCGAGGGCCCGGTGGCGCTGGACGGGCGCTTCCATCCGCTGCCGTACGCGGGGCCGGACGCGACCGGCCTCGGCAGGCCGCTCAAGCCGATCACGCATCCGCTCCGGGCCGGCCTGCCGATCCTGCTGGGCGCCGAGGGCCCGAAGAACATCGCCCAGACCACCCGCATCGCCGACGGCTGGCTGCCGCTGTACTGGTCGCCGTTCCGCACGGACGTGTACGAGGCCTCACTGGCGGACGCGCCGAAGGAGTTCATGATCGCCCCGATGGCGCGCGCCCGGCTGTGCGACGACCCGGCGGAGGGGCTGCTGCCGGTGAAGGCGATGCTCGGCTTCTACATCGGCGGGATGGGCGCCGCCTCCCGCAACTTCCACGCCGACCTGATGGCCAGGATGGGGTACGAGGAGGAGGCGCGGCGCATCCAGGAGCTGTTCCTGGCCGGGCGGCGCGAGGAGGCGGTGGCGGCGGTGCCGGACGCCTTCGCGGACGAGATCTCGCTCGTCGGCCCGCGCGGGAGGATCGCGGAGCGGCTGGAGGTGTGGCGGTCGGGCCCGGTGACCGACCTGCTGGTCACCGCGCCCGACCCGGCCACCCTGCGGGTGCTGGCCGAGCTCATCCGCCGCTGAGCTGGGACAGCGAGGGCACCTTGTCGGTGACCTTGGCGCCGGCGTCCTCGCCGGCCGACTTGACGCCGCTGATGGTGTCCTGGAACGTGCCCACGATGTCGTCCGTGCCCTGGCCGCTGCGCAGCTTGGCCGGCAGGTCCTTGAGCGAGTCGATGCCCGCCGTCAGCGGGGCCACCAGCTTGGAGAGGGTCGGGTCGCCCTTGGCGTTCTCCGAGGCGGCCTTGAGCCGGTTGTAGGCGAAGGCCCCGGCGAGGCCGGCCTTCACCAGGGCGAGCTTGCGGCCGTCGGCGTCCTTCTTGAACTTGCCCTCGCGGTAGGGCTTGACGATCCACTGGTAGGTCGCGCCGGCGGCCAGTCCGGCGTTGGCGACGAAGCGGGTCTTGGCGAGCTTCTGCTTCTGCACGGAGGAGGTGGGGCTCGCGGTGCCGCCGCTCGCGCTCCCGTCGGAGTCGCCGCCGCAGGCGGGGACTCCGAGGAGGACGCCGGAGAGCAGGAGGGCGGTCAGGGCGCGGCGCAAGGGCATGACGGTTTCTCCCGGGGGATGCGGTGCGTGATCGCATCCTCGCCCGGGCCCCGGGGACCGGCCACCGCACAGGGCCGTACGGGGTGTCAGGCGCGCGCCGGCCCGGAACGTTTCAGTCCGCCGATCGGGGCAAGACGGCAGGTATGTCCAGACGTTATCGCGGCAATCTGGCGGCCACGATCATCATGGTGGCCGCGGACGTGGCGGCATTCATCCTGATCCTTTGGATCGTGCTGTGGGTCCTCGACGCCAACCGGGCGAACGACCTCGTGGAGTGGATCCACGACATGGCGTCCTGGCTCGGTGGCTGGGCCCACGACATCTTCTCCACCCAATCCGCATGGGCGCGCACCCTGCTGAACTACGGTCTGCCGGCGGCGGTCTACCTGATCGTCGGGCACGCCGTGGCGGGTCGCGTCAACCGGGCCTGACGCCCGCTCACCGGCCGGCGCAGCACCCCGCCGCCTCGGGCACCAGCCCGAGCGGCAGCCGGTCGCCCCCGAAGACCGCCGTCGTCGCCTCGTCCCCTCCGAGGGCGGCGACGGCGAGCAGCAGGGCCCCGGCCGTCCACGTGGTGCGTTCCCGGGGCCACACGGCAGGTCCGGTGCCGGCCTGCGCGTCGCCCTCGAAGACGTACCCGGTCCAGTACATGCCGTCCTCGGCGCGCAGGTGGCGGATCGCGGCCAGGATCTCCACCGCGCGGTCGGACTCGCCCATCGCCCACAGGGCGAGGGCGAGTTCGGCGCTCTCCCCGCCGGTCACCCAGGGGTTGGGCACCACGCAGCGGACGCCGAGGCCGGGCACGACGAACTCGTCCCAGCGTGCCAGGACGCGCTCCCGGGCGGCCTCGCCGCGCAGCACCCCGCCGAGGACCGGGTAGTACCAGTCCATCGAGTAGCGGTCCTTGTCCAGGAACCGCTCGGGGTGGTGGGCGATGGCGTGCCCGAGGGCACCGGCGGCCAGCTCCCAGTCGGGCTGCGGGTCCTCGCGGTGCTCGGCGACGGCCAGCGCGCAGCGCAGCGCCTGGTACATCGACGAGCAGCCGGTCAGCAGCGCCTCCTGCGGGAACGTCCCGTCCTCCTCGCGCTTCCAGGCGATCTGCCCGCCGGGCAGCTGGAGTTCCAGGACGTACTCGACGGCCGCGTACAGCACCGGCCACATGCTCTCCACGAAGGCGTCGTCGCCGGTGGACAGGTAGTGGTGCCACACGCCGACGGCGACGTAGGCGCAGAAGTTGCTCTCCCGGCCCAGGTCGGTGGGTTCGCCCTCGGCGCCGTCGGCGTAGCCGTAGGCGGCGTACCAGGAGCCGTCCGGGTTCTGCCGTCGGGCGAGCCAGGTGTAGGCGGCCTCGGCGTGCTCGTGCTCGCCCGCGGCGTCCAGCGCCATGGCGGCCTCGACGTGGTCCCAGGGGTCGAGGTGGCCGCCCTCGAACCACGGTATGGCGCCGTCGGGCCGCTGGACGGCGAGGATCCCGGCGACGGTCTGCGCGGCCTGCTCGGAGGTCAGGACGCCGGGCAGGACGAGGTGTTCGGTCCGCCTCACGCGTCGACGCCCGCCTTCGGGTTGTGCGGCTTGGTGGCGTAGGCGACGAAGCTCTTGCCGATCAGCGGGTTGAGCGTGTTCTCGGCGAGCCGGGTGGCCAGCGGCTTCTTCATGATGTCCCAGACCAGCAGCTTGTGGTACAGCTTCACCGGCAGGGCCTTGTCGTTGTCCACGCCGACGGCGCACTTGATCCACCAGTACGGGGAGTGCAGCGCGTGCGCGTGGTGGGTGCCGTACGGGCGCAGGCCGGCCTCACGTATCTTGCCCAGCAGCTCGTCGGCCCGGTAGATGCGGATGTGCCCGCCCTCGACCTCGTGGTACGCGTCGGACAGCGCCCAGCAGATCTTCTCCGGCCCGTAGCGCGGCACGGTGATCGCGATCAGCCCGCCCGGCTTGAGGACGCGCACCATCTCGGCGAGCACGCCCTTGTCGTCCGGGATGTGCTCCATGACCTCGGAGATGATGACGCGGTCGAAGCTGTCGTCGGGGAACGGCAGGCTGAGCGCGTCGCCCTCCATGGCCGTGGCGGTCGCGCCGGCCGGGGCCTCCCCGGCCTCCTTCATGGCGGCGAACCACTTGGCGACCTCGCGGATCTCGTCGCCGTTCCGGTCCAGGGCGACCACGTTCGCACCGCGCCGGTAGCACTCGAAGGCGTGGCGGCCCGCGCCGCAGCCCAGGTCGAGCACGCGGTCACCCGGAGCGAGCGGGAAGCGGGAGAAGTCGACGGTCAGCACGTGGAGTCTGCTTTCGTCCGGGACGGTGACTGGACAGTGGGCCGCGGCCCCCCGGCGGCCTCGATCGCCGCGCGGTAGTGCTCGGCGGTGCCGATGGCGGCCCGCTCCCAGGTGAAGCGGGCCAGTACGCGTTCCCGGCCGGCCCGGCCGAGACGGCGGCGCAGCCCGGAGTCGCGCAGCAGCCGGCCCAGCGCCGCGGCCAGCGCGCCCGGGTCCCCCGGCGGCACGGCGAGGCAGGTCTCCCCGTCCGGTCCGGCCACCTCGGGGATGGCACCGCCGGTGGTCGCGACCAGCGGCGTCCCGGTGGCCATGGCCTCGGCGGCCGGCAGCGAGAAGCCCTCGTACAGCGACGGCACGCACGCCACCTGGGCGCTGCGCACCAGGTCGACCAGCTCCGCGTCGCTGATGCCCTTGACGAAGTCGACGGCGCCGCCCAGCCCGTACCGCTCGATGGCGGCGGCCACCGGGCCGTCGTCGGCCCGCTTGCCGACGACGACGAGGTGCGCGTCGGGGTGCTCGGTGCGCAGCTTGGCGAGGGCCTCCACGAGGTGGACCAGGCCCTTGAGGGGCACGTCGGCGCTGGACGTGGTGACGATCCGGCCCGGCACCTCGGGCACGGACGGGTCGGGCGAGAACAGCCCGGTGTCGGCGCCGATGTGCACGACGTGCACGCGGTCCTCGCGCACCCCGAGGTGGTCGACGATCTCCTGGCGGGAGCTGCCGGAGACGGTCAGCACGGACGGCAGCCGGCGCGAGACCCGCTTCTGCATCCGGGTGAAGCCGTACCAGCGGCGGACCGACGCCCGGCGCTTCCACCCCTGCGCGACGTCGAGTTCGAGCTGCCGGTCGACGGTGATGGGGTGGTGGATGGTCGTCACCAGCGGCGCGCCGAGGGCGTCCGGGCCGCCGAGGAGGCCGTAGCCGAGCGTCTGGTTGTCGTGGATGACGTCGAAGGCCCCGCGCCGGGCGGCCAGGTGACGGCGGGCGCGCAAGCTGAACGTCAGCGGCTCCGGGAAGCCGCCGGTCCACATCGTGCCGACCTCCAGCGCGTCCACCCAGTCGCGGTACTCGCCGCGCTTCGGGGTGCGGAACGGGTCCGGCTGGCGGTAGAGGTCCATGCTCGGCAGCTCGGTGAGGCGTACCCCGTCACCGACCGCGTCGAGCACGGGGTAGGGCTGGGCGCCGATCACCTCGACGCTGTGCCCGAGCCGGGCGAGTTCCCTGGACAGATGGCGTACGTAGACGCCCTGGCCCCCGCAGAACGGGTTCCCCTTGTAGGTGAGCAGCGCGATCCGGAGCGGCCTGGCCTCTGCGGTCACTCACGGCCCCCTTCTCACTGCACTTCAGCGGGAGCGTAGCCGCCCGTGCCTCGCTAGAACAAGTTTCAGAATCGGTTACTCAGGAGTTGGCCCGAGAGCACGAAGATACCTGTAGCCGTGCGGGGTGCCCTGGTCGGTCCGGGTGATTCCCGCCACGCCGCGCCTGCGGCGCGCCCGGTGTTCGCGTGCGGGTTGTTCGCGCCCGCGTCGCCTCCGGCGAGCGGCCGACCCGCAACCAGGTGACCGCGCCGGATGAGGGCACCCCCGGCCGAAGGGGACGCCCGCCGCAGGCGCAGCGCACCCGAACACAACCACCGGGCCGCAAGGGGCACCCCCCACAGAAAGGCACCGCAGTACGCTGGGGGCCGGTTCCGCACGGCGCACAGATTCGGATTGGGACAGATGACCGCAGCTCCTCAGCCGACGCCGTCCCCCGTGCCGCTGACCGAGCGTCAGGAAGCCCGCCGCCGCCGCATCCTGCGCACCAGCGCCGAGCTCGCCGTGCGGGGCGGATTCGACGCCGTCCAGATGCGCGAGGTCGCCGAGCAGTCGAACGTCGCGCTGGGCACCCTCTACCGCTACTTCCCGTCCAAGATCCATCTGCTCGTCGCCACGATGCGGGACCAGCTGGAGCACCTCCACGAGGCGCTGCGCAAGCGCCCGCCCTCGGCCGCCGAGCCCGCGGACCGCGTGGCGGAGACGCTGATGCGCGCGTTCCGCGCGATGCAGCGCGAGCCGCACCTCGCGGACGCCATGGTGCGGGCGCTGACCTTCGCCGACCGTTCCGTCAGCCCGGAGGTGGACGCCGTGTCGCGGCTGACGACCGCGATCGTCCTGGACGCGATGCGGCTGGACGGGCCGCCCGGGCCCGAGCTGCTGTCCGCGGTCCGTGTCATCGAGCACACCTGGCACTCGGCCCTGGTGACCTGGCTGTCGGGACGCGCCTCGATCGCCCAGGTGAAGATCGACATCGAAACGGTGTGCCGGCTGATCGACCTCACCGATCCGCGCCGCGCGAAGCCCTGACCCTTCCGGCCCGTTCACTCCTCGGGCGGGAAGACCGCCTCGCCGGAGTCGGCCAGCGTGATGCTGATCGCCTCCACCGGGCAGCCCTCCGCCGCCGCGAGCAGCGCCTCGGCGGCGTCGGTGTCCGGGGCCGCCGGATGGGACTGGCGGGCGGCGTCGAGGGTGAAGCCGCCCGGCGCGGAGTTCACGCACATGCCCGAGCCGATGCACACCCCCCGGTCGACCTCGAGGTGCCACCGGTCCCCCACGGGGTCAGCCCTCCCAGCCGGCGGGCAGGTGGATCATCTTGTGCTCCAGGTACTCGCCCAGCCCCTCGGGGCCGAACTCGCGCCCGAGCCCGGAGTTCTTGTAGCCGCCGAAGGGTCCGAGCATGTCGAGGCTGAAGGTGTTGACGTTGAAGGTGCCGGTGCGCACCCGGCGGGCGACGTCGATGCCGTGCTCGACGTCGCCGGTCCACACGCTGCCGGACAGGCCGTAGTCGGAGTCGTTGGCGATGCGGACGGCCTCGGCCTCGTCCTCGTACGGCAGCAGGCAGATGACCGGGCCGAAGATCTCCTCGCGGGCGATCCGCATGGAGTTGGTGACGTCGCCGAAGAGGGTGGGCTCGACGTACCAGCCGGTGGGCTGCGCCTGCGGGCGGCCGCCGCCGGTGAGGACCTTGGCGCCCTCCTGCTGGCCGAGGGCGATGTAGTCCAGGGAGCGCTGCTGCTGGCGGCGGGCGACCAGCGGGCCGACCTGGGTGGCGGGGTCGAGGGGGTCGCCGACGACGAGGGCGGAGGCGGCGGCCGCCAGGCGCTCGGCGGTCTCGTCGTAGCGGGAGCGGGGCGCGAGGATGCGGGTCTGGGCGACGCAGGCCTGGCCGTTGTTCATCCAGGCGGCCGAGACGATGCCGGGGACGGCGGTGTCCAGGTCGGCGTCGGGCAGGACCAGCGCGGCGGACTTGCCGCCGAGTTCCAGCGTCACACGGGTGAGGTTGCGGGAGGCGACCTCCATGACGCGCTTGCCGGCAGCGACCGAGCCGGTGAAGGAGACCTTGTCGACGCCGGGGTGGCCGACCAGGTACTCGCTGACCTCGCGGTCGGCGGGCAGGATCGACAGCACGCCCTCGGGCAGCCCCGCCTCGGCGGCGATCTCGCCGAGCAGGTACGCGTCGAGCGGTGACTCCGGCGACGGCTTGAGGACCACCGCGCACCCGGCGAGCAGCGCGGGGGCGAGCTTGGCGGCGGCGGTGAACTGCGGGACGTTCCAGGGGACGACGGCGGCGACGACGCCGGCCGGCTCGCGGCGCACCAGGAGCGGCCCGAGCACGCCGGCCCGTCGTTCCTCCCAGGTGAAGCCGCGTGCGACGGTGATCGCGGCGTCCCACACCATCATCGCGCCGAGCGCCTGCGCGAGCACGCTCCAGGAGTAGGGCGAGCCGTTCTGGGAGCTGATGACGCGGGCGATCTCGTCGTGGCGCACGGCGATCGCGTCTTTGATGCGCATGACGACCGCGATGCGCTCGTCGAGGGCCGTACGCGGCCACGGGCCCTCGTCGAAGGCCCTGCGGGCGGCGGCGACGGCCCGGTCGACGTCCTCGCGGGAGGCGTGCGGCACCCGCGCGAAGACCTGCTCGGTGTGGGGCGAGACGACCTCGATGGTGCCGGTGCCGAGCGGGTCCACCAACTCCCCGCCGATGAAGAGCTGTCCGTGTTCGACGATCCCGTTCCCGTCCATGCCTGTCCCGTCCCGCCTTTGGCTGATGCCTCGTCAGAAAGTGACTCTGCTTCAGAACTGATACCAGTTCTAGTTATGGTGGGCAATGCATGCGACGGAGCGGAGAGGGGCCCTCATGGAGCACGGCGACGGCATCTGGAGCATCCCGGTCCCGATCCCCGACAACCCCCTGGGCCACACGCTCGTCTACGTCGTCGACACCGACCGCGGCCCCGTCCTGGTCGACACCGGCTGGGACGACCCCGCCTCCTACGACGCCCTCGCCCACGGCCTCACCGCGCTCGGCACCCGTGTCGCCGACGTCCACGGCGTCCTGGTCACCCACCACCACCCCGACCACCACGGCCTGTCCGGCCAGGTCCGCGAGGCCTCCGGCGCCTGGATCGCCATGCACCCCGCCGACACCGCCGTCGTCCGCCGCGCCCGCGGCGCCGCACCGGGCCTGTGGCTGGACTACCTCGCCGCCAAACTCGCCGCCGCCGGCGCCCCCGAGGAGCACCTCGCCCCGCTGCGGGCGGTGCGCGCCGAGCGCCGCGCCGCGAACGTACCGGGTCTGCGGCCCGCCCTCCCCGACCGCGACATCGTCCCCGGTGAGCGGGTCCCGCTGGCCGGCCGCGCCATCCGCGCGGTGTGGACCCCCGGCCACACCCCCGGTCACGTCTGCCTCTTCGAGGAGGACGGCCGCCGCCTCTTCTCCGGCGACCACCTGCTACCGGGGATCTCCCCGCACATCGGCCTGTACGAGGACCCCGACGAGACGACCGCCGGCGACCCCCTGGGCGACTACCTCGACTCCCTGGAACGCGTCGCCCGGCTCGACCCCGCCGAGGTGCTGCCCGCCCACAAGCACCCCTTCACCGACGCCGGCGCCCGCGTGCGCGAGCTGCTGGACCACCACGCCGACCGCCTCGCCTCGCTCCGCGCCCTGATCGCCGAGGCCCCGCGCACCCCGTGGCAGCTGGCCGAGGCCATGCAGTGGAACCGCCCCTGGGAGCAGATCCCCTTCCCCTCCCGGAACATCGCCGTCGCCGAGGCCGAGGCGCACCTGCGCCGCCTGGTCAAGCTCGGGCACGCCGAACCCGTGCCCGGGTCGGATCCGGTCGTGTACACCGCGGTGTGAGCCCGCCGGTGTGAGCCAGACCGCACACGGCCGGGCACGGCGCGGCGCGCGGTCCCGGCTAAGGTGTGGTCGACACACCAAGTCCAATCACGTCCGAGCGGGGGAAGCCGGTGCGAATCCGGCGCTGACCCGCAACCGTGAGCCGTCCCCCTCCGGGGAGGGCCCAGCCGGAGCACCCGCACGGACGGGAGCGGCTCTTCCGTCGAGGTACACGGAGCCGGAGCCCGGTGCCGTGACCGCGCGCCCGCATCCGTCTGCGCGACCGCTCACCCGAAAGGCACCACCCGATGCACCTGCGCCGCACCGCCGCGGCCGCCCTGGCCGCCTTCAGCACGCTCCTCATAGCCGCGTCGCCGTCACCGTCGCCCGCGGCGGCGCCCGCCGCGCTGTACGGGGAGGCCGACCCGACGTACGACGGCGTGTGGCGTCAGTCGTACGCGCTGCTGGCGCTCCACGCGGCCGACACGGAACCGGCCGGGAACGCGGTGGAGTGGCTCGCCAAGCAGCAGTGCGCGGACGGCGGCTTCGCCTCGTACCGTCCCGACCCGACGGCGCCCTGCGACCCGAAGACCGAGGACACCAACGCCACCGCCATCGCGGTCCAGGCGCTCGCCGTCCACGGCCAGGACTTCGCCGTCAAGCGCGCCGCCGAATGGCTCGCCAAGGTGCAGAACCGCGACGGCGGCTGGTCCTACAACCCCGGCGGCGCCTCCGACGCCGACTCCACCGGCGTCGTCATCGGCGGCCTCAAGGCCGCCGGCACCGACGTCAAGTCCGTGACCACCGACGGCCGGTCGCCCTACGACGCGCTGCGCTCCCTCCAAGTGGCCTGCGGCAAGAAGGACGGCGGCGCGTTCGCCTACCAGCCCGACCCCAAGTCCGGTGCCCTCGCGGCCAACGCCAAGGCCACCGCCGACGCCGTGCGCGGCGCCGAGGGCGCGGGCTTCGTCGTCGAGGCCCCCGACCGCGACGTCCCCGTGCGCGACGGGTGCGGCGGCAGCGCCTCCGACGCCGGCGCCGCCTGGCTCGCCGGCGGTCTCACCGCCGGCGGCAGCCACTTCGACGCGGTCACCCCGGGCTCCGACCAGAAGACCCCCGACTTCGGCACCACCGCCGACGCCGTCGTCGCCCTCGCCGCCGGCGGCCACCTCGACGCCGCCAAGGGCGCGTACAACTGGCTCGCCGCCAACTCCGCCGCCTGGTCCAAGGACAACCCCACCGCCCTCGCGCAGCTCGCCCTGGCCGCTTACGCCACCGGCAACCCCCTGCGCGACCACATCACGCAGCTCAGCGCCCTCGGTCCGGTCGCGGAACAGAAGCCCGACTCCTCCGGCGGCAGTTCGGTGTGGTGGATCGTCGGCGCCTGCCTGGTCGCGGGGATCGGCATCGGGGTGCTGCTCGCCGGCCGGAAGCACCGGCTGTGAGGCGGCCGCCCCTCACGGCGGCGGCACTCCTCCTGGCCCTGGTGGCCGCCCTCGTCGCGACGCCCGCGCACGCGGCCACCTACCGGTACTGGTCCTTCTGGCAGCGTGACGCGGCCACCGACGCCTGGGCGTACGCCCAGACCGGCCCCGCCCTCAGCCGCCCCGACGACGGTGCCGTCGAGGGCTGGCGCTTCGGCGTCAGCCCCGACGCCGACTCGGCCGCCCGCCCCCGCGGCGCCGCCCGGTTCGCCGATGTCTGCGACGGCACCCCGGCCCGCCCCGGCACCAAGCGCGTCGCCCTGCTGCTCGACTTCGGCACCGCCGCCGACGCCCCGGCCGCCCGCACCGCCTGCGCCCGCGTCCCCGCCGACGCCACTTCCGCCGACGCCCTGGCCGCCGTCGCGCCCCCGCTCCGCTACAACTCCGCGGGCCTCGTCTGCGCCATCGCCGGCTACCCCGCCACGGGCTGCGGCGAGCAGGTCACCGACGACGCCGCGGCCCCCGCGCCCGCTCCCTCCTCCGGTCCCGCGCTCGGCACGTACGGCGCCGCCGCCGTCGTCCTCGTCGTCGCCGCGGCCGCCACCTGGCAGGTCCGGCGGCGCCGGAGCGACCGCCCGTGACCACCGCTACGCCCCTGCCGTGGACCAGCGGCGCGCCGGTCTCCGGCCCGCGTGCCCTGCGGGCCCTCGCCTTGCTTCCGCGACTGCGCCCGCGCAACCGCGACGACCTGACCGGCCCGGCCGCCCGGCCCCGGCGGACGGACCTCCCCTCTGCCGGCACCCCCGCCGAACCACGCACGGGCGACGCAACCGCCGCGCAGGCCGAGGTATCGGGCGCCCTCGCCCGACTGCGTCCGCGCACCCGGGAGGACTTGGCAGGCCCGACGGCGCCGGAGCGACCACTGACCGCCCCTGCGCCCTCCCCGCGGCACGGCGCCGCCGCCCTCCCCTCGCGCGCCGCCAGGGCCGCGACGCAGGGCGCGCACACCGCCGCCACCGCGGCCACCGCCGGTGGGGGCCGACGCCACCGCGCCGGCACCGGCGGACGCGCGGACGGGCCGACCGGCACGCCGGCCACGGCATCGCGGGCCCTCGCCCTGCTCACTTGGCTGCGCCCCCGCAGGCGCGGCGACTCACCCACCCCGGCCGCCCGCCCTGCCGTCTTGGCGGCGCGGCTCCTGCCGGACGTCACCGCCAGGGGCGGCGCAACCGCCGAGCGGGGCTCGGCGGCGCGGACCAGGCGGGCCCTCACGCCGCCCGCGGGGGCCGACCATCACGCCGTCGCCCGTAGCGTGGACGGCGGCGGTTCCGCCCGCTTGCGCGCGCTGTTGCGGCTGCGGCAGCCGGACCACGCCGGTGACGCGGGCGCGGCAGGCGGGCGGGCGGGCCGCAGGCGCGGGCCGCACGCGGGGGCGTGGTGGCTGTGGGCGCTGGGGCTCGCCACGGCCGCGTCGCGGACGACGAACCCGGCACTGCTCGCGCTGCTCGCCGCCGTCGCGGGGTACGTCGTGGCCGTGTGCCGGGTGCCGGACGCACCCTGGTCGCGGTCGTACGCCGCGTTCCTCCGCCTGGGTCTGGTGGTCATCGCCATCCGGCTCGGCTTCGCCGTCGTCCTGGGGTCCCCGATCCCCGGCACGCACACCGTGGTGTCCCTCCCCGAAGTGCCGCTGCCCGACTGGGCGCGGGGCGTCCGTCTCGGCGGGCGGGTCACCGCCGAGGGGCTGTGGTTCGCCTTCCGCGAGGGGATGAAGCTGGCCACGCTCCTGGCGTGCCTCGGCGCCGCCAACGCCCTGGCCAACCCCGCCCGGCTGCTGAAGTCGCTGCCCGGCGCCCTGTACGAGGCGGGCGTCGCCGTGGTCGTCGCGATGACGTTCGCGCCGCACCTGGTCGCCGACGTCCGGCGACTGCGGACGGCCCGAAGGCTGCGGGGCCGCGCGGACAAGGGCGTACGGGCGCTGCTCCAGGTCGGCCTGCCCGTGCTCGAGGGCGCGCTGGAGCGTTCCGTCGCCCTCGCGGCCGCCATGGACGCCCGCGGTTACGGCCGTACGGCCGAGGTTCCGCCCGCCGTGCGCCGGGCGACCGTCGCGCTGACCCTCGGCGGGCTGCTCGGGCTGTGCGCCGGCACCTACGCGCTGCTGGCCGCCGCGGGCGCCGCGTACGGCCTGCCCCTGCTGCTGGCCGGTCTGGCCGCCGCCGTCGCGGGGCTGCGGCTCGGCGGGCGCCGTTCCATCCGCACCCGCTACCGCCCCGACCGCTGGGACGCGACCGCGTGGCTGATCACCGCCTCGGGCGTGGCCGTCGCCGCGCTGACGATCTGGGCCGCCGGGGCGTCCCCCGCCGACCTGGATCCGCCCGTGGTGCCGCTGACCGCGCCGTCGCTGCCGCTGTGGCCCGCGGCGGCCGCCCTGCTGGGGCTGCTGCCCGCGCACCTGAAGGGAGCCCGCCCGTGATCCGCTTCGAGCAGGTCTCCGTCACGTACGACGGCGCCGCGGCGCCCGCCGTGACCGGTGTCGAGCTGACCGTCCCCGAGGGCGAACTCTGCCTGGTCGTCGGGCCCTCCGGCACCGGCAAGTCCACCCTCCTCGGCGCCGTCTCCGGCCTCGTGCCGTACTTCACCGGCGGCGTCCTCACCGGCCGGGTCACCGTCGCCGGGCACGACACGCGCCGCAACAAACCGCGCGAACTCGCCCATCTGGTCGGCACCGTGGGCCAGGACCCGCTCGCGCACTTCGTCACCGACACCGTCGAGGACGAACTCGCCTACGGCATGGAGTCGATCGGCCTCGCCCCCGACGTGATGCGCCGCCGTGTCGAGGAGACCCTCGACCTGCTCGGCCTCGCCGACCTGCGCGACCGCCCGATCAGCACCCTCTCCGGCGGGCAGCAGCAGCGCGTCGCCATCGGCTCCGTCCTGACCGTCCACCCGCGGGTACTGGTGCTGGACGAGCCGACGTCCGCGCTCGACCCCGCCGCGGCCGAGGAGGTGCTCGCCGTGCTGCAGCGGCTCGTCCACGACCTGGGGACGACCGTGCTGATGGCCGAGCACCGCCTGGAGCGGGTCGTGCAGTACGCCGACCAGGTCGTCCTCCTCCCGGGCGGGGGCGCCGCCCCGGTCTCCGGGCCGCCCGCCGAGGTCATGGCGGTCTCGCCGGTCCGTCCGCCGGTCGTCGCGCTCGGCCGTCTCGCGGGCTGGTCCCCGCTGCCGCTGTCGGTGCGCGACGCCCGCCGCGCCGCCGCGCCGCTGCGCGAACGCCTCACCGACCGCACCCCGCCCGCGCCGCCCGCGCCCGCCGCGGGCGAGCCCGTCGCGGCCGTGGCGGGACTCACCGTGCGCCGCGGACGGCTGGAGGCGCTGCGCGGGGTCGACCTGACCGTACGGCCCGGCGAGACCGTGGCCCTCATGGGCCGCAACGGCGCGGGCAAGTCCACCCTGCTGTCCACCCTCGCCGGGATGCGGCCCCCCACGTCGGGGAGCGTGACCGTCGGCGGGCTGGAGCCGTCGCGCACCAGGCCCGCGGAGCTGATCCGCCGCGTGGGCCTGGTCCCTCAGGACCCCCGGGACCTGCTGTACGCCGACACCGTCGCCGCCGAGTGCGCCGCCGCCGACACCGACGCCCGCGCCACCCCCGGCACCTGCCGTGCCCTCGTCGGCGCACTGCTGCCCGGGGTCGCCGACGGCACCCACCCGCGCGACCTGTCCGAAGGCCAGCGCCTCGCGCTCGCCCTCGCCGTCGTGCTGACCGCCCGGCCCCCGCTGATCCTGCTCGACGAGCCGACCCGCGGCCTGGACTACGCCGCCAAGGCCCGTCTCGCCGCGCACCTGCGCGCGCTCGCCGCGGACGGCCACGCCGTCGTCCTCGCCACCCACGACGTCGAACTCGCCGCCGAACTCGCCCACCGCGTCGTCGTCCTCGCCGACGGCGACCTCGTCGCGGACGGCCCCACCCCCGACGTCGTCGTCTCCTCCCCCGCCTTCGCCCCGCAGGTGGCCAAGGTGCTCAGCCCGCTGCCCTGGCTGACGGTCGGCCAGGTCGAGGCGGCCTTGGCGGGCACGGCGTGACCGCGCGTCCGCCGCGCGCGGTCCGGCTGGGCCGCCGGGCCGTCGTCGCGCTGACGCTCGTCTCCGTGATCGGCGTCGCCGCCTTCGGCTGGCCGCTGCTCGCCGACCCGGGCTCGGGGCTGGCCCACAGCGAGGACGCGCCCTGGTTGTTCGCGCTGCTCCTGCCGCTGCTGCTCGCCGTCGTCATGGCGACGATCGCGGACGACGAGGAGGGCCTGAGCGCCAAGTCCGTCGCCATGCTGGGGGTGCTGGCCGCCGCGGGAGCGGCCCTGCGTCCGCTCGGCGGCGGCACGGCGGGCATCGAGCCCATGTTCTTCCTGGTCGTGCTGTCCGGCCGGGTGCTCGGCCCCGGCTTCGGCTTCGCGCTGGGGGCGTTGACGATGTTCGCGTCGGCCCTGCTCACGGGTGGGGTCGGGCCGTGGATGCCGTTCCAGATGCTCTCGATGGGCTGGGTGGCGCTCGGCGCGGGCCTGCTCCCGGGCGCCGCCAGGCTGCGCGGCCGGGGCGAGCTCGTACTCCTCGCCGGCTACGGGGCGGTGTCCTCGATCGCCTACGGAACGATCATGAACCTGCAGGGCTGGCCGTACCTCGGCGGCATGTCCTCCGGGGTCTCCTTCGTGCCGGGCGGCCCGCTCCCCGACAACCTCGCCCGCTTCGTCGCGTACTGCCTGGCCACCTCGCTCGGCTGGGACGTCCCGCGCGCCGTGCTGACCGCCGTCCTGGTCCTCACCCTGGGCCCGTTCGTGCTGCGCGCCCTGCGCCGGGCCACCCGGCGCGCCGCGTTCGGCGCGCCGGTGGCCTTCGTGGACGCGCACGGTGGCGGGGACGGGAGTGCGGACGGCGCGCCGCGCGTGCCGCCTCAGGCGCGCTGACGGGCCGGCGCCGCGAACCAGCGCGCGACGCCGGGCGTCGGGCGCCGAGCGCAGGAACGCGCCGAAGTGGTCGGTGTCGCCGGTGTCGGCCGGCGCCGTCCGCACGCAGTGCGCCGCGAGGTCGGCGCGGCAGATCCCGCCGTTGCCGATCGGCACGTCGCGGTCGCCGCTCGCGGTGTACAGCCGCACCGGCACGGCCGGCCGCCGGCCGCAGGTGCCGGCGGCCTGGTCCATGGCCCGGCGCAGCGCCCCGGTGGGGTGCCCGCGTCCCGGAATGCGGCCGACCCCCGGGCGTACCCGGGGGCCGGCCCCACCCCGCCGGCTCAGATCCGCTGGATGATCGTGCCCGTGGCGAGCGCCCCGCCCGCGCACATCACGATCAGCGCGAACTCCTTGTCCGCGCGTTCCAGTTCGTGCAGTGCGGTGGCGATCAGACGGGCCCCGGTGGCCCCCACGGGGTGGCCGAGTGCGATCCCGCCACCGTTGACGTTCACCTTCTCCAGGTCCTGGTCGAAGACCTGTGCCCAGGACAGCACCACCGAGGCGAAGGCCTCGTTGATCTCGACGAGGTCGATGTCGTCGAGTGTCATGCCGGCCTTGCCGAGGACCGCGCGCGTCGCGTCGATCGGTCCGTCCAGGTGGTAGTGCGTGTCCGTACCGACCAGCGCCTGCGCCACGATCCGGGCCCGCGGCCGCAGCTTCAGGGCGCGCGCCATCCGCTTGGACGCCCACATCACGGCCGCCGCGCCGTCGGAGATCTGCGAGGAGTTCCCCGCCGTGTGCACGGCCGTCGGCATGATCGCCTTCAGCCCGGCCAGTGCCTCCATGCTGGTGTCGCGCAGCCCCTCGTCGCGGTCGACCAGCCGCCACATGCCCTGGCCGGCGAGTTGCTCCTCCTCCGTCGTGGGCACCTGCACGGCGAAGGTCTCCCGCTTGAAGCGCTCCTCGGCCCAGGCCCGCCCGGCCCGCTCCTGCGAGATCAGCCCGAGCCGGTCGACGTGCTCCCGGGTCAGCCCGCGGCGCCGGGCGATGCGCTCGGCCGCCTCGAACTGGTTGGGCAGGTCCACGTTCCACTCGTCCGGGAAGGGCTTGCCGGGGCCGTGCTTGGAACCGCTGCCGAGCGGCACCCGCGACATGGCCTCGACGCCGCAGCCGATGCCGATGTCGATCACCCCCGCCGCGATCATGTTGGCGACCATGTGGTTGGCCTGCTGCGAGGAACCGCACTGGCAGTCCACGGTCGTCGCGGCCGTCTCGTACGGCAGCCCGCAGGCCAGCCAGGCGGTGCGCGCCGGGTTCATCGACTGCTCCCCTGCGTGGGTGACCGTACCGCCGACGATCTGTTCCACGGCGTCGGGCTGGATGCCGGTGCGGCCGAGCAGTTCGCGGTACGTCTCACCGAGCAGGTAGGCGGGGTGCAGATTGGCGAGCGCGCCGCCGCGCTTGCCGATGGGGGTGCGTACAGCTTCGACGATGACGGGTTCAGCGGCCATGTACCTCGTCCTCTCCTCGGCCGCGGGGCGTCCCGGCGCCCACGGCAGAACTAGTACGCGTTCTAGTTCCGCCCAGCAGTCTGATTACCGGCGGTACGCGGGCGCAAGGGGCGTGCACCAAGCCGGCCGATCCGCACCGTCACGGGCCTTGCGACTTGCAGGGGCCGGAGCTACCGTCCACAGGCATATCTGATGGAGCGTCAGCAAGCGGTGCGCGGGGACGTCCGCGGACCGCCACCCAGGGAAGCCCGGAGCCACCACGGAGACATCCGGACCAACCGGATCACGACCCGGACCACGCCGGACCACCCGGACCAGGAGCCGCCGATGTCCGCCACGCCGCCGCCCTCCTCCTGCCCCGCCCTCCCCGACGGCTTCGACTTCACCGACCCGGACGTCAACCAGGAGCGCATACCCCTCCCGGAGTTCGCCGCCCTCCGGCACACCGCTCCCGTCTCCTGGATCCCCCAGCCCCACGGCATCGCGGGCTTCGGGGACGACGGCTACTGGGCTGTCACCCGCCACGCCGACGTCAAGACGGTCTCCACCACCCCCGAGACCTTCTCCTCCCGCACCAACACCGCGATCATCCGCTTCAACGAGCACATGCAGCGGGACCGGATCGACGCCCAGCAGCTGATCATCCTCAACATGGACCCGCCCGAGCACACCCGCCTGCGGCAGATCGTCCAGCGCGGCTTCACCCCCCGCGCCATCCGCGCCCTCAAGGACGCCCTGCGCCGGCGCGCCGAACGCATCGTCGCCGGCGCCGCCGCCCACGGCAGCGGCGACTTCGTCACCGACGTCGCCTGCGAACTGCCCCTCCAGGCCATCGCCGAACTCATCGGCGTCCCCCAGGAGGACCGCGGCAAGATCTTCGAGTGGTCGAACAACATGATCGGCTACGACGACCCCGAGCTCGCCATCACCGAGGAGATCGGCACCGAGTCCTCCATCGAGCTCATCTCCTACGCGATGAACATGGCCGACGAACGCAAGGCCTGCCCCGCCCACGACATCGTCACCAAGCTCGTCGCCGCCGAGGACGAGGGCAACCTCACCACCGACGAGTTCGGCTTCTTCGTCCTCGTCCTGGCCGTCGCCGGCAACGAGACCACGCGCAACGCCATCACCCACGGCATGCACGCCTTCCTCACCCACCCCGACCAGTGGGACCTCTTCCGCGCCGAGCGCCCCCGCACCGCCGCCGACGAGATCGTCCGCTGGGCCACCCCGGTCACCTCCTTCCAGCGCACCGCCACCCACGACACGGAGCTGGGCGGCGCCAAGATCCGCGAGGGCGACCGCGTCGGCATCTTCTACGCCTCCGCCAACCACGACCCCGAGGTCTTCACCGCCCCCGACACCTTCGACGTCACCCGCGACCCCAACCCCCACCTCGGCTTCGGCGGCGGCGGCCCCCACTTCTGCCTCGGCGCCAGCCTCGCCCGCCTCGAGATCGACCTCATCTTCAACGCCATCGCCGACACCCTCCCCGCCATCCGCCTCGCCGGCGCCCCCCGCCGCCTCCGCTCCCCCTGGCTCAACGGCGTGAAGGAACTCCGTGTGACCTACACCTGACCTCGAGCGTGCGTTTGCTGGTCACGGGGTATGGCAGGGTAGGGTGTGCTTTCGCGTGTCCAGCGGGCGTGTAGCTCAGCGGTAGAGCGCTGCCCTTACAAGGCAGATGTCGGCGGTTCGAAACCGTCCACGCCCACCAGTGAGAAGACCCCCAGCCGGTCATGGCTGGGGGTCTTTGACATCCAGATCCGACATCAACGGCCACGCTCACTCACGGCCGGGACGCCTCCGCAGCAGCCGGTCCATGTGGCTGACGGCTTCACGCTGGGTGTCCTGCACGACGTGCGTGTAGACGTTCATCGTGACCGCGATCTGGCTATGGCCCAGGATCTCCATCACCACGCGGGGCGTGACGCCGGCCGCGGTGAGAAGCGTGGCGCAGCCCTGCCGGGCGCCATGCAGCCGGATCACGCGCAGGCGGCGTTTCCCGCCACGCGCGTGAACGAGCGGTACAGGTTACGCGGCTCGACGGGCCGCCCCGTGTGGGTGGTGAAGGGTGGGCTGCGCTTCCCGGCTCCGCCCTCCCAGGACAGCCATGCACGGCGCCGGCGCCTCCACACGCTCGCGGAAGCGGTCGCTGCGGCAGAAGTCACCGTTCCCGGCCCGATCTCGTGACGGTAAGGATTTCCCGCAGCACGAGATCGGTCGAGCAGACCGCAACGGCCGTCCCGCCCATGAATCGCATCGAGAGGGTCACCAGCACGGATGCCGTGCCACTGTCGTGCCGGAACGGGCGGGGAGCCAGGGGGACTCTCGGTGCGCAGAGGGAGGCGCCACCCACTCCATCCGAAGTGGGAAATCCACAGGTCAGGACGGGGTGTCGGCGTCCTGGGTGGAGGTCGCGAACGCCTCGGGGCCCTGCTCCGCCGCTGCCGGGTCCATCCACATGACCTGCCAGCCGTGGCCGTCGGGGTCGAAGAAGCTGCGTGAGTACATGAAGCCGTAGTCCTCGGCGTCATCCGCCTCGGAGCCGCCCGCCGCGAGTGCAGTGGCGCTGACCGTGTCGACCTCATCACGGGACGACACGCTGAAGCAGTACAACGCCAGCGTGTGCGTGGTGGCGTCGGCCATCGGCAGTTTCGCGAACTCCGCGAACTTCTCGCGGCTGAGCAGCATGACGAAGGCCTGCTCGCCGACCAGCATGCAGGCTGCGGACTCGTCGGTGAACTTCGGGTTGAAGCCGAACCCGAGCTTGGCGAAGAACGCCTTGCTGAGTTCGAGGTCCGCTACGGGGAGGTTCACGAACAGCATGCGGCCGGGGTGCGCGGGAATCGTCATGGTGGGTCTCCAGTCGGTGGCTCGATGGCGTGCGTACTGATAGACCGGCCCGACCGGCGGAACTCATCGGTGTGCCTTCGCCCACCGCGTCGAGTTGACCTCCAAGGCAAGGCGATCAGCCACTGGATCGGCCGAGTCTCCACCCGCGTGACAACGCCCAACACCGGCGGACGACCGCCCAGAGCATGCCCGGTGGGCGTGAGGTGAGAACCGCGCAGGCGGCCGTCCCGTCCGGCCGTAGCCGAACGGGACGGCCCACCGGCGGGGGCGTCAGCTCTCCTGCGGATGGGGATCAGATGACGGTCAGCGTCAGGACCGCCGTGTACGTGCCGGGCGGCGTGGAGGTCGGTGCGTCGAAGTCGAGCCCGGCCCCGGCATCCGCGGTGCCGGGGCCGATGCCGGTGGCCAGCGTCCGGGACTCCTTGAGCCCGTTGCCGTCGCCGGGGACGACCGGGGCGCCCGGCGTGATGGACGGGACATTGCCGCGGTCGGCGATCGCGGGGGCCCAGGTCAGGCTGCTCCCGTCAATGGTGCTTCCGGTCGGGCCGGTGAAGTCGCCGACCTGGCCGGATACCGTCCAGCCGATGTTGCCGGAGCGGGTGTCGGTGACGGTGACCGGGGTCATCTGCCCCGAGGTGTGGAGGAACTCGCCCGACGGGTCGAGCACCGGACCGGGCAACTCGACGTGCGGGTCGCCCGCGACGGAGATCAGCAGTGCCCCGGGCTCGAGGGTCGTCGTGATCGACTGCGACCGGCCGCCGGGGGCGGTGCCGTCGCACGGAGTGCTGCCCACCCGGTCGCAGGGGGACGGGTAAGGGGCCGTCAGGGCGAGGGTGTTGGTGCCGTCGGTGGAGAAGGTGGGGTTGTGGCAGCTCTTGATGTCGATGCTCTGGACGTCCACGCCGGGAATCCTGCGGACCTGGTTCAGGGCCGCTTGCACGAGGTTGATGGGCAGCGGCGAGTAGCCCAGTTTGTCCACGTGCTGCTGCCCCTGGCAGAGGAAGTAGTAGGCGAAGGCACCGAGGGACTCGCCCTTCTGAAGGGTGAAGTTGTGCTCCACCTTGGTCGGGACGATCGCGTAGCTGTAGCCGGAGAGAGGATAGGCGCGCGGGTCCGTGCTGTTGTAGACGCCGTCGAGGGCCTGCGTGAGGTAGTCGGGCCAGGAACTGTCCTCGTTGGTCCGCGCCTTCAGCAGCGCGACCGCCACGTTCTGCGCGGTGGGCGCGACGTAGTACCCGGCCTTGTTGAGCACCTTGGCGACCGGGAACCTGGTGGTGAGTGCCGCGTAGGAGTACTCGACGTAGGTGATGGTGCCCACGTTGCGGGACTGCGCCACATAGCCGGAGACGCCGTTCGAGCCTGCCTGGCGGACGAAGGTGCCGCCCGGCACGGCCGGGTAGACCGACGCCGTCCCGCAGGGGGTGCTGCGGCCGGCCCGGCGGCAGTAGTCGTCCCACAGCGACGGGTACTGCTTGCTCATCCATGCGCTGAACTGCGCCGTGGTGCCGGATCCGTCGGAGCGCACCACCGGGACGACCGGGCGGGCGGGCAGCGTGGAAGCGAGCGCGGGATTGTCGGCCTTGATGGCGGGATCGTTCCAGGTCGTGATCTGTCCGGTGAAGATCTTGGCGATGACCTCGCCGGACAGCCGCAGGTCGGTGACGCGCCGGCTGCCGATGGTGAGGTTGTACATGAACGACGTACCACCGGCCACGATCGGCATGTACGCGTACTTGCGGGACGGCGGCGGGTCGGCCACGCCGGAGTCCTCGAGGCCGTAGGGGATGTCGGAGACGGCGAAGTCCACCGTGCTGTTGCGGAAGTGGTTGCGGCCGTCCGACGAGCCCGTGCCGTTGTAGCTCACGCGCATGTCGTACTGCTGGACGTTGGCCGTCCACTGGTCGAGCGCGTTCTGGCTCCAGGTCGACCCGGCGCCCGCGATCGGCACGTGTGTCGCGGCGGTCGCCGGGGTGGCGCCGAACAAGAGGACGGCAAGAAGGGAGAGCGCGGTGACGATTCTCGGGCGGGCGAGGAGTGCCGGAGGCGGGCCGGGCATGGCGGGTGACTCCTGGTCGGTGTGGGTGCGTGCGGGCCGTGGTGGTGGGGCGGTTGCTCGGTGCCCTGGGCGGTGACCGGAGGACCCGAGGTGGGCTCGCCTGCTCATGCGTGCTCGACGTCCCGGCGCGGGCCTGCACAGACCGGTGCCGCTGATCGCCGACCGCTTCCCATGAACCGTCGTTCCCCCCTGTCGCGGGGCACGGTGTCCGTGCCCGCAGCGCGATCGACGGCCGCCCCCTGAGCCTTGATCGCATCGCGTAAGCATGCGCGGATCGCCGCAACCCAGGGCGACGGACAGGCGAAGGACGAACAGCGAACGCACCAACGCCGAGTCCGCGGTGATCCGGGGCTCTGACGGTAGGCGACCGGATCCGCCCGCCCCGAACGGCTGATGAGGGAACAGAAGGCCTCGCCGCCGGTGACGTGGCCGAGCCAGGCTGAGGTGACAGCAACGTCTCATCCTCGACCGGGGTTGGAGGCGCTCCGTCCAGGTCGACGCCGCGCTCAACTCGATGTACAGCACCCGGCGTCAACTCAGTGGCCTACTGCGCTACAACGGCCCAGCACCGAGGCGCACCACCACGGACGAACGCTGACAGTCCGAGCTTGGTCGCTGAACCGCTCCTCAGGGCCCCGAGCTCGATGTACACGCGTCCGGGCCGGTCACCAGGCCACACCGGCGTGTTCAGTTCGTGCTGATGCTCCGGGCCTTGGCCACGAGGCTCGGGGGCAGACCCGGTCCCGCGCACGCGTAGTCGATCAGCTGGTCCCGGTAGGAGGTGTTCGCGAGCTCCGGCGCCAGGGCGATCAGGTCCCGCAGGTCGTCGGACGAGCCGGACAGGCGCGTGCGATAGGCGGCACCCGCCGCGCGCAGGGAGGCTTCGTGCGGTTCGTTCTGCAGACCCTGTTCGACGAGGGCCACCGCTGCGGCGAAGTCGCCCTGCAAAGCACGTACGTCGGCAAGGTCCAGGTAGAGGGACCAGTTGGTGGCATCCAGTGTCAGGGCCTGCTCGAAGGCCGCCGCAGCTTGGTCCAGGTCGCCCATCGCGAGCCAGGTGTTCGCTCGTGCGACCTCGGTCCACATGTCCCGATCGACGGCATCGGCGCGGTCGCACAGGGCGAAGGCCAGTTCGTCAGATCGCCGGGTGCGGAAAGGGAACCAACAAGGCAGGCCCCGCCAGTCACGGTGAGCCCAAGCGGACACGCTCCATCAGCCGTTTCCGTCGCCACCGGGGCGTGCGTACATGCCTGCGCACCGCCAACTGCCCTGACCTGGGCAGATAGCATTCCCCGCCATGAGACGTTCATTGATCGCGCTGGGTACCGCGGGGGCGATCGCTCTTGCCGTGGGCGGCTACGCAGTCGGAGCGACGCAGCAGTCGCGGGCGCCGGAGCCGTCCGTGACGTGTGAGCAGCCGAGGCAGGAGTTCGGGGCTCGGGCCGCGCAGATCCGGAAGCAGCTTCAACGGGAGGAACAGACGGGGGAGATCGATGCCCAGCAGAGCACCTTCGACACGACGCGGGCGAAGATTCTCAGCGTGATCGTGGAGCAGAATCCAACCTGCTTCAAGGCTGGGACTCGTGCAGCAGCCGCGGTCCTGCAGCAGCATCCCTCCGAAGGCGAAGCCGACGTGGCCGTGTGTGATCTCACCGGCATCGAGCCCGATTCGTGCTGGGTCTCCGTCGACTGATCTGCCTGTACCTGCGCCCGCCTTTGCGCCTTCGCCGCAACGCAGCTACTGGCGGCGGTAGTTCACATCAGCTCCTGGGCACTCCGCACGGCAACCGCGGCTCGCTCAGCCGCCTCGGTGCCGGTGCCACGCGGCGGCCGCGGTCTGCATCCTGGCTGTCCACTCGTTCGGGGAGTCGCCGGCGATCTCGTCCCCTGAGCCGGTGCTGGGCTCGCGCGAACGTGTCGAGCTCAAGTCCGGGGGCGGCGGCGAACGCGGGGTGCTCGGCGGACAACTGCTCGGCCTGCTCGGGAGCGGAGGCGATGAGCCAGATGGCCCACAGGGCGGGGTCGATCCACCCGGCGCCTCGGGCGGCCCAGGCCCAGTCGACGAGCCGGGCCCGTCCGGCGATGAGGACGTTGTGCGGGTTCCAGTCGGTGTGGAGCAGCCGGTCCCCGGTGAACAGCTCGGCGTCATCGCCGGCGTAGGCCCGCATCCGGTCCGGCATGGTCCTGAGCGGCAGGTCGGGTAGCGGCAGGCCCGCGAGGGTCTGCATCGCGTCGGCGACGAGGGCCAGGTGGGGCGAGCCGGGGGCGTAGTCGGCGTGGGGGCCGTCGAGGTCCTCGAAGCCGAGGAGGTCCCAGCCCGCGCACTGGGTGTGCCAGAGGAGGGCTGGAGCCGGCGGCGTGACGTGCGGGGCGATGGCCGCTTCGCGTTCCTGCGTCCACGCCCGTGGATGCTCGAGCCGCAGTCCCTTGACGAAGACGGCGCCTGTCGCCGTACGGATACGGGCCGCGATTTCGGAATTGAGGCCCGTCGGGACCGGCTCGGCTTCCAGCACCGGCCCGGTGTGCTTCTCGATGACGGCCAAGACGTCGGCGGGGACCTCGGTGAAGCGGTGCGTCGTCATGGTCGGAGGGTTCCAGAATGGGCCGGAGGGGGCCACGCCGTGCACACGGCACGGCTTCCCCCGGTGACGGTCCGTCGCAGGGTTCGCCTGCCCGGGCCCCTGCACTGCGCCGGTCGGCCGAGCACGCGGAGCTTCGTGGCGCAGTTGGGGGGCCGCCAGGCGTGGCCGGGGCAGGCGTACGGGCTCCGTCGGCGGGCCGGCTCACCCGTTTGCCGACGGGCGCTTCACCCACCTGGCCGCAGTGCTGGTGGTGCTGGGGTCTGTCCGTGGCTCGTCGTGCTTCCATCCCGTCAGGAGGCACACATGATGCGTGAGGACCGACAGCAGGACACCCACCCGCAGGCGGGTGCGTCACGGCGGCATCTGCTCGCCGCGGCCACTCTGGCGCCGATGCTGGGCGGGGCGATCTCCGCGTGCGCGCCAACCGGAACGTCGAAACAGCACAACCACCCGTCGGTCATGCCCGTGCGCACCGCTCTGACGGACTGGAAGGACGTGTCCGTCGCGCTCGGGCGGACGGGCGACATCAGGCGCGAGTTCATGTACCACACGGGTCTGCCGCGCCGGGACCTCAAGGTGGTCTCACAGGGCGTCACCGTCAAACCGGGGCTCGCCCTGGGCTCGCACGTGTCCTTCGTCCGCTACGCCGACGGGAACACGCTGCTGATGGGCGACGTGGTGGTCACCGAGAAGGAGATGCAGTCGTTCGCCGACGTGCTGCACGAGCGCAAGATCGAGCAGACCGCGATCCACAAGCACCTGCTGTCGCAGGACCCGGAGATCTGGTGGGTCCACGTCCACGCGCACGGCAAGGACCCCGTGGCCATCGCCACGGGGCTGCGTGCGGCGCTCGACCGGACCGGCGCCCCGCCGCCGGGGCGGCCGGACCACACGGTGCCGCGCAAGCTCGACATGGACGTCGCCACCATCGACAAGGTGATGGGCATCAAGGGCGGCATCGACGACGGGGTCTACAAGAACACCTTCGTGCGCCGGGAGACCATCACCGACGCCGGCATGGTCCTGCCGCCGGGCCTCGGATCCACCAGTGCGATCAACTACCAGCCGCTGGGCAACGGCAGGGCCGCGGTCAGCGGCGACTGCGCCATGATCGCCAGTGAGGTCCAGGACGTCCTGGCGGCTCTCAGGCGTGCCGGGTGCCAACTCGTGGAGCTGCACAACCACGGGCTGACGGACGAACCGCGGCTCTTCTTCGTCCACTTCTGGGCCGTCGGTGACGCGGTCAAGCTCGCCAAGGGGATCCGGAAGGCGTTGGACGCCACCAACGTCAAGGGTATGGCGGTGGAGATCGGCTGACGCCCGACCGGCAGCGGGTACGGGTGGCCCGACCGCCGCTCCGCGCGGGAAGTCCGTTGCGGCTGCGGCGGTCGGCTCCGTCCGCCCTCGTTGTACCGTCTCCCACAGACGATCACGGGGAGGGGCGACGGGGATGACCAGACGGTGGTACACCGCCCTGGGCGTGAATCTGCTGCTGGGGATCCCGGGCGTGGTGCCGATCTGGATGCTCTGGTACCTCGCCGCGAACTGGCCGCTCGCCGACCTGGGTCTGACCGTGCGGGAGCCGACGGAGAACGACGGCATCCTGCCCGGGCTGCTGCTCTTCGGGCCCGTCGTGCTCCTCTACGCCGTGCTCTGGTGGGTGGCCAACCGGCCCCTCGCCGTCCGGACGGCGCTCACCGCACGCACCTACTGGCTGCTCAGCGTCCTGGGCACGTTGCTGCCGACGGCGGCGCTGATCGCCAACTCCTGATCCCCCGAGCGCCCGCAGCCCCGCAGCCCCGCAGCCCCGTCGCGGGGCGGCTCCCCCGCGGCAGGACATCGCGCGCTGCGGGTCAGGCAGGCGTCCGGACCGCGGGTCCGGAGGGGGCGGGCTGGGGGGTGACGCGGCGGCGGCGGGTGGGGAGGCCCATCGTCGGGTTGGCGACGCCCCAGGCGGCGCCCTTGCAGATCAGTTCCTTGTAGAGGGCGGCGAGCCGTCCGGTCAGGGCCGCGCTGACCGCGCGGTCGTCGGCGGTGACGTACTGGATCAGGCCTTCCTTGCGGCCCAGCGAGATGCACTGGTTGAAGTACCGCAGTGGGGCGTTGGGGAGCTTGCCGCCGGTCAGGCGGGCCGCGATGGCGTCGGCGGCCTGCCAGGCGGTGGGGATGCCCGAGGCGCACGACATCCGCAGCGGCTTGTCGCCGGGGCCCATCGCCAGGGCGGCGTCGCCGATGGCGTAGACGTTCGGGTGGGAGACCGAGCGCATGGTGCCGTCGACCACGATCCGGCCGGTGCCGGTCGTCTCCAGGGTGGTGGCCCCGGCGATCGGGTGGACGGCGAAGCCGGTGGTCCACACGGTGACCGCGGCCGGGATGGAGGTGCCGTCGGAGGTGGTGACGTGGTCGGCCGCCACGGCGGTGACGGTGGTGTGCTCGTGAACGGTGATGCCGAGCCGGTCGACGACCTTGCGCAGGTGCCGGGCGCCCTTGGCGGAGAGCCAGTCGCCGAGGCCGCCGTGGGCGGCGAGGGCGACGGCGAGGTCCGGGCGGGCCTCGGCGATCTCGGTCGCGGCCTCCAGGCCGGTGAGGCCGCCGCCGACCACGAGCACGGGCCGTCCGGCGTCCAGGGCGGCCAGGCGCTCGCGCACCCGCAGTGCCCCGGGGCGGCCGGCGATCTCGTGGGCGTGCTCGGCGGCGCCGGGGACGCCCTGGTCCTTCCAGCCGCTGCCGAGGGCGTAGACGAGGGTGTCGTACGTCAGTTCCCCGGCGCCGTCCGCGCCGTGGACGGCGACGGTCCTGCGGTCGGGGTCGACGCCGGTGACCTTCGCCGCCTTCAGTGCGACGCCGGTGCCCGCGAACATCTCGCCGAGGGGCCGGGTGGTGAGGTCCTGGCCGGTCGCGAGCTGGTGCATCCGGACGCGCTCGACGAAGTCGGGCTCCGCGTTGACGAGGGTGATGGCGACGTCCTCGCGGTGCAGCCGCCTGGCGAGGCGCCCGGCGGCGCTGGCTCCGGTGTATCCGGCTCCGAGGACGACGATGCGGTGCTGCATGTCCTGGCTCCTGTCTTCTCTCCAGCGGGTTCGCCCCTTGAACCGGGCGGCCCGCCGTTTCCTGACAGGAACGTGATGTGAAGCACGTCACACCGGGGTCAGAAGGCGTGGAGCAGGGGTTCCCCGTGGTCGCCGGCCGCCCATCGGCCGGTCGCGCGCCGGAGCTTGTCGGGGTTGACCTGGTTGCGTACGGCGGCGATGCCCTCGGCGGTGACCTCCAGGCACATGACGCCGACGACCCGGCCGTCGACGACCGCCACGACGGCGGGGCCGCCGTTGGCGGCCGTCGCGTGGATCTCGGCCGAGCCGCCGACCAGGGCACGCTTGGCCGTGCCGGGCTTGAACAGGCCGCGCAGGAACTTCGCGACGGCGAGCGCGCCTTCGAACGCCTTCGCGCGGGCCGGGACCTTCCCGCCGCCGTCGCCGACCGCGACGACGTCCTGGGTGAGCAGCCGCACGAGCGGCTCGGTCCGGCCGCTGGTGGCGGCCGCCAGGAACTCCTCGACGACCCGCCGGGTGGCCGCCTCGTCGACCTCGGTACCGGCCTTGCGGGCCTTGCCGTCCGCGATGTGCTTCCTGGCGCGGTGGTGGATCTGCTGGCTGGCGGCCTCGGTGATGTCGAGGATCCCCGCGATCTCGCGGTGCGGGTAGTCGAAGGCCTCCCGCAGCACGTACACCGCGCGCTCGTTGGGGCTGAGGCGCTCCAGCAGGACGAGGACCGCGTACGAGACGGATTCGCGCTGTTCGGCGGTGTCGGCCGGGCCGAGCATCGGGTCACCGGCGAGCAGCGGTTCGGGGAGCCACTGGCCCACGTAGGTCTCGCGCCGGGCCCGGGCCGAGGTCAGCTGGTTGAGGCACAGGTTGGTGAGCACCTTCGTCAGCCACGCCTCGGGGACGTCGATGCGGTCGACGTCGACGGCCTGCCAGCGCAGGAAGGTCTCCTGCACGGCGTCCTCGGCCTCGCTCGCGGAGCCGAGGAGCCGGTAGGCGACGGCCTCCAGGCGGGGCCTGGAGGCCTCGAACCGGTCCACGTCGTGCAGGGTCAGGGCCATGGCCCGGATCCTAGCCCCGCGTCCGGTGTCCGGTCAGTGGGTGATGTCGAGGCGGACGACCGCGCCGATCTCCACGAGCTGGTCGGGCAGGGCCAGGTCGGACACGCCCATGACGGTGCTGGTGGGGCGGTGGTCGCCGCAGTAGGCGGCGTGCAGGCGGGCGACGGTGTCGAAGTGGTCGCGCAGGCCCCTGACCAGGACGGTGGTCTCGACGATCTGGTCGCGGCCGGCGCCGAAGTGCTCCAGCACGCGGTCGAGGTTGTCGAGGGTCGTGCTCATCTGGAGCTCGAAGTCGCCGGTCCCGATGAAGGTTCCGGCGCTGTCGTGGGACAACTGACCCGAGATGTAGAGCGTGTCGCCGGCCTGTACGGCCTGGCTGTACCCGTAGAGCGATTCCCACGGCATGCCGAAGTTGAATTCCCTGGACCGAACGGTCACGGTGCCCTCCTCGTCGTCGACTGGACCGGCCCCGCGTGGACGGGGGCCGACAGCTGAGACCGGAGCCGTCGTGGGGGTGTGACAGGAGCGGGGCGAGGGCGGCCCGCCGGCCGGAAGCCCCGTGGCGGTTCGTCACGGAGCTTCCGGCCGGTCGGGGTGTGCCGCGGTCGGTGGGGCGGGGAGGCCTCAGCGGAACGGGAAGTACCCGCCGCCGAAGCCGCCGACGGGGACGGCCACGGGGACGACGACGACGGGGACGAAACCGCCGTAGAAGTTGTTGCCGTAGAACCCGTTGCCGCGGAAGCCGCCGATGCCGCCGAAGCCGCCGCCGAAGCCGCCGCCGCCCTGGACGTAGCTGGTCGGCGCCGTCTGGAGGGCTGAGGTCGTGATCTGTGGTGCCGCTTCGGCGGTGCCCGCCGCGACGACGGCGAGCAACGGTGCCGCCAGCGCTGCGGCGACAGTCCGGCGGACGGTGATGTTTGCACGCATGTCAATCTCCTTCGTACGTGAAGATTGGTGGACAACGGCCGTGCCATTTCCGACCGTCGTCGAACCGGCTTCGTGTGCCTGGAGCCGGTAGGACGAGGGGCACGTGACCCACGCGTTCTCGCTCACCGGGCAGGGACGCCGTGATGCAAGGCGGCAAACGCCGAGGACATGACCGTGACACGGGTGGGGCCCGTAGTCAAAAGAAAGCGCCCCGGCGCAGCGTCGCGGCGGGCGCTTCTTCGCAGGTCAGGGGCTATGCGAGGGCGCCGTGGGAAATCTTCCGGGCGCCGGGGGCGGGCGTTCACCCACCGGCGGCCCTTGGCCAGGACCCGGGGGTCACGGTCACCCTCCGTCGCCGGCGGTCCGGCCCGCGCCCGGCCGCGTCACACGATCGCCGGGTCCGCCTCCTCGCGCGCCGTCCACGAGGGGCCGTCCGGGAGGGCCGTACTCGCTTCTCCGGTCCCGCGCGACGGGAGGACGACCACCGAGGCGGCGGCCGGCGTGCACAGGAGCCGATCGGCCGCCCGGTGTCCTGCGCCCGCGCGGCGGTGGCACTGCGTTCGTTCGTCCTTCATCTTTCCGTCGCGCCGGGTTGCGGCGGGGCGCGCACTCTTGCGCGATGCGATCGAGGCACGGGGCGGGGGTCGTACGGACGCGCCGTGACGGGCGGAGGGGACCGGGAGTGACGCGAGTGAACGGGGCGGCGGTACGCGGAGGTTGTCCGCGGGTGCGCCGACGGGGCCGGGTGCGGGGGGCCGTCGCCTCGGCGGCGGCGGTGCTCCTCGTCTCCCTGGGCACCGCGCCGCCCGCGCACGCGGCGGCAGGCGCGCCGGTCGCCGGGGCCGGTTCGACGTGGGCAAACGGCCCGCTCGACCAGTGGCGGTACACCGCGGGCAGGTCCGGCCTCGGCATCGTCGGCTACTCCGGCACCGGCTCGGCCGACGGACGCAACCAGTTCCGGAACGGCACCGTGGACTACGCGGTGTCGGACCTGCCGTACGGCCTGACCGAGGGCGGGGTGACCGACCGGCCGCCCGCCAGGCCGTTCGCCTACGTCCCGGCCGTGGTGGGTGGCATCGGCTTCCACTACAACGTGCAGGTCGACGGCGAGCGCATCACGAACCTGCGGCTGTCCCCGGCGACGGTGGCCGGGATCTTCACCCGGGGCATCACCCGGTGGGACGACCCGGCGATCCGGGCGGACAACCCGGGGACCCGGCTGCCGGACGTCCCGGTCGTCCCGGTCGTCCGCGCCGACGCCAGCGGCACCACCGCCGCGCTGACCCAGTGGCTGGCCGACCGGCAGCCGGCGGTGTGGGGCGCCTACTGCGGCGCGGCGGGGCGCGGCGCGGGCTGCGGCGCGACCTCGCTCTTCCCGACGGTCCCCGGGGACGTGGCCGTGGCGGGCTCGAACGGCGTGACCGGCTACGTGGCGGGGCACGCGGGCAACGGCGCGATCACGTACGCCGAGTCGAGCTACGCGCAGATCGCGCGCACGGTGATGGCCAGGCTGCTCAACCGCGCCGGCTACTACACCTCCCCCACCCAGGGTGGTGTGACGGTGGGTCTGGCCACGACCGCGTCCGACCCCTCGGGCACTCGTCAGGCCCGCCGGCGCCTACACCGACCCGGACCCGCGGACGTATCCCCTGCCGATCGTCGGCTACCTGATCGTCCCGACGGCGACCGATCAACGCTTCTCGACGGCCAAGGGGCGGACGCTCGCCTCGTTCGCCTCGCTCGCGCTGTGCGAGCAGGACGCGTCGGCGCGCCTGGGCAACTCCGTCCTTCCGCCGAACCTGGTCGGCAAGGGCCTGAACACCGCGGCAGGCATTCCCGGTTCCACGTCCGGCGACGTCGACGCCTCGGGCTGCGCCGCCTCGGCCGCCGAGGCCCTGCGGAGCGCTCCGCAACCGCGGGCGTGCGACCGGCTGGGCGTCCCCTCGTGCGAGAACACGGCCCCGGGAGGGCACGAGCAGTCGATCACGACGATCGTGGAACCCGGGGCGCTGGTGATCTCCATCGAGGGCAGCCCGCGCGTCGTGCTGCCGGGTCCGGTGCTCGACGCGTCGGGTGAACACCTCCACGCCTCGGGGCGGATGACCCCGGTCACCGTCACCGACACCCGTCCCGGGAGCGTCGGCTGGACGGCCTCGGGACAGGCCGGCGACTTCGCGGGCCCGTACGGCACCGGCATCCCCGCGAGCAGTCTGACCTGGGCTCCCGAGGTCGTGGACGCGGGCAACGTCCGGGGCGTCACGGCGGGCCCCCCGGTACTCCCCGGCGACGACGGCGGGCTGGGGCGGGCCCGGACCCTGGCCACCGGCGCCGGCCCCGGCACCGCCGACGTGGGGGCGCGGCTGGACCTCGACGCGCCCACGGACACGCGGCCCGGCACCTACACGGCGGTCCTGACGCTCACCGTCATCTGACCGCGGCCGGGACGCCGGGCACGGACGCGGCCGGGGACGGGCGACGGCGGTCGCCCGTCCCCGGCCGTTCAGGTCAGGTCAGGTCAAGTGAGGCTTGGTCAGGTCCAGTCGGGTCCCGGCGGATCAGGTCAGCCGGTGACGCTGGCCCGGCCGGTCTCCAGGTGGCCGGTGAAGCGCTGCGACCAGGTGTGGTCGCAGTCGGCCGTGACGGTCACGTCGTACCAGCCGCCGCTGACCTCCAGCGGGCTGACCGTCCACGCCTCCTTGCCGTGCGGGGCGACCCGCACCTTCGTGGGGGCGCCGGGGATGTAGTGGTTGTGCGTGACGGTGAACGTCACCGGCTTGCGGCCGTTGTTGCGCAGCCACAGCTTGAGCTTCGGGTGGGCGGTCGCCCTGCCGTCGTGGTAGCGGGCCTCGACGACGAGGTCCTTGCCGGCGCCGGCGGTGTCGCCGGTGAAGCGGCGCAGGAACCGGTTGGGGCCCGTGACCGTCAGGTCGTAGGCGGTGTCGCCGGCGGCGGAGCCGACGGGACCGGTGCCGGTGACCCGCGCGCCCGCGGGGACGGTGTACTGGCCGGGGAACGCGGCCGGGTACGCGGCCAGGGAGGGGAACCCGCCGAGGTTGTTGTGGACGGAGAAGTGGCTCGCCTTGGTGGCGAAGGGGGCCTCGTTGCCCAACTCCAGCTCGACCGCGCCCTCGGCGAAGCCGGTCAGGTTGGCACTGGGCTGGTACGGCAGCGGGCGGGCCCGCTTGGTGCCCTTCTCCTGCGTGGGCATCGCGTTGTCGCCGGGCAGCGGGGTGTACCGGGTCTCGGGGACGAGCGGGCCGGTGTCGGGCAGGTGGGGCAGCCCGTAGACGGGGGAGGCGAAGTCGAGGGCGCCGGTGAGGTCGCCGCACACCTCGCGCCGCCAGTCGCTGATGTTGGGGCAGATGGCGGGCGTGCCGAGGGCGGTGGTCCACTTCTCCAGGAACTGGATGACCGAGGTGTGGTCGGAGACCTCCGAGGTCACCCAGCCGCCGCGGGTCCAGGGCGAGATGAGCAGCAGCGGCACGCGGAAGCCGAGGCCGACCGGGAGGGGCTCGGTGACGCCGTACTGGCCCATGGTGCCGGAGACGAACTCGTCGGCCTCGCCGGGGGCGGGGACGGGCGGCGGGACGTGGTCGAACTGGCCGTCGTTCTCGTCGTAGTTGACGATCACCAGCGTCGAGTCGAAGACGTCCGGGTCGGCGTGGAGGGCCTCCAGGACGCCGCGCAGGAAGTACCCGCCGTTGCTGGGCGCGGTGACCGGGTGCTCGGAGAAGAACTGGTTGTTGACGACCCAGCTGACCTGCGGCAGCGTGCCGCCCAGCACGTCCGCGCGGATCGCGGCGTTGATGTTGTCGGCGTTGCCCGCGAGGCCGGTGACCGGCTCGGGGACGTCCTTGACGCCGTTGTCGTAGTAGACGTCGCCGGGGGCGGCCCGACCCCCCTGGGTGGGGTCGAGCCTGGCGAAGGTGCCGAAGTACTCCAGGCCGTTGTCGCCGTAGTCGTCGGCGCACTGGTAGACGCGCCAGCTGACGCCGGCCTCCTGGAGCGTCTCGGCGTAGGACTCCCAGGGCAGGAACCTGCCGCGCTCGTCGCCGCCGTCGTTGGCGGTGAAGTCGCCGTGCTTCTTGTCGGCGTTGATGGTGCCGCCCCACAGGTAGGTGCGGTTCGGGCCGGTCGCGCTGAGCACGGAGCAGTGGTAGGCGTCGCCGACGGTGTAGGTGTCGGCGAGGGCGTAGTGGAAGGGCAGGTCCTTGCGGTCCAGGTAGCCGAGGGTGGTGGGGCCGCCCTTGGCGTAGTACCAGCCGTTCATGAGGCCGCCGTACCAGGCGCCGTGCTGGTCGGTCCAGCCGTGGCTGGTGCCGCCGTAGTTGGCGGCGCCGAGCTCGGCGCTCGGCGGGGTCGGGCCGCTCCAGGACTTCGCGCCGCTCAGCCGCCACGGGTACTGGGTCTCGGCGCCCTCCGTCGGCGCCTTGGGCTGCTGCCACACGGACCCGCCGCCGGGCAGCTGGATCGTCGCGCGGTCGCCGAAGCCGCGTACGCCCTTGAGGGCGCCGAAGTAGTGGTCGAAACTGCGGTTCTCCTGCATGATCACGACGACGTGCTTGATGTCGCGGATGTCGCCGTGCGGGCGACCGTGGCCGTGGCCGCGCGGGGCGGGCCCGGCCTGGGCGGGGGTCGCGGCGGCGCTCACGCCGGGCAGCGTGGCGCCGATGGCGGCCGCGCCGGCGACGGTCGCGGCGGTGCCGAGAAAGTCTCTCCGGGACACTGAGGACATGGCTCAAAACCTCCGGATGGGAGATACAACTACCTGGAGACCTTGATCCCGCGTCCTTGCCCACGGGTGTCGGGAACCGGGCGCGGACATGGACGGGCCGAGGCGCCCGTCCTTCCGCCGCCCTGCCTGCCTGCCGGAAGCCCGGCCCCCTTCCCTAATTCTTGACGTGTCAAACAAATGCCTCTATGTTTGCTTGACGCGTCAAGCGATGAATGGAGCTGGGCGGGCCCCGTACCGTCGCCCCCGGGGCCCGCCCGCGCCGCCCCCAGGATGAGGAGTCACGACCATGGCACAGCCGCACGGCGAGGAGCTGCAGGCGATCCTGGAGCGCCAGGCGGAACTGAGGGACCGTTATCTCCTCCCGGCCGGGGAACGCCCGGCACCCACCACCCAGGGGGTCCACCACGCCGCGTTCATCGCCCGGGACGTCGAGGAGACCATCCTCTTCTACCGGGACGTGCTGGGTCTCCCGCTGGTGGACCTGGTCGAGAACCGCGACTACCGCGGATCGACCCACTTCTTCTTCGACCTGGGCGGCGAGAACATGCTCGCCTTCTTCGACTTCCCCGGCCACCCCCACCCCGACTACGCGGAGACGGTGGGCGGCGGCCACCACGTCGCCCTCGCGGTCACGCAGGAGGCCTACGACATGGTGAAGGCCCGCCTCGACGAGCGGGGCCTGCCGTATGCGGCCTTCCCGACCGAGGTCGCGGACAGCATGTTCCTGGCCGACCCCAACGGGCTCAGGATCGAGCTCATCACGGAGCGGAAGGGCTACGCGCTCGGGGAGTACATCCTCTGACGCGGCGGGCCCTTCCCGCGCATCTTCGGGTCCTGGCAGCGGGGCGGAGGCCTCATGGCCCCGGGGCCCCGCGGTCGTCGCGGACTGACGGCCCGGGTCAGCTCTTCTGCGTCTCCTTGTCGCGGAGCGCCTTCTCCACGGCGTCCCGGACGCGGGTGTCCTCGCGCTGCTTGCGCCGCGTGCGGCCGCGGCGGGTGAGGACGATCGCGGCGGCGACGGCCGCGGCGAGGAGGACGATCAGCAGGACCAGGACCCAGGGCACGGCCCAGCCGTGGGCAGTGGCCTCGACCGGGTCCAGGGGGGTGATGGAGCCCGACGCGTCGGTGAGCATCGGGGTGAGGGTGGCGGTCGCGGTGAGGCTGACGGCGGGTGCGACGCCGTGGACGGGCACCTTCACCTTCCAGCTCTCGCCGGGGAGCAGCTCCGGCGGCGCGGGGATGTCGCCGGCCTTCGCCCGCAGCCATCCGAACGGACCGGCCACCGAGACGGACTGGCGGGCCGACAGCATCGCGTTGCCGGTGTTGTGGATCGTGTAGGTGACGGTGGCGTCGCCCGAGGCGAAGGGGCTCGCCGGGCCGTCGTAGTCGACGTGGAGGTCCTCGACGGCGAGCTTCGGCTTGAGCTCCCCGCTGACCCGCAGCTTGACCCGGATGCCCAGTCGCCGGTCCACGTTGATGCCCTGGGCCTCGTCGGACTGCTTGAGCGAGGTCAGGATGCCGCCCACGTAGTCGCCGGGGGTGGCGTTGTCCGGGACGGTGACGGTGAAGGGGATCTCGGCGGTCTTGCCGGGCTTGATCTCGACGCTGTCGCGGTCGGCGTGGACCCAGGCGCCGATCCCGACGGACTTCTTGTCCTTGGTGAGCAGGTCGAGCTGCCCGGTGTCGGTGGTGTAGCCGTCGGCGGCGTAGAGCGCGAGCCGCAGCGCGGAGGTGCTGCGGTTGGCCACGACCATGGCGTCCTTGACCTGTCCGCCGGGGTTCGCGGTGTAGCTGTAGCTGGACCGGTCGTCGCCGAACCCGTTCGCGGCCGTCCTGACCGTCCAGGTGACGTCGCCGTCGGCCGCACGGGCGGGGCCGGCGTGGAGGCCCACGAGGGCGAGGGCCGCGAGCAGGACCAGGACGGCGGTGCGGGCGAGGGGCGTCGTGCGGCGCGGTGCGGACGGGTGCATGTCGGGGTTCTCCTGGAGCGGGAGGCGGGGCAGGCACCGGACGGTGCCTGCCCCGCCGTCAAACGGGTACGGTCAGCTGCTCAGCGCAGTGATCGTGAGGGTGGCGCGGTAGCCGCCCTTCTCGACGCTGTCCGGGATCTTCAGATCCAGGTCGGCGCCGAGCTTGGCGGAACCCCGCGGGTGGCCCTGCGCGGCGGAGCCGAGGCCACGCGAGACGGACAGGCCCTGGCCGTGGTCGTCGTAACCGGACGCCACCGGGTCGCCCGCCGCGGCACCGGCGCCGCCGTCCAGGACGTACGGCGTCCAGCCGAGGTAGGAGCCGGGGAACGTCTTGTCGGCGTCCTTGAAGTCGCCCACGTTGGCCGAGATCGACCACGGGGCGAGCGAACGGCGGCTGTCGGAGACGAGGATCGGGTTGATCTTGCCGCCCGCGACGAAGTGGTCGCCGTTCTGCTCCTTGGCGGTACCGAGGTCCACCAGGCCGTTGTAGCCGTCGATCGTCCAGCCGAACTCACCCGGAGCCGGGTTGGGGACGTTGACCTGCAGGTCCTGCTTGTCCCCGTGGTACGGGTGCACCGTGACGTCGTCGACGTGCGAACCGACCGGCTGGTCGGCGCCGTTGGCGGCGCTGCGGATGTTCTCGACCACGAGCTTGTCGTTGCGCACCTGGACCTTGACGTAGGTGCGGACGTGCTCCTGGTTCTGGACCGAGTTGTACCAGTAGCTGTCCGGGTTCAGCGGGTCGGCGCCGTTGCCCGCGCCGCTGGTGCCGCTGCTGTCCGGCTTGGTGATGTCGTAGTACTTCGAGCCCGAGGCGGAGTTGGCCGTCACGTAGAGGACGCCGCCGGGACCCGGGTACACGTCGGAGGCACCCGGCTGCTCGGCCGGGTTCTCCTTCTCACCGTTCTTGATCAGGTAGCTGCGGGAGTAGCTGTGGTCGTGGCCCTGCAGGACCAGGTCCACCCCGAGCTTGGAGAACGTCGTCGGGAAGTCCAGACGACGCTGCTTGTTGTCGCCGTCCTTGGCGTGCGAGGCCGGCGAGTAGATCGCGTGGTGGTAGACGAGGACCTTCCACTTGGCCTCGTTGCCGTGCTTGTTGATGACGTCGGTCACGTAGTTGACGTGTGCCGCGTCACCGCCGCCGTTGGCGGAGTTGTAGCTGTTGCTGTTCAGGTCGATGAACAGCACGTCCTTGTAGATGTACCAGTAGTCACCGCCGGACTTGGTGCCCGCGGGGTTCCCGTTGTCGTAGTACGGGGCCGAGCGGTCGGTGTTCGGGGTGGTGAAGTGCTGCTCGTAGGCCTTGCCGCCGACGTCGTGGTTGCCGATGGTGGCGGCCCACGGGTACTGGCGCAGCCCGTCGGGCGCGAGGAAGGAGTTCCACTGGGACTCGGTGTTGGCCGTCTCGACCTGGTCACCGCCCGACACCAGGATCTCGGCGTTCGGGTTGGCCCTCAGCGAGACGTCGACCGTGTCCTGCCAGCCGGCCTGGTCGGCGGCCAGGTTGCCGGACGAGCCGATCTGCGGGTCGCCGTAGAACAGGAAGTCGTACTCGCCCTCGAAGTCCTGCGTCTTGAAGGAGTACGCGGTGGACCAGTTGCCCTCGCTGCCGACCCGGTAGGAGTACTGGGTGTTCTCCTTCAGGCCGGTGATCGTCGCGTGGCGGTTGAAGCCGCCGCTGGTGGCGATGTTCGCCGCGCCGATGGCGTCGAAGGTGGCGGAGCCGGCCGGGAACTGGCCGTCGGTCACCTGCGCGGTCGGGGCGACCTGGATCTGCTGCGCCGTGTCGGCGGAGGAGTACCAGGTCACGGTGCGCTGGGTCTCGTTGGCGCCGACACCGAGGACGATGCCGCTGAGGGTGGCGGTGTCGGCGGCGGACGCCGAGGTCACAAGCCCGTTGCCAAGGGCAACCGTCAGGCCGAGGAACGCCGCGGTGGCCCCGGTGGCCACACGGCGCCGCGCGGACCCGGAGGTCCGCGAGGAGTTGCTCGATCTCATTTTTGTCTTTTCCTTCTGTGCACGAATCGTGTGCATCGAGTGGAGACCCCCACGCTCACCTCGGCAGGTAAAGCGAACATAAATGCGAGCTACGTGATAGTTGAACAACGCACGAGCCCTGGACGGAGTCTCAGAATCCGGACACTCGTTGCACGAACCACACCAGCCCCATGACGGACACCCCCGCGGAAATCGCACCCGTGGTCCAGAGCCCGGCCCGCGCCGAACGGCGGCGCAGCACGAGCAGCAGCGGGAAGACGACGGCGATGATGGCCAGTTGGACGGCCTCGATGCCGACGTTGAACACCAGCAGGGACCACAGCAGGGTCCACGACCACGCCTCGTCGATCCCCAGCGCGCCCGCGAAGCCGAGGCCGTGCACCAGGCCGAAGCAGAACACCACGCCGAGGCGGGTCCATCCGGCCCGGTCCAGGCTGAAATGCCCCTGCCCGGCGGCCTCGAGGTCGGTCGCGTGGTCGCCCCGCCGCCAGATCCGCCACAGGTACCAGCCGGCGACCACGGCGATCGACAGCGCGATGACGGGCTCCACGATCCGCGCGGGCACGTCGACCACGCCCAGCGCGGCGAGCATGAACGTCACCGAGTGCGCCAGGGTGAAGCTGGTGGCCGCCAGCACGATCTCGCGCGGCCGCCGCGAACCGGCGATCAGGGCGAGCAGGAACAGGATGTGGTCGATCCCGGTCAGCAGGTGCTCGGCGCCGAGGCGGAAGAACTCCCAGAACCGCTCGTACCAGGACTGGCCGATGGAGAAGGACGGGTGCTCGGCGTCGAGCGCGGCACTGCCCGAACTGCCGTCGACCGCGTACGTGACGATCGTCTTGGTGCCCTTGACGTAGCCCTCGGAATCGGGGAACAGCCCGCTGCGCACCTCGCGGTCCTCGCCCTGCGGGCAGTTCCAGTCCAGGCGGAGGGTGGCGTACGGCACGCCCTCCCGGCGGCCCATCGTGAAGCCTCCGGCCTGGGCGGGGGTGCAGGCCGTGCCGTCGGAACTCACCGCGAAACGCCCGGTGGCGTACGCGACGGCCGACTTCGCGTGCGCCTCCAGCGCCGCGGCCTGGGCGGTGGCGTCGCCGGCGTCGAACGCGGCGGTCCCTTCGCGGAAGAGGGTGTCGTCGTGCTGGT
Organism: Streptomyces sp. NBC_00510; assembly: GCA_036013505.1. Lineage (NCBI taxonomy): Bacteria > Bacillati > Actinomycetota > Actinomycetes > Kitasatosporales > Streptomycetaceae > Streptomyces > Streptomyces sp. NBC_00510. The sequence continues at coordinate 6,606,468 of CP107851.1, read as the reverse complement.
AGTCGGCGGCGGACACGACGAAGAGGTCGTACTCGAGCTGCAGCGTGGTCCGTATCCGGCCTCCGTCGGCCGGGGCGACGTCCACGTACACGGTCGAGGTGAAGCCGTGCGCGAGCGCGGACTGCTGCCCGAGGCCCAGGAAGGCGATCACCGCCGCGGTGATCCCGACGAGGGTGCGGCGGACGCGATGTGACATGTGGCTCCTTCAGGTTGCCACTGCACCGTGCACGTCGCGGGTGAACCGGAACCGGCCGGTCGGCGAATCGTGCGAAAACAAGTTCGACAACGGCGCCCCCTGGATGGAGACGACGGGAACGGGATTGCAGGATGGGGGCAGCACCACCTGTCACCACCCGGAGGTCGATCGCCTTGCGCCCCCCGCTTCGCGCCGCCGCCACCCTGGCCGCGGCCGCCGCGCTGCTCACCGGATGCGGCTCCGGCGACGACTGGTCACACCCGCACCCCAGCCCCAGCGCCGTCGGCACCCCGGGTCCCGGGTTCGTCGACCGCGCCGCCCCGCCCGCCCCCGAGGCCACGGCCACCCCGCGCCCCGGCTCCTGGTCCGGGGTCCACCCCTCGGAGGGCTACCGCGTCGTCCTGCTGACCGCGGGCGACGACCGGCCCGCCAAGGCGCTGGCGACCGCGGTCAAGGAGTGGGCCGAGGCCGAGCACGTCGACCTCAGGACGGTCGTCACCGACCACCCCGCCGACCTCCTCGCCAGCACCACCCGCGCCCTCGACATGCATCCGGACCTCATCGTCAGTGCCGGCAACGACCTGATCGACCCCCTCGCCACGGTCACCCCGAACCACCTCTCCCAGCAGTTCCTCGTGGTGGGCGCGGAGTTGGCCGAGCCCACCGCCAACGTCACCGCCGTCGACTGGTCCGGCGCGTCGTTCCGCGGCGAGGGGCTGGGCATGTCCTCGACGTACGACCCCGCCACCTTCACCCCCGCCCGCTGCGCCGCGGCCGTCCGCGCCGGCGTCGCGGCCGTCCTGGGCGGTGTGACCGGAATCGTCCTCTGGCTCGACGAGCACGGGGGATAGCGCCCCCGGTGCCCGTCCCCTGGCGATCCGCCGACGAGGCCCTGGCCGCGCTCTCGTTCGGGCGGCGTCGGCTCGCGGTCCATGACACCGTCGGCAACCGCGACGACCCCCACCGGCAACCCACCACGCCATCGGCGCGCCCAGGACCGCCGCGCTCGCGGAGACGCTCCGCCTGATCCGGTCCTACCCGCAGTTGGCCGCCATGTGGCGGGCCACGCCTGTGCGCAGCACCGTCACCTCGGAGCGGGCGGGCTGATCGCGGGACGGGTGTACCGGCGGTGGCAGCTCTTGGCACCACATGGCGCCATCTGGCACCACGTGGCACCGCGTGGCACCATCCGGCGCCATCCGGCGCCATCCATGGCACATCGCGCACACGTGGCGCCATCATGGCTCAGGCCACCGCCATCACGTTTCGCCAGGTCAGAGCAACTACGCCGCAGAGTGCGCAATGCGCGGCGCCATTCAGGCTTGCGCATGGCGCCATAGTGGTGCCACTATGACGTCATGGACCTCACCCCGTATGTCGACACCCTCCGCCGTGAACTCGCGGTGGCCGCCGAAGCCGGCGGGGAGGATGCCCGCGAGCTGGCCGAGCGGCTCACCGCTCCGCTGGAGTCGGCGACCCGCCTGACCATGCTCAACGTGCTCTCCGCCGCGATGGACGAGATCACCCGCGAACTCGCCCCCGGCTCGGTCGACGTACGGCTGCGCGGGCTGGACCCCGACTTCGTGGTGACGCTGCCGCCCACCGGCGGCGGCCCCGCGGACCGGGTGGACGCGCCCGTCGAACCGCTCAAGGCCCCGGCCCCCGCCGCGGCCGAAGGCGACGAGGGCGGCACCGCACGCGTCAACCTGCGCCTGCCGGCGCACCTCAAGGCCCGTGCCGAGGAGGCCGCCAACCGCGAGGGCCTGTCGGTCAACGCGTGGCTGGTACGGGCCGTGTCGGCCGCGGTCGACGGCGGCCCGCAGCAGCGTGCGGCGGAGAAGACCCGCACCACCGGACAGAGCTTCACGGGCTGGGTGCGCTAGCCGCGCCCGCGCCCGCTCCACGTCACCCACACCACGTCCCACCAGCGGGGACGACCCCAAGACCCAAGAGGACGGGACAGCCATGCCTTCTTTCGACACCCCCGAACCGATCTCCGTCACCGCCCACGTGGGCGCCGGTTCCATCCGGTTCACCGCGGGCGACCGCCCCGACACCGTCGTCGAGGTGCTGCCCCGCGACCCGAAGCGGGACAAGGACGTACGGGCGGCCGGCCAGACCGAGGTCACCTACGCGAACGGCGCCCTGACCGTCAGGACCAAGGAGCGCTACCTCATCGGGCCCAGCGGCGCCGTCGACGTGACGGTCGAACTGCCCACGGGCTCGCGCGTCAACGTGACCGGCTCCTGGACCCAGGTGCTCGGCGAGGGGCGGCTCGGCGAGGTCCGGGTGAAGACCTCGTCCAACGACGTCCGCTTCGACACGACCGGCCCGCTGCAGCTGACCGCCTCCCACGGCTCGATCACCGTCGACCGGATCGAGGGCACGGCCGAGATCACCACCAGCTCCGGCAGCCTGCGCGTCGGCACCCTCGACGGTCCCGCCGTCCTGAAGAACTCGCACGGCACCACGACCGTCGGCGCCGCGCTCGGCGAACTGCGGGTGCGCGGAGCCCACGGCAACGTCGACGTCGAGCGCGCCGAGAGCTCGGTCACGGCCACCGTCGCCCACGGCAACCTACGCGTCGCCGAGGTCGCCCGCGGCACCGTCCAGCTGGAGACCTCCTACGGCGCCATCGAGGTCGGCGTCCGCGAGGGCACCGCCGCCTGGCTCGACGTCAGCTCCGAGCGCGGGCAGGTGCGCAACACGCTCACCGCGTCCGGGACCCCGGAGGCGACCGAGGACACCGTCGAGGTCCACGCCCGGACCCGCTGGGGCAACATCGACATCCGCCGCGCCCGGGTCTGAGCACCACGACCCCGACCCGCGCCGGCCCCCACCCACTTCAGCCTTCGAATGGAGGGCCCCGTGCCTTCTTCTGTCATGCCCACGCCCAGGCGGGATGACGGTCACGCGTCACCCGCCGCCATCTCCGCCATCGGTCTGCGCAAGTCCTACGGCGACAAGACCGTGCTCGACGGCATCGACCTGCGCATCCCGGCCGGATCCGTGTTCGCGTTGCTGGGTCCGAACGGGGCGGGGAAGACCACCGCGGTGAAGATCCTGTCCACGCTCGTCTCCGCCGACGGCGGACAGGCCCAGGTCGCCGGCCACGACCTGGCCGGGGATCCGCAGGCGGTGCGTGCCGCGATCGGGGTCACCGGGCAGTTCTCCGCCGTCGACGGGCTGATCACCGGCGAGGAGAACATGCTGCTGATGGCGGACCTGCACCACCTGTCCAAGGCCGAGGGACGGCGGGTGGCCGCCGCGCTGCTGGAACGCTTCGACCTCACCGAGGCCGCCGGCAAGCCCGCCGCCACCTACTCCGGCGGCATGAAACGGCGCCTGGACATCGCCATGACCCTGGTCGGCGACCCCCGCGTCATCTTCCTCGACGAACCCACCACCGGCCTGGACCCCCGATCCCGCCACACCATGTGGCAGATCATCCGCGAACTCGTCACCGGCGGCGTCACCGTCTTCCTCACCACCCAGTACCTGGACGAGGCCGACGAACTCGCCGACCGGATCGCCGTCCTCCACAACGGCACCATCGCCGCCGAAGGCACCCCCGACGAACTCAAACGCCTCATCCCCGGCGGCCACATCCGGCTGCGCTTCACCGACCCCACCGCCTACCAGCACGCCGTCACCGCCCTGCCCGGCGCGGCCAGCGACGACGACGCCCTGACCCTGCAACTGCCCAGCGACGGCAGCCAACGCGACCTGCGCACGCTGCTGGACCAGCTCGACGCCGGCGCCGTCCACGCCGACGAGCTGACCGTCCACACCCCCGACCTCGACGACGTCTTCTTCGCCCTCACCGGCGACACCGCCACCGTCCCCCACCAGCCCACGGAGGCCCTGCGATGAGCACCCCGACCCACGCCCTGCGCGACTGCTCCACCATGCTGCGCCGCAACCTCCTGCACGCCCGCCGCTACCCCTCCCTCACCCTCAACCTGCTCCTCACCCCGATCATGCTGCTCCTGCTGTTCGTCTACGTCTTCGGCGACACCATGAGCGCCGGCATCGCGGGCGGCACCCCCGACCGCTCCGCCTACATCGCCTACCTCGTCCCCGGCCTGCTCCTGATGACCATCGGCAGCACCACCATCGGCACCGCCGTCTCGGTCTCCAACGACATGACCGAGGGCATCATCGCCCGCTTCCGCACCATGGCCATCCACCGCGGCTCCGTGATCGTCGGACACGTCATCGGCAGCGTCCTGCAATCCGTCCTGAGCGTCGTCCTCGTAGCGGCCGTCGCCGTCGCCATCGGCTTCCGCTCCACCCACGCCACCCCCCTGGAATGGCTCGCCGCCCTGGCCCTGCTCGTCGGCTTCGCCACCGCACTGACCTGGATCGCCGTCGGCATGGGCCTGGTCAGCCCCAATGCCGAGGCCGCCAGCAACAACGCCACCCCCCTGATCCTGCTCCCCCTGCTGTCCAGCGCCTTCGTCCCCCTGCACTCCATGCCCGGCTGGTTCCAGCCCATCGCCCAGTACCAGCCCTTCACCCCCGCCATCGAGACCCTCCGCGGCCTCCTCCTGGGCACCGGCATCGGCGACAACGCGTGGATCGCCGCCGCCTGGTGCGCCGGACTCACCGTCCTCGGCTACCGGTGGTCCACCGCGAGGTTCAACAGCGCCGGCACCTTCTGATCCGGTGCACGCACCACGGCGGAGGGCCCCGCGCGGCACGCGGGGCCCTCCGCTCGGGTTTCGCGTCCCTGCTCAGTCCGTCGTGAGGTGCGTGTCCATCACCGTCACCAGCGCGGCCCGCCGTTCCGTCCCCTTCGGGGCCCGGGTCTGGTCCAGCCGGAGCGCGGCGGCGCGGCCGCGCAGGGACAGGGTCATGAGCTGGTTGCCGAACCAGGGGCCGCCCGTCTTGCGCCAGCGCAGCGACGGGGTGCCGGCGCGGCCGTGGCGGGCGAGGGCGCGGCCGATGAGCCGGGCGGGGCCCGTCCAGGCGAAGCGGAAGGCCAGGCGCATGAAGCCGGGGATCGTGTTGTGGACCGGCGAACAGGTCAGCTGCAGCAGACGGGAGCGCAACGGCGTGCCGGGGCGGTGGGCCTCGGCGGTGTAGGCGTGGTGGACGTCGCCGGACAGGACGCAGATCGTGGCGGGGGCCTCGGGGTCGTCGGCGGCGTCGGTGAGGAGCCCGGCGAGGGCGTCGAAGGAGTCAGGGAAGGCCGACCAGTGTTCGAGGTCGCCTGCCTGGCGCAGGCGTTCGCCGCGGTGCGTCCAGCGGTGGCCGCGGCTGCCGCCGCAGAGGGCGGAGCTCCACGCCTCGGCGTCGTGGACGGCGTGCGGGAGGAGCCAGGGCAGGGAGGTGCCGATGAGCAGGTGGTCGAAACTGCCGTCGGGGCGGACGTTCTGGCGCAGCCAGTCGAGTTCCGCCGGGTCGAGCATGGCGCGGTCGTGCTCGTCCAGGACGCGGGCGGCGCGTGAGTCGACCATGAGCAGGCGGGTGCGTCCGAGGTCGCGGCGGTAACTCCAGCGGGTGTGCGCCGGGTCGGCCTCCACGCGTGCGGCGAAGGCGCGCAGGGTCTCCGTGCCGTCGTCGGCGGCGCGCACCGCGGCGAGGAGCTTGTCGGCGGCGAGTTCGGCGGGGGTGAGGTTGCCGAGGTGCTGGTGGACCCAGTACGAGGTGAGGCCGCTGGTGACGCGCTCGTGCCACCAGGCCGTCTCCCGCATGGTGTTGCGCCACGTGTGGGAGGTGTTCCAGTCGTCTATGACGTCGTGGTCGTCGAAGATCATGCAGCTGGGCACCGTCGACAGCAGCCAGCGGATGTCCGGGTCGAGCCAGGACTCGTAGTAGAGGTGGGTGTATTCCTCGTAGTCGGCGACCTGGTCCCAGGGCGGCTCGTTCAGGTCGCGGCGCCGGGCGAGCCAGCGGCGGGTGGCCGCGGAGGTCTCGTCGGCGTAGATCTGGTCGCCGAGCAGCAGCAGGAGGTCGGGGCGGGGCGCGTCGCCGGAGCCGATGTGGTGGGCGAGGGTGTCCAGCGCGTCGGGGCCGATGGGGTCGGGTTCGTCCGGGGGCGGCGCGGCCCAGCGGCAGGAGCCGAAGGCGACGCGCAGCGGCTGTCCGTCCTCCCCGCCGTCCCCGACGTGCCCGGCGGTGTGGATGGTGCTCGGCGGGTACGGGGAGCCGGGCAGCGGCCAGACCTGCTGCCCGTCCAGGAGGACGCGGTAGGGCGTGGAGGTGCCGGGGCGCAGCCCGGTCACGGTGACGATCGCGTAGTGGTGGCCCGCGATCTGCCAGGTGCGCTCGCTGCCGGTGGCCCCGTCCTCGCAGGCGACGGTCGCCGTGGCGGGGCGGTCCGCCTCGACCCACACGGTGGCCGTGTCCTCGTCCACGTATCTCAGCAGCGGGCCCAGGCGCAGTTCTGCCATGGCGGTCGGCCTTCCCTCCGTCGTCGTGAGTTGTGGACGTCGGAGGGAAGGCGTGAGTTCCCGGCAGCCGCCCGGGCCGCGGTCCCGGCGGCCGGGCGGGGCCGGGACGCGCCGTCAGCAGCCGCTGAGGACGCTGCTGAGCTTGCTCTTCTCTGCGGAGTCGACCGCCAGGCCGTAGTAGTACTTCACCTGGACCCAGGCGCGCACGTAGGTGCAGGCGTACGCGGTGCGGGACGGCATCCACGTGGCCGGGTCCTGGTCGCCCTTGGCCTGGTTCACGTTGTCGGTGACGGCGATGAGCTGCGGACGGGTGAGGTCGTTGGCGAAGGCCTGCCGCTGGGAGGTGGTCCAGGCGGAGGCGCCGGAGTCCCAGGCCTCGGCGAGGGGCACGAGGTGGTCGATGTCGAGGTCGGAGGCGGCGGTCCAGGTGGCGCCGTCGTAGACGGAGTACCAGCTGCCGCTGGTGGCGGCACAGGAGGAGTCGGTGACCACGCCGCTGCCGTCGCGCTTGAGCACCGTCTCACGGGTGTTGCAGGCCCCGCTGATGGTGATCCAGTGGGGGAACAGGTCGCGGTTGTAGCCGGTGCGGTTCTCGGTGGCGACCCTGAGCGAGGCCAGGTAGGTGCGGGCGGTGGCGGCGCTGACGGGGGTGGGGAGCGCCGCCTGGGCGGTGGGGCCGTTCAGGGTCGCGAAGCCGGCGAACAGGCTGGTGAGCGCCACGAGGAGACCCAGGCGTCGACGCGCGTAGACACCGCGCCGCGCGAGAGCACTGCGTATCCGGGACATAGGGAACTCCCTTGGTGTGGGGGCGTTTGGCCGCTGGAACCGTCGGCCATCCTTCTGCTGGGACGTTTCTGCCGGACGAGCGGCAGGTAACAGGTTGGCGACATGGACACGTCATGTCTAGGGGTCGGACGGCACCGGATCCGCGCCACCGTGCGCCGGGGACGGACCGCGTGCCACGGCCTCCCCTCGCGCCCGCCGGTGCGGCGTGCGACTCCCGCCCGGCCGGGGCGGCTTCACTCCCCCGCGGGCCGGCGCGGGGAACCCGCCCTCACAGGGCGCGCAGCCCGCGGATCACCTCGCGCAGCAGATCCGCGTCGGGCCGCTCGGCGACGGCCGGTGGCGGGTCCACCCGGGCGAGCCCGGCGTCGACCAGGTCGCCGAGCACCACGCGCACCACGGTGACCGGGAGGTCGGCGCCGGCCGCCAGCTCCACCAGGGGCAGCGGCCCCTGACGGCGCAGCAGTTCCAGCAGGGAGGCGCGCGCGTGGTCGGCCAGCCCGTGCGCCCGCGGGTCCGTGGGCTCGCCCAGGGCCCGGACCCGGTCCATCAGCGTGAAGGAGCGCTCCGTGTCGGGGCGGGTACGGCCCCCGGTCACGGTGTACGGGCGGACGATCGGGCCGGACTCCTCGTCGTACCAGCGGTCCTCGCCGCCCTCGGCGCGCCGGGTCACTCCTCGCCCGGCTCGTCCGCCGCGCGGGCGGGAGTGGCCAGGTGCCGTCCGGTGCGCTTGACGAGCAGGCCCATCTCGTAGGCCAGTTGCCCGACGTCCGCGCCCGAGGCGCACAGGACCGCCAGGCAACTGCCCTCGCCGGCCGGGGTGACGAACAGGTAGGCGTCGTCCAGCATCACCATGACCTGGCGGACCCCGCCCACCGCGAACGACCGGCCGGCCGACTTGGCCAGGCCGTTGAAGCCGGAGCACACCGCGGCCAGATGGTCGACGTCCTTGCCGGTCAGCCCCTTGGACGAGGCCGTCGCCAGGCCGTCGCCGGACAGCAGCACGGCCTGGCGCACGTGATCCGTGCGGTCCACCAGGTCGTCCAGCAGCCAGTCGAGGCCCTCGGCGGCCCCGGCGTCCTCGGGATGTGCCGTGCCGGACGGCTCGGCGTCTGTCATGTCGCTGCCCCTCCTTCTCCCGCACCGTCGCGTCCCCGGTTCAGCCCTCGCTGGAAGGCCCCGAAGATCGCCCCCATCTGCTCCGGCGACGGGCCGGCGCCGGACACCTCGCGCCCGTCCCCCGGATCGCCGGTCTCGGCGCGCAGTTGCGGGGCCAGGTTCGCCTGGCGCACCCGCGTGGGCAGTGCCGCCGCCGCGCCGGTCCCGGGAGCCGCGGGCGCGGCCGGGGCCGGCCCGGGGACCGCCCCGGTGGCCGGCTCACGTCTGCGTCGCGGCAGCGGGCCGGACGGCTCCGCCGCGGCCCCGTCACCCGGCGCGCTCCCCGCGGTCACCGCCCGGGCCCCGGTGGCGGTCGCCACGGGCTCCGGCGCCGGCCCGGACCCCGTACCCGGCCCGGCGGTGACGGGCGCCAGCACCGGCCCCGGCAGGAAGACCACCGCCGTGGTGCCGCCGAACGGGGAGCGGGTGAGCGTCACTTCGACGCCGTGCCGGTGGGCGAGGCGGCCGACGACGTACAGGCCGAGCCGTTCGCTGCGCGCCGGGTCGAAGTCCTCCGCGTGCCGGAGGGTGGCGTTGGCCTGTTCGAGCTCGTCGGCGTCCATGCCGAGGCCGCGGTCGTCGATCTCCAGGGCGAAGCCGTGCGCGGCCTCGCCGACCCGCATGGTCACCTGGGTGCGCGGCGGGGAGAACACCGTGGCGTTCTCGACCAGTTCGGCGATGAGGTGGATCAGGTCGACCACGGCCTCGCCGACCACGCCGACCTCCGGCATGGGCGGCACGACCACGCGGGCGTAGTCCTCGACCTCGCCGACCGCCGCGCCGACGACGTCGACGATCGGCACCGGCTTGCGCCAGACGCGTCCCGGCGCGGCCCCGGAGAGGATGATCAGGCCCTCGGCGTGGCGGCGCATGCGGGTGGTGAGGTGGTCGATGCGGAACAGGTCGGCGAGCGCGTCGGGGTCGGAGGTGCGCCGTTCGAGGGTGTCGACGAGCTTCAGCTGGCGGTGCACCAGCGCCTGGTTGCGGCGGGCGATGTTGAGGAACAGCGCCGACATCGCGCGCCGCAGGTCGGCCTGCTGGACGGCCGCCTCGACCGCGGCCCGGCGCGCCGCGTTCAGCGCGCGGCCGACCTGCCCGATCTCGTCCGGGCCCGCGCTGTCGGAGCCGTCGTCCTCCGGCCGCCCGAAGGCGAGCGGCGGCGCCTCGGCGGCCACGTCGACCTGCTCACCCGCGCCCAGCCGCCGGGTCACCTCGGGAAGCTGGCGCACCGCCAGGGTGTCGGCGGCGTCCCGCAGTTCCTCCAGCCGCCGGGTGATCCGGCGCCCGGTGTGGACGGAGAACCAGAGGGACAGCCCCACGCCGAGCAGCCCCGCGCCGCCCGCGGCACCCGCGTACAGCATCTCGCGCCGGGCGAAGTCCCGGCCGCGGGCGGCGGCGTTCTTCGCCGCGTCGGTGCACAGCAGCATGTACCTGCGGACGGCGTCGTCCATGGTCCGCCGCCACGACGCGCTCACCAGCACCTTGCCGGTGCCGGTCGCGCCGGCCCGGAGCAGGGCGTCCTCGCCCTCGACCAGGGACCGGTAGAGCGGCCCGCGCTCGAACTCCCGGAAGAGGGCGCGCGAGTCGGCGGGCAGGGCCGGTACGTAGGTGCGCTGGAAGACGCGGCGGTCCTCGATCGTGGCGGCCAAGCGGCGGAACTGCGTACTGGTGAAGCCGCCGGCGACCCGTCCTCCGGTCACCAGCGCGTCCTCGTGGGAGACGAACTCGCGCACCCGGACGAGCCCGGTGACGTTCTGCGCCTCGCGGGCCAACTGCCCGTTCTGCAGGGCGGTCAGGCCGGTCTGCACCTCGAAGGTGGGCAGGACGACGTCGGTGTAGCGGTCCACGGCGCGCGCCCAGTCGATCCGCCCGGCGATGACGTCGCGGCGCAGCGCGGGCAGCCGGTTCACGGCGGCGAGCGCCCGGGTGAGCACCCGGCTCTGGCCGGCGCTGAGGTCCCCGCGCTCGCCCCGGTCGCCGATCGCCGCGCGCATCGCGGCGATCACCTCGTCGGTGTGCCGCTGCTGCCCGGTGAGGTCGGCCAGCGCGCTCCGGCTGCTCCCGGAGGCCAGGTACGCGGCGGACATCCGCCGTTCGACCTGGATCTGGCCGACGGCGGTGTCGACCGGGGTGCCGTAGTGGACGTAGACGGCCTGCAGCCGGATGAGGTCGCGCAGTTCGCCCGTCACCGAGACCACGGCGAAGGTCCACAGCGAGACGAGGACGACGACGGGGATCAGCACCAGGGCGAGGATCCGGGTGCGGATCGTGCGGCTGCCGGGACGGCGACGCATGCACTCTCCAGGCTGCTCGGACGGTGGACAGCCGGATCCCGCCGCGCCGGGACACGCTACGCGCCCGTACGACTACGTTCCGCTCGGCGGAACCGGTTGCGCAGTACCGTAGCGACGGCCCCTACCGGTGAGTAGCCGGTGGGACGAATCGTGAAGTGCAAGCGCTGTGCCATGGCTCACAGTTGCCGCGGGTTGTGAGCTTTTGGGGCGCTTGTCCCCACCGCGGGAGCCGGCCCCGGAGCCGCCCGCGACCCTCAGGAACCCCCGGCCCCCGACGGCACGGCGGAGCCGCCGCCGAACTCGCCCACCGCGTCCCGGACGATCGCGTCCAGCCGGGCGTGGTGCGCGCCGCGCCAGTACGGGCGCTCGCAGACGACGCACTGCGCGAACACGTCGTAGCTGCGCCGGGTGCCGTGCTCCAGCTTCTCCCACACGGCGTCCTTGTCGGCCTCCCGCAGCGGCCCGTTGCACGCCGTGCAGCGCGTCCAGGGCGCCAGGACGGGGGCGAACCGGCCCAGCACGTCGCGCAGTTGCTCGTCGGGCCGGTCGCTGTAGACGTAGGCGCCCGCCCACAGTTCCCGGCGGCGCAGCAGGCCGCGGTCCCGCGAGAGCATCACCCGCCGTTCGGCGGCCGACCGGGCGGCCAGGGCGGGGTCGCCGATGTCCTCGCTCTCGTACGCGGCGTCGACCCCCAGCAGCCGCAACCGCCGGGCGAGCGTGCCCAGGTGCACGTCGAGCAGGAAGCGCAGCGGCGCCCCCGGCACGGACTGGGGCCGGGTGACGGGCTCGACCTCGACGTGCACGCCGGCGACCGGGACGTACGAGACGGGGACCTCGCGGCCGTCCGCCAGCAGCCGGCCGACCTCGGTGAGCGGGACGCCGAGCGACTCCACGACGTGCCCCAGCGTGGACACGCCGTCGGTGACGACGGTGGTCCGCCCCTCCCGTCGTGGCGCCGCGGCGAAGAGCCGCAGCGCGGAGGCGAAGCTGATGCCGATCTCGGGTCCGTTCACACCGCTCACCCGGCCAGGATGCCACCCCGGCGGCGCGGGGCACACGGGGTTTCCCCGCGGCGGGTCACACCGCGCCGTGCTCGACGAGGCTCCGGGCGCAGTCCAGCACCGCCTGCCGGGCCGGCCACCTTGCGGCCGTCCTCGCCGAGCCCCTCGCGCCGGGCCATGTCCGCCATCCAGCGGAACTCGCCCGTGGCCAGGAAGCGTTCGCCCGCAGCACGGTTGTTCGTTACGGGTGCGGCCTGCTGCGGGGTGCGCCCGGAAGCGACGAGCGGCGGACCCGGGCGCCGAACGATGTCGGGGTAAACCGCGAGCGCTGAGGACGTGCGCCGGCGCGGCACCGACCCAGGCACACGGTACGAGACCCGCACTGACCGCGCCGGGCAATCGGGAGGGCGGTGGGGGATGCCCGCCGCAGGCGCAAACAACCCGCACACAACCCACCGGGCAGCCCGACGCAGCCGCCCGCAGGCGCAACCAACCCGCACACAACAACGGGCCCCAAGGGGCACCCCGGTCCGGGGCGCCGGAGGCGCTAGCGGATGTGGAGCAGGAGCGTCCCGTCGGCGGCGGCCTCGACACGGACCTGGGCGAGGGTGTCGACGTGGACCGTGGGCTCGTGGGCCGCGGCGCGGGGGCCGACACCGACCACGCGCATGCCGGCGGCCTTGCCGGCCGCGATGCCGACCTCGGAGTCCTCGAAGACCACGCAGTCCTCGGGGCCGAAGCCCAGCTCGGCGGCGCCCTTGAGGAAGCCCTCCGGGTCCGGCTTGCTGGCGCTGACGCGCTCCGCGGTGACCATGACGGCGGGCATCGGGAGGCGGGCGGCGTCCATGCGGGCCCGGGCGAGGGCCTCGTCCGCGGAGGTCACCAGCGCGTGCGGGCGGCCCTGCAGCGCGGCCATGAAGGCCGGGGCACCCTCGACCGGGACCACGCCGTCGACGTCGGCGGTCTCCTCGGCGAGCATGCGGGCGTTGTCGGCGTGGTTCTCCGCCATCGGGCGGTCCGGGAGGAGCACCGCCATCGTGGCGTAGCCCTGGCGGCCGTGGACGACCTTCATCACGGCGTCGCCGTCGAGCCCGTGCGTCGCGGCCCACCGGCGCCAGCAGCGTTCGACCACGGCGTCGGAGTTGACCAGCGTGCCGTCCATGTCCAGCAGCAGGGCGCGGGCGGGGACGACGGTGGACGGCGACAGCATGGAACTCCCTCGGACGAACAAATCAAGTGGCCCGCCCGCCGGTCAGGGGAAACGGGCGGAGCCACTTTGTTCCTACACGATACAAAACCGTACCGCGGTTCCGCCAGGGGGGGGTGCCCGAACGCGGCCGCCACCGGACCGGCCGCGCCTCCCGGGCCGGCCGCGCCTCCCGGGCCCCGCGGGCCTCAGGGTGCGTCGCCCGCCCCGTCCACGTACTGCAGCAGTCCGTAGGTGAAGCCGGCGGTCCGGCGGCCGGCCCCCGGCGGGGCCTGCGGGTCGGTGAACTCCAGCCGCCAGCGGGTCGGGGCGTCGCCCTCCAGGGGCCGTGCGGGCGGGAACGCCCGCGCCACCTCGTCGACGGTGCAGGACCACGGCGTGAGGTCCTCGAGGCCCGACAGCCGCGGCCCCCGCTCCTCCGGGGCGCGGACAAGCCACTCGTTCCAGACCGCCCCGCCGCCCGGGGCGCACAGCACCTCGAACCGCAGGGTCGGCCACAGCGGGACCGGCCACAGCAGTGCCGGGCAGGTCAGGTCGCCCACCTTCCGCCGGAGCACCGCCTCGGGCGGCCCGAGCACCGCGCGGTAGCGGCGCTCGCCGCGCGGGAAGCCCTTGGCGTGTCCCCATGCCTGCCAGCGGCGGTTCGCCTCCCGCATCTCGGTACGGCTCGCCCCGAGCGTGCGCAGCGCCTCCTCCACCAGTTCGGGCCGGTGGTCGGCCATGCGCCGCAGCAGGACGAGCTGGAAGCCCCTGGGGCCGAAGTCGTCGATCACCACGCCCCCCATCCTGCCGGAGCGCCCAGGGGCCGGACATGGCGGCGCCCGCCGCGGGACCTGGTCCCGGGGCGGGCGCTCACGGACGACGGAGGCCGGTCAGCCCCAGCCGTTCCCGTTCCCGTTGCCGTCGTCGGAGTCCGGGTCCGGTGTCGCGCCGGTCTTCGCCTCCAGGGCCGCCCGGGTGTTGGGCCCGTAGACGCCCTGCGGATCGCCCTTGACCCCGTAGAAGAACTGGAAGCGGGCCACGGCGTCGCCGACCTTCCGGTCGAATTCGCCGTTCGCGGGGCCGTAGTAGAGCCGCACCGCCTTGAGGCGGTTCTGGAGGTCCACGACGGCGGGGCCGCTGTCGCCGCGCTGCAGCGTCGCGGGCGCGGCCGGCGGCGCTGCCGAGCTGGGCGCCTGGGAGACCTGGCCGCTGGCGGACGCCGTCGGCTGCGACGCGGTGGCGCTGGGCGTCGGGGCGCCGGTCGTGGCCGAGGCCGAGGCGCTCGCGGACGCGAGCGTGGAGGGGGTGACGCTGGGCGAGGCCGAGCGCGAGGCGGAGGCCGAGGGCCGCGCGGAGGACGGCAGTTCGACCGCCGGTTCGGAGGCGCCCTGATCGGGGGCCGCCTCCGTACGGTCCGGCAGGCCGGTCAGCTGTGCGGTGAGGAACACCGCGCCGACGGCGAGGCCGACGGCCCCGATGCCCGCGCCGGCGACGAGCGCACCGCGGCGGCGGCGATGGGCCCCGGCGCGGCGCCTGCTCACGGCACGGGACGGGTAGGGCACCAGTTCACGGGACGTGGCGGCCACCGGCACCGGCAGCCGGTCCGAGGAGACCGTGCCGAGGTCGATGACGTCGGTGTCCTCCTCCGGCCCCGCGGCCCCCGCGGCCCCCTCCGGCGGCACCGGCGCCAGGGGCGCGGTCGGCGGGTCAGCGTCCTGCGGTGGGAAGGCCTCGGCGGCCCCCGCCGCCACGGCGGCCGGGACGGCCTCCTCCGCGTCCGCGTACTCCTCCGGTCCCGGCACGTACGGCCGTACCCGGAGGGACTCGTACTCGTGCTCCTCCTGCGAAGCCGGTGATGCCGGCTTGTCAGACGCCACCGGCGCCCCCTCCCCATCCCCTGACAGACGCAGTGATTATGCAGACCACGCATGCCCGGTGCCCAGGCGCCTCCGTTCCCGACGGTCGTACAAACGGAGCCAATCTTGTGGAAAGGGTGTGAATATTTATAAGGAAGTGACGTGAACGCGGTACCGGAGCCCCCGGTGCCCGAGCGGAACGAGTCCTTATGGCGCAGGACGACACCACTTCCCCAGCGGGGCGGGCCATGGCGGACGGCCCGGCGGAAGTGACCGACAAGCGGTCCGTCTACGTCGCGATCGGCGCGCTCGCGCTCGGTCTGCTGCTCGCCGCCCTCGACCAGACGATCGTCTCCACCGCGCTGCCGACGATCGTCAGCGACCTCGGCGGGCTGAAGCACCTCTCCTGGGTGGTCACCGCCTACCTGCTGGCCTCCACCGCCGCCACCCCGCTGTGGGGCAAGCTCGGCGACATGTACGGACGGAAGAAGCTCTTCCAGTCCGTCATCGTGATCTTCCTGATCGGCTCGGCGCTGTGCGGCCTCTCCCGGAGCATGGGCGAGCTCATCGCCTTCCGCGCGCTGCAGGGCCTGGGCGGCGGCGGCCTGATCGTCCTGTCGATGGCGATCGTGGGCGACATCGTGCCGCCGCGCGACCGAGGGCGCTACCAGGGGGTGTTCGGGGCGGTCTTCGGTGCGAGCAGCGTGCTCGGGCCGCTGCTGGGCGGGCTGTTCGTGGACACCCTCAGCTGGCGCTGGGTGTTCTACGTCAACCTGCCGCTGGGCATCGTCGCGCTCGCCGTGATCGCGACCGTGCTCCACATCCCGGTGCGGCGGACCACGCACCGCATCGACTACGGGGGCATGGTGCTGGTGGCGGCCGCGGCGACCTGCCTGGTGCTGATGACCTCGCTGGGCGGTACGACCTGGGCCTGGGGCTCCTGGCAGGTCGTCGGGCTCGCGGTGCTCGGCGTGCTGCTGGTCGCGGCCTTCGTCCTGGTCGAGCGGCGGGCCGAGGAACCGGTGCTGCCGTTGCGGCTGTTCCGCATCCGCACCTTCTGGATGTGCTCGGTGATCTCCTTCGTCGTCGGCTTCGCCATGTTCGGCTCGCTGACCTTCCTGCCGACCTTCCTCCAGGTCGTGCACGGCTACTCGCCGACCTGGTCCGGCGTGCACATGATCCCGATGGTGGTGGGCATGCTGGTGGCCTCCACCGCCTCCGGCCAGATCGTCTCCCGCACCGGCCACTACAAGGTCTTCCCGATCGCCGGGACCGCCGTCACGATCGTCGGGCTGGTCCTGCTGCACCGGCTCGACGAGACCACCGAGGTCTGGGCGCTGAGCCTGTTCCTGCTCGTCTTCGGCCTCGGGCTCGGCCTGGTCATGCAGGTGCTGATCCTCGCCGTGCAGAACGCCGTCGGCTACGCCGACCTTGGCGCGGCCACCTCCGGCGCCACCTTCTTCCGCTCCATCGGGGCGGCCTTCGGCGTCTCCATCTTCGGCACCATCTTCTCGACCAACCTCGCCCGCGAGATCACCGCCGCCCTCGCCGGGCTCACCCTGCCGCCCGGCTTCGACCCAGCGATGATCCAGTCCGATCCGCGCGGCGTGCGGCAGCTCCCGCCGTCCCTGCGCGACCCGGTGCTGCACGCGTACTCCACCGCCATCACCGGCGTCTTCCTGTGGGCGGTGCCGGTGTGCGCGCTGGCCTTCGTCCTGGCCTGGTTCCTGAAGGAGCAGCCGCTGCGGCGCACGCTCACCGTGCCCGACGCGAGCGAGACGATCGGCACCAACCCCGTGGACCGCTCCTCCCTCGACGAGATCGCCCGCGGCCTGAGCGTCCTCGGCAGCCGGGAGGCCCGCCGCGACCTGTACGTACGGATCACCGCGCTGACCGGCCTCGGCCTCCGGCCCGCCTCCGCCTGGCTGCTGCTGTACATCGCCCGCACCGGCTCCGCCGACCCCGTCGACCTCGCCCTGCAGACCACGGTGCCGTACACGGTCATCGAGGGCGCCGCCTTCGAGGTCGAGGAACACCGCTACGCCGTCCGCCGGGGCAACCCGCTGTACCTCACCGACCGCGGCCAGGAGGTCGTGGCCCTGCTCACCGAGGCCCGCCGCAAGGTGCTGGCCGAACTCCTGGGCGACTGGAACCCCGAACGCCACGCCGACCTGGCCGCCCTGCTCACCCGTCTGACCACCGAACTCTGCGGCCAGGACCAGGACCGCCCCGGCCCCCACCGCCCCGCGGCGTGAGCAGACGGGGCGGCCGGGACCGGGACGGTCACCGCGGTGACCCGGCGAAGGCGGCGAGCGCGGTGAAGTCGGGCTCGCGCAGGCCGACACGCGGGTCGACGTGGTGCAGGAGCGCGGGACCGGGGTGGTGGGTGGCGACCCAGTCCGTGTCGGCGGGGCCCTGCTCGTCGTCGACCCAGGCGAAACGGCGGCCGGCGGCGTACGCCACGAGCGCCTCGGTCTTCCAGTGCACGAGGTCGGGACGGTGCGCGAACAGCGCGGCGCCGAAGTCGACGTACGGCAGCTCGGGCAGGCCGATGACCGGCGCGATCCAGCGGTTGGCCGCCGCCATCCAGGTGGTGGCCCAGCACAGGTCGAAACCCAGCCCGAGCAGCGCCTCGCCGTGCGCGGGGTTGAGCCACACCCGCAACGGGCGCGCGGAGACGCCGGGCATCGGCACCCGCAGCGTGGTGTAGCCCTCGGGCCTGCGGGTGCGCTTGGCCGCGTACGGGTTGAGGGGGCCGTCGACGTCGAGGAAGAGCAGCGGCCGGTCCATGGTCACAGCCTGACGTCCGGTGATCGCGGACGGCAAGGCGGTTTCCCGGGCCGGTGTGCGGCGCCCCGTGGGCACGGGGCGCCGCGCGGGGGTCAGGCCTGCTTCGGCGCGGCCTGCTGGACGACCTCGAAGGACCACAGCGTGGACCCGCTGGCGGCCGGCCTGGGCCGCTCCGCACCGCCCTCGCCGCCCTCGCGGTGCGCGGCCTGCATCGGGCCGGACATCCACGTGCGGAAGTCCTCCTCGCTGCGCCACCGCGTGTAGACGAGGTACTGGTCGGTGCCCTCGACCGGGCGCAGCAGCTCGAACCACTCGAAGCCGTCCGAGCTCTCCACGGCGCCCGCCCGTGAGGCGAACCGCTTCTCCAGGACCTCGCGCTGCTCGGCCGGGACGGTCAGTACGTTGATCTTGACGACGCTCATGTCCCTATCGTGCCAGCCGAAATTCGCGTGCCCCCGATCAACCCCGCGTGTCACGCTGCCCGGCGGAATGTGTCGTCCCGAGCATTGGAGGAGTGCGCTGTGTCCGAGAGCGGTGCGCATGCGGTGTCGGCCCTGTTCTCGCAGGGGCGGCTCACGGTCATCCCGCGCCGGGCGGCGCGGCGCGAGCAGTTGCTGCGGCATCTGACCGAGACCCTCTTCCGGCCGGGGCGGGAGTACCACGAGCGCGAGGTCAACGAGGCGCTGCGCACGGTGCACGACGACTGCGCGGCCCTCCGCCGCTACCTGGTGGAAGGCGGCTGGCTGGAGCGGTCGGCGGACGGTACCGCGTACCGCAGGACGCGCTGAGCCGCGGCCCCGCGCGGCCGGAGCCCGCTGCGCAGCGGTCTCAGCGGCCGGTGTTGTCCCGCGGCTGACCGGGGGCGGCCGGGCCGGGACCGCCCGGCGTGCCCTGCCGTTGCCCCGGTGCGAGCAGGATCACGCACACGGCGATGACCCACAGCCCGGCGAGCCCGAGGCCGATGAAGCCGGCGTACGGGATGAACATCAGCACGCCCAGGACGAAGGCCACCCAGCCCAGCCAGTGCGGCAGCGGGTCGCCGTCGCCGCGGGAGATCGCCAGTCCCGCCCCGAGCAGCATGACCCCGATCCCGGCCAGGATGGGCATGAACAGGTCGCTGCCGAGGGCGTTGAGCGCCTGGAGGGCGCCGCCGCCGACCAGGGCCCGGTCGCTGGCCTCGACCAGGCTGAGGGTGAGCCCGGCGCTGATCCAGAAGCCGAGGGCGGCCAGGATGCCACCGGCGAAGGCGACCTGGGGCAGCCAGCCGGTGCGGTCGGACGTGGCAAGGACGTGCCGCAGGTAGCCGGCGAAGAAGACCAGGAAGAGTCCCGCGACGAGCAGCAGGTACAGGCCGACGCCCTGCCGCGTGTCGTGGGTGAGGTAGAACGCCCTGACCGCGACCCCCGAGCTGCCGATCCCCGGGGTGTCCCCCTGGAGCGCGTAGGAGACGGCGGCGAGGATCACGGCAGCCAGGCCGGTGAGCGGTCCGAGTCGCATCGGGGGGTCTCCGATCCGTCCGTTGGCCCCCCAGACCGGTTTCTGTCCGTACCGATGCTGTCACGGCTCGTGCGGGGCCGCCCATCGGCGGCGCCCACCCGGGGTGCGGACCGGTGCGGCTCAGCGGGCCTCGGCGACGGTGGCCCGTTCGGGCGTGGCCGCGGCCTGCGCGGGCAGCGTCACCGGGACGACCGTCTGGGCGCGGCGCTCCCGGCGGAAGACGTACGCGGCGAGGGAGCCGGAGCCGACCAGCGCGACGGCGGAGGTGGCGGTGCCGAGCCAGCCGGCGCCGAGCCACTGGCCGCCCGCGTAGCCCAGGCCCACGCTGTACGCGGCCCAGGCCAGGCCGGCCAGCGCCGACCAGGGCAGGAACTCGCGGATGCGGCGGTGCGCGGCGCCGGCCGTGAGGCTGACGACGGAGCGGCCGGCCGGGGCGAAGCGGGCGAGCACGACGAGCGCGCCACCGCCGCGGGACAGGACGGCACCCAGGATCTCCTGGGCGGTGGAGAGCCGGCGCGAGTGCGCCACGTGCTGGTCGATCCACTCGCCGCCGCGCCAGGCGAGGCGGTAGGCGGCCAGGTCGCCCAGGGTGGAGGCGACGGCCGCGCAGAGCAGCAGGGCGAGCACGTCGAGGATGTCGTTGCCGCCGGCGGCGGTGCCGGCCGTGGCCGCCGAGATCAGCAGGACGCCGCTCGGCATCACCGGCAGGAAGACGTCGAGCACGATGGAGGCGGCTACCAGGGCGTAGATCCACGGTGAATCGAACAGGGAACCTGCTCCGATGAACACCGCGTCCTCCTCTCCCTGCGAGTGCGCGGCGCCATCGAGGTGTGAGGCGGTGTCGCGCAGAAGCGGTTCTTCTGCGATCCGCTCTCAGCCGTACAGCGTACGCCAGCCATGCTCCTGTGATCCCCTCGGGGCGCGTGACGTTTTCCTCATCTTCGATGGTGACGATCGGGAATAGCACGCGATTAACCGGGAGGGACGACAGAACGTCCCCGGAACGAGATGTTCCGCTCGACTTCCGGCCCACATCATGGACATGCCACGCAATGGGCCCTCCGGCATCCGGCACCCGCCTTCGCACACGCGTACGTCCACGACCGGTCGGCCCACTCCGGCGGGCCCGGGACACCAGGCTCACCCGAATGAGTGAGTGCAGGGCGCTCCATCCGGTGGGTAGCTTCCGAGAGGAAAGCGGCAGAAGGCAGGGGGAACCACCGCACAAGAAACCTCGTTTCACCGTGAATTGATTGCCTAATCCACGCTTTTGTGCGCGTGGGCCATCGGGCCGCAAGGGAAGGACCATCCATGACGGTTGAGCCGGGTGTCGCGTCGGAGGCGGCGACGGGGAACGGCCAGTCTCAGCGGAGTCTGGGCACCGCTGCCGCGCGGAATTTGGCGACGACCACCAAATCCGCGCCGCAGATGCAGGGAATCACATCGCGGTGGCTGCTGCGGGTGCTGCCGTGGGTCGAGGCCGCCGGCGGCGCCTACCGGGTCAACCGGAGGCTCAGCTACTCGGTGGGCGACGGAAGGGTGGACTTCGTCCAGACCGGCTCCGAGGTCCGGGTGATCCCGGCGGAGCTCGGCGAACTGCCACTGCTGCGCGGGTTCACCGACGACGCGGTGCTGACCACGCTCGCCGGGCAGTTCGAGCAACGGGAGTTCACGGCCGGCGAGACGCTCGTGGCCGCCGGGCAGCCGGCCGACCACGTCTTCCTCGTCGCCCACGGCAGGATCGACAAGCTGGCCCCGGCCAAGTGGGACGGCCAGGGCGTGATCGGCAGCATCGCCGACGGCGACCACTTCGGCTCCGAAGGGCTGGCCGGCCCCGACAGCACCTGGGACTACACCGCCAGGGCGGCCACCGCCGTCACCGTGCTCGCCCTGCCGCGCCAGGCCTTCCAGGCCGTCATGCAGCAGGCCGACGGGCTGCGCGAGCACGTCGCGGGCTTCGTCACCGGCACCCAGCAGGCGCAGAACAAGTACGGCGAGAAGGCCATCGAACTGGCCTCGGGCCACGTCGGGGAACCGGACCTGCCCGGCACCTTCGTGGACTACGACCTCTCCCCGCGCGAGTACGAACTGAGCGTCGCCCAGACCGTGCTGAAGGTCCACACCCGCGTCGCCGACCTGTACAACCAGCCCTACAACCAGGTCGAGCAGCAGGTGAAGCTGACCGTCGAGGCACTGCGCGAACGACAGGAGCACGAACTGCTCAACAACCGGGAGTTCGGCCTGCTGCACAACGCCGACTACCGGCAGCGCATCACCACGCACTCCGGACCGCCCACCCCCGACGACCTCGACGAACTGATCAGCCGGCGCCGCAACGCCCAGTACCTGCTGGCCCATCCGCGGGCCATCGCGGCCATCGGAAGGGAATTCAACAGCCGCGGCCTGGTGCCGCACACCATCGATTTCCACGGCCACCACGTGCCGTCGTGGCGCGGAATCCCGATCCTCCCCTGCAACAAGATCCCGATTTCCCGGGAGAACACCACCTCGATCCTGGTGATGCGCACCGGCGAGGACAACCAGGGCGTGATCGGCCTGCACCAGACGGGAATTCCGGACGAGTACGAGCCGGGCCTGTCGGTGCGTTTCATGGGGATCGACGAGAAGGCGATCATCTCCTATCTCGTCAGCACCTACTATTCGGCGGCCGTCCTCGTCCCCGACGCCCTCGGCGTCCTGGAGAACGTGGAGATCGCGCGTCCCGGAGCCTAGGCCCGGAGCCCGGTCCCGGCGCGCACGCGGCCTCCAAGAGCGGCGGCGCGTGCTCGTGGCGAGGCGGGCGGCCCCGGCCGGCCCGTACCGTCCGCCACGAGCACGGCCGTCGGCCCGCCGAACCCCCGGGCGGGGCGGGGGTTTTCCCCACCCCGCTTCCGGTGGGCGGCCTGATTCCGGGCACATCGGACGCTCCGTAGCGTCCTGGGTATGACGAAGAGCACCCGCACGTTGAGGACCCTCGCCGCCGCCGCGGGCGTCGTGGCGCTGATCGGTACGGCGTCCGCCTGCGCGAACGCCTCCGACGACAGCGAGCCGGAGCGCAAGAGCTTCGCGCTCGACGGGAACGAACTGACCATCGACTCCTCCGACAGCAAGGTCGTGGTGAAACCGGCCGACGTGGACGAGATCCGGGTCACCCGGTGGTTCGACGGCTGGGCCGTGTTCGGCGACACGCCGAAGGCCACCTGGTCGATGCACGGGCACACCCTGACCTTCCGCACCAAGTGCCAGGGCGCCGTGCAGGACTGCTCGGTGCGCCACGAGGTGCTGGTGCCGCGCGGGGTCCGCCTGACGGTGGTCAACGGCGACGGCAGCGTGGAGGCGAGCGGCTTCAGCACCCCGCTGGAGCTCACCACGGGCGACGGCTCGGTGGTCGTCCGAAACGTGACCGGCCCGCTCCGGCTCTCCAGCGGCGACGGCCGGATCGACGCCGGCGGCATCCGCTCCCGCGAGGTCAGCGCCCACACCTCGGACGGCTCGGTGAAGCTGGCCTTCGACAAGGTGCCCGACCTCGTCGAGGCGACGACCGGCGACGGACGGGTCAGCGTCGTGCTGCCCCACCAGAGCTACAAGGTCTCCGCACGCTCCGGCGACGGGCACGTCAGCGTGGACGTCCCCCGCGACGACACCAGCGGCCACGTCGTGACGGTCCGTACGGGCGACGGCTCGGTGAGCGTCACGGAAGCCGGCCGCTGACCGCAACCGCCCGGCCCGTGTATTCGTCCCAGCCAGGTGGGAGACTGGAGCGGACAACCACCGGCGGCGGACCTGCGGGAGAGGGCGACTGTGACGACGGCACGCTCGTGGTGGCGGCGCGGTGACAATCTGCGCGCCGACGCCCAGGCCGCGAAGGACGCCGCCGCCGAGGCGTTCTACGAGCTGGACACCGCCCAGCGCGACCTGGTGATCTCCATAGAGACCATCACCGCCGTCGACAGCTCCCCCGCCGCACGGCGCGCCACCGATGACTTCCGGGCGCTGGGCGAGCGCATCGACCAGGTCAGCGCCGCCTACATCGCTGCGGTCGACGCCTACGACCTGGACCGCGACGAGTTGGAGGCCGCCACCGCGGCCCGCGCCCGTACCGAGCTCACCAAGGCGAAGGACGACCTGGTCCGTGCCAGGACCGACCTGGACGCCTTCGCGCGGGGGCTCGGCCCGCTGCTGGACAAGGCCGAGACCCAGCTCGCCCGCCTCGCCCCCGCCGTCGAACGGGCCCGCCAGGCCCTGCTCGCCGCGTCCAACGCACTGGACGCCGTACGGGCATCGGGTCTTCGCGCCGACGACCTCGCGGCCCGGCTGGCGGCCCTCGGCCCGGAGCTGACCAAGCTCAACCAGGGCGCCGGCGCGCACGGCGTGCAGGAGACCATCCGGCGCGCCGACGAGGTGCTGCGCACGGCCGAGGCCATCCGCGCGGAGGCCGAACGCCTGCCCGAGCGGGCCCGTGAGATCGACAAGCGGATCGTGTCGCTGCGGACCCGGACCCAGGCCCTGGCGACCCGCACGGAGGGCGTCGATCCGGTCCTGAGCGAGCTGCGCCGCCGGTTCAGCATGGCGTGCTGGCAGGACCTGCAGCACGTGCCGGAGCGGGCGACGGAGGCCGTGGGCCGCGCGGAGCAGAAGCTCTCGGAGGCGGCGAAGGCCCGCGACGAGCAGCGCTGGCCGGACGCGACGGCCCTGCTCGGCACGGTGCGGGCGCTGCTCGACGACGCCGACGCGGCGGTGTCCGCGGCCGGCGACCGGCTGCGGCGGCTCAACGAGGTCAGCAAGGACCCGCACGGCGAGATCGAGCGGACCCGGTTCGCCGTCCGGGACGCCCAGCGGCTCGCCATGCAGGGCCGTACGACGCCTGAGCAGCGGCACGCGCGCCCCCTCGACGAGGCCGTCGCCCGGCTCGACCGCGCCGTCGACGGACTCCAGGGCCGGCACCCCGACTGGTGGCACTTCCTCACCGAGACCGCCGCGGTGCGCGACGCGGCGACCCGGGTCGTCGCCGCGATCCGCGAGGACCGTGCCTCGGGACGGTAGCCGTACGCGGTGATGAGGCCGTCGGGCGCGGGACGGCCGGGCGGCGGACGGCCGAACCTCCGGCACCCACCCACCGGCACCCGCCCCCCGGCACTACCGCTCGGCGCAGGACAGCGCGGCGCGGATCTCGGCGGCGGGGTCGCCCTCGTGGTAGACCCGCTCGCTCGGTTCGATGTTGTCCAGGAACTCCTGGTAGCGGACGGCGTACAGCAGATGCGCCAGCGGCTCGCCCACCGTGAGCGCCCGCCGGGGGTCGGCCGCGGGCAGCAGTGCCGACCAGGTCCGGACCCAGGCCTCGGCGGCGGCCTCCCAACTGCGTGGGTCGAGGAACTCCCGTGGGCGCAGGCCGTCGAGGACGGGGTGGCCGTAGTGGCTGTCGGCGAAGTCCACCATGACGACGCGCCGCCCGTCGCAACGCCAGTTCCCCGGGCGGAAGTCGCCGTGCACGACGGTGTGCGGCAGCCCGCAGGCGTCCAGTTCCGCGACGAGCGCGGGCAGTCGCCCGGCCAGCAGGCGGGCCCGGGTCCGCTCCGCCGGGGTGAGTTCCCGGCCGGCCTCGCCGTCCAGCAGCCGGTGCACCCGGGCGGCCAGGGTGCGTGGTGTGCGGTCGCACAGCCCGGCGGGCGCCGTCGTCGTGGCGAGCGCGGCTTGCGCGGACGCCAGCCGCCGCACGGCGGCCGCCGCGACCCGCGGGGCGGCCCGCCAACAGTCGTCGCCGGGCACGTGCCCGAGCAGCACCCTCCGCCGCGGGGTGTCCGCCGCCAGGACCTCGGGGACGAACGCCCGGTCCGCGGCGGCGAAGAGCCCGATGACGGTGGCCTCGCAGGCGTTGAAGCGGGGGCTGGTCGTCTTCAGCCAGGCCGTGCGGCCGTCGCCGGCCGTCATGCGGAACAGCCCGGAGAGGTTCCACGTCCTGACCTGCTCGGCCGTGCCACCGCCCAGCACGCCGTGCGCCCAGGCCAGCGCCTCCCGCAGGCCCGGCGCCGTCGCCCAGTCGGCCCGCAACGCCTCCGGGCCCGGGACCGCACGGTCGCCGCCGCTGGCCGCGGGCCCGAGCGGCACTCCGCCGGGCGGCCTGCGCAGGGCCTCGGCGTGGTACGTCACCGCGCCGTCGCGCCCGCCCTCGCCGCCCTCGACCGCGACCAGCCGCAGCACGGCCACCGGCACGCCGAGCAGGGCCTCCAGGCGTGCCACGACCTCCGTGACGTCGGACCACCAAGGGCCCGCGACGGTGAAGGGGCCGCACCCGCCCAGCCGTTCGCCGTCGCACGTCACCACGACGTCGACCACGCGTCCTGCCGCCGGCTGCTGCGTCACCCGGGCAGTGTCCCGCCCTGGGGCGCCGTCCCGCGAACGGTTATCCGGCCCCGCCGCGGCCCGTCAGCCGCAGCAGCCGCCGCCGCAGCAGCCCCCGCCGCCCGCGGCCGGGCGGGGGGCCGCCGCCGCGGAGGCGGCGGCGGTGCCGCCGACCGCGACCGTCGACAGGAGCTTGACGGTGTCGTCGTGCCCGGCGGGGCACTCCGCCGGCGCGGCGGACTCCGCCATCGGCCGGCTCAGCTCGAACGTGGTGCCGCAGGAGCGGCAGCGGTACTCGTAACGGGGCATGGGCACAGATTAACCACGGCTCACAGCTTGCGCGCCAGGGTCAGTCCGTCCGCCACGGTCAGCAGCAGCCCCTCGACGCGCCCGTCGGCCGCGACGCGGTCGTTGAACGCCCGGATCCCCGCCGTGTCACCCGTGGCGCGCGGGTCCACGACCCGCCCGTGGAAGAGCGTGTTGTCGGCGGCGATGATCCCGCCGGGCCGCATCCGCGGCACCAGCTCCTCCCAGTAGTTGACGTAGTTGCCCTTGTCGGCGTCGAGGTAGACCAGGTCGATCCACGGATCGCGCGGCAGCGCCCGCAGCGTGTCCAGGGCGGGCGCGATCCGCAGGTCCACGCGGTCGGCGACACCGGCCTTGGCCCAGGCCTCCCGGGCGACCGCGGTCCACTCCTCGGAGATGTCGCAGGCGATCAGGCACCCGTCCGCGGGCAGCGCCTGCGCCATGGACAGGGCGGAGAAGCCGGTGAAGGTGCCGACCTCCACGACCTGCCGGGCCCCGGTCAGCCGCACCAGGAAGGCCAGCAGCGGACCCTGCTCGCGCGCCGACTGCATGCCCGCCGCGTCACCGAAGCGGGTGTGCGTGATCTCGACCAGTTCCTCCTGGACCGGGTCCAGGGGCGGATTGTGCTCGAGGACGTACGCGTACAGTTCGGGCGTGAGCTGCGGGTTCTTGGTCTCGGGCACGGCTGCTCCTTAAGGTGGCGGCATGTACGTGGATGACGTCCTCGCCCTGGTGCCCAGCATGCCAGGCAGGCGGGTGCTCCTGGGGTTGGCGGGCGCGCCCGCGGCGGGCAAGTCGACCCTGGCCCGTTCGCTGGTGGAGGGGGTCGACGCGCGGCTCGGCGCGGGTACGGCGGCGTACGTGCCGATGGACGGCTTCCACCTCTCCAACGCCCAGCTGGACCGGCTCGGACTGCGCGGCCGCAAGGGCGCGCCGGAGACCTTCGACGTGGACGGCTACGTCCATCTGCTGCGGCGGCTGCGCTCGTGGCAGGGCCGCGCCGTCTACGCGCCGGACTTCGACCGGGACCTCGACGAGCCGGTCGCGGCGGGGATCGCCGTACTCCCGCAGGCCCGGCTGGTGGTGACGGAGGGGAACTACCTGGCCGACGACGGCGCCGGCTGGCACGAGGTCAGGGACCTGCTGGACGAGCTGTGGTTCGTCGAGGCCGACCCCGAGGTGCGTGAGGACCGGCTGCTGGTCAGGCATGTGACGGGCGGTCGCACGGAGGCGGAGGCCCGGGCCTTCATCGAGGCCAGCGAACGGCCGAACGCGCTGCGCGTCGAGGCGACGCGCAGCGCGTGCACCCGGGTGGTGCGGACCGGCGGGGTCAGCGGCGCGCCACGCTGAGCATCCGGCGCAGGATCTCCTCCCCCGCCGCGACGCCGGGCAGGGTCAGCGCGTCGACGTGCGGCGCGCCCCAGCCGGTGTCGGCGAGTTCGCCGTGGCCGGGACGCCAGGCGGTGTGGGCGGCGAGCAGCAGCTCCGCGTCCAGCAGGGAGTCGCCCGCGGCGAGGACGTGGTCGGCGCCGGTGCGGCGGACGACCTCGGCCAGCGCCGCGGACTTGGTGAGCGGCTTGGGCACGGCGTAGACCTTGCGGCCCTGCAGCGAGACCGTCCAGCCGCGCTCCTCCGCCCATTCGGCGAGGTCCTTCACCCAGCGCTCGGGCAGCAGCGACCGCTCCACGACCAGGTAGACGAACAGGTCCTCGGCGACGCGTTCCTTGCGCAGCCAGGACTCGTCGGAGGTGCGGGCCATGAACTCGCGGACCTCGGCCAGCGGCGCGCAGCCCTCGTCGAGGCGGCGGCGCATCTCGGCGTTCCAGTCGTGGTCGGTGTGGCCCTTGACCAGGATGTGCCCGCCGTTGGCGCAGATCGCGTACCGGGGGACGGGGCCCGGGAGGTTGATGCGCCGGTACTGCTTGCGGGTGCGGGTCGTCGCCGGGACGAACTCGGCGGCGGCCGCGAGCCGCTGGATCAGCGCGGCGGCGTTCTCGGTCATGAAGGACAGCGGCCGGCCCTCGTGCACCTCGACGCACAGCAGCCGCGGCGCCTCCTCGTCGGCCATGGACAGGGCCAGGGCCGACGGCGAGTAGATGAGGGTGCGGTCCAGGTCGCTGGCGACGAGGGACTTCACGATCTCGGGGCGCTGCTTCACTTGGCCTCCACCGCCTTGCCGTCCGTGCCGGTCGCGCCCCGGGTGAAGCGGGGGTGGATCAGCCCGACGCACGAGTACGGCAGGTCGTCCACCTCCTCCACCGGGACGCCGCGCTGCTCGGCGAGCAGCCGGATGTGCGCCAGGTCCTGTCCCGCGCCGCGCCGGGCGAGCACCCGCCACGGCACGCGGCGCAGCAGCACCCGGGTGGTCTCGCCGACGCCCGGCTTGACCAGGTTGACGTCCCCGATCCCGTACTCCTCGCTGATCCGCTCGACCGCGGCCCAGCCCTCCCAGGTGGGCGTGCGGTCGCCGGCCTGGAGCTCCTTGACGTCCCGGGCGACCTCGTCGGTCACGGCGGCGAAGCGGGCCGAGACCTCGTCCAGGAAGAGGCCGGAGACGTCCGAGCCGGCCAGCTCGCGGTAGAACTTGGCGCCGTGGAACTCGTCGGGGCCGATCAGGTCCGCACGCAGCACGGTGCGCGAGACGAGGCCGGAGACCGTGGAGTTCAGGCACGCGGACGGGATGAGGAAGTCGTCGCGGGTGCCGAAGGTGCGGACGCACGACCCGGGGTCGGCGAGCACCGCGATCTCCGGGTCGAAGCCCCCGTACGGGGCCACGGCGTCGGCCAGTTCGCGGGTGATGGCGCCCTTGCCGGTCCAGCCGTCCACGAACACCGCCCGCGCGGGGTCGTGGTGCTCCGCCAGCCAGCGCAGGGCGGTGGTGTCGATGCCCCGGCCGCGGACGATGGACACGGCGTAGTGCGGCAGGTCCAGGCCGTGCGCGTGCCGGGCCCAGCGGCGCATCAGCACGCCGACCGGGGTGCCCGCCCGGGCCAGCGACACCAGGACGGCGTCCGGGCCGCGTTCGGCGAGCACCAGCTCGGTCACGGCACCGACGGCGCGGGCGATCCGGCCCGCGGATTCCGCCAGCGCGACCCGGAACAGCTCCTGGTACTCCGCGCTGGGCTGGTACTCCACGGGCAGCGACTCCGCGTAGTGCGCCCCGCCGCTCTGGATCGCCTCCTCGCGCTCCTCGGTCGGCGCCTCCAGTTCGGTCTCGGAGAGGTCCTTCAGCAGCCAGCCGACCTCGTCGGGCGCGTACGAGGAGAACGCGGGCCCGCGCAGCGGCTCCGGGAGCGTCGGGGCGGGCGGGCGGGGTTCGTACGAGGGGACCACGGCCAGCAGGAGCCTTTCGGTGTGACCGGCGAGCTGCGCGAGCAGCCCTCCGGGGGCGTGCAGGGCGGGCGTGTCGCCCGCGCTGTCCACGACGGCGACGATCGCGTCGAAGCCCGCGCCCGCCACGTTGTACGCGTAGCGCTCGCCGGGGCCGTCCGCCGGGTCGTCGTGGTCGGGGAAGGTGATCCGGGTGCGTATCGCGTACCCCGGGTCGTCCACGGCCAGGACCGGGGAACGCGTTGTCGTGGAGAACCGCACCTCCGCGGCGGGCAGGGCGTCCTGCAGTGCCCGCGCCAGCCGCAGCGGGGCGTACATGAGCTCCTCGTTGCCGAGCACGAGGACGCGGGCTGCCGGGGCGTCCCCGGCGCCGTCGCCGTCGCCGGGCGGGCGCAGGCCTTCCGCCAGACGGGCCCCCATCGCGGGCAGCGCCGCCTCCAGCCGCGCGCGGTGCGCGGGTGTGAAGCCGTGCCGGCCGCCGTCGGGCAGCCCGGCGGGCCAGTCCAGGTGCACCCGCAGGGGTACCGCTCCCCCGGCCGGCCGGGCGGGCTCGGCGGCGCCGTGCGCGGCGACCAGCGCCCGGCCGCGCTCCAGCACCCCGTCCGGGAGGACGACGGTGCCCGAGGCCAGGGCGAGGACGTCGACGCCCGCGCCCAGCTCCGCCGCGAACCGGGCGAGCAGTGCGCGGTCGGCCTCCGAGCGCATGTCGACCAGGGCGACCACGACGTACCGGCGGCGCGGGTAGCGGGCGTGCAGCGCCCGCACCGTGTTGAGCACCGTCCGGCCGGTGGAGAACTCGTCGTCGACCAGCACCAGCGGCCCGTCCCCGGCCAGCAGGCCGGTGTCCTCGGGCAGCAGCAGGTGCGAGGTCGCGTGGCTGTGCTCCTCCTCGAAGCCGCCGACCGGCTCGGCCCCGGGGACCGGGCGCCGCGTGGAGTGCAGGTACGGGGCGGTGCCGACACCGTCGGCCACGGCGTGCCCGAGGCCCGTCGCGGTCTCGGCGTAGCCGAGCACCACGGCCCGGGCCGCCTCGTTCTCGCCCAGCAGCTCCCGCACGCGCATCCCGAGCCCGTACCCGGCGTCGTAGACGACGTGCGGGCGCTGCGGCACGTGCTTGCCCAGCACGTTGGAGACGAGCAGGTGCGCCCGCTTGGGGTTGCGGCGCAGGGCGAGGCCGAGCAGACCGCTCAGGCCGTCCCCCCGCAGGGTGACCCCGAGCCGGTCGGCGACCCACTGCCCGGACCAGACGTGCTCCACTGTCATGCCTTCGGCACTCTCCCTCTCGTTGCCGGTCACGATGGCACGCACGCGGAGAGCAGCTCGACGAAGCCGATCTCCTCCCGCGCCACGCCGAAGACCTCGGCGCGCCGCACGGTGCGCTCGGCCCAGGCGCGGTGCGGCTTCACCTCGTTCATCTTGTTCGTGTAGGCCGAGCGCAGCACGCCCCCGCCGCTGCGGTCCTCGTGCAGGATGTCGACGGCGTCGCTCCACTCCTCGTGGGAGACGACGCTGAGCGCGTGCACGGGCTGGACGTGCGAGGGGTGGATGCAGGTCTTGCCCTGCAGGCCGTTCGTCCGGTCCAGTTCGATCTCGCGCAGCAGCCCGTCCATGTCCCGCTGGATGAGGGCCTCGCGCAGGTCGACGGCCTCGGGGACGAAGGGGCTCTGCCGCAGCAGCGGCTTGAACATGCGCTCGGAGTGCTTGAAGTACTCCCAGACCGGTCCGGTGATGGTGAAGCCCGTGCCGTCGGCGCGCCCGAGGACGTTGACCACGTCGGCGATGATCGAGGCGACGATGCGGACGTCGTAGGCGGTCATGTCGGGCGAGCGGCGCAGCCCGTAGGCGGAGCAGAAGTCGGTGACGCCGAGCCGCAGCGCGAGCACGCGGTCGCGGTACTTGTCGACGGTCCGGGAGATGCCGTACAGCGTCTCGGTGCGGGTCTCCAGGTGGAGCAGCTGCGGGGACTCCAGTACCGGCATCGCGTACAGCCGCCGCCCGCAGTCCGCCTCGGCGGCGGCGAGGGCCTCCAGGAAGGGGACCCCGGACTCCTCGGTGAACTTGGGGAGCACGAATCCGGAGAGCAGGGACACGTCGTCGCCGAGCCGGCGCACGAGGTCGGTGATCTGGCCGGGGGTGCGGACCCGTATGAAGAGCAGCGGGGGGTCGCCGTCGGGGATCCGGTGGGCGAGATCGCCGAACTGGCGGACCAGGTTCTCCTCCGCGGCCTCGACCTCCCGGTCGTCGATGGAGTCCTCCAGGCACAGCACCATCGACACCACACCGCGCGCGGCCTGCTTGAGCACGTCGTCGGCGAGCCTCGACCGGGTCGCCGGGCAGTAGAGGGTGGCGCCGAGGGCGACGGCGAGCGTGCCGGCCGACGAGGCCGCGGTGAACTCGGCGGGCTCCCGGTGGAAGAGCTCGTTCCGTACGTCCGGCGCGAGGTGCCCGAAGTGGCGCATGCTTTCCCCCGTGGCAGGTGGTGGTTGGAGAGGTGGGAAGCGTCCCCCGACGCCGTGGCCGATTATCGTACGTGTGAGCCCCCTCCGGACGTTCCCGGCGTACGTGAAAATCAGGTAACCCCCTCGGGTCCGGTACGTGTCGCCCTGTCCCCATCTTTCCCCGCCGGCGCACCCGCCGTACGCCCCGCGTTGTGGGCGCGGCCCCCGGGAGGGCAGGATTGCGCGCATGACGCAGGCGATGGTGAAGGGCTCCAACATCCCGGTGACGGCCTCGGGGGTGCGGGCGGTGCTCCGCTGGAGCCCGGGGGCGGGTGTGCCGGACGTCGACGCCTCGGCGCTGCTGCTGGGTGCGGACGGCCAGGTGCGCTCGGACGAGGACTTCATCTTCTACAACCAGCCCCGGCACCCGGGCGGCGCCGCCCGGCACCTGCCCAAGCGCAGCGAGCCGGCCGGGCTGACGGACGCCGTCGAGGTGGACCTGGCCGCACTCGAGGCGGGCGTGGACCGGGTGGTCGTCGCGGCCTCCGCGGACGGCGGCCCCTTCGCCCTCGTCTCCGACCTGACGGTGCTGCTCTACGACACGGCCGCGGGCTCCGACGCCGAGCCGCTGGCGGTCTTCGACGTCGTCCCGGACACCGGCGACGAGTCGGCGCTGATCTGCGGCGAGCTGTACCGCAGGGCGGGTGGCTGGAAGTTCCGCGCGCTGGGGCAGGGCTACGCCTCGGGGCTGGAGGCGCTCGCCACCGAGTTCGGCATCACCGTCGAGGAGGGCGACCTCGACGAGGCACCGCCGCCGCGGCCGGAGGGCGAGGCGGCCTCGGTGCCGCAGCCCGTGCCGCCGACCGTCCTGACCACCGAGCCGCCCGACGCGTACACCCTGCAGGCCCCCGCGCCGGTGCCCCCGCAGCCCACCGCGCCGCCCGCCTACGGCTACCCGCAGGAGCCGCAGCCGACGGTGGCGGCCCCGGCGTACGGCTACCCGCAGGAGCCCCAGCCGACGGTGGCCGCACCGGCCTACGGCTACCCGCCGCAGCAGCCCGCGCCGACCGCGGCCGCCCCCGCCCCCGCGTACGGCTATCCGCAGCCGATGCAGGGGTTCCGGCTGCCGCCGATGGGCCCGCAGTTCCAGGAACGCCGCTGAGCGCGCCCGGTACGGGGCCGCGCGGTCAGACCTTGGTCTTGTAGCCGCGGCCCCACTGCAGGCCCCAGCCGTACAGCCGGTCGAGCTCGGCCTGGAAGCCGTAGACGTACTTCACCTCGCGGCGCACGGTCAGGTCGCCCTTCTTGTTCTCGATGAGCACCACGGCGCACGAGCGGGCCTGCGGCTCGCGCTCGTCCAGCAGGATCTCGATCCGCGGGCCCGAGCTGGGGAAGATCTCCACCTTGGCGTGGGTGCGGTCGAAGGCGGGCGTGCCGTCGTAGATGTAGACGAAGACGAGCATGCGCTTGAACTCGTCGTGCTTGTCGAGGTTGATGTAGAGCGTCTCGCCGGACGAGCCGCCGAAGCGGTCGTCGCCGGTCATCTGGATGTACGGCGGGGCGTCGAGGTCGCCGAGGAAGTTGCCGAGCGGCTGGACGACGCCCTTGGTCCCGTCCGCCAGCTCGTACATGCACGCCAGGTCGAGGTCGACGTTGACCATGGCGGGGCCGGCGGCCTGCACGGGCTCCGGCTTGAACAGGTGCATCTGGCGGCTCAGCCACGAGCCGCTGCGCTGGTTCCAGCCGCCGGTGTCGGAGGTGCGCATCTGCCAGGACAGGTTGATGCGCAGGTTGCCGACGGCCGCGCCCTGCTTGGACAGCGAGACGACCTGGTGCCGCCTGGTGAGCTCGATGGTGTGCGCGTTCGCCATGTCGAACTGCGCGTTGAAGCCGCCGCTCGGCCGCAGGAAGTTCCACATGTCCGTCCGTCCCCTGCACGCAGGCCGCCCCCCGCCGGGTCGGCGGGGGGGCGGCGTGACCCGAATGTCGTGACGAGACGGGGGTCAGACCCCGCTCGTCACCTCCGCTTTGTCGTCCCGCTGCTCGGAGCTTTCCCCGAGACGGCGGTTTCGCACCACCGACGACCAGTAGGAGGCGCCGATCAGGACGACGCCGATGAGGCCGGTGATGACCTCGTTGATCTCGAACTTGATGGTGACCAGGAGGATGACCGCCAGCGCGCCGATCGCGTAGTGCGCGCCGTGCTCCAGGTAGACGTAGTCGTCCAGGGTGCCCTTGCGGACCAGGAACACGGTGAGCGACCGGATGTACATCGCACCGATGCCGAGGCCGAGGGCGATGATGAAGATGTCGTTGGAGATCGCGAACGCGCCGATGACGCCGTCGAAGGAGAACGACGCGTCGATGACCTCCAGGTAGAGGAAGAGGAAGAACGCCGCCTTGCCCGCCAGGCCCACGGCCGAGGCGCCGCTGCCGGCCGGCTTGCCACCCGCGCTCCGCTCCTCGAGCTCCTCGTCGGCCTCGTCGGCCTCGTCCTCCAGCTTGTCCTCGAAGTAGCTCGAGATGCCGCCGACGACGAGGTACGTGATGAGGCCGCCGATCCCGGCGAGCAGCACCGTGGAGGACTTGTCGCCACCGCCGTGCGAGACGTCCGTGGCGAGCGTGGTGGCGGTGATCAGCAGGGCGACCAGGGCGACGACGACGGAGAGCGTGTCGAGCTTGCCGAGCTTGGAGAGCGGCTTCTCCAGCCAGGCGAGCCACTTGTGCTCACGCTCCTCGAAGATGAAGTCGAGGAAGATCATCAACAGGAACATCCCGCCGAACGCGGCGATCGCCGGGTGCGCGGACGTGACGAGGTGCTCGTACTGTTCCTTGTTGTTGATCGCCAGGTCGATGGCCTCGATGGGCCCGATCTTCGCCGTGATCGACACGATGATGATCGGGAAGACCAGGCGCATGCCGAAGACGGCGATCAGAATGCCGATGGTGAGGAAGATCTTCTGCCAGAAGGCATTCATCTTCCGCAGGATGCCGGCGTTGATCACCGCGTTGTCGAAGGAGAGCGAGATCTCCAGCACCGACAGGATGGCGACGAGGGCAAGCCCCTCCGCACCCCACAGGAAACCGGCGAGGGCGAGGCCGGCGGCGGTGACACCGAACGACCAGCCGAAAGTTCGGAGGAGCACTGGATATCCAATCCCTTTACGAAACGTTGACCCCAAAGTCTAGGGCGATGCCCCGGAGGCCTGATGCATACCCCTGGCCAACGGCTCGGAACTTCCATTCGCCGCCGTACCGGTACAGCTCTCCGAAGATCATCGCCGTTTCGCTGGAGGCGTCCTCGGAGAGGTCGTAGCGCGCCAGTTCGCTCTGGTCGGTCTGGTTGACCACCCGGATGAAGGCGTTGCTGACCTGGCCGAAGGTCTGGCCGCGGGCGTCGGCGTCGTAGATGGAGACCGGGAAGACGATCTTGTCGACCCGCTCGGGCACGGCCGACAGGTCCACCAGCAGGACCTCGTCGTCGCCGTCGCCGTCACCGGTCAGGTTGTCGCCGGTGTGCTCGACCGAGCCCTCCGGGCTCTTGAGGTTGTTGTAGAAGACGAAGTACTCGTCGCCGAGCACCCGGCCCGAGGCGCACAGCAGCGCGCTGGCGTCCAGGTCGAAGGGCGCCCCGGTGGTGGAGCGCGCGTCCCAGCCGAGCCCGATCAGCACGTTGGTCAGATTGGGTGCGGCCTTGGTGAGGGAGACGTTGCCCCCCTTGGCGAGCGTCACGCCCATGCTGTTCTCCTCCCCCGCGGGGCTCGCGGTCCGCCGGACGCGGACCGCGAGGCCCCGGCGAATCAGACGTTGACGCCGAAGTCCTGCGCGATGCCGCGCAGGCCGGACGCGTATCCCTGGCCGATGGCCCGGAACTTCCATTCCGCGCCGTGCCGGTACAGCTCGCCGAAGACCATCGCCGTCTCGGTCGACGCGTCCTCGGTGAGGTCGTAACGGGCCAGTTCCTTGTCGTCGGCCTGGTTGACGACGCGGATGAAGGCGTTGCGGACCTGGCCGAACGACTGCTGGCGGGTCTCGGCGTCGTAGATCGACACCGGGAAGACGATCTTGGCGACCTCGGCCGGCACGCCGGCCAGGTTCACCTTGATCTGCTCGTCGTCCCCCTCGCCCTCACCG
Source organism: Streptomyces sp. NBC_00510 (assembly GCA_036013505.1). Lineage (NCBI taxonomy): Bacteria > Bacillati > Actinomycetota > Actinomycetes > Kitasatosporales > Streptomycetaceae > Streptomyces > Streptomyces sp. NBC_00510. The sequence goes on along the minus strand of CP107851.1, from coordinate 6,570,759 downwards.
GTGATGTTGTCGCCGGTGTGCTCCACGGAGCCGTCGGGGCTCCTGAGGTTGTTGAAGAAGACGAAGTGCTGGTCGGAGAGGACCTTGCCCTCCGTACCGGTGAGCAGGGCACTGGCGTCGAGGTCGAAGTCCGCGCCCGCGGTGGTGCGGGCGTCCCAGCCGAGGCCGACGATGACGGCCGTGAGGTTGGGGGCCTCCTTCGTCAGCGATACGTTGCCACCCTTGCTGAGGCTGACTCCCACGAGTCCTCCCATGTCATCGCGTGCTGCTCGTATCAGGATCAACGCCCTGAGGTTAGTACCCGGTTCCCCAGGACTACAGGGCTTCGAGCGCCTTGACGTACTCGTTCAGGTCACGGGCGTCCGGCAGGCCGTTGACGACGGTCCAACGGACCACGCCCTCCTTGTCGATGACGAAGGTGCCGCGCACCGCGCAGCCCTTGTCCTCGGCGAAGACGCCGTAGGCCCGGGAGACCTCGCCGTGCGGCCAGAAGTCGGACAGCAGCGGGTACTCCAGGCCCTCCTGCTCGGAGAAGACGCGCTGGGTGTGCATCGAGTCGTTGGAGACCGCGAGCAACTGGACCTCGTCGTTCTGGAAGGCCGGCAGCTCGTCGCGGAGCGCGCACAGCTCGCCCGTGCAGACCCCGGTGAAGGCGAAGGGGAAGAAGAGCAGGACGACGTTCCTGGAGCCCTGGAAGTCGGACAGCCGCACGGTCCGGCCGTGCTGGTCCCGCAGCTCGAAGTCGGGGGCCTTTTCGCCTACGGCGAGCGCCATGGTGGACACACCTCTCCGGTGGCGGTGACGGGACCCGCGGCGCGGGCCCCGCGGCCAGTCTCGCACCGCCCCGCCGGGGCAATGCGACGCGCCCCCGCGACGCTCGGTCACGGGGGCGCGGTGCCGGTCAGGAACGCCTCAGCGCTTGCCGGCCTTCGCCGTCTTGGGGGTCACCAGTCGACTGGCGGTCCAGTCCTTGGAGACGTTGACACTGCTGGTCTGAGCCAGGCCGGCGGTCTGCGCGGCCTCTCCGATGTCACTCGGCTCGACGTGCCCGTCACGGCCGGTCTTCGGGGTCATGAGCCAGATCTGGGCGCCCTCATCGATGGCGGACGTGGCGTCGACCAGGGCGTCGGTCAGATCGCCGTCATCATCACGGAACCAGAGGATGACGCCGTCGGCGACGTCGTCGTACTCCTCGTCCGCGAGCTCTTCGCCCGTGATCCCCTCAATACCCTCACGGAGCTCGTGATCGACGTCATCGTCGTAGCCGAGCTCCTGGACCACCTGTCCGGGCTCAAAACCAAGCCGGCTCGCCGGGTTGGTTTGCTCCTCCGCGTGGCCCGCGGTCGCGCTCACGCTCTGCCTCCTGTCATGGGGGTTGTCTTCCCGCTCCTGTGCGGGGTTATGGGCGGTAGTCCACACGGGCGCGGCGGATCGCGCAAGTACCCAGCCGCCCATCCCGCCCAAACGTTGACGTGTCACCGCAACCCGAACCGTGAGGGGTGACGTGGCTCACTCCACTATGCCAGGGTTTCTCCCGAATCGGGGTTGCGGTCGGTCGTACGTCCGAGTGGGCGTAGAGTTGCGGTTTGGTCGTACGGCCACCGGACAGCCATGCGAGAGCCTCAAGAGGGTCTGGAAGAGGGGTCTGTCTCACTTAGTGGTGGTTACCGCTCAGTAGAGATGACGTATCCCGAACGCGCGGTACACGATGGAGGCGGCGCGACCCAGCAGAGCAAGACCCTAGAAGCGAAGGAATAGCGTGGCTTCCGGATCAGATCGCAACCCGATCATCATTGGCGGCCTTCCCAGCCAGGTCCCGGATTTCGATCCCGAGGAGACGGCGGAATGGCTCGACTCGCTTGACGCCGCCATCGACGAGCGCGGACGCGAGCGCGCCCGCTACCTCATGCTCCGCCTGATCGAGCGAGCCCGCGAGCGGCGGGTTGCCGTGCCCGAGATGCGCAGCACGGATTACGTCAACACCATCGCGACCAAGGACGAGCCGTTCTTCCCCGGCAACGAGGACATCGAGCGGCGCATCCTCAACGCGACCCGCTGGAACGCGGCGGTCATGGTGTCCCGGGCGCAGCGTCCGGGTATCGGCGTCGGCGGGCACATCGCCACCTTCGCTTCCTCCGCCTCTCTGTACGACGTGGGCTTCAACCACTTCTTCCGGGGCAAGGACGACGGCAAGGGCGGGGACCAGATCTTCTTCCAGGGCCACGCCTCCCCTGGTGTGTACGCCCGTGCCTTCCTGCTGGACCGGCTCTCCGAGACCCAGCTCGACGCGTTCCGCCAGGAGAAGTCCAAGGCGCCGTACGGCCTGTCGAGCTACCCGCACCCGCGGCTCATGCCGGACTTCTGGGAGTTCCCGACCGTCTCCATGGGCCTCGGCCCGCTGGGCGCGATCTACCAGGCCCGGATGAACCGTTACCTGCAGGCGCGCGGCATCGCCGACACCGAGCAGTCGCACGTGTGGGCCTTCCTCGGCGACGGCGAGATGGACGAGCCGGAGTCGCTCGGCCAGCTGTCCCTGGCCGCCCGTGAGGGCCTGGACAACCTGACCTTCGTCGTCAACTGCAACCTGCAGCGGCTCGACGGCCCGGTGCGCGGCAACGGCAAGATCATCCAGGAGCTGGAGTCGCAGTTCCGCGGCGCCGGCTGGAACGTCATCAAGCTGATCTGGGACCGCACCTGGGACCCGCTGCTCGCGCAGGACCGCGACGGCGTGCTGGTGAACAAGCTCAACACCACGCCCGACGGCCAGTTCCAGACCTACGCCACCGAGACCGGCTCGTACATCCGCGACCACTTCTTCGGTGACGACCACCGGCTGCGCAAGATGGTCGAGGGCCTCACCGACGACCAGGTCCTGCACCTGGGCCGCGGCGGCCACGACCACCGCAAGATCTACGCGGCGTACAAGGCGGCCCGCGAGCACAAGGGCCAGCCGACCGTGATCCTGGCCCAGACCGTCAAGGGCTGGACGCTCGGCCCGAACTTCGAGGGCCGCAACGCGACCCACCAGATGAAGAAGCTGACGGTCGACGACCTCAAGCGCTTCCGCGACCGGCTGCACCTGCCGATCTCCGACAAGGAGCTGGAGTCCGGCGCCCCGCCGTACTACCACCCGGGCCGGAACTCGGAGGAGATCCAGTACATGCACGACCGGCGCAAGGGCCTGGGCGGTTACGTCCCGACCCGCGTCGTGCGCGCCAAGCCGCTGGCACTGCCGGACGACAAGGCCTACGCGGGGACCCGCAAGGGCTCCGGCCAGCAGACGATCGCCACCACGATGGCCTTCGTCCGGCTGCTGAAGGACCTCATGCGGGACAAGGAGATCGGCAAGCGCTTCGTGCCGATCGCCCCCGACGAGTACCGCACCTTCGGCATGGACTCGCTCTTCCCGTCGGCCAAGATCTACAACCCGCTGGGCCAGACGTACGAGTCCGTCGACCGCGAGCTGCTGCTGGCGTACAAGGAGTCCCCGACCGGTCAGATGCTGCACGACGGCATCTCCGAGGCGGGCTGCACCGCCTCGCTGATCGCCGCCGGGTCCTCCTACGCCACGCACGGCGAGCCGCTGATCCCGGTCTACGTCTTCTACTCGATGTTCGGCTTCCAGCGCACCGGCGACCAGTTCTGGCAGATGGCCGACCAGCTGGCGCGCGGCTTCGTGCTCGGCGCCACGGCGGGCCGCACCACCCTCACCGGTGAGGGCCTGCAGCACGCCGACGGCCACTCGCACCTGCTGGCCTCGACCAACCCGGCCGTCGTCGCGTACGACCCCGCGTTCGGCTTCGAGATCGCGCACATCGTCAGGGACGGTCTGCGCCGCATGTACGGCGGGACCCCCGAGGCGAACGAGGACGTCTTCTACTACCTCACCGTCTACAACGAGCCGATCGTGCAGCCGGCCGAGCCGGAGGGCGTGGACACCGAGGGCATCCTCAAGGGCCTGTACAGGTACCGGACCGCCGAGGCGGGCGCGATCCCGGCGCAGATCCTGGCGTCCGGCGTGGCCGTGCCGTGGGCGCTCCAGGCCCAGAAGATCCTCGCCGAGGAGTGGAACGTCCGGGCCGACGTGTGGTCCGCGACCTCCTGGAACGAGCTGCGGCGCGACGCCGTCGAGGCCGAGGAGCACAACCTGCTCCACCCCGAGGAGGAGCAGCGCGTCCCGTACGTGACGCAGAAGCTCAGCGGCTCCGAGGGCCCGTTCGTGGCCGTCTCGGACTGGATGCGGGCCGTCCCGGACCAGATCTCCCGCTGGGTGCCGGGCACCTGGCAGTCCCTCGGTGCCGACGGCTTCGGCTTCGCCGACACCCGTGGCGCGGCGCGCCGGTTCTTCCACATCGACGCCCAGTCGGTGGTCCTCGGCGTGCTCACCGAGCTCGCCAAGGAGGGGAAGATCGACCGGTCCGTGCTGAAGCAGGCGATCGACCGCTACCAGCTGCTCGACGTCGCCGCCGCCGACCCCGGCGCTGCGGGCGGCGACGCGTAACGCCGTCGTCCAGGCCGGGGCCCCCGTCGCGCGACCGCGCGACGGGGGCCCCGGCCTTTCCCGGCTCCCCGCGGGCTGGTGTCACTGGTCGACGATCTGGAAGGCGCGGACCGTGTGCCGGGACTCCGGGACCCAGGTGCCGGACGGGAACGTCACGAAGTCGCCCTCGGTGGAGCACTCGGCGCTCTGATAGGTCGTCACGAGCTTGCGGGTCCGGTTGACGAACGACTTCGCGGACGTCCCGGGCGGTAGCGGCACGCAGGAGTTGACGTCGGTGTCGGCGAGCTCGTGGACCAGGCGCGCCCCGCGGTAGTCCGGTCTGCTCCACAGGCACAGCTCCCCGGGGTCGCAGCCGCCCGCGGGGGCGGCCGTCGCGTGCGGGGCCGGGGCGGCCAGGGCCGCGGCGGCCACGACGGCCGCGGTCAGGGCAAGGGTCAGGGCTGCACTGCGCATGTGGATCACTCCCCCGTGGTGGTCGGAGCTCCACGGTGAACGGCGAGGCCCGGGGCCGCCAAGGGCCCCGGGCCTCGTTCACCCGGATAGGGAATCGTCCGGCGTCAGATGTGCACCCCGCCGCCGGCGGCGTCCGCGTTGACGCCGCGCTTGGTCAGGAAGGCGATGCCCGCCGCGAAGGCGGCCACGATGCCGGCGACGGTGAAGGCCAGCCCCATCCCCGAGAGGAAGGTCTCGTTGGTGATCTTCGTGATCACCGCGACGATCTCGGCCGGGGTGTCCTTGGCGACCGGCGGCACACCGACCACGACCGCGTCGGCGGCCTGCGCGGCCTGCTCGCCCTTGAGCGGGGGCAGTCCGGCCGCGGCCCACTTCTCGGGCAGCAGGCCGTCCACACGGGACGCCATGACCGTACCGAGGACGGCGGTGCCGAGACTGCCGCCGACCTGCATCGCGGAGCCCTGGAGGCCGCCGGCCACGCCGGACAGCTCCAGCGGCGCGTTGCCGACGATGACGTCGGTGGCGCCGACCATCACCGGGGCCAGGCCGAGGCCCAGCAGCGCGAACCACACGGACATGACCAGGGTGCCGGAGTCCGCCTCCAGGCCGGTCATCCCGAACATGGCGACCGCCGTGCACACCATGCCGCCGACCAGCGGCACCCGCGGGCCGAACTTGGTGATCAGCGCGCCGGCGACCGGCGAGCTGACGATCATCATCGCGGTGAGCGGCAGCAGGTGGACACCGCACTCCACCGCCGACATCCCGTGCACGTTCTGCAGGTAGAAGGTGACGAAGAACAGGCCGCCCAGGAAGGCGAAGGCCATCAGCACCATCAGCGCGGTACCCGCGGACAGCGGCACCGAGCGGAACATCCGCAGCGGGATCAGCGGCTCGGAGGCCTTGGTCTCCCAGAACGCGAACAGGACGAACAGCAGCACCGAGCCGACCAGGAAGCCCAGGGTCAGCGGGTCGCCCCAGCCCCACTCCGGAGCCTTGATCAAGCCCCACACCAGGCCGAACATCGCGCCGGAGAGCGCCAGGATGCCGGGGATGTCGAAGGACCGCGGCGCGTTCTCGGCCCGTACGTCCTTCAGGATGACCAGGCCCAGGACCAGCGCGACCAGACCCACGGGCACGTTGATGAAGAAGACCGATTCCCAGCTGACGTGCTCGACCAGCAGACCGCCCGCGATCGGCCCGGCGGCGGTGGAGGCACCGATGACCATGCCCCAGATGCCGATGGCCATGTTGAGCTTCTCGGCCGGGAAGGTGGCGCGCAGCAGGCCGAGCGCGGCGGGCTGGAGCAGCGCGCCGAACACGCCCTGCAGGACGCGGAGCGCGATCACCATGCCGACGCCGCTGGACACGCCGATCAGACCGGAGGTGACGGCGAAGCCCGCGAGGCCGACGAGGAAGGTCTGCCGGTGCCCGAACCGGTCGCCGAGCTTGCCCGCGGTGATCAGCGAGACCGCCAGGGCCAGCATGTAGCCGGTGGTGATCCACTGGATCTGCTCGCGGGAGGCACCGAGGTCGGCCTGGATGGCCGGGTTGGCGACGGCGACGATCGTGCCGTCCAGGGCCACCACCATGACGCCGATGGCGACCGAGAACAGGGTCAGCCAGGGGTGGCCGCGCAGGGGCTTCTTGGAAGGCGCCGGTATCGAGTCCGGGCCCTTGTCGGTGACGACGGAGGCTTGGGTCATGGGCAAGAGATTATGTCAGCCCCTGACATTTGACCAAAGCAGTCATCCGTCGGTAACTGTCAGGAGGCACGCAAGTATCGTGGTGCCCCCTGGAGGTGGACGGCAGATGAAGCACGCGATGCGCGCGACGCCCGTGTGCGGACTGCGCGAACGCAAGAAGCAGCGGACGCGCGACGCGCTCATACGGGCCGCGATCGAGCTGTTCGTCCTCAAGGGGTACGAGCGCACGACCGTCGACGAGATCGCCGCCGAGGTGGAGGTCTCGCAGCGCACCTTCTTCCGCTACTTCGCCGGCAAGGAGGAGGTCGCGCTCGCGCTGGAGGACAGCGTCGAGGAGGCCTTCGTCACCGCGGTGGCCGAGCGGCCGGCCGGCGAACCGCCCTTCGTGGCGCTGCGCGCGGCGCTGGACGATTCCTGGCACAGCATCAGCGCCGTCATCGCCGCCGTCGTGCCGCTGTCCACGTACATGGCGATGTACCGGGTGATCGAGTCCACGCCGCCGCTGCTGTCCGCCCAGATGCGCCACTCGGCGCTCGTCGAGGAACGGCTCGCCTCGGTCATCGCCGCCCGCGAGGGCCTGGACCCGGCGGACCCGCGACCGCGGGTCCTGGTGGCGGCCGTCGGCGGGGTCATCCGGGTGGCCCAGCGGCTGTGGGGCGACGGTGACGAGACCAGCGTGGAGTCCATCCGCCGGATCACCGAGGAACACCTTGACCTGCTGGTCCCGGTCCTGGCACAACCGTGGGCCGAACACGAGGGTGTGTCCGGAATCTCCTTGTTCCAAACGTGACTTGGGTCACGGGGTGCGCAGGGGATCTCCGGCGTCTCCTAGGGTGTCCCCCAGTGAACCTCGTCGACGAGCGCTTCAGCTCCCCCTCCCTGCGCGCCCTCCTGGCCCTGGCCGTGGTCTTCGTCATGCTGGCGACCACCGGCTGGACCGCGCTGCGCCACCACAAGGGCGGCGGGGACGCGCTGGCGGTGGCCACGGCCGCGTGGCGGCACGGCTCGGTGGGCGGGCGTCCGCTCCCCGACCCCCAGGCGGCCCCCGGCGTCATCGCGCGCTTCTTCGCCTCGGTCGGGCCGGACGGGGCCAAGCGGCTCGCCGTCCGCTACCCGCTCGTCGTCGGCAACCTCAACGGCGCCCCGATCGCCCTGCGTTACCAGGCCAACCGGCGCTCGCTCGGCACGGCCCGCGCCCAGGAGACCGCCCGCTCGCACAGCTCCCTGCTGACCGCCGAGGGCCGCCAGGACGCCGCGCAGCGCGCCGAGCGGTACACCTCCCTGCTCGACGGCGGCCGGCAGATCCTCGCCTTCGACCCCACCGGCCGCGGCCGGGCCGCCGAGGTCTTCGGCGATCTCGGCACCGCCGAACGGGTGTCGCTCGTCGTGCCCGGGGTCGACACCGACGTGCTCTCCTTCGAACGCGAGGACGATCCGACGCGCGCCCCCGTCGGCATGGCCCGCTCGCTGTACGCGGCCGAGCACGCCGCCGCCCCGCACACGCGCACGGCCGTCATCGCCTGGGCCGACTACACCACCCCGCAGGGCGTCGGCCTGGACGCCTCCACCGGGGAACTGGCGGAGCAGGGCGCCGTCCGGCTGGCCGCGCTGGTGCGGGCGCTGCCGGCGCGCGGCAGCGTCTCGCTGTTCTGCCACTCCTACGGCTCGGTGCTGTGCGGTGTCGCCGCCCCGGACCTGCCGTCCGGCCGGGTCTCCGACATCGCCGTCTTCGGCAGCCCCGGCATGCGGGTGGACAAGGCGGCCGACCTGGGCACGGCCGCCCGGGTGTGGGCCACCCGCGACAGCACCGACTGGATCGGCGACGTGCCGCACATGGAGTTCGCCGGGCTCGGCCACGGCGCCGACCCCGTCTCCCGGTCCTTCGGCGCCCGCGTGGTGACCTCCGAGGACGCCGAGGGACACGCGGGCTACTTCCGCTCCGGCACCGACAGCCTCGCCAACTTCACCAGCATCGCCCTCGGCCGCTACCCGGACGTCCGGTGCGCCGACGGCAGCCGGTGCACGGCGGACGTGGCCTAGTCCGGCCGCGCCCGGCCGGTTCCCGAAACGGCGACGCGGCCTACGATGACCCGTATGGGTGACGTATTGGCCGGATCCAACGCCGTATGGGAGTTCGATGCCGATGCGGTGCTCATCCGTTACGAGCGGGGGATGCGCAACTCGAAGCTGCTGCAGACCCTGGGGCGGCGGCGTGTCCCCTACGAGGCCCTCGCGGGCGTCGAACTGGTCCCGGGGCGGCGCGGCGCCATCGCGCTGCGCATGCTCCCGCGGCGGGGCGCCGATCCGCTGATGGAGGCCGCGAAGGGCCAGCTCAAGGAGACCGCCGACCCCTACCGCCTGGTGCTGCCCGCCGAGCGGGAACTGCTCGCCGAGTACTACGCCGGGGAACTGCTGTCCGCGATCGCGACGGCCGGCGGCGGCGCGGACGCGGAACCGGCCCCGCGCCACCTGGTGGACGTGCCGTCCGCGCCCCTGTCGTTCAAGGCGTACGACGGCAAGGCCTCCTTCGACGGCGGGACGGTGTCCTTCCGCTGGTTCTGGACGGGCGCCTCGACGGCCAAGTGGAAGGCCGGCGACCAGCACTTCCCGGTCGACGGGCTGTCCGGGGTCGACTGGCGCTCCCCCGAGATGCTCGGCGGCCACCTGCGGCTGCTGCCGCGCGACGCCGACGGCCACCGCTCCGGCAACCCCGACGACGACCCCGCGACCGTCGTGTTCGGCCTCGGGTACGGCCTCGTCCACGAGTCGCTGCCGCTGGCGGCGGCGGTCCTCGCGGCGGTCCAGCGGGCCGCGCGGACGCGGCCCGCCCTGGACCGGGACGGCTACTCGCGCGCCGCCGACGTGGACGACATGTCCGGGTAGCGGTCCCCCGCGACCTGCCCGGCGATCGGTTCCAGCCGGCCCAGCTCGGTCCCGTCCAAGGCGATCCGGGTGGCGGCGGTGTTCTCCCGCAGGCGCTCGGCCTTGCGGGTGCCCGGGATCGGCACCACGGTCAGCCCGTGGACCTGCGCCCGCTGCTGCACCCAGGCCAGGGCGATCTGGGCGGGTGTGGCGCCGTGCGCCTCGGCGACCCGGCGCAGCGGCTCCAGCAGGTCGAGGTTGCGCTTGGCGTTCTCCCCGGAGAAGCGCGGCTGGTACTGGCGGAAGTCGTCCGCCGACAGCTGGGAGGCGTCCTGGAAGGAGCCGGTCAGAAAGCCGCGGCCCAGCGGGGAGTACGGCACGAGTGCCACCCCCAGCTCGGCGGCGGCACCGGTCAGCGAGATCTCGACGTCCCGGCTGAACAGCGACCACTCCGACTGCACGGCCGCGATCGGGTGCACGGCGTGCGCCTCGCGCAGCTCGGCCCCGGTCACCTCGGACAGGCCCAGGTGCTTCACCTTGCCGGCCCGCACCAGCTCGGCCATCGCGCCGACGGACTCGGCCAGCGGCACGGCGGGGTCGCGGCGGTGCATGTAGTACAGGTCGATGACGTCCACGCCGAGGCGGCGCAGGCTGCCGTCGACGGCCTCCCGGATGTAGTCGGGGTCGTTGCGGACGCCCCGGTACCGCGCGTCGTCGGCCTTCCGCTCTATGCCGAACTTGGTGGCGAGGGTGATCTCGTCCCGGTGCTCGCGCACGAAGGGGGCGATGAACTCCTCGTTGGCGCCCAGGCCGTACACGTCGGCGGTGTCGAAGAGCGTGACCCCGAGGTCCAGCGCCGCGTCGAGGGTGGCGCGGGCGGCGGCCTCGTCGGTGGGACCGTAGAACTCGCTCATGCCCATGCAGCCCAGACCCTGCACGCCGACCAGGGGGCCGCCGGTGCCGAGCGTGACCTTGGCGATCGGTTCGTTGTTGTCGCTCATGCCGTTCATGCCCTCTCCGACGCCCGGCGGGCGTCAGCGTAGGTGTCGATCTTGTGGTCGAGGACCGCGAGGGTGTCCTGCAGCTCGGCGATCCGCCGCAGCACGTCGCGCCGGGTCGACTCCAGCAGCTCCTGGCGCTGGGGGAAGGTGTGCTCCCCCCGCCGCACCAGCTCGGCGTAGCGGACCATGTCCGCGACCGGCATCCCGGTCAGCCGCAGCTTGCCGACGAAGCCCAGCCAGTCGAGGTCGCGGTTGGTGAAGCGGCGCTGCCCGGTGTGGGAGCGGTCGACGTGCGGCATCAGCCCGATCCGCTCGTACCAGCGCAGCGTGTGCGCGCTCAGCCCGGTGAAGGCCGCCACCTCGCTGATCGTGTAGCGGTCCCGGCCGTCCGGGAGGGGGCGCCGCGCCTCGTCGGCGCAGCTGCGTACGCTGCCGGGCTTGCTCTTGGCCACCTGCGTCACGGTCATGGGTTCCACGCTAAAACCCTGGAGTGCACTCCAGGCAAGGCCATTCGTTAGGCTCACGCCCATGCGGAGCCTGAACAGCCTGAGCGCGATCGAGAACTGGCCTGTCCCGACGGCCGCGGCGGCGGTCGTCCGCCGCGACGGCACGGTCCTGGGAGCGTACGGCGGGACCGGGCGGCGCTTCCGGCTGGCCTCGGTGACCAAGCCGCTGTCCGCCTACGCGGCGCTGGTCGCGGTCGAGGAGGGCGCGGTCGAGCTGGACGAACCGGCCGGCCCCGAGGGCTCGACCGTACGGCACCTGCTCGCCCACACCTCCGGCCTCGCCTTCGACGAGCACCGGGTGATGGCGGCCCCCGGCACGCGGCGGATCTACTCCAACGCGGGCTTCGACGCGCTGGCGGACCACATCGCCAAGGCCACCGAGATCCCCTTCGCCGAGTACCTGCGGCAGGCGGTGCTGGAGCCGCTCGGCATGCACGCCACCGACTGCCCGGGCTCGGCCGGCGCGGGCGCCGTCTCCACCGTCGACGACCTGGTCCGCTTCGCCGCCGAGCTGCAGGCACCGCGGCTGCTGGCCCCGGAGACCGTCGCCGCGGCGACCTCCGTCGCCTTCCCCGGTCTCAAGGGCGTGCTGCCCGGCTACGGCGGCCAGAACCCCAACGACTGGGGCCTGGGATTCGAGATCCGGGACCACAAGTCCCCGCACTGGACGGGCGCCTCGTCCTCCCCGCGCACCTTCGGCCACTTCGGCCAGTCCGGCACCTTCCTGTGGGTCGACCCCGACGCCGGCGCCGCCTGCGTCGTCCTGACGGACCGTGATTTCGGCGAGTGGGCCCTGCCGTTGTGGCCGGCGCTCACGGAGGCGGTGCTGGCAGAGCTGTGACCAGCGTCAGCGGGATCGGTCCGCAGGACCGGCCGCTGACGCTGCGCAGGAGCGAGCCGGCCAGGTGCCGGGGGTCGGTGGAGGCGGCGACCCGGCCGCGGGCGTTGACCAGGGCGGCCGGCGCGGGCAGGCGGCGCAGCAGGGGCAGCACGGCGGCCTCGAAGTGGCGCAGGTAGACGTCGGCGGCGGCGACGCCGAGGAAGCGGCCGCCGTGCTGGACCGGCACCGACAGGGTGAGGCTGTACTCGTCGGAGCACAGGTAGTCCACGTACGGTCCGGCCACGGCGCGTTCACCGGTGGCGCGGGGCAGGGCGAACCAGTCCCAGTGGGTGTAGTCGGAGTAGGCCGAGGTGCCCGGGTCGAGGTCGGGCAGGAGCGGCCGCAGCCCGTCCTCCCCGTGGTTCTGCCACCACTCCAGCCAGGCCGGTACGTCGCCGAGCAGCCCGGGTTCCGCGATGAAGCCGATGCCGGAGATCAGGTCGTGCCGGCGCCGCAGCCGCTCGTGCAGCAGCGGGCGCAGGGCGGCGAGGTCGGCGGTGGTCGGGGCCCGGCCGGCGGCGCGGACCGCGGCGATGGCGGTGGTGCGCTCGGCGACCTGGGCGACGGCGGCGAAGACGTCCTCCAGGGTGCCGCGGACCCGGTCCACGACGTCGGCGACGACGCTGTCGACCAAGGCGGTTGAGCTGACGGCCACGGCGGCTGCCTCCGGTGCGGGAGGACGGGTGGTGCGGACGCCCGGGTCAGCCGGTGACGGTCAGACGCAGTCCGATCAGGCGCTCCATCGCGTCCTGCACCCGCCGTTCGGCCAGGGACCGGGCCAGCTCCGCGTCGCCGTCGCGCACGGCGCTGAGCAGCGCGCGGTGCAGCTCGACGACCGCCGCGCGGGCGTCGTCCTCCCCGAGTGCGAGACAGATTAGCGCTCCGATCTCCGCCTGGATACGGATCTCCTCCTTGGTGAGACGGGCCGACTGGGCGGCCGCGGCGAGCTCCACGTGGAGCCGGCCGTAGACGCGGCCGCGGGCGGCGAGGTCGCCGGCGGCCTCGAACTCCTCCAGGGAGCGTTCCAGCGGGGCGAGGTCCGCGGGCTCGGTGCGCCGGGCGGCCAGCCGGGCGGCGGTGCCGGCGACGGCGGCCCAGTGGTCGGCGAGGTCGCGCAGTTCCTCGGTGCTCCAGTCGGCCAGCCGGTGGCCGAGCCGGGCGGTGCGCGGCTGGTCGGGGGCGGTGACGAAGCTGCCGCCGCCGCGGCCGCGGCGGGTGGTGACCAGTCCCTGCTGGCGCAGGGCCATGAGGGCCTCGCGCAAGGTCACGGTGGAGACACCGAGGCGGGTGGCGAGCTCGCTCTCACCGGGGAGCTGCTCGCCGTCGGCGAGCAGGCCCAGTTCGATGGCGTCCGCGAGGCGCCGTACGACCGCGTCGACCCGGGCGAGGTTGCCGACCGGTGCGAAGACGGCGTGCAGTGCGCCATTCGAAAGTTTGCTCACCCGCACACCTTCTCACTTGGGGAAAGTTTTACCCCGGCTGGGCCTTGTCCTCTGAACTATAACTTCATAGGTTTTCGATCAACGAGCCGGCGAAGAGAAGGGTTCCCCGCCGATGGAGGGAACGGCCAAGGAAACGGACACCGGGACGCCCGCGATACGCCTGCGGGACCTGCGCAAGTCCTTCGGCCAGGTGCACGCGGTCGCCGGGGTGGACCTGGAGATCGCCGACGGCGAGTTCTTCTCGATGCTGGGCCCCTCCGGTTCCGGCAAGACCACGGTGCTGCGGATGGTCGCGGGTTTCGAGGCCCCCACCGCCGGCACCGTGGAGCTGGCCGGCCGGGACGTCACCCGGCTCGCCCCCTTCGAGCGGGACGTCAACACCGTCTTCCAGGACTACGCGCTCTTCCCGCACATGACGGTGGAACAGAACGTCGCCTACGGCCTGAAGGTGCGCAAGGTGCCCAAGGCGGAACGGACCGAACGCGCCCGCGCGGCGCTCGCCTCGGTCCGGCTGGAGGGGTTCGGCGGGCGCCGTCCGCGACAGCTGTCCGGCGGCCAGCGGCAGCGGGTCGCACTGGCCCGCGCCCTGGTGGGGCGTCCCCGGGTGCTGCTGCTCGACGAGCCGCTGGGGGCGCTCGACCTCAAGCTGCGCGAGCAGATGCAGGTCGAACTGAAGGCGATCCAGCGCGAGGTGGGCATCACCTTCGTCTTCGTCACCCACGACCAGGAGGAGGCGCTGACCCTCAGCGACCGGATCGCGGTCTTCAACGGCGGCCGGATCGAGCAGGTCGGCACCCCCGCCGAGGTGTACGAGCGGCCGGCCACGCCCTTCGTCGCCGGCTTCGTCGGCACCTCCAACCTGCTGACCGACGACACCGGGACGTACAGCGTCCGCCCGGAGAAGATCCGCCTGCTGGGCCCCGGCGCTCCCACCGGCCCCTCGGATGCCCCGGACGCCCCGGACGCCCCGGACGACGGGCTGCGCACCGTCTCCGGCACCGTCGCCGAGGTCATCTACCTCGGTGACACCACGCGCTTCCTGGTCGACCTCGACGAGGGCGGCCGGCTGACCGCCCTGCAGCAGAACCAGGAGACCTCCTCGGCCGACGTCGCCGCCTACCGGGGAACCCGTGTCCGCCTCCAGTGGCACCGCCGACACAACGTCACCGTCCAGTCCCCCCACCCGGAAACGGAGTCCACGTGCGTCTGACCCGTGCCCTCGCAGCCTGTACCGTCCTGGCCCTGGCCACCGCCTGCGGCGGGTCGTCCTCCCCCGGCAAGGGCGCCGGCTCCTCCGGCGGCGCCTTCACCCCGCCCAAGCTCAGCGCGCCCAAGGCCCTGGGCAAGACCGAGGGCGCGGTCAACCTGATCGCCTGGGCCGGCTACGCCGAGGACGGCTCCAACGACAAGTCCGTCGACTGGGTCACCCCGTTCGAGAAGGAGACCGGCTGCCAGGTCAACACCAAGGTCGCGGGCACCTCCGACGAGATGGTCAGCCTGATGAAGACCGGCCAGTACGACGCGGTCTCGGCCTCCGGCGACGCCTCGCTGCGCCTGATCGCCTCGGGCGACGCGGCGCCGGTCAACACCGACCTGGTCCCCAACTACAAGGACGTCTTCGCCAGCCTGAAGATGCAGAAGTGGAACTCGGTGGACAAGGTCGCCTACGGCATCCCGCACGGCCGCGGCGCCAACCTGCTGATGTACCGCACCGACAAGGTCTCCCCGGCCCCCACCTCCTGGTCGGCGGTCTTCGACAAGGCCTCCCCCTACAAGGGCCACGTCACCGCGTACGACTCCGCCATCTACATCGCGGACGCCGCGCTCTACCTGATGAAGACCAAGCCGGAGCTGGGGATCAAGGACCCGTACGCGCTGGACCAGAAGCAGTTCGACGCCTCCGTCGCCCTGCTGAAGGAGCAGAACGCGGACGTCGGCGAGTACTGGAGCGACTACCTGAAGGAGATCTCCGCCTTCAAGAGCGGCGACTCCGTCATCGGCACCAGTTGGCAGGTCATCGCCAACCTCGCCAAGGCCGAGAAGGCGCCGGTCGAGGCGGTCCTGCCGAGCGAGGGCGCCACCGGCTGGTCCGACACCTGGATGGTCTCGGCCAAGGCCCAGCACCCCAACTGCGCCTACAAGTGGCTGGACTGGATCGTCTCGCCGAAGGTGAACGCCCAGGTCGCCGAGTGGTTCGGCGAGGCCCCGGCGAACGAGAAGTCCTGCGCCCTGACCACGGACAAGAACCACTGCACGGTCTTCCACGCGGCCGACGAGCCGTACTGGAAGCAGGTCCACTTCTGGAACACGCCCATCCCGCAGTGCCTGGACGGCCGCACCGACGTCCGTTGCGTGCCGTACGCCAAGTGGGTCCAGGCCTGGACCGAGATCAAGGGCTGAGCCGTCCGTGACGACCCCGTCCACCCCGTCCACCACGATGAGCGGCACCCTCGGGCGGCGGCTGGCAGGTTCCCTGCACCGCCGCCCGCGGCTGCGGCTGTCGCTGCTGCTGTCCGCCCCGCTGCTGTGGCTGGTCCTCGCCTACCTGGGCTCGCTGGCCGCGCTCTTCCTCTCCGCGTTCTGGACGACCGACGCCTTCACCTCCGACGTCGTCAAGGTCTGGAGCACCGACAACTTCCGCACCGTCCTGACCACGGACGTCTACCGGGACGTCGCCCTGCGCAGCGTCGGCGTCGCGGTCGCGGTGACGGTCATCGACATCGTCATCGCCTTCCCGATCGCCTTCTACACCGCCCGGGTCGCCGCCCCGCGGTACCGGCACCTGCTGGTCGTCGCCGTGCTCACCCCGCTGTGGGCCAGCTACCTGGTCAAGGCGTACGCCTGGCGGATCATGCTCTCCGAGAACGGGCCGCTGGACTGGGCGCTGAGGCCGCTCGGCCTGGACGGACCCGGCTACGGCCTGCCCGCGACGATCATGGTGCTGGCCTACCTGTGGCTGCCGTACATGATCCTGCCGGTCCACGCCGGGCTGGAGCAGCTGCCGGCCAGCCTGCTGGACGCCTCCGCCGACCTCGGGGCCCGCACCTGGCGCACCTTCCGGTCCGTGGTGCTGCCGATGGTGCTGCCGTCGGTCGCGGCCGGCTCGGTCTTCACCTTCTCGCTCAGCCTCGGCGACTACATCGCCGTGCAGATCGTCGGCGGCAAGACCCAGCTGATCGGCAACGTCGTCTACTCCAACATCACCCTCGACCTGCCGCTCGCCGCCGCGCTGGGCACCGTGCCGGTCGCGGTCATCGTCGTCTACCTGCTGGCCATGCGGCGCACCGGCGCGCTCCAGAGTCTGTGAGGCCGTGACCATGCAACTCTCCCGTCCCGCCCGCATCGTCCTGCGCGTCGCGGCCGCGCTGGGCTTCACCGTCATCTACGTGCCGCTGCTCCTCGTCCTGCTCAACTCCTTCAACGCCGCCCGCGGCTTCGGCTGGCCCCCCTCGGGCCTGACCCTGCACTGGTGGGCCGACGCGTGGCACAGCTCCGGTGCCCGCTCCGCGCTGTGGACCTCGGTGAAGGCGGGCCTGGGCGCGACGGCGGTGTCCCTGGTGCTGGGCACCCTGCTCGCCTTCGCGGTCTCCCGGTACCGCTTCTTCGGGCGGGAGGCGCTCTCCTTCGTCGTCGTGCTGCCGATCGCGCTGCCCGGCATCGTCACGGGCATCGCCCTGAACACCGCGTTCCGCACGGTGCTGGAGCCGCTCGGCGTCGGGCTGGGCCTGTTCACGGTCGTCGTCGGCCACGCCACCTTCTGCGTCGTGGTGGTCTTCAACAACGTCGTGGCCCGGCTGCGGCGCACCTCCGGCTCGTACGAGGAGGCGGCGATGGACCTGGGGGCCGACACCTTCCAGGTCTTCCGCGACATCACCTTCCCGCTGGTGCGCACGGCGCTGCTGGCGGGCGGGCTGCTCGCCTTCGCGCTCTCCTTCGACGAGATCGTCGTCACCACCTTCACCGCGGGTCCCGGCGTCCAGACCCTCCCCGTGTGGATCTTCGGCAACATGGCCAGGCCGCAGCAGGCGCCCGTCGTCAACGTGGTGGCCGCCGTCCTGGTCGCCGCGTCGGTGATCCCGGTCTACCTCGCCCAGCGGCTGTCCGCGGACTCCGCCGCGGGAGGCCGTATCTGAGCCACGGGTGCACGGAGCCGAGGGGTCCGTGCCATGCATCCGCCCGGATAAGGCAGGCTTGTACCGTGCCAGAACCCGCGCTGAACGCATTCGACCCCGCCCGCGACCACCCCCACTCCGCCACGCTGAGGAGGCTGGAGAAGTCCTCGGGGCGCCTGGCGGCGGCCGCGATCGCGCGGATGGACGGGCAGCTGCCCTGGTACCGGGCCATGCCCCCGGAGAACCGCTCGTGGATCGGGCTGGTGGCGCAGGCGGGCATCGCGGCCTTCACGGAGTGGTTCCGCCACCCCGAGACCCCGCAGGCGATCAGCACCGACGTCTTCGGCACCGCCCCGCGGGAGCTGACCCGGGCGATCTCGCTGCGCCAGACGGTGGAGATGGTGCGCACCACCATCGAGGTCATGGAGGCGGCGATCGACGAGGTCGCGGCCCCCGGCGACGAGTCGGTGCTGCGCGAGGCGCTGCTGGTGTACGCGAGGGAGATCGCCTTCGCGACGGCCCAGGTCTACGCCCAGGCCGCCGAGGCGCGCGGCGCCTGGGACGCGCGGCTGGAGTCCCTGGTGGTCAACGCGGTGCTGTCCGGGGAGGCGGACGAGGGCGTGCTGTCCCGGGCGGCGGCGCTCGGCTGGAGCTCCCCCGACAAGATCGCGGTGGTGCTGGGCACGGCACCCAACGGCGACAGCGAGCTCACCGTCGAGGCGATCCGGCGGGCGGCGCGGCACGCCAAGCTGCAGGTGCTCACCGGGGTGCTCGGCGACCGGCTGATCGTGGTCGCGGGCGGCGACGGGGATCCGCTGCGGGTGGCCAAGGCGCTGATCGGGCCGTTCGCCGCGGGGCCGGTCGTGGCCGGGCCCGTGGTGGGCGACCTGCTGGCGGCGTCGAAGTCCGCGCAGGCCGCGGCCGCGGGCCTGCGGGCGTGTGCGGCCTGGCCCGACGCGCCGCGTCCGGTGCTCTCCGACGACCTGCTCCCGGAGCGCGCGATGGCGGGCGACCGACACGCCCGCGATCAGTTGGTGGAGGAGATCTACAGGCCGTTGGAGGAAGCTGGTTCGGCACTGCTTGAGACTCTGTCCGTCTACCTCGAACAGGCCTCGTCGCTGGAAGGGGCCGCCCGAATGTTGTTCGTTCACCCCAACACCGTTCGCTACCGGCTTCGACGTGTGACGGACGTCACCGGCTGGTCGCCGTCGGACGTGCGCTCCGCATTCACCCTACGTATCGCGCTCATCCTGGGCCGGCTCTCCGACGCGGGGCACACACCGTAGATACGATCAGGGCCTTTGTGGGACACCAACAAATCGCCCGTCGGTTCTTGGTCCCTGTCCCCACGGGCGGGGATCACCTCGCTCAAGAGAGAGTTGAAAGCGTGCTCGTACTCGTCGCTCCCGGCCAGGGTGCCCAGGCCCCCGGCTTCCTGAACCCCTGGCTCGAACTCCCCGGTGTCGCCGACCGTCTCGCCGGTCTGTCCTCGACCGCCGGGCTCGACCTCGCCCACTTCGGCACCAAGGCCGAGGCCGAGGAGATCCGTGACACCGCCGTCGCCCAGCCCCTGCTGGTCGCGGCCGGCTTGGTCGCGGCGGAGCAGTTGTTCGGCGACCCGGCCGCCGCGCGTTCCGCGCTGGGCGCCGTGGCCGGTCACAGCGTCGGAGAGATCACGGCGGCGGCCGTCGGCGGCGTGCTGAGCGCGGAAGCGGCGATGACCTTCGTCCGCACCCGCAGCACCGCCATGGCCCAGGCCGCGGCCATCATCGAGACCGGCATGTCGGCCGTGCTCGGCGGCGACCCGGACCTGGTCGTCGCCCACCTGGGGAACCTCGGCCTCACCCCGGCGAACATCAACGGCGCCGGTCAGATCGTGGCGGCCGGCACGGCGAAGCAGCTCGCGGAGCTGACCGCGGACAAGCCGGAGAAGGCGCGGGTCATCCCGCTGAAGGTGGCGGGCGCGTTCCACACCCACCACATGGCCCCGGCCGTGGCCGTGCTGGAGGAACTGGCGCAGACGCTGCAGGTCTCCGACCCCGCGCTGCCGTACGTGTCCAACACCGACGGTGCGGTCGTCGCCTCCGGCGCCGAGATCGTCTCCCGCCTGGTGACGCAGGTGTCCAACCCGGTGCGCTGGGACCTGTGCATGGAGACCTTCAAGGACATGGGTGTCACCGCGATCATCGAGCTGGTTCCGGGTGGCACCCTGGTGGGCCTGGCCAAGCGCGCGCTGCCCGGCATCGCGACCCTGGCCCTGA
This sequence comes from Streptomyces sp. NBC_00510, assembly GCA_036013505.1. Classification (NCBI taxonomy): domain Bacteria; kingdom Bacillati; phylum Actinomycetota; class Actinomycetes; order Kitasatosporales; family Streptomycetaceae; genus Streptomyces; species Streptomyces sp. NBC_00510. Next base: position 6,551,035 of record CP107851.1, on the reverse strand, counting down.
AGACCCCGGACGACCTCGACGCCGCCCGCGCGATCGTGGCCGAGCACGGCCCCCAGGAATAAGGAGTCCCCCCAGACATGGCGAAGATCAGGCCCAGCAAGGGCTCCCCGTACGCGCGCATCATGGGCGTCGGCGGCTACCGGCCGACCCGGGTGGTGCCCAACGAGGTGATCCTGGAGACCATCGACTCCAGCGACGAGTGGATCCGCTCCCGCTCCGGCATCGCCTCCCGGCACTGGGCCGGCCCGGACGAGACGGTCGCCGAGATGTCGGTCATCGCGGCGGGCAAGGCCATCGCCGACGCGGGGATCTCGGCCGAGGACATCGGGGGCGTCATCGTCGCCACCGTCTCCCACTTCAAGCAGACCCCGGCCGTCGCGACCGAGATCGCGCACCGCATCGGCGCCGGCAAGCCGGCCGCGTTCGACATCTCGGCGGGTTGCGCGGGCTTCACGTACGCCGTGACCCTCGCCAAGGGCATGGTCACCGAGGGCAGCGCCAAGCACGTCCTGGTGATCGGCGTCGAACGGCTGAGCGACCTCACCGACAAGACGGACCGCGCCACCGCCTTCCTCTTCGGCGACGGCGCCGGCGCGGTCATCATCGGCCCGGCCGACGAGCCGGAGATCGGCCCGACCGTCTGGGGCTCGGAGGGCGACAAGTCCAACACCATCACCCAGACCGTGGCGTGGGACCGCTTCCGTGTGGGTGACGTCGCGCAGCTGCCGGTGGACGAGAACGGGGAGCTGAAGTTCCCCGCGATCACCCAGGAGGGCCAGACGGTCTTCCGCTGGGCGGTGTTCGAGATGGCCAAGGTGGCCCAGGAGGCGCTGGACGCCGCCGGGATCACCGCGGACGACCTGGACGTCTTCATCCCGCACCAGGCCAACATGCGCATCATCGACTCGATGATCAAGGCGCTCAAGCTGCCGGAGCACGTCGCGGTCGCCCGCGACATCGAGACCACCGGCAACACCTCCGCCGCGTCGATCCCGCTCGCGATGGAGCGCCTGCTCGCCACCGGACAGGCGAAGAGCGGCGACACGGCCCTGATCATCGGTTTCGGGGCGGGGCTCGTCTACGCCGCCACTGTCGTTACCCTCCCCTAGGCAACACTCACGCGGCGCGCACTCCCGCCCGCCGCAGCCCGTAGTAACCAGCACGAAGAAGGAGAGCGCCGCCATGGCCACCCAGGAAGAGATCGTCGAGGGTCTCGCGGAGATCGTGAACGAGATCGCCGGCATCCCGACCGAGGACGTCCAGCTGGACAAGTCCTTCACCGACGACCTGGACGTCGACTCGCTGTCCATGGTCGAGGTCGTCGTCGCCGCCGAGGAGCGCTTCGAGGTCAAGATCCCGGACGACGACGTCAAGCAGCTGAAGACCGTCGGCGACGCCGTCGACTACATCCTCAAGGCCCAGGGCTGAGCCTGAGCCACCCCTGGACGACGTGTCTGTCGCCCGCCCTTCTAGACGTGGAGAGACAATCCCTGTGAGCCCGACCAATCACACCGTGGTCGTCACCGGTATCGGCGCAACCACTCCGCTGGGCGGGGACAGCGCGTCGACCTGGGAGGGACTGATCGCCGGGCGTTCCGGCGTCACCCCCCTGAAGCAGGACTGGGCCGCCGAGCTCTCGGTGCGCATCGCCGCGCAGATCGCCGTGGAACCGCTGGAGATCCTGCCCCGCCCGGTCGCCCGCAAGCTGGACCGCTCGGCGCAGTTCGCGCTGATCGCCACCCGCGAGGCGTGGGCCGACGCGGGCTTCACCGCCAAGGCCGGTGAGGACAGCTCGGTCGACCCCGACCGCCTCGGCGCGGTCATCGCCTCCGGTATCGGCGGCGTCACCACGCTGCTCGACCAGTACGACAACCTCAAGGCGTCCGGCCCGCGCAAGGTGTCCCCGCACACCGTGCCGATGCTGATGCCCAACAGCCCCTCGGCCAACGTCGGCCTGGAGGTCAACGCCCGCGCCGGTGTCCACACCCCGGTCAGCGCCTGCGCCTCCGGTGCCGAGGCCGTCGGCTACGCGTACGAGATGATCCGCTCCGGCCGTGCCGACGTGGTCATCGCCGGCGGCACGGAAGCGGCCATCCACCCGCTGCCGATCGCGGCCTTCGCCAACATGATGGCGATGTCGAAGAACAACGACGACCCGCAGGGCGCCTCCCGCCCGTACGACAAGGGCCGCGACGGCTTCGTCCTCGGCGAGGGCGCGGGTGTCGTCGTCCTGGAGTCGGCCGAGCACGCCGCCAGGCGCGGGGCCCGGGTCTACGCCGAGGTGCTGGGCCAGGGCCTGTCGGCCGACGCCCACCACATCGCGCAGCCGGAGCCCACCGGCCGCGGCATCGCCGCCGCGCTGGAGCAGCTGATCGCCGCGACCGGCCTGGACCTGGCGCAGGTCGCGCACCTCAACGCGCACGCGACGTCCACCCCGCAGGGTGACGTCGCCGAGGTCAAGGCGCTCCGCAAGGTGCTCGGCGACCACCTCGACCACGTGGCCATCTCCGCCACCAAGTCGATGACCGGTCACCTCCTGGGCGGCGCGGGCGGCATCGAGACGGTCGCCACCGTCCTCGCCCTGCACCACCGGATCGCCCCGCCGACGATCAACATCGCGGACCTGGACGACGAGATCGACCCCGGTCTGGTCTCCACCGAGGCGCGGAAGCTGCCGGACGGCCCGATCGTGGCCATCAACAACTCCTTCGGCTTCGGCGGCCACAACGTCGTCCTGGCCCTCAAGGCCTGAGCCGTACCGCACCCCTGAGGGCCGGTCAGCCGCACGCGCGGCCGACCGGCCCTCGGTCGTCCCCGGGTCAGGGGCAGCCGACGACCTGCCCGGCCCAGGACAGCCCGCCGCCGAAACCGAGCAGCAGCACGGGCGCGCCGGGGGCGAGTTCGCCGCGCTCGACGAGCTTGGAGAAGGCGAGCGGCACGGAGGCGGCGGAGGTGTTGCCGGAGTCGACGACGTCCCGGGCCACCACCGCCTGCAGGGCGCCCAGTTGGCGTACGACGCCCTCGATGATCCGCAGGTTGGCCTGGTGCGTCACGATGCCCCCGAGGTCGCCGACGGCGACACCGGCGCGGGCACAGGCCTCCTCGGCGATCGGGGCGAGGGTCGTGGTGGCCCAGCGGAAGACCGCCTGGCCGTCCTGGGCGAAGCGGGGCTGCCAGGCGCCGGCCAGCCGTACGGCGTCGGCACGGGTGGGGTCCGAGCCCCACACGACGGGGCCGATGCCGGGGAGCGTCCCCGGGGCGGCATCGGCGGCGCTGACGACGGCCGCGCCCGCCCCGTCGCCCAGCAGGACGCAGGTGCTGCGGTCGCTCCAGTCGGTGAGGTCGGACATCTTCTCGGCGCCGATGACCAGCGCGTGCCGGGCGGCGCCGGCCCGCACGGAGTGGTCGGCGGCGGCGAGCGCGGTGGTGAAGCCCGCGCAGGCGTTGTTGAGGTCGTAGGAGGCGGGAGCCGTCATGCCGAGCCGGGCCGCGACCTGGGCGGCGGTGCTGGGGCAGCGGTCGACGGCGCTGGAGGTGGCCACGACGACCAGGTCGATGTCGGCGGCGTCCAGGCCCGCCGCGGCGAGCGCCTTGCCCGCCGCGGCGCTCGCCATGTCGGCGACCGTCTCGTCCTCGGCGGCGATGTGCCGGGTCGCGATGCCGGTGCGCTGCCGGATCCAGGCGTCGCTGGTGTCGACCATGGCGGCCAAGTCGTCGTTGGTGAGGACACGTTCCGGCTGGTGGTGGCCGAGGGCGGCGATGCGGGATGCAGTCATGGCCGGAACTATAGCGACCGATCGGTCGGACTCTAAATGGGGAGGGGTGGCTACGATGGCCCCATGAGCCCACGCAAGTCCGCCGCCGAGGCACGCCACACCCGCGAGCGGATCATCGAGCGCAGTGTCGCGGTCGCCTCCGTGGAGGGCCTGGAGGGCCTCACGATCGGCCGGCTCGCGACCGACCTCGGGATCAGCAAGTCCGGGCTGCTGGGCCACTTCGGTACCAAGGAGGCCCTGCAGATCGCCGCCCTGCGGCGGGCCTCGGAGATCTTCACCCGCGCCGTCTGGGTGCCCGCCGCGGGGGCCGCTCCCGGGCTCGCCCGGCTGACCGCGATCTGCGAGGCGTGGGTGACCTACCTGGACCGCGAACGCGAGGCCTTCCCCGGCGGCTGCCTGTTCACCGCCTCCGCCGTGGAGTTCGACGGCCGCGAGGGGCCGGTACGGAACGCGGTCGCCCGGCTCTACACCGTCTGGCGCCGCCGGCTGACCCGCGACATCCGGGCGGCCGTGGAACTCGGCGAACTGCCGCCCGGCACCGACCCGGAGCAACTGGTCTTCGAGCTGAACGGGATCTACTTCTCCCTCAACCACGCCGTCCAGCTCTTCGGCGACCGGACCGCCCCCGACCGCGCCCGGCGTGCGCTGCGGCGCGTGCTGAGCTGACGAATCAGCCCTTCGGGGGGATTGGCCGGGTCCCCCGGATGGGCCCGCACGGCGCCGCGCAGGATCTTGTCCATGAGCATCTGGCTGAGGGGGGCCGGCCTCGCGGCGGCCGCGGCACTGACGGTGCTGGGGACGGGGGCGGCCGGGGGGACGGCGTACGCGCATGATCCGCCGGGTCCACCGGGCCCGCCCGTGGTCCGGTTCCTGCCCGACGGCACCGTACGGGTGGAGACCGGCGGCGGCGCCGTCCGCGTGGAGACCCGCGACGGGGAGACGAGGGCCCGGGTCACCCACGGCGGGGACACCGTGGACGCGCGCACCGGCAGCGGCGGTTCGTCCGCGACCGTCCGGCGGCGGCACTGCCCCGCGTACGAGTCGACGGTGAACGCCCGCACGGACAGCGGCGGTTCTCGGGGCTCGGTGTCCTGGCGACACCCCTGCGGGCCGGCACCGCGGCCCACCCCCGCCCGTCCCGTGCGCCGCGCACCGGCCCCCACCCCCACCCCCACGCCCACTCCCACACCGACACCGACACCCACCCCGACGCCCACACCCACGCCGACCCCCACCCCGACGCACCGCGCGGAACTCCCGCCGGTCGCCTACCGCAAGGCGAGCCCGCCGCCCGCCCCCGACGGCCCGAGCATCGTCCATCTCATGCTGCTGGTCACCGCGCCCGCGGTCCTGTCCGCCGCCGCGCTCAAGCCCCGCTCCCAAGCCCGCTCACGGAGGTGATCGATGTCGGACTGGCTCGTCCTGGCCATCGCGATGGCCGCGGCCTGCGCGGTCGTCCTGACCATCGTGGCCATCAACCACCGTCGCATCGGAGACGACGACGACCCCTCGGAGACCCCCGACGTCATCGAGTACATGACGATGATGATCGGCGTGGTGTACGCCATCGTCCTCGGCCTCGCCATCGCCGGCGTGTGGGAGGCGCGCGGCGGCGCCGAGGACACGCTGCACCGCGAGACCCAGGCCCTGCACGAGGTGCGCCAGCGGGTGCAGGTCTACCCCGCCGCCGTCCGCGACCAGGTGCGCGCCGACGTGGACGCGTACGTCTCCTACGTCGCGCACACCGAGCTGCCCTACATGCTCAAGCACGGCGAGAACACCCAGCGCGGCTCGGAACTCCTCGGCAAGGTGCGCCGCGACGTGACCGACTTCGAGCCGCGCACCCCGCTGGCCAACCAGGCGTACCAGCCGGTCGTCGACCAGGTCGCGGCCGCCGACGACGCGCGCACGGCCCGCGGCGAGAACGCCGGGCCGACCATGCCGGGGGTGGTGTGGTTCGGCCTGGTCACCGGCGCCCTCGTCGCGGTGGGGCTGATCTTCAGCCTGCAGATCAGGCGCTCCCGGCGCGAACTGCTCCTCGCCGGGCTCTACAGCGCCCTGATCGCCTTCCTGCTCTTCCTCATCTGGGACCTGGACGCCCCCTTCGGCCGGGACGCCGCCGAGGCGGCGGCGTACTTCACCAGCCTCTTCCCGCACATCGGGTGATCACTTCTCGAAGCTCGCGAAGTACGAGGCCGCCATGTCCTCCCCGCCGTGCCCGAGCTCGGCCGCGCGGCGGAAGCGCTCGGCGCCGGCCGCGGCCACGTCGAGCCGGACCCCCACGGACTCCCCCGCCTCCACGATCAGGCGGGCGTCCTTCTCCGCGGTCCGCACGGCGAAGCTGGGGCTGAAGTCCCCGGCCAGGATCGACGCCCCCTTCGCCTGCAGGTAGCCCATGTCGAGGGGGCCGCCGGAGACGGCCTTGAGGAAGTCCGCGGCGTCCACGCCGAGGCCCTTCGCCAGTGCGAGGGCCTCGGCCGTGCCGTGGGTGACGGTCAGCACCCAGCTGTTGATCACCAGCTTCAGCCGGCTGGCCGCGCCCTCGGCCGCGTCCTCCCCCACCCACACGGTGCGGCTGCCGATCGCGTCGAAGACCGGCGCCACCGTCTGCCGGGCCTCCTGCGGCCCTGCGGCCAGCACCAGGAGCTGCCCGTTCTCCGCGGGCTGCCTGGTGCCCAGCACGGGCGAGTCGAGGAAGACGACGCCGTGCTCGCGGGCGAACCGCGCGAACGCCCCGAGGGCGCCCACGCCCGCGGTGGTGGACTGCGCCCACACCGCGCCCTTCCGCAGCGCCGGCGCCGCCTGCCGCATGGTCTCGAGGGCGGAGTCCGCGTCGTGCAGGATGGTCAGCACCACGTCGGCGCCGTCCACCGCCTCCGCGGGGGTGCCGGCGACGCGTGCGCCGTCCTTGCTGAGCGGCTGTGCCTTCTCCTTCGTACGGTTCCACACACGGACGTCGAGGCCGGCCCTGGCGAGGTTGCGGGCCATCGCGGCACCCATGATCCCGGTGCCCAGGACTGCTGCTGAGGTGGTGTCGGACATGACTGCCACGGTACGACGGACCAATCCGAATCGCTCGCGGCGCCGAATGCCGGACGCGAGACTTGTCCTCGACACACGGAATCGAACGCTGGAGGTGTGGTGAGGGAACCGCTGCGGTTCGGCAGGCCCGCACGGCAGGGGCCGGACCTCTCGGAGCTGCTGCTCGCCGTCGCGCGCGGCGACCAGGAGGCCTTCGCCCGGCTGTACGACGCCGTGAGCGGACCGGTGCTCGGACTGGTGCGCGGAGTGCTCAGGGACCCCGCCCAGTCGGAGGAGGTGACGCAGGAGGTGCTGGTGGAGGTGTGGCGCACCGCCGCCCGCTTCCGGCCGGAGAAGGGCAGCGCGATGACCTGGGTGATGACCCTGGCCCACCGCAGGGCCGTGGACCGGGTACGGTCCGCCAGCGCGGCGGCGGACCGCGAGCACAGGGCGGCGCTGCTGGAGCGCACCCCCGCGTACGACGAGGTGACCGAGCAGGTGGAGGCCCGGCTGGAGGCCGAACAGGTGCGGCGCTGCATGCGCACCCTCACCGAGGTGCAGCACCAGTCGGTGACCCTCGCCTACTACCGGGGGCTGACGTACCGGGAGGTGGCCGAGCTGCTGTCGCTTCCGCTGGGCACCGTCAAGACCCGGCTGCGGGACGGCCTGATCCGGCTGCGCGACTGCCTGGGGGTGACCGCGTGAGCACCGAGGCCGAGCTGCACACCCTCACCGGCGCCTACGCCGTCGACGCGCTGACGCGGCACGAGCGCGCGGAGTTCGAACGCCACCTCGCGGAGTGCGAGGCCTGCGCGCTGGAGGTGCGCGAGCTGGCCGCGACCGCCGCCCGCCTCGGGCTCGCCGCGGCCGAACCCGTCCCGCCCCGCATGAAGGACGACGTCATGCGGCTCATCGTCAACGTACGGCAGGAGCCGCCGTCGGTGCCCGAGCCGCCGCGCGCCGCGGCCCGCGCGATGCGCCGCCGCGCCTCGCAGCCAGCGCGGCGCCGCGTCCGCTTCGCCCTGGCGGCCTGCCTCGCCGCGGCAGCGGCCCTGGGCGGGGTCGCGGTCTGGCAGCAGCAACAGCTCGGCGACCTGCGCCAGGAGAACCAGCGGACCCAGGTCCAGGCGGAGCAGATCTCCCGGGTCCTGGCCGCGCCCGACGCCGTCACCACCTCCGCGAAGCTCGCGGGCGGCGCCAGCGGCACGGTCGTCATCTCCCGCAGCCAGGACCGCGCGGTCTTCTTCGCCCACGGCATGCCCGCGCTGAGCGGCAACCGGGTCTACCAGCTCTGGTACGCCGACGGCGGCACGATGCGCTCCGCGGGCCTCATGCCGAAGCCGTCCGGCGGCGACACGACCCAGGCCGTCCTCCTCCAGGGCACCGTCGACGGCGCCTCCGGCATGGGCATCACCGTCGAACCCGCCGGCGGCTCCCCGCAGCCGACCTCCGACCCCCTGGCCCTGATGAACTTCCCGGCCTGACGCCGCCGCGCCGCGCACCGCGCCGCACCCCGTCCGGTGCGGTGCGCGGGGGCGGGCCGCCCGGCCGGACAATCCGAAGGTCCTGGGCGGCCGCTGCGGCATGGGGCACCACGCCGGGGCTCCCGTCGTACCCCGGGGAGCCGCGCCCCCCCCGGGGGGCACGGCTTCGCCCGCGGCACGGCACCCAGGGCCCGCGACACGGCACCCCGGCCGGACCCCGGGCAGCGCCCGCCCCCGGGGACACCGCGCCCGCGGCTGCCCCGTGGCAACACCGCGATGAGGCAGCCGGCCGAGGGGACCGGGCGAGCCCCGCCCACGGGACACAGCCGTGCCCGAGCGCCCGGGGACGCCCCACACCGGCCACCCGGCCCAACGCACGGTCACACGGCCTCGCCTGCGGCTGCCCTGCGGCGCGGCCCGCCTCCCGAGGACCGGAAAGGCCTGGAGCCCCGGGAGAGCCCGGCCCCCATGGGGCGAGGGCCCCGCGCGGGGGCGCGCCGCCGTGGGGGCGCTCGCGAGGGCGTGGCTCCCCGGGTAACGCCCAGCGCTCGCGGGGCGCGGCGGGGCGCCTCACGCCGCGGTGGGAGGCGGCGCCATAGGCTCGCCGGGCGCGAATGCCGGCCAGGAGGAGTGCCCCGGACGTGACGACGACGTCGATCTGCCTGTTCACCGCCGATCTGCGGCTCCACGACAACCCGGTCCTGCGGGCCGCCCTCGACTCCGCGGAGCAGGTCGTCCCCCTGTTCGTGCTCGACGAGGCCATCGAGGCCGCGGGCTTCGCCGCCCCGAACCGCGCCGCGTTCCTCGCGGGCTGCCTCGCCGACCTGGACGAGCGGCTGCGCATGCGCGGCGGGCGGCTGGTGCTGCGCCACGGGGACGTGGTGCGCGAGACGTGCCGGGTCGCGGAGGAGACCGGCGCCGGGCAGGTGAACGTCGCCGCGGGGGTGAGCCGGTACGCCGCGCGGCGCGAGGAGCGGCTGCGGGAGGCCCTGGCAGCGGCGGGCCGCGAACTCCGGGTGCACGACGCCGTGCTGACCGCGGTGCCGCCCGGCGCGGTGACCCCGGCCGGGAAGGACAGCTTCGGGGTGTTCACGCCGTACTTCCGGCGCTGGGAGACCACGGATCTGCGCCACCCGCTGGGTGCGCCCCGCGTGGTCCGCGTCCCGGACGGCGTGGCGTCCCGGCCGCTCCCGGAGGCGCCCAAGGGCACGTCGCCCGGGCTGCCCGCGGGCGGGGAGACCGGGGCCCGCGAGCGCTGGCGGGCCTGGCGGGCTTCGGGGCTCGCCGCGTACGAGGACCGCCACGACGACCTCGCGGGCGACGCCACCTCGCGTCTGTCGCCGTACCTGCACTTCGGCTGCCTGTCGGCCACCGAGCTGGTCCGGCGCGCCCGCGAGGCCGGCGGGCCGGGCGCGGACGCGTTCGTGCGGCAGGTCGCGTGGCGGGAGTTCCACCACCAGGTGCTCGCCGCCCGCCCCGACGCCGCCTCCCGGGACCTGCGGCCGCGCGGTGACCGCTGGCGCGGTGACGGACCCGAGGCGGACGCGTGGCGCGAGGGCCGTACCGGCTACCCGCTGATCGACGCGGCGATGCGGCAGCTGCGGCACGAGGGCTGGATGCACAACCGGGCGCGGCTGCTGGCCGCGAGCTTCCTGACCAAGACGCTGTACGTGGACTGGCGGATCGGCGCCGCGCACTTCCTGGAACTGCTGGTGGACGGCGACATCGCCAACAACCAGCTGAACTGGCAGTGGGTGGCCGGCACCGGCACCGACACCCGCCCGAACCGGGTGCTCAACCCCCTGGTGCAGGCCCGCCGTTTCGACCCGGACGGCGCCTACGTGCGCCGCTGGGTGCCGGAGCTGGCGGAGGTGCGGGGCGGCGCCGTGCACCGCCCCTGGCGGCTCCCCGAGGACGAGCGGGCCGCCCTGGACTACCCCGCCCCCCTCGTCGACCTCGACGAGGCCCTCGCCCGCTTCCGCGGCGCCCGCGGCAAGTAGCCGCCCCGCGGGTCGACGGCCGCGGCGACGGCCCGGGGGCGTGAGCACCCGGGCCGCCCGCCCCGAGGCACACACGGCGGGCGGCACGCGGGCAGTCCCGCCCGCCGGGGGCCACCCCATCGCCCGCCTCGACGCGGCGCCCAACCCCGCCCACGCGGAACCACGCATCACCACCGCACCACGTGCCCCGCGGGTCGAGAACCGCGGCGGCGGTGGAGCCCCGGCGATCGACCGGCCCGGCGTCCTGCGCGCGGCCTGCCGGAGAAGTCCCGGGCTGCCGGCAACACCCCGCCCGCGCCCGGGGGCGTGGGCACCCGGGCCGCCTGCCCCGAGGCGCCACCGGCGGCACCGTCACGCCCCGCCCCGTCACCCCGGCGGAACGCCGGCGCGCCGGCGCGGGGGCCGGGGGAAGAAGCCGCTGGTGCGCGACGCGTAGGCGGCCCAGTCGGGGCGGTCCGCCATGTGCCGTTCCAGGAGGGCCTTCCCGCTGCCCCGGGTCAGCAGGTACGACATCAGCAGCGGGGACGCGACCGACACCGCGGCGGCCTGCCAGGCGTCGCAGGTCAGCGCGAACAGCCCCCACCAGACGCAGAAGTCGCCGAAGTAGTTGGGGTGCCGGGTCCAGCTCCACAGGCCGCGGTCCATGATGCTGCCCCGGTGCGCCGGGTCGGCCTTGAACCGGGCCAACTGGTGGTCACCGACGGCCTCGAAGAGCAGGCCGGTGAGCCAGAGCAGCGCGCCGACCGCGGCCGCCGGGCCGAGCGGCCCGGGGATGTACGAGGCGGCCTGGACGGGCAGCGAGACGACCAGGACGAGCGCGCCCTGCAGCAGGTACACCGCGCGGAGGGCGTAGGCGGCCCGGCTGCCGCGGGCCTTGGCCAGGAAGGCCTCGTAGCGGGGGTCCTCACCGTGGCCGCGGCCGCGGTGGGCGATGTGGACGGCCAGCCGCAGGCCCCACACGGCGGTCAGCGCGAGCACCAGCGCGCGGCGGGCCGGGTCGCCGTGTCCGGCGGACATGCCGTAGGCGGACCCGGCGACCGCGGTGAAGGCCACGCCCCAGGCGACGTCGACGTAGCGGTGCCTGCCGCGGGACAGGGCGAACGCGAAGGTGGCGAGCATGACGGCGAGCGCGGCCCCGGCCGCCACTGCCACGCCCACCCCGAAGGCGCCCCAGGGGAAGCCGTTCACCGCCTCACCACCCCGCGTACCAGGCGGCGGGCGTGCCGGCCGTGCCGCCGGCGCCGTCGGCCGCGGGCCGGACGGCGAGGATCTGGTCGACGCCCATGCGGCGTTCGGCGAAGGCCAGCGCCCCGCCCGCCAGGTACAGCCGCCACACGCGGGCGGTCTCCTCGCCGGCCAGGAGGACGACGTCGGACCAGCGCCGCTCCAGGGTGGCCAGCCAGGCCCGCACCGTGTGGACGTAGTGCTCGCGCAGGGACTCCACCGCCCGCACCTCCAGGCCCGCGTCCTCCAGCAGCGCCACGGTCCGGCCGAGCGGGCGCATGTGCATGTCGGGGGCGATGTACGTCTCGATGAAGGCGCCGCCACCGGGGGCGACGCGGCCGCGGGACATCTGCTGCACCAGCGCCCTGCCCCGGGGGCGCAGCATGCGGTGGATCGCGCCGGCGAACCGCGGGTAGTGCTCGTCGCCGACGTGCTCGCCCATCTCGATCGCGGTGACCGCCTCGTAGCCGCCGCTGCCCTCCAGGTCGCGGGAGTCGCGCAGTTCGACGGTGACGTACTGCTCCAGGCCGCGTTCGCGGATCCGGTCCCGTACGAAGTCCCGCTGGGCGCGGGAGAGGGTGACCGCGTGGACCTGCGCGCGGTGGGTCTGCGCGGCGTACAGGGCGAGCGCGCCCCAGCCGCAGCCGATGTCGAGCAGCCGCATGCCGGGGCGCAGGTCCAGCTTGCGGCAGATGAGTTCGAGCTTGTCGCGCTGGGCGTCGGCGAGGCCGTACGACGGGTCGTCGTGGCGGGTCCAGTAGCCGCAGGAGTAGGCCATGGAGGCGTCGAGGAGGAGTTCGTAGAAGTCGTTGGACAGGTCGTAGTGGTGGCTGATGGCGGCCCGGTCGCGGCCCCTGGTGTGCGGGGTGCCGTTCAGCCGGGCGCGTCCGCGCGGGGCGGGCGGGCGGGGGCCGACCGCGCCGAGCCGTACGGCGACGCCGGCGGCGCGGAGCCGGTCGGCCGCGCTGAGCCGGGGAGGGCGCAGCCCGCCGTCGCGTGCCGCGTGCCACGCGGCGCGCAGGCCTTCGGTGAGGTCGCCGCGCACGTCGATGTCCCCGGTGATGTACGCCTCGGCGAGGCCGAGTTCGCCGGGCTGCCACAGGAGTCTTCGCAGCGCGCGCCGGGAGCGCAGGACGACCACGGGGGCGTCGCGCGGCCCGGCGGTGCTGCCGTCCCAGGCCCGCAGCCGCACGGGCAGCGGGCCGCCGGTGAACTGCTCCAGCAGCGGGGCGAGGGTGTCCGCGGCGCCCTTCACCTGGCGGTCTCCCCCCGGGTCAGGCGCAGTTGGCACACGTCGAGGTAGCCGGAGCGGAAGCCGGCCTCGGAGTAGGCGAGGTAGAGGGTCCACATGCGGCGGAAGGTCTCGTCGAAGCCGAGGGCGGCGACGTCGGCGGCGCGTTCGGTGAAGCGCTCGCGCCACAGCCGCAGCGTCTCGGCGTAGTGCGGTCCGAAGCCGTCGCAGGAGGTGACGCGCAGCGCAGTGTGCTCGTCGAGGGTCCGCTCGATCGCCTCCAGGGAGGGGATGAGCCCGCCGGGGAAGACGTACTTCTGCATCCAGGTGTGGGTGTCGCGGGTGGCGAGCATGCGCTCGTCGGGCATGGTGATCGCCTGGAGCGCGACCGTGCCGCCGGGGGCGAGCAGCCGGTCCAGGGCGGTGAAGTACACCGGCCAGTACTCGGCGCCGACGGCCTCGATCATCTCGACGCTGACGATGGCGTCGTAGCTCCCGGTCACCTGCCGGTAGTCGCGCAGCCGGACGGTGGCCCGGTCCTGCTGCCCCGCGGCGGCGATCCGGGCCGTGGCGAGCCGGCGCTGTTCCTCGGAGAGGGTCACGGAGACGACCTCGGCGCCGCGGCGGGCGGCGCGGACGGCGAGTTCTCCCCAGCCGGTGCCGATCTCCAGCAGCCGGGTGCCCTCGCCGACGCCCGCCAGGTCGAGCAGCCGGTCGATCTTGCGGTGCTGTGCGGCGGCCAGCTGGGCGCGCCGGGCGGGGAAGCCGCGGAAGACGGCCGAGGAGTAGGTGAGGGTCTCGTCGAGGAAGAGGGCGAAGAGCTCGTTGGACAGGTCGTAGTGGGCGTGGATGTTGCCGCGGGCGCCGTCGAGGGTGTTGCGCCGCTCGGTGGGCTGCCGGTGTGCCCACAGGGCGCGCAGCCGCTGCAGCGGCCGGGGGACGAGCTCGGTGACGTGCGAGGCGAGCACGGTGAGGACGGCCGGCAGGTCCGGCGCGTCCCATTCGCCGGCCATGTAGGACTCGCCGAAGCCGATGAGTCCTCCGGTGCCGACGCGGCGGTGGAAGACCTCGGGGTCGGCGATCAGCACGGTGGGACCGCCCGTGCCGAGGACCGGGCCGCCGTCGCCGAGCCGGCAGCGCAGCGGGAGCCCGCTCAGGGCACGTCGCAGCACGGCACCGGCGACGGCGGCACGCAGCCGTGAGCACCGTGGCGGCGCGGCGACGTCCGGCCAGCGGCGGGGGTCCACGCCGGCGGCGGGTGCGGAAGCGGAGAGTGGGACGGACGTGGTGGACATGGTCACTCGAAACCCTCCTGGGGCGCGTGGACGGGACGGGGCTGCACGGGCAGTCCGCGCAGCAGCAGCCGGATGCCGTGCCGGCGGATGCCGGCCGACACCGCGGCCGTGGACCAGGGGTGGCGGGCGGCGGCGCGCAGCAGGCCCGGCGCGGTGGCCGGACGCCGCTCGCCGCGCACGGTGGCGGTGAACGGGGTGCCGCCGCCGGGCCGTTCCAGGTGGACGGTGAGGTGGAGCCGGTCGTGCGGCTCGGGCAGCCGCATGCGGTAGCCGCCGTCGACGGGGAGGAACGGGGAGACGTAGAAGTCCTTGGCGACGTGGGCGGTGTCGCGTCCGTCGGTGCGCAGCAGGTAGGCGTGCCGTTCCCCGTAGGTGTTGTGGACCTCGGCGACCACGCACAGGAGGGCGCCGTCCCGGTCGTGGCACCAGTACAGGGTCAGCGGGTTGAACACGTGGCCGAGGACCCGGGCGTGGCTGAGCATCCGGACCGGGCCTCCGTGCAGGTCGACGCCCTGCGCGGCGAGCCAGGCGTCGAGGGCGGCCCGTACGGTCGGGTGCCGGCCGCCGAAGTGGTCGCGGGGGTCGAAGCGGGCGAGCGGGCGCAGCGCGGCGGGGAGCCGGGGCGGCCGGGCGGGGTCGGTCAGCCACATGTAGGTGCGGTGGGTGAAGGCGTGCCGCAGCGGATCGGTGCGCACGTGGGTGATCGTGCACTCGTACAGGGCGGGCACCTGCGGCGGCAGGCCCGCGGGGGTCACCATCGCGCCCCCAGGTGGCGGGCGGCCTCGGCGCCGGAGCGGCAGCCGTCCTCGTGGAAGCCCCAGCCGTGGTACGCCCCGGCGAAGGCGGTGACGGGGGTCGCGAGGGCCGGCAGCCGCCGTCGCGCGGCCAGCGACGCGGGGGTGTAGACGGGGTGTTCGTACACCATGCGGGCGAGCACCCGGGCGGGGTCGACGCGTTCCTCTTCGCCGAGGGTGACGACGTAGCGCTCGGGGGTGTCCAGCCGCTGGAGGCGGTTCATGTCGTAGCTGACGCGGACCCCGCCGGGGTCGGGGGCGCAGGTGGGCATGAGGTAGTTCCACGAGGCGCGGGCGCCGCGGCTGCGGGGCAGCAGCGTGGTGTCGGTGTGCAGCAGCGTCGGGTTGCTGGAGTACGGGATGGCGCCGAGCACCCGGCGCTCCTCCGCGGTGGGGTCGGCGAGCAGCCGTAGTGCCTGGTCGGGGTGGGTGGCGACGACCACCGCGTCGTACGTCTCGGTCTCCCCGTCGTCCGTGACGACGTCGGCGCCGTCGGCGTGCCGGCGCAGGGCGCGTACGGGGGTGGCGGTACGGATCGCGGTGAGCCGTTTGACGATGCGCTCGACGTAGACGCGTGATCCGCCGGTGACGGTCCGCCAGGTGGGTGAGCCGCCCACCGAGAGCATCCCGTGGTGGTCGAGGAACCGGAAGAGGTAGACCGCCGGGTAGTGCGCCGCGGTCCGCGGCGAGCAGGACCAGACGCAGGCCACCAGCGGGGTCGTGAAGTGGGCCGTGAAGTACGCCGAGAACTCCCCCGCGCCGAGGAACTCCCCCAGCGTGGTGGTGTCGTCGGAACCGCCCTCCGCGAGCAGCCGCCGGGCCAGGCGGTGGAATCGGGGCACTTCGGCCAGCATACGCAGATAGGCCGGGCGCAGCGCGTTGCGCGGTTGCGCGAAGATCCCCGAGGGGCCACGCGCGCCCGCGTACTCCAGGCCGCAGCCCTCGCAGCGCACGGACATGCTCATCTCGGACTCCTGCGTGGGGACGCCGAGTTCGGCGAAGATCCTCAGCAGGGTGGGGTAGGTGCGCTCGTTGTGGACGATGAAGCCGGTGTCGACGGCGGTCACCCGGCCGTCGCAGGAGGGTACGTCGTGTGTGTGGGCGTGCCCGCCGAGCCGGTCGTCGGCCTCGAACAGCGACACGTCGCAGTGCCGTTGCAGCAGGTAGGCGGCGGTGAGCCCGGCGACGCCGCTGCCCACGACGGCCACCCTTCGCCTTGCTTCGGTCACGTCCCGTCCCTTCGTCGCGGTCCTCTCCCTGCTGGTGGTTCGGAGCCCGCGGCGGGAGGGATTGGTCGGTGCGGCAATCCGCCGGGCGGGCGGCCGCGAATCCATGGGTGGACGCACGTGACGGGCGTCGTCACGGAGGGCGGCCGATAATGACGGAGAGCGCACGAGAGGGGCGATCCGATGACGTACGGTGACGAAGCGGGCGGCGGTACGCCACGTCCGGCGCTGGTCCCGTACGAGCTGCCCCAGCGGCCGCGCGCCGCCGTCCTGGTGCTGCACGGCGGCCGTGCGGAGGGCCTGGAACCGCCCCCGCCGTGGAATCTGCCGGGGGCCCGGATGCGTCCCTTCGTCCGTGCGATCGGCCGGGCCACCGCCGGGCACGCGGTGGCGCTGGCCGGGGTCCGCTACCGGCACCGCGGCTGGAACGGCGGGCGGGAGGACGCGGCGCGGGACGCCCTGCGGGCGCTGGAGGCACTGCGGCAACGCGCCGGGGAGGTGCCCGTGGTGCTGGTGGGGCACTCGATGGGCGGCCGGGCGGCGCTGCGCGTGGCCGGTCATCCGCTGGTGGGCGCGGTCGTGGGGCTGGCGCCGTGGTGTCCCGAGGACGAGCCGGTGGGGCATCTGGCGGGGCGCCGTCTGGTGCTGCTGCACGGCGACCGGGACCGGGTCACCGATCCGGCCGGCTCGCTGACCCTGGCGGACCGGGCGCGGGCGGCGGGCGCCCAGGCCTGTCACCTGGTGGTGCCGGGCGGCGACCACGCGATGCTGCGCGGTGCCGGGACCTGGCACGCCCTGACGGCGCGCCTGGTCGCCGGGCTGCTGCGGCTGCGTCCGCTGCCGCCGGAGGTGGCGGGCGCGCTGACCGCCCCGGGAACGGAGGGAGCGCGATGAGCCTGCGCCTGCGAACGGACGCCCGGCCGGTGGCGGGGCCGCCGGGCACCGCGCCGGCCCCGCGCCACGCCGGGGCGCCGCTTCTGCCGCTCCTGCCGCTCCTGATCACGGCCGCGCTGACGGCACTGGCGGCGCTGCTGCGCACCCTGCTGCCGCCCGAGCCGACGGCCGGCCCCTTCGCCCGCGACGCCGGGAGCCCGCGATGAGCCTCACCTGCCTGGTGACGGGCGCGACCGGCTACATCGGCGGCCGGCTCGTCCCCGAACTGCTGGAGGCCGGGCACCGAGTGCGCTGCCTGGCCCGTACGCCCGGCAAGCTGCGCGACCACCCGTGGTCGGGCGAGGTGGAGGTCGTCCGGGGCGACGTCACCGACCCCGACTCGGTGCGGGCGGCCATGGAGGGCGTGGACGTCGCGTACTACCTCGTCCACGCCCTGGGCAGCGGAGGGGACTTCGAGCGGACCGACCGGGAGGCCGCGGAGGTCTTCGGGTCCCGGGCGAAGGCCGCGGGCGTGCGGCGGATCGTGTACCTGGGCGGTCTGACCCCCGCCGGGGTGCCCGAACGGGAGCTGTCGCCGCACCTGCGCTCACGCGCCGAGGTGGGCCGGGTGCTGCTCGCCTCCGGAGTGCCGACGGCGGCGCTGCGGGCGGCGGTGATCATCGGCTCCGGCTCGGCCTCCTTCGAGATGCTGCGCTACCTCACGGAACGGCTGCCGGTGATGGTCACCCCGCGCTGGGTGGGCACCCGGATCCAGCCGATCGCCGTACGGGACGTGCTGCGCTACCTCGTGGGCTGCGCCACGCTGCCGCCCGAGGTGAGCCGCGCCTTCGACATCGGCGGCCCGGACGTGCTCACCTACCGCGCCATGATGCTGGAGTACGCCGAGGTGGCGGGGCTGCCGCACCGGCTGATCGTGCCGGTGCCGGTGCTGACGCCGCGTCTGTCGAGCCACTGGGTGGGGCTGGTGACCCCGGTGCCGGCGGGCATCGCGCGGCCCCTGACGGAGTCGCTGCGGTACGAGGTGGTCTGCCACGACCGCGACATCGCCGCGTGGGTGCCGGACCCGCCCGAGGGCATGATCGGCGTCGAGGCGGCGCTGCGGCTGGCGCTGCAGCGCATCCGCGAGGCGAACGTGGTCACCCGCTGGTCCTCGGCCTCCGTGCCCGGCGCGCCGAGCGACCCGCTGCCGACGGACCCTGACTGGGCGGGCGGCTCCCTCTACACCGACCGCCGGACACGGATCGTGGACGCCTCGCCCGAGGCGCTGTGGCGGGTCATCGAGGGCATCGGCGGCGACAACGGCTGGTACTCCTTCCCGCTGGCCTGGGCCGTGCGCGGCTGGCTCGACCGCTTCGTGGGCGGGGTCGGGCTGCGCCGGGGCCGCCGGGACGCGACGCACCTGCGGGTGGGCGACTCGCTGGACTTCTGGCGGGTGGAGGAGATCGAGCCGGGCCGGCTGCTGCGGTTGCGCGCCGAGATGCGGCTGCCGGGCCTGGCCTGGCTGGAGCTGACGTCCGGACGGGACGGTACCGGGCGCACCGTCTACGGGCAGCGCGCGCTGTTCCATCCGCGCGGGCTGGCGGGGCACGCGTACTGGTGGAGCGTCTCGCCGTTCCACTCCGTGGTCTTCGGCGGCATGGCGCGCAACATAGCCGCCGCGGCCCGGGCGGGCGCGGCAGGGCCGTAGCAAAGGGCCGCGCGGGGCCGTGACGGACGCGGGCTCAGTCCGGGACGGGGGCCCGCAGGGCGGTCAGCTCGTCGTTCATCGCGGCCAGGAAGCGCATCACGACGACGAGTTCGTCCTCGGTGAAGCGGGCGCGCGCCGCGTCGGTGCCCCGGGCGAGCGGGCGGAAGAACTCCCGCGCCACCTCCATCCCCCGCGGGGCGTAGTGCAGATGGACCACGCGGCGGTCGGCGGCGTCGCGGGTGCGGCGGACGTGGCCGGCGCGTTCCAGCCGGTCCAGGCAGGCGGTGACGGCACCGGAGGTCAGATTGAGGCGTTCGCGCAGCAGACCGGGGGTCATGGCCCCGCCGTGGCCGTCGCCGTCCAGGATCGCGACCAGCGCCTGCACGTCGGTGTGGTGCAGCTTCTGGCTCTGCGCGAAGTCCTGCGCGATGCGGTTGAACTCGCTGTTCATCCTGCGCAGCTGCACGGCGAAGGCCTGCAGCCCGGTCGGGGACTCGTCCTGGAAGTTGTCGGGCACCCCTCCATCGTAAATAATCTCGATGATTAAGATACTCAATAGCTGAGATACATCCTTCCGCACGGGGGCAGTCCCCCGTTCCGCATCCCACGGGAGAGAGCGATGACATCCCTGCCGCGTGCCGTCCGATGGCTGCTGCCCGTGGTGATGCTGGTCGCCTGGCTGGGCGTCGGGGGCACCCTCGGCCCCTACGCGGGCAGGCTCGGCGAGGTCTCCACCAACGACCAGGCGGCCTTCCTGCCGCGCAGTGCCGAATCGACGAAGGCCGTCGCCGAACGGACGGCCTTCAACCGGAACGGGACCGTACCGGCGATCGTCGTCTGGACCGCCGAACGCGGCCGCGTGACCGACGCCCAGCAGCAGGCCGCCACGGCGGCGCTGGCCTCGCTCGCCGGCACCGAGGGGGTCACCGGGCGCCCCTCCCCCGCGCTGCGCTCCGACGACGGCAGGGCCCTGCAGGGCGTCGTGCAGCTCCGCCCCGACCTCGGACGGGACGTCGGGGACGCCGTCGGCCGGATCCAGGACACCGCGGCCCGGGTCGCGGGGACCACCGCCCATGTCGCCGGGCCCGCGGCCTCGCAGGCCGACCTGGGCGAGGCCTTCGCGGGCATCGACGGACTGCTGCTGTTCACCGCGCTCGGCGTCGTGCTGGCGATCCTGCTGCTGGTCTACCGCGCGCTGCTGCTGCCCCTGGTCATCATCGTCGGCTCGGTCTTCTCGCTCGGCCTGGCCTGCGGGGTGGTGTACGTGCTGGCCGACCACGGCGTCGTCCGGGTCGACGGCCAGGTCCAGGGCATCCTGTCGATCCTCGTCATCGGCGCGGCCACCGACTACGCCCTGCTGCTCGCGGCCCGCTTCCGGGAGGAACTCGCGCTCCACGGCGACCGGTTCGCGGCGATGCGCGCCGCGCTGCGCCGCTCGGCCGGGGCGATCGTGGCGAGCGCGGCCACCGTGGCCCTCGGCCTGCTCGCCCTGCTGGCCAGCGACCTCACCAACAACCGGGCCCTGGGCCCGGTCGGCGCCGTCGGCATCGTCTGCGCCGTCGCGAGCAGCCTGACCTTCCTGCCCGCGGCGCTGCTGCTGCTCGGCCGGGCCGCCTACTGGCCCGCCCGGCCCCGGGACAGGCGTCCGGAGGGGGAGGGCGTGTGGCGGAGGATCGCGGCCCTCGTGGACCGCGCGCCGCGCCGGGTGTGGGCCGCGAGCCTGGCGCTGCTGGTGGGCTGTGCCGCCTTCTCCCCCGCGCTGACCGCCCGGGGGGTGCCGCTGGACGAGATCTTCGTCCACCAGGCGCCCTCGGTGACCGCCCAGCGCGCCCTCGGCGAGCACTTCCCCGGAGGTGCGGGGAACCCCGCCGTGGTCATCGCGGAGGCGGACCGGCTCGACCCGGTCACCCGGGCCGCGGCCGGCACCGACGGCGTCGACTCCGTCGCCCCGCTCACCGCCGCCGGCCGGCCCGGCGGGGGCGAGCCGCTCGTCGCCGGCGGCCGGGTCCTGCTGGAGGTGACGCTGAAGGACGCCGCCGACAGCGACGCCGCCAAGGCCACGGTGCAGCGGCTGCGCACGGCCGTGCACGCGGTACCCGGCGCGGACGCGGTGGTCGGCGGCTACACGGCCCAGCAGCTGGACACCCAGCGGACCGCGGAGCGCGACCGCACGCTCGTCGTCCCCGTCGTCCTCGCGATCATCCTGGTGATCCTGGCCGCCCTGCTGCGCAGCCTGCTGCTGCCGCTGCTCATGGTCGCCACGGTGGCGCTCAACTTCGCCGCCACCCTGGGCGTGTCGGCGCTGGTCTTCCGCCATGCGTTCGGCTTCTCGGCGACGGACGCCTCGGTGCCGCTGTACGGCTTCGTCTTCCTGGTCGCCCTCGGGGTGGACTACAACATCTTCCTGATGACGCGGGTCCGCGAGGAGACGCTGCGTCACGGCACGCGGCAGGGCGTCCTGCGCGGGCTGACCGCCACCGGAGGGGTGATCACCTCGGCGGGCGTGGTGCTCGCCGCCACCTTCGCGGCGCTCGGCGTGATCCCCCTGGCCTTCCTGGCGCAGATCGCCTTCATCGTGGCCTTCGGGGTGCTGCTGGACACCCTGCTGGTGCGCTCGCTGCTGCTGCCCGCGCTGGTAAGGGACATCGGCCCGAAGGTGTGGTGGCCGGGCGCCGCGGCGCGCGGGGGCGACGAGCCGCCGGCGCCGGACGGCGCCGCGGCACCGCGGCGGGTGGCGGAGCGTCAGACGACCTGATGCAGCCAGCGCACGGGGGCGCCCTCACCCGCGTAGCGGAAGGGCTCCAACTCGTCGTCCCACGGCTTGCCGAGCAGCTTGGCGACTTCCGTCTCCAGGTCGGCCTCGCCCTTGCGGGCGCGGGCGAGCGCGGCGCGCAGCCGGTCCTCGGGGATGAGGATGTCCCCGTGGATGCCGGTGACGGCGTGGAAGATGCCGAGTTCGGGCGTGCTGCTGTAGCGCTCCCCCTCGGCGGTGGCACACGGCTCCGCCGTGACCTCGAAGCGCAGCAGATGCCAGCCGCGCAGCGCGGACGCCAGTTTGGAGGCGGTGCCGGGTTCCGCCTGCCAGGAGAACTCGGCCCGCCAGGTGCCGGGAGAGGCGGGCTGGCGGATCCAGTCCAGGTTCACGCGCACGCCGAGCACGCCCGCGACGGCCCACTCGACGTGCGGGCAGAGCGCGCGTGGCGCGGAGTGCACGTACAGAACTCCACGTGTCGTCACCGGGACCTCCAGTGTGGGACGAGGTACGCCTTCCCCAGCGGCCTCATGCCCATAACCGAGCCATCCGGGACAGCAGTGGACATTCTGCACTAATCATAACGAATGAGACAAGATCTGACCTCTGATCACCTCTTTCGCACCACCTGTCAGGGAAAAAGCTACCGCGCGGCGTCAGGTGAGGAGTGACGTACTGTCGGGATCAGCGAGAAGTCACCCACTCGTCCGAGGGAGAACGGATGCGCCAGTCGCTCCCGCGCGGGGTCAGCGGCGCCCTGATCGCGCTGGTCACGCTGCTCACGACGGCACTCGGGGCCGGCTGCTCGGCCACCGACGGCCCCGGGAGCACCGAGGCCGGTGCCGCCGGGCGGGCGGGCACGGCGAAGCGCCCCGCGCAGGTGTGGGACACCACCCCCGCCTCGCTGGCCGCGCTCGGCGACTCCATCACCCGCGCCTTCGACGCCTGCGGGATCCTGACGGACTGTCCGGACCTGTCCTGGGCGACCGGCAGCCGCAGCTCCGTGAAGAGCGTGGCCACCCGGGTGCTGAACCGGCCGGCCACCGAGAGCTGGAACCTGGCGGCCAGCGGCGCCCGGATGCACGACCTGCCGGCGCAGGCCGAGAAGGCGGTCGCGCTGCGGCCGCAGCAGGTGACGATCCTGATGGGGGCCAACGACGCGTGCGCGCGCAGCATCGACCGCATGACCCCGGTGGCCGAATACCGCAAGGATTTCTCCACCGCCCTGCGCACCCTCGACAGCAAGCTACCGAAGGCCCAGGTCTTCGTCGCGAGCGTGCCCGACCTGATGCGCCTGTGGGACGTCGGCCGGCAGAACGTGCTGGGACGGCAGATCTGGAAGCTGGGCCTGTGCCCGTCGATGCTGTCCGACGCGGAGTCGATGAGCACGGCCGCCCGCGAACGGCGGCAGACCGTACGCGAAAGGGTGATGGCGTACAACGACGTGCTGCGGCAGGAGTGCGCGCGCCACGTGCGCTGCCGCTACGACGGCGGCATGGTCTTCGACTACCGCTTCACCCAGAAGGAGCTCAGCCCCTGGGACTGGTTCCACCCCAGCGCCGAGGGACAGGCCAAGCTCGCGGGGCTGGTCTACGCGGCGGCCTTCGGGCCGAACCCGGCCGGCGGCTAGGCCCAGCCGGGCCGGGTTCGGCCGTTCGTCCGGGGTTTCGGACACGGAACGGCACGCGTCACGGGCGGACGGACTCACTTCGGCAACATCGCCGACACCTGCCCGGCACACCCATTGACACCGCCGGGAGCCCGTAACTACGTTCCCTTCAACATTTCGAACGTGTGACGAAATCTCGAACGACACCCTGTAAGGGGCGGCTTCCCGTGCGCATCACCGGCATCAGCACCCATGTGGTCGGTACACCCTGGCGAAATCTCACCTATGTACTCGTCCACACCGACGAGGGGCTCACGGGCGTCGGCGAGACCCGCATGCTCGGCCACACCGACGCGTTGCTCGGCTACCTCCGCGAGGCGGAGGCCAACCACATATCCGGTTCCGACCCCTTCGCGGTGGAGGACCTGGTCCGCCGGATGAAGTACGGCGACTACGGGCGGGCCGGAGAGATCGTCATGTCCGGCATCGCCGTCATCGAGATGGCCTGCTGGGACATCAAGGGCAAGGCCCTCGGCGTCCCCGTGTGGCAGCTGCTCGGCGGCAAGGTGAACGAGAAGGTCAAGGCGTACGCCAACGGCTGGTACACCACCGAGCGCACCCCGGAGGCCTACCACAAGGCCGCCCGCGCCGTGGTGGACCGCGGCTACCGCGCGCTGAAGATCGACCCCTTCGGCACCGGCCACTTCGAGCTGGACCACGCGGCCACCACCTACTCCGTCTCCCTCATCGAGGCCGTGCGCGACGCGATCGGCCCCGAGGCCGAGCTGCTGGTGGAGATGCACGGGCGGTTCAGCCCGGCGACCGCGATCCGCGTCGCCAACGAGCTGGCGCCCTTCAAGCCGAGCTGGATCGAGGAGCCGGTGCCGCCGGAGAACCTCAAGGCCCTGGCGAAGGTGGCCGCCCACACCGATCTGCCGATCGCCACGGGTGAACGCATCCACGACCGCTACGAGTTCCGCGAGCTGTTCGAACTCCAGGCCGCCGACATCATCCAGCCCGACCTCGGGCACATCGGCGGCATCAGCGAGGTCCGCAAGCTGGCCGCCACCGCGGAGACCCACTACGTGCTGGTCGCCCCGCACAACGTCGGCGGCTCCGTGCTCACCGCCGCGAGCCTTCAGCTCGCCGGGTGCACCCCCAACTTCAAGATCCTCGAGCACTTCAACGACTTCGCGGACTCCGAGATCAAGAAGGTCGTCAAGGGCGCCCCCGTGGTCGGCGAGGACGGGTACTTCACGCTCTCGGACGCGCCGGGCCTCGGTGTCGAGCTCGACGTCGACGCCGCCGCCGAGTTCCCCCAGCAGCAGGCCCGCTTCGACCTGTGGGCCGAGGGCTGGGAGCGCCGGAAGCCGAAGGGCGCCAAGTGACCGTCCACGCCCCCCGCGCCGTCGTCCTCGACGGACCCGGACGGCACCGGATCGTGCCGACCGGACCGGTCGCGCCCGGTCCGGGCGAGGCGCTGGTCCGCGTCCACGCCGCGGGCATCTGCGGCAGCGACCGGGAGGTGCACGCCGGCACCCGCCCCGAGGGGTACGTCCGCTACCCCGTCACCCCCGGCCACGAGTGGTCCGGCACGGTCGAGGCGGTCGGCACCGGGGTGACCGCCGGCCTGGTGGGCCGGAAGGTCGTCGGCGAGGGCTTCCGCAACTGCCAGGTCTGCGAGCGCTGTCACGCCGGGGAGACCACGCTGTGCAGCGCGCCGTACGAGGAGACCGGCTTCACGCAGCCCGGTGCCATGGCGGACACCCTGACGCTGCCCGCCCGGCTGCTGCACGTCCTGGACGACGCGGCCGACCTGCGCACCGCCGTGCTCCTGGAGCCGGCCGCGTGCGTGGCGGCGGCTCTGCTGAAGGCCCCGGCCGCACCGGGCGAGCGGGTGGCGGTCGTCGGCACCGGCACGCTCGGCATGCTGGCGGTGCAGTTCCTGGCCGCGGTGTCGCCGGCGGAGCTGCTGGTGGTGGGCACCGGCCGGGACCGGGAGGAGCTGGCCGCCTCCTTCGGCGCGACGCGCTTCCGCACGGCCGGCGAACTGGCCGCTGAGGACGGGAAGTACGACCTGGTGGTCGAGGCCGCCGGGTCCGCCTCCGCGGCCCGTGTGTCGGCGGGGCTGCTGCGCCGCGGCGGGCGGCTGGCGCTGACCGGCATCCCCGCGCCGGGAGCGCTCGGGCTCGACCCCACCGACCTGGTGGTGCGCCAGCTGACCGTGCACACGGTCTTCGGGGCGCCGCCCGCCGCCTGGGCCCACACCGTACGGGCCTTCGACGCCGGGATCCTGGACCCGGCGCCGCTGATCACGCACGACCTGCCGCTGGAGGAGTACGCCGACGCCCTCGGACTGCTGGGGAACAGGGATCCGAAGGTGGGGAAGGTGCTGCTGCGTCCGTGACCGCTCCGTGCACGGCGGACATCCGATGTCCCATCCGTGCCCACCCATACCCAATGAACCGAACGTCGTCCGAGATCTCGAACGGCGAGAACGAAGGAGCACCGTGACCGACGCACCCACCCCGAGCCCCGGCACGGCCGGCGGTCCCCGACACCCGGGCCAGTACGCGCTCACCCTCCTCGGTCACGGCGCGCCGGCGGACGACCCGGCCGACACCTCCCCGCACTCCTTCCCCGACGGGGGCACCTGGCGCACCGAGATCCCCTCCGTGGAGGGCCCGGAGGCGCTGGCCACCGTGCTGGAGGAGAGCGAGCGGCTGGAGGTGCCGGTGCACCGGATCAGCCAGGGCAGCGGCATCTGGATGCTGACGGACGCGGAGATCACCGAGATGGTCACCGCCTGCGCCGAACGGGACGTGGAGCTCTGCCTGTTCACCGGTCCCCGGGGCACCTGGGACATCGGCGCCGCCACCCGCACCGACTCCCGCGGCGGGGGCCTGCGCGCCCGCGGCCATGACCAGGTGGCCGGCTGCGTCGAGGACGCGCTGCGCGCCGCCGCCCTGGGCGTGCGCTGCCTGCTCGTCGCCGACGAGGGCGTGCTGTGGCTGCTGCACCAGCTGCGCGAGCAGGGCCTGCTGCCGGCCGACACCACCTTCAAGGTCTCGGCGCTGGTCGGCCCGGTCAACCCGGCGGGTTACGCGGTGTGGGAGCGGCTGGGCGCCGACTCGATCAACATCCCCTCCGACCTGACCCTCCAGCAGATCACCGAGATCCGCCGGGTCAGCCGGGCGCCGATGGACTTCTACATCGAGGCCCCGGACGACCTCGGCGGCTTCGTCCGGCTCTACGACGCGGCGGAGCTGATCCGTCGCGGCGCGCCGATCTACCTCAAGTTCGGGCTGAGCAAGGCCCCCGGCATCTACCCGTACGGACGTCAGCTGCGGGAGGTCGCCCTGACGACCGCCCGCGAGCGGGTCCGGCGCGGCCGCCTTGTGCTCGACCTGCTCTCCCGGCTGGGCGCGGACGGCGGGCTCTCCCCGCTGGGCGCGCGGCAGCCGGGTCCGCTCCACCGCTTCCCCTTGGACATCGCGACCGACCCGGACCAGGCGACCGACCCCCGCCTGGCCGCCGAAAGGATCTGATCAGCCATGCGCATCGCCAGAGCCGCACGTCTGCGCACCACAGCCGCGCTGATAGCCACCCTCGCCCTCGGCGCCACCGCGACCGCCTGCGGGCAGAGCGACAACACCGGAGGCGGCGGCGACAAGGACGGTGGGAAGGGCGGCACCATCGGCATCGCCATGCCCACCAAGTCCTCGGAGCGCTGGATCGCCGACGGCGACAACATGGTCAAGCAGTTCCAGGCCCAGGGCTACAAGACCGACCTGCAGTACGGCGACGACAAGGTCGAGAACCAGGTCGCCCAGATCCAGAACATGATCACCAAGGGCGACAAGCTGCTGGTCATCGCCGCCATCGACGGCTCGGCCCTCAGCGACGTCCTGCAGCAGGCCCACGACGCGGGCATCAAGGTGATCTCCTACGACCGCCTCATCCTGGGCTCGGCGAACGTCGACTACTACGCGACCTTCGACAACTACAAGGTCGGCCAGCTCCAGGCCGGCTACATCCTCGAGAAGCTGGGCCTGCAGGACGGCAGCAAAAAGGGCCCCTTCAACATCGAGCTCTTCGCCGGCTCGCCCGACGACAACAACACCAAGTACTTCTTCAACGGCGCGATGGACACCCTCAAGCCGTACATCGACAAGAAGCAGCTGGTGGTCAAGAGCGGCCAGACCGAGCTCAACCAGGTCACCACCCTGCGCTGGGACGGCGCCACCGCCCAGGCCCGCATGGACGACCTGCTCAGCAAGTCGTACACCTCCGACGACGTGGACGCGGTGCTCTCCCCCTACGACGGCATCTCCCGCGGCATCATCTCGGCGCTGAAGAGCGTCAGCTACGGCACCGGCAAGAAGCCGCTCCCGATCGTCACCGGTCAGGACGCCGAGGTCGCCTCGATCAAGTCGATCATCGCGGGCGAGCAGGCCCAGACCGTCTACAAGGACACCCGCGAACTGGCCAAGGTCGCCGTCCAGATGGGCAACGCGGTGCTGACCGGCGGCAAGCCGGAGACCAACGACTCCAAGACCTACAACAACGGCACCAAGGTCGTCCCGACCTACCTGCTGCCGCCGGTGAGCGTCGACAAGTCGAACTACAAGGAGATCGTCGTCGACTCCGGCTACATCAAGGAGTCCGAGCTCCAGTAGTCCCGGAGCCGGACCACGACCGACGATCGTCACTTCCCACCACCCGAGGAGAACGGAAAGCAGGAATGGCCGGACCCGTCCTCGAAATGCGCTCCATCACCAAGACCTTCCCAGGGGTCAAGGCGCTCTCCGACGTCACCTTGACTGTCGCCGAGGGCGAGGTCCACGCCATCTGCGGTGAGAACGGTGCGGGCAAGTCGACCCTGATGAAGGTGCTCAGCGGGGTCTACCCACACGGCAGTTACGAAGGGGAGATCCTCTTCCAGGGGGAGACCTGCGAGTTCCGCGACATCCGCGCGAGCGAGCAGCGCGGCATCGTGATCATCCACCAGGAGCTCGCCCTGGTGCCGTACCTGTCCATCGCCGAGAACATCTTCCTCGGCAACGAACACTCCACCCGCGGTGTCATCAGCTGGAACGAGACGCTGCGGCACGCGGGCCGGCTGCTCAAGCGGGTCGGGCTCACCGACGGGCCCACCACCCGCGTGGCGGACATCGGCGTGGGCAAGCAGCAGCTCGTCGAGATCGCCAAGGCGCTGTCCAAGGAGGTCAAGCTCCTCATCCTGGACGAGCCGACCGCCGCCCTGAACGACGAGGACAGCCGCAAGCTCCTTGACCTCATCATGGAGTTCAAGGAGCACGGCATCTCCTGCATCATCATCTCGCACAAGCTCAACGAGATCGCCAGGGTCGCCGACTCCATCACGATCCTGCGCGACGGGCGGACCATCGAGACGCTCGACATGAAGGCCACCGACGAGGACGGCCACAGCACCGTCACCGAGGAGCGGATCATCCGCGGCATGGTGGGCCGCGACCTCGACCACCGCTTCCCCGAGCGGGAGCC
This sequence comes from Streptomyces sp. NBC_00510, assembly GCA_036013505.1. Taxonomy (NCBI): domain Bacteria; kingdom Bacillati; phylum Actinomycetota; class Actinomycetes; order Kitasatosporales; family Streptomycetaceae; genus Streptomyces; species Streptomyces sp. NBC_00510. The sequence goes on along the minus strand of CP107851.1, from coordinate 6,522,516 downwards.
GGAGATCGGCGAGGTGGCCTTCGCCGTCGAGGACTGGACCGTGCACCACCCGATCGACCAGCAGCGCAAGGTCGTCGACGGGGTCTCCCTCGACGTCCGGCGCGGCGAGATCGTGGGCATCGCCGGGCTGATGGGGGCCGGCCGCACCGAACTGGCCATGAGCGTCTTCGGCCGCTCCTACGGCCGTAACATCAGCGGCCGGGTCTACCTGCACGGCAAGGAGATCCGCACCCGCACCGTCCCGGAGGCGGTGGGCCACGGCATCGCGTACGTCACCGAGGACCGCAAGCACTACGGGCTGAACCTCATCGACGACATCAGCCGCAACATCTCGCTCAGCGCCCTGTCCAAGGTCGCCCGGCGCGGCGTCGTCAACCAGCACGAGGAGGCCCGGGTCGCCGAGTCCTTCCGCTCCACGATGAACATCAAGACCCCGACGGTCTTCGAGACCACGGGCAAGCTGAGCGGTGGCAACCAGCAGAAGGTCGTCCTCAGCAAGTGGATCTTCGCCGGGCCGGAGGTCCTCATCCTCGACGAGCCCACCCGGGGCATCGACGTCGGGGCCAAGTACGAGATCTACACGGTCATCAACGACCTGGCGGCCCAGGGCAAGGCCGTCGTCTTCATCTCCTCCGAACTGCCGGAGCTGCTCGGCATGTGCGACCGCATCTACACGATGTCCGCGGGCCGGCTGACCGGGGAGATCCCGCGCGAGAGCGCGACCCAGGAAGTGCTGATGCGCCACATGACCATGGACCGAGGTAACTGAGATGGGCAGCCCGGTGAAGACCGACAAGACTCCTCCGCCGCCCGCCGGGGGCGCGGCAACGGCCGCCGAGGGCGGCGGCGCGGCGGCCGGAGCCGCCGGCCTCCTGCTGCAGGCGGCCCGGCGCAACATGCGCCAGTACGGCATGATCATCGCGCTGGTGCTGATCGCGGCGCTGTTCCAGATATGGTCCGGCGGCATCCTGCTCAAACCGCAGAACGTCACCAACCTCATCGGCCAGAACAGCTACATCCTGATCCTGGCGATCGGCATGATGGTCGTGATCATCGCCGGTCACATCGACCTGTCCGTCGGCTCGCTCGCGGCCTTCGTCAGCGCGGCCGGCGCAGTGATGATCATCCACCACCACGTCTCGTGGCCGCTCGCCCTGGTCGCCTGCCTGCTCATCGGCGCGGTCGCCGGTGCCTGGCAGGGCTACTTCATCGCGTACGTCGGGATCCCGTCGTTCATCGTGACCCTGGCCGGCATGCTGCTCTTCCGCGGCGGCACCCAGATCTTCCTGGAGGGCCAGTCCATCTCGCCCTTCCCGCGCGGCTTCCAGAAGATCGGCAACGGCTTCCTGCCCGAGGTCGGGCCGCACACCAACTACCACAACCTGACGCTGCTCATCGGTCTCGTGGTGATCGCCATCGCCGTCGTCCAGGAGATCCGCGACCGCCGCCAGCAGCTCGCGTACGACCTGGACGTGCTGCCGCGCAACTTCTTCCTGCTGAAGCTGCTCGCCATCGTCGCCTGCGTCGTCGCCTTCACCATGACGCTGGCCAGCTACCACGGCGTGCCGATCGTGCTGCTCATCCTGGCCGGGCTGCTCATCGTCTTCGGCTTCGTGATGCGCAACGCGGTGATCGGCCGCCATGTGTACGCGCTCGGCGGCAACCAGGCGGCGGCGAAGCTCTCCGGCGTCAAGGACAAGCGGGTCGTCTTCCTGGTCTTCGTGAACATGGGCGTGCTCGCCGCGCTCGCGGGTGTGGTCTACGCGGCACGGCTCAACGCCGGTGTCCCGCAGGCCGGCATCAACTTCGAGCTCGAGGCCATCGCGGCCGCCTTCATCGGCGGCGCCTCCGCCACCGGCGGCGTCGGCACCGTGCTGGGCGCCATCATCGGCGGCCTGGTGCTCGGGGTGCTCAACAACGGGATGTCGCTCGTCGGCATCGGCACGGACTACCAGCAGGTCATCAAGGGCCTGGTGCTCCTGGCCGCGGTCGGCTTCGACGTCTGGAACAAGCGCAAGGTCGGTTCGTAAAGCAGCTACCTATCGAAGGAGCCGCAAGTGAACAGACGTACATTGATCGCGGGCGCGGCGCTCGGGGCGGTCGCGCCCGCGATCAGCGGGACGAGCGCCTGGGCGGCCGGAAGGGCCGGCACGGCGGGGCAGACCGCCGACGCCCGGCACAGGCCCGCAGGCGGGAGCAAGGTGAGCAAGGAACACTTCGGGACCTTGGAGGACGGCACCAAGGTCGACATCTGGACGGTCAGCAACGGCGGGATCACGCTCAAGGTGCTCTCGTACGGCGGTGTCGTCCAGACCCTGGAGCTGCCCGACCGGCGCGGCCGCCGCGTCAACGTGTCCCTCGGATTCGACGACATCGCCGGCTACGTGGCGAACAGCCCGTACTTCGGCGCGTTGATCGGTCGCTACGGCAACCGCATCGCGGGCGGGAAGTTCACCCTGGACGGCCACGCCTACCAGCTGCCCGTCAACGACGGACCGAACAGCCTGCACGGCGGTGACCGGGGCTTCGACAAGCGGGTCTGGGAGGTCGAGGGCTTCAAGGCGGGCTCGGACGCCGGCCTGGTGCTGCGCTACACCAGCGCGGACGGCGAGATGGGCTACCCGGGCACGCTGAAGGTCAAGGTCGTCTACACCCTGACCGCCGACGCGCGGTGGCGGATCGACTACACCGCCACCACCGACAAGGCGACGGTCGTCAACCTCACCAACCACACGTACTTCAACCTGCGCGGCGAGGGCGACGGCGGCATCTACGACCACGAGGTCCAGATCGCCGCCCGCCGCTACACCCCGGTCGGCTCCACCCTGATCCCCACCGGTGAGCTGGCGCCCGTCGCGGGCACCCCGTTCGACTTCCGCTCGGCGAAGACGATCGGCCGCGACATCCGCTCCGCGCACCAGCAGATCCTGTACGGACAGGGCATCGACCACAACTTCGTGCTCGACAAGGGCCGCACCGCCGCGCCCGAGCACATCGTGACGGTCACCGAGCCCGTCTCCGGCCGGGTCATGCGGATCGCCACCACCGAGCCCGGTGTGCAGTTCTACACGGGCAACTTCCTGACCGGGGCGTTCGCCGGCTCCTCGGGCCGGGTCTACCGGCAGGGCGACGGCTTCTGCCTGGAGACCCAGCACTTCCCGGACTCCCCCAACCACCCCTCGTTCCCGTCGACGGTCCTGCGGCCGGGGCAGACCTACCGCTCCACCACCGTGCACTCCTTCGGCACCCGCTGAGCGGCGCGCCAACCTCCCCGCGGGCGGGGGCGGCCGGGATTCTCTCCCGGCCGCCCCCGCCTGTCGACTTCGGGACCGGCACCGGGTGAACCCCCGTCGGCCGTACGGGGATGTTCTGGGCCACCGGAATGACTCCGGCGGAGAGTCCGCGCGCAGACGGGTACGCATCCCGTCGATCGAACCCCGCGCTTTCGCACTCGACGAGGGAGTCCCCCATGAGTCCTGACGGCAGGCCGCCTTCGCCGCGCAGGTCCCGGCGGTACGGACGGCTGACCGGTGTGGTCGTGCCGCTCGCCGTCGCCGCGGCCGCGGTGTCGGCGCCCGTGCTCGCCACGACCCCCGGCGCCGTGACCACCGCGGCCGGCACGACGACGGCCGTGGACGACCCGCGGCCGCCCGGCACGCGGAGCGTCGCCGCGGACGACGACGAGGAGGAGGGCGAGGACGGCGGCCGCGACGAGGAGGCCCGTGACGAGGGCGGTCGCGAGGACGGCGGGGACGACGGGGACCAGCGCGGCGGCCGGGAGACCGACCGGGGCGACAACGGCCGGGACGAGGGCGACGACGAGCGCGCCGACGAGCGCCGGGACGACCGGGGCGACGAGAACGGCGGGAACGACGAGCGCCGGGACGACCGCGGCGATGAACGCGGCGACGAGCGCGAACAGCAGCGCCGCGACGACCAGGGCGGGAACCGCGGGGACGGCCGCAAGGACGAGCGGGGGAACGGCCGGGACGACGGGCCCCGGAACGACCGCGGCGACGGCCGCGACGGATCCTGCGTCAGCATCGACTCCACCCTCCGCAAGGGCGACCAGGAGATCTCCGTCGCGGTGTTCGAGGGCCGGGTCTTCATCGGCGGCCGCACCCTTCCCCGCGGGCCCTTCGTCTGGCACTCCCTCAGCGGCAACCGCGGCTACCCGCGCGGCGTCTGCGGAGCCACGGTGACCTCCGTCGGCTCCGGGGTGTGGGTCAAGGCGATCACCCGGGACGGCCGGGTGGTCGAGACGCACTGCGTCATCCGCGAGGCCCAGGGCAAGCAGAGCTCGTGCGGGGAGTGGAAGACCCTGGACAGCCGCTCGTTCCGGGCGGCCAGGTGACCCCGCGCCCGCGCCGGCCGGTGAGCGACCGGCCCGCGCGGGCGCGGTGCGTCAGGAGGCGTCCTGCCAGTACAGCGCCGGCCGCGGGGTGCCGGGCGGCGCCGACGCGAAGGCCGGCGGGACCTCGGCGGTCAGCGCGGGGTACATGTCCGGAGCGGGCGCCTGGGGGCGCGGCTGGGGCTGCGTCTGAGGCGGCACCTGAGGCTGCGGCTCGGGCCTGAACTCGTAGACCGGCTGCTGCTGGGGCTGCGGCTCGGGCCTGAACTCGTAGACCGGCTGCTGCTGGGGCTGCGGCTCGGGCCTGAACTCGTAGACCGGCTGCGGCTGGGGCTGCGGCTCGGGCCTGAACTCGTAGACCGGCTGCGGCGGCATCGGCGGCGGCCCCATGGGCTGCTCGCACATCGGCTGGGGCGGCGGGGCCTGCTGGATCTGCGGGAGCGGCTGCACCGGCGGCATGGCGGGCTGTACGGGCGGCGCGGGCTGGATCTGCGGCAGCTGCTGCGGAGCGGGCTGCGGGGGCTGCTCCTGGACGGGCGCGGCGGCCGCGGGCGTGGGCGCGGGCGCCGCGTACCAGGTGCTGCCGTACAGCACCGTGCTCAGCCCGGTCAGCAGCCGCTGGACGTCGGCCTGCGGCCGGACCACGAGCCGCATGAAACGGCTGCTGCTGCCCAGCTTGTTGCCGCACTCGCGGACCAGCACCCCGTGCTCGGCCAGCAGCCGGTCGCGCAGCACGGCGCCGTCGACGCCGTCGGGGAGCTTGACGAAGACGAAGTTGCCCTGGGACGGGTAGACGGTCAGCCCCGGCAGCGCCGCGAGCTGCCAGGTCATCTCCTGCCGGTCGCGGGAGACCAGGCGCAGGCTCTGTGCGTACTCCTCGCGGTGGTCCTTGAGCATGAAGACCACCGCCTCCGCGAAGGAGTTGAGGTTCCACTTCGGCAGCATGCGGCGGACCTTCCCGGCCAGCGCGGGGTTGGCGACGAGGTAGCCGAAGCGGATGCCGTGCAGGCCGAAGTTCTTGCCGAGGCTGCGCAGGACGATCACGTTGGGCCGCAGGACGGCCTCGTTGGCCACGCTCGGCCAGGCCTCGGCGTCGGTGAAGTCGAGGAAGGACTCGTCGATCACGACGAGGTCGAGGTCGGACAGGGCGTCCATGAGCGCGACGACGGCGTGCTTGGGGAGGAAGCCGCCGTCGGGGTTGTTGGGGTTGCAGATCACGGCCGTACGGGAACCCCGCGCGCGGACGAACGAGACGAAGGCCGCCGGATCGAGGGCGAATCCGGCGGCCTCCGGGAGGAGGAACATGTCGACGCGCTTGCCGGTCTCCATGGGCTGGTCGGTCCAGCGGCCGAAGGTGGGTATGGGGATGGCCAGGCTCTCGCGGACCAGCAGGTGGTCGATCCAGGTGATCAGCTCGGTGGAGCCGTTGCCCATGGCCACGGTCTGCGGGTTGAGGCCGAGCAGCGAGCACAGCTCGTTGGTGATGACGTCCGTGCTGCTCGGGTAGTAGGTGAGGATGTCCCGCATCGACTCCTGGAGCCGGTCGTACATGGCCGGGCTCGGGAAGTACGGGTTGCACGGGATGCAGAAGTCGACGATGTCGTGTCCTGCGTCGGTGGACGACAGGCCGCCGGCGGCGCGGCGCAGCGCGAAGTACGAGGGACTGTGCGCGGTGTTGGCGCGGAACAACTCGGTGGCATTACCGGTGACGCCGACTGCGACGGTCACGGCAGAACCTCCCTCGATCACGGGGGCCACGCCGCGGCGGCCCGCTTCCCCTTGCCTGCACCACCTTGTCGCACATTCCTCACATCTGGTGCATGTGGGACGTTTGTGGGACAAGTAGTGCGCGGTTCGGCTATCTTGCGGCCGTCCCCGGTCTCATACGGGCCGGGCGGGGCTTCCGTTCAGTCACCGCCTCCCCTGTCCGCGCAGGCCCACGGCGACGGTGGTGATCTGGCCCGCGGCGGCCGGCGCGACGAGCTTCACGTCCCCGGCCGGGACGTGGTTGAGCACCCAGGTCCGTGTCCGGTCCCTGTCCTTGTAGGACTTGGCGGCGACCTTCCGGCCGTCCACGTACAGGGTCCAGGTGTGCGTGGCGGCCCTGGTGCCGGTGGCGTCCACGGACACCGCGAGGCTGCCGCCCCGGTGGTCGGCGAGCGAGACGGCGACGCCCTTGCCCCGTTGGGACGTTCCGGAGACGTGGTCGCGGTCGTGTCCCGCGGCGGAGGCGGTGGCGGCGCCGGTGGCGAGCGCGGTGGCGGCGAGGGTGGTGACGGCGACCGCCTTGACGGAGAACGCGCGCATGGGTTCAACTCCCTTTCGAATGGGGGTAAATTCCGGTCGTCCGGAATTCCGGACACCCACATAGTAGGAGCGGGAATGATGCGCGCACATTCCCGGAAGTGATCGCCGGGACGCCTCCCACCTGTTCTTTCACCTCCCCTCAGGCAACGGATGAGGAATTCTCATCCACCACCGGGAGCCGCCCGGTGAATTCGCGGGAAAGCACGTGCGGGCGATCACAGGAAAAGGCCGCATGAGAATCTCGGCGTGTTTCTCTCAGCCGAGCGTGCCGACGGCCGCGACGAGGAGGGCACGGATCTGGGCGGTGACCGCGAGCCGCTGGGCGACGAAGGCGGGGTCGGTGACCGTGCCGGTGGCCGGGTCGGTGTTGCCGGGGCCGAAGTGCAGCACCGGGGTGTGGACATGGCCGCCCGGGGCGGGCAGCGCGAGCCTGTCCCGCAGCAGGGTGGCCCGGTAGGCGATCTCGTTGGAGAGGTAGTCGCCGCCGCCCCCGGCGCGCGCCGCTGAGCCGGAGGTCGGACCGCCGTCGCGGGTGACGGGGTCGGTTGCCCCGGCGGGGACCTCGGTGACGGTGGTGCGGTCGTACACCGGGAAGGGGCCGGTGCCGGCGGCGGCGAGCGCCGCGTACGGGAGCGTGGACGCCGTCCACTGCGGCTGCCGGTCGGCGACGGCCACGGGGACCGGGACCGGGCCGGTGACGGACAGGCCGGTGTTGTCGGGGTGGCCGCCGCGCCATGCGCCGTTGAAGCGTTCGAGGTCGAAGCGTCCGTCCCGGCCCTGGCTGACGGTGGCGAACAGGTCGACCCGGCGCGGGCCGGGCCGGAAGCGGGGGCGCAGGACGCGTTCGACCGTGCCGTCGGCGAAGTCGCCCCAGCGCACCGGGAAGACGACGGTCTCGACGCGGGCGGCACCCGCGGCGGTCGCGAGGGTGACGCCGTCCAGGGCGAGCGCCGCGGCCCCGGAGGGATTGCTGCAGCGTATGTCGGTGTCCAGCCGGAAGGGGTCGAAGCCGGTCAGCAGGATGCGCCGCACGCCCTCGGCCAGGGGCGGCCGGACGGCGTCCTGTCCGCGCGAGGCGCGCTCCAGTCGGGCCGCCAGCGCGGCACGGCCGGCGGCGGGCAGCGCGAACGCCGGTTGCCACCGCCGCAGTTCCGCGCCGAGGGCGAGCCGGGCCCAGTACAGCGGCCGGTCGTCGTCGTGGCTCAGGTCGCCGCCCACCGCCCCGCGCCCCTGGACCCGGTCCACCGCGGCCCGCCACAGGGCGCGCCCGTGCCGCCGCACGCTCCGGGCGGCCGAGGCCGGGTCGCGGGCCTCCGCCAGGGCCCGGGCGAACCGCGGGGCCGCGGTGTCGAAGCCGCCGCGGCGCAGGATCTCCCGCGGCGCGGCCCGCTCCAGGCGCAGTTCCTCCGCCGTGGGCGGCGGCACGTCGGCGGGCACGGCAGGGCGGAGCGGCAGGCGCATCGCGGGGAACCTCCGGGCGGTCGGGTACGGGTCGGCCGCCCGGAGCATGGCGCACCGGGGCAGCGCTCCGCCAGGGGTCCCGGGCGCTACGCCGGCTTGCGGGCGAGGAAGAAGATGCTCGGCCCGAACCCCACACGGGCCAGCGGGGACTGCAGCGCCCCCTCGGCCCGTACCAGCGTCGCGTGCGGTACCACCCGCTTGAGCCGCGCGCTGCGCAGGTTGGACACCGACAGCCGGCGCTCCACGCGCAGCCCCGCTGCCTCCAGCTGCGCGGCGACCGTGCGCGGGTGGTGGTTGACGAACGGGATGCTGTCGCGCTCGCGGTTCTCCGCCGAGCGGATGTCCACCGGTGACCGCGGCACCCGCCGGCGGTGCGCCGCGTAGCGCAGCCGGTTGGCGGCGTGCGCGAGGTTGGCGGTCTCGACGACGGCGGTGCCGCCCGGCCGCAGCACCCGGGCGATCTCGGTCAGCGCGGCCCCCGGGTCGGGCAGGTGGTGCATGACGCGGATCATGGTGACCAGGTCGACGCTCGCGGAGTGCAGGCCGAGGCCCCCCGCGCTCATCAGCCGCATGCTCACCCCGGCGAGCCCCTTGAGGAACTCCTCCGCGTCGTCCAGCTGCTTGCGGCTGGCGTCCACCAGCGTGACCCGGTCGGCGAACTCCCGCAGCACCGGCACGAGCCGGCCGAAGCCGCCGCCGACGTCCGCCGCGTGGCCGAAGTGCCGCCCTTCGAGCAGCCGCCGCAACGCGGCCACCTCGGCGTCGTGTTCGTAGCCGCGGCCTTCCCAGTAGGTGCGGTAGCTCTGCGGATTGTCGTCGTACTGGTTGGTGCGCTGCGCCATGGCGCGCCTCCCCCTCGCGTGCTCGTCCTCAGGACATAAGTCACGCGGCAGGGGCGGAACGGTTCCCTCCGGATCGCTCCGGCGGCTACGGCTTTCGGAAGTCCAGCCGCCCCACGGGCGCACCCGGCTCCGGCCGCGGCTCGGGCACCTCCTGCGGATGCGTCAACGCACGCACCAGAAGCGTCGCACCCGCCACCGCACCCGGCATGAGCAGGACGGACACCAACGGCACCAGGAAGCACAGGATCAACGGCACACCGAAGCCCAGCGTGAGCGCCATCCGCCCGCGCAGCATCCGCATCCGCATCCGCAACGGGACCTCGCGCCGCTGGAAGGCCACGCCACTGAGTTCGAGGGCGAGGAAGTACCCGGAGACGCAGAAGCCGATCGCGGGGACGACGGTCTGGCCGACGAAGGGGATGAAGCCGGCGGCGAACAGCAGGACGCCCCAGACGGCGACCCGGACCAGCACCCGCAGGCTGTCCCGGGCGGACTGCAGCAGCTCCCGCCACAGCGGGACGTCGGGTGCGTCGGGCGCGCCGCCCTCGGTGACGTCGACCCGCTCGGCGAGGGACTCGTAGAAGGGCTGGCCGACCAGGAGCGTCACCGCGGTGAAGGAGATCACCGCCAGCAGCAGGCCGCCGCCGAAGGCGACCGCGGTGAGCAGCCCGCGGAACAGGCCGCGCCAGGGCGAGTCCCAGTCGTCGGCGAAAGGTGTGGCCCAGGCGGTCGCGTCGTCGGCCCAGAAGGCGAGGACGACCAGTGCCGCCACGTAGCCGACGAGGGTGATCAGCGCCGGCAGCAGCCCGAAGCCGAACCAGCGGCCGTGCCGGAGCACCCAGCGCTGGCCGTCCACGAAGAGCCGTATCCCGTTGGCAAGATCTCGCATGCGCGACAGGGTATGCGAACCGCGCGCGGCCGGTGGGGCTCAGACCATGACCTCGCAGTCCCGGGCGCCCGAGGGGTCCGGGTCGAAGAGGCAGACGTCGGAGCCCGTGTCGCCGGTGACGACGCCGGTGCCGGCGATGTCCTCGGCCTTCAGGAAGAGCACGTCGTCGCCCGGCCCGCCGCCCACGGTGCCGGAGTTGGCCCCGGCGTCGCCGATCAGGTCGACGAGGTCGTCGCCCTCGCCGCCGGTGACCCGGCCGCTGTTCTCGCCGTTGATCTCGATCATGTCGGCCCCGCCGCCGCCGTCGACGGTCCCCGCGTTGCCGCCGTGGACCGTGATGACGTCGACGCCGCCGCCCCCGGCGACCACGACGCCCGCGGGGACGCCGCCCGGGCAGTCGATCTCGTCGAAACCCTCGGTACCGGTGACGACACCCTCGGTGACCGTCCGGCCGTTCACCGTGCAGCCGGCGACGGCGGGCGCGGGCGGTTCGCCGGCCCGCGCGGAGCCGGTCAGCAGCGCGGACGCGCCGGCCAGGACGAGTGCCGCGCCGGCCAGGACCGGACGGGTGCGCCTACGTGCCGTCATCGCTGCTCCTCGGGTGGACGCCCGGAGTGGGGTGCGGTTGGCACGAGCGTCACGTCACGGGAGGCGGCCCGCAATCGGGCGGGGGCCGGCCGGGGGACCGCACCCGGAACGGGGCCTGACGATCCGTCATCATGCGGCGGGCGTCCCCGGGCCGGGCGACGACGACCCCGCACCCCGGGGAGGGTGTCAGGGACCTCCCCGGGGTGGTGGGTCAGCCGCCCACGGCCACCGGGACCGTGAGACGGCGGTCGGCGACGCTGCGCGCGACCTCGGCGGTGTACGTACCCGCAAGAGTGCGCCAGTCACCCTCCGAGGGGTCCCAGATCTGCGCGGCACGGCGGGGCAGCGCGATCCGGGCCTCCGTCACGGCGCCCGCCGGAAGCTCGACCGGGAGGAATCCGGCCAGGACGCGGGCCGGGCGCCCGCCCGCCGGGTCCTCGCCCGCGGGCGCCGCCAGGTAGACCTGGACGACCTCCCGCCCGGGCCGGTCACCGGTGTTGCGCAGCCGTACGGTGAGCGTGCCCAGGGTGTCTCGCCCGCCGTCCGCGGCCGGTCCCTCCGCCGGTGCGAAGGAGGCGTCCTCGTAGGCCCAGTCGGTGTAGCCGAGCCCGTGCCCGAACGGGTACGCGGGCTCCGCCCCGGCCCGCTCCCAGGCGCGGTAGCCGATGAAGACGCCCTCGTCGTAGCGCAGGACCCCGTCCCGGGGCACGACCTCGCCGACCGGGGCGTCGGCCAGCCGGGCTGGCCAGGTGGTGGGCAGCCGGCCGCCGGGCTCGGCGGCGCCGAGGAGGACGTCGGCGAGCGCCGCGCCAGCCTCCTGCCCGGGGAACCACCCGATCAGCACCGCGGCGACCTCCTCGCGCCACGGCATCTCCACCGGCGAGCCGGCGTTCACCACGACCACCGTCCGGGGGTTCACCGCGGCCACCGCGTGCACGAGTTCGTCCTGACGGCCCGGCAGCCGCAGGTCCGCGCGGTCGAAGCCCTCGCTCTCGACCCGCTCGGTGGTCGCGACCACGACCACCGCCACTTCCGCCGCCCGCGCCGCCGCGACGGCCTCCGCGATCAACTCGTCCCCGTCCCGCTGCGGTTCGCCGTGGACGAGCGAGAAGACGACCGCCCGGACCGGCCCCCTGCCGTCCCGGGGCACGACGTGGGTCAGGGAGACCTCGACGGGCACCCCGGCGGTCAGTCCGACCCGGCCGCGTTCGACGGGCGCGCCGAACATCCCCTCGAAGGGGCCGGACTCGGGGCCGGCGGCCTGGGTCCCTTCGTAGACCGGCGCACCGTCCACGACGAGCCGGAAGCCGCCCAGCCCCCGGGTGCCGAAGTGGTGGGCGCCGCTCTCGCGGGGGGTGAAGGTGCCGGTCACCTCGACCGAGTGCAGGGCGTCGTGGGTCACTCCGTCGGGCAGGTCGCCGCCCATCCACTGCACGTGGCCCCCGGGCAGCGTGCAGGTGCCGAGGACCTCGCCCGCGGCGTCCCGGCAGACCGCGCGCAGCGCGAAGCCGGGCCCGGCGGGCGCGAGTTCCTCGTTGGGGTCGGCGCCCACGGCGTAGGCCAAGGGGGTGCCCTCCGGCAGCGCCGCGCGCAGGCCGTCCAGCGGCGCGACCACGTGGGCGGGGAAGACCTGCGCGGACCCGCCGCCGAGCACCCGGGCGTCACGTGCGGCCGCGCCGATGAGCGCGATCCCGCGCACCGCGGCGGGGTCGACCGGCAGGACGGGCCGCCCGCCGCGCGGCTCGTTGCGGACCAGGACGAAGGAGCGGCGGGCGATCTCCCGGGCGAGCGCGGGGCCGTCGATCGCGGCGGGGATCCGGTCGGCGGGCACCGCCGCGGGGGTGTCCGCCAGCAGGCCCACCCGGGCGGCGAGCCGCAGCACGTTGCGCACCGCCGTGTCCACGGCGGACTCCTCGACGCGGCCCTCGCGCACCGCGCGGGCCAGCGCCTGCCCGTAGACGGTGCGCGGTCCCGGCATGGCCACGTCGAGGCCGCCGGCGAGGGCGGCGGCTGTGTCCCGGGCGGCCGCCCAGTCGGAGACGACGAAGCCGTCGAAGCCCCACTCCTCGCGCAGCACCTCGTTCTGCAGCCGGTGGTGCTCGGTCATCGTGGTGCCGTTGACGGAGTTGTAGGCGGCCATGACGCCCCAGGGCCGGGCGTTCCTGACGATGGCCTCGAAGGGCGCGAGGTAGAGCTCGCGCAGGGCGCGCTCGCCGATGACGTTGTCGACGGTGAAGCGCTCGGTCTCGGCGTCGTTGGCGACGAAGTGCTTGACGGTCGTGCCGACCCCGCCGTCCTGGACGCCCGCGACGTAGCCGGTGCCGATCTCACCGGTGAGGTACGGATCCTCGGAGTACGCCTCGAAGTGCCGTCCGCCCAGCGGCGAACGGTGCAGGTTGACGGTCGGGGCGAGCAGGACGTGCACGCCCTTGCGGCGGGCCTCCTGGGCGAGCAGCCGCCCGGTGCGGCGGGCGAGGGCGGGGTCCCAGGTGGCGGCGAGCGCCGTGGGGCTGGGCAGCGCGATCGAGGGGTCGTCCGCGGTCCAGCGCACGCCGCGCACCCCGATGGGCCCGTCCGACATGACCAGCGAGCCCAGTCCGATCTCGGGCAGCGCGGGCAGCGACCACATGTCCTGCCCGGCCAGCAGCCGTGCCTTCGCGTCGAGGTCGAGCTTGCCCAGCGCGCGTTCGACCGCGTCGTCGAGCGGGGTTCCGGAGGTGTCGCTCATGGGGTGGACTCCTTCGTGAGGACGTGACAACCCGTCGCCTGCCTGCCTGACTGGTCGCCATCCTCCGACCCGCGCCCTGTTGATCGGTAGCTGTTGTCACCTCTTCGTTACTTTCAGCCCTGTACCCGGCACCGGGCTAGGCTCACGCCTGTGACGGCCAACGACCGCGGCCGGGGACTCGGCCGCGCGGTCCGCAACGAGGACCGCAAGGCGGAGATCATCCAGGCCGCCCTCGAAGTGATCGCCGAACGCGGCTACCGGGGGGCTTCGCTGGCCGCCGTCGCGGAGCGGGTCGGGCTCACGCAGCAGGGGCTGCTCCACTACTTCCCGACCAAGGAGGCCCTGCTCGTCGCGGTGCTCGAGGTCCGCGACCGGTGGGACATGGCCTCGGCGGCGCTGCACGGCACGGCCTGGCCGATGGAGATGGTGGCCAACCTGGTCGAGTACAACGCCACCCGGCCGGGCGTCGTCCAGGTCTTCAGCGTGCTCGCCGGCGACAGCGTCACCGAGGACCATCCCGCGCGGGAGTACTTCAGGGACCGCTACACGCGGGTGCGCCGCTGGGCCGCCGACTCGCTGCGCGCCGAGTACGGCGGGACGCTGCCCGGCGGCCTCACGCCCGAGCAGGCCGCCCCGTTGCTCGTGGCCGTCATGGACGGTCTGCAGCTGCAGTGGCTGCACGACCCCGGCGAGGTGGACATGCCGGCGCTCTTCCGGCGCTTCGTCGCCCTGCTCGACCCGGCCGGCGACGGCGGGGAACCCGGCGGCGCGTGAGGGGCGCACCCGCCCGGGCACGCCCCTCGTCCCCGTTCCCACCCGCTGCTAATCGGGCAGACGCACCAGCATCTTCCCGGTGTTGTCGCCGCGCAGGACGCCGAGGAAGGCCTCCAGGTTGTTCTCGATCCCGTCGACGACGGTCTCGCGGTAGCGCAGCCTGCCCTCGCGGATCCAGCCGCCGACCTCCTGGACGAACTGCGGCTGCAGGTCGTAGTGGTCGCCGACGAGGAAGCCCTCGATGCGCAGCCGGTTCTGGATGAGCCGGGACAGGTTGCGGGGGCCGGGGGCGGGCTCGGTCGCGTTGTAGAGGGCGATCATGCCGCAGACGGCCACCCGGCCGCGCAGGTTGAGGGCGCCGATGGCCGCCTCGAGGTGCTCGCCGCCCACGTTGTCGAAGTAGACGTCGATGCCGTCGGGCGCGGCCGCCGCCAACTGCTCGGCCACGGGGCCGTCCTTGTAGTTGAAGGCGGCGTCGAAGCCGTACTCCTCGACGAGGAGCTTGACCTTCTCGTCCGAACCGGCGCTGCCGATCACCCGGGAGGCACCCTTGAGCTTGGCGATCTGGCCGACCTGGCTGCCGACCGCGCCCGCCGCGCCGGAGACGAAGACCGCGTCGCCCTCCTTGAGGCCGGCGACGCGCAACAGGCCCGCGTAGGCGGTGAGACCGGTCATCCCGAGCACTCCCAGGTAGGTGCTCAGCGGGGCGAGGTCGGGGTCGACCTTGACCGCGGTCTCCGCGTTGACCAGGGCGTACTCACGCCAGCCGAGGAAGTGCAGCACGTGGTCGCCGGGGGCGAAGCCCTCCGCGCCCGAGGCGACGACCCGGCCGACCGCGCCGCCGTGCATCGGCTTGTCCAGCCGGTACGGCTCCGCGTACGACTTCGCGTCGTTCATACGGCCCCGCATGTAGGGGTCGACCGACACGTAGAGGTTGCGCACGAGGATCTCACCGGGTCCGGGCTCGGGGACCTCGGTCTCGCGCAGCGCGAAGTCCTCGGGCTTCGGCCACCCGTGCGGGCGGGCGACCAGGTGCCATTCACGGCTCTTCGGCATGGGGGAACGCCTCCAAAGCTTTAGGTTCTTAACTAACCATGAGCCTGGATGTTTGAGGAAGTCAAATAAATCGGCATGGGCGTGTCCCGTCGCACACCGCGGCGACGGCCGGTGGGGCCG
Source organism: Streptomyces sp. NBC_00510 (assembly GCA_036013505.1). NCBI lineage: Bacteria > Bacillati > Actinomycetota > Actinomycetes > Kitasatosporales > Streptomycetaceae > Streptomyces > Streptomyces sp. NBC_00510. The sequence continues at coordinate 6,507,400 of CP107851.1, read as the reverse complement.
CAGGACGGAGCGGGTCGGCGGACGAGCCGGGGAGGACGGGCCCGGCGCCCGTCAGGTGCACCACCACAGGAAACGGGTGCAGGAGGGCGTCGGCTTCGGCGTGTGCGTGGGGGGCGCGGACGCCGGGCTCGAGTTCTGCGGCGCCGAGGTGGTGGGTCCCCCGCCGGCGGGGGGCTTGGTCCCGGAGCCGGCGGGCGGGTGGCTGACCGAGGCGGAGGCCGAGGCCGAGGGGGACGGCGACTCCTTGTCGCTCTCCGAGGCGCTGGGCGACGCGGAGGCGCTCGCGCTCTCGGACGCCGGGGCGTCGGAGGCGGGTGCCGCCGGGTCCCCGGAGGTGTCGCCCCCGGGCGAGGAGGTCGGGCTCGGAGAGGCGCCGTCGGTCCGCGTGTCGTCCGAGGCGGCCGAACTCGCGCCCGTCACGTAGCCGGCGAGCGGGAGTTCCGCCACGCTCCAGCCGACGAGCACGATCGCGGCGCCCACCAGGGTGCCGACCAGCAGCCGCGAGCGGCGGCGGGTGCGGACGCGGCGGGTGCGGGCCCGGCTGCCGGAACGGCGCGGGGAGCTCTCCGCGGAGCCCCGCCCCGCGGCCTTGCGGCGTTCCGCACGACCGCCCTCGGGGGGTGCGGCGGTCTCGCCCTCGTCGGTCCCGGGCTCCTGCACGGGCGCGTCGGCAGGCCCGTGCGCACCGAGCTGGTGAGCGGGCGTTCCGCACCCCGGGCAAGACAGGGCGCCGTTGATGTGCCGTCGGCATGCTGCGCAGTAGTCCATTGCCCCGGCAGCGTATGGGACGCGACGATACGACGTACATATGAGTTGACCGTCGATCCCGTGAAACCTCTGTGAAACCCGGGACATGCGGGTTTAGAGGCCGATCAGCCCCGAATCAACCCCGAACCACCACGGAATCAACCACCGAACGGCACATCGGGCATCCCCTGCCCCGCTCCCGGCACCACCAGCAGCGATCCCGACAGGGGCCGCTCCGCCAGCTCCCGGGCGTCAAGGCCCGTGCTCGCGGAGGTGATGTAGAGGTCGGTCAGCGACGGGCCGCCGAACGCGCAGGCGGTGGGCCGCCGTACCGGCACCTCCACGACCCGGTCCAGGTCCCCCCGAGGGGTGTAGCGGCGGACGGCGGCCCCGTCCCACAGGGCCACCCAGACGCAGCCCTCGGCGTCCACGGTGAGGCCGTCCGGGAGCCCCGCGGCCTCCTCGACCTCCGCGAACGGCCGCCGCCCGCGGACGAGTCCGGTGTCCCGGTCGACGTCGAAGACGTCGACGCGCCGGGTCGGGCTGTCCACGTAGTACATGAGGGAGCCGTCGGGGCTCCAGTCGGTGCCGTTGCTGACGGTCACGTCGTCCAGCACCGGCTCGACCGTGCCGTCCGGGGCCACCCGGCGCAGGGTCCCGCCGCCGGGCGCCTCGTCGTAGCGCATGGTGCCGGCCCACAGGGTGCCCGCGGCGTCCACGGCGGCGTCGTTGGCCCGCCGGCCGGGGACGGGGTCGCGGTGCAGCCAGCGGAAGGCGCCGTCCGCGTCGTACAGCCCCACGCCGTCGCGCAGGTTCACCACGACGCCGCCGGCCGCGCGCGGCTTGGCCGCGCCGACGTGCTGCCCGGTCGCCATCACCGACTCGCCGCCGCCGGCCGGGTCGTACCAGTGCACCCGGGAGGCGAGGATGTCCACCCACAGCAACCGCGCGCCGACCGGGTCCCAGGTGGGGCCCTCGCCGAGCCGCGCCCCGGCCTTGAGTGCGAGTTCGACCCCGCTCATCGCGCACCGCCCCGGTGCCCGAGGCGCTCGGACAGCTCGGCGGCCCCCTTGACGGCCAGTTCCTCCAGCTCGGCCCGGCGCTCCTCGGTCCAGCGGATCATCGGCACGGAGATGCTGAGCGCGGCCACCACCCGTCCCGCCGAGTTGCGGACCGGGGCGGCGACGCAGGAGACGTCCGGGTTGGACTCGCGCCGCTCGACGGCGACCCCCCGCTCGCGCACCGCACCGAGCTGGCGCCGCAGTTCGCCGGCCGAGGTGATGCTGTGCTCGGTCATCGCGGGCAGCGGCCCGTCGCCGGGCAGGCGTTCGTCGAGGGCGTCCGGGGGCAGCGAGGCCAGCAGCATCTTGCCGACGGAGGTGCAGTGCGCGGGCAGCCTGCGCCCGGCCGCCGACACCATCCGGACCGCGTGGGTGCTGTCCACCTTGGCGATGTAGATGACGTCGGCGCCCTCCAGGATCGCCACGTGCACCGTCTCGTCGCAGGTCTCCGCGACCGAACGGGCCACCTGCTGCCCCTCGGCCGCGAGGTCCAGCTGCTCGGCGTAGCGGCTGCCGAGCTGGTACGTGCGCACGCCGAGGCGGTAGCGGCCGGACTGACCGGGCTGCGGCACCAGGTAGTTGCGCGCGGCGAGGGTCGTCACCAGCTCGTGCACGGTGGTGCGCGGCAGACCCAGCCTGCGGGTGATCTCGGGCGCGGACATCGTGCCGTCGCCTTCGAGGAAGAGCTCCAGGATGTCCAGGGCTCTGGTCACGGCGGGTACGAGACGTCCCATCTCTGCTCGCTCTCTCCGGCGCCTGTTCGATATTCCGTATAACGATCGGTATCGCGAACGCAGCGTATCCGCGCCGGGTCGTGACGGGCAATGGCCGCGCACCACGCCACGCCGATTGTCTGCTTGTCGGATAACTCTAGGGCCCTTTGCTACTTTCTCAGTGCCCATCAGGGGCTTTGCACCGCTTTCTCACCTTTCGGTGATTCCTTCACCTCTCTCCTCCTACGGGGTCGCCGTGACGATCACGCCCAGCAGCATGCGCAAGACGCCCACCCGGCCTGGCGGGCTCGTCCCCTCACCGGCCACCGGCGACGGCGACCGGCCGGTCCCGGTCCCCGGCGCCCCCCGCCGCTACGACTACGCGCGCCACGGGACGCTCGCCGGACCCCTCAACGACCCCCCGCGGCCAGGGGTGCTGTACCGGGTCAGGTACCGCAGCCTGATCTCCCGCGAAGGGCACCGGATCCGCACCTGGCTGCTGCTCACCGCCGCGCCCCTGGCCTCGCTGGGCGTGCTGGTCTGGCTCGTGCAGCCGCGCCACTGGACGGCCCGCGAGACCGCGCCGCAGTGGGCGCACGTCGCGGACACCGCGATGCTGGTCTCCCTCGGCCTCCTCGAACTCCTCCGCCTGGTCTCCGTCCTCGCCCACGCCCATGCCACCCTGGTCGCCCGCGACCCGGTCCCGGTCGCCCCGGCACCGGGCACCCGGGTCGCCCTCCTGGCCTCCTCCGCCCCGGGCGGGGAGTCCCTGGAGGGGCTGCGGGCCACGCTGGAGGGCGCGGTACGCGTCCGGCACGACGGCCCCGTCGACGTATGGCTGCTGGACCAGGACGACGACCCGGAGGTCCGGCGGCTCTGCGAGACGCTGGGCGTACGGCACTTCACCCGCAAGGGCGTCGCGCGCTGGAACCACCCCAAGGGCGCCCTGCGCGCCGGCGCCCGGCACGGCGACCACAACGCCTGGCTCGACGCCCACGGCGACGACTACGAGTTCACCGCCTGCGTCGGCACCGGCCAGGTCCCGCTCCCCCACTACCTGGAGCGGATGCTCGGTTACTTCCGGGACCCGGACGTCGCCTTCGTCGTCGGACCGCAGGTCCACGGCGACCACGACACCGCCGTGACGAGGGCCGCCGAGAGCCACCGCTTCCTCGTCCACGCCTCCGCGCAACGGGCCGGCAACCGCTACGGCTCCGCCCTGTTCACCGGCACCACCGACGTCGTCCGCGTCTCGGCGCTGCGGCAGGCCGGCGGCATGTACGACTCCGCCGCCGGCGACCTGGCCACCGGGCTGGAGATCCACGCCCGCCGCAACCCCGCCACCGGCCGCAAGTGGCGCTCGGTCCACACCCCGGACGTGGTGGCCGTCGGCCGGGGACCGTCCTCCTGGAACGGCTTCTTCGCCCAGGAGCTGCGCCGCGGCCGCGACGCCCACGAGTCCCTCCTGCGGCAGTTCTGGAAGGCCCCGTGGAAGCTGCGGCCCGGCAGCCTGCTCACCTACACGCTGACGGCCGCCCGTTACCCCCTCTCGGGCCTCGGCTGGATCCTCTCCGCGCTGGCCTGCGTGCTCTTCCTGGGGCTCGGCGCCTCCGGCGCCCCCTTCGACCCCACGGCGTGGCTGGCGCTCCACGGCACCGCCGTCGCGTTCCGGATCGCCCTGTGCCTGGGGACCCGCGGGCGCAACGCCGGCCCCCACCGGCCGAAGGGGTCCTTCGGCGTCGCGGGGTTGCTGATGTCCGCGGTGTCCGCCCCGCTCCACGTGCTCTCCCTCGTGACGACGGTGCTCCGGCGCCCGCCGGGCCGGCTCGCCGCGGCCGAGGGCGACCCGGCCCGCCCGGACCGGCTCGCCACCTTCCGCGTCCACCTGCTGTGGGCGGCCCTGGTCGCCGGTTCGCTGCTCGCCTCGGTCCCCCGCGGCCACGCCCACCCGGCGATGCGCGTCTGGGCCGCGATCGCTCTGCTGACCTCCCTGGTCCCGCTGCTGGTCTGGCGGTGCAGCGTGCTGCGGCGCCGGGTGGCGGGCGCCCTGGCCGCACGGCGGGCACGACGGGCCCGGCGTACGGCCAGGGGCCGGCACCGCGCGCCCAGGCAGCGCGCCTCCGCCCGCATGGCGGCGGTACGGCACCACATGGTGCGGCGCTGAGGAACACGGCAGGACCCGGCACACGAGGACGGCCGCCCGGTACGGGCGGCCGTCCTTGCTTCGTCCTTGCTTCGTCCTTGCTTCGTCCTTGCTTCGTCCTTGCTTCGTCCTCCTCAACTCCCGCCGGGCGCCGCGGGTCCGGACGGGACGGCCACCGAAGCGGGGGCGGACGCCGGAGCCGGGGCATTCGACGGAGCCGGGGCAACCACCGATGGCGGGGCGGACGCCAAGGGCGGAACGGCCACCGAAGCGGGGGCGGGCGCCGACGGGGTCCAGGTGGGTACGGCGGGGGCGGGTCGCAACGCCCGTGCCGCCGGGCGCCGCCCGGCCTCCCGGGCCAGTTCGAGCGCGTACGCCGCCCACCAGTGCCCCGCGGGCGGCGCCCCCTGGCAGGCGCCGTCGGACTCACCGGGCCTGTTCACCCACAGGTAGGCGTCCACCAGCGGACTGCCGGTACGCACCGTGGGCGCGGGGCCGAGCGCCCGGTCCGGCGGATTGCACCAGGACTGCGCGTTCCTGCGTACGGCCGCCCAGGGGCCCTTGCCGTTGCGGCTGGTGTCGATGACGTAGTGGGCGCCGCCGAGCAGCCCGGACAGCCGGTCGCCGTACTCCGTGCTGACCCCGGTGGTGTGGAAGCCGGCGACGTTCAGCGCGAAGCCGTCGGCCCGGCCGATCCCGGCGAGCCGCAGCGCCGCGGCGAGCCGGCGCAGGTCGGGGACCCGCCCCGGGTTCCCCGCGTCGAGGTAGACCCGGGTACCGGTACGCGCCTTGAGGAGCCCCACGGCCTCGGCCAGCAGCGCCGCCCGGCCCGGGGGCGGTACGGCGGCGGCTCCCCCGCAGCCGGCCACCAGACCGGCGACCGCGTCCGGTTCGAGGACCACCACGGCCGCACGGCCGCCGATGCCGCCGGAGACGCCGGTGATCCAGCGGCGGTAGGCGGCCGCGTCGGCGGCGCCGGTCGGGCGGCGGACGCAGTCGCGCCGCGGGAGGTGGTGGAGGACCAGCACCGGGATGCGGTGGGCGCGTTCGGCCGCCGCGGTGATCCGGCGAGCCTCGCCCGCGGCGTCCGGGGTCCGGTCGTCGAGCCAGGTGGCCAGCGGTTGGTCGGCGATCCGCCGCAGCAGCGCGGCATCCGCCGTCCGGCCGCGGGCCTCCCCGGCTTCGGCCTGCCGGGCGGCCCGGCTGTCCGGGTCCACCCAGAACGGGGAGGGCCCGCCGGTGGCCGGCGGGGCCTCCGCCAGGGCGGGGCCTGCGGCCCACCCCGGTGACAGCAGCACCGACGCTCCGGCCATTCCGGCGACGATGCGTCCTGCACCGGCATTGAGTCGTCGAGTGGGTGCGGTGGCAGCGAGAACCATGTGACCCACCGTCACATCGGCGGCCGCGCCCCGCCGTTTCTGGTGCGCCGAACGGTCACCCCGAACCCAGAAAACCGACGATTCGTCACAGGGAATCCAAATCCGGTACGACTATTCGGGTGATCAACCGCATCTCGGGTCAAAACCACTCGTTGACCAAATCAAGACCCTTGGTCCCATCAAGCATGAAAGGCACAAAAGTGATCCGTTTCTCCAAGGCCGTCGCACTGACGGTCGCCACCGGTGCCCTCGTCCTCGGCTCGGCCACCGGCGCCCTCGCCGCCGGTTACGGCGACGACTACGGCAAGAGCGGCGACCACGGCTACGGCAAGGGCTACGGCTACGGCGGCGCCTACGCCTCGGCCATCGCCGTCGGCTCCCCCGGCATCCTGAGCGGAAACGTCATCCAGCATCCGATCAACATCCCGATCAACCACTGCGGCAACGGGCACAACCACTTCGCCCTGCTCAACCCGACGGTCGGCAACATCTGCGTCAACGGCTGACGCAGTCGCCCCACCCATCAGAGGCCGCCGGGGGTACTCCCTCCGGCGGCCTCTGGTCGGAGCAGGGCGGGGCGCCGGGTCACAGATCATTGGTGAAGGCGCTCAGCCGGGCAGTGCCGTAACCGCCGTCGATGGGCACATTGCGGATCGCGCGGCCGGTGAGCCACTCGCTCAGGGTTGCGAAGGACGCGTCACCGTGGGTGTCCTTGTACAAGGCGGCGATCCCAGTGACGTGCGGAGCGGCCATGGCCGTGCCGTCCATGTCGCGGAAGCTCCCGTTGAGATACGCGGACAGGATGCCCATCCCCGGCGCGTGGATGTCCACGCAGGTACCCCAGTTGCTGAACCAGGCCCTGCGGTCCTCCTGGTCGATCGCGCCGACCGTGAACGCCGACTGCGCACTCGCCGGAGAGACGAAGCACGCGTTGAGGTTGTCGTTGCCCGCCGCAGCCACCGGGAAGACACCGGCCCTGGCCAGCCCCTCCACGGCACGGTTGGCGGCGAGCGACCAGCGCCCGGCGAAGGACAGGTTCGCCACCGCCGGCTTCTTGGCGTGCCCGGCGACCCAGTCGATACCGGCGATGACCGCGGAGTTCGCCGTACGCCCGACGCAGGGGAAGACCCGCACCGACACCAGCGTCGTCTTGCGGGCGACGCCCGTGTAGCTGCCTCCGACCGTGCCCGCCACATGGGTGCCGTGCCCGTTGCAGTCCCCGCCGTCCAGACCGTCGCCGATCGCGTCGTAGCCGGGTACGGCCCGACCGCCGAAGTCCGGGTGGGAGAACTCGATGCCGCTGTCGACGATGTACGAGGTCACCTTCGCGCCGGTGGCCCGGACGGAGTAACCGGATCCGCCGAGGGCCCGGTTGTTGATCCGGGTCAGGCCCCAGGGGGTGAAGCCGCCCAGTCCGCGCACCGCCTTCGCCCGTGTGGGTCCGGAGGAGTCCGGTACCGGGGCGGAGGGCGAGGCGGGGCCGGGGACCTGCTCCGGGAGCAGGACCGGCTTGGTCCCCGGCTTCGGGGAGCCGGACGCCCCCGGCGGCCCGGGATCGGTCGCCTGCTCCGGTCCGGACAGTTCCGGTCCGGGCTGTTCCGGTCCGGTCTCCTCGGGCATCGCCTGCTCCGGTCCGGCCGGTTCCGGCATCGCCTGCTCGGGCGGCTGCTGTTCCGATCCCGCCGGCCCCGGGGCCTCCTCCCCGCCGGGTGCCGGCTGTGGTGCCCCGTCTGGGGCGCCCCCACCCGACGGACCCCGGTCCGGGCCGGGGTCCGGTGACGCGGCGCCGGGTGCGGCGGTGTCCTGCGGGAAGTCGACGGGGCCGGTCGGCTCGCCCGGGAGGTCGACCGGATAGGGCGGTTCCAGGTCGCTGTCGGCGGGGGCGTCCTCGCCGAGCGGGATGGTCACCACGGCGTCCTGCTCCACCTCGTCGACACCCGGCGCGGCACGCACCCGCTGCACTTGCCCGGCGGTGAGCCTGGCGGCGAAGCCGGGCAGCGCGTGCCCGTAGGTGAACAGCGGCTTGACGCCCAGCCCGTCGAGGACGGTGTTCGGCGAGGTACCGGGGTCCAGGGTGACGATGTACTGCCCGGGGATCGCGCCCGGGGGGCCGGGCCGCGGTTCCGCCGCGCTCGGGAGGGACGCCGCCAGGGCAAGGGCGGGAAGGGCAGTTATCAGAGCGACGGATGCTGTTCGCCGCAAGGAAATTCGCATCTGCGGGGCTCCTTGACCGTTCTATTCATTTGACCTGACGACCCCCCAGGTCCTGGTTATCATCAGAAATTTCCACCCGCCCGCTTGGACGGCTGTCCAGGTGACGCTCTGGATCCGAAGACTCGCCCATTGGCGGCTTGGTGCGTTGCTCCCGCTGCGCCTACTCGCCGTGCCCGGCGCGACGACCTCACCGGCCGGCATCGCCCGAATCGCCGCCGACAGCACTGGCGACCTGTCGCCCGGGCGGGCCCTGTTCCGCACTGCTTGCCTTGGCCGTGCAACACGCTCCGAGCCCCGCCACAGGGCTGGGCTCGGAGGGATGCCGATTGTCTGCCGATGCATCATGCTGCTGCCAGGCGCCGCCCTTTGGAGACGGCGCGGTCAGTGGCCGGCGGCCATCTCGATCTTGCGAGTCAGTCTTTTCACGGAATCCGGGGCCCACCAGGCCAGGGGGCCGGCCAGCCGGAAGAACACCGGGACCAGCACTCCGCGGATCAGCACCGCATCCAGGAGGATTGCGATGCCGGTGCCAAGGCCGAAGAACTTGGCCAGGGAGACTCCGGACAGGGCGATGGCGAAGAAGGAGACGGCCAGCAGCCCCGCGGCCGCGCTGATGAGGGGACCGCTTTCGCCGAGGCCGGCGCGGACCGACAGTTCAGTGGGGTCTCCGGCGATGTGCCGTTCCTTGATACGGGACAGAAGGAAGATCTCGTAATCCATGGACAGCGCGTACGCCACGCACACCAGGAGTACCGGCATCGTGATGGCCAGCGGCGACGGGGTGAAGCCGAGAAGACCGGACAGATGGCCGTCGTTGAAGACCCACACCATCGCACCGACGACTGCCGCCAGCCCGAGGGCATTGAGCAGAACCGCCTTGACCGGCAGCAGCAAGCTGCCGGTGGCCAGTAGAAGGAGCACAAGGGTGATCAGCACGGTCAGGCCGAGTGCCCAAGGCAGTCCTTTCGCCAACGCACTTGTGGTGTCCACGAGTTGCGGAGCCAGTCCCGCGATGAGCACCTCCCGATGACCGGGCACCGGTGCCGCGCGCACCTGTTTGGCCAGCCGGCTGCCTTGAGGGGAGTAGGGCACGACACGGGTGTGCAGGTCGAGCCGTACGCTCCGATCCTTGCGCAGGGCCGCCGCGGCGCTGTCCGCCGGTGTTTTCGCGGCCTGTGGCCGGCCGTGGGCGAATCGGCCAACGGGGCTGTCCACCCGGTCGACACCGGGCACACGGGACAGCGTCCGGGCGTACGTGGCCAGAGCGGTTGCCGAGGGGTCCCGGTCCCATGCCGGCGCCACCACGCTGATCGTGTCACCGCCGGCGCTGCCGGCGAAGCCCGTACGCAGCACCTCGGCCACCTGTCGGCTCTCGGTGTCCTTTGGCAGGGCGCGTTCGTCCGGGATCCCGAACTGCGCGTGGCCCAGCGGCAGGGCGAGTACCAGCAGCCCGATGGTCGCCATCAAGCCCCACACCGCGGGGCGGCGCATCGAGCCGCCGGCAATGCGGCCCCATAGCCGGCGCTCGGGAGCGACCTGCTCGGCGCGCGTCCGCAGCACGCGCCACTTGTCGACCCGCTTCCCCAACAGCAGGAGCATGGCGGGCAGCGGCCCGAGCGCGCCCAGCACAGTGATCGCCACAGTCGCCACGCCCGCGAACGCGAACGACCGCAGGAAGTACAGAGGGAAGACCAGCAAAGTGAGCAGCACGCTGGCCACGATCGCGGCGCTGAAGACCACTGTGCGGCCTGCTGTACGCAGGGTGCGCAGCAACGCCTCCATGTCATCGCCGCCGCTGGCGCGTTCCTGTCGGTAGCGGGCCACGATCAGCAGGCTGTAGTCCACCGCGAGGCCGAGGCCAAGCGCGGTGATCAGATTGGTGGAGAACACCGAGACCGAGGTCAGCTGGGCCAGGCACCACAGCACGGCCATCGCCCCGACGATGGCCGACATCCCGACGGCCAGTGGCAGCAGCGCCGCGACGACACCCCGGAAGACCAGGACCAGCAACAACAGCGTCAGCGGAATCGCCACCGACTCCGCGAGCTTGAGGTCCTGCTCGGTCCGGTCATTGAGGTCGTTGTTGATCTGGGTGATACCGCCGAAGCGCACCTCGGCGTCACCCCGCTCTCCGGCGAGCCTGGTGTGCAGGTCCTTGGTCTTGCGGTCCGCGGCATCCTGGTCGCCGGCGACGGTGACTGCGGTCAGGCCCGCCGCACCGTCGGCCGAGCGGAGCGCCGGGTCAGGGGTGCGGTAATACGAGGCCACGATGTGCACGCCACGTTCACGGGAAAGCTCCTCGAGCACGGACCGGCCGGCATGGGTGGCCGCCGTACTGTTCGCGTCCCCGCCCTTGTCCCGGACGAGCAGGAACAGGTTGGGCTGTGCGGTGGGGAACTTCTCCCGAAGCAACCGCGTGGCCGCGGCGGAATCCGATGACGGATCGTCGAATCCCCCCGATTTGAGTACGTTGAGTGTGCCGCCCGCGACAACCCCGGCCAGGGCGATGAGGAACAGCCAGGCCACGAGGACAGCGCGAGGGCGGCGCAGCGGTAGCGGAAGGCGCGCCGACCGGCCCGGGGGCAGCGGGCTGCCGGACGCCTCACCGGACGTGATGGTCGCTGTCCCCGTCATGGTCTCGGGGGACGATACTGGGGGAGGCTTCACCGGAGCCTGCTCCTCGCTTCGCGTGTGGACTTCTCGGTCAGGGGCGTCCGCGTACCCGGGGACGCCGGGAGTTCAGCTGTTCAACGAGTGGCAGTGGGAAGCGAGTACGGACACGCAGGACTCGATCTGCTGCGCGGTGTGCTCGCTGGTGACGAAGAACCGAAGCCGCGTCAGCTCCTCCGCTACTGCCGGATGAAGAATCGGGTTGACGCTGATCCCTGCGTCGAACAGTGCCGCAGACAGTCGCAGGGCCTTGGACGAGTCCTTGACGATGGCGGGGATGACCGGCGAACCGAGGCTGTCGCCTGTGTCGATCCCGGCTTGCCGGGCCAGTTGCAGGAAGAGTTCCGCGTTCTCGCGCAACCTCTGCAGTCGCTCCGGCTCCGCGCGCAAGACCCGGAGTGCCGCGAGCGAGGCCGCCGCATTCGCCGGGGTCATGCCCACGCTGTAGACGAACCCGGGGACGGAGGCCTTGAGGTAGTCGACGACGCGTGCCGTACTGGCCACGTAACCGCCACAGCCCGCCAGAGATTTCGACAATGTGCCCGACCACAGGTCCACTGCCGAGCGGTCGACGGCGAAGTGATCGCCGACTCCGCCGCCGTGGGGCCCGACAACGCCGATGCTGTGTGCCTCGTCGATCATCACCATGGCGCCGTGCCGCTGTTTGACTTCGATGAGGGCCGGCAGGTCGACGATGTCGCCATCCATGCTGTAGACACCCTCGACCACGATCAGGACACGGCGGTAATGGTGCCTGATCCGCCCGAGCATCACGTCGAGCGCCGCCATGTCGTTGTGCGGGAAGGGGCGGCGCCTTGCCCCGGAGAGGTTGCAGCCCTGCAGGATGCTGTCGTGCGCGAGGCCGTCGTGCAGGATCAGGTCATCGGGGCCCACGAGGTGACCGATCACGCTCACGTTGGTGGCGTGCCCACTGACCAGGGCGATGGCCGCTTCGCAACCGTTCAGCGCGGCGAGTTCCGACTCCAGCTCGCGGTGCAGTGGCCGGTCGCCGGACAGGAAACGACTCGCCGAAACCGAGGTACCGTATCGGTCGACGGCCTCCTTGACCGCGGCGGCGACCATCGGGTGGCCGGACAGGCCGAGGTAGTTGTACCCGGAGAAGGAGATCAACTCCCGGCCTTCGATCCGGGTGGTGTCCCGCAGTGTGCCTTCGTGCAGCAGGAAGTACGGGCTGCGTCCGAGGGAGGCCCGGCGTCCCTCCATCTCAAGGAGCTCGGGGAAGTCCTCGATACGGCTCTCGGCCCGCACTGCCGTGGCAGGGACCGGATCGGCCATGGCCACCCCGCCCTCGGCAGCGAGTCGGGAATGCCCGTTCGACAACGTAGCCGCAGCGCGCTCGACAGCGACGCGGCCATTCGCCAACGTACTCACGGCACCCTCGGCGCGGGCCGGAAAGGCCGCCGCGGACACGACGGCAGTCGCGATCGAGGCCCTTCGATCCACCTTGAGCAGTTCGGCCACCGCCTCGACCGCCTGGGCAATGGTGGGCTGCCGGGGAATGAATCCCTCAGTGACGCCCTCGGCGACCTCCGGGAAGGCCCGACGAAGCCGCACCAGCAGCTCGGTGGTCATCAGAGAGTCGAAGCCCAGCTCTTGGACGATGTTCAGTTCATCCGTCAACTGCTCCACGGGGAAGGCGCTGACGGCCGACAACTCGGCGTACACGCGAGCACGCACCCGCTCGTAGTCCGCCCCGGCGGCCGGCTCGCGGGCATCACGGTGTCCGACCGTAGGCAGGCTGAGCACATCCATACCAGCGGCCCACTGCTGGATGAGCGGCGGAGTCCCGGCGGGCGAGGCCGCCGGGCGGTCCGCGACGGGAGCGGCCGTGCCGAAGGTCTGCAACAGGTTCAGCTGCTCCCTCAGCAGCGTCACGACGTCATGCATCACGAAATCCTTGTGATCGGGGGAACTCGGGGGAGGGGCAGCGGCGGGTGGCACCTGGGCCGCCCCTGCGCTGTGTGGCTCGGGCAACGCGGCGGGAGCCTTGTTCGTCAGGACGTCCGGAGACCGGTCAGGTCCCGTGACGGTCTGCTGGAGATCCCCCTCGACGGCCCCCAGACCAGGGACGGTGGGCGGGGCTGGGCGCCGTGAGGCGACGCGGGGGTACCAGTACGACTTCGTTGCAAGGGGGGAGGGCGGCAGCGTCACCAGTGGCGTCCCCTCCGGTACGAGCCCCGCGGCGTCGATGTCGACCCCGAGCACGGCGAGCTCGCCGAGCGTGGCGAGGAAGGTGCGGGCCTGGTCGGAACCGTCCTTGGTCAGCGCCATGCACCGGACCGCGCTCTGCTCCGGAACACTGTGCCGTACGGCACCGAGCAGCCCGCTGCCCCCGCAGACCTGCACGAACACCCTCGCGCCGGCCTCGTATGCGGCGCGAGCTGCGTCGCCGAAGCGGGCAGGGGCACTGGCATGGCGGCCCCACAGCTCCCGCAGCACGTCAGGGTCGTCCTCGGCCGCGCCACTCACCGATGAGACGAATTCGTACCGGGGGCGGGTGATCGTACGGGTCGCGAGGTCCGCCGCGAGATCGTCGAGGGCGGGATCGAGAAGTGGGGAGTGGAAACCGTTGGAGACCCGCAGTGACGCGGCCGCCAGGCCCGCCTCCGCACAGCGCCGCGCCAGCTCCTCCAGCTCCGTCGCCGTGCCGCTGTACACGACCTGGCGGGGGTGGATGAAGCAGGCGGCCCACACCTCCTCCAGCCCCTGCGTCACACGGTCCGCCTCGTCCTGCGAGGCCCGGATGACGAGCATGCCGCCACGCCGTACCGACTCTGCGCTGCGCATGCGGGCGCCGCGCGCCAGGAGGAGCCGCAGGCACTCGGATTCGTCCAGGGCACCGGCATTGACCGCGGCGGGGAACTCCCCCACGCTGTGGCCGAAGGTGACGGCCGGGACGGCGCCCAGCGACTCCACGAAGCGTGCGAGCGCCACGCCGAACGCACCGAGCACCGGCTGGCAGACGTCTGTGCCGGTGAGCCGCTCCTGTCCTTCCGGGGTAAGGCTGGCCGGCCCGTACACCGAGTCCAGTAGCGAAAGCCCGTTCTCCGAGACGGCCAGCGCGTCGAAGGCATCGATGGTGGAGCGCACGGCGGGGAAGCGCTCATACAGGTCCCCCACCATCCCCGGCTGCTGGCTGCCCTGTCCGGGGAAGACAAAGGCGATCGTACGCTCCGATGCCGGCAGCGGTGCGACGGCCGAGTACAGGCCCTCGTCCAGCGCGCCCACCCTGCCTTGGGCGAGCGCGGACCGGGCCTGCTGCACCCGCGTCCGCAATTCCGCGTGGCCGCCGGCGACGACCGCGAGCCGGGCCGTGAGCAGCCGCCTGCTCGCCAGGGTCCGCGCGATGGCGCTCAGTGGCATGTCGGGGGCGTCCTGCAGGGTCTCCAGAACATGGACGAGGTGGGACTCCAACCGGTCCACGCTGCCGGCGGAGAAGAGGAAGAGCTGCGGCTCGTCGTCCTGCGTCCCCGGCGCCTCCTCTGGCTGCTTCCGGCCGGTGGTCCGGCGCCCGGCGGCCGGCGGCTCAACTCCGTGCAACCGCGGGCTGGACTCCGGCGCCTCCTCCAGTACGGCGTGCACATTGGTGCCGCCGAAGCCGAAGTTGCTCACTCCGGCGCGACGCGGTTGGCCCCCGGAATGCTCCCAGGGCTCAACAGCTCGCGGAATCCGCAGTCTCGACCCCGCGAGATCCTCCGGACGAGCGGGATCGGTCTCCGGCATGGGCACGATCGTGCGGTGGTGCAGTTCCAACGCGCTCTTGATCAAGGAAGCGGCACCGGAAGCCCCCAGGGAGTGGCCGATCAGCGACTTCACCGACGACAGGCAGGCGGTACCGTCCGAGTCACCCTCGGCCTCCTCTCGAAGCTTGATGATCGCGTCGAGCTCGGTGGCATCCCCGACCATGGTGGCGGTGCCGTGTGCCTCGAAGACCCCGATCGATCGGGGGGAGCATCCGGCATCCGCATAGGCGCGGCGCAGCGCTGTCATCTGGCCATCGCGGCTCGGCGTCATCGGGCCTTCCGCTGCCGCCCCGTCGTTACTTGCGCCGATGCCCTGGATCACCGCGTAGACCCGGTCGCCTGCGGCCAACGCGTCCCGAAGCGGGCGCAGCACGACCACCCCGACGCCTTCGCCCAGTACGAAACCGTCGGCCTCCCGGTCGAAGGGCCTGCACACACCGGCCGCCGAGATCGCCCCTACCTTCGAGAAGGCCAGCAGCGAGCGCGGCTCCAGAGTGAGATAGGCGCCGCCCACCAACGCCACACGGCACTCTCCGGTGGCCAGATGGCTCAGGGCCTGGTGCAACGCGACCAAGGTCGCAGAGCACGCGGCATCGACCGTGAAACTGGGGCCGCGCAGGTCGAAGAACCGGCTCACATTCGCCGCCGCCATGTTGAGCAGCGCTCCCGGAACCGAGGACGGCTGCATGGTGACGATGTCGGGTACCAGTTCCATGTATTCGCTGATGCCCAGGCCGAAGAACACGCCGGCCGACTGGCGGTCGAACTCCTGTCGCTCCCATCCGGCGTCCTGCAGCGCCTCACGGGAGGCGTCCAGGAGCAGGCGGTGCTGCGGGTCCAATCCCTGCACCCGGCGCGGCGACATCCGGTAGTGCCGGGCGTCGAACTGATCGACGGCGGCGATCGGAGCGATGATGTCCGTGTACGTTCCGGCGCGGGCGCGCTTGTCCTGCGGGGTGTGGAAGGGCGTGTGATCCCAGCGTTCGGGAGGCACAGCTCGGAACTGGCGTTCACCCTTGCGGAGCATCCGCCAATATTCGGGGAGATTCCGGGCTGCCGGAAATCTGCAACCCATGCCGACGATGGCCACGTTACGCAACGCAACTCCCAATGCAGATGAGCCAGATGAAATGAAAATCACTCGATGCGCTCTCGGCGGATCCACGCGGTGCGGGGCGGATGGCCTGGCAGGGCGGCTGTGCGCCGTATCCGTGCCCGACCGGGTGAGCAAACTGCCCCAGGTCCCGTGTTTCTAATGCTGTGACAGATTTGAATCGGGCGCCCGTCAGAAGATCCGTTTGAGTTATGACTCCACCTGGCCCGCCCCCGCGGACAGCGGCGACTCCGCCGTTCCGGCCCTTGATCTCCGTTCCGGGACCTTCGACGTTTGCTCGCCGTGGAATCGGGTGCACCGCATAGCGCGCAGTCGCCGTAGCCCACGTGGGGGAAACCTTGGTGACACCGTATCGGGGCCGACCTGGACATCGTTGCCAAGAAAGGGACCAGGGGGTATCGGAACTCCTGGCCCGTCCGAGAGGAACGGTGCAGGTGCAGAAGATCAGGAGGGTCACACTGATGGCCCTGGCAGTGGGTGGCCTGACATTCGGGGGATCTGAGTTCGCCTCGGCCGACAGCGGCGGCGCCACCGCCGACGGCGGCTTTGGCGCGATCGGAAGCCTGCTGCAGCAGAACACCGCCCAAGAACGCGGGCAGAACAACAACTGCGCCAACCCGAACGCTGCGTTTGTGCAACCGGGTCTGTTGGGCGGGCCTACGCAGACCCGCTGCGGGACCGGCGATGCCTCCTTCAACAAGCACACCGTGAACCACGGTGGCGGCAGCCACGCGACCGGCGGCTCGGGCAAGGTCGGCCAAATGATCCAGCAGAACACCGCTCAGAAGGGCCGACAGAACAACAACTGCGCCAACCCGAACGACACCATTTTCTCCCATGGCGAAGGCGTGACGGACAGTTTCTGCATCGACCAGGACGGCTCCCACAACAAGCACACCCTGACCAAGGGCGGCGGCAGCCATGCGACCGGCGGCTCCGGCAAGGTCGGCCACCTGGTCCAGCAGAACACCGCCCAAGAGGGCCGGCAGAACAACAACTGCGCCAATCCCAACCAGTCCGACATCACCGCGAGCGACGACCTGATGGCCAGTCACTGCAGCAACCTGGATCGCTCCCACAACAAGCACACCCTGGCCGTGGACGGCGGCAGCCACGCCACCGGCGGCTCCGGCAAGGTCGGCCACCTGGTCCAGCAGAACACCGCCCAAGAGGGCCGGCAGAACAACAACTGCGCCAATCCCAATGACACGTTCATTACATCGCCGCATACCGGTGCACAGACCCGTTGCGCAAGCATCGACCATTCGACCAACGTGCGAACCGCCGAGTTCAGCGGCGGCAGCCACGCGACCGGGGGCAACGGCGAGGTCGGTCACCTGGTCCAGCAGAACACCGCCCAGGAGGGCCGGCAGAACAACAACTGCGGCAGTCGCAACGGCATGACCCTGATCGCCTCGGGCCACACCCGGACCCAGTGCGTCGCCGTCGACGAGTCCAAGAACTTCGACTCCTTCAATCGGTAGTGAGAGCAGACAAAGCAATGGCCTTCGTGCCGGATCGGCCCCGCCCGGCGTCCCGGACGGGGCCGGCCCCGTTCCCGGCGAAGCGTCGGTTTTCAGTGGGCTGGGCATTCTCGACCGAGCCGGCGGTCGCCACGGCGCGACAGAACGCGAGTGCCGGTACAGCAGACTCGACTCAATGGCAGGGGATCACGACGATGGGACAGCACACGGCGGCCGGCGCAATTGCGCAAAAGGCCCGCAGGGCGGCGGCAGTCCTGCTCACCGCCGGCGCGTTGGTCTCCGCGGGCGGCGGCAGCGCCTTCGCCGATGTGCTCAGCGACACTCCGCTCAGCGGGCAGCTCAATACCGACCAGGACGGAGAGCAGAACCTGGACTGCGGCAACTCCGCCCGCCTGGTCCGCCTCAACATCGGCAAGACGGTGCGGCGGGAGCGGGTCTGCGTCGACACCGACGGTCATACCCGCCGACACAGCGGCCACCCGAGTGGTGCCCGGGCGGTGGGCGGGGCAACCCTCGGCCCTCAGGTCAACACCGCACAGACCGGCAGGCAGAACCTCAACTGCGGCAACTCCGCGGACACGCTCACCGTCAACGTACTGGGGACCATGCATCAGGAGACCACCTGCGTGGCGGTGGACGGCAGCCGCTCCCCCGGCAGGGACCGCGGACACGGCCACGGTGAACACATCGGTGACGCCGGGGCGGAAGGCGGCCACTCGGTCGGTCAGGTCAACACCGCGCAGACCGGCAGGCAGAACCTGAACTGCGGCAACTCCGCGGACACGGCCACCGTCAACGTTCTGGGCACCATCCGGAAGCACACCACATGCGTCGCCGCCGACCACTCCCACCGTGCCGGTCCCGCCACCGTTCATCGGGGCCAGGCCTCCGCCGGCACCACCGAGGTGGTCGGATCCGAGACCAACACCGCGCAGAACGGCCGGCAGAATCAGAACTGCGGCAATCCCGGCACGCTCGTCGACCTTCCCCTCGGCCATAGCGAGCGCGAGACCCGGTGCACCGTGCGGGACAGCTCCAGCCACCGAACACGGTGACCGCGACGATGCCGGGAACACGTCGTGCCCGGTAGTCAGTCAAGCGCTCCCAGGACGACGGCGCTGTTGAACCCGCCGGTGCCGCGGGCGAGCACCACGGCCGTCGTCAGCCGTTCCGGCCGTGTCCAGCGGGTGACCAGGCGGACGCCGTACCGCTCGCGGGCGGCCCGCGCGTCGCCGCCGCGGGTGGGCGGGATCACGCCGGTGCGCAGGGCGAGGGCGGCGGTCACCGCGTCCAGCGCGCCGGCGCCGGAGGTCAGCCGGCCGACGCCCGCCTTGGGCACCGTCACCGGGACCTCCGCCAGCCGGTCGCCGAAGACCCGCTGGAGCGCCGCCGCCTCGGCCGCGTCCCCGGCCGGGTCGCCGGCGCCGTCGGCGAAGACCACGTCCACGTCCCCGGGAGCGCGGCCGGCCTGCTCGAGCGCCGTGGTGACGGCCCGGGCCAGCTGGACGCCGTCGGGCGCGGGCGCCGTGTGGTGGTGCGCGTCGTGCGTGGCGGCGTGGCCGAGCAGTTCGGCGTAACCGCGCACCCCGCGCTCGGCGGCGTGCGCCTTCTCCTCCAGGACCATCAGGGCACCGCCCTCGCCGGGGACGAACCCCGAGGCGTACGGGCTGAAGGGCAGGTAGGCCCGTTCGGGGTCGGTGCCGCGGTGCACCGTGGGCAGGGTGGACTGGCAGGCGAGCGCGAAGGGCGACAGCGGCGCCTCGGTGCCGCCGACGATCACGGCCTTGCCGCCGCGCCGCAGCCGCCGCCAGGCGTGCTTGAGCGCGTCCAGGCCGCCCGCGCCGTCCGCGGCGACGACGCCGCAGCCGCCGGTCAGCCCGTGCCGGATGGAGATCTGTGCGGCGCCGGCCGCGTGGAACCAGGCGATGGACTGGTGGGCGTCGGCCTCGCCGGGCTGCCGTGCCCACAGGGCGTGGGTCTCCCGCTGGCCGGACTCGTTGCCGCCGGAGCCGCTGGAGGTGACCACCGACAGGTGGAACGGGGGGTGGTCGGCGGGCCGCAGCGCCGCGTCGGCCAGCGCCATCTCGGCCGCGGCCAGGGCGAACCAGGTCCAGCGGTCGGTCTCGGCGCGCAGGGTGTCGTCGATCCAGCGGGCGGCGTCGAACCCGGTGACCTCCCCGGCGAGCACGACCGGGGAGCGGCTCGCGTCGGGCCTGCCGATCGGCCGGATGCCGTTGCGCCCGGCGACGGTGGCCCGCCAGTAGGGGCGGGCGCCGACACCGGTGGGGGCGACGACCCCGAGTCCGCTGATGACCGCGCGTGTGGTCATGCCTCCGCCTCCCGTTCCGGGTCCGGCTCCAGGGCCGAGAAGACCATCGCCGACTGGAAACCACCGAGGCCGCAGGCCACCGACAGCGCGTGCCGCACCCGCCGTTCGCGGGCGAGGACCGGCGTGTAGTCGAGGTCGCACTGCGGGTCGGGCCGCAGCAGGTTCGCGGTCGGCGGGATCACCCCCCGCCGGACGGCGAGGGCGCAGGCGGCCATCTCCAGGGCGCCCGCCGCGCCGAGGCAGTGGCCGATGACGGACTTGACGGAGCTCACCGGGACCTTGCGCGCGTACTCGCCGAGGGCGCGTTTGTAGGCGGCCGTCTCGTAGCGGTCGTTCTGCACCGTGCCGGAGCCGTGCGCGCTGATCCAGTCGAGCTGCTCGGGGGCGATGCCGGCCTCCGACATGGCGGAGATGATCGCCTCGCTCAGGTCGTAGCCGTCGGGGCGCAGACCGGTCATGTGGTAGGCGCCGGTCCGGTTGTCCCAGCCGCGGACCTCGCAGTAGACGGACGCGCCCCGGGCGCGGGCGTGCTCCAGTTCCTCCAGCACGAGCACCGCGCCGCCCTCGCCGAGCACGAAGCCGTCGCGCCGGGCGTCGAAGGGCGCCGGCGTCCGCTCGGGATCGCCGGTGAAGGCGGTGGTGGCGCGGATCGCGTCGAAGCAGGCCACCGTGACCGGGGAGATGGGCGCCTCACTCGCGCCCGCCAGCATGACGTCGGCCTCGCCGTCGCTCAGCGTCCGGAAGGCGCAGCCGATCGCGTCGACGCCGGAGGTGCAGCCGGTGGAGACGACCGAGGACGGGCCGTGCAGGCCGTGCCGGAGCGAGAGTTCGGCGGCGGCCGAGGAGGGGTGCATCGCCCGGTGGAGGAAGGGCATGCCGTGGTCCGGGCTGACCTCCCAGTGGCGGCCGCCGTCGCTGGCGACCACGTACTCGTCCTCCAGGGTGACGGTGGCGCCGACGGCGGTGCCGAGGCAGACCCCGATGCGGTCGGTGTCCTCGGCTTCCGTGCGCAGCCCGCTGTCGGCGAGCGCCTCGGCGGCCGCGGCGAGCGCGAACTGGGCGAACCGGCCGTTGCGGCGTATCTCCCGGGGGGTGAGCCCGGCCGCGAGGGGGTCGAAGTCGGCCTCGGCGGCGATCC
This sequence comes from Streptomyces sp. NBC_00510, assembly GCA_036013505.1. Taxonomy (NCBI): domain Bacteria; kingdom Bacillati; phylum Actinomycetota; class Actinomycetes; order Kitasatosporales; family Streptomycetaceae; genus Streptomyces; species Streptomyces sp. NBC_00510. The sequence continues at coordinate 6,486,644 of CP107851.1, read as the reverse complement.
GCGAGCGGTACCGCGAGGGGTCGAAGCGGGTGATCCGGCGGATCGCCGGCCCGCCCCCGACGATCCGCTCCCAGAACGCCTCCCGCCCGACGCCGCCGGCGGCGACGGCTCCGACGCCCGTCACCACCACCCTGCGCGCGGTACGGCCTGCGGTCACCGGTCGACCAGTTCGCGGCCCGGCGCCGGGCCCTCCGTCGCCGGACCCGTCGCGGTGGCGGCGCGGGCGATGGCGGCGGCCTGCTCGTGGGTCTCGGTGTCGACGTGCCCCAGCTCCGGACGCGGCGCGAGCGGGGCCAGGAAGAACACGGCGCGGGCCACCGCGTCGGAGGTGTTCACCAGCCGGTGGCGGACCCCGCGCGGGACGAGCAGGGCCTCGTTGGCGGCGACGCTGCGCGGGCAGCCGTCGAGGTCCACCCGCACCTCGCCCTCGACGACGACCAGTTGCTCCTGCGAGTACGGGTGGTAGTGCTCGGCGACGGCCTCGCCGGGGCCGACGGTGACCATGCCGCAGAACCCGTCCGTCGTGCCGACCGAGGCGGTGGTCAGCAGGGTGCGGATGTCGCCGCCGCGGCGGGTGTCCGCGTGGGTGTCCAGGGTGCCGACGGGACGGATCCGGCGGGATTCCAGCCGGTCCTTGACCAGCTGCATCTGGACGCGGGAGTTGCTGTTGATGCGTTGCCGCATGCCCTCGTCGTCGACGGGCGCGTCCACCTTCATCCGGAAGTCCTGCAGCCAGCGCATGCGGGTGCTCTCCGGGCCGAGTTCCTCGTACTGCCAGTAGATGTTCATGAACTCGAACGGCCCGGTCTCCAGCCGCCGGGCCCGCACGGTACGGGTGGCCGGGTCGGCGGTGCGCTCGGACACCCAGGACCAGACGCGGCCCTTCTCGTCGGGGTGCATGGTCAGGCGGAAGCGGGTGGTGTCGCCCTCCTGGGAGATGATCTCGGCCTCGGCGTACTCGCTGAACAGGGTGGGCCAGCCGGCGACGTCGTTGGTCCGCAGCCACACGTACCGCAGGGGCGCGTCGATGACGATCTCGTTCTCGGTGTGCATCGTCATCGGGTCCGCACCTCCGCCGCGGGATGGCCGGACTGACGTTCCGTCACTGAGGTCATGGGGGCACTACCTCCAACCGAGCGGGCCGAATAATCACACAATCGGTCCCCGCGGTGACGGAACGTGTCACGCCCTCCCGGCCCGCTCCACCCGTACGGGGGCACACTTCGTGAGGGCCCGTCAGCGGCCCTTCCGGCGCCGGTCGACGCGGGCGGGCAGGACCTCCGCCTCCTCCCCCATCCCGTGTCCCCGCGCGCCGCCCCCATGCCGGCGGACGGGGCACGAGGCGGTCCTGCGTCCGGCGCGGGCCCGCTGTCACGCGCGGTGGTGGGGCGCCTCCGTGCCGTCCACGTGGGTGCCGGGCACCACCGGGGCGTGGGCGGGCGGGAGGTCCTCGGGGACGGGCTCACGACGGCCGTCGTCCTCGCCCGCCGAGGCGGCGTGGCGGGCGGGCCCGCCGGTCCTGACCTCGGAACGGTGCGGCCAGAGCGATGTCTTCCTGTGTTTTCCGGTCATAACGGGCGAATACCCGTATCGGGCGCCCGTCACCCGTCACCCGTCACGCGGCCGTGAGCGCGACCGCCGCCTCCGCCGTGTGCACCAGGAAGGTGAGGGTCTCCTGGAAGTACAGCCGCACGCTGGTGTCGTCGTGCGACAGGTAGCCGATGGACACGTCCTGGCCGATGCGCAGCTCGAAGTCGCCGCCGCGGGTGGAGAGCAGGAACGCCCCGTCGATGGCGGGCGCCCACACGATCTCCCCGTCGAGGAGCCGGGCCAGGTGGGCGTGGATCGGGTAGCCGTAGTGGGAGGTCTCGTTGACGGCGGTGTACGCGTCGGCGCTCAGCGCGAGCGTGTACGGGCCGCCGACGCCCGCGAGGCGGAGCGCGGAGATGGCCTGGCTGACGGCGTTGGGGTAGTCGCGCACGTCCGCGGGGAGGCTCAGCGGCGGGTTCGAGGCGCTCGCGCGGATGCCGGTGATGCCGGCCGCCGCGTACCCCTCGAAGACCGCCCGGTCCTCGGTGAACGCGATGCGCCGGGCGGCGTCCTTCACGGGCTGCCAGTCCGCGTCCTGGGCACCGCGCTCGACGATGTCGACCTCGCCGCGGTCGACCGTGAAGGGCACGCGCAGCTCGACGACCGGCTGCGCGCGGCGCACCCGGGCGAGCACGTCCTCGTGGGGCGCCTCGACCGGGTCGAGGTGGCCGGTGTTCACCCCGGCGAACTCGGGGCCGGCGGCCTCGGGCACGTCGACGATCCGGCGGGCGGCGACGTGGCGCTTGAAGGTGCGCCGTGCCTCCTCCTCCAGGTCGTCCCAGGCGGCTTCGGAGATCGGGGCGAGTTCCCGGTGCAGGTTGTTCATGATGTGACGGTCTTCCTCAGGTCGCCGATCCCCAGCGACTTCGCGGCCGGGGCGGCCACGACGGCGGGGGGATCGGGAAGGTCGTCCAGGAAGTCGGCGGAGGGCACGAAGAAGAGCGTGCCGGTCACGGCCCGGGAGAAGTCCAGGATCCGGTCGTGGCTCGCCTGCCCGTCGCCGAGGAACATGTTGCGCAGCATCCGCTCGGTGACCTCCGGGGTCCGCGCGTAGCCGATGAAGTACGTCCCGAACTCGGCGGTGCCCACCCGGCCGAAGGGCATGTTGTCGCGGAGGATCTGCCGTTCGGTGCCGTCCGGTTCGACGATCGTGGTCAGGGCGACGTGGGAGTCGGCGGGCTTGACGTCGTCGTCCATCTCGATGTTGCCCAGTTTGCTGCGGCCGATCACCCGCTCCTGCGCCTCCACGGGCAGGGCGTTCCAGGCGTCGAGGTCGTGGACGTACTTCTGCACGATCACGTAGCTGCCGCAACGGAAGTCCGGGTCCTCGTCGCCGACCAGGACCGCCTCGGTCGCCTCGGGGCCGACCGGGTTCTCCGTGCCGTCGACGAACCCCAGCAGGTCGCGGACGTCGAGGTACTTGAAGCCGTGCACCTCGTCACGGACCGTGACATGGCCGCGCAGCCGGTCCATGACCAGCTGGGCCAGGGTGAAGCACAGGTCCAGCCGGCTGGCCCGGATGTGGAAGAGCAGGTCGCCCGGGGTGGCGGGCGCCTGGTGGCGGGGTCCGGTCAGCTCGGTGAAGGGGTGCAGTCCGGCGGGGCGCGGCCCGCCGAAGAGGCGGCCCCACACGTTCGACCCCACCCCGGCGACACAGCTCAGCCGCCCGTCGGGGGTGCCGAAGCCGACCGAGCGCTGCAGTCCGGACAGGTCCTCCAGCAGATCGCGGACGGCGGTCTCCCCGCCGGGGTCGACCGTCACGACCAGGAAGATCGCGGACGTGGTGAGAGGGCTGAGCACCGGCTGCGGCAGCGGTTCCGCCATCACCACGCTCCTTCGGTTCGGGGGCGCGCCCGGGTCGGGGCGGACACGCACAAGTCTGCTCCGGGGCCCGGCCCGGTGCATCCTGACCAGGAGCGGCGGCGAACCCCTGCGGAAGGCGGCTGGACATGAGCGGTGGCCCGGAAGGGGACCGGCAGCGCCTGCTGACCGTGCTGCTGCTCGTCCTCACCGTGCTCAGCGGGCTGGTCGACGCCGTGAGCATCCTCAGCCTGGGTCATGTCTTCGTGGCGAACATGACGGGCAACCTGGTCTTCGTCAGCCTCGGCCTGGCCGGGGCGCCCCAGTTCTCGGTCGTCACCTCGCTGGTGGCCCTCGGCGGCTTCGCCGTGGGCATCCTCTTCTGCCGGGCGGCACTGGCCCGGCTGACCCGCCCGATCGCGCTGGTGAGCGCGGCCGCGGTGTGCGAGACCGCGCTGCTGGCCTCGGCCACGGCACTGCACGCGCTGGACGGGCCGCGGCGCGTGCTGGTGGTGGTCTGCGCGGTGGCGATGGGCATCCAGAACGCGATGGCCGGACGCGTCGGCGTCGCGGGCCTGACCACGACCGTGATGACCCGCACCCTGGTCGGGCTGCTCAGCGGCACCGGCGCCACGGCGCACGACCGGCGGATGGCCCTGCGCCAGGCACTGAGCGTCGCCGCCCTGGTGGCCGGCGCCCTGGCCGGGGGCCTCCTGGTGCTCCTGGTGACACCGCCCGCCGCCCTGGGTGCGGCCACCGGGTGCGCGCTGACGGTGGCCGTGGCGGCGACCGTCGCCGCCCGCCGGTGACCCGTCCCGTACCGCCGGTCAGAAACGGACCGGGAGGTCCACCAGGCCGCGGGTGCGCATCGACGGGCGCCACCGCAGCTCCGCGGGATCCGCGTCCAGGGCGAGCCCCGGGAAGCGGGCCAGCAGCCCGGTGAGCGCGATCTCGGTCTCCAGCCGGGCCAGCGGAGCGCCGAGGCAGTAGTGGATGCCGTGCCCGAGGCCGAGGTGCGCGGTGTCGGCGCGGCCGAGGTCGAGCCGGTCGGCCTCCGGGAAGCGGGCGGGGTCGCGGTTGGCCGCGGCCAGCGAGAGCAGCACCGTCTCGCCGGCGGGGACCGTCACGCCGCCGATGGTGACGTCCTCCAGCGGGAAGCGCCGGATGGCCAGCGGCGCCGGCCCGTCCCAGCGGGTCAGCTCCTCGACCGCCGCCGCGGCCCCGCCCGGCTCGGCCCGCAGGGCGGCCAGTTGCCCGGGGTGCGTCAGCAGCGCCAGGACGGCGTTGCCGATGAGCTGCACGGTGTTCTCGTACCCGGCGAACAGGAGGAGGAAGGTCAGCGACATCAGCTCGTCCTCGCTGAGCCGGTCGCCGTCGTCGCGGGCGGCGATCATCGCGGATAGCAGGTCGTCCTCGGGGTGGGCGCGCTTGCGCGCGATGAGCTGCCCGAAGTACCCGAGCATGGCGGCGACCGCCTCCTTCGCCGCGGAGGGACGCGAAGGGTCCGGGGCGACCAGGGCGTCCGTCCAGCCCCGGAAGTCGCGGCGGTCGCCGGGGGCGACGCCGAGCAGGTCGCAGATCACGCGGATCGGCAGTGGCGCGGCATAGGCGGCGATCAGGTCGGCGCGGCCGTCGGGGGCCACGGCGTCCAGGAGTTCGGCGGCCGTACGGCGGACCGGCTCGCGCAGGTCCGCGACGCGGCGCGGGGTGAAGGCCTGCGACACCAGACGCCGGATGCGGGTGTGGTCCGGCGGGTCCATGTTCAGCAGGTTGGCGTCGAGGGCGGGCGGCAGCGCGAACCCCGAGTAGTTGCCGGGCAGGGCGTTGCGCTTGTCCAGGGACAGCAGAGGGTCGCCGAGCGCCTGGCGCACGTCCTCGTACCGGGTGACCACCCAGGCGGGACGCCCGTCGGTGCCGGTGACGCGGTGGACGGGACCGGCCTCGCGGAGCCTGCCGTACGCCCCGTAGGGATCGGCGATCAGCTCGGCGGGGTCAACAAGAACCTGCCCGGGCGGTGTTGCGTCCGGAGCGGCGTTCGGCGGGGTCGAGGAGGCCATGCCCCCACCCTAAGAGCCGGATCGTGGCGCTCCGGCCCCGCCCGTGGGGGACGGCCCGGTACGGGTGATCTTCAGGTTGATCACGGTGGCCAGTCCGCCGACGAATCCGGCGGGAAGCCCGCCGAGCACGATCAGCACCAACAGCCGGCTCGCACACCCGACTCCCGTCCAGGGAACGGCTCCACGACGTCCCGGCCGGCAACCGCCTCCGCACCGCGGTGGAGTGATCACCTCCGTTCCCCGTGTCCCAGCCCACATGTCGCGTCCCGGTGGTGTCCACCCGCGCGGCCCGGGGAGTTCATCCGGCATCCGCAGGCTCTCCTGACGCACGCCCCAGTCAGCGCGGACCGGCGCCCTCGCGGAGGGCAAGGAGCGGATCATGGGCCACGGCCACCAGCACGGGCACGACCACACCCACGCGCACCACCACCACGGCGACGGCGCGGAGTCCCTGCCGCCGGCGCTCGACCTCTCCGTCCCGGACGAGGAACTGACCCCGGGCCAGCTCTCCCGGCGCTCCATGCTGCGCCGCACCGGACTGCTCGGCGCCGGGCTGGCCGCGGGCAGTGTGCTCGCCGGTGCCGGCCAGGCCGCCGCCCACGGCTCCTCCCCGCAGGGGCACCAGGGGCACGGCGGGTCGCGCCCCGGTGGCTACCTGTGGCTGGCCGGCGACCACCACATCCACACCCAGTTCAGCTCCGACGCGAAGTACCGCGTCATCGACCACGTCCGCCACGCCAACGCGAACGGCCTGGACTGGATGGTCATCACCGACCACGGCAGCGAGCAGCACGCCAAGATCGGCGTGGAGAAGGTCAACCCGCAGATCGTCGCGGCCCGCGGGGAGATCTCCGACACCCTGGTCTTCCAGGGCCTGGAGTGGAACATCCCGGCCGCCGAGCACGGCACGGTCTTCGTCCACCCCGGCCGCAACGAGGTCGCCGTACTGAAGGAGTTCGAGAACTCCTTCGACGGCTCGGTCAAGGGTGCCACCGCGCCCACCCCCGCCAACGAGGCGCTGGCCGTCGCGGGGCTGGACTTCCTCGCCGACGCCGTCCGCCGCAAGAAGGTCCAGGACGCGCTGTTCCTGGCCAACCACCCCGCGCGCAAGGGTCTGGACTCCCCGCACGAGATCCGCGCCTGGCGCGACGCCCAGCCCACCATCGCGGTCGGCATGGAGGGCGCGCCCGGCCACCAGGCCGCCGGCCTGCCCGCGCCGCAGGGCCCCGGCTCCGGCCGCGGCTTCTACGACAGCAGCCCGAGCGCCCAGTCCTGGCCCGGCTACCCGCTGGAGAGCTACCGCACCTGGGGCGGCTTCGACTGGATGACCGCCACCGTCGGCGGCCTGTGGGACAGCCTCCTCGCCGAGGGCAGGCCGTGGTGGATCACCGCCAACTCCGACGCGCACAACGTGTACGCCGACACCGCCGTCCGCGGCGGTGGCGACTTCGCCACCCAGGGCCACTACGACGACCCGGTCTACGGCGGCGGACTCAGCCTGACCGACGGCGACTTCTGGCCGGGCCAGTACAGCCGCACCCACGTCGGGGCCGCCGGCTTCTCGTACCGCGCGGTCATGGACGCCCTCCGCGAGGGCCGCGTCTGGGTCGACCACGGCGGGCTGATCAGCGGGCTCGACGCGCGGCTGCGCTCCGGCGGGTACGAGCAGACGCTCGGCGGCATGCTGCGGGTCCGCCGCGGCGACAAGGTCGACCTCGTCGTCGACATCGACCTGGCGAACGGCCCCAACTGGGCCCAGTTCGTGCCGGAGCTGGCCCGTGTGGACGTCATCCGCGGCGCGGTCACCGGCCGGGCCTCCGACCGGGACACCTTCGCCGCCCCGGACACCAGGGTCGTGAAGTCCTTCGAGGTGGGCCGCTCGGCGGGGTCGGTGCGGCTGACGTACTCCCTGGGCCGCGTCGACAAGCCGCTCTACGTCCGGCTGCGCGGCACGGACGGCAACCGCGGCGCCGTCGGCATCAACGGCGCCGCGGTGGACCCGGCCGGCCCGGCGATCGACGTCCTCGGCGACGCGGACCCCTGGAAGGACCTGTGGTTCTACTCCAACCCGATCTGGGTGCTGCCCGCGTGACGACGGCCCCCGCGGTCCTCGGCGTCGACACCGGTTCCCCCGGCCTGCGGGAGGCCGACCACCTGGTCCACCACCTGGTGGACCGGCTCGGCCTCCCCGCGGACACCGTCGCGTGCACGCACCTGGTCCGCGGCGGCGATCCGCACACGGCGGTCTCCCTGACGCTGCCGGACCCCGCCGCCGCGCAGGCGGCGTGGCGCTCGCTCACGGAGACCTCGGGGACCGGCGCCCCGCTGGGCGTCTTCCTGGCCGGCCGCGGCCACGGACCGGCTCCGCTGGCCGAGGCGGCGGCCGGCGCCGCCGCCGAGGCCGCGGCGCTCAGCGGCGGCCGGGCCGTGGTCTACCCGGGCGTCGACGGCCTCACCGGTACGGTCACCGTGGCCGACCTGCTGGCCCGCACCGCGATCACGCGGCTGGTCGTGCTCGGCTCCCCCGCGGACGAGCGGCCCGCGCCGGACGCCGAGGTCCTCACCGCCCGCCACGTCCGCCCCGAGTGGCGGGCCGGAGAACTGGTCCTGCCGCTGGTCCCCGCAGTGGGCGGGCGTCTCGCCCCGTTCGAGGTGCCCAACCCGACGCCCTGCTGCGCGGACCACTGACGAACCACTGACGCCGCGGTCCGCCGGGGGCGTCAGCCGAACACCTCCGGGTGCTCCCGGACCAACTCGCGTATGCCGGAGGCCGGTCTGCCCAGGATCTCCCTGACGTCGTCGGTCGCGCGGTCGTACCGGTTCGCCGCGTGGAGGCGGGCCATGGTGGCGATGTGCTGCCGTACGTGCTCGGGGAGTCCCAGGGCGTCCAGTTCCCCGGCCCACTCCTCGTACGGCACGTCGACGTAACGGACCTTCCGCCCCAGCACCTCGGTGAACTCGGCGGCGATCGCCGTCATGTCCCGGGACTCGGCCCCGGTCAGCTCGTGGACCCGGCCGACGTGCGACGCCGGGTCGGCCAGCACCGCCGTGACCACCTCGGCGACGTCCCGGGCCGCGACGGGGGAGGTCCGCGCGTCGCCGAAGGGCAGGCGGATCGTGCCGTCCCGGGCGACCGAGCGGAAACCGAGGCCGAGGAAGAGCGGGTTCTCCATGAAGACCGTCGGCCGGATGTGGCAGACCGGCACCCCCGACCAGTCCATGACCTGCTCCGCCAGCCACTGCTGCCACTGCTGCTTCGACTCGGACGTGCTGCTGAGGTTCATCTGGGACACCGTCATCTGCGACATGTTGACCAGCACGTCGAGTCCGCCGTGGGCGCGGGCCACGGCCGCCGTCGTCGCGGCGGCCTGCAGGTACTGCGCCGACACGCCCATCCCGAAGTACATCCGGCCGCAGCCCTCGGCGGCCCGCGCGACGTCCGCGGTCCTGGTCAGGTCACCGGCGACCACCTCCGCCCCGGTGTCCCGCAGTTGCACCGCCCGCTCGTCCTCGCGGTGGACGAAGGCGCGGACGGGGAAGCCGCGTTCCCTCAGCAACTCGACGGTCGTGTGCCCGACCGCCCCCACGCTCCCGGCGGCGCCGGTCACGAGGACCATCGGGCTGTCCGGCATCGTCCGGCCCTTCCGTCAGGACGGCGACATCACGCAGGACGCCGGTGCGCCGCCCGCCTCCAGGCAGGAGACAACCGGCTCCAGCGCCGCCGCCAACTGGTCCTGCGTCATGCCGGGGTGCGCCTCCAGCCACTGCGTGGCGAGGGCGGCGAAGGCCTGTACATGGGGATCGGCGGCGATGTCCGGATGGGCCTGCAGGAAGGACTGCAGCGCCTCCTGGACGTCCGCCGCGGACCATCCCGAGTCGCCCGGCAGGCAGTGCGACACGGAGCCGTCCTGCCCGTTCCCGGCGTGGCAGCCGTCATCGGCGACCGCCGTACCGGTGCCGCCGAGGACCAGGGCCCCCGTCGCGAGCGCGGCGATCGTTCCTGCGGCGAGCTTCTTCGGGAGAGCCATGGACTCCACCTCGGATCGGGTGGTCGGATCGGTCGGATCGGTCGGATCGGTCGGATCGGTCGGTGCCGGCGCTCCCGAGGCACCGGGCACACGACGGTGCCTGCGAGGGAGCGCGGATCACCGGCCCCCTGGGGAGGGGCGGGATGGCCGGGGCCCGTGGCACCCGGATCGCGGTGCCGGGCCGTCATCGACAGCTCCAGCACATCACAGTCACCCGGATGGCGCATCCGGAGGGAACCGGGGCCCCGGCCGTCCCCGTTCAGCCCGTGATGCCGTCCAGTTGCTCCGGTACGGGCCGCAGCGCCCACAGGTCACCGCCCGGGGGCGCCTCCAGGTCCGCGAGCGCGGCGCGCGCCCGCCGGTCGCCGTGGTCGGCGGCGGCGTGGACGAGGTCGGAGGCGGCGTAGGCGTGGAAGTCCAGCTCGGGGTGGGGCCACGGCCCGGCACCGGTGGCGGCCGGCAGCAGGAAGTCGACGGCCCGCCGCAGTGACGCACCGCCCGGGCCCGTGTGGTGCCACAGGTCGACGCCCACGTGGTCGCCGACGGCGGCGAGCCGGGTGAAGGCCACCAGGTTGAAGGTGGAGTAGTGCCAGCTGCGGGTGCGCGCCAGCTCCTGCGGCTGGCTGCCGTCGGCGGCGATCTGAGGGTCGATCAGCCCGGCCCGCGCGGCGGTGACGGTCTGCCGGGCGAGCGCGGTGCGGCCGGTGGCGGCGGCGAGCGCGGCGACCTGCATGTGGTGGAAGGTGCCGTGGTTGTTGGCGGCGGCGCCCTCCTGCCTGCCGAAGTCGCTGTCCACCAGCCAGTCGAGGAACCCGTTCTCCCAGGCGCTCATGCCGTCACGGTCCCGCGCCGACCAGCCGGGTGCGCCCAGATCGAGGACCGCGGTGGCGTCGAGGAGGCTGGTGAAGCCCTGGGAGAAGTCGATGATGCCGATGGCACGCCCGTCGTAACGGCACGGGATGGCCTGCGCGTTGCCCAGGTTCGGGTTCATCCGTGTCGCCGGGTCGACGAACCACGTGCGCAGGATGCGGGCGGCGTGCTCGGCGTAGGCGCGCCTGCCGGTGTAGTACCAGGCGAGGGAGAGCTCGTAGGCCGACTCGAAGACCTTGCCCCGCTCGTCGTGGTCGGTGAGCCCGTCGACCTCGGGGTTGCGCTCCCCGTCGCGCTGCACGTACGGGCAGCCCTGGGGGTTGTCCGGGGTCTTGGGCGCGCCGGGCCACCAGTAGGGGGCCTGGCTGAAGTAGTCGTGCAGGTCGCCGCTGGGCGGGACGCGGTCCTTGTCCACGACCGTCCAGGGGCCCTGCCCCAGCCAGGCGTCGGCCTGGACGACGAGGTCCCGCAGGGCGCGGCGGGCCCCCGGATCGCCGGCGCGGAGCCGGGCCTTGGCCCGTACCAGGTCCTTCCCGTCGAGGACGACCGTCCGCGGTGCCGCGGTGGGCCCGCCGGCCGTGCCGTGGTGCGCGTCCGGCCGGGCCGCGGCCGGGGCGGCGGAGGCCAGCGGGACGAGGAGGGCCGCGAGGACGGCGACGACGCCTGCGCGGCGGCGCCGGGAGTGGCCCCAGGGGGTGCGCATATCTCTTCTCCCTCTGTCTCTGTACATGAATGGAGCACATCTCCATGAACGCGCCACCGGAACCTAGGACGGTGCCGACGGGGCGTCAAGAGCGCCCCTCCGGCCATCGCCGACGATTGTTCGTTCACGTACAGGAACTCTCGCCACGTAGGTGTACAGCAATGTCATAGGCATGCCACGCTGACCCTGGCCTCCTCGTGAACCACCCCCCACTCCGAATGGCAGGCACCCATGGGCATCTCCCGGCGCCATCTGCTGACCACCGCCGCCGGCGCCGCCGCGGCGACCACCGCGCTCGCTCCCCCGGCGCAGGCCACGCCCCCCGCGCACACCGCGTACGCCGACGACCCGGCCGCAACCACCCGCACGCTGCGGGAGGCGGCGGACTACGCGGTGGCGAAGCTGCGCGCGGTGGCACCCGGGGTGACCTCCTTCCCGGTCATCACGAAGTTCGAGAAGTGGACCTACTCCGCCGGCGGCGACTGGGTCGGCGGGTTCTGGCCCGGCACGCTGTGGATGGCGTGGCTGCACAGCGGCGACGCGCAGTTCCGCTCCCTGGCCCTCGCCGCCGCGGAACGGCTGGCGCCCCGACGCACCGACACCGGCACGCACGACCTCGGTTTCCTCTTCTCCCCGTCCTGGGTGACCGCCTGGCGCCTGACCGGCGACCCCAAGTGGCGCGACGGCGCCCTGCAGGCGGCTTCCTCCCTGATCAAGCGGTACAACACGGCAGGCCGCTTCATCCGGGCCTGGGGCGCGCTCGGCAGCGCCGAGAACGCGGGCCGGGTGATCATGGACACGATGATGAACCTCGACCTCTTGGCCTTCGCCGGCCGGCAGACCGGGGACCCGGCCTATCTCGACATCGCCGTCGCGCACGCGCGGACCACCCAGCGCCACTTCCTGCGACCCGACGGCTCCACCCCGCACGTCTTCGACTTCGACCCGGCCACCGGCGCCCCCGTCGGGCCCAACACCGTGCAGGGCTACAGCCCCGCCTCCTGCTGGTCCCGCGGCCAGGCCTGGGGCGTCTACGGCTTCACCACGATGTTCCGCCGCACCGGCCACCCGGAGTTCCTCGCCACCGCCCGCAGGCTCGCGGACTTCGCGCTCGGCGCGCTGACGCCCGATCACGTGCCCGTCTGGGACTACCTCGCCCCGCAGCAGCCGAACGACGTCAAGGACGCCTCGGCCGGCGCGGTCATGGCCTGCGGCCTGCTCGACCTCGCCGCGGCCACCGGCACGGCCCGCTACCGCGAGAGCGCTCTGCAGCTGCTCCTCGCCCTGTCCCGCACCTGCCTGACCACCCGCTCCACCCGCGCCCAGGCCGTCGTCGCCCGCTGCACCCGCAACCGCCCCGCCGAGGACGGCGTCGAGGTCTCCGTCCCCTACGCCGACTACTACCTCCTGGAGGGCATCCTCCGTGTCCTGCGCCCCGCGGACGCCGACCGGGCGATCGACCTGTCCACGGTGTGACACGCCGTCCGACGGCGCCGGATTCCCGCGCGGCCCTTCCCCGGCGAACGCGGCAGCGCACCACGGCAGTTGACGCCCCCGCGCAGGTACCGTCGCCCCTCGTCACCGTTCCGTCCACGGCGCCTTCGCGGACGCGTAGGATGCGCAGGCCACTCACACGGGGAGGGCCGGAATGGCCGCCAATGAGAGCTCCGACCTCGCACCGCACGCACGCAGCCGATCAGGGCTGCGTGCAGCACTGGCCGTCTGTGCCGCCGCAACGACGGCCTTCACCCTCGCCGGGTGCACATCGAGCAGTAACGGCGCTACCAGGCAGAAAGCCACAGCCCGGGCCGAAGCACAGTCCGTCTGCCGATCATGGGGCTTCGGCCAGGACGCCGCTCTTCCGGGCCCCGACCCCACTGTGCCGGTACACGTGGACACGGCAGCGGCAGAGGCGAACGCCACCGCCAACAAGGCTTCGCACGCCGAAAACCTCGACACGTCATGGACCCCGCTCGCGCGGGCTTCCCACACGATGGCGGTGATCATGCAGGGCGAGGTCCCGTTCGAGTACTTGCCACCTGATGTCCAAAGCGACTTCCGCGACGCGTACGTCACGGCAGCCGGGGAGTGCCGCGAAGCGTACGCGGCTGGGTGACGACGGGACCCGCAGCCCGCACCCGCCTGCACCCCGCCGACGGTGCGCCTCAGCGAATGGGCGTACCGGCGGCCCGTCCCGGCGGCTGCTCCTGCCACCGGGAGGGCTTGCGATGATCCAGCTCTGCTCCCACTGCAGCGGGCTCATCGAGGACAAGGGCGTGCCGGTCGGCGAGGCCGGCGGCGCATCCGGGCCCAGCGTCATCCTGTACGCCCACCCCGAGCACGCCCACCTCGTCGAGCGCCCCGACGCCAACGGCGCCGCGCTCCTGGCCCGCATCCGCGCCCGACGCGCTGGCGCAGCCTGAGACCACCGCCGGCCTCCGACGGCAAGCACCACGGGAGGCCGACGGCCGAAGCCCCCACCGCAGTTGCCACGGTGGGGGCCTCGTAATGGGTGGGCCGCGTCGTCAAACCGCGCGCTCCACCTGGCATGCCGGGCTTTGACAGGCCGGGCACAGTTCATGGCGCCCCTGGTCGGTGACGACCGTTCCCCAGCCGCGGCATACATCGCAGCTACGGGCCAGCAGCATGTTGGGGCGGGGCGGGGATTCCGAAGCATCGAAGCCTCCGTGGGGCATTGTGGGCTCCTCAGAGGCGCAGCGATGCGACCGGTATGGGATATTTGTTCGGTTACTTCATGTATACACCTTTCCGGGCGTATAACGAAGGCCGGCGCTCGCCGCTACTCCGTCGCGTGCAGCCCGTCGTCCCTGCTCAGCGGCACGTCGTCGAACACGACGATCTCCCACCACTCCTGGTAGTGGCCTGGTCGGCCCCCGGGCCGCACGACGTTGCGCACCTGGATGCCGACCCCGAACATCCGGGCGCCCTTCATCGCTTCCGTGACGTCGTCCATTTCCTGGGTGAGCATGAGCTTGGTCCGCCGAGGATTCGTCGTGCAGCCGTCGTCGTTCTCGGCTGCCGCCATCCGGGCCTCCCAGGTCGAAGTGGTCAGCCAACGAGTATCCCGACGATCGCCGCGGCGAGAGTGGGCATCCCGAGAAAGCACCGGCTGCGACCGTGCTGCGGACGCGGCAACGACTGGCGCTGGCCACAAGACTCGGCCTTTGGGCAGGACGAGGCCCCCACCGCACCCCGGCGGTGGGGGCTCACCCATGTCCGGCATGAGGCTGTCGGGGTGACAGCGCGTCGGGCGTGATCGCTGGCAACTCGGGCCGGCAGCGGGCCGGCTAACGATCAGTGAAGCCCCTCCGGGTGACCCGGAGGGGCTTCGTTCGTTATCTCGCTGCAGGTCCTGAACCTGCGGGCCCGCGGCCCTTGGTGGGGCGGGTGGGACTCGAACCCACGACCGACGGATTATGAGTCCGCTGCTCTAACCGGCTGAGCTACCGCCCCGTACGGCGTGCCGTCACCATCCTGTGCACGCCGTCTGCCGCAGCATAGCTGCTCATACGATCTGTCGCCCTCGCGGGTCACAGACGCACCACCTGGTGGACTGCGATCACCGGATGATCGGTTCCCGGGGACACGAAAAAGGACCCCCGCGGGGGTCCTTGACCGCTGCTCCCCCGACTGGACTCGAACCAGTAACCTGCCGGTTAACAGCCGGCTGCTCTGCCAATTGAGCTACAGGGGATAGAGGAGCGCGAGCTCCCCCGACTGGACTCGAACCAGTAACCTGCCGGTTAACAGCCGGCTGCTCTGCCAATTGAGCTACAGGGGATCGCTCCGCTTGCACCGAATGCACCCGTTTCCGGCATCCCGGACGGCGTGCGCTCGCTGCGACACATACATTAGCGCAAGGTGGGGGGTGCTCCGCCAACCGGTATCTCCGTGGTTGTCCGCAGGCCACGACGGGTAGGCGCGAAGCACAGCCCCGATACGAGGAGAGGGTGGAGCCATGCGCTACCGGCTGACGTTCATCAGCGGGGTCGCCGTCGGGTACGTGCTCGGGGCGCGGGCCGGCCGCGACCGGTACGAGCAGCTGCGCAAGAGCGCCCAGCGCATCGCGCAGAACCCGGCGGTGCGGAACACCGTGGAGTCCGCGGGCCAGGCGGGCCGCGGGGCGGCCGTGAAGGCCGTGGACGCGGTGACCGCCAAGGTCGGGGACCGGCTGCCGCCGGCGGTCGCGGAGCGGCTGCGCCGCGTGCGCGGCAACGGCTCGGCGGTCGAGGACGACTGGGGCACCAGCAACACCTGACGACGCCGGTCCGGCGCGGGCGGATGCGGGTGAAGGTGCCCGGTTTTCCGCCGTACGCGCCGGGTGCGGCATGATGCCCGCATGGGGATTGTGGCGGGGATCGACAGCTCGGGCAGCGGCACGACGGTCGTCGTGTGCGACACCGGCAGCGGAGCCGTGCTCCGGCAGACGCACGCCCCGCACCCCCTGCCGGGCGGCGAGGGCGCAGGGCCGCCGACCGAGATCGACCCCGAGGCCTGGCTGCTGTCGCTGGGCGAGGCGGCCAAGGGCGGGATGCTCGAGGGCGTACAGGCCATCGGGGTCTCCGGACAGCAGCACGGGATGCTGGCGCTGGACGCCGGCGGGGCGCTCGTACGGCCCGCACTGCTCTGGAACGACAAGCGGGCGCAGATCCAGGCCGCCGACCTGACCGAGGAGCTGGGCGGTCCCGGCGCCTGGGCCGAGGCGGTCGGGGCGGTGCCGCAGGCCGCGTACCCGGTGGCCAAGCTGCGCTGGCTGGCCCGGCACGAACCCGCCTCGGCGCAGCGCACCGCGCAGGTGCTGCTGCCGCACGACTGGCTGGTGTGGCAGCTCATGGGCCGCCCCCGGCGGCGCACGACGGACCGGGGCGACGCCTCGGGCACGGGCTACTGGTCGGCGGCGACCGGACAGTGGCGCACGGACATCGTGGAGCTGGCGCTCGGCCATCCGGTGCAGCTGCCCGACGTGCTGGCCCCCGCCGAGCCGGCCGGCCGGACCCCGGAGGGGCTGCTGATCTCGGCCGGTACCGGGGACAACATGGCGGCCGCCCTCGGACTGGGCGTCGGCCCGGGGGACGCGGTGGTGTCGCTGGGCGCGGCGGGGACGGTCTTCGCGGTGCATCACCACGCGCTGAGCGACCCGACCGGCCTGATCACCTCCTTCGCCGACGCGACCGGCCGCCATCTGCCGGTCGTCCACACCCGCAACGCGGTACGGGTGCTGCGCGGCACCGCCGAGCTCCTCGGCACCGACCTGGCCGGGCTGTCGGAGCTGGCGATGCGCTCCACCCCGGGTTCGTACGGCCTGGTGCTGCTGCCGTACCTGGAGGGCGAGCGCACACCCGACCTGCCGCACACCGCGGGGACGCTGCACGGGCTGCGGCGGGAGAGCATGAAGCCGGAGCACCTGGCGCGCGCGGCGTTCGAGGGGATGCTGTGCGGGCTGGCGGACGCGCTGGACGTGCTGCGGGCGCGCGGGGTGGAGGTGCGCCGGATCTTCCTGCTGGGCCCGGCGGGTGACCTCCCCGCCGTACGGTCGATGGCCCCGGCGCTGCTGGGCGCGCAGGTCGTCGTGCCGCCGCCGGGCGAGTACGCGGCACTGGGCGCGGCCCGGCAGGCGGCCTGGTCACTGGGGGTGGTGAACGGCACGGCCTCGCCGGTGCAGCCGCCGTACTGGCACCCCGCGGACTACGCCGTGGCCGAACCCGGCCCGGACGACGGGCCGATCGGGCACTCGGTGCGGCAGCAGTACGTCGCGGTGCGTGAGCAGACGCATCCGGGGGCGTTCCCGGGTTGATCCCGGTGTCGGCCATGAGCCGGTAAACCGTGTGCCTACGGCAACCATCGGACTATAGGGTCATCCGTCGTGCTGATCCGTCTCCTCCGGTCCCATCTCCTGCCCTACAGGCGTGCCGTCTCCGTGCTCGTCGTGCTGCAGCTCGTGGCGACCCTCGCCATGCTCTACCTGCCCACCCTCAACGCCGACATCATCGACGACGGCGTCGTCAAGGGGGACACGGGCTACATCCTCCGGGTCGGCGGCGTCATGCTCGCCGTGACCCTCGTCCAGCTCGCCTGCTCGGTGGGCGCCGTCTACCACGGCGCCCGCACCTCGATGGCGGTCGGCCGGGACATCCGCGCCTCCGTCTTCGACCGGGTGCAGCGCTTCTCCTCCCGCGAGGTGGGGCAGTTCGGCGCCCCCTCGCTGATCACCCGGACGACCAACGACGTCCAGCAGGTGCAGATGCTGGTGCTGATGACCTTCACGCTGATGGTCTCGGCACCGATCATGTGCTTCGGCGGCATCATCATGGCGCTCGGCCAGGACGTGCCGCTGTCCTCGCTGCTGCTGGCGGTGGTGCCGGTGCTGGGCGTGCTGGTGCTGCTGCTGGTGCGGAAGCTGCGTCCGCTCTTCCGCTCCATGCAGGAGCGGCTCGACACGGTGAACCGGGTGCTGCGGGAGCAGATCACCGGCATCCGGGTCATCCGCGCCTTCGTCAAGGACGACTTCGAGCAGGCCCGCTTCCGCAAGGCCAACGACGACCTGACGGATGTCGCGCTGCGCGCCGGGCGGATGATGACGCTGATGTTCCCGGTCGCGATGGCCGTCGTGAACATCACGAGCGTGGCCGTGCTGTGGTTCGGCGCCCACCGGATCGACAGCGGCGGCATGCAGATCGGCGCGCTCACCGCCTTCATCAGCTACCTGATGCAGATCCTCATGTCGATCATGATGGCCACCTTCATGGTGATGATGGTGCCGCGCGCCGAGGTCTGCGCCGAGCGCATCGAGGAGGTGCTGGGCACCGACCCCAGCGTCACCCCGCCCGCCGATCCGGTGCGGCTCGCGGTACGGCGCGGCGAGCTGGAGCTGCGCGCCGCGGACTTCGCGTACCCGGGCGCCGAGGCCGAGGTGCTGCGCGGCGTCGACCTGGTCGCCCGGCCCGGTGAGACCACGGCGGTGATCGGCTCCACCGGCAGCGGCAAGACGACCCTGCTGGGTCTGGTGCCGCGGCTGTTCGACGCCACCGGCGGCCGGGTGCTGATCGACGGCACCGACGTCCGCGAACTGGACGCGGCGCACCTGGCCGAGACGGTCGCCCTGGTCCCGCAGAAGCCGTACCTGTTCACCGGGACGGTCGCGTCCAACCTGCGCTACGGCAACCCCGAGGCCACCGACGAGGAGCTCTGGCACGCCCTGGAGATCGCACAGGCCCGGGACTTCGTGGAGCGGCTCGCGCAGGAGGGCGGCGGCTCCGGACTCGACGCCCCGATCGCCCAGGGCGGCACCAACGTCTCCGGCGGCCAGCGCCAGCGCCTCGCCATCGCGCGGGCCCTGGTGCGCAAGCCCAGCGTCTACCTCTTCGACGACTCCTTCTCCGCGCTGGACTACGCCACCGACGCCGCGCTGCGCCGGGCGCTGGCCCGGGAGACGGCGGACGCGACGGTCGTGATCGTCGCACAGCGGGTCAGCACCATCCGCGACGCCGACCGGATCGTGGTCCTCGACGAGGGCCGTGTGGTCGGCACGGGCACCCACCACGAACTGATGGACGGCAATCCCACGTACCGGGAGATCGTGCTCTCCCAGCTCACCGAGCAGGAGGCGGCATGAGCGTCCCCGCGCCCCGGAGGGGGCCCGCACCCACGGCGGGGCCGATGCGGTTCATGGGCGGCCAGCCCACCGAGCGGTCCATGGACTTCAAGGGCTCCGGCAAGCGGCTGCTGGGGCTGATGCGCCCCGAGCGCACCCTGGTCGTCGCCATGCTGGCCTGCACGACGCTGGGCGTCGCCCTCAACGTCATCGGCCCCAAGATCCTGGGCAAGGCCACCGACCTGATCTTCGCCGGGGTCCTCGGCCGTTCGCTGCCCGCGGGCACCGACAAGGCCGGGGCGATCGAGCACCTGCGGCAGCAGGGCAGCGACACCCTCGCCGACCTGCTGCAGTCCGCCGACTTCACCCCGGGCGCCGGGATCGACTTCGACGCCGTGGGCCACGTGCTGCTGACCGCCCTCGCGATCTACGCGGCCGCCGCGGTCTTCGCGGTCGTCCAGGGCCGGCTGGCCACGACGGTCATCCAGCGCACCGTGTTCCGGCTGCGCCAGGACGTCGAGGCGAAGCTGGCCCGGCTGCCGCTGTCGTACTTCGACCGGCAGCCGCGCGGCGAGGTGCTGAGCCGGGCCACCAACGACATCGACAACATCGGCCAGACGCTGCAGCAGACGATGGGGCAGATCATCTTCGCGCTGCTGTCGATCGTGGGCGTGCTGGTGATGATGTTCTCGATCTCCTGGCTGCTGGCGCTGGTGGCGCTGGTGACCGTGCCGCTGTCGGTGTTCGTCGCCACGGCGGTCGGCAAGCGGGCCCAGCCGCAGTTCGTGCAGCAGTGGCGGACCACCGGCAAGCTCAACGCCCACATCGAGGAGATGTACACCGGGCACACCCTGGTGAAGGTCTTCGGCCGCCAGGAGGAGTCCGCGGAGGCCTTCCGCGAGCAGAACGAGGCGCTCTACCAGTCGGGCTTCCGGGCGCAGTTCATCTCGGGCGTGATCCAGCCCGCGATGATGTTCATCGGGAACGTCAACTACATCCTGGTGGCCGTCGTGGGCGGGCTGCGGGTGGCCGGCGGCGCGCTGTCCATCGGCGACGTCCAGGCCTTCATCCAGTACAGCCGGCAGTTCAGCCAGCCGCTGACCCAGGTGGCGAGCATGTCCAACCTGGTGCAGTCCGGGGTCGCCTCCGCCGAGCGGGTCTTCGAGCTGCTCGACGCGCAGGAGCAGAGCCCCGAGCCGAAGACGCTCGGGCTGCGCAAGGAGCGGCACGGCGAGGTCCGCTTCGAGGACGTGGCGTTCCGCTACGAGCCGGAGAAGCCGCTCATCGAGGACCTGTCGCTGACCGTCGAACCGGGCCACACGGTCGCCATCGTCGGCCCGACCGGCGCGGGCAAGACCACGCTGGTCAACCTGCTCATGCGCTTCTACGAGGTCACCGGCGGCCGGATCACCGTCGACGGCACCGACATCGCGTCCCTGCCGCGGGAGGAACTGCGCTCCGGCATCGGCATGGTGCTGCAGGACACGTGGCTGTTCGGCGGCACGATCGCGGAGAACATCGCGTACGGAACCGAGGGGGCGACCCGCGAGCAGGTCGAGGAGGCCGCGCGCGCCGCCCACGCGGACCGCTTCGTCCGCACCCTCCCGGACGGGTACGACAGCGTCATCGACGACGAGGGCACGGGCGTCAGCGCCGGCGAGAAGCAGCTGATCACCATCGCGCGGGCGTTCCTGTCCGACCCGGTGATCCTCGTCCTCGACGAGGCCACCAGCTCGGTCGACACCCGTACCGAGGTGCTGATCCAGCGGGCCATGGCGCAGCTCAGCCACGGGCGGACCAGCTTCGTCATCGCGCACCGGCTGTCCACGATCCGCGACGCGGACGTCATCTTGGTGATGGAGAGCGGCGCCATCGTCGAACAGGGCACCCACGGGGAGCTGCTGGCCAAGGACGGTGCCTACGCCCGCCTGTACGCGGCGCAGTTCGCGCAGGCGGTGGCGGAGGTCGACTGACCGAGCACGAGGCCGCGACGCGAGCCCCCGCCGGCCCGGCCGGCGGGGGCTCGCGCGTGCTCAGTCCAGGTAGCCGCGCAGCTGGTCGGCGAAGGCGTGGTCGCGCAGCTTGTTGAGGGTCTTGGACTCGATCTGCCGGATGCGCTCGCGGGTGACGCCGAAGATCCGGCCGATCTCCTCCAGGGTGCGCGGGCGCCCGTCGGCCAGGCCGTACCGCAACTGGACGACCTTGCGCTCGCGCTCGCCGAGGGTGGACAGCACCGCCTCCAGGTGCTCGCGCAGCAGCAGGAAGGCGGCGGACTCCACGGGTGAGGTGGCGTCGCCGTCCTCGATGAGGTCGCCGAGGGCGACGTCCTCCTCCTCGCCGACCGGGGCGTGCAGGCTCACCGGTTCCTGCGCCAGGCGCAGCACCTCGCTCACCCGCTCCGGGGGGATCTCCAGGTGGGCGCCTACCTCTTCGGTGGAGGGCTCGTAGCCGCGTTCCTGCAGCAGGCGGCGCTGGACGCGCACGACGCGGTTGATCAGCTCCACGACGTGGACCGGGACCCGGATGGTGCGGGCCTGGTCGGCCAGGGCGCGGCTCATGGCCTGGCGGATCCACCAGGTCGCGTAGGTGGAGAACTTGTAGCCGCGGGCGTAGTCGAACTTCTCCACGGCGCGGATCAGCCCGAGGTTGCCCTCTTGGACCAGGTCGAGCATGGTCAGGCCGCGGCCCACGTACCGCTTGGCGACGGAGACGACCAGGCGCAGGTTGGCCTCGATCAGGCGGCGCTTGGCCATCCGGCCGAGCACGACCAGCCGGTCGAGGTCGACGGCGAGCCGGGAGTCGGGGTCCGGAGTGCCGTTCAGCTTCTCCTCGGCGAAGAGGCCGGCCTCGACCCGGCGGGCGAGCTCGACCTCCTCCTCGGCGGTGAGCAGGGGTATCCGGCCGATCTCGCGCAGGTACTGGCGGAACAGGTCCGCGGACGGGCCGGAGACCTCGTCGCCGGACCGCCGTACGGGGCCCGGGTCGGCATCGGACTCGGGGTCGGACCCCGTCTCCGCCGCGGCCTCCGCCCGCGCCTGCGCCTCGTCGGGTTCGCCGGCCGGTTCCTCGGGGTGCACGGCCGCGTGGTTCTGCTCCGGCACGCGCTCCAGCAGGTCGTCGGCCGGGGCCGTCAGGGGCGTCAGTGTCTGGATGTGCACGGGAGAGACCTCCACGGTGAGCGCAGCCACGGACTCGGAGACGCGCCGCGACGGAACGGTCGCGGCGTCCTCGCCACGGCCCGTCCGGGAGTTCGCCGTCAGCGGCACTCCGGTGGCGTCACCATCGACACCGCTCGGCAGTCCGCGCTCCGAGGACTCTTGCACCGCCCCCAGTGTGGCCTACGGCACACCATGCCCACGAGGGTCGTGCGCCGCTTTTTTGTGACGGAGGGCAACCCCCTCGTCACGCCCGCGTCCCCGTCCGTTCCCGGGCAGGACGGCCGTCCGCGCCCGGCTCAGAGGGCGGCGACGCCCTGTTCGCGCAGGCGCTGGCCGTACTGCTGGAGCGCCCACAGCTCGCCCTGGACGGCGGCGAGCTGGGCCTCGTCGGCGCGCGGGCCCTGGGCGCTCAGCCGGGTGTGGTCGGCGTTGAGCTGGGCGATGCGGCGGGCGACCGCCTGACGGCGTACGTCGACGAGGATCTTGCCGGCGTAGATGTCCGGCGCCTTGTGCTGGACCGGCTCGACGGCGAGTTCGGTCACCAGCGAGCGCACGGTGTCGTCCGGGGCCACGTCGCGGACCCGGACGAGGAACTCGGCGTCCGCAGCCTCGGCACCGCCCGCCTCGGCGATGGCGCGGCGCACGGCGGCGTACGGCGGTGCGGTGAACTCGTCCTCGCCGTAGGCGTCGAAGGCCGGGGAGACCAGTTCCGGGTGCTGGAGGGCGAGCTTGAGCAGTTCGCGCTCGACCCGGTGGGCGGGGCTGCGCATGTCCAGCCGCGGCCCGCGCGGACCGGCCGGAGCGGAGGGGCCCGGGGCCGCGTCGGGGCGCGCCGCGGCGCCCCGGCCCAGCTGGGCGGCGCCGCCGGACTGGCGGCGTTCGCGCTGCCAGCGGGCGAGCTGGGAGACACGGCGCACCACGAACTGCGAGTCGAGGATGCCGAGCATGCCGGCCAGCTGCACCGCGTACTCGTGCTGGATGGACGCGTTCTTGATGCCCGCGACGATGGGCGCGCCCGCCTCCAGCGCGGAGGCCCGGCCCTCGGCGGTGTCGAGGTTGTAGCGGGCGACGACCGAGGTCAGGGCGAAGGCGAACAGCGGGGTACGGGTGTCGACCAGCCGCTGTACGGCGGCGTCTCCCTCGGCGAGGCGCAGGTCGCAGGGGTCCATGCCGCCGGGGGTGATGGCGATGGACGTCTCGGCGGCGAACTTCTGGTCGTCCTCGAAGGCGCGCAGGGCGGCCTTCTGGCCGGCCTCGTCGCCGTCGAAGGTGAAGACGACCTCGGCACCCGAGTTGTCCATCAGCAGCCGGCGGAGGATCTTGATGTGATCGCCGCCGAAGGCGGTGCCGCAGGTCGCGATGGCGGTGGTGACGCCCGCGAGGTGGCACGCCATGACGTCGGTGTAGCCCTCGACGACGACGGCCCGGCTGGTGCGGGCGATCTCCTTCTTCGCCAGGTCGATGCCGTACAGGACCTGGGACTTCTTGTAGATCGGCGTCTCGGGGGTGTTGAGGTACTTCGGGCCCTGGTCGTCCTCGCGCAGCTTGCGCGCGCCGAAGCCGATCACCTCGCCGGTGATGTCGCGGATCGGCCAGATCAGCCGGCCGCGGAAGCGGTCGATGGCACCGCCGCGGCGGCTCTCGCTGGCGAGTCCGGAGACGATCAGCTCGCGGTCGGTGAAGCCCTTGCCGCGCAGGAAGCGGACGAGGTGGTCCCAGCCCGCCGGGGCGTAGCCGACGCCGAAGTGCTCGGCGGCGGCCTGGTCGAAGCCCCGCTCGGTGAGGAACTTCCGGCCGATCTCGGCCTCGGCGCCGCCCAGCTGCTCGACGTAGAACTGCGCGGCCGCCTTGTGCGCCTCGACCAGCCGGATCCGCTCGCCCTGCTGCCGGCCCGGGGTGTAGCCGCCCTCCTCGTACCGCAGCGTGATGCCCGCCACGGCGGCGAGCCGCTCGACCGCCTCCGAGAAGGACAGGTGGTCGACCTTCATCACGAAGTCGAGGGTGTCGCCGCCCTCCTGGCAGCCGAAGCAGTGGTAGAGCCCCTTGCTCGGGCTCACGTGGAAGGAGGGCGACTTCTCGTCGTGGAAGGGGCACAGGCCCTTCAGGTTGCCGCCGCCCGCGTTCCTGAGCTGCAGGTACTCGGACACGACGGCGTCGATCGGGACCGCGTCCCGTACCGCCTTGACGTCCTCGTCCCTGATCCGCCCAGCCACGGAAGGATTCTACGGCGCGGCCCGAGGAAGGTCAGACCAGCTTGGCGACGAAGAGGAAGTGCGGCCCGGCCGGCTCCAGCACGAACTCCTCCCCCACCGCCATGAAGCCCTGCCCCTCCCAGAAGCCGCGCGCAGAGGTACGGCCGTTGCACCACACCAGCTCGGCACCGCGCTGCCGGGCCTGCTCCAGCGCGGCGTGCAGCAGCGCCGCGCCGTAGCCGCGGCCGCGGACCTCCGGGGCGCTGGCCATGCCGCGGATGCGGTACGCGATCGCGCCGTCGCCGGGCAGCTGCTCCGGGAAGAGCGTGACGCACGCCACGACCTCGTCGCCGCCGTCGCCGTCGTAGGCCGCCATGTGGAAGGCGAGCGGATGACCGTCCTCCAGGAAGATCGCCGACTTCCGCGGGAGCCCGGGCCGCAGCACCCTCCAGCGCAGTTCGAAGATCTCCTCGACGGGTACGACGGCGGTCCTGGGCTCCATGACAGCCATGCTAGGTGACCGCCCCCGGGCTCACTCCAGGAGGGAGGCCAGGGGCACCGTGGGGTCGGCCAGCGCGTCGGTGTCGACCTGGCGGCCGGAACGGATGAGCTTCTGGACGGTGTCGGTCACGTCCCACACGTTGACGTTCATCCCGGCCAGCACCCTGCCGTCGCGCAGCCAGAAGGCGATGAACTGCCGCTTGCCCACGTCTCCCCGGGCCAGCACCTGGTCGTAGGTGCCGGGGGCGGCGTGCCCGGAGAACTCCATGCCCAGGTCGTACTGGTCGGTGAAGAAGTACGGGACCCGGTCGTACACCACGTCCCCGCCGAGCATCGCACGGGCCGCCACGGGCCCGCTGTTGAGGGCGTTCGCCCAGTGCTCGACCCGCAACCGGCCGCCCAGCAGGGGGTGTTCGGCGTTGGCGACGTCTCCGGCGGCGAAGACGTCCGGGTCGGAGGTGCGCAGCGAGGCGTCCACGGCGATGCCGCCGCCGGCGGCGCGGTCGGCCAGCGCGAGCCCGGCGGCCTCGGCGAGCGCGGTGCGCGGGGCGGCGCCGATCGCGGCGAGCACGTGGTGGGCGGGGTGCTCCTCGCCGTCGTCGGTGAGCACCGACATCACCATGCCGTCCTGGCCGGTGATCTCGGTGAGCCGCGCGCCGAAGTGGAACCGCACCCCGTGCTCGCGGTGCAGGTCGGCGAAGACCTCGCCGAGCTCCGGGCCGAGGACCGAGTGCAGCGGGCACGGCTGCGGCTCGACGACCGTGACCTCGACGCCGTAGCCGCGGGCGGCGGCCGCCACCTCCAGGCCGATCCAGCCCGCTCCGGCGATCACCAGGTGGCCGTTCTCGCGGCCGAGCGAGGTCAGCACGTTCTTCAGCCGCTCGGCGTGCGCGAGACGGCGCAGGTGGTGCACCCCGGCCAGGTCGGTGCCGGGGATGTCCAGCCGGCGCGGCTCGGCGCCGGTGGTCAGCAGCAGCCTGTCGTACGGGATGGAGGTGCCGTCGCCCAGGGTGATCCGCTTGCCGGTCCGGTCCAGGCCGGTGACCGGCTGGCCGAGGTGGAGTTCCACGTCGTGCTCGGCGTACCAGGCGGCGGGATGGACGAAGACCGATTCGCGCTCCTCGTTGCCCAGCAGGAAGCCCTTGGAGAGCGCGGGTCGTTCGTAGGGGTGGTCGCGTTCGTCTCCGATCAGTATCACGCGGCCGGTGAAACCCTCGGAGCGCAGCGTCTCCGCCGCTTTCGCCCCGGCGAGCCCCGCCCCGACGATGACGAATGTGTGGTCTGCGTCCACCACTGTGCGCCTCCCTGGTGTCCTCGGGTGCCCGGGGGCCCTCCCTCTGGCAATTGCCAGTCATGTGAGCGTCCCGCACGGCAGGGCCGACGTGAAGAGTGCCGCGCCGACCGGGAACGGGGGCGGCGCGGCGCGCGGGGGCGGCCGGGGGCCCGCCGGGGGCTCACCGGGGGGCGGTGAGCCGGGCGTGCAGGGCGGTCGCGGCCGCGTCGGTGAGCGAGGCGATCTGGTCGACGACGGCCCGCTGCCGGGCCCGGTCGTCCTTGGCCTCGTCGAAGATGCCGCGGAACTGCGGGTCCAGCCCCTCCGGCGCCCGGGACAGCAGGGCCTCGGCGAGCTCCCCGATGACCACGCGCTGCTGGGCGCGCCGCCGCTCCTGCGCCTCGCGCTGCATGACGTACCGGTCGGCGACCGCCTTCAGGACGGCGCACTCCAGCCGCTGGTCGCGCGGGACGACCAGCTGGGCGCGGTGACGGGTGAGCCGGCCGGTGCCGTAGGCGTCCCGGGTGGCGCGCTCGGCGGCCAGGCAGAAGCGGCCGATCAGCTGCGAGGTGGCGTCCTTCAGGCGGGCCTGGGCGATGGCGGAACCGTCGTAGCCGTGCGGCCACCACTCCATCTCCAGCAGCCGGTCCAGGGCCTGCGCGAGCTCGTCCTCGGCCGCCCCGGGGGCGTAGCGGCCGGCGGCGACGGCGAAGATCTCGCGGCGCTCGGGCTCGGCGAGCAGCACCGCCGGGTCCAGATGGCCGGCGTGCAGCCCGTCCTCGACGTCGTGGACGGAGTACGCCACGTCGTCGGCCCAGTCCATGACCTGCGCCTCGAAGCACTGCACGTACGGGCGGTCGGCGGGGGCGGTGCGGCGCAGCCACTCGAAGACCGGCAGGTCGTCCTCGTACACGCCGAACTTGGGGCTGGTGGGGTCGGTGGGGTGCCCGCCGCGCGGCCAGGGGTACTTCGTCGCCGCGTCCAGCGCCGCCCGGGTCAGGTTGAGGCCCACGCTGGTCAGCGTGCCGTCGTCGGCGTGGGCGAAACGCTTCGGCTCCAGCCGGGTCAGGATGCGCAGGCTCTGGGCGTTGCCCTCGAAGCCGCCGCAGCCGGCCGCGACCTCGGCGAGCACCATCTCCCCGTTGTGCCCGAAGGGCGGATGGCCGATGTCGTGGGCCAGGCAGGCGGTCTCCACCAGGTCCGGGTCGCAGCCGAGGGCCGCCCCGAGCTCCCGGCCGACCTGGGCGCACTCCAGGCTGTGCGTCAGCCGCGTCCGGGGGCTGCTGTTGAGCGCCCGGGCGTCGTCGACCGGGTCCACCACCTGCGTCTTCCCGGCCAGCCTGCGCAGCCCCGCGGAGTGCAGCATGCGGGCCCGGTCCCGCTGGAACGACGTGCGGCCGGGCCGCTTGTCGGGCTCGGGCACGTAGCGCTCGGTGTCGGCTTCGCTGTAGGGGGCGTAGTCGGTCGCCGCAGGGTGGTTCGCGTCCATACCGCGACGGTAGCGGGCGCGACCCGGTACCGGCGGCTACGCCGTGGCCAGCTGCGCCGCGGCGGCGGGACCCGCCGTGCCGGCCAGCGCCCGGTCGTAGCGGTGCAGCACCAGCGCCGCCATCGCCGGATGCGCGCCGAGCGGGGCGGCGGCGATCCACGGCGCCGCGGCGGCCGCCGCCGTCGCGAAGCGGCCCGGCGCGGCGAAGCAGGAGGCCACCGCGACCCGGTCCCGGCCGTCGGCCGACAGCTGCCGCACCGCCGCGGCGACGTCCGGCCCGCCCGACGCGTACGCGGGCACCACCGGCACCCCACCGCCCAGCCGGGCCTGCAGCAGCGCGGCCGTCGCCTCGGTGTCCCGGGCCGACTGCGGGTCCCGGGACCCTGCGGCGGCCAGCACGATCCCGGCACGCCGGGCGGCCCGCGGGGGGCCGGTGCGCCAGCCCGCCTCGGCCAGGCGGTCGTACAGCGCCTCGGCGAGCAGCGGGTGCGGGCCGAGCGGCGCCGCGACCCGCCCCCTCAGGTGCCGCGCACGGGCCAGCGCCCCGGGGACGTCCCGCTTGACGTGGTGGCCGCGGGTCAGCATCAGCGGCACCAGGACGGCCTCGCCGCGCAGGGCCGCAAGGGTGTCGTCCAGCGACGGCTCGTCGATCTCGATGTGGCCGAGCCGCACCGAAAGCCCCGGGCGCAGGTCCCTGATCCGCTCCAGCAGGGCGTGCGCGGTGCGCAGCGCCTCCGGGTCGCGGCTGCCGTGCGCGACGGCGACCAGGACCGGGCGGCGGGGGGCCGCGGAGCGCAGCGTCACCCGGGAGAGCTGGCTGCTGAGCTGCGTGGTGATCCGGGACATGAGCTGCGCCGTGCTGTCGAAGTGGTCCGGTCCTGGCACGCCGTGCGGCGCGGGTTCCTCGGCCGTCATGCACCGAGTGTGGCGAGCGGGGGTTGCCACCCCGTTGCACCGAGATGACGACTGGTTTCCGCCGCTTCACACTCCGTGCGGGCGGGTGTGAGGGGCGCCCGCGGAGCGTGCGTCAGCGGCGCTTCCAGTCCCCGCCCTCGATGGGGCGCCCCTTCTCGCGCAGCTCCCGTTCGTGGTCCGCGGCCGCCAGGTACACCCATGCGGGCACCGTCCGCCCGGCGTAGGTGCGCACGTCGCGGACCACCCGCTCGTACAGGTTTCCGGCGGCGCCCGGGCTGTACTCCTCAAGGCGGTCCAGGTCCGCGAGCACCTCCTGGTACAGGTCTTCGACCGGATGGATGACGTCGCCGTGGATGCGGCCGCGGTCGTCGGCCACGGCGTACGGGTAGCCCGGACCGTCGAAGAGCAGCGCGCCGTGCAGCACGGCGGGCGTCTCGGACGTCGTCCGGCCGCGCAGCAGCCAGGAGTGGTTGATCTCGCCGGGCCGCAAGGTCCCGTACACGAAGAACGGGAGGCGGGAATGGTCGTCACGCATCACCCTCATGGAACCGCAGGGACGTACGGGACGTCGACTCGGACGTGGAACGAAGCCTGAACCGGAAGACGCCAGGGGTACGCGTGGGGGCCGTGCTGCCGCGTCTGCGTCGGCTCGCGCGGCTGCCACGGCTACCGCGGTCCAGACGGGGGCGGCGGCACCTGCTGTGGGCCGCCGTGGCCCTGGGCGTACTGGCGCTGCTGCCCGCGACGTGGCTCCAGGTCACCGCGGACGACCGGGTCCGTACGGTGGCGGACGCCCCCGCGGAGCCCGTCGCCGTCGTCTTCGGCGCGGGCCTGTGGAACGGCGAGCCCTCCCCCTACCTGGCCCACCGCCTCGACGCGGCCGCCGAACTGTGGACGGCGCGCAAGGTGCGGGCGGTCCTCGTCACGGGCGACAACAGCCGCACCGACTACGACGAGCCGACCGCGATGCGGGACTACCTGGCCGCACACGGCGTGCCCCGTGACAAGGTCGTCCTCGACTACGCCGGCTTCGACACGTGGGACTCCTGCGCCCGGGCCCGGCGCGTCTTCGGCGTCGACAGGGCGCTGCTGGTGAGCCAGGGCTTCCACATACGGCGGGCGCTGGCGCTGTGCGGGGCGGCCGGGATCGAGGCGTACGGGATCGGGGTCGACGAGCGGCACGACGCGACCTGGTACTACGGGGGGACCCGCGAGGTCGCGGGAGCCGTGAAGGCCGCGTTCGACGCCGCGTTCACCCCGGACCCCCGCTTCCTCGGCCCCCGCGAGGCCGGCGTCCAGCGCGCCCTGGGGTGACCCCCCACCCGGACCGGGGTACCCCGTGTCGCCGCGTGCGGGTGCGTTGTGGTTGCGGTTGGGGGTTTCCCCGCCGCCCGCCCTCCCCCAGCCTTCGGCCGGGGGGACCCCCACAGCGCTCGCGGTTTGCCCCAACATTGTTCGGCGCCGGGTTCGCCGCTCGTCTCCCCCAGCCTTCGGCCGTGGGGACCCCCATGGGCGCACCCCGCCACACCCCCTCCCGTCGTATGGGCGCATGACGGCCGGTGGAGGGTGAGTGAGGCACTTGCGGCAACCCCGGACCGCTCTCTGAACCCCCACCGGCCGTTGGCCGCCGCACGATACGGAGGGGGCGGGGGAGTTGGGGACACCCCCGGCCGAAGGCTGGGGGAGGGTGGGCGTTCTGGACGCTGACGTGTATTTGTTGTGCGGCATCCGGGGTCCGACCTGGACCGCCCGCCATGCACATAAATATGCGGTCCAGAATGCCCAGCCCCGCAGGCCCCGACCCCGGCCCACCACCAACCGCGCGAAGCCCGCACCAACCGCGCCGGGCAAACGGGCGGGCGGGCGGGGAAACCGCCCGCCGCAGGCGCAACGCACCCGCACACGACAACGGGCCGCACCCTCACACCCCGCACAGCCCCGCAGGGAGCGCACCGTACGCCGGGCGTAACGCCCCCGCCCGTGGGGCGAAACACCGGCGCCGCATCGTGGGCGGCATGAGCGCCAGCGGAACCGTCGACACCCACTGCCCCTACTGCGCCCTGCAGTGCGGAATGGGCCTCCGCCGCACCGCCGGGGGCAGCGGCATCCCGGACGTCGTGGAGCGCGACTTCCCCGTGAACAAGGGCGCCCTGTGCGGCAAGGGCCGCACCGCGCCCGCCGTGCTGGCCCCGGAGGCACGGCTGACCGGGCCCCTGGTCAGGGACCGCGCCTCGGGGCGGCTGGAGCCGGCCCCCTGGGAGGACGCCCTGGACCGGGTCGCGGAAGGCCTGCTGCGGGTGCGGGCCGCGCACGGCCCCGACGCGGTCGGCGTCTTCGGCGGCGGGGGCCTGACCAACGAGAAGGCGTACGCCCTCGGCAAGTTCGCCCGGGTCGTGCTGCGGACGTCCCAGATCGACTACAACGGCCGCTTCTGCATGTCCTCCGCCGCGGCCGCCCACACCAGGGCCTTCGGCCTGGACCGGGGCCTGCCGTTCCCGCTGGCGGACGTCCCGCGGACGGGCTGCGTGATCCTGGTCGGCTCGAACCTCGCCGAGACGATGCCGCCCGCACTGCGCTACTTCACGGAGCTGAAGGAGAACGGCGGCCGCCTGATCGTCGTGGACCCGCGCCGTACGCGCACCGCCGAGCACGCCGACCTGCACCTGCAGCCGCGCCCCGGCACCGACCTCGCCCTGGCGCTCGGCCTGCTGCACCTGGTGGTCGCGGAGGGCCGCGTGGACGAGGACTTCGTCGCGGAGCGGACGACCGGCTGGCCGGAGGCGCGGGCCTCGGCGATGGCGCTCTGGCCGGAGCTGGTCGAGCGGATCACCGGGGTGCCGGTGCCCAGGCTCCGGGAGGCGGTGGAGCTGTTCTGCGGCGTGCCGGAGGCGATGGTGCTGACCGCGCGCGGCCCGGAGCAGCAGTCGAAGGGCACGGACACGGTGAGCGCGTGGATCAACCTGTGCCTGGCGACGGGCCGCGCGGGGCGCCCGCTGTCGGGGTACGGCTGTCTCACGGGGCAGGGCAACGGCCAGGGCGGCCGGGAGCACGGCCAGAAGGCCGATCAGCTGCCCGGCTACCGCAAGCTCGACGACCCGGCGGCGCGCGCCCATGTGGCCCGGGTGTGGGGGGTCGACCCGGACGACCTGCCGGGGCCGGGACGCAGCGCGTACGAGCTGCTGGACGCGCTGGGCCGGGACGTGAAGGGCCTGCTGCTGATGGGCTCCAACCCGGTGGTCTCCGCGCCGCGGGCGGCGCACGTCACGGAGCGCATCGCGGCGCTGGACTTCCTCGCCGTATGCGACGTGGTGCTGTCGGAGACGGCGGCGATGGCCGACGTGGTGCTGCCGGTGACGCAGTGGGCCGAGGAGACGGGGACCACGACGAACCTGGAGGGCAGGGTGCTGCTGCGGCACAAGGCCCTGGACCCGCCGGAGGGCGTGCGCAGCGACCTGTACGTGCTGAACGGGCTGGCCGCGCGCCTGGGCCGGGAGAAGGGCTTCCCTGCCGACCCGGAGGAGGTCTTCGAGGAGTTGCGCCGCGCGTCGGCGGGCGGGCCCGCGGACTACTCGGGGATCACCTACCGCCGCATCGAGGCGGAGGACGGGGTGTTCTGGCCGTGCCCGGACGTCCCGGCCGGGGACGCCGGGGCGCACCCGGGCACACCCCGGCTGTTCCTCGACCGGTTCGCGACGCCGGACGGCCGGGCCAGGTTCGTGCCGGTGCTGCACCGGCCGGCGGCCGAGGAGCCGGACGGGGACTTCCCGCTGTACCTGACGACCGGACGGGTGCTGGCGCAGTACCAGTCGGGCGCCCAGACCCGGCGGGTGGCGGAGCTGAACGCCGCCGCGCCCGGTCCGTTCGTGCAGCTCCATCCGCGCCTCGCCGAGCGCATCGGTGTCGCCGAGGGCGACCCGGTCGCCGTCACGTCCCGCCGCGGCCGCGCGGTGGCGCCGGCCCGGGTGGACCGCGCCATCCGTCCGGACACGGTCTTCATGCCCTTCCACTGGGCGGGCGAGGGCAGGGCGAACACCCTCACCAACCCGGCGCTCGACCCGACCTCCCGCATGCCGGAGTTCAAGGTGTGCGCGGTCCGCGTCGAGCGGGCGCAGCCGCGGTCCATCGACGCCTGATATCGCGGTTGATATACTGGCATCCTGCCTGATATCAACCGGGAGGTCGTCATGGCACGCACGGTCATCGATCTGGACGACGCGATGCTCGCCCTCGCCCAGCGGCAGCTCGGCACCAAGACGAAGCGCGAGACGATCAACCTGGCCCTGTCGATAGCGGCCGGGACGAGCGCCGACGACCGTGCCCGCGGGCTCGCATGGCTCCAGGAGCACGCCGAGGACGTCCTGGACTTCGACTACCTGGCGGAGCAGGAGCGCGGCGGCCGATGAGCTACCTCGCTGACACCTCGGCGGTGTGGCGCCTGTTGCGGTGGCAGATCCCCGAGCCGTGGCCCACGCATGTGGCCCGGGGGCTGGTCGCCATGTGTCCGCCGGTCGAAGCCGAGTTGATGACCGGTGTGCGCTCCGATCGCGAGTACGAGCCGTTTCTCGCCGTACTGCGCCGGACCTTCGGCTGGTGCCCGACGCTCGACGATCCCTGGCGCCGGATCCACGCCGTGCAGCGTGATCTGATCGCCATCGGGCACCACAGGGGACCGTCGCCCATGGACATCCTCATCGCGCTGACCGCGGAGGCCCACGGCCTGACCCTGATCCACGCCGATCAGGACTTCGCGTCGGTGGCCAAGGTCCGGCCCGGGATCGCCATGATCAGGGTCGACGGGCCGTAGCCGGAGGCCGCTTCGGGCTCACAGTCGGGCCGGGCGGGCGCTGAGGGCACTGTTCCCCGGGGGAAACGACGGGGATGCGGCCGGGTAACAGCGGCGCCGCAGGCTCGTGCCATGAGGATGGTGGTGGTCGGCGGCGGAATGGCGGGGGCGCGCCTCGCGCAGCGTCTGGCGCCCTCCGGCGCGGACGTCACGGTGATCGGCGAGGAGCGGCACGCCCCGTACAACCGGGTGCTGCTCGCGGAGGTGCTGGCGGGCCGGTACGCGCCGGAGGTGGTCGCGCTGCCGGGGGTGCCCGGCACGGTGGTGCGCCGGGGTGTCCGGGTGGTGCGGATCGACCGCGACGAGCGGGCCGTGGTCTGCGACGACGGTGGCGTGGTCCGGTACGACCGGCTGGTGCTGGCGACCGGCTCCAATCCGGTGCTGCCGCCGCTGCGCGGGCTGTTCGCGGAGGACGGCGGCACGTTCCCGGAGGGGGTGCACGCCTTCCGGACGATGGACGACTGCCTGGCGCTCTCGGCGGCGGTGCGTCCCGGGGCGCGTGCGGTGGTCGTCGGCGGCGGGCTGCTCGGGGTGTCGGCGGCGCGGGCGCTGGCGGCGCGCGGGGCGCAGGTGGTGGTCGCCACGCAGGGCGAGCATCTGATGGAACGTCATCTCGACGAGGCCGCCTCGCAGTTGCTGCGTGCACACCTGGAGGGGCTGGGCGTCGAGGTGCACACCCAGTGCCGGGTGCGTGGTCTGCTGACCCAGGACGAAGACGGGGTCGGGGTCGCGCGGCCCTCCCGGCGACTGCGGCCGTCCGTGGCGGCGCGTACGGGAGGCGGGTTCGCCGCGGCGCGCCCGCTGACCCTGCCCCGCGGGGCCGCCGGCGACGGCCGGGCGGCGCGGTCCGTGGTCACCGCGGTCGAACTCGCCGACGGCTACCGCCTCGGCACCGACCTGGTCGTGCTGGCCTGCGGCGTCCGGCCGCGCGTCGGGCTCGCCCAGGCGGCGGGGCTGGCGGTCGCCAAGGGGGTGGTCGTGGACGACGCGCTGCGCACCTCGGACCCGTCGGTCCACGCGATCGGCGACTGCGCCCAGCACGGCGGCGTCGTCTACGGCCTCGCGGGCCCGGCCACCGAGCAGGCGGACGCGCTGGCGGACGTCCTGACGGCCGACCCCGCGCCCCGGTACGGCGGCACCCGTTCGCTGACCCGGCTCACCCTCAACGGCCCGGCGGCCCTGGACATCGCCTCCTTCGGCGAGACCACGCCCGCCCCGGGCGACGACGTGCTCCGCCTCGCCGACGCCACACGCGGCGCGTACCGGAAGGTCGTCCTGCGCGGTGACCGCCTCGTCGGCGGCATCCTCCTCGGCGACCTCGGCACCGTGGGCGCGCTCGCCCGCACCTGGGAGGGCGACGAGCCGCTGCCCGTTCCCCCGCTCCACCTGCTCACCGACAACGGAGGGTCCTGACATGACCACGCCCACCATCGTCCTCGTCGGCCACGGGATGGTCGGACAGCGGTTCCTGGAGGCGCTGGCCGACCGCGGCCTGACCTCCCGCGCCCGTGTGGTGGTGCTCTGCGAGGAGCCCCGCCCGGCGTACGACCGCGTCCACCTCAGCTCGTACTTCGCCGGCACCGGCCCGGAGGGGCTGTCCCTGGTGGAGGCCGGCTTCATGGCGGAGCACGGCATCGAACTCCACCTGGGCGACCCGGCGGTCGCCGTGGACCGCCGGGCCCGGACCGTCACCGCCCGCTCCGGGCTCACGGTCGGCTACGACACCCTGGTGCTCGCCACCGGTTCGTACCCCTTCGTGCCGCCGGTCCCCGGCAAGGACGCGACGGGGTGCTTCGTCTACCGCACCATCGAGGACCTGCTGGCGATCGAGGAGTACGCGATGACCTCGCGCACCGGCGCGGTCGTCGGCGGGGGGCTGCTCGGGCTGGAGGCGGCCGGCGCGCTCAAGGGGCTCGGACTGGACACGCACGTCGTGGAGTTCGCGCCCCGGCTGATGCCGGTGCAGGTCGACGAGGGCGGCGGCGAGGCGCTGCGGCGCACGGTCGAGGGCATGGGCGTGACCGTCCACACGGGGGTGGGCACGCAGGAGATCGTCACGACCGCCGACGGCTCGGTCCGGGCCATGGCCTTGTCGGACGGCTCGTCGCTCGACGTCGACCTGGTGGTCTTCTCCGCGGGCGTACGGCCGCGCGACCAGCTCGCCCGTGAGTGCGGGCTGCCGGTCGGCGAGCGCGGCGGGATCGTCGTCGACGCGACCTGCCGCACCGAGGACCCGCGGGTCTACGCGATCGGCGAGTGCGCCCTGGCCTCGGACGGCAGGGTGTACGGCCTGGTGGCGCCGGGCTACGACATGGCGGAGACCGCGGCGAAGGCCATCGCCGGCCAGGAGGGCTCCTTCACCGGCGCCGACACCTCCACCAAGCTCAAGCTGCTCGGCGTGGACGTGGCCTCCTTCGGCGACGCCCACGGCGCGACCGCGGGCTGCCTCGACGTTGTCTACTCCGACTCGCGCTCCGGGGTCTACAAGAAGCTGGTCGTCTCGCCGGACGGCGTGCTGCTGGGCGGCATCCTCGTCGGCGACGCCGAGCAGTACGGCATGCTGCGCCCGCTCACCGGCTCGGTGCCCCCGGTCCCCGCGGAGCAGCTGGTGCTCCCGGCGGGCGCGGGCACCCCCGTGGCGCTGGGCCCGTCGGCGCTGCCGGACGAGGCGGTGATCTGCTCCTGCCACAACGTCACCAAGGGCACGATCCGCGGCGCGGTCACGGAGCACGGCTGCACGACGGTCCCCGAGGTGAAGAAGTGCACCAGGGCCGGGACCGGCTGCGGCAGTTGCGTGAAGGTGCTGGGTCAGTTGGTCACCGCCGAGCTGGAGGCCTCCGGCGTCGAGGTCGACAAAGGGCTGTGCGGCTGCTTCGCCCAGACCCGCCAGGAGCTCTACGAGATCGTGCGGGCGCTGCGGATCACCGGTTTCCGCGAGCTGCTCGACCGTCACGGCCGCGAGGGCGCACGCGGCGGCGACGGCTGCGAGGTCTGCAAGCCGGCCGTCGGGTCGATCATCGCCTCGCTCGCCCCGGCGATCGGCGCCTCCGGCTACGTCCTGGACGGCGAGCAGGCCGCGCTGCAGGACACCAACGACCACTTCCTGGCCAACCTGCAGAGAAACGGGTCGTACTCGATCGTGCCCCGCATCCCGGGCGGGGAGATCACCCCGGAGAAGCTGATCGTCATCGGAGAGGTGGCCCGCGACTTCGGCCTCTACACCAAGATCACCGGTGGTCAGCGGATCGACCTGTTCGGCGCCCGGGTCGACCAGCTCCCGATGATCTGGACCCGGCTGGTGGACGCCGGCTTCGAGTCCGGGCACGCGTACGGCAAGGCGCTGCGCACCGTGAAGTCCTGCGTCGGGCAGACCTGGTGCCGCTACGGCGTGCAGGACAGCGTCCGCATGGCCATCGACCTGGAACTGCGCTACCGGGGCCTGCGGTCCCCGCACAAGCTCAAGTCCGCCGTCTCCGGCTGCCAGCGCGAGTGCGCGGAGGCGCGGAGCAAGGACTTCGGCGTCATCGCCACCGCGAGCGGCTGGAACCTCTACGTCGGCGGCAACGGCGGCGCCACCCCGCGTCACGCGGACCTGCTCGCCCAGGACCTGAGCGACGCCGAACTGGTCCGGCTGGTCGACCGATTCCTGATGTTCTACATCCGCACCGCCGACCGCCTGGAGCGCACCTCCGCCTGGCTGGAGCGGATCGAGGGCGGGCTCGGCCACGTACGCGACGTCGTCGTCCACGACTCGCTCGGCATCTGCGGGGAGCTGGAGCGGCTGATGGCCGACCACGTCGCCCACTACCGCGACGAGTGGGCGCAGACGCTGGGGGACCCGGAGCGGCTGCGGCGCTTCGTCTCCTTCGTCAACGCGCCCGGCGTGCCCGACCCCTCGGTCCGCTTCGTCCCCGAGCGGGACCAGGTCAAGCCCGACCTCGACCTGCTCGCCGGCCCCGTGCTCCCCGTCCGCACCCTCGAAGGGACCACCACCGCATGAACGTCGAAGTCCTCCTCCCCGGAACCGCCGGCTGGTTCGCCGTCTGCGACCACGACGCCCTCACCCCCGGCCGCGGCGTCGCCGCCCTCCTCCCCGACGGCCGGCAGGCGGCCCTCTTCACCGACCGGCACGGGCGCCCGTACGCCATCGACAACCGCGACCCCTTCACCGGCGCCTACGTCCTGTCCCGCGGCCTGCTCGGCTCCACCGCCGAGGGCCGGGCCTTCGTCGCCTCCCCGCTGCTCAAGCAGCGCTTCGACCTGGAGGACGGCCGCTGCCTCGACGACGAGGCGGTCTCGGTGCCGGCCTTCCCGGTGCGGGTGCGGTGACGGGCCGGGCACCTGCTTGAATCGGTCCATGGCCGAGGTCGAGGTGCTGCGCGTGTTCATCGGCCCCGAGGGGCGGGGCGGGAACCTGCTCGGGGTGGTACGGGACGGTGCGTCCGTACCCGGGACGCAGGCGCGGCAGCGGTTCGCCGCGGAGCTCGGCTACAGCGAGACCGTGTTCGTCGACGACGCCGCACGCGGCGTCGTCGACATCTGGACGCCGAGCGTGCGGCTGCCCTTCGCGGGCCATCCGACGGTGGGGACGGCGTGGCTGCTCGGGGCCGAGGTGCTGCGGCCGCCGGCCGGCGAGGTGAAGGCCTGGACGGAGGGCGCCTTCACCTGGGTGCGCGCGCGAGCGGAGTGGGCGTCGGGGCGTCGCACCCAGCGGTTCGGCTCACCCGAGGAGGTGGACGCGCTCCCCGCGCCACCGCCCGGTGAGGGCTGGCTCTACGCCTGGGCCTGGGCGGACGAGGCGGCCGGACGCGTCCGGGCACGGGCCTTCCCGCGCCGCGGCGACGGGATCGTGGAGGACGAGGCGACGGGCGCCGCGGCGCTCGTGCTCACCGGCGAGCTGGGACGCCCGCTGGACGTCCGCCAGGGCGTGGGCTCACAGATCCTGACCCGGGTCCACCCCGACGGCACCGTCGACATCGGCGGCCGGGTGTCCCCCGCCCCCTGACCGGCCGCCCGTCCGGCACGCGTCCCGATGGGCCCGGCGCGACGGCGAACCCGACGGTCGCCCCCGCCCGGCACGGCGCCTCGCACCCAGACCCGGATTCCGGTCGCCCTCCGACGCCACTGCCGCGTCTCCCCTCCCAGAGCGAAACGTCGGACCCGCCGGGCTCCCCTGTTGGGGCAGGCGGCCGCACCGGCACAATGGGTCACCCCGGATCGCTGCCGACACGAGACCACCACGCGAGCGCCCGCAATCCGCCCCTCACACCGCGGCCCAGCCCGCAGGCATGTGCAACCGCACGAGCGCCCGCCGCGGCCGCACCTCGCGTCGACCGCCCGGGGCCCGTGGCCCTCGGCGGCAACCGCCGTGCGCTGGACGGCGCGTGTGCCACCGCCCCGCGACCCCTGCCCGGGGGCTTCGGACGGCGGGCCTCGCCGCCGGTGCGCCGCCGCCACGGGACGCCCCCGGCCGGTGGTCCCCGTGACTGCGGCTCCGGGGTCCGGGCACGGCGTCCGGCCCCGGCCACGCCGCGCTTCACGCCCCGCGTCACCGCTCTGACCTGCGACTTCGACCACTCGCGGGTTCCGGATGCGGATCTTCGGCGGGGCGGTGATGCTGAGAGAAGTGCCACTCACGGCGAGGAGGACAGCGATGTCCATGTTCGACAAGATCAAGGCCAAGCTGAAGGGCCACGAGAGCCAGTCCCAGAAGGGCATCGACAAGGGCGGCGACATGCTGGACGAGAAGACCGGCGGGAAGTACCAGCGCCAGGTCGACACCGCTCAGGACAAGCTGGGCGACGAGTTCGGCACCGGCGGCACCGGCGGCACCGGCGAGGACCGTCCCCCGCACTCCTGACGCCGACGGGCCGTCGCGCACCCGTGTGGAGGGCGGCGCGGCGGCCCTACGCTGGCCCGCATGGCTTGGAGCGCGCACGACATCCCCGACCAGAGCGGCCGCACGGCCGTCGTCACCGGTGCGAACAGCGGCATCGGCTACTGCACCGCCCGCGAGCTCGCCCGCAGGGGCGCCAGGGTGCTGCTCGCCTGCCGCAGCGAGACGCGCGGCAAGGAGGCCGTCGACCGCCTGAAGGCCGAGGTGCCCGACGCCCGCGCCGGATACCGTCACCTCGACCTGGGCGACCTGTCCTCGGTGCGCGCCTTCGCCGCCGGGTACGACGGCACCGGGCTTGACCTGCTGGTCAACAACGCCGGTGTGATGGCCCTGCCGCACGGCACCACCGCCGACGGCTTCGAGACCCAGATGGGTGTGAACCACCTCGGCCACTTCGCCCTCACCGGGCTGCTGCTGCCGCGCCTGCTGTCCACCCCGGGCGCGCGGGTCGTCTCCGTCTCCAGCAGCATGCACGCGGTCGCCACCATCGACCCCGGTGACCTCAACAGCGAGCGCCGCTACCGCCGTTGGGTCGCCTACGCCCGTTCCAAGAGCGCCAACCTGCTCTTCGTCCACGAGCTGTCCCGGCGGCTGGCGGCCGCGGGCGCCGGCACCGTCGTCGCGGCGGCGCACCCCGGCTACGCGAGCACCGCGTTGCAGACCCGCGCCGCGCGCATGGAGAACCGCCGGACCGTCGAACGCGTGGTGAACCTCGGCAACCGGGTGATCGCCCAGTCCGCGGACGCCGGCGCGCTCCCGCTGCTGTACGCCGCCACGGCCCCCGGCGTGCTCCCCGACTCCTTCACCGGTCCCCGCTTCCAGGGCTGGCGCGGCTCCCCGGCCCCCTCCTGGCGCGCCCCGTGGACCCGCGACGACCGGGCGGGCGAGCTGCTGTGGGCGGCCTCCGAACAACTGACGGGCGTCCGCTACGAGCTGCCCGCGGCGGGGTGAGCCGCCGCGTCCCACGCCCTCTGCCATGACGGTGAATCCGACAGACCGTGGCGGGGGGTTCACGCTGTGTTGGTGAAGACGTCGGGGGGCGCACCCTAGCCTTCCGGTGCGCGACCCGCCCGCGGCGATGGGTCCGGGCGGGCCACCCCGTCGTCCCTGGAGTGATCGTGGAACGTCGAACCTTCCTGCGCGGAGCGGTGGTCGGCAGCTCGGCGGCCGCCTTCGGCGGCACCCTGATGCGCGGGGCGGTCCACGCCGCACCCGCCCAGCCCGGTGTCGGCCCCTACGGCGCGCTGCAGGCGCCCGACGCCAACGGCATCGCCCTGCCCGGCGGTTTCACCAGCCGTGTCGTCGCCCGCTCCGGCCAGAAGGTCGCGGGCACGTCGTACACCTGGCACAGCGCGCCCGACGGCGGCGCGTGCTTCGCCGACGGCACCGGCTGGATCTACGTCTCCAACTCGGAGATCGACCCGAACGGTGGTGCGAGCGCGGTGCGGTTCAACGCCTCGGGCAGCGTCACGGGCGCCTACCGCATCCTCTCCGGTACCCGGCAGAACTGCGCGGGCGGCAGGACGCCCTGGAACAGCTGGCTGTCCTGCGAGGAGGTCAGCCTCGGCCACGTGTACGAGACCGACCCCCGGGGCGTGGAGGCGGCCGTCCGCCGCGCCGCCATGGGCAGGTTCAAGCACGAGGCGGCCGCCGCCGACCCCGTGCGCGAGGTGGTCTACCTGACCGAGGACGAGACCAACGGCTGCTTCTACCGGTTCGTCCCGGCCACTTGGGGCGACCTGTCGGCCGGGACCCTGCAGGTGCTGGTCGCCGGCACCGCCGCCTCGGGCTCCTTCACCTGGGCGAACGTGCCCGACCCCGACGGCTCCCCGACCGCCACCCGCAGCCAGGTGTCCGGCGCGAAGAGGTTCAACGGCGGCGAGGGCTGCCACTACGCCGACGACACCGTCTGGTTCACCACCAAGGGCGACAACCGCGTCTGGCGGCTCGACCTGGCCGCCGGCACCTACGCGCTGGCGTACGACGACTCCCTCGTCTCCGGCAGCGCCCCGCTGACGGGTGTGGACAACATCACCGGCAGCTCCTCGGGGGACCTCTACGTCGCCGAGGACGGCGGCACCATGGAGATCTGCCTGATCACCCCGGACGACGTCGTCTCGCCGTTCCTGCGGGTCAGCGGCCAGTCCGCCTCCGAGATCACCGGTCCCGCCTTCTCCCCCGACGGCACCCGGCTGTACTTCTCCTCGCAGCGCGGCACGAGCGGCAGTTCGTCGGGCGGCATCACCTACGAGGTGCGCGGCCCGTTCCGTTCGTAGCCGGGCGGAACGGAAGCGGGGGCGGCACCTTCGCACAAAGGTGCCGCCCCCGGTGAGGGTGGGAGATGGTCTTCCGGGCCGGGCTACCGGCAGTCGCTGCCCTTGCTCTGCGCCGCGGCCCGGCCCGCCTCCAGGCGGGCGACGGGGATGCGGAACGGGGAGCAGGAGACGTAGTCCAGGCCCACCTCGTGGAAGAAGTGGACGGACTCGGGGTCGCCGCCGTGCTCGCCGCACACGCCGAGCTTGAGGTCGGGCCGGGTGGCACGGCCGGCCTCCGCGGCGGAGCGGACGAGGGCGCCGACGCCCTCCTTGTCGATGGTCTCGAACGGGGAGACGCCGAAGATGCCCTTCTCCAGGTAGGCGGTGAAGAAGCTCGCCTCGACGTCGTCGCGGCTGAAGCCCCAGACCGTCTGGGTCAGGTCGTTGGTGCCGAAGGAGAAGAACTCGGCGGCCTCGGCGATCTGAGCGGCGGTCAGGGCGGCGCGGGGCAGCTCGATCATCGTGCCGAGGGTGAGGCTGAGCTCGGTGCCCGTGGCGGCCTCGACCTCGGCGATGACGGCCTCGGCCTCCTCACGGACGATCTCCAGCTCCTGGACGGTGCCCACCAGCGGGATCATGATCTCGGCCCGCGGGTCGCCCTTGGCGTTCCTGCGCTCCGCGGTGGCCTCGGCGATCGCCCGTACCTGCATGGCGAACA
Source organism: Streptomyces sp. NBC_00510 (assembly GCA_036013505.1). NCBI lineage: Bacteria > Bacillati > Actinomycetota > Actinomycetes > Kitasatosporales > Streptomycetaceae > Streptomyces > Streptomyces sp. NBC_00510. The sequence continues at coordinate 6,444,744 of CP107851.1, read as the reverse complement.
GACCGGGGATGACCAGCCCGAGGCGGACACCGCGCAGGCCGAGCATCGGGTTCTGCTCGTGGAGCTTGTGGACGGCCTGCAGCAGGCGCAGGTCGTTCTCGTTGGCGTCCTTGCGGGACTCGGCGAGCGCGACCCGCACCGACAGTTCGGTGATGTCGGGCAGGAACTCGTGCAGCGGCGGGTCCAGCAGGCGCACCGTCACCGGCAGCCCGTCCATCGCCTCGAAGAGCTCGATGAAGTCGGACCGCTGCAGCGGCAGCAGCGCGGAGAGCGCCTTGTCGCGTTCGGAGTCGGTGTCGGCGAGGATCAGCCGCTCCACCATCTCGCGGCGCTCGCCGAGGAACATGTGCTCGGTGCGGCACAGGCCGATGCCCTGGGCGCCGAAGCGGCGGGCGCGGGAGGCGTCCTCGGCGTTGTCGGCGTTGGCGCGCACCCGCAGCCGGCGGACCCGGTCCGCGTACGCCATGATCCGGTGCACGGCCCGCACCAGCTCGTCGGCGTCGTCGGCGCCGGCGTGCATGCGGCCCTCGAAGTACTCCACGACCGGGGACGGCACGACCGGCACCTTGCCGAGGTAGACCTTGCCGGAGGAGCCGTCGATGGACAGGACGTCGCCCTCCTCGACGACGACCCCGCCGGGCGCGGTCATCCGGCGCCGTTTGGTGTCGACCTCGAGCTCCTCGGCGCCGCAGACGCAGGTCTTGCCCATGCCGCGGGCGACGACGGCCGCGTGCGAGGTCTTGCCGCCGCGCGAGGTGAGGATGCCCTCGGCCGCGATCATGCCGTTGAGGTCGTCGGGGTTGGTCTCGCGGCGGATGAGGATGACCTTCTCGCCGGAGCGCGACCACTTCACGGCGGTGTACGAGTCGAAGACGGCCTTGCCGACGGCCGCGCCCGGTGAGGCGGCGATGCCCCAGCCGATCCGCTCGGCCTTCGCCTTCTCGTCGAAGCGGGGGAACATCAGCTGCGCCAGTTGCGCGCCGTTGACCCGCTGCAGCGCCTCGGCCTCGTCGATCAGGCCCTGGTCGACCAGCTGGGTGGCGATGCGGAAGGCGGCGGCGGCGGTGCGCTTGCCGACGCGGGTCTGCAGCATCCACAGCTTGCCGCGCTCGATGGTGAACTCGATGTCGCACAGGTCCTTGTAGTGCGTCTCGAGGGTCTCCATGATCTGCATCAGCTGGTCGTAGGACGTCTTGTCCAGCTGCTCCAGCTCGGCGAGCGGCACGGTGTTGCGGATGCCCGCCACGACGTCCTCGCCCTGCGCGTTGCTCAGGTAGTCGCCGTACACGCCCTGGTGGCCGGTGGCCGGGTCGCGGGTGAAGGCGACGCCGGTGCCGGAGTCGGAACCGAGGTTGCCGAAGACCATGGAGCAGACGTTGACGGCCGTGCCGAGGTCGCCGGGGATGCGCTCCTGGCGGCGGTAGAGCTTGGCGCGCTCGCCGTTCCACGAGTCGAAGACGGCACGGACGGCCAGGTCCATCTGCTCGCGCGGCTCCTGCGGGAAGTCCCGCCCGGTCTCCTTGGCGACGACGGCCTTGAACTGCTCGACCAGGCCCTGCAGGTCGCCCGCGTCCAGGTCGAGGTCGTCGTGGGTGCCCTTGGCGCGCTTGGCGTCCTCCAGCGCGTCCTCGAAGAGTTCGCCGTCGACACCCAGCACGGTCTTGCCGAACATCTGGATGAGGCGCCGGTAGGAGTCCCACGCGAAGCGCTCGTTGCCGGCCTGCGCGGCCAGGCCCGCGACCGAGGCGTCGGACAGGCCGATGTTGAGGACCGTGTCCATCATGCCCGGCATGCTGAACTTCGCCCCCGAACGGACGGAGACGAGCAACGGGTCGTCCGCCTGACCGAGCTTCTTGCCCATCCTCTGCTCGAGCGCCTCGAGGTGCGCACTCACCTCGTCGCGCAGCGCCGCGGGTGCGGCGCCCGACTCCAGGTAGACCTTGCACGCCTCGGTGGTGATCGTGAAGCCCGGAGGGACGGGCAGGCCGAGGTTGGTCATCTCGGCGAGGTTCGCGCCCTTGCCGCCGAGCAGGTCCTTGAGGTCCTTGTTGCCCTCAGTGAAGTCGTAGACGAACTTCTGGATTACTTGTTCTTCCGACACGGGACTCGCTCCTCGCGGCCGGGATGCCCTGACGGCGGGGAGCGTACCCATCTCGAAGGCGCTGCAGTACGTCAATCACCAGGTCACACGGTCGTAACCACCCATCCGCCGAGAGATCGAAAGTCATGGCGTCCCTCCGGGTGAACGGAGGATGCGTTCAACCATCGAACACATGCTCTCGCCACGTGATCGCCGCGCTCGGAGCCGGTCACTCCACGTGAGGGATGACTTGACCATGTGGCCACGACAACGATGACACTCAGTGCCACTCATTGGAGAGGTGTGGTGACACTCGGGGTGCTCATTTGAGCGATACCCCTATCAGGCGTGGCGAGAATCACTCGCTCTGCCCGCGGTTCGTCTTACAGTCCGGACGTCCCCGCGGACCGGCGAAACGTCCTCAGCCGCCCGAAGTGTCCAGCTCGGCGTCGGCGCCGACGACCACCGAGCAGTCGTACGGGTCCTCCAGCCAGCCGTCCGGGAGCACCACGCGCTTGCTCCCGGCCGTCCGGCCGCGCGGTCCCTCGGCGCCATCCGGCCATTCCTGGTCCAGGTCGAGGTCGGCGAGGTGGGCGTCGAGCTCGGCGAGGGAGGAGGTCATCGCGAGCTTGCGGCGCATCTCCGAGCCGACCGAGAAGCCCTTGGTGTACCAGGCGACGTGCTTGCGGAAGTCGATGACGCCGCGCCCCTCGTCGCCCAACCACTCCCCCAGCAGCCCGGCGTGCCGCCGCATGACGCCGGCGACCTCGCGCAGCGTCGGGGCGGCGGGGGCGCCGCCGCCCTCGAAGGCGGCCACGAGGTCGCCGAAGAGCCACGGGCGGCCGAGGCAGCCGCGGCCGACGACGACACCGTCGCAACCCGTCTCCCGCATCATCCGGACGGCGTCCGCGGCGCTCCAGATGTCGCCGTTGCCCAGCACCGGGATCTCCGGGACGTGCTCCTTGAGGCGGGCGATCGCCTCCCAGTCGGCCGTGCCGCCGTAGTGCTGGGCGGCGGTCCTGCCGTGCAGCGCGACGGCGGTGACACCCTCCTCGACCGCGATCCGGCCGGCGTCCAGGTAGGTGGTGTGGTCGTCGTCGATGCCCTTGCGCATCTTGATGGTGACCGGCAGGTCGCCCGCGTTGCCGACCGCCTCGCGCAGGATCGAGCGGAGCAGGTTGCGCTTGTAGGGCAGGGCCGAGCCGCCGCCCTTGCGGGTCACCTTCGGGACCGGGCAGCCGAAGTTCAGGTCGATGTGGTCGGCGAGGTCCTCGTCGACGATCATCCGGACCGCCTTGCCGACGGTGACCGGGTCCACCCCGTACAGCTGGATCGAACGGGGCTTCTCGGTGCCGTCGAAGTGGATCAGCTGCATCGTCTTGTCGTTGCGCTCGACGAGGGCACGGGTGGTGATCATCTCCGAGACGAAGAGCCCCTTGCCGCCGGAGAACTCGCGGCACAGCGTGCGGAACGGCGCGTTGGTGATCCCCGCCATCGGTGCCAGCACCACCGGGGGCCACACGGTGTGCGGGCCGATGCGGAGTGCGGGAGCGGTGGCGTCAGCAGTCATGTGGACCATTCTCCCGTATCACCCGGGGGGGGGATTGGGTGTAGCGTGAAATGGTTACACATGTACAATCAATCCACCGATAGCACCGACCACGGAGACGGGAACGGCCGATGCCCGAGCTGAGCCGGCGCAGACGTCTGCTGGTGCTGGCCGTCTGCTGCATGAGCCTGCTGATCGTCAGCCTCGACAACACCATCCTCAACGTCGCGCTGCCCGCCATGCGCCGGGACCTGCACACCTCCATCTCCGGACTGCAGTGGACCATCGACGCCTACACGCTCGTGCTGGCCTCGCTGCTCATGCTCTCCGGCTCGACCGCCGACCGGATCGGCCGCCGACGGATCTTCCGCGTCGGCCTGGTGATCTTCACCGTGGCCTCCGGGCTCTGCAGCATCGCCCCCAGCCTGGAATGGCTGGTGGTCTTCCGCATGCTGCAGGCGGTCGGCGGCTCGATGCTCAACCCCGTCGCGATGTCGATCATCACCAACGTCTTCACCGATCCGCGCGAGCGCGCGCGGGCGATCGGGGCGTGGGGCGGCGTCGTCGGCATCAGCATGGCCGCCGGGCCGATCATCGGCGGCGCGCTGGTGGAGTCGGTCGGCTGGCGCTCGGTGTTCTGGATCAACCTGCCCATCGGCCTGCTCGCCCTGGTGCTCACCGCGCTGTACGTGCCCGAGTCCCGTGCCCCCCGGCCACGCCGGATCGACCCGGTCGGGCAGCTGATGGTCATCGCGCTGCTCGGCTCGCTGACGTACGCCATCATCGAGGCGCCCGCGGCGGGCTGGGGCTCCCCGGTCATCGTCGGCTGCCTCGTGCTCGCCCTGTGCTCCGCGGTGGCCCTGGTCCCGTACGAACGGCGGCGCAGGGAACCGCTGATCGATCCGCGCTTCTTCCGCAGCGCACCCTTCAGCGGGGCGACGGTGATAGCGGTGAGCGCCTTCGCGGCCCTCGCCGGCTTCCTCTTCCTCAACACCCTGTACCTCCAGGACCAGCGCGGCATGTCCGCCCTGGACGCCGGTCTGCACCTGCTGCCGATGGCGGCCATGGCCCTGGTCTGCGCCCCGCTGTCCGGGCGCATGGTCGGCAGCCGCGGCCCGCGCCTGCCGCTGCTGCTGGCGGGCCTGGCCACCACGGCGAGCGGAGTGATGTTCGCCGCGCTGGACGCGACCGCCTCGGACGCGAAGCTGTTCACCGCGTACGTCCTGTTCGGCATCGGCTTCGGCTTCGTCAACGCCCCGATCACCAACACCGCCGTCTCCGGCATGCCGCGGACCCAGGCCGGGGTCGCCGCGGCGGTGGCCTCCACCAGCCGGCAGGTCGGGCAGTCCCTGGGCGTGGCCGTCATCGGCGCCGCGCTCGCCGCCGGACTCGACCTCACGGCGTGGTGGATCATCACGGGCTGCGGTGTGGCGATCCTGGCGCTGGGGTGGCTGACCTCGGGCCACTGGGCGGCGGCAACCGCGGAACGCGCCGCGAAGCGGCTCGGCGCGGACGCCGCCCGCGAGCCGGTGGGCGCCCGGTGAACGAGGCCACGGCCACCCGGGTGTGGCGCGACCTGCGCACGCTCGTCCTCGAACGCAACGAACGGCGCCGCGAGGTCGCCGACGCCCTCGGCATGAGCTTCTTCCGCGTCAAGGCGCTGCGCCGGATCGCGGCGGCCCCCGTGACGCCGGGCGACCTCGCCGCCGACCTCATGACGGACCGCCCGTACGTCACGCTGGTCGTCGACGACCTCGTCCGGCGCGGGCTGGTGGAACGCACACCGCACCCGCGCGACCGGCGCCGCAAGCTCCTGAGCGTCACACCCGAGGGCGCCGCGGCGGCGCAGGAGGCCGACCGCATCCTGGGCACTCCCCCATCGGGCCTGGTGGAGCTGGACACGGAGGAACTCGCGGCGCTGGACCGGGTGGTGACCAAGCTGCTGGGGTCGGCCCCGGGGTGAGCCGGGAAAACCGGGGGCCGTTGTCGGTGCCCGGCGCTACGGTCGGTGCCATGACGACGCAGATCACCGAGCCCCGCGACGCCCGTTCCCGGGCTGCGCTGACGGCACTGACCGCGCGTGGCGTCCGGCCGAAGTACCTGTTCTTCTGGGGCCATCAGCCGCAGCGCGACGGCAGCGTGGGCGCGGGCTGCCTGAGCCAGTGGTGGCCCTCGGAATTCACCGTCGACGGCATCGGCTACGCCACGGCGGAGCACTGGATGATGGCCGGCAAGGCCCGGCTCTTCGACGACGACCGGACCCTCGCCGGGATCCTCGCCGCCCCGCACCCGCACGCCGCGAAGACACTGGGACGGCAGGTGCGCGGCTTCGACAACGCGACCTGGGAGCGGCACCGCGAGGAACTGGTCGTGGCGGGCAACGTCGCCAAGTTCGGCCAGGACCCGGCCCTGCGGGACTACCTGCTGGGCACCGGCTCGCGCGTGCTGGTGGAGGCCAGCCCCGTGGACCGGATATGGGGCATCGGCCTGGCCGCCGACGACGAGCACGCCGCCGATCCCGACCGGTGGCGTGGCCTGAACCTGCTGGGCTTCGCCCTCATGGAGGCGCGGCAGCGGCTGCTCACACCGGCATCGGCATAGCGCTCGGCGCGGACCGGGCGATCTCGTACAGCCGGTCCAGCCGTTCGCGGGTGGCGGCGTCCGCCGGGAAGTAGGTGACCAGCCGGGGGCCCTGGCTGGGACCGAGCCACAGATGCGTGAAGTGGAAGGTCAGCAGACCGACCCGGGGGTTGAGGAAGCGCTTGGTGCGGTTCTCCGGTTCCTGCACCTCATGCCGCTCCCACAGCTCGCAGAACTCCGGGGAGGCCTGCTCCAGCCGCTTGACCAGGGACTTCCACGCGGGCTCCGCAAGATGCTCGGCCATCGCCGCACGGTACTTGGCGACCAGCTGCCGGCTGGTCTCGTGCCAGTCCGGCAGGCCCTCGCGCCAGGCGGGGTCGGTGAAGGCCAGCCACATGATGTTGCGGTCCTCGAAGGGGAGCCGGTCGAGGTCGTCGACCAGCCGCGCGTAGGTGCGGTTGTGGGCGATGACGTCGGTACGGCTGTTGAGGACCGCGGCCGGCAGCGGCTCCAGCTTCGCCAGCATCTCCCGGATCTGGTCCGACATCCCCGGGCACTGGGCGCGTGGATTGGGGTCCGGCACCCCGGCGAGCAGGAAGAGGTGGGTGCGCTCGTTCGGGTCCAGCATCAGGGCCCGGGCGATGGAGTCGGCCACCTGGGCGGAGATCTGGATCTCCCGGGCCTGCTCGAGCCAGGTGTACCAGGTCACCCCTACCGCGGCGAGCTGTGCCACCTCCTCGCGCCGCAGCCCGGGGGTGCGGCGGCGGCGGCCGGGCGGGAGTCCGACCTGCTCGGGGGAGATCCGTTCACGGCGGCTGCGGAGGAAGGAAGCGAGCTCGCTCCGCGCTGCGGCGCTGGGAGACGTCATACCTCCAGAGTGCCTGACGTCCCAAACCATTGCCAGGTGGTCGCGATACCTGGATAAACGCTCTCTGGTACCCCCCTGGGAACAAGGTCATCGTGGCATACGTGACCGATCACATCGAAGCCCCCGTCTCCGCCGACCTCCGTTCCCGCGCCCAGGTACGCCCCCGCGTCATCCGGGTCGGCACCGGCGGCCCGGCACCGGCCGCGAGAACCACGCCACCGGCCGCCGAGGCACCGCCCGGCCCCGCCGCGCCGGCGCTCGGCCCGCTGGGCCTGTTCACCGTGCTGCTGGGCGCGGCACTGCCGCTCATCGACTTCTTCATCGTCAACGTCGCCCTGCCCGCCATCGAGACCGACCTCGACGCGGGGGCCGCCGTGCTGGAGCTGGTCGTGGCCGGCTACGGCGTGGCGTACGCCGTGCTGCTGGTGCTCGGCGGCCGGCTCGGCGACTCCTTCGGCCGCCGCCGGCTCTTCCTCGCCGGCATGGCGGCCTTCGGCCTGACCTCGCTCGCCTGCGGCCTGGCGCCCGACGCCTGGGTGCTGGTGGGCGCCCGGGTCGCGCAGGGCGGGGCGGCCGCGCTGATGCTGCCCCAGGTACTGGCCACCATCCACTCCGCGACCGCCGGCCACCGCAGGGCCAAGGCGCTGAGCCTGTACGGCGCGACCGCGGGCCTGTCCATGGTCGCGGGCCAGATCCTCGGCGGCGTCCTGGTCGCCGCGGACATCGCGGGCACCGGCTGGCGCGCGGTCTTCCTGGTCAACGTGCCGGTCGCGGCGGCCGGGCTGCTGCTCGCGGTGCGCTCGGTGCCGGAGACCCGCTCCGACCGCCCCGCGCCGGTCGACCGGCCGGGCACCCTGCTGCTGGCGGTGTCGCTGGTGACCCTGCTGGTTCCGCTGACCGAGGGCCGGGCGGCCGGCTGGCCGGCGTGGACGTGGGTGTCGCTGGCCGTCTTCCCGTTCGCGGCCCTGGCGTTCTTCCTGGTCGAGCGGCGGGCCGACCGGGCCGGGCGGATCCCGCTCGTGCCGCCGAGCCTGTTCGCGCTCACCGGGATGCGGCGGGCGCTGCCGCTGCTGGTGCCGTTCTCCATCGGCTTCGGCGGCTTCATGTTCGTGATCGCGGTCGCCCTGCAGCAGGGCCTGCGGTACGGACCGGTGGAGGCGGGCACCACGCTCGTGCCGATGGCCGTGGCGTTCTTCCTGGCCTCGCTGGCCGGGCCACGCCTGGTGGGCCGGTACGGCGGGCGCGTGGTCACCGCGGGAGGTGTCCTGCAGGGCGTCGGCGTCACGGTGCTGGCGCTGACCGTGGCCCGCAGCTGGGAACCCGGGATGACGGCGTGGGCCCTGCTGCCGGGTGTGGCGATCGCCGGCCTCGGCCAGGGGCTGCAACTGCCGGTGCTGTTCCGGCTGGTGCTCGCGGACGTACCGGCCGAGCGGGCCGGCGTGGGCAGCGGGGTCATGGTCACCACCCAGCAGTCGGCGCTGGCCCTGGGCGTGGCCACCCTCGGCACGCTCTTCCTCGCCCTGGTCCCCTCGCACGGGACGCGGGAGGCACTGGTCACGGTGCTGGTCGTGCAGCTCGCGGCGGTGGTCGTGACGGCGCTCGCCAGCCTGCGGCTGCCGCGCCAGGTGGCCTGAGGGGCCGCGGGGAGGGACCGGCCCGTACCGGAGTGACAGCCATTCACTGACAGATATTGAAATCTGTCAGTGCATGTGTCACTGTTGTCGGCATCCCCGCACGACCTCCTCATCCCGACCAAGGAGTCCCCTTGCAGAACCGCACCCTCGGTTCCACCGGCCCCACCGTCTCCGCGCTCGGCCTCGGCGCCATGGGCATGTCCGCGCTCTACGGCGACGCCGACCGCGGCGAGTCGATCGCCACGATCCACGCCGCCCTCGACGCGGGCGTCACGTTGATCGACACCGGCGACTTCTACGGCATGGGCCACAACGAGATGCTCATCGGCGAAGCCCTGCGCGCGGCCTCCCCGGCCGACCGCGAGAAGGCGCTGATCAGCGTCAAGTTCGGCGCCCTGCGCGGCCCCGACGGCACGTGGCTGGGCTACGACGGCCGCCCCCAGGCCGTCAGGAACTTCGCCTCGTACTCGCTGCAGCGCCTGGGCACCGACCACATCGACGTCTACCGCATCGCCCGGGTCGACCCCGCCGTCCCGATCGAGGAGACCGTCGGCGCCATCGCGGAGCTCGTCCAGGCCGGTTACGTGCGCCACATCGGCCTGTCCGAGGTCGGCGCCGCCACCCTGCGCCGGGCCGCGGCCGTGGCCCCGATCAGTGACCTGCAGATCGAGTACTCGCTGATCTCCCGCGGCATCGAGGACGAGATCCTGCCGACCGCCCGCGAACTGGGCATCGGCGTCACGGCGTACGGCGTGCTGTCCCGCGGTCTGATCAGCGGCCACTTCACCCGTGACCGGCAGCTGGCCGGCAACGACTTCCGCGCGATGAGCCCCCGCTTCCGGGGCGAGAACCTGGAGCACAACCTCGGTCTGGTGGAGGCGCTGCGCAAGATCGCGGAGCAGAAGGGCGTCACCGTCGCCCAGACCGCCATCGCCTGGGTGCTGTCCCGGGGCGAGGACATCGTCCCGCTGGTCGGCGCCCGCACCCGCGAGCGGCTGACCGAGGCACTGGGCGCGCTGGACGTGACCCTCGACGCGGCCGACCTGGCGGCGATCGAGACCGCGGTCCCGGCCGACGCGGCCGCGGGCGAGCGTTACCCGGAGTCCCAGATGGCGCACCTGGACAGTGAGCAGCGGCACTGACCGGCACCCGCCCGGCCCTGGGAGAATGACGACCATGCCACCCGAGACGCTGACCGCCGAACGCATCCTGGAGACCACGGAGGAGGTGCTGCGCCGTTACGGCCCGGCCAAGGCGACCGTGGTCGACGTGGCGCGCGCCCTCGGGGTCAGCCACGGCAGCGTCTACCGGCACTTCCGCACCAAGGCCGCGCTGCGGGAGGCGGTCACCCAGCGATGGCTGGACCAGGCCCACGCGGAGCTGACCGCGATAGCGCAGGACGACGGCCGCCCGGGGCCGCAGCGGCTGCGCGCCTGGCTGGAGGCGCTGTTCGCGGCCAAGCGGCGCAAGGCCGGCGGCGATCCCGAGCTGTTCGCCACGTACATGGCGCTCACCGTCGAGCACAGCGCGGTGGTCGCCCAGCACGTCGCCTTCATGGTCGGGCTCCTCGCGCGGATCGTCCGGGACGGCGTGACCGCCGGCGAGTTCGCCGCCGGTGACCCCGATGCCGCCGCGCAGGCGGTGTGGGACGCGACCGTCCGCTTCCACGACCCGGCGTACGCCGCCGAGTGGTTCGCCCCGGGCATCGACGCCGCGTTCTCCGCGGTCAACGACCTGATCCTGCGCGGCCTGGAGGCCTGAGCGCCCCGCCCCGCGGACGCACGAAGGCGCCCGGCCACCCCCGAGGGGGGTGGCCGGGCGCCTTTCGCGTACGTCCGGGTGCGGTGCGGATCTAGCAGCCGAGCAGCCGGCCGCCGAGGTAGGCCTCGACCTGGTCCAGCGAGACGCGCTCCTGCTTCATGGTGTCGCGCTCGCGCACGGTGACCGCGTTGTCCTCGAGGGTGTCGAAGTCGACGGTCACGCAGAACGGGGTGCCGATCTCGTCCTGACGGCGGTAGCGGCGGCCGATGGCGCCGGCGTCGTCGAACTCGATGTTCCAGTGGCGGCGCAGGTCGGCCGCGAGGCCCTTGGCCTTCGGCGAGAGCTGCGGGTTGCGCGACAGCGGCAGGACGGCGACCTTGACCGGCGCCAGGCGCGGGTCGAGGCGCATGACGGTGCGCTTCTCCATCACGCCCTTGGCGTTCGGGGCCTCGTCCTCGTTGTACGCGTCGAGCATGAAGGCGAGCATGGCGCGGTTGAGACCCGCCGCGGGCTCGATGACGTACGGGAAGTAGCGCTCACCGGCCTCCTGGTCGAAGTACGACAGGTCCTGGCCGCTGGCCTGGCTGTGGGCCTTGAGGTCGTAGTCCGTGCGGTTGGCGATGCCCTCGAGCTCGGAGTACTCGGTGCCGCCGAAGTTGAAGCGGTACTCGATGTCGACGGTGCGCTTCGAGTAGTGGGACAGCTTCTCCTTGGCGTGCTCGTACCAGCGCATGTTCTCCTCGCGCATGCCGAGGCCCCGGTACCAGTCCCAGCGCTGCTGCATCCAGTACTCGTGCCAGGTCTCGTCCTCGCCCGGCTTGACGAAGAACTCCATCTCCATCTGCTCGAACTCGCGGGTCCGGAAGATGAAGTTGCCGGGCGTGATCTCGTTGCGGAAGGACTTGCCGGTCTGGGCGATGCCGAACGGCGGCTTGCGGCGCGAGGTCGTCTGCACCTGGGAGAAGTTGGTGAAGATGCCCTGTGCCGTCTCCGGGCGCAGGTAGGCCACGGCGCCCGAGTCCTGGGTCGGGCCCAGGTGGGTGGACAGCAGCCCGGAGAACTGCTTGGGCTCGGTGAAGGTGCCCTTGTTGCCGCAGTTGGGGCAGTTGAGGTCGGTCAGGCCGTTGGCCGGCAGGTGGCCGTGCTTGGCCTCGTACGCCTCCTCCAGGTGGTCGGCGCGGTAGCGCTTGTGACAGGAGGTGCACTCGGTGAGCGGGTCGGTGAACGTGGCGACGTGACCGGAGGCCTCCCAGACCTCGCGGGCCAGGATCACCGAGGAGTCGAGGCCGACCACGTCCTCCCGGGAGGTGACCATCGCGCGCCACCACTGGCGCTTGATGTTCTCCTTCAGTTCGACGCCCAGCGGCCCGTAGTCCCAGGCGGCCTTCTGGCCGCCGTAGATCTCGCTGCAGGGGAAAACGAAGCCACGGCGCTTGCTCAGGCTGACGATGGTGTCGATCTTGTCGGCGGCCACGGTGCTCTCTTCAGACGACGAAGCGGTCGGTGGGGTCCGCCGGGTCGCGTGCGGTCCGGCGAATACCTCAGATTACCGGCGGGTGCGGGGCCTGTATCAAATCGGTTCCGCAGTCCGGGGCCGCCGGGGCCGGCCACTAAGCCAATTGACAATCGTTTCCAGTTTTGTTGAAAATGGGTGTCATGAACATAGGTCGCGCTCTGGTCCCCCTCGCCGCCGTCGCCGGGCTGGTCGCCCTCTCCGCCTGTTCCACCGCGGGCGGGGGCGGGGCGGACGGCAGGGTCAAGGTCACGGCCTCCTTCTACCCGATGCAGTTCCTGGCCGAGCAGATCGGCGGCGGGCACGTCGACGTGACCGGACTGACCAAGCCGGGGACCGAACCGCACGACCTGGAGCTCACCCCCCGGCAGACCGGCGAGCTGGGCGAGTCGGACGTCATCGTCTATCTCAAGGGCCTGCAGCCCGCCGTCGACGACGCGATAGCGCAGTCCGGCGTGGCGAACACCGTCGACGCCGCCGCGCTGACCCCGCTGGAGGACCACGGCACCGAGGTCGACGGCCACGACCACAGCACCGGGGACAACCACACCGGGCACGAGGACCAGGAGGACGCGGGCGCCGACCCGCACATCTGGCTCGACCCGGTCCGCTACGCCCAGGTCGCCGAAGGCGTCGGCAAGGCCCTCGCCAAGGCCGACCCGGACCACGAGGCGACCTACGAGAAGAACACCGCCGCGCTGGTGAAGAAGCTCGACGCGCTGAACACCGACTTCCAGGACGGGCTGGAGAACCGCACCTCGGACACCTTCATCACCACCCACGCGGCCTTCGGCTACCTCGCCGAGCGCTACGGGCTGGTCGAGGAGGCGATCAGCGGCATCGACCCGGAGTCCGAGCCCAGCGCCGCCCGGATGAAGACGCTGCACACCCTCGCCGAGGACAAGGGCGTCAGCACCGTATTCTTCGAGACGCTCGCCAGCGACCGGACCGCCAAGACCCTCGCGGGCGACCTCGGCCTGAAGACCGCGGTGCTCGACCCCATCGAGGGCATCACCGACAAGTCCGCGGGCCGCGACTACTTCGAGGTCCAGCACAGCAACCTTCAGGCCCTGCGCACGGCGCTCGGCGCGAAGTGAGGCAACGATGACGGAGCCCGGTACGGAGGCTGGAATGGACACGGTCATATCGATGCGGGGGGCGACCGCCTCGCTCGGCTCACGGCCGGTGCTGCGCGGCGTCGACCTGACCGTGCGGCGCGGGGAGGTCGTCGCGCTGCTCGGCGCCAACGGCTCGGGCAAGTCCACCGCGATCCGCGCCGTGGTCGGCCAGGTGCCGCTCACCGCGGGCGGCCTGGAGCTCTTCGGCACCCCGCTGAACCGGTTCCGCGACTGGGCCCGGATCGGCTACGTGCCGCAGCGCACCACGGCGGCCTCCGGCGTCCCCGCCACCGTGCGCGAGGTCGTCTCCGCAGGGCGGCTGGCCCGTACGAGGCTGGGGCTGCCCCGCAAGGCGGACCGCCGGGCCGTGGAGCGCGCCCTGGAGCTGGTCGGGATGGCCGACCGGGCCGGCGATCCGGTCGAGGCGCTCTCCGGCGGCCAGCACCAGCGGGTGCTCATCGCCCGCGCGCTGTCCGTCGAGCCCGAACTGCTGATCATGGACGAGCCGATGGCGGGCGTCGACATCGCCAGCCAGGAGGTGCTCGCCGGGACACTGCGCGAACAGGTCTCGCTGGGCACCACCGTGCTCCTGGTCCTGCACGAACTCGGGCCGCTGGAGCCGCTGATCGACCGCGCGGTGGTGCTGCGCGACGGCTGCGTCGTCCACGACGGGCCCCCGCCGAAGGCCCAGGGGCAGCACGCGCTGCCCGGCCACGACCATGTCCACCCGCACGCCGGCCACGTGGCCGAGCCGATCCGGACGGGGCTGTTCTGATGGAGCTGTTCTCCTACGCCTTCATGCAGCGGGCGCTGATCGCCGCCGTCCTCGTGGGCATCACCGCCCCCGCGATCGGCATCTACCTCGTCCAGCGCCGCCAGGCCCTCATGGGCGACGGCATCGGCCACGTCGCCCTCACCGGCGTCGGCCTCGGCTTCCTGCTCAGCACCAACCCGGTGTGGATGGCGACGGCCGTGTCGGTCGCGGGCGCCGTCGTCATGGAACTCATCCGCTGGTACGGCAGGACGCGCGGCGACATCGCGCTCGCCATGCTCTTCTACGGCGGCATGGCGGCCGGCGTGCTGTTCACCTCGCTCGCGCCGAACGGCTCCAACGCCAACCTGCTCACCTACCTGTTCGGCTCCATCACCACCGTCTCCCCGCAGGACATCACCGCGATCTGCCTGCTGGCCGGCTTCGTGGTGCTGGTCACCGTGGGCCTGCGGCGGCAGCTGTTCGCGGTCTCCCAGGACGAGGAGTTCGCCCGGGTGACCGGCCTGCCGGTGCGGCTGCTGAACCTGCTGGTCGCCGTCACCGCGGCGGTCACGGTCACGGTCGCCATGCGGGTCGTCGGACTGCTGCTGGTCAGCGCGCTGATGGTGATCCCGGTCGCCGCCTCCCAGCAGATCGCCCGCAGCTTCGCCACGGCCTTCGCGCTGTCGGTCGTGATCGGCGTGACGGTCGCCTTCTCCGGCACGGTGACCTCGTACTACGCCGACGTGCCCTCAGGGGCGACCATCGTGCTGCTGGCCATCGGTGTCTTCGTCACGCTGACGCTGCTGGCCGCGCCGCTGGCGAAAAAGCGTGCACGCCGTGCCGCGGAGGACGGAACACGGTGCACCCTGGAGGTACCCGCGGCGCGTCCCACCGAGGACGACGTCCGGGTATGAGCTCCAGGCCTGGCAGAATGACCGACCGAACCGACCGAGTAGGAGGCCACCGGTGACGACCGCCAAGCCCCCCGTCCGCGGACGATCGACCCGGCAGCGTGCCGCCGTCGCCGCGGCCCTCGCCGAGGTCGACGAGTTCCGCAGCGCCCAGGAACTGCACGACCTCCTCAAGCACCGGGGTGACTCGGTCGGCCTCACCACGGTCTACCGCACGCTGCAGTCCCTCGCCGACGCCGGCGAGATCGACGTCCTGCGCACCGGGGAGGGCGAGTCCGTCTACCGGCGCTGCAGCAGCGGTCACCACCACCACCTGGTCTGCCGCATCTGCGGCAAGGCGGTCGAGGTCGAGGGTCCCGCGGTCGAGAAGTGGGCCGACACCATCGCCGAGGAGCACGGCTTCGTCGACGTCGCCCACACCGTGGAGATCTTCGGGACCTGCGCCGACTGCGCCGGCTGCGGCGGCCCCGCCGCGAACTGAACGCGGGTCCGAGGGCGTACGGCCGTGTCCCGCGGTCGCCCGTCGACGACCGCGGGGTGACCACTGACTACTCGGTGTCCGCGTCGCTCTCCGTCGCCGGCGGCTGCTCGTTGGGCAGCGCGCCGCCGAAACGGCGGTCGCGGGAGGCGTACTCCAGGCACGCGCGCCACAGGTCGCGGCGGTCGAAGTCCGGCCAGAGGACGTCCTGGAAGACCATCTCGGCGTAGGCGGACTGCCAGATCAGGAAGTTGGAGGTGCGCTGCTCGCCGGAGGGGCGGACGAACAGGTCCACGTCCGGCATGTCCGGGTGGTACATGTACTTGGCGAGGGTCTTCTCGTTGACCTTGGAGGGATCGAGGCGACCCGCCTTTATGTCCTCGGCCAGGCGCGCCGCCGCGTCGGCGATCTCGGCACGGCCGCCGTAGTTGACGCACATGTACAGCGTCATCGCGTCGTTGTCGCGGGTCATCTCCTCCGCGACCTGGAGCTCCTTGACGACCGACTTCCACAGCCGGGGCATGCGCCCGGCCCAGCGGATGCGGATGCCCATCTCGTGCATCTCGTCGCGGCGGCGGTGGATGACGTCCCGGTTGAAGTTCATCAGGAAGCGGACCTCGTCGGGCGAGCGCTTCCAGTTCTCGGTCGAGAAGGCGTACAGGGAGAGGTTCTTGACCCCCAGCTCCAGGCAGCCCTTGAGGACGTCCAGCACGACGGTCTCGCCGACCTTGTGCCCCTCGGTGCGGGGCAGGCCGCGCTCCTTGGCCCAGCGGCCGTTGCCGTCCATCACGATGGCCACGTGCTGGGGGACCAGCTCACCTGGGATCTTGGGGGGCTGCGCGCCGGACGGGTGCGGGTCGGGAGCCCGGTACTCGCGCCGGGGACGGCTCAGAATCCCGCGTACTGCCATGACCTTGCTCTCCACTTCCTGTGCCTCACGAGTTGGTGCTGCCGGGCCCGCCGGGTACCGCTGCTACTTCTCGATGAAACGCAGACTGCGCAAGCCGCGCTCCAGATGCCACTGCAGATACGCGGCGACCAGTCCGCTGCCCTCCCGGCAGTGGCGCGGTTCGCACGCGTCGGCGGTCTCCCAGTCCCCTCCGAGCAACGCGCCGAGGAGTTCCAGTGACTCCAGTGAGGGTACGACGCTTCCGGCCGGGCGGCACTCGCCGCATACGACTCCTCCCGCGCCGACCGAAAAGAACCGATTCGGGCCGGGCATCCCGCACTTCGCGCAGTCCCCGAAGCTGGGCGCGTAGCCGTTGACCGCCAGCGAGCGCAGCAGGAAGGCGTCGAGCACCAGACGCGGGTCGTGCTCACCGTCGGCGAGCGTGCGCAAGCCGCCGACCAGCAGCAGGTACTGCTGCACCGCCGGTTCGCCCTCGTGGTCGGTGAAGCGCTCGGCGGTCTCCAGCATGGCCGTGCCCGCGGTGTAGCGGGCGTAGTCGGTGACGATGCGGCTGCCGTAGGGGGCGATCGTCTCGCCCTGGGTGCACAGCGGCAGGCCGCGGCCGATCAGCTCGCCCCCGCGCGCGAAGAGCTGCACGTCCACGTGGGAGAACGGTTCCAGCCGCGCCCCGAACTTGGACTTCGTCCGCCGCACGCCGCGGGCCACCGCCCGCACCCGGCCGTGCCGGCGGGTGAGCAGGGTGATGATCCGGTCCGCCTCGCCCAGCTTCTGGGTGCGCAGCACGATGCCGTCGTCGCGGAACAGACTCATGCGCCCATTCTTCCGTACGCGGCGACCGGACCGGCCCGGGTCGTACGCTACGGCCCATGTCGATCACAGCGACCGTCGCCGTGCTGCTCATAGCGGCCCTCCACCTCTACATCCTGGTCCTGGAGATGTTCCTGTGGACCACCCCCCGCGCCAGGGGGGCCTTCGGGACCACCGCGGAGTTCGCGCAGGCGAGCAAGGCACTCGCGGCCAACCAGGGGCTCTACAACGGTTTCCTCGCCGCCGGGCTGGTGTGGGGCGCCGTGGCCGCCGACCCGGTGGGCTTCCAGGCCAAGGTGTTCTTCCTCATCTGCGTGGCGGTCGCCGGGCTGTACGGCGCCGCGACCGCGAGCCGCCGCATCCTCCTCGTGCAGACCGTGCCGGCCCTCGTCGCCCTGGCCCTGGTGCTGGTGGCCCGCTGATGGACTCCATCACCCACCACATCACCGCGACCGGCCCCGACGGCACCGCCCTGGAGGTGCTGTACGGCTACGCGGACCGCGGGCGGCGGATTCTCGAGTGCCGGCACTGCGCGTGGCGCGAGCAGATCACCTGGGGCGGCGCCAGGGACAAGGCGCTGGCCCACCTCTCGCAGGCCCACGGAGCCGGCGGGGCGCCGGCGATGGCCGCGGACACGCGGACGCTGGGCGCGACGGTGTGGACCGTGCTCGCCTGCTTCGCCGTCGCCGCCGCGATCCTGGTCTGGGCGGTCAGCCGCTGAGCCCCGCCGTCCCGCCGGGCGCGACCAGCCCCGACTCGTAGGCCGCGATCACCAGCTGGGCGCGGTCGCGGGCGCCGAGCTTGCCCATGATCCGGCTGACGTGCGTCTTGGCGGTGAGCGGGCTGAGGCCCAGCGCCTCGGCGACCTCCGTGTTGTTCAGGCCCCGCGCGACGAGGGTGAGCACCTGCCGCTCCCGTGCGGACAGCGCGGCGAGGCGTTCCGGGGCCGGCCCGCCCGGCGGCGGGCCCTCCGGGAGGCGCAGCACCCGGGCGATGAGCCGCGCGGTCGGCCCCGGCGAGAGCAGCGCCTCGCCCGCGGCGACCGTGCGGATGGCGTCCAGGAGGTCGGCGGGGCGGGTGTCCTTGACGAGGAAGCCGCTGGCCCCGGCGCGCAGCGCGGGGACGACGTGGTCGTCGCTGTCGTACGTGGTGAGCACCAGCACCCGGACCCCGGCCAGGTCGTCGTCGGCGGCGATCAGCCGGGTGGCCTCGATGCCGTCGAGGTCCGGCATGCGGATGTCCATGATCACCACGTCGGCGCGGCAGGCGCGGGCCGCCGCCACGGCTTCCCGCCCGGTGGCCGCGTGCCCGACGACCTGCATGTCGGGGGCGGACTCGACGAGCATCGCGAAGGCCTCACGGACCAGGGTCTGGTCGTCGGCGAGCAGGACGCGGATCACGCCGGGCCCCCCGCGAACGGCAGAACGGCGGCCACCTGGAAACCGCCCTCGGGCCGGGGCCCGGCGGTCAGCGTGCCGCCGACGCTGCGGGCGCGCTCGCGCATGCCGATGAGGCCGTAGCCGGCGGCGGGTACGGTCTCCGCCGGGCCGGCGTCCGCGGGGGGCCTCGGGGGTGCCGCGGCGCGCCAGGGCCGCCATCGGGCGTCGGGGCGGTCCGGTTCGTGCTCGGCCTCCGTCCCCGGGCAGGGGCCGTCGTCGGTGACGGCGATCCGCAGGGCGGTGCCGCGGTCCGCGTCGGTGCCGAGTTCCACCCCGACCCGGACCGAGGTGCCCCCGGCGTGCCGTACGGCGTTGGTGAGGGCCTCCTGCACGATGCGGTAGGCGGCGGCCCCGATGGCCGGGGGCACCCCGTTCGCACCGGCCGCGACGGCCAGCTCCACCCGGGCGCCGGCGGCCTCGGCGGAGCGGGCCAGGTCGGCCACGGCCGCCAGGCCCGGCAGCGGGCCGCGCTCGTCGTCGCCGCGCAGCACCTGGAGGGTGGCGCGCAGTTCGGCGCGGGCGTCGCGGCAGGTGCCGGCGATGCTGTCGAGGGCGCCGGCGACGGCCGTGCGGTCCAGCCGCTCGGGGTCGGCGAGCAGGACGTGTGCGGCGACCGAGGTCTGCACGCCGATGAGGGTGATGCTGTGGGCGAGCAGGTCGTGCAGGTCGCGGGCGATCCGCAGCCGCTCCTCGGCGACGCGCCGGGCCGCCTCCTCCTCCCGGGTGCGTTCGGCGCGTTCGGCGCGCCCGACGATGGCGGCCACGTACTTGCGGTGGATGCGGACCGCCTCGCCGGTCAGTGCCACCGCCACCACCCAGCCGCCGCTGCGCAGCATGTCGGTCGCCGCGTGCCGGTCGGGTGTCGCCGACATCACCCCGACCATGATCGCGACGACCGCCGCCACGGTGAGGTACGTCCGCGGCGGCGGCCCGGCGACCGCGAGCGAGTAGATCGCCACCATGCTGGCCGGAACCACGGCCAGGTGGAGGTTGTCCATGGCGTGGTACGGGGCGACGGCCGCGACCATGACGAGCATCACGGTCATCGGCCACCGCCGCCGGGCGGCCAGCACCAGCGCGGTGACCACCAGCAGCGCCCAGCCCGCAGCGTCCGGGCGGTGCCCCTGTCCGGACGGCAGGAGGGCGCCCATAGCGCACTGGAGCGCGAGCACGCCCACGGCGAGGGCGGCGTCCTTGTGCGCGCGGACGGCGGGCGGGAGGGGCGGCGGCTTCGGCACGGCTCCATCTTCCGTTACGGGGTCGGCGGCGTGACAGACCGGTTCACGGGCCGGTTCACGGGCCGGTTCACGGGCTCGTGCGCGGCCGGCTCAGCCGGCCCGGCCACCAGAGCCGCTCGCGCAGCGCCACGCTCGCGGAGGTGACCAGGTAGGTGCGGACGAGGAAGGTGTCCAGCAGGACGCCCACGGCGATGACGAAGCCCATCTCGACCAGCGACACCAACGGCATGTTGACCAGTACCGAGAAGGTGGCCGCCAGCACCAGCCCGGCCGAGGCGATCACCCCGCCCGTGGTGCGCAGCGCGGTGACGGCCGCGGCGGCCGGCGCGGCCCCCGCCAGCGACTCCTCGCGCATCCGGTGCATGAGGAAGATGCCGTAGTCGACGCCGAGCGCCACGAGGAAGACGAACGACAGCAGCGGCAGCCCCGGGTCCGTGCCCTCGAAGCCGAAGAGCGGCCCGAAGACCAGCCCGCCGATGCCCAGCGCGGCGCCCCACACCGCGATCACGGCCACCACGAGCAGCAGCGGCGCGACCAGGCTGCGCAGCAGCACGACGAGGATCAGCAGCACGGCCGCCAGGACGAGCGGCACGACGACCCAGCGGTCGCGGGAACTGGTGCCGGCCAGGTCGGCCTGCTGGGCACCGGGCCCGCCGACGTGGGCGCCGTAGGGGCCGTCCAGCTCCGCGCGCAGGGCGTGGATGGTCGCGGTCTCGCCGGGCGACTCGGGCGGCGCCTGCGCGGTCACCGACACCTCCGTCCAGCCGCCGCCGCTGCGCCCGCGTTCGGCGGACGCGACGCCTTCGGTGCCCCGGACCGCGGCCAGCACCTCGCCGGCCCGGCCGGTGGGTGCCATGACGGTGATCGGCTGGGCGGAGCGGCCGGGGTCGGCCTCGGCGAGGGTGCGCATGGCGGCGACCGACTCCGGGGCACTGGTGAAGGCGTCGTCGTTCTTCAGGCTGCCGGGCAGGGCCAGGGTCCCGAGCGCCAGCGCCCCGAGCAGCACCGCGCCACCCGCGAGCACGGCCAGCGGACGGCGTGCGGCCGAGCCCCCCATCGCCGCGAACAGGCCGCGCGGACGCGGCACTTCGCTGCCGTACGCCGGGACCAGCGGCCAGAAGACCCGGCGGCCCAGCAGCACCAGCAGCGCGGGCAGCAGGGTCGTCATGGCGACCAGCGCGCACAGCACGCCGACCGCGGCGATCGGGCCCATGCCCCGGCTGCTGTTGAGGTCCGCGGCGAGCAGGCACAGCAGGCCCGCGGCCACCGTCGCGGAGGAGGCCAGGACCGCGGGCCCGCAACCGCGCAGCGCGGCGCGCATGGCGTCGTACGGGCGTGGCACGCGCCGGAGTTCCTCGCGGTAGCGGGAGACGAGCAGCAGCGCGTAGTCGGTGCCGGCGCCGAAGACCAGGATGGTCATCACGCCCTGGCTCTGGCCGGTGACGGTGATGCCGAGGGCCTGGTGGAGTCCGTGGACGACGGCCATCGCGGCGGCGTCGGCGACGCCTGCGACGAGCAGGGGCAGCAGCCACAACAGGGGGCTGCGGTAGATGAGGATCAGCAGGACGGCGACGACGGCCACCGTGGTCCACAGCAACGGCCCGTCGAGGGAGGAGTAGACCTCCTTCATGTCGGTGTTGAGCGCGCCGGGGCCGCCCACGTGGACGGTCAGCCCGCCGCCGCCCTCGGCCCGGTCCCGGACGTCGGTGACGAAGGCGTCCTTGGCCGCGTCGTCCTGGCCGGGCTCGGTGCTCGCCACGGGGTACATCAGCGTGTCGCCGTGCGACAGGACGGCGTGCGGCGCGCCGCCGGTGAGCCGGTGGGCCCGCGCGACACCGGCGATCTGGGCGGCGGCCTTGTCGCGGTCGGCGGCGGTCAGCCCGCCGTCGCGGTGGTAGACGACCACGAGTTCGGTGGCCTCGCCGCCGGGCAGCGCGTCCTGGAGCCGGGCGACCTGCGTGGAGTCGGCGCTCGCCGGGAGGTAGTCCACCGCCCGGTTCCGCTGGTCGTCCGCGAGCTTGCCGGCCAGGGGACCGGCCAGCGCCAGTACGGCGATCCACAGTGCGAGCACCGCCCAGGGGATCGCGCGGGCGCCCCGGCTCCTCCCCCGTCCTCGCGTCGGCGGCGGCACGGCGGCCGGTGTGGTCTCAGTGGTCGGGGCCCCCATCATGGGCCTCCCTCCGGGCCGGTGGTCTGGTCCTTTCCAGACTTCCGGCGCGGGGGCGCCTTTTCGTCGGGCCCGGGACCGAGCCCGGCGTTACTGCCCGGGGTGCGGTGCGGGCCCCGTTACTCCCCGGGGAGTACGCCCGGCGGTGGCGGTGAGGGGCGGCCCGTCAGGACGGCGTACGGGCCGCGGCCTCCAGGATGCGTTCGGTGTCCTCGCCGACGAGGCCGAGGCAGCGGCCGACGGCGCCGAGGACCTCCCGCTCGGCGGGCAGGTAGGGGCCGTCGGCGAGGGCGATGAGGGCGCCCTGGACCAGGATGTGCTCGCGGCCCTGGGGGGCGAGGTGGCGGGAGAGGGGTCCCAGGGCCTCGTGGAGCTCGATGGACAGCCAGCTGCCGCAGCCGTCGAGGGCGTCCGCGAGCCCGTCGGCGTCCAGGGCGTCGGAGGCGCCGGGGAAGCGGCCCTCGTCGGCGACGATCGCCGCGAGCAGGCCGAGCAGCTGGTCCTCGGTGCAGTCGGTGAACCCGGCCGAGCGGACCGCGCCGACGGCGGCCTCGCGGGCGCCGCGCCCCATGGCGCCGCCCGCGGTGAGCACGGCGAGGGCGACGGTGTGGACGGCATCGCGGAGCATGGCGGAGAAGACGGTGGTGGTGGGCTGCTCCAGGACCTCGGGGCCGCGGTGGGCGCGGCACACCACGCACTCCACGACCGCGCCGGCCGAGCCGCGCGGCAGGAGGGGCAGGCCCAGCAGGGTCAGCCGCCGGGTGCCGGTGCGCCGCCGGTAGCCGCGGTCGCCGCCGCAGCCGGCGCAGAAGAACTCCCCGTCACCTTCGGTGTGCCAGACCGTCCGCACGCCCAAGATGCACAAGCCCTTGATGTGGAGCACTTCGCACCCTCCGGCCGCCATCCCGATTACACCGGTTCGTCCCTTTACGCGCCGTACGCGTGGGTAACGCTCCGGCAACGGCGCCGTAATGACGTGATGTTAGCCACATGGGCGGCACGTAGTCAGTACCACGTGAGGGCCGAATACGAGAACCGGCCACGGCGCCCGAGCGGGCGCCGTGGCCGGTTCACCGTGCGTGGTGACTAGCGGGCCGCGCGGTTGACGGCGGAGACGACCGCCTTCAGCGAGGCGCGGGTGGTGTTGGCGTCGATGCCGATGCCCCACAGGACCTGGCCGTCGATGGCGCACTCGATGTACGAGGCGGCCTGGGCGCTGGCGCCCTCGCTCATGGTGTGCTCGGTGTAGTCCAGCAGGCGGGCGTCGACCCCGACCGAGGCCAGCGCGTCGAAGAACGCGGAGATCGGGCCGTTGCCGGTGCCCGTCAGGACCGTCTCCGCGCCGTCCACGACCGCCTCGACGGTCAGGGTGTCGGTGCCGTCGCTGCTGGTCGAGGTCTGCGCCTTGCGCAGCGCGACGCGGCCCCAGGCGTTCTCCGGGGTGGGCAGGTACTCGTCCTCGAAGATCGCCCAGATCTCCTTCGGGGTGACCTCGCCGCCCTCGGCGTCGGTCTTCGCCTGGATGATCTTCGAGAACTCGATCTGCATGCGGCGCGGCAGGTCCAGCTTGTGGTCGTTCTTCAGGACGTACGCGACGCCGCCCTTGCCGGACTGCGAGTTCACGCGGATGACGGCCTCGTAGGAGCGGCCGACGTCCTTGGGGTCGATCGGCAGGTACGGGACCGCCCACTCGATGTCGTCGACGGTCCGGCCCTGGGCGGCCGCGTCGGCCTCCATGGCGTCGAACCCCTTCTTGATGGCGTCCTGGTGGGAGCCGGAGAAGGACGTGTAGACCAGGTCGCCCACGTACGGGTGGCGCGGGTGGACCTCCATCTGGTTGCAGTACTCGGCGGTGCGGCGGACCTCGTCGATCTGGGAGAAGTCGATCATCGGGTCCACGCCCTGGCTGAACAGGTTCATGCCCAGGGTGACCAGGTCGACGTTGCCGGTGCGCTCGCCCTGGCCGAACAGGCAGCCCTCGATGCGGTCGGCGCCGGCCATCAGCGCCAGCTCCGCGGCGGCCACGGCCGTGCCGCGGTCGTTGTGCGGGTGGACCGACAGGCACACGTACTCGCGGCGCGACAGGTTCCGCGACATCCACTCGAAGCGGTCCGCGTGGGTGGAGGGCGTGGAGCGCTCGACGGTCGCCGGCAGGTTCAGGATGATCTCGCGGCCCTCCTCGGGCTGCCAGACGTCCATCACCGACTCGCAGACCTCCAGCGCGAAGTCCAGCTCGGTGTCGGTGAAGATCTCCGGGCTGTACTGGTAGCCGAAGACGGTCTCGTCGCCCAGGATCTTGTCCGCGTACTCCATGACCAGCCGCGTCCCGTCCACGGCGATCTGCCGGATCTGCTCCTTGGAGCCGCGGAAGACCACCCGGCGGAAGGTCGGGGCGGTCGCGTTGTACAGGTGCACGGTCGCGCGCGCCGCGCCTCGCAGGGACTCCACGGTCCGCTCGATCAGTTCCTCGCGGGCCTGGGTCAGTACGGAGATGGTGACGTCGTCGGGGATCGCCCCCTCTTCGATGATGGAGCGCACGAAGGCGAAGTCGGTCTCGCCCGAGGCCGGGAAGCCGACCTCGATCTCCTTGTAGCCCATCTTCACCAGCAGGTCGAACATCGCGCGCTTGCGGGCCGGTGACATCGGGTCGATCAGCGCCTGGTTGCCGTCCCGCAGGTCGGTCGACAGCCAGCGGGGGGCCTTGGTGATCCGCCGGTCCGGCCAGGTGCGGTCCGGGATCTCCACGGCCTCGTACGGCTTGTACTTGTGGACCGGCATCGCGGTCGGGCGCTGGCGCACCGTCGCGGCGGTGATGGGCGTGGGGCGGCCGACGGCGTTCGGGGTGGACATCTGCGGGGGTGCTCCTCGGTTGCGGCTGTGGAGGCGGCCGACCGGCGCTGGTGCAACGCCAAACCCCGCGGGGAGGGAGTCGACCTGGACTACAGGCCCTCGCCGCGGCAGCTAAGAAGAAGCAGCCCGAAACGCATGATGCTGTCGACCATAACCGAGCCCCCGGGGACCCTGCAGCCGCTGCGGCGTTCTTCTCAGTATGCAAGACCGCCCGTGATGACATGAAAAACGTACATGTTCCCCCCTTTTCGTGGATCATGGTCACACCTAGTGACAGACAGTGAGCACCGTGCCACATTGCCCTGCATGGAGCAGACACCTGTTTTCTGCACGATCGTGCCGCCGCACGTCCTCGACAAGGTCGCCCGCAACGAGGACCGCGCACTCGCCGAGCCCGCCCGCCGCACCCTGGAACGCGACGCCGCGGAGCGCACCCGCCGCCGGCTGACCACCGTCATCGGCGCCCTCCCGGTGATCGGGGCGGAGCCGTCGGACCGGCCGCGCCGCACGATCAGCGACGCGCAGCACCGCACGGACCTGCCGGGACGGGCCGTCCGCGGGGAGGGCGACCCCGCCCTCGCCGACGACACCGTCAACCGGGCCTACGACGGACTGGGGGCGACCTTCGAGCTCTTCCTGACGGCGTACGGCCGCCACTCCATCGACGACGCCGGGCTGCCGCTGGACGCCACCGTCCACTACGACCGGGACTACAACAACGCCTTCTGGAACGGCGAGCAGATGGTCTTCGGGGACGGCGACGGGGAGATCTTCCTCGACTTCACGCTCCCCCTCGACGTCATCGGCCACGAACTCACCCACGGCGTCACCCAGTACAGCGCCAACCTCGACTACTTCGGCCAGTCCGGCGCCCTCAACGAGTCGATGTCGGACGTCTTCGGCTCCCTCATCAAGCAGCACGCGCTCGGCCAGACCGCCGAGGAGGCCGACTGGCTGATCGGCGCCGGGCTGCTCGCCCCGCGCGTCACGGGCGTGGCGCTGCGCTCCATGAAGGCCCCCGGCACGGCCTACGACGACGACGTCCTCGGCAAGGACCCGCAGCCCGGCCACATGGACGCCTACGTCCGCACCTCGCGGGACAACGGGGGCGTGCACATCAACTCCGGCATCCCCAACCGGGCGTTCCACCTGCTGGCCGTCGCGCTGGGCGGCAACGCCTGGGAGCGGGCCGGGCTGATCTGGTACGACGTGCTGACCGGCGGCGCGCTGTCGCCCAGGGCGACGTTCGCCGAGTTCGCCCAGGCGACGGTCGCCTCGGCCGCCGAGCGCTTCGGTGAGGGCGAGGAGCACGCGGCGGTGGTGAAGGCGTGGTCGGAGGTCGGCATCCCGACCTCCGTGAACGGCACCGACGTGCCGCGCCAGTCGCCGGTCCCGGAAGGTGCGCGACCGCCCGCACAGGGGTAGACGTCCGCCATGCGCATACAGGTGATCCGCTCCGGCGGTTTCGCGGGGATCGAGCGCCGGGCCGTGCTGGACACCGCCGGCCGGCCCGACGCCTTCCGTCTGCACGCCCTGGCCCGCGACGTCCTCGCCGCGGGCCCGGCCGCGCCCCCGCAGGGCGTACCGGACGGTTTCCGGTACGAGATCACGGTGGAGGGCCGCACGGTGCACTGCGCCGACCCGCGGCTGACGGAGGAACAACGCGAACTGGTCCAACTGGTGCTGAAGGAGGGCGCGTAGCCGATGAGCGGGCACACGACCGGGCTGCGCAGCCTGACCGACGAGGTGACCGTCCCCGAACTGCCGGTGCGGGGACGGCTACCGCGGTGGCTCGACGGGGTGCTGCTGCGCAACGGCCCCGCCCTCTTCGAGGTCGGGGAGCGCCGCTACCGGCACTGGTTCGACGGCCAGGCGATGCTCCACCGGTTCGCGATCGAGGACGGCCGGGTCTCCTACGCCAACCGCTTCCTGGACGTCCCGAGCAGCCGTACCGCGCGGCACGAGGGCCGCATCGGCTACCAGGAGTTCGCCACCGACCCCTGCCGCTCGCTCTTCGCCCGGGTGCTCACCCCGTTCCTCCGCA
Organism: Streptomyces sp. NBC_00510; assembly: GCA_036013505.1. Taxonomy (NCBI): domain Bacteria; kingdom Bacillati; phylum Actinomycetota; class Actinomycetes; order Kitasatosporales; family Streptomycetaceae; genus Streptomyces; species Streptomyces sp. NBC_00510. The sequence goes on along the minus strand of CP107851.1, from coordinate 6,418,043 downwards.
AGCCGTCGGGGAACGCCAACGTCAGCGTCGCCCGCTTCGGCGAACGCTTCGTCGCGCTGACCGAGACCCCGATGCCGGTGGAGTTCGACCCGAGGACGCTGGAGACGGTGGGCGTCGTCGGCTACGAGGACGCGCTGGCCGGTCAGTGGACCACGGCGCACCCTCACCAGGACCCGGTCACCGGCGAACTGGTCAACTTCGTGGCGCACTTCGCGCGGCGCAGCGAGTACCGCGTCTACCGCCAGTCCTCCGACGGCACGGCCCGCCGCAGGCTCCTGGGCAGCCTGCCCGTCACCCGGCCCGGCTACATGCACAGCTTCGCGATCACCGACCGCCATGTGGTGCTCGTGGAGTTCCCGCTCGTCGTCAACCCGCCGGCCCTGCTGCTCAGCGGCCGGCCCTTCATCGAGAACTACCGCTGGCGCCCTGAGCGCGGCACCCGCTTCATCGTCATGGACCGGAGGGACGGCACCGTCCGCCGCGTCGCCAAGGGCCCCGCCTTCTTCGCCTTCCACCACGTCAACGCCTTCGAGGACGGCGACGCGCTGGTGCTGGACCTGTGCGCCTACGAGGACCCGTCCGTCATCGACGCCCTCTACCTCGACCGGCTGCGCGACGGCGGCGGCGTCCCGCAGGCCCGCCCCACGCGGTACCGGATCGGCGCGGACGGCGCGGTGACGGCCGAGCGGCTCGGCGAGGAGCCGATGGAACTCCCCCGCATCGACTACGGGCGGTGCAACGGCCGCCCCTACCGCTTCGCGTACGGCGTCGGCAGCCGCGACGGGCGGGGCGAGCACTTCACCGACCAGCTGGTGCGGCTCGACACGGCCGACGGCGGCACCGTGACCTGGTCGCAGGAGGACTGCTACCCCGGGGAGCCCGTCTTCGTCGCGGCCCCGGAGGCCGGGGCGGAGGGCGAGGGCGTGGTGCTCTCCGTCGTCCTCGACGCCGCGGCCGGCTCGTCCTTCCTGCTGGTGCTGGACGCCGCCACGTTCCGCGAGCTGGCCCGCGCCGAGGTCCCGCACGCGGTGCCGTTCGGCTTCCACGGGATCTTCAGCGGCGGGACCGCCGGGGGTGCGACGGCCTAGGCCCGGTCGCCTGGGCCGTGTCGCCTAGAAGCCCAGCTTGCGCAGCTGCTTGGGGTCGCGCTGCCAGTCCTTGGCGACCTTCACGTGCAGGTCGAGGAAGACCGGCGTCCCGAGCAGCGCCTCGATGTGGCGGCGGGACTTGGTGCCGACCTCCTTCAGCCGGGAGCCCTTGGGGCCGATGATGATGCCCTTCTGGCTGGGGCGCTCGATGTAGATGTTGGCGTGCACGTCCAGCAGCGGCTTCTCCGCCGGACGTCCCTCGCGCGGCAGCATCTCCTCGACCACGACGGCGATGGAGTGCGGCAGCTCGTCCCGTACGCCTTCGAGCGCCGCCTCGCGGATCAGCTCGGCGACCATGACCTGCTCGGGCTCGTCGGTGAGGTCGCCCTCCGGGTAGAGGGCCGGGCTCTCCGGGAGCAGCGGGACGAGGAGGTCCGCCAGGAGCGAGACCTGCTTGTCGCCGACGGCGGAGACCGGGATGATCTCGGCCCACTCGATGCCGAGTTCGGCGCCGAGCAGGTCGATGGCGACCAACTGCTCGGCGAGGCGCTTGGAGTCCACCAGGTCGGTCTTGGTGACGATGGCGACCTTGGGGGTCTTGCGGACCTCGGCCAGCTCCTTGGCGATGTAGCGGTCCCCGGGGCCGAGCTTCTGGTCGGCGGGCAGGCAGAAGCCGATCACGTCGACCTCGGCCCAGGTGGTGCGGACGACGTCGTTGAGCCGCTCGCCGAGCAGGGTGCGCGGCTTGTGCAGACCGGGGGTGTCGACGAGGACCAGCTGGGCGTCCGGGCGGTGCACGATGCCGCGCACGGTGTGCCGGGTGGTCTGCGGCCGGTTGGAGGTGATGGCCACCTTCGTGCCGACCAGAGCGTTGGTCAGGGTGGACTTGCCCGCATTGGGGCGGCCCACGAAGCAGGCGAAGCCGGCCCGGTGGGCGGGGGCGGGGGTCGTCTCGGTGCGAACGCTCATGGCGACCATTGTCCCTGATCCACCGGGCCCCGCTGACGCCCTCGGGCGGCGGCGCCGCCCGGCGGACCGGACGGGCCGTTCCCCCGGGTGTCGCCCGGTGTTCCCCCGAGGGCACGGCACAGGCCACGATCCGCTGCTATAACCGATGGATATGGACGTCCATGTGCGCGACCTCCGCTACTTCGTCACGGTCGCGGACGAGCTGCACTTCACGCGGGCCGCCGAGCGGCTGCGCATCTCCCAGCCCGCGCTCTCCAAGCAGATCCGGGCCCTGGAACGGCAGCTCGGCTTCCGCCTCTTCGACCGCGGGCCGCGCGGCGTCGGCCTCACCGTGCCGGGCGAGGCGCTGCTGCCCGCCGCGCGCGCCCTGGTCGGCGACTGGGAGAACGCCCTGCGCGCGGCCCGTTGGGCGGGGCACGGCTTCGCGCTGACCGTCGGCGTGCAGACGGCGGTCGGCCGCGACCTGCGGCGCGACGTCCTGCGCGCCCTCCACGAGCGCGGCCGGCAGGTCACCCTGCGCCCGGCCGGCTGGGACGACCCGACGGCCGGCCTCGCCGACGGCGGCAGTGACGTCGCCCTACTCTGGCTGCCGGTGCCCGGTGAGCGTCTGTCCGCACGGGTGCTGGTGCGCGCGCCGCGGATGGTCGCGCTGCCCGCCGGCCATCCGCTCGCGGGCCGGGACGCGATCGACTTCGCCGAGCTGTACGACGAGCCCTTCGTGGCCCTGCCGCGCGAGGCGGGGGCGCTGCGCGACTTCTGGCTCGGCCTCGACGCGCGCGGCGGCCGCGACGCCGTCGTGGGTACGGAGGCCGCCACCCCGGACGACGTCGTCGAGGCCGTGGCGGCGGGTCTCGGCGTCGCCCTCGTCGCGGGGGGCGACGCGGAACTCCACCCGCACCCCGGGGTCGTGGTGCGCCCCGTACGGGGGCCGGCGCCCGCGGAACTGGCCCTGGTGTGGCGGGAGGACGATCGGCGGCCCGAGGTCGCGGAGTTGGCGGCGGCGTTCCCGGCGGCGGCCTCCGGCGGCTGAGCCGACGCCGGCTCAGCCCGCTTCGACCGTCGCCCGGACCACACCGTCGGGGCCGGCCAGCAGCACGGGTGTGCCCGCGCCGCCCAGGTCGCGCACGGCCGCGCGGTCCTCGTCCGGCACCGCGTGCGCCTCGGACACCACGGCCGCCGCCTCCAGGGACGTGGCACCGCTGGCGACCGCCATGGCCACCGCCGTCCGCAGCGCGCTGAGCGACAACGACTGAAGGGCCACGGTCCCCGCCACGTAGGTGCGCCCCGTCTCGTCGCGCACGGCCGCCCCCTCGGCGACCCCGTTGCGGGCGCGGGCGGAGCGGGCCAGGCTGATGATCTTGCGGTCTTCCGGGTGCAGCTCGTCGCTCATGCGGTCAGCGTATCCGTCCCCGTGGGTTCCCCTCGGGGACGGGCATTGTCATGATCCCGGCATGGATGACAACGCGGCGCCGACCCACGAGGCGCGCTACGGCTTCGACCGCCGAACGGTCACCGTGCTGCTGGGGGCGGCCGTGTTCACCGCGGTCCTGGTGATGCCGGGCATGGGTGTCCCGCCGGCGATGCGGATCGCGGGAGGCGTCCTCTTCGGCGGCGGCGGGCTGCTCGTCGCCGCGAACTCGCTGACCCGCAAGGTGGCCCTGCGCGTCGACGCGACGGGCGTGCTCCTCGGCGGGACGCCCCTGCGCCACCGAGCCACCACCGTGCACGTGCCGTGGGAGGACGTCACCGCCGTGGTGCTGTGGAAACAGCCGGTCCCGCACGGCCACCGGCTGCCCTGGATCGGGGTGACGCGCCGCGAGGGGGCTCCGCCCCTGCCCGGCGCCGGGCAGGGCCGGCTGGCACGCGCCGCCGCGGGGGCCCTGGCCCCCGTACCGTTCGACCTGCTCATGGCGTCCCGCCAGGTGAACGGCTGGCGGCTCGACCGGCGGCGCCTGGCCGCCGCGCTGAAGCACTTCGCCCCCGGCGTCCCGCTCGTCGACGAGGACTGACCGGCGCTACCCGCCGTGCATCGCCCCGTCCGGCTCCGGGCCCGAAGGGTCCTCCGCGACGACCGGGACCGGCTCGACGAGGACCGCCCCGATGCGGTTGCGGCGGCCCGACGGGGCCTCCGCGGTGAGCCGGAGCGCGGCGGGGGCGTGCGGGGCCGAGGCGGTCTCGGGGAGCGCGACGACGGCGGAGGCACCGGGGATCGGCACCCGGCCGAGGGTCTTGGCGAGCAGGCCGCCGACGGTCTCGACGTCCTCGTCGTCCAGGTCCACGCCGTAGAGCTCGCCCAGGTCTCCGAGGTCGAGGCGGGAGGTGACGCGGTAGCGGCCCCCGCCGAGCTCCTCGACGGGCGGCACCTCGCGGTCGTACTCGTCGGTGATCTCGCCGACGATCTCCTCCAGGATGTCCTCGATGGTGACGACGCCGGCCGTGCCGCCGTACTCGTCGATGACGACGGCGACGTGGTTGCGCTCGCGCTGCATCTCGCGCAGCAGGTCGCCGGCGTTCTTGGTGTCGGGGACGAAGAAGGCCGGGCGCATCAGCGAGGAGACCGGGTCGGTCTCGGCGTCCCGGTTGATGTGCACCCGGCGGGCGAGGTCCTTGAGGTAGACGATGCCGACGATGTCGTCCTCGCTCTCGCCCGTGACCGGGATGCGCGAGAAACCGCTGCGCAGGGCGAGGGTCATGGCCTGGCGGATCGTCTTGAAGCGCTCGATGGCGACGAGCTCGGTGCGCGGCACCATCACCTCGCGCACCAGGGTGTCGCCGAGCTCGAAGACGGAGTGCACCATACGGCGCTCCTCGTCCTCGATCAGGGACTCGCTCTCCGCGAGGTCCACCAGCGCGCGCAGCTCCGCCTCGGAGGCGAACGGGCCCTGGCGGAAGCCCTTGCCGGGAGTGAGGGCGTTGCCGAGCAGGATCAGCAGCGCCGGGATCGGGCCCATGACCCGGGCCAGCGGCAGCAGCACGTACGCCGCCGCGGTGGCGGTGTTCAGCGGGTGCTGGCGGCCGATGGTGCGGGGCGACACGCCCACCGCGACGTACGAGACCACGATCATGACGGCGACCGCCACCAGGACCGCCTGCCAGGTCTCCTCGAAGTGCCGGACGCACACGACGGTGACCAGCACCGCCGCCGCCATCTCGCAGGCCACCCGGACCAGCAGCGCGACGTTGAGGTAGCGGGTCGGGTCCGAGGACACCGCCAGCAGCTTGTCCGCGCCGCGCCGGCCGGCCCGCACCGCGGCCTCCGCCCGGAAGCGCGAGGTACGGGCGATGCCGGCCTCGGCGCAGGCGGCGAGCCAGGCGACGACGACCAGCAGGACGGCGAAGACCACCATCGCGATCAGTGGGTGGTCGTCGGGGCCGGCGACGGGCCCTGGATGCCGCGTTCGGCGCGCCAGCCGTCGAGGATGGCCTTCTGCAGGCCGAACATCTCGGCCTTCTCGTCGGCCTCCTCGTGGTCGTAACCGAGCAGGTGCAGCACCCCGTGGACGGTGAGCAGCTGCAGCTCCTCGTCCATGGAGTGCTTGGTCACGGCCTCGTCGCCCTGCTTCTTCGCCACCTCGGGGCAGAGCACGATGTCCCCGAGCAGTCCCTGCGGGGGCTCCTCGTCCTCCTTCCCGGGACGAAGCTCGTCCATCGGGAAGGACATGACGTCGGTGGGGCCCGGTTCGTCCATCCACTGGATGTGCAGCTGCTCCATGGCGTCGGCGTCGACCGCGATGACCGAGAGCTCGGACAGCGGGTGGATGCGCATGTGCTGCAGGGCGTAGCGGCTGATGTCGAGCACCGCCGCCTCGTCGAAATCCCAGCCGGATTCGTTGTTGACGTCGATCGCCATAGTGCTTCGGAGGCTACTTTCGGTTGCCGTTGAGGTCGTCGTAGCGCTCGTAGGCGTCCACGATGCGCCCGACCAGCTTATGGCGTACGACATCCGTGCTCGTCAGGCGCGAGAAGTGCACGTCCTCGACGCCGTCCAGGATGTCCACGACCTGCCGCAGTCCGCTCTTCGTGCCACCGGGGAGGTCCACCTGGGTGACGTCACCGGTGATGACGATCTTGGAGTCGAAGCCGAGCCGGGTGAGGAACATCTTCATCTGCTCGGCGCTGGTGTTCTGCGCCTCGTCGAGGATGATGAAGGCGTCGTTGAGCGTGCGGCCGCGCATGTACGCCAGAGGAGCGACCTCGATCGTCCCGCTCGCCATGAGGCGCGGGATCGAGTCGGGGTCGATCATGTCGTGCAGCGCGTCGTACAGCGGACGCAGGTACGGGTCGATCTTCTCGTAGAGCGTGCCCGGCAGGAACCCGAGCCGCTCGCCCGCCTCAACGGCGGGGCGGGTCAGGATGATCCGGTTGACCTGCTTGGACTGCAGCGCCTGGACGGCCTTGGCCATGGCCAGGTAGGTCTTGCCGGTACCGGCGGGGCCGATGCCGAACACGATCGTGTGCTTGTCGATCGCGTCGACGTAGCGCTTCTGGTTGAGGGTCTTGGGGCGGATGGTGCGGCCCCGGCTGGACAGGATGTTCTGGGTGAGCACCTGGGAGGGGGTCTCCTCCAGGCCGTCGGCTCCGCTGTCCTGGCGGAGCATGGCGATCGACCGCTCCACTGCGTCCTCCGTCATCGGCTGGCCTGTGCGCAGTACCAGCATCATCTCGTCGAAAAGGCGCTGGACCAGCGCGACGTCCGCGGATTCACCGCTCGCGCTGACCTCATTGCCTCGTACATGGATGTCGACGGCCGGGAACGCCTGCTCTATCACGCGCAGGAGCGAGTCACCGGACCCCAGGACCGTCACCATGGGGTGCTTGGCCGGTACGACGAAGTGGGCGCTCGCCTGCGGTTGCTGCGTTGTCGGTGTCTGAGTCATGGGCCAGGCTCGACGGCCTGCTCATCCCGCCTTCTGCTGTTCGACATGCCACTGGGCTTGGGGTTCAAGGGTACGTCGGTGCGGCTGGGGTGCCGAGGGGTTTTACGCTGCGTCACGCGCCGGGTAGAACTGCGGGATGGAGATCCGTACCGGAGGACCCGAGGACCTGCCCGCGACGCTCGCCCTGCTGGACGGAGCCGTCGCCTGGCTGACCGCCCGCGGCCACACCGGCCAGTGGGGCACCCGCCCCTGGTCCTCCCGGCCCCCGGCGGTGGAGCGCGTGGCCCGGTACGCGAAGGAGTACCTGCTGCGCGCGGCGGTGGCCGACGGCCGGGTGGTGGGCGTGTGCGTGCTGGCCGAGGAGAAGCCCGACTACGCCCCGCCCGTGGAGGGGCGCGAGCTGTACCTGCGGCTGCTCGTCACCGACCGGGCGCTGTCCGGCAGCGGCATCGGCGCGGCCCTGGTGGAGGACGCCGTCGCCGAGACGCGGCGGCGCGGCATCCCGCTGCTGCGGGTCGACTGCTACGCGGGCGGCGAGGGCCGCCTCGTCCGGCAGTACGAGGCCCTGGGCTTCACCCGCGCCGAGCCCTTCACCGTGCCCCAGGCCGAGGGCGCCCCCTGGCCGGGCCGGATCCTGGAGCGCCGGGTCTGACGACGCCGCCATACTGACGGGCATGCCCACCATCCGGATCCGGGACATCCCCGATGACGTGGACCGCACACTACGGGGCCGTGCGGCCGAGGCCGGCCTGTCCCTCGACGCCTACCTGTTGCGGCAGCCGACCGAGGAGGCACGCACGCCGACGGCGGACGACATCCGGGGCCGCACGGGCCGTCCGGCGCCGGCCGGGTCCTCCCTGGAGCACCTCACCGGCCGCGACTGCGTACCGCCGGCCTCCTGAGCGTCGCGGCGTCAGCGGAAGGGCGGCGGACGGAAGCCGATCGTCGGCACGGCGCGGCGCAGGGGCCAGCGGCGGGTGCCGGTGGGCAGCAGGTCGTCCAGGAAGGCGTAGCGGCGCAGCGCCGAGCGGTCCTGGTCGTCGTAGGCCTTGGCGTGCTGCCACCAGGCCGCGATCTCGATCCAGCCGGGCGCCGAGAGCGAACCCCCGAACTCCTGCACCGACAGCGCGGCCGTGAGGCACGCGAAGGCCAGCCGGTCGGCGAGCGACCAGCCGGCCAGGGTGCCGGTCAGGAAGCCCGCCACGAAGACGTCCCCGGCGCCCGTGGGGTCCAGGGCCTCCACCGAGAGCGCCGGCACCTCGGCGGCCTGGCCGGCGGCGGAGTCGACCGCGTACGCGCCCTCGGCGCCGAGCGTCACCACCGCCAGCGGGACCAGCTCGGCGAGCTTGCGGGCGGCGGCCCGGGGGCAGTCGGTGCGGGTGTAGCGCATGGCCTCGGCGGCGTTCGGCAGGAAGGCCTCGCAGTGCGCCAGGTCGGCCAGGTCCGCGCGGTCCCAGCGGCCGCTGTCGTCCCAGCCGACGTCGGCGAAGATCCGGCTGCCCCGCCCGGCGGCGGTGCCGATCCACTCCTGCTGGGGGACCCCGGGCACCAGCGAGGCCACGCACGCCCGGCTCGGCGGCGGGCAGGGCGGCGCGGGCTCCTCGGGCGGCGGCGCCTCGTGGCCGTGGCTGACCATGGTGCGCTCGCCCTCGTACGCCATGGAGACCGTGACCGGCGAGTGCCAGCCGCGGATCTTGCGGGACAGCCCCAGCTCGATGCCCTCCCCCGCGGCGAGGGCGTCCCAGCAGTAGTCCCCGTACACGTCGTCGCCGAAAGCGGCCGCCAGCGAGGTGCGCAGCCCCAGCCGGGCGAGGGCGGTCGCCATGTTGGCCACGCCACCGGGACTCGATCCCATGCCGCGTGCCCAGGACTCGGTGCCGCGCACGGGCGCGCTGTCGAGGCCGGTGAAGATGATGTCCAGGAAGACCGTGCCGGTCAGGTACACATCGGTCTCCGGGTCGTCCGGCCCGCGCACCGCCGCGAGCGGATCGAGGACGGGCTGGTCTTCCACCCGGGCTCCTCCCGACCTGGTGTCGTTCCGACCGATCGTACGCGCGCCCGGGGCCGTGACCAGCGTTTGTCCGCACGGGGACGCGGACGGATCCTGAGGGAAAGCGGATGACCCCCAGGGGCTGGAGATGCCCGGACACTCGGCCGCACCGCCACAACTGATCGTGACCACGGGGCCGGACACCGGACGGGCCTACCCCGTACCGGCCGGCTACTGCGAGATCGGCAGGCTCGCCGGCAGCGGGATCCGGCTCGACGAGGAGGGCGTGAGCCGGCGGCACGCCGCGATGAACCGCGCCGGGAGCCATGTGGTGCTCAGCGACCTCGGCTCGACCAACGGCACCTACCTCAACGGGACCCTGCTCGACGCGCCGCGCCCCCTCCACGACGGTGACCTGCTCCGCATCGGCCACGTCGAGCTGCGGCTGTCGGTGGAGTCGGCCCGGCAGGAGGACCCCGGGGACACGGCGGACCCCCCGGAAGCCGGAGGGGCCGCGGAAGCCGCGGAGGCCCCGGGTGGCGCTCCCCCGCCGCTGACCGTGCTCCACGACCTCGGGGACACCCGGGGCCGGTCCGGGCCCGGCCCCACCCGCCGCTACCCGTCCGGGCGCGCGCAGTACCTCGCCGGGCGCCGGCACCACGGGGACGGCGGCGACGGGCGGGAGGCGGACCCCGGGGCCGCCGAGGAGGCCTGCACCGGGCTGTTCCGGGTGCGCGGGCCGGGCCGGGTGCTCATGGCCGCCGGGGTGCTGGTGGCGCTCGCCGGGTTCGCCGTCTGGGTGTCCCTGATCCTCAGCCTGCTGGGCGGCGTGGGCAGCGCGCAGGCCCCGCCGGACCCCTTCGCGGAGACCCTGTGGGGGCTGCCGAAGGCACCGCTGGGCTTCACCGCGTTCGCGGTGGGCGTCGTGCTCTTCGGGGGCGGCGCGGCCCTGTCGAGGGCCACCCGCAGGAGGGGCGCCGCGTCGGGGCGGCGGCGTCCGGGACGGCACCGCCACTGACCCTCGGACGGGCACGGGCACGGCGGCGCGGGGCCCGGCCGCGACGGCATACCAAAGCTTTGCCGGTCCTTTCCGCACGTGGCGACCTGGGCTGATCCGTCCTCGGGCGGCCCTTCGGGGTCATCGCGCGTAGACAGCCCTTGACCAGCACGATCGGGGCCCCTAGCGTCACCGCGTCAACGAGCCCCGCAGGGCCGGGCGTTCCCCCGAAGCGCGTGGGCCCGGCCGTGCGTGCCCTCCGGCCGGATCGAAGGAGCCCTCCAGATGCCCGCAGCCAGGCCGTCCGTGTTCACCCGCGGGCGCACCCGCACCCTCGCCGCCGCCGTCGCCGCGGTGGCGGCGGCCGCCACCCTCTACGGGGTCGGCGCGGCGACCGCGGACACCTCCGTGCCGCGCAGCGACAAGCAGATCCCCAACCTGACCGACGTGGTCAACGACATCAAGGCGTACTACGGCGACACCGTGGACGCCTCCGGTGAGCACCAGGCCGCGACCGACGGCAACTACGCCAAGCAGGTCGCCGGCATCGAGAAGAAGGCCCAGGACTACCTGCGGGACGCCCTCGCGAAGTCCGCGCACCACCGCCACGGCAAGCCCGCGATCGTCCTGGACGTCGACGACACGTCCCTGCTGACGTACAACTACGAGCTCGAGGTGGGCTTCAACTACACGCCGGCCTCGAACGACGCGTACATCCAGAACAAGGACATGGCCCCGGTCTTCGGCATGCCCCAGCTGGCCAACTGGGCCGCCGACCACGGCGTGACGGTCTTCTGGATCACCGGCCGCCCGGAGACGCAGCGCGCCGCGAGCGTCCGCAACCTCGGGACCGCCGGCTACAGCTCCACCGCCGACCCGGCCCACTTCTTCCTGAAGAACAAGGTCGCGACCGACTACCTGCCCTGCTCCGCCCCGACGTGGACCTGCTCCACCGTCGACTACAAGGCGGGCACCCGGGCCCACATCGAGGCGCAGGGGTACGACATCGTCGCCAACTTCGGCGACCAGTACAGCGACCTGAACGGCGGGCACGCCGACAAGTCGTTCAAGCTCCCCAACCCGATGTACTACGTGCCCTGACCGGCGGCGGGCCGCCAGCCCGCGGTGCCCGTCCCCCCGCGCGGGGGGCGGGTGCCGCGGCGCCGTGAGCGGGCCAGCCACAGGCCCCGGCCCAGCGACCACAGCACCAGCCCGGCGACCACCGGCCCACCGAGCAGGATCGCCAGCCCGGCGCCGATGTTGGCGCCGATGACCCCGGCGGTCACCGTCCGCCAGATCGCTCCGGTCAGCAGCCCGGCCGCGAGAAGCGGCCCGATGACCTCCCACCACCGGCCGTCGAAGCGGTCCGGTCCGGGACGGGAGGCCCGGCCCAGCAGCACGGCCGCGCCGGCGGCCAGCACGGCCGCGGCCGCGCCGATCGCGGTCTCCGCCCCCTCCGGGATGGCGAAGGGCCGCACCAGGTAGTCCAGTTCGGCGGGTTCGAAGCCGGCCGCGTCCTGCCGGCCCATGAGCCCCCAGGTGGCGACGGGCGTGGTCACGATCAGCGTGACGGCCGCTGCGGGCCGTATCAGGTGCCTTCGCATGACTCCATGCTCCGCCCGCGCGGTGCGGCCCGCATGAGTGCGCGTACTCATGTCGGCACGCGCGCACGCACTCAGAACGCGCTCAGAACGTGTGGGCGTCCACCTCGGCGAGGTACCGGGCGCGCAGTTCCTCGTCGTCGTCGAGGAAGGCGGCCAGGAAGGAGTTGCGGGCGAGCCCGCGCAGGGCGTCCTCGCCGAGCGGGAGCGCACCGGCCACGGCGTCGAAGGTGTCGCCCGCGTAGCCGCCGAAGTAGGCGGGGTCGTCGGAGTTCAGGGTGACCAGCAGCCCGGCGTCGAGCATGGCGGGCAGCGGATGGTCGGCGAGGGTGTCCACGCAGCGCAACCGCACGTTGGACAGCGGGCAGACGGTCAGCGGCACCTGGTCGCGGACCAGCCGGGCCACCAGCTCCGGGTCCTCCATGCTGCGGATGCCGTGGTCGATCCGGTCGACGCCGAGCACGTCCAGCGCCTCCCACACGTACGCCGGCGGGCCCTCCTCGCCCGCGTGCGCGACCCGGCGCAGGCCCGCCGCGGCGGCGGCCTCGTAGACCGCGCGGAACTTCGACGGCGGGTGGCCGACCTCGGCGGAGTCCAGGCCGACGGCGCTGATCCGGTGCAGGTGGGGCCGGGCGGCCTCGAAGGTCTCCAGCGCGGACTCGGCCGACTCGTCCCGCAGGAAGCACATGATCAGCCGCGTGCTGACGCCGTGCCGCTCCCGGCTGCCGTCCAGGGCCCGCGCCAGGCCCTCGACGACGGTGCCGATCGGGACGCCCCGCGCGGTGTGCGCCTGCGGGTCGAAGAAGACCTCGGCGTGCCGCACGCCCTGCGCGGCGGCCCGGGCGAGGTAGGCGTCGGCGAGGTCCGCGAAGTCCTGCTCGGTGCGGAGCACGGCCATGAGCGCGTAGTACAGGTCCAGGAAGGACTGCAGGTCGCTGAAGGAGTAGGCCTGCCGCAGCTCCTCGGTCGAGGCGTAGGGCAGGTCGGCCCCGTTGCGCTCGGCGAGGGCGAAGGCGAGCTCGGGTTCGAGGGTGCCTTCGATGTGCAGATGGAGTTCGGCCTTCGGGATGCTCACCCCGCAACCGTACAGGTCACAGGGGTGTGGCTAGGTCTGGCGGCGCTTCGGCACGGCGACCCGGCCGAGGTCCTGGGCGACCGTCAGCTCACCCTGGAAACCCGCGTCCCGGGCCTGGCGCTCGAAGTCCGCCGGGTCGGTGTAGCGCTGCGAGAAGTGCGTGAGCACCAGGTGGCGCACGCCCGATTCGGCCGCCACCCGGGCTGCCTGGCCGGCCGTCAGGTGGCCGTGCTCCTCGGCCAGCGCGGCGTCCTCGTCCAGGAAGGTCGACTCGATGACGAGCAGGTCGCAGCCGTCGGCGAGGGCGTACACCGCGTCGCACAGCCGGGTGTCCATCACGAAGGCGAAGCGCTGACCCGGGCGCGTCTCGCTCACCTCGGCGAGCGTCACCCCGTCCACCTCGCCCTCGCGCTGCAGCCGGCCCACCACCGGGCCGGTGATGCCGTGCGCGGCCAGGCGCTCCGGCAGCATGCGGCGCCCGTCGGGCTCGACCAGCCGGTAGCCGTACGCCTCCACCGGGTGCGACAGCCGGCGCGCCTCCAGCAGGAAGGCCTCGGAGTCGACCAGCACCGCGGCCTCGCCCGCCACCGGTTCCTCGCGCAGCCGCACGGTCTCGCGGTAGGCGGTGGCGTACCGCAGCCGGTCGAAGAACCGCCTGCCCGACTCGGGGTAGTGGGCGGTGATCGGGTGCGGCACCCGGTCGAGGTTGATCCGCTGGATCACCCCGGCCAGGCCCAGGCTGTGGTCCCCGTGGAAGTGGCTCACGCACAGCCTGGTGAGGTCGTGCGCCGCCACACCGGCCCGCAGCATCTGACGCTGGGTGCCCTCCCCCGGGTCGAAGAGGATGCCCTCGGCGTCCCAGCGCAGGAAGTAGCCGTTGTGGTTGCGGTGCCGGGTCGGGACCTGGCTGGCCGTGCCGAGCACGACCAATTCACGTGCGGACACCGGTGGTTATCCGGGAGGCCACTCGAGGCCACGGCCGCCCAGCACGTGGGCGTGCGCGTGGAAGACGGTCTGGCCCGCCCCTGCGCCGGTGTTGAAGACGACCCGGTAGCCGGTGCCGTCCACCTTGTCCCCGGCCGCGACCTCGCCCGCCTCCCGCAGCACGTCCGCGGCGAGCTGGGGCGCCTGGGCGGCCAGCGAGGCGGCGTCCGGGTAGTGCGCCTTGGGGATGACCAGGACGTGCGTCGGTGCCTGGGGGTTTATGTCGCGGAACGCGACCGTCGTCTCGGTCTCCCGCACGACGGTCGCGGGGATGCTCCCCGCGACGATCTTGCAGAACAGGCAGTCCGCCTGCGGTTCTCCCGCCACCTGACGCCTCCGTCCAGCGGTTGATCAGTACGCCCCGCATGCTACCGGTGCCCCTCGCGGGGGCGCGCCGTCGCGGGGCCCGGGTCGCGCCGGGCCCCGCTCCCGCCGCTACGGCAACGGGGGCGCGGTACGGGCCGGGTTGGCCTCCAGCGCCTCCAGGGCGATGCGGACGGCCTCGTCCAGCTGCGGGTCGCGCCCGGCGGCCCAGTCCTGCGGGGTGTGGACGACCTCCACGTCCGGGTCGACGCCGTGGTTCTCCACGTCCCAGCCCACGCCCTCCAGCCACGTGGCGTACTTCGGCTGGGTGACCAGCGTCCCGTCGACCAGGTGGTAGCGGGAGTCGATGCCGATGACGCCGCCCCAGGTCCTGGTGCCCACCACGGGCCCGATGCCCAGCGCCTTGATCGCCGCGTTGACGATGTCGCCGTCCGAGCCGGAGAACTCGTTGGCGACGGCCACGACGGGCCCGCGCGGCGCGTCCAGCGGGTAGCTGAAGGCGGGCAGCCCGCGCGGCAGGTCCCAGCCCACGATCCGCCGCGCCAGCTTCTCCACGACCAGTTGGGAGGTGTGGCCGCCGCGGTTCTCCCGCACGTCCACGACCAGACCCTCCCGGGTGACCTCCACGCGCAGGTCGCGGTGGATCTGGGCCCAGCCGGAGCCGACCATGTCGGGGACGTGCAGGTACCCCAGCCGTCCGCCGGACAGCTCGCGCACGTACGCCCGGCGCCCGGCCACCCAGTCGTGGTAGCGCAGCGGCTCCTCGTCGCCGATGGGCACGACGACGACATGGCGCACCGCCCCGCCGTCGGCCGGGCCGACGGTGAGCTCCACCGGCTTGCGCACGGTGCCGAGGAGCAGCGGGCCGGGGCCGGCCAGCGGGTCCACGGGCCGTCCGTCCACCGCGAGGATCGCGTCGCCGGCGCGGACCGCGGCGCCCGGCGCTGCCAGCGGGGAGCCGGCCCGGGGGTCGGAGGTCTCCGAGGGCAGCACCCGCTCCACGCGCCACACGCCGTCCGCGTCGCGGGCGAGGTCCGCGCCGAGCAGGCCCTGGCGGTTCAGCGCGTCACCGCGGCCGCCGGGCGGGGAGACGTAGGCGTGCGAGGTGCCGAGCTCGCCCGCCACCTCCCAGAGCAGGTCGACGAGGTCGTCATGGGTGGCGACCCGGTCCAGGACGGGCCGGTAGCGCTCGCGCACGCCGTCCCAGTCGACGCCGCCCATGTCGGCGCGCCAGAAGTTGTCCCGCATCAGGCGGTGCGACTCGTCGTACATCTGGCGCCACTCGGCCTGCGGGTCCACGGTGACGCGGACCCGGGAGAGGTCGACGGTCACGTTGCTGTCGGTCTCGTCGTCGGACGGCGCCGACTTGTGGTCGGCCGCGGCCACCCGCAGCCGGTGACCGGACGTCACCAGCACCTTGTTGCCGTCCCCGCTGACGGCGTAGTCGTCGGCGTCGTCGGCGATGTCCTCCACGCGCAGCTGCTTGAGGTCGTACCGCTCCAGCGCGGTGGACGGCGGCTCGGCATCGGGCGAGGCCAGGCTCGCGCCCAGGACGCCGCGCACGGGGTGCCGGAGCCACAGGACGCCGTCCTTGGCCGCGCGCAGCGTGGAGTAGCGGGCCGCCTCCACCGGGAAGGGCACGATGCGGTCGGCCAGGCCCTCGGCGTCCACCTTGGTGACGGGGGTGCGGTGCCGGTCCTCGCCGTCCTCCTTGCGGGAGTCCTTCTTGCCCTCGTCCTGGCCGCGGTCGTCGCCGTCCTTGTCCTCGGACGAGGAGTCGACCGGCCGCCCGTGGCGCTGCGGGCCGAAGGGCGAGGGCGTGGTGGCGGCGAGCGTGATCAGGTGGGGACGGCAGGAACCGAGGAAGGCGAGGTCGAAGACGTGCTCGTCGTAGACCGGGTCGAAGGAGCGCTCGGACAGGAACGCCAGGTGCTTGCCGTCGGCGGTGAAGGCGGGCGAGAAGTCCCGGAAGCGCAGCGGGGTCGCGTCGACGACGGTGAGGTCGGCGGTCGAGGCGAGCTTGAGCTGGCGCAGCGGATCGGGTCCGGCGTGCGACCAGGCGAGCCAGGCCGAGTCCGGCGAGAAGGCGAGGCCGCTCGCGTGGCCGTGCTCACCCTCGACGACGGTGCGGACCTCGCCGGTCTGGGCCTCGACGAGCAGCACCCGGCCGTCGTGCGAGGCGACGGCGATCCGGTGGCCGTCCGGGGAGACGCTCATGGACAGGACCCGGCCGAGCCGCCCCGCGGCCAGCCGGCGGGGCGCGGCCGTCCCGGAGCCCGCCGCGGGGGCGATCTCCAGCGCGTCCTCGCCCTCGGCGTCGGTGACCCAGACGACCTGCTGGTCGCCCTCGCCGCCGAACACCCGCGGCAGCCTCGTGCGCACCCCTTGCTCGGCGGACAACGCCCGCGCCGGGCCGCCGCGGTGGGTGACCCAGTGCGTGGTGCCGCGGATCTCCACCGCGCTGCCGCGGCCGGTGTGGTCGGGCCGGGCGTCGCCGAGGTGGTGGGCCGCGTGGACCGGGTGCGGCTGCAGGTCGGCACGCTGGCCGCCGAGGCGTACCTCGACCGGACGGGCCTGCGCGCCGTCGAGGTCGTCCAGCAGGAACAGCCGGCCGGTGCTGGTGTAGACGACGCGGGTGCCGTCGGTGGCGGCCTGCCGCGCGTAGAAGCCGCCGTCCTCCACAGAGGTGTGGCGGCGCAGTTCGCTGCCGTCGGGGAGGCTGGAGTAGAGCGCGCCGACGCCCTCGTGGTCGGAGAGGAAGGCGATCCTCTCCCCCACCCACATCGCGCACTCCAGGTTGCCGTCCAGGTCCGTGTGGATCCGCTCGAACTCCCCGTCGCCGGTGCGGTCGATCCACAGCTTGCCCGCGGTGCCGCCCCGGTAGCGCTTCCAGGCCGCGGCCTCGCGGCCCATCGTGGCCGACAGCAGCAGCACGGCCCCGTCCGGCCCGTGGGCGACGTCGCCGACCGGCCCGTACGGCAGCGTCGACGCGGGACCGCCGTCGACCGGGATCGCCCGCGCCCAGCTGCGGCGCAGCGACGCCTGCCCGGACGTGCTGATGGCCAGTACGTCGCCGCCGGGCGTCCAGCCGCGCACGGAGGTGCGGCCGCTGCCCCAGTACGTCAGGCGTTTCGACGGCCCGCCGTCGGTGGCCGCGACGTGCACCTCGGGTGCGCCGTCCCGCGTGGAGGTCCACGCGATGAGCGCCCCGTCGGGCGAGAACCGCGGATGGCCGACGGGCATGTTGTCCGCGCTGACCCGCCAGGCCCGGCCGGCGCCGTCCAGCGGGGCGGCCCAGACGTCGTCCTCGGCGGTGAAGGTGATCAGGTCACCGTGCAGGTGCGGGAAGCGGAGGTACGCGGGGTGCGAAGGCTGCGGCTGCGTCACGTCGTCACACTAACCACCCGGCGCCCTGCTGGTCAGGGGTTTTCGATCTCATTGCCCGCCGGGGGGATTCCGGCCCGGCGGCCGCCTCAGCCCCAGCGCCCGGTGCGGCCGAGCAGGAGGGCGGTCGCGGCGACGCCGGCGGTGGAGGTGCGCAGGACACTGGCGCCGAGTCGGTACGGCTTGGCGCCGGCCGCGGCGAAGGCGTCGAGCTCCTCCGGGGAGACCCCGCCCTCGGGACCGACGACGAGCACGATGTCGCCCTCGGGCGGCAGCGGGGCCGCGGCGAGCGGCTCGGAGCCCTCCTCGTGGAGGACCGCGGCGAACGCCGCACCGGACAGCAGTCCGGCGAGATGACGGGTCGTCATCAACTCGGCGACCTCGGGGAACCTCAGGCGCCGGGCCTGCTTGGCGGCCTCGCGGGCGGTGGAACGCCATTTGGCCAGGGACTTGGCGCCGCGCTCGCCCTTCCACTGGGTGATGCAGCGCGCGGCGGCCCACGGCACGACCGCGTCGACGCCGACCTCGGTCATGGTCTCGACGGCGAGTTCCCCGCGGTCGCCCTTGGGCAGCGCCTGGACGACGGTGATCCGCGGGCGGGGCTCGGCCTCCTCGCGGACGTCGGCGACGGCGACCTCGAGCGTGTCCTTGCCGTCGACGGCCGCCACCGTGCCGTACGCGCCGCGTCCCAGGCCGTCGGTGAGCACGATCTCCTCGCCGACCCGCAGCCGGCGTACCGACACCGCGTGCCGCCCCTCGGGGCCGGAGAGCGTGATGCGGTCCGGGCCCAGCGCTCCGGGTTCGACGACGAAGACGGGTGCGGTCACGGCGCGGTCCTCGGGGAGCGGTGGGTCAGGGCGGCCATGCGCCCATCGTTTCACGGCACGCGACGGCCCGCGGTCCAGGGTGTCCACCCCGGACCGCGGGCCGGTGAGCGGCCAGGCCGTGTCGGCCTAACGCCCGTTGAACGCGTCCTTCAGGCGGGAGAACAGGCCCTGCTGGCCCGGCTGGAACTGCCCCATGGGCCGTTCCTCACCGCGCAGCTTCGCCAGGCGGCGCATCAGCTCCTCCTGCTCCGGGTCGAGCTTGCCCGGGGTCTGGACCTCGACGTGCACGATGAGGTCGCCCCGGCCGCCGCCCCGCAGGTGGGTGATGCCGCGCTGGTGGAGCGGGATCGACTGGCCGGACTGCGTCCCGGGCCGGATGTCGATCTCCTCCAGGCCGTCCAGGGTCTCCAGCGGGACCTTGGTGCCCAGCGCCGCGGCCGTCATCGGGATGGTGACGGTGCAGTGCAGGTCGTCGCCGCGCCGCTGGAAGACCTGGTGCGGCAGTTCGCGGATCTCGACGTACAGGTCGCCGGCGGGGCCGCCGCCGGGACCGACCTCGCCCTCGCCCGCGAGCTGGATGCGGGTGCCGTTGTCGACACCGGCCGGGATCTTGACCGTGAGCGTGCGCCGCGACCGGATCCGGCCGTCGCCCGCGCACTCCGGGCACGGGGTGGGGACGACGGTGCCGAAGCCCTGGCACTGGGGGCACGGCCGGGAGGTCATGACCTGGCCCAGGAAGGACCGCGTGACCTGCGAGACCTCACCGCGGCCGCGGCACATGTCACACGTCTGCGCGGTCGTGCCCGGGGCCGCGCCCTCGCCGTGGCAGGTGTTGCAGATGATGGCCGTGTCGACCTGGATGTCCTTGGTCGTGCCGAAGGCCGCCTCGTCCAGCTCGATCTCCAGCCGGATCATCGCGTCCTGGCCGCGCCGCGTGCGCGAGCGCGGACCGCGCTGGGACGCCGTGCCGAAGAAGGCGTCCATGATGTCGCTGAAGTTGCCGAAGCCCTGGCCGAAGCCCGCGCCTGCGCCCGCGCCGCCGCCGTTGGCCGACAGCGGGTCGCCGCCGAGGTCGTAGACCTGCTTCTTCTGCGGGTCCGAGAGCACCTCGTAAGCGGCGTTGATCTCCTTGAACCGCTCCTGGGTCTTCGGATCCGGATTGACGTCCGGGTGCAGCTCGCGCGCAAGACGGCGGAAGGCCTTCTTGATCTCGTCCGGGCTTGCGTCGCGGCGTACGCCGAGCACGGCGTAATAGTCCGTGGCCACTACGACTCCGCCAGGATCTGTCCGACGTAACGTGCCACTGCGCGTACCGCTCCCATCGTTCCGGGGTAGTCCATGCGGGTCGGTCCGACCACGCCGAGTTTCGCCACCGCCTCGTCGCCCGAACCGTAGCCGACGGAGACGACCGATGTGGAGTTCAGGCCCTCATGGAAGTTCTCGTGACCGATTCTCACCGTCACGCCCGAGTCCTTGGCCTCGCCCAGCAGCTTGAGGAGCACCACCTGCTCCTCGAGCGCCTCCAGCACCGGGCGGATCGTCAGCGGGAAGTCGTGCCCGAAGCGGGTCAGGTTGGCCGTGCCGCCGAGCATGATCCGCTCCTCGGTCTCCTCGACCAGGGTCTCCAGCAGTGTGGCGAGGACCACCTGGACGGAGGGCCGGTCGTCGGGCTCGAAGCCCTCGGGGAGCTCCTGCACCAGCGGCGGGACGTCGCTGAACCGGCGTCCCACCACCCGGCTGTTCAGCCGGGCGCGCAGGTCGGCCAGCACGGTCTCGCCGACCGGCGCCGGGGCGTCCACCAGCCGCTGCTCCACCCGTCCGGTGTCCGTGATCAGCACGAGCATGATCCGGGCCGGGGCGAGCGCGAGCAGCTCGACGTGGCGCACGGTCGAGCGGGTGAGCGACGGGTACTGGACGATCGCGACCTGCCGGGTCAGCTGCGCCAGCAGCCGCACCGTGCGGGCCACCACGTCGTCGAGGTCGACGGCGCCGTCCAGGAAGTTCCCGATGGCCCGGCGCTCGGCGCCGGACAAGGGCTTGACGCTGGTGAGCCGGTCGACGAAGAGCCGGTAGCCCTTGTCGGTCGGCACGCGGCCCGCGCTGGTGTGGGGCTGCTGGATGTAGCCCTCGTCCTCCAGCACGGCCATGTCGTTGCGGACGGTGGCCGGGGAGACGCCGAGGGCGTGCCGCTCGGTGAGCGCCTTCGAGCCGACCGGCTCCTCGGTGCCCACGTAGTCCTGGACGATGGCACGCAGCACTTCGAGACGTCGTTCGCTGAGCATCGCGCACCTCCAGTCGCTCGGTCACCGTGCGGGTCGTGTCGCCCCCGTGGCCTGGCACTCCTCTTCCCTGAGTGCCAGTTTTCCCCAAGTCAGTGTACGGCGGGGTGGCAAGACCTCGGCAAGGGCCGTCCACAGGTCCGGCCCGGGGCGTCCTTGACCGGCCACCGTAGCGGGCGCGAGGCGTCCCGCGGGGATACCGTCGCGTTGTGGAGACCACACCGACCGCACCGGACTCCCCCGGCGGCTGGGAGCAGCTCGCACCGGGGGTGGCGCGGCGGCGGCTGTCCTTCCTCGACGTGACCGTCGGAGTCGTCGTCGGCGACGAGGGCGTGCTGCTGATCGACACGGGTTCCTCGGTCCCCGAGGGCGCCGGACTGCGCCGGGAGGTACGCGAACTGACCGGACGGGACGTGACGCACATCGCATTCACCCACGGCCACTTCGACCACGTCTTCGGCGCCGCCGCCTTCGAGGGCGTCCAGGTCTTCGGGGAGATGGCCCTCGACGCCTACCTCGACCGCGAGCGCTTCTCGCTGGGCCTGGACGCGGTCAAGCACGGCGCCGGCGAGGCCGAGTCCGCACGGGCCGCGGACGCCCTCGTCCGCCCCGGCCACCTCGTGGACGGCTCCTACGAGCTCGACCTCGGCGGTGACCGCCAGGTCCTGCTGGTCCACCCGGGTGAGGGCCACACCACGCACGACCTGGTGGTGGTCGTGCCGGGCACGCCGGCCGTGGTCTTCTGCGGGGACCTCGTCGAGGAGTCCGGCGAGCCCCAGGCCGGGCCCGACGCCGCCCCGCACTCCTGGCCCGCGACCCTGGACCGGCTGCTGCGGCTGGGCGGCGAGACCGCGCTGTACGTGCCGGGCCACGGCGCCGTCGTCGACGCCCGCTTCGTCCGCGCCCAACGGGACGCGCTCGCCGCCCGGTTCGGATCCGCTTGAGCGGTGCGCCGCGCGGATACGATCCCTGGCATGCGCAGCCGCAACTACGACCCCGACCTCACCCCGCCGTGGAAACGTCCCGCCACGCCCGCGCCCGAGGTCGCGGCCGAGCGGGACCTGGTGGTGGAGGAGGTGTCCACCGGCTACTGCGGCGCGGTCGTCCGCTGCGAGAAGACCGCCGAGGGCCCCACGGTCACCCTGGAGGACCGCTTCGGCAAGCACCGCGTGTTCCCGATGACTCCCCGCGGCTTCCTCCTGGAGGGCCGCGTGGTCACCCTCGTACGCCCCTCCGCCGCCCCCGCGGCCGGCCCCCGGCTGACCGCCTCCGGCTCCCTCGCCCTCCCCGGCGCCCGCGCCCGGGTCGCCCGCGCCGGCCGGATCTACGTCGAGGGCCGCCACGACGCGGAACTGGTCGAACGCGTCTGGGGCGACGACCTGCGCGTCGAGGGCGTCGTCGTCGAGTACCTGGACGGCGTCGACGACCTCCCGGCCATCGTCGCCTCCTTCGCGCCCGGCCCGGACGCGCGCCTCGGCGTCCTCGTGGACCACCTCGTCCCGGGCAGCAAGGAGTCCCGCATCGCCGCGGAGGTCACCGGCGAGCACGTCCTGGTCGCCGGCCACCCCTACATCGACGTCTGGGAGGCCGTGAAGCCCTCCTCCGTCGGCATCCCCGCCTGGCCGGCCGTCCCCCGCGGCCAGGACTGGAAGACCGGCGTGTGCCGCGCCCTGGGCTGGCCGGAGAACACCGGCGCCGCCTGGCAGCGCATCCTGGGCGCCGTCCACTCCTACCGGGACCTGCAGCCGGAACTGCTGGGCCGCGTGGAGGAGCTGATCGACTTCGTCACGGCCCCGGGCTGAGTCAGTCGACCAGGTCCCTGACGACGGCGTCGGCGAGCAGGCGACCGCGCAGGGTGAGGACGGCACGGCCCTCGCGGTAAGGACCGGTCTCCAGAAGGCCGTCCCTTACGGCGAGCTCCGCGGCCTCGGCACCCGCCGGGGCCAGCAGGTCGAGCGGGCAGCCGTCGGACAGCCTCAGCTCCAGCAGGATCCGCTCCACGCGGCGGTCCTCCGCCGCCAGCACCTCACGGCCCGCCCCGGGACTGCGGCCCTCCGCGAGCGCCGCCGCGTACGCCGCCGGGTGCTTCACGTTCCACCACCGCACCCCGCCCACGTGGCTGTGCGCACCCGGCCCGGCGCCCCACCAGTCCGCGCCGGTCCAGTAGAGCTCGTTGTGGCGGCACCGGGCCGCGTCCGAGGTCGCCCAGTTCGACACCTCGTACCAGCCGTAGCCGGCCGCCGCCAGGCGCTCCTCCGCGATCAGGTAGCGGTCCGCGTGCACGTCGTCGTCCGTCATCGGCACCTCGCCGCGCCGGATCCTGCGCGCCAGCTGCGTGCCCTCCTCCACGATGAGCGCGTACGCCGACACGTGGTCCGGCCCCGCGCCGATCGCGGCGTCCAGCGACGCCCGCCAGTCGTCGTCCGACTCCCCGGGCGTGCCGTAGATCAGGTCCAGGTTGACGTGCTCGAACCCCGCCGCCCGCGCCTCCGCCACGCACTGCTCCGGGCGGCCGGGCGTGTGCCGCCGGTCCAGCACCTGCAGCACGTGCGGCCGGGCGCTCTGCATCCCGAACGAGACCCGTGTGTACCCCCCGGCCCGCAGCTCCTCCAGGTACGCCGGGTCCACGGACTCCGGGTTCGCCTCCGTCGTGACCTCCGCCCCCTCCGCCAGGCCGAACTCGTCACGGATGGCCCCCAGCATCCGGGCCAGGTCCGCGGCCGGCAACAGGGTGGGGGTCCCGCCGCCCACGAACACGGTCTCCACGCGGCGGGGGTCGTCGCCCAGCACCTTGCGGGCCAGCCGGATCTCGTCGACCAGGGTGTCCGCGTAGTTCTCCCGGGAGGCGAGCACGCCGCCGGTGCCGCGCAGCTCGGCGGCGGTGTAGGTGTTGAAGTCGCAGTAGCCGCAGCGGGTCGCGCAGTACGGGACGTGCAGGTAGAACCCCAGCGGGCGGGACTCCGCGCCGCGCAGGGCGGTCGGCGGGAGCGCGCCGTCCTCAGGCATGGGCTCCCCGTCGGGCAGTACGGATGGCATGCGTCCCATTGTCCGCCATCCCCCGCGGGCGCTTCGCCGGATGGCCGGGGTGCCCCTCGCCGCCGGCGGTTGTGTGCGCCTGCGGCGGGCGGTTTCCCCGCCGCCCTCCCGATTGCCCGGCGCGATTGGTGCGGGCCTGCGCACCGTGTGCCTGAGTCGGTGCCGCGCCGGGGGTACGCCCCCAGCCTTCGGCCGGGGGGACCCCCATGGGCGCACCCCGCCACACCCCCTTCGGTCGTGTGGGCGGCTGACGGCCGGAAGAAAGCGGTCCGGGGTCACCGCAAGTGCCTTACTCACCCCCCACCGGCCGTCGTGCGCCTCGACAGCGGGAGGGGGTGTGGCGGGGTGCGCCCGGAAGCGACGAGCGGCGGACCCGGGCGCCGAACGATGTCGGGGTAAACCGCGAGCGCTGTGGGGGTCCCCCCGGCCGAAGGCTGGGGGAGTGCGCCGGCGCGGCACCGACCCAGGCACACGATGCGCAGGCCCGCACTGACCGCGCCGGATGGGGGTCCCCCCGGCCGAAGGCTGGGGGAGGGAGGGCGGGCGGGGGATGCCCGCCGCAGGCGCAAACAACCCGCACACAACCACCGGGCAGCCCGGCGCAGCCGCCCGCAGACGCAACGCACCCGCACACAACCACCGGCCGCAACCACAACCCCCCGCACACAGCGACCGCACCCTCACTGGGCCTGAAGCACAAGCACCGCGAGATCGTCATCCGGCGGCGCCACGTCGTACTCGTGCACCGCCCGCCGGACCCGCTCCGCCACCCCCGCCGCCCCCAGTCCGGTGCACGCCGCGAGCACGGCCGCGAGCCCGTCGTCGTCGTCGAACTGACGGCTCCCGTTGCGCCGCTCCGTCACCCCGTCCGTGACGCACAGCAGCGTGTCCCCGGGGGCCAGCCGGAACGATTCGCTGCGGTACCGCGCGTCGTCCGTGATCCCGAGCAGTATCTGCGGCACCGCCGCGGGCCGTACCGCGCCGCCTCCCGTGAGGAGCAGCGGAAGGGGGTGCCCGGCGCTGGCCAAAGTGCACAAGGCACCACCACCCGCACCACCACCCGCACCGCCACCCGCCGCGCCCTCCCCCGCCCCCTCCGGGACGATCTCCCCGTACAGCAGGGACAGGAAGCGCGGCCCCGCGTCCCACCCCGGCCCGAGCGCGTCGCCGAGCGTGGCGGCCGCGGCCTCGTCCGACAGGGCGCGGTTGAGCCGGTCGAGGACCTCCGCCACGCCGTACCCCTCGCGCGCGAGGAGCCGCATGACGGGCCGGGCGAGGCCGGTGACCGCGGCGGCCTCGGGGCCGTTGCCCTGGACGTCGCCGAGGGCGAAGCACCAGCGGCCGCCGCCCGCGGGGAAGAGGTCGTAGAAGTCACCGCCGACGACGTCGGCACGCGTGGGCTCGTAGACGACGGCCGTGTCGACGCCCGGCACCGCGCCGAGCCCCGCGGGCAGCAGGCCGCGCTGCAGGACCCGGCTGATCATGGCCTGCCGCGTGTACTGGCGGGCGGTGCCCACCGCGAGCGCGACACGGCGCGCGAAGTCCTCGATGAGGCCGATGACCTCGTCGGGGAAGCGCATCAGCCCCGTGCGCCCGAGGAGCAGCGTGCCGTGCCAGCGGCCGCCGGTGACCAGGGGGCAGGCGAGTGCCGCGCCGACCGCTTCCGTGCCGTGGGCGACGGCGGGCCACGGCCAGGGCACGGCGCCGGGGCGGGAGCCGGGCGGCGGCGGTTCCTTCTCCAGCACCATGCGGAGCCCGTCGATGCGGCCCTCCGCCGCGTGCCAGACGCGCGCCAGGCGCGGCTCGGAGCCCTCGGGACCGTCCCCGGAGAGCCAGACGGCGCACCAGTCGGCGAGCCGGGGCACCAGCAGCTGCCCGGCGAGGGAGGCGACCATGTCCTCGTCGAGCTGCCCGGCGAGCAGGTCGGAGGCCTCGGCGAGGAAGGAGAGCGAACCGCGGCTGATCCACTCGCTGTCGTGCCGCCGCGGGAGGCGGTGCGCCGTGGGTGCGAGGATCTCGGTGGCGCGCAGTCCGCGCAGCAGGGCGCGCTCGGCCTCGGGCGCCGGCGGCAGCGTCTCCCCGGGTTCGCGGGCGGCGGTCAGCCGGCACCAGATGGTCTTGAGGTCGCGCCGGTAGGTGATGCCCCACTCCTCGGAGAGCGCGGAGACGAGCTGCAGGCCGCGCCCGCCGTCGCGGCCCTCGCGGGCGAGTTCGGCCCGGTCGCGGACGACCCGGGCGGGGTGGTGGTCGGAGACCTCGACGACGAGGCCGCCGTCCTCGCGTGCGCCGGGTGCCGCGCTCTCCAGCCGGCAGAGCAGCTCGACCGTGGTACCGGCGTGGATGACCGCGTTCGTGACGAGTTCGCTCACGAGCAGCACCGCGTCGTCCACGAGGTGGTCACCGATGCTCTCGGCCGGCCAGGGCTCCTCCGTGGTCCACTCGGCCAGCGCGGCGCGGACGAACTTCCGTGCCGCGGAGGCCGCCAGCTGGTTGCCGGGCAGGCTGGTACGGGAAACGAACTCCCGTGGCATGGAATCTGGCCCCACTGTGCGGCTCCCGAGCAGATCCGGCATTGCGCCCTTAACGGCACGCACAGCGTGACAGACTGAGCGCGCTCATAAGCGCCGAGTCACCGAAGAAGGCCGTCATGGCTCTTAAATCGGCTGTTCCCGCCCCGAAAACCGCGACTCCTGCGCGTCCGCGTGTCGTCGACCCGCCGCCGGACGGTGAGTGGATACGCGCGGCGGAACTGCGGCCGCTGCTCACGGCGATGCGCTCCCTGTGCGACGGCGACTTCCGGGTGCGGCTGGGTGACGGTGCCGAAGGGGTGCTGGCCGAACTCGCCGGAACGTTCAACCGGATCGTCGCGCGGGAGCAGCACTTCTCCGCCGAACTGGGCCGGGTCAAGCGGGAGGTCGTACGTCGGGGCAGGCTGGACGAGCGGCTCGCGGACAGCCCGGGCCAGGGATCCTGGGCGATGAGCGTGCAGGCGGCGAA
Source organism: Streptomyces sp. NBC_00510 (assembly GCA_036013505.1). Lineage (NCBI taxonomy): Bacteria > Bacillati > Actinomycetota > Actinomycetes > Kitasatosporales > Streptomycetaceae > Streptomyces > Streptomyces sp. NBC_00510. Next base: position 6,391,615 of record CP107851.1, on the reverse strand, counting down.
CTCCCTGATCGACGCGCTGGTCATCCCGGCGGCGAACGCCACCCGGGTGCTGGACGCCGTGGCGGACGGCGACTTGACGCAGCGGGTGGACCTGCACGACGGCAGCCGGCCGCTCCGCGGGGACCTGCGCAGGCTCGGCCGGGCGGTCAACCGCATGGTGGACCAGCTGTCGCTGTTCACCGGTGAGGTGACCCGGGTCGCCCGCGAGGTCGGCACCGAGGGCCGACTCGGCGGCCGGGCCAAGGTGCGCGGGCTCTCGGGCAGTTGGCGGGACGTGACCGAGGCGGTCAACACGATGGCCGCCCGGCTGACCGCCCAGGTCCGCGACATCGCGCTGGTGACGACGGCGGTGGCGCGGGGCGACCTGACCCGCGAGGTGACGGTCGAGGCGACCGGTGAGCTGCTGGAACTCAAGCTCACCGTCAACACGATGGTGGACCAGCTCTCCGCCTTCGCCGACGAGGTGACCCGGGTCGCCCGCGAGGTCGGCACCGAGGGCCGGCTCGGCGGCCGCGCCCAGGTCCGCGGCGTCTTCGGCGTCTGGAAGGACCTCACCGACAACGTCAACTTCATGGCGTCCAACCTCACCTCGCAGGTCCGCAACATCGCCCAGGTGACCACGGCGGTCGCCAACGGCGACCTCTCGCAGAAGATCACGGTCGACGCGCAGGGCGAGATCCTGCAGCTGAAGTCGACGATCAACACGATGGTGGGGCAGCTCTCCGCCTTCGCCGACGAGGTGACCCGGGTCGCCCGCGAGGTCGGCACCGAGGGCCAGCTGGGCGGCCGCGCCCAGGTCCGTGGCGTCTCGGGCGTCTGGAAGGACCTCACCGACAACGTCAACTTCATGGCCGACAACCTGACCTCCCAGGTCAGGAACATCGCCCAGGTCGCCACCGCCGTCGCCCAGGGCGACCTCGGCAAGACCATCACCGTGGAGGCCAAGGGCGAGATCCTGGAGCTCAAGTCGACCATCAACACGATGGTCGACCAGCTCTCCGCCTTCGCCGACGAGGTGACCCGGGTCGCGCGCGAGGTCGGCACCGAGGGCAACCTCGGCGGTCAGGCCCAGGTCCGCGGCGTCTCCGGCGTCTGGAAGGACCTCACCGACAACGTCAACTTCATGGCGTCCAACCTCACCTCGCAGGTCCGCAACATCGCCCAGGTGACCACGTCGGTGGCGAACGGCGACCTGTCGAAGAAGATCACGGTCGACGCCCGCGGCGAGATCCTGGAGCTCAAGGACACCATCAACACGATGGTCGACCAGCTCCGCGGCTTCGCGGACGAGGTGACCCGGGTCGCGCGCGAGGTCGGCACCGAGGGCCGGCTCGGCGGCCGCGCCCAGGTCCGCGGCGTCTCCGGCGTCTGGAAGGACCTCACCGACAACGTCAACTTCATGGCCGACAACCTGACCTCCCAGGTCAGGAACATCGCCCAGGTCGCCACCGCCGTCGCCCAGGGCGACCTGTCGAAGAAGATCGACGTGGACGCGCGCGGCGAGATCCTGGAGCTGAAGACGACCATCAACACGATGGTGGACACGCTGTCGTCCTTCTCCTCCGAGGTGACCCGGGTCGCCCGTGAGGTCGGCAGCGAGGGCCAGCTGGGCGGCCAGGCCCGAGTGGAGGGCGTATACGGCACGTGGAAGCGCCTGACGACGGGTGTGAACGAGCTGGCGTCCAACCTGACCACCCAGGTGCGGGCCATCGCCGAGGTGGCCTCCGCGGTCGCCCAGGGCGACATGTCGCGCAGCATCGCGGTCGAGGCGCAGGGCGAGGTCGCCGAGCTGAAGAACAACGTCAACCTGATGGTGGCCAACCTCCGCGAGACCACCCGCGCCAAGGACTGGCTGGAGTCCAACCTGGCCCGCCTGGCCGGCCTGATGCAGGGCCACCGCGACCTGATGGAGGTCGCGGACCTCATCCTGCGCGAGCTGACCCCGCTGGTGAACGCCCAGTACGGGGCGTTCTTCCTGGCCCAGACCGACGCCGGCCGGAGCGGCACCGCCCAGCCGCGGGCCCCGCGCGGGCTGGCCTTCATCGCCGGGTACGGCTCGGCGCAGGGCGCCACGGTGGACACCCCCGGCATGCCCGGACACGGGCTGGTGCGGCAGGCGGCGCTGGAGAAGAAACGCATCCTCGTGGAGGAGGCGCCACCCGACTACATCACCATCACCTCGGGTCTCGGCGAGGCGGCTCCGACCAGCGTCGTGATCATCCCCATCCTCTTCGAGGACGAACTGCTCGGCGTCATCGAACTGGCTTCCTTCTCCCGCTTCTCCGACGTCCACCTGGCCTTCTTCGACCAGTTCGTCAGCACCATCGGCGTGGCGATCAACACCATCATCGCCAACTCCCGCACGGAGTCGCTGCTGTCGGAGTCCCAGCGGCTCGCCCAGCAGTTGCAGGAGAGGTCGGACGAACTCCAGCGGCAGCAGGCCGAGCTGCAGCGCTCCAACGCCGAGCTGGAGGAGAAGGCGGCCCTGCTGGCCACCTCCTCGCAGTACAAGTCGGAGTTCCTGGCCAACATGTCGCACGAACTGCGCACTCCGCTCAACTCGCTGCTGATCCTGGCCCGGCTGCTCGCGGACAACCCGGACGGTCATCTGTCGGAGCAGGAGGTGCACTTCGCCACCACGATCCACCGCTCCGGCTCGGACCTGCTGCAGCTGATCAACGACATCCTGGACCTGTCGAAGATCGAGGCGGGCCGCATGGACGTCCGTCCCAAGAAGCTGCCGCTGATCAAGCTGCTGGACTACGTGCACGCCACCTTCCGCCCGGTCACCCTCGACCGCGGGCTCACCTTCGACGTCGCCGTGGGCGAGGACGTGCCCCGCGAGATGTTCTCGGACGAGCAGCGGCTGCAGCAGGTGCTGCGCAACCTGCTCTCCAACGCGATCAAGTTCACCTCCCAGGGCCGGGTGGAACTGCGGGTGTCGCGCTGCGAGGACGCCGACGACCTGATCGCCTTCGCCGTACGGGACACCGGCATCGGCATCCCCGGCGAGAAACTCCCGGTGATCTTCGAGGCCTTCCAGCAGGCCGACGGCACCACCAACCGCAAGTACGGCGGCACCGGGCTGGGCCTGTCCATCAGCCGGGAGATCGCCGGGCTGCTCGGCGGCCGCATCGTCGCCGAGAGCGAGCCCGGCCGGGGCAGCACCTTCACGCTGTACGTCCCGGCGATGTACGCGGGCCACGGCGGCCCCGGCGAGCCCGAGCCGCAGCACGGCCCCGCGGGCGGCGGAGCGGAGGCCGGGGGCGGCCCGGTGCCCGTGGCCGCGGCGTACGACGCCGAGCGCCGGACGTCCGGCCCGGTCGCGCCGGGGGACACCTGGCCCACCTCGAACCGGATCGACGAGTGGCGGGACGGCCGCACCGGCCGGGTCCTGGCCGGCAACCGCGTGCTCATCGTCGACGACGACATCCGCAACGTCTTCGCCCTCACCCACGTCCTGGGCCGGATCGGGATGCCCGTCCTGTACGCGGAGAACGGCCGCGAGGGCATCGAGACCCTGGAGCGGAACCCCGACGTCGCCCTCGTGCTGATGGACATCATGATGCCCGAGATGGACGGGTACGAGACGATCGAGGCCATCCGCCGCACCCCGCGCTTCGCCGAGCTGCCGATCATCGCCCTCACGGCGAAGGCGATGCCGGGCGACCGGGAGCGCTCGATCGCCTGCGGCGCCAACGACTACGTGCCCAAACCGGTGGACGTGGACCGGCTGCTGCACGCGGCGCACCTGCTGCTCGACCCCGACGCGGGCCGGGACGCCGAACGGTCCTGCCCCGGCGGCCACGACGACTCCGACGGCCCCGCGAGGCCCACCTCGTGACCCCGGGCGGCACCGGCACGGTCACGGGGAAGGCCGGCATCCTCCTCGTCGACGACATGGAGGACAACCTGATCGCCCTGGAGGCCATCCTCGGCACGCTCGACCAGCCGCTGGTGCGCGCCCGTTCCGGGGAGGAGGCGATGAAGGCGCTGCTGCGCCAGGAGTTCGCGGTGGTGCTGCTCGACGTCCTGATGCCGGGCATGGACGGCTTCGAGACCGCCGCGAACATCAAGCGCCTCGACCAGACCAAGGACATCCCGATCATCTTCCTGACCGGGAACGACCTGGACACCACCTTCGCCTTCCGCGGCTACGCCACCGGCGCGGCGGACTACCTCACCAAGCCCTTCGACCCCTGGGTGCTGCGGGCCAAGGTCACCGTCTTCCTCGAACTGCACCACAAGACCCGCCAGTTGCGGGGCCTTCTGGAGCGCGACCGGGACCGGCTGGAGGCGATCGAGCAGCGCCTCGCGGCCGTCGAGCGGCAACTCGCCGCCGACGGCCGTCCGGACGTCACCGCGCTCGCCCACCGCGTGGCCCGGCTGGAACACGCGCTGCGCGACGTGGACCTGCCGGGCCCCCGGGTGGGTGACTGAGACGCTCAGTCCTCCCGCGTGCCGGCGTACATGTCCTCGATCAGGTCCTTGAACTCGCGCTCCACGACCGGCCGCTTGAGCTTCAGGCTCGGCGTGAGGTCACCGTGCTCGACGTCCAGGTCGCGCGGCAGCACGCGGAAGGTCTTGATCTGCTGCCAGCGCTGCAGGTCCGCGTTGACCCGCTGCACGTAGCCGTCCATCAGGACCCGCACCTGCTCGGAGCCGACGACCTCCGCGTAGGGCTTGCCCTCCAGGCCGTTCTCCTTCGCCCAGCCGAGGATCGTGGGCTCGTCGAGGGCGAACAGGGCGGTGCAGAAGTTGCGGTCGGCGCCGATCACCAGGACGTTGCTGATGAACGGACAGGCGGCCTTGAACTGGCCCTCGACCGCGGCCGGCGCGATGTACTTGCCGTTGGAGTTCTTGATGATGTCCTTCTTGCGGTCGGTGATGGTGAGGTAGCCGTCCGCGGAGAGCTCCCCGATGTCACCGGTGTGGAACCAGCCGTCCGACTCCAGCACTTCGGCCGTCTTCTCGGGCAGCCCGTGGTAGCCCTGCATGATGCCGGGGCCGCGCAGCAGGATCTCGCCGTCCTCCGCGATGCGGACCTCGGTGCCGGGCAGCGGCTTGCCGACGGTACCGGTCCGGTAGGCCTCGCCGGGGTTGACGAAGCTGGCGGCGCTGGACTCGGTCAGGCCGTAGCCCTCCAGGATGTGGATGCCGGCGCCGGAGAAAAAGTAGCCGATCTCCGGGGAGAGGGCGGCGGAGCCGGAGACACAGGCGCGCAGCTTGCCGCCGAAGGCGTCGCGGAGCTTGGCGTACACCAGGCGGTCGGCGACGGCGTGCTTGGCGGAGAGCCCGAAGGGGGCGCCGGCGTTGCCGGTGCGGCGGCGGTTGTCCTGGGTGACCTTGGCGTACTCGCGGGCGACCTCGGCGGCCCACTTGAAGATCCGGTACTTCGCCGCGCCGCCCGCGCGGGCCTTGGCGGCGACACCGTTGTAGACCTTCTCGAAGATGCGCGGGACGGCGGCCATGTAGGTGGGCTGCACGACCGGCAGGTTCTCGATGATCTTGTCGACGCGGCCGTCGACCGCGGTCACGTGGCCAATGGTGATGTGCCCGGCGGTGAGTACCTTGCCGAAGACGTGCGCCAGCGGCAGCCAGAGGTACTGGACGTCCTCCGCCTCCAGCAGGCCGTTCGCCTGGATCGCGCGGGCCATGTACGCCCAGCAGTCGTGCGGCAGCCGCACACCCTTGGGGCGGCCGGTCGTGCCGGAGGTGTAGATGAGGGTGGCCAGCTGGTCCTTGGTGATGTCGCCCACGGTCTTGCGGACGGCCTCGGGGTTCTTCTCCAGGTAGACCTTGCCGCGCTGCTCCAGCTGGGCCAGCGAGAGCGCCCACCCGTCCTCCCCGAGGTCGGCGCCCTCGGCGTCCACGACCACGACGTGGGCCAGTTCGGGCAGCTCGGCGCGGCGCTCGACGGCCTTGGCCAGCTGCACGGCGTTCTCGGCGATCAGCACCCGGCTGCCGGAGTCGGCCAGGATGAAGGCCGTCTCGTCGGCGTTGGTGCTCGGGTAGACGGTGGTGGTCGCCGCACCGGCGCAGAGCACGCCGAGGTCGGCCAGGATCCACTCGACCCGGGTGGCGGAGGCGATGGCCACCCGCTCCTCGGGGCGCACCCCCAGGTCCATCAGGCCCGCGGCGATGGCATGGACCCGGTCCGCGGCCTGCTTCCAGGTGAGCGACCTCCATGTCTCCGGACCGCCGCCGGCCGACGGCACCGGGAAGCGGTACGCCTCGGCATCGGGCGTCGCCTCGACGCGCTCCAGGAACAGGTTCGCCACGGAGGGCGGCCGGTTCTCGATCAAAGTCTGCGTGTCGGTCACGACAACCTCCGGGGGCCCGCCTCTTTGCTGGGTGACTCGTGAGTAACTAACGAGTGGTGATCAGAGTAGGGAATCGGCGCCCGCTTGGTAAGGGGCCGCGGCCACCGCGATACAACCGTGACGACCAGATACATGGTACGTACACATAACGGCGGGCCCGCCCGGAATCCGGGGAGCCCGCCTTCCGGCCACCCGTCGGCGGCACCGCGGGACGTGCGGCGCTCAGCCGCCGATGGGCAGACCGCCGATCATGCCCTTGGTGCCCCCCGTCTTGCCGGCACCGCCGAGCAGCTCGTTCGTCTTGCCCGTGACCGCCTTCAGACCGGTCTTGGCGACCTCGTCCTTGGCGTCCAGGATCTTCATCGGCCCGTTGCCGAGCGGGAGGGCCTCCCCGGCGAAGGCGGGGGACGCGGCGGCACCGGCGGCGCCCAGCGCGATCACGGAACCGGCGACGACGGCCGCGGCCTTCGAGTACTTCACTTCACATTCCCCTTCCGCAGCGACGCCTTTCGCCGCTGTCACGATGAGTAACGTCCTCGATCCCCGGCAGAAACCGCGCGGCCCGGGGTTTTTGCCAATCACCCGAATGCCGGTCCGCTCATACGAAAGGGCGCCTGCCCGGTCATCGGACAAGCGCCCTTCCTGTGCGGTGCGTCGGACCGCGCCGGCTACTTCTTCTTGGCCGCGCCCTCGTCGCTGGAGAGCACCGCGATGAAGGCCTCCTGCGGCACCTCCACGGAACCGACCATCTTCATCCGCTTCTTGCCCTCCTTCTGCTTCTCCAGCAGCTTCCGCTTACGGGAGATGTCACCGCCGTAGCACTTGGCGAGGACGTCCTTGCGGATGGCGCGGATGGTCTCGCGGGCGATGACCCGGGAGCCGATGGCGGCCTGGATGGGCACCTCGAAGGCCTGCCGCGGGATGAGCTCGCGCAGCTTGGCGACCAGGCGCACCCCGTACGCGTACGCCGCGTCCTTGTGGGTGATCGCCGAGAAGGCGTCCACCTTGTCGCCGTGCAGCAGGATGTCGACCTTGACCAGGCTGGAGGTCTGCTCGCCGGTGGGCTCGTAGTCCAGCGAGGCGTAGCCGCGGGTCTTGGACTTCAGCTGGTCGAAGAAGTCGAAGACGATCTCGGCGAGCGGGAGGGTGTAGCGGATCTCCACCCGGTCCTCGGAGAGGTAGTCCATGCCGAGCAGCGAGCCGCGCCGGGTCTGGCAGAGCTCCATGATCGCGCCGATGAACTCCGTGGGCGCCAGGATCGTGGCCCGCACCACCGGCTCGTACACCTCGGCGATCTTGCCCTCGGGGAACTCGCTGGGGTTGGTGACGACGTGTTCGGCGCCGTCCTCCATCACCACCCGGTAGACCACGTTGGGCGCGGTGGCGATCAGGTCGAGCCCGAACTCGCGCTCCAGCCGCTCGCGGATCACGTCGAGGTGCAGCAGGCCGAGGAAGCCCACGCGGAAACCGAAGCCGAGGGCCGCGGAGGTCTCCGGCTCGTAGACCAGCGCGGCGTCGTTGAGCTGCAGCTTGTCCAGCGCGTCGCGCAGCTCCGGGTAGTCGGAGCCGTCCAGCGGGTACAGGCCGGAGAACACCATGGGCTTGGGGTCCTTGTAGCCGCCCAGTGCCTCGGTGGCGCCCTTGGACTGCTGGGTGATCGTGTCACCCACCTTGGACTGGCGGACGTCCTTCACACCCGTGATCAGGTAGCCCACCTCGCCGACGCCGAGGCCGTCGGCCGACAGCATCTCGGGCGAGTTGGTGCCGATCTCCAGCAGCTCGTGGGTCGCGCCGGTGGACATCATCCTGATGCGCTCGCGCTTGCTGAGCTGCCCGTCGACGACCCGGACGTAGGTGACGACGCCGCGGTAGGAGTCGTACACGGAGTCGAAGATCATCGCGCGGGCGGGCGCGTCGGCGACGCCGACCGGGGCCGGGACGGTCTCCACGACGCGGTCCAGCAGGGCCTCGACGCCGAGTCCGGTCTTGGCGGAGACCCGCAGCACGTCGGAGGGGTCGCAGCCGATGAGGTTGGCCAGCTCCTCGGAGAACTTCTCGGGCTGCGCGGCCGGCAGGTCGATCTTGTTCAGCACCGGGACGATGGTGAGGTCGTTCTCCATCGCCAGGTACAGGTTGGCCAGCGTCTGCGCCTCGATGCCCTGCGCGGCGTCGACCAGCAGGACCGTGCCCTCGCAGGCCGCGAGCGACCGGGAGACCTCGTAGGTGAAGTCCACGTGCCCCGGGGTGTCGATCATGTTCAGGATGTGGGTCTTCCCCTGACCGGCGCCCTCGGTGGGCGCCCAGGGCAGCCGGACCGCCTGGGACTTGATCGTGATGCCGCGCTCGCGCTCGATGTCCATGCGGTCGAGGTATTGGGCACGCATCTGCCGCTGATCCACCACACCGGTCAGCTGGAGCATCCGGTCGGCAAGGGTCGACTTGCCGTGGTCGATGTGCGCGATGATGCAGAAATTGCGGATCAGTGCCGGGTCGGTACGGCTCGGCTCCGGCACGTTCGAAGGGGTCGCGGGCACGCAGGGTCCTGTCTCTTGAGGCGCCTGTCGCCTCTGGTCGGATCGATACGTATGGCTCCCATAGTCCCATGGCCGGGGCCCACGGCCGTGCCGGGCGGTGCGGGAGGCGCCGCGGGACCCGCCACGGGCCACCGGTTTGGGCGGCGCGGCGGCCGACTGCTAGCCTGGGCAGTCGCGCCTCGTGCCCTCTTACCCGAGGCGCGGACCCCATCAGACCAAACCTGAAAAGGCTCTTTCGTGGCGAACATCAAGTCCCAGATCAAGCGCAACAAGACCAACGAGAAGGCGCGCCTGCGCAACAAGGCCGTCAAGTCCGAGCTCAAGACCGCCATCCGTCGCACCCGTGAGGCCGTGGCCACCGGCGACGTCGAGAAGGCGACCGAGGCCGCGCGTCTCGCCTCCAAGAAGCTCGACAAGGCCGTGAGCAAGGGCGTCATCCACAAGAACCAGGCCGCCAACAAGAAGTCGGCGCTGGCTCTCAAGGTCGCCGGCCTCCAGGGCTGAGCCTTCCCGCAGCAGTACCCGTCGGTGACGGACACAGCGGTCCCTCTCACCCGCTCCTCCACCGGCACCCTTGATCTTCCGGCCGCACGCGGCCTGCGTTCGCCACGCGGGTGCGGCCTCCGAAGGGCCCCGTACCTCCCGGTACGGGGCCCTTCGGCATGTCCGGCTCCGTTCGCGGCTCTCAGCGGGCCCGCGCGGCCCGGGCCACGGCGACGACCGCCTTCTCCAGGGCGTAGGCCGGGTCCGCGCCGCCGCCCTTGACCGCGGCGTCGGCCTCGGCGACCGCACGCAGGGCGGCGGAGACACCGTCCCCTGACCAGCCGCGCATCTGCTGCCGGACGCGGTCGATCTTCCACGGCGGCATGCCCAGCTCCCGCGCCAGGTCCGCGGGGCGCGCCCCGCGCGGGGCGGAGGCGAGCTTGCCGATGGCCCGGACGCCCGAGGCGAGCGCGAACGTGATGCCGGGCAGCGGCTGGCCGACCGCGATCGCCCAGCGCAGCCGCTCCAGCGCCTCGGCGGCGCGGCCGGTCACCGCGAGGTCGGCGACCTCGAAGCCGGTGGCCTCGGCCCGGCCCGTGTAGTAGCGGGCGACCACGGCCGCGTCGATCGCGCCCTCCACGTCGGCGGCGAGCTGGGCGCAGGCGCTCGCCAGCTCCCGCAGGTCGCTGCCGATGGCGTCCACCAGTGCCTGGCAGGCCTCGGGGGTCGCGGACCGCCCCAGCGCGCGGAACTCCTGGCGGACGAAGGCCAGCCGGTCGGCGGGCTTGGTCATCTTCGGGCAGGCCACCTCACGCGCCCCGGCCTTGCGGGCCGCGTCCAGCAGGCCCTTGCCCTTGGCGCCGCCCGCGTGCAGCAGGACGAGCGTGATCTCCTCGGCGGGGGCGTCCAGATAGGCCTTGACGTCCTTGATGGTGTCCGCGGACAGGTCGTGCGCGTTCCGTACGACCACGACCTTGCGCTCGGCGAAGAGCGAGGGGCTGGTGAGCTCCGCCAGCGTGCCCGGCTGGAGCGCGTCCGGGGTGAGGTCGCGCACATCGGTGTCGGCGTCGGCGGCCCGCGCCGCCTGCACGACCTCCCGTACCGCGCGGTCGAGGAGCAGGTCCTCCTGCCCCACCGCGATCGTCACGGGGGCGAGCGGGCTGTCTGTCGTACTGTTCCTGGCCATCGCCGTCCAGCATCCCACGCGGGTCCGACACAATGTCCCGGTGAATGACGTCAGACATGTGCTCGTCCTCCCCGACCGCGATGCCGCGGAGGAGGCCGCCGACGAAGCCACCGAGCGCTTCGACCTGCCCGCCCGCCCCCAGCTCCTCCGGGACGCCCTCGCCGGCGAGGACGACGCCGAGGACGCCCAGTGGCTCCTGCTCATCAACGACGAGGACGAGGAACTGGACCCCGCCGCGCTGAACGAACTGGCGGAGGAGTTCGAGGGCTGGCTGGAGGAGGACTAGGCCGTGCCGCTGCGCGTTCCCGCCCAGCGCCGCCGCTCGCAGGAGCCGGGGGCGGAGCGCCCCGGGGTGGCCGGGGCGCTCCCGGCCGTCCCGTTCAACCAGCGCGTACGTCTCCTGGTCGAGGCCGTCGACGAGCCCGACGAGCTCGCCCTCGCCCAGGGGCTGATGGAGGCGCGGGGCTGGGCGGTGCGCCGCGCCGGCCGTGAGGACGCCCCGGCCACCGCGGGCGCCGGCCGCGTCGCGCTCGTCGTCGAGGTACGGCTGAGCGGCTCCCGCTGGCGGGCCGAGAAGGCGGCGTGCGGGGCCGTGGAACGCCTGGCGAGGACCCATCAGCTCGGCCTGTGGGTCCGGGACGCGGCGCTGCTGCTGCGGCCGGACGACCCGCGGACCGAGTACCGCGTGATCCGCCGTCCCGGCGCGGGCGGCGGAGGGCGCGACCGGCTCGCTCGGTGGTGGGCCGCGTGCGGCGGGCGTGGCGCGCACCGGCTGCTGCGGCTGCCGTCCGGGCTCACCCGGGAGGCCGTCGAGCGGGAGCTTTCGGAACGTCCCCTCGGCGGAGACGCGTTCACGCCCGACGCCTACGAACTGCGGCCCGCACCGCCCGAGACGGACGTCCCGGCGGCCACCGGGACGCACCGTGCCGCGCTCCGGGTGCGGACGCTGCCCGGCGTGGCCGGCGCCGCCGCCGCGGCGGCGCTGCTGGGCTGGACGGCCTCCGGGGCGGACGCGGAACTCCTGTGGTGGCCCCTGGCGGCGGTGGCCCTCCTCTGCGCGCCGGGGGTCCACTTCGCCCTGCGCGACTCGTGGTTCTCACGGAACGCGGTCTGGCTGGTGCCGCTCGCCCTGCCCGTGGGGTGGTCGCTGGTGACCTGGCTCGGGCGGCTGATGCAGGCGTTCTACCTCGACCGGTTCGGCATCCCGTCCGGCTCGGTCCGCTCCACCGGGGACCTGTGGCCGTACGCGGCCGCCGCCGAACCGCTGGGCCTCGCCCTGGGGTTCGTGCTGTTCTTCACGGCGGTCGCGGGCTGGCTGCGGCACGTGCACATCGCCAAGGGCGACAACCGCCTCGCCCTGGTGGCCGTCACCGTGCTGCTGTCGGCGGCCTTCGCGGCCACCACGCTCGTCGCCGGCGCCCACGACGCGGACCGGGCCGCCCGCGACGCGGCGTCCGCGGCCGGGCGGGGGCACGTACCGGCGACGTACTTCGGGCTGCACGGCACCTTGATGTGCGTCGTGCCCGTCGGCGAGGGCCCCGTCCCCGTGGAGAACGGACCGGTGCCGGCCGACCACGCCGTCCTGTCCTTCGGAGCCTCCGGGGACTGGATCTGGCTGTGGGACCCGCGCCGTTCGCAGGCCCTGTCGGTGCGCCGGGAGGACGTGCAGCCGCTCCCCGCGCCGGCGGTCAGCGGCGGGAGTCCCCGAACAGGATGCGGTAGATGATCAGGAGAGCGAGCGCGCCGCCTATGGCCGCGCCCCACGTGGGCAGGTCGTAGAAGTCCTTGGTGATGGGGTGGTCGAGGAACTTCGCCGAGATCCAGCCGCCCACCACCGCGCCCGCGATGCCGATCAGCGTCGTCCCGACCAGACCGCCCGGGTCCTTCCCGGGCAGCAGTATCTTCGCGATGGCGCCCGCTATCAGGCCCAGTACGATCCAGCCGATGATGGTCATGCCGTCAACCTGCCACGGCCCCCGCCCCTTCATGCGCGCCGAGACGGAGCCATGGGCAAGCCGTGACACGGCGGTTGCACTTCTCAGGGAACTCTCAGCCCGGCGGCAGGCGGGTGACGCGGGGTGCGGGAAAACCGGGTGACATCCGTGCCGGCGGCTCTGCAGGATCACCGGGTCAGCCGCTCCCGACCAGGAGGCCCCGTGGTGCACCGCAGGATCGTCCCGACCTTGTTCCCGCCGCCCGGTTACGCGCACGCCGCGGTCGTCGAGGCCGGGCAGCGGCTCGCCTTCATGGCGGGTTCCGTACCCCTCGACGCGCAGGGCGCCCTGGTGGGGCCCGGCGATCCCGTCGCGCAGGCGCGCCAGGTCGTCGCCAATCTCGACGAGGCGCTGCGGGCCGTGGGCAGCGGCCTGGAGCACGTGGTCGCCTCCACCGTGTACGTCGTGGGCACCGGCCCCGCCGAACTGTCGCGGGTCTGGGAGGTCGTCCGGGCCTCGGGACTGAGCGAGGGGCCCCACACGTCGACGCTGCTCGGGGTCGGCTGCCTCGGGTACGCCGGCCAGCTGGTGGAGGTCACCGCGACGGCGGTGGTGCCCTGAACCGCGGCGGACGGTTCAGCGGCGCCAGGCGCGGACCAGGTCCTCGGGGCCCCAGTGGGCGGCCAGGGGGAGGCCGGGGGTGACGCCGCAGCGCGAGACGGCGACGAGGGGGGTGGCGGGGGTCGCGCCGGGGACGGCGGTCACGTCGCGGACGAGGGCGTCGTATTCGTGGCGGCCGAAGGGGTGGGTGTCGAACCACTTGACGGAGCCGACGAAGTGGACCTGCGTGGCCACCGGTTCGCGGTCGGCGCCGACGAGGTCGACCTCGGGGTTGTTCTGGCGGTTCCACCAGCCGCCGACGGCCTCGGTGCGGGGCCAGGCCTCGTCGGGGAGCAGCCTGAGCAGGGACGCGCGGACGACGGGCTCGACCGCGCGGCCGCGCCAGGTGGACCAGGACCGCTCGAAGCGTTCCAGGGCGAGGTCGCCCCGGCCGCGTTCGATCAGGGGGAGGGCGCGGTCCACGAAGGCGAGCCAGAAGCGCAGGTAGGGGTCGGCGATGCGGTAGCGCTTGTTCTTGGTGTCGGCCTTGGTCGACAGGGGGAGGTCGGCGGCGAGCACGCGCTTGGCCAGGAGGGTGCCGAGCAGGGGCGACAGGGTGCCCGAGGGGAGCGGGTGGGCGCCCCCGGTACGGGCCGCGATGGAGGAGAAGGTGCGTTCTCCGCTGCCGACGGCCTCCAGGACGGCACGGGAGTGGGAGGCCTCGGGGAACTCGCCGAGCAGGGAGAGCTCCCCCGCGACGAGGAGCGGGGAGAGCGGGGTGGAGAGGGCCTCGCGCAGGAACGCGGTGCGGGAGGTGCCGGGCCGCCACGACTGGACGATCTCCGGGAAGCCGCCGGTGATCAGGAGGGCGTCCACCGCGTCGGCGGCGCCGAGCCCGGTCATGGACTGCACGTCGGCGAGGTGGAGCGGGCGGACGGTCATCTTGGTGCCGCGGCCGTAGAAGGGGCGGCCGTAGGTCTGGAGCGCCTCCATCACCGACATGTCGCTGCCGACCAGCACCAGCAGGACGGGCTTGGCGGACAGGTGGCGGTCCCAGACGGTCTGCAGGGCGCCCTCGAACTCGGGGTCCTGCTCCACCAGCCAGGGCACCTCGTCGATCACGGCGATGCTCGGTGTGGTGTCGGGGACGGCGAGGGCGAGCGAGCGCAGCGCCTGGTTCCAGTCGCCGCCCTGGAGGCCGGCGACGAGGTCGGCGCCGGGCAGGCCGGAGTGGGCGAGGGCCGTGGCGAAGTCCGCCCGTTCCGCTGCGGGGTTCCGGCCGCGGGTGGCCTGGAAGACGACGTACGGCACCCCGGAGCGGTCGCAGAACTCCTGGACCAGACGGGACTTCCCGACCCGGCGCCGGCCCGTCACGATCACGGCTTGGCCGCGGGTGGCGGCCGTGCCGTCGGTGACCCGGCGCAGCAGGTCGGTGAGGTGCTCGAGGTCGGCTGTGCGGCCCGTGAACTCCATCGGCGTCGGCCCCCGCGGCTGGCTGGGAAGGTGGACCTGGAAAGGTAGACCAGATCTTACGTAGATCGAGTCTTACTTTACCTCGGGAACCCGGTCCAGGGCGAGGCCGAAGCGCTCGCGGTAGGCGGCGAGGACGGCGGCGTCGCCGTCCAGGGCGTCTTCCCGGCGGATGCCGTCGGGGGCGGTGGTGATGAGCGTGCGGCCGGAGAGGGTCAGCCTCCCGCCGTCCCCGGTCAGACGGGAGCAGACCAGGGACCGCGTGAAGTGGGAGTGCGGCGAGGTCTGCTGGTACCAGGAGCCGACCTCGAAGTCGGCGAGTTCCCGGGGGCGGGGTTCGAGGCGGAAGACCGGCTCGCCGTCGTGGTGGAGGTCGAGGTCGCCGTACGGGGCCGGGGTGAAGCGGAAGACGCCGCCGGGGTCCTTCTGGTCGACGTCGGGGGTGAGGTCGAGGGGGAGGTGCGCATGGCGGCCGAAGCCGACGTCCGCGAGGAGGGTGACACCGTCGCAGGTGCGGACGCGGAGCGCCATGTGGTCGAAGGGGATGCCGAGGCGCGGGCCGTTGACGGAACGGGCCGCGTAGAGCGTGACGTCGTAGCCCAGGGCGGTGAGCAGGGCGCCGAAGGCGCCGTTGACCTCGTAGCAGAAGCCGCCGCGGCGGGCGATCACGATCTTGTCGTAGAGGACCTCGGGGTCCAGGGAGACGTCTTCTCCGAGGTGGATGGAGAGGTTCTCGAAGGGCACGGCGACGAGATGGCGCAGGTGCAGCTCGCACAGGGCCGCCGCGTCAGGGCGTTCGGGGCGCGCGGCGCCGATGCGGCGGAGGTAGGCGTCGGCCTGGGGAGCGTCCATGGCGTCAGTCTTGGGGAACCGGCGACGATCACGCCAGACCCGGATAGCTTCGCGGCATGACGCGAACACTGCGCGAGCGGCACGCCGCGGCGATGGGCCGACTCAAGGACGACGAGGACGTGTGGGTGGCGACGGCGGACGCGCGCGGGGTGCCGTGCCTCGTCCCGCTGTCGTTCTGGTGGGACGGAGAGGAGCTGTGGCTCGCCACACGGAGGACGAATCCCACCGGGAGGAACCTGGAGTCCTCGGGACGGGTGCGGCTGAGCCTGGGTCACACGAGAGATCTGGTGCTCATCGACGGCACGGCACGGGTCGTGGACTTCGCGCGGCTGCCGGACGGTGTCGGTGACGCCTTCGCGGCGAAGGCCGAGTGGGATCCCCGTGGTGACGGACCTTCGTACGCGTTCTACGCGATCCGGCCGCAATGGGTGCAGGCCTGGGGGACGCTGCCGGAGATGCGGGACCGGGACCTGATGAAGGAAGGGGTGTGGCTATTCTGATCGACAATCGGCGATATACACAGTGCCAGACCGCAAGTTGCCGGTTTTACGTCGGACATAGGCTGGTTGATCTTCGGATTTCGTTGTCCGGAGACTCTTGACGGGGGCTTGACGCGCGCGGTTTCATCCTCGGAAGCGGAGGTGAACATTCCGTTTCATGTTTCCCTGGACCGGAGGCGGTAGCCCCCTCGAGCCCGACCCGATCGGATGCGCGCATGACCGACACGCTCCACCCGCCGACGGCCCCGCACTCGCCGCCGGCCCCGCCCATCGAGGCTCCGAAGTCGCTCAAGAGGTCGATCGGCGTGGTCGGCGGAACGCTGCTGACGCTGTCGTGCCTGACCCCGGCCTCCTCGCTGTTCGTCATCGTGCCCCCGCTCTTCGCCGACCTGGGAACCGGGACGGCGCTGACCATCGTGATCGCGGCGGTCCTCTGCATCGCGGTGGCCTTCTGCTATTCGGAACTCGGGACGCTGATACCGAGCGCGGGCGGCGAGTACGCGATGGTCGGCACGCTCATCGGGCGGCTGGCCGGGTGGATCGTGTTCGTGCTGTCCCTGATCGTCGTGATGATCGTGCCGCCGATCATCGCGCTCGGCACGGGCGAGTACCTGGCGCCGATCATGCAGATCGACCCGAAGATCGCGGGCGCCGCCGTCATGCTGCTGGCCACCGTCATGGGTCTGCTGGACCTGCGGGCCAATGCCTGGATCACCGGCATCTTCCTGGTCCTGGAGGTCGTCGCGGCGGCGGTCGTGGCCTTCCTCGGCTTCTCCCACACCTCGCGGTCGGCCTCGGTGCTGATCCACCCGGTGACGGAGGCCGGGCACGGGGTGGGGTCGGCGGTCACGGCGGGGACGATCATCGCGGGGCTGGCGATCGCGCTCTTCGTGCTGCAGGGCTTCAGCACGGCCGTGTACCTGTCCGAGGAGATGGAGAACCCGCGGCGCACGGTCTCCCGGACCGTGCTGTGGACGCTCGGCATCGGCGCCCTGGTGGTGATCGTGCCGACGATCGCGATCACGCTGGGCGCGCCCGACATGAACTCCCTGATGGCGGGCGACCTCTCGGCGCTCGTACGGGGCTGGAGCAACTCGGCGGTCGGCACCTTCGTCAGCCTCTGCATCGCGCTGGCCATCATCAACGCGGGCATCGTGATGGTCATCCAGAACTCCCGGGTGCTGTACGCCTCCGCGCGGGACCGCGCCTGGCCGACCCCGGTCAACAAGGCCTTCGGCACGCTGAGCAAGCGGTTCGGCGCCCCGTGGATCGCGACGCTCGCGGTGGGCGTGCCGGGTGCGGTGCTGTGCTTCGTGCCGGTGGAGACGCTGAGCGGCGTCACCGGTGTGGCGGTCGCCGCGATGTACATCGTCGTCGCCCTCGCGGCCCTCGGCTCGCGCCGCGCCGGGCACAAGGCGCGTGCGGCCTGGCGCATGCCGCTGTGGCCCGCGGTGCCGCTGCTGCTGGTCGTCGTGCTGGCGTACGTGCTGACCCGGCAGACCGCGCAGGACCTGGTGATCACCGGTGTGATCGTCGCCGCCTCGCTGGCCTACTGGCTCTTCTACCTCCGGCCGCGGCAGAGCACCCGCTGGGTGATCTCCGTGCCCGAGGAGGAGATGGGCCTGGAGGACGCCTGAGCCGCCCGTCCCCGGCACCCGTGGGGCCCGTACCGGTCGTGCACCGGTGCGGGCCCTTCGCCGTCCCCGGACGGCCCGCTCCGCGACGGGCGACGGACCGGTCGCGGCGGCCCGCAGGTCCTCCCGGTCGCCCAGGACGGCGACCGGGCCGTCCCGGTCGGTGCGAAGGACCGTGGCGCCCTGGGCGCGCAGCGCGGCGAGGGTCCGGGGCGACGGGTGTCCGTACGGGTTCCCGGCCCCGCAGCTGACGAGCGCGAGACGGGGCCGGATGCGGGCCAGCAGCGCCGGGTCCTGGTAGGCGGAGCCGTGGTGGGCGACCTTCAGGACGTCGACGCGCGGGAGGTCCGGGACGGCGGTCAGGAGCGCGTGCTGGGCCGCGGGCTCCAGGTCGCCGAGGAGGAGCACGGTGAGCCCTGCGGTGCGGACCAGCAGGGTGACGCTGGCGTCGTTGGGATTGGCACCGTCGGAGCCCGCGAAGAGGGAGGGCACGGCAGGCCACAGCACACGCCAGTCGAGGGGGCCCAGGCGGCGGCGCTCCCCGGGCGTCGCGCGCAGCAGGGGAACGCGGGCGGCGGCCGCCTGACGGCGTACGAAGGCGGCCTGGTCGGAGGGTTCGTCGAGGGTGGTGGTCTCGATCGCGCCCACGGAACGGCCGCGCAGGACCCCGGGGAGGCCGGCGACATGGTCGGCGTGGAAATGCGTGAGGACGAGCAGCGGGATCGCGGTGACCCCGAGCGAACGCAGGCAGCGGTCGACGAGGCGGGGCTCCGGGCCGGTGTCCACCACGACGGCGGCGCCGTCGCCCGCGGAGAGCACCAGAGCGTCGCCCTGGCCGACGTCGCAGGCCACCAGCCGCCAGGCCGGGGGCGGCCAGCCGGTCACCGAGCGGGGCAGCGGCGCGGGACGTACGACGGCCAGCACGAGCAGCAGCGCGGCGGCCGCGCACAGCCAGGGACGGTGCAGGAGGCGGCGCCCCGCCGCGACCACCACCACGGTGACGGCCGTCAGCAACAGGGCGCCCGCCCAGGTGCCGGGCCAGTCGAGCGTCGCCCCGGGCAGGGCGGCGCCGCGCCGGGCCACCGCCGCGATCCAGCCGGCGGGCCAGCCCGCGACCCAGGCGAGGGCCTTGGCGACGGGCATGGCGAAGGGCGCCGCGGCCAGGGCGGCGAAGCCGAGGACGGTGGCGGGGCCCACCGCGAGTTCCGCCAGCAGGTTGCAGGGGACGGCGACCAGGCTGACGTGGGCGGCCAGCACCGCCACCACCGGGGCGCACACCGCCTGTGCGGCCGCCGCCGCGGCCAGGACCTCCGCGAGGCGCGGTGGCACCCGCCGGTGCCGTAGGGCGGTGCTCCAGCGCGGGGCGAGGACCAGGAGCGCACCGGTGGCCAGCACGGACAGCGCGAAGCCGTACGAGCGGGCGAGCCAGGGATCGTGGAGGAGCAGCAGCAGGGCGGCCCCGCACAGCGCGGGCAGCAGGCTGCGGCGGCGGCCCGTGCCGATGGCCAGCAGGGTGATCAGCCCGCAGGCGGCCGCGCGCAGCACGCTCGGGTCCGGCCGGCACACGACGACGAAGGCCACGGTGAGCACTCCCCCGAGCACAGCCGTCACACGGAGCGGGAGGGCCAGCCGCGGTGCCAGGCCGCCGCGCTCGGCGCGCAGCGCGAGACCGGGCGGACCGATCAGCAGGATCAGCACGAGTGAGAGGTTGGAACCGCTGACCGCGGTCAGATGGGTCAGGTCGGTGGCCTCGAACGCGTCGTGCAACTCCACCGGGATACGGGAGGTGTCCCCGACGACCAGCCCGGGAAGGAGGGCACGGGCGTCGGGCGGCAGGCCCTCGGTGGCCTCGCGCAGCCCCGCGCGGAGTCCGCCGGCCACACGTTGCGCACGGCCGGGCGGCCCCACGACGCGCGGCGGCCCTCGCACCGACAGCACCGCGGCGATCCGGTCGCCCGGCCCCGCCGCCGGGGCGAGCCGGGCCTCCGCCTCGACGCGTGTGCCGGGCAGCAACGTCAGCCAGGTACGGGCGGGTTGCCGGGCGATGAGCAGCACCGGTGTGCGGACGGCGGTCGTCGTGCCCCTTGCCGCCACGCGTACGGCCTCGGCCTCCACCAGCACCGCGTCCGGCGCCCGGACGGCCCCGCGCACCTGCGGGCGGATCAGCCGGGGATCCGCCGTCAGCCGCAACTCCACCCTCGCATGCGCGTGTTCGGCCGCCAGGGCGGGCACCGGGCCACGGTGCAGGTCCGCGGAGTGCAGTCCCGCCACGGCCGCGGACGCCGCCGCGCAGAGCGCCACGGTGGCCACCGACGTCCACCGGCGTACGAACGACGCGAGCGCCACCAGGACGACCAGCGCGCACGCCCCCACCACGGCTCGCCCCGGCGCCGCGAGGGCGACGCCCGCGGCGAGCCAGGCCGCGAGGGCCGGGGCCACCAGACGGAGGTCCGGCGGGCCCTCCTGGCGCGGGTTCGACGCGCCCCGGGGTGAGGCGGCCGCCGCGTGCACCGCCGGGCGGGGCGCGCTCATGGGGTGACCAGTGGCTTGAGATCGGAGAACCGGCGGTCCCCGATGCCGTTGACGTCACGCAGTTGCTCGACGGAGGTGAAACCGCCGTGCCGGCCGCGGTAGTCGATGATGTGCCGGGCGAGCACCGGCCCCACACCGGGCAGGGCGTCCAACTGCTCGGCGGTGGCGGCGCTGAGGCTGACCGGACCGCTCGCCGCGGCGGTTCCCTCGCCCCCGGTGGCCGGTTGCGGGGCGGGGCGGCCCACGACGATCTGCTCCCCGTCGGCCAGCAGGCGGGCCAGGTTCAGGGCGCTGGTGTCCGTACCGGGCAGCGCTCCCCCGGCGGCGTCCACGGCGTCCGCCACCCGGGACCCCTCGGGCAGCCGGCGCAACCCCGGCCTCCTGACCTTGCCGGCGACGTCCACGACCAGCACCGGTTTCGCCCCCGGCGCGGGGCTCGGCGCCCGTGACCCGGCCGCGGCGGAAGCCCGCGCGGCGGCGGGGGCCTCGGCCGCGGCGGGCAGCGCCGCGGCGACCGGCGGCACCGCCACGGTGCACGGCCGGCCGGTCCAGAAGTGGTGCACCGCGAAGGCGACGGCGACGAGGAGGACGACGGCCAGGGCGGCCGCCGTCTTCGCCTCGATGCCGCAGCGGACGGAGAGCCAGGTGGGGAGGCGCTCGGTGAGGGCCAGGCGCCAGGCGCCCCCGGTGCGGCGTCCCGGCGGATCCGGCGCCCCCGGCGCAGCCGGTCGTTCCGGCACGGCCAACCGCTCCGGCGCATCCGGTCGTTCCGGTGGATCTGGTGCCGCCGCGCCCGCCCCACCCCGTGGCGCGGAACGGGCCGGCGGACGGTCGAAGAGGGCTGCGGCCCGTTCCCGGACCGCGCCGGCGGCGGGCCCGGGTGCGGGCACGCGTGCGGACGGGTGCCTGCGGTGGCGAGGAGTTGCGGTGGTCGATCCCATGTCAGGGACGGTAGGCGGACCGGCGCCAACAAGATGATCTTGCGCAAGTCCTGTGGATTGTCCAGAGGTTGTGGATAACCCCGTCACCCGAAAGGGGTCACAGCGGGGAGACGACCGCCCCCAGCAGCCCGGGCCCCGTGTGGGCGCCGATCACCGCGCCGACCTCGCTGAGGACGAGGGTGTTGAGCCCGGGGACCCGCGCCCGCAGCCGCTCCGCCAGGGCGGACGCGCGGTCCGCGGCGGCGAGGTGGTGGACGGCGATGTCCACCGGACGGGTGCCCGCCCGCTCGACGACGATCTCCTCGAGCCGCGCCAGCGCCTTGGAGGCCGTACGCACCTTCTCCAGCAGCTGGATGCGGCCCTCGTCCAGCTGCAGCAGCGGCTTCACCGCGAGCGCCGACCCGAGCAGCGCCTGCGCCGCGCCGATGCGTCCGCCCCGGCGCAGGTAGTCCAGGGTGTCCACGTAGAAGTACGCCGACGTGTCCGACGCCCGCTTCTCCGCCGCCGCCACGATCTCGTCCGCGGAGCCGCCCCCCTCCGCCGCCTCGGCGGCGCTCAGCACCGGGAACCCGAGGGCCATGGCGACCATCGCGGTGTCCACGACGCGCACCGGCACGGGCGCGTCCGCCCCCGCGAGCAGCGCGGCGTCGTAGGTGCCGGAGAACTCCGCCGACAGGTGCAGGGAGACGATCTCGGTCGCGCCCGACTCCGCCACCGCGCGGTAGGCGGCGGCGAATTCCTCGGGGCTCGGCCGCGACGTGGTGACGGGCTTGCGGCGTTGCAAGGCGCGGGCGACCGCGGGCGCCGACACCTCGGTGCCCTCTTCCAGCGCTTCGTCGCCGATCACCACCGCCAGGGGCACCACGGTGATCCGGTGCCGGGTCAGGGCCTCCTGCGGCAGGTAGGCCGTGGAATCGGTGACGATAGCGACATGGGACGACATGTGCGGGAGGTTACCCGCGCCGAAGGCCGGGCGACAGTACGGCTCCGCCGAGGTGAACCCTGGTGAACGTCCCCGGGGCCCGTCCCGGCCGCGCCCGGCCCCTCACAGCGCCTTGGGCGGCTGCCCGGCGCCCGGCTCGGGCATCCGCTCGCGCCGCATCCCCGGCTGAGTGCGCGGTTCCGGTTCCGGCTCCGGCAGCGCCGAGGGCGCCCAGTGCCGCAACGCCCCGGCCTCCAGGTCGATGTCGCGGCCCAGCGCCGCGAGGTCGTCGTCGGCGAAGCGGCGGGCCCGGTCCTGGGCTGCCCAGCGCAGCGAGTCCGCGGAGTGGGTGATGCGCCGCGTGCGCTCCTGGAGCTCGCCGATCCGGGCCGCGATGCGGGAGCGGTCGGGCTCGCGCTCCAGCAGCCGCAGCTCCGCGTCGAGCTCCCGGGCGTGGGAGCTCAGCCTGGCGAGCAGCGCGACGGCCTCGCTCAGCGACGGGTCGACGGCGGCCTGCCCTTCCAGCGCCGCTTCCGTGCTCGTGACGGACGTACGCAGCGCCAGGCGCAGCTCGGCGAGCTTCCCGGCGGGCCCGGGCCGGCTGTAGCGGCGGGCCTTCAGACCGGTGTCCTCGACCACGCGGCGGGCCTCGATGCTGGTGCGCTCCACCCCGCGCTTGACCGCCCGCGCCGTCTTGACCGCGGCGACGACACCGAGCGCCACGAAGGAGGCGAAGAGCAGCAGGATCACGGCGACGGCGACATCCACGGCGGCTCCTCTGCCCGGTCGGCCCGGTCCGTCCGACCGGCCCGATCTGCTCGATCGGTTGTATGCCCACCGTAAACGGACGGGGGCGGGCAAGGGTTCCGGGAGAACCCCTACCCGCCCCTTACACCGACCTGCACCGACCGGGCGATCAGCCGGGCATCAGGCCCGAGCCGAGCACGCCATCAGCCCATCAGACCGAGCGCGTCACCGCGCCGGCACGCCATCAGGCAGGAACGATGTTCACCAGCTTCGGCGCCCGCACGATCACCTTGCGGACCCCCGCGCCTTCCAG
The DNA here is from genome assembly GCA_036013505.1 of Streptomyces sp. NBC_00510. Classification (NCBI taxonomy): domain Bacteria; kingdom Bacillati; phylum Actinomycetota; class Actinomycetes; order Kitasatosporales; family Streptomycetaceae; genus Streptomyces; species Streptomyces sp. NBC_00510. The sequence goes on along the minus strand of CP107851.1, from coordinate 6,368,644 downwards.
CGCGGCCACGACCGCCGGGTCGGCCAGGGCCTGGGCCTCCAGGTCGGCGTCGGAGATCGTCGGCGGCACCTCCAGACGGGCCTTGATCTTGCCCTTGATCTGGACGACGCAGGTGACGGTCTCGTCCACCACGTACGCCGGGTCGGCCACCGGCAGGTCCTCGTGCGCCAGCGACCCGTCGTGCCCCAGCCGCCGCCACAGCTCCTCGGCGATGTGCGGGGCCAGCGGCGCGATCAGCAGCACCAGCGGCTCGGCGACCGAGCGCGACACCGGGCCGCCCGCCTTGGTCAGGTGGTTGTTCAGCTCGGTGATCTTGGCGATGGCGGTGTTGAAGCGCAGGCCCTCCAGGTCCTGGCGGACGCCGTCGATCGCCTTGTGCAGGGCGCGCAGGGTGTCCTCGTCCGGCTCGGCGCCGGTCACCGTGACCTCGCCGGTCGTCTCGTCCACGACGTTGCGCCACAGCCGCTGCAGCAGCCGGTACTGGCCGACGACCGCGCGGGTGTCCCAGGGCCGGGAGACGTCCAGCGGGCCCATCGCCATCTCGTACAGGCGCAGGGTGTCGGCGCCGTACTCGGCGGCGATCTCGTCCGGGGTGACGGCGTTCTTCAGGGACTTGCCCATCTTGCCCAGCTCGCGCTTGACCTGCTCGCCGCCGTACCACCAGCCGCCGTCGCGCTCCTCGACCTCGGCCGCCGGAACGGGGAAGCCGCGGCCGTCGCGGTAGACGTAGGCCTGGATCATTCCCTGGTTGAACAGCTTGTGGAACGGCTCCACCGACGACACGTGGCCCAGGTCGAACAGCACCTTGGACCAGAAGCGCGCGTACAGCAGGTGCAGCACCGCGTGCTCGGCGCCGCCGACGTACAGGTCGACGCCGCCGTGCGGCTGCCCCTCGCGCGGCCCCATCCAGTACCGCTCGATCTCGGGGTCGACCAGCTTCCGGTCGTTGTGCGGGTCCAGGTAGCGCAGCTCGTACCAGCAGGAACCGGCCCAGTTGGGCATGGTGTTGGTCTCGCGGCGGTACGGGCGCACGCCGCGGCCGTCGCCCAGGTCCAGCTCGACGTGGACCCACTCCGCGTTGCGGGACAGCGGGGTCTCGGGCTCGGTGTCCGCGTCGTCCGGTTCGAAGGTGCGCGGGGAGTAGTCCTCGACCTCGGGCAGCTCCAGCGGCAGCATCGACTCGGGCAGCGGGTGGGCGACGCCGTCCTCGTCGTAGACGATCGGGAAGGGCTCGCCCCAGTACCGCTGGCGGCTGAACAGCCAGTCGCGCAGGCGGAAGTTGATGGTGCCCTCGCCGATGCCGCGCTGCTCCAGGTACGCGATGACCTTGCGCTTGGCGTCGGCGACCTCCAGGCCGTTCAGGTCGATCTCGTCGTTGGCGGAGTTGATCGCCGGGCCCTGGCCGGTGTACGCCTCGCCCTCCCAGCCCTCGGGCGGCCGTACGGTGCGGATGATGGGCAGGTCGAAGACGGTGGCGAACTCCCAGTCGCGCTCGTCCTGGCCGGGGACGGCCATGATCGCGCCGGTGCCGTAGCCCATCAGGACGTAGTCGGCGACGAAGACCGGGACGCGGGTGCCGGTCAGCGGGTTCACGGCGTACGCGCCGCTGAAGACGCCGGTCTTGTTCTTGCCCTCGGTCTGCCGCTCGACGTCCGACTTGGACTGGGCCTGCTTGCGGTACTCCGCGACGGCCTCGGCCGGGGTGGCCGCGCCGCCGGTCCAGGCCTCCTTGGTGCCCTCCGGCCACGCGGCCGGCACCACGGTGTCGACCAGCGGGTGCTCGGGGGCCAGCACCATGTAGGTGGCGCCGAACAGGGTGTCCGGACGCGTGGTGAAGACGGTGATCGGGCTCTCGCCGTGGCCCTCGACCGCGAAGTCGACCCTGGCGCCCTCGGAGCGCCCGATCCAGTTGCGCTGCTGCAGCTTGATCGCCTCGGGCCAGTCCAGGGCGTCCAGGTCGGCCAGCAGGCGGTCCGCGTAGGCGGTGATGCGCATCATCCACTGGCGCAGCTTGGCCTTGAAGACGGGGAAGTTCCCGCGCTCGGAGCGGCCGTCGGCGGTGACCTCCTCGTTGGCCAGCACGGTGCCCAGGCCGGGGCACCAGTTGACCGGGGACTCCGAGGCGTAGGCCAGGCGGTACTCACCCAGGACGGCGTCGCGCTCGACGGGGCTCAGCTCGGCCCAGGCGCGCCCGTCGGGTGCCCGCCGCTCGCCCTTCTCGAACTGCTCGACCAGCTCGCCGATGGGGCGGGCGCGGTCGGCCTGGGGGTCGTACCAGGAGTTGAAGATCTGCAGGAAGATCCACTGGGTCCACTTGTAGTAGTCCGGGTCGATCGTGGCGAACGACCGGCGCCTGTCGTGGCCCAGGCCCAGCCGGCGCAGCTGGGACTTCATGTTGTTCATGGCCGCCTCGGTGGTGACCCGAGGGTGCTCGCCGGTCTGCACGGCGTGCTGCTCGGCGGGCAGGCCGAAGGCGTCGAAGCCCAGGGTGTGCAGCACGTTGTGCCCGGTCATCCGCTGGAAGCGGGCGAAGACGTCGGTGGCGATGTAGCCCAGGGGGTGACCGACGTGCAGTCCCGCGCCCGAGGGGTACGGGAACATGTCCATGATGAACTTCTTGGGCTTGGCCAGCTCGCCGTCCCCGGCCAGGTCACCGGTGGGGTTGGGCGCGGCGAAGGTCTGGTGCTCGTCCCAGAAGTCCTGCCAGCGGCTCTCGATGTCGGCGGCCAGGGCGGCCGTGTAGCGGTGGGGCGCAGCCGCCTCCGCGGCGGGGGTGGTCTCGCTCATCGTCCTTCGTACTCCATCGCTGTCATGACGGCCTGCGGCCCGGCCGCCGTACGGACATCTGCCTGCGCAACTGCGGAAACGAAAAAGCCCCTCGCACAGGAGGGGCGCCGCACTGACATCGATCGTGGTCAGCGCGGCTTGCTAAGCAGAAGGCGTACGGCACGCATGGGGTCAGGGTACCGCAGAGCGGGAAGGGCCCGCACCGAGGTTCCCCCCGGTGCGGGCCCTTCCCTGCCGTTCCCACCGCTGATCAGCGGTGGTGCGGCTCAGCGGTGGTGCGGTCGGTACGAGTCGAGGTAGCCGCGCGCCGGGGTGCCGACGCCGGTCACGTCGTCGTAGCCGACGACCGCGGACAGCGAGCTGTCCTTGCCGAGGCTGCGGAGCGAGGTGATCGTGCCGTCCGCCGCGTCGAAGCCGTTGGCGTAGTCCACGCGGACGACCGCGAGGTCCTTGCCGCGGCCCAGCGGGTGGTCGGTCACGTCGTGGTACGCGCCGGTGCCGTACCGGTCGTAGATCAGCGGGTTGGCGAAGCCGATCGGCACGCCGTGCCGGGCCTGCTGCGCCAGCGCCTGGACGCCCGCGATCACCGGGGCGGCGAGCGACGTGCCGCCGATCCGGTACTCGCTGTACTGGAAGGACCCGTCCGGGAAGGCCTGGGTCTGGCCGACCAGGAAGCCGGTGTTCGGGTCGGCGACGGCCGAGATGTCCGGCTCGACGCGCTGCTTGACCGTGCCGCCGTTGGCCAGCGCGAGCGAGTTGGGAACCACGCCGCGCTGGTAGAAGGGCTGTGCGTAGAGCTTGCTGGTGCCGCCGCCGGCGCCGGAGGTGTAGGCGCCGGGGAAGGCCGTCCAGCTCGAGCCGTCCTTGGCCAGCGTGGCCTTCAGGGTGCCCCAGCCGGTCTCCCACTGGTACTTGTCTCCCTTGCCGACGGCGAGCGAGGTGCCGCCGACGGAGGTGACCCAGGGGGAGTTCGCCGGGGTGTCGACCTGCTTCGCGCCGTGCGCCGCGACGTTGTCGCCCGCGTCGCCCGAGGAGAAGTAGAAGCCGATGCCCTCGACCGCGCCGATCTGGAAGATCTGGTCGTACGCGGCGGCGATGTCCGGGGTCTCGTTGCTCTCGATGTCGCCCCAGGAGTTGGAGACGATGTCGGCGAGCCGGTGGTCGACGATCTTGCCGAGCGCGTCGAGCAGGTCGTCGTCGGTGCAGGAGGAGGCGCCGACGTAGGTGATGTCGGCGGCCGGGGCGACCGCGTGCACCGCCTCGACGTCCAGGGTCTCCTCGCCGTACCAGCCGGAGGCGTCGCACTCGTCGGGGCTCGTGTAGCGGTAGTCGGCCGGCAGCACCTGGGAGAGCTGGCCGCGCTCGTAGGCCGCGTCGCCGTTGCGGGCGGCGTACTTCTTGGCGTCGGCGACGATCGTCGGGGAGGCGAACGCGTCGGTGATGGCGACGGTGACGCCCTTGCCGTTGTACGAGCCCGCGCCGTAGGCGGCGCGCAGCTGCTTGCCCGTGTAGCCCTTGACGGCGTAGGGGGCGCGCGTGCCGTAGGCGACCGGCAGCTTCTTGTTCGTGTTCGACCCGTAGTACGTGGAGAAGGGGCCGGAGTTCTTGAAGACGGCGCCGGGCGGCGGCAGCGTGTCCTGGTGCTGCGCGCGCCGCGGGGAGTTGTCCAGGCCGGTGACGGTGAGCACCGCGCCGCCCAGGGAGGCGGGGACGGAGGCGGTCCCGGTCGGGGCGTGGTAGGTCTTGGCGCCCTTCGCGTAGTTGTGGAGCTGGGTGCCGAACGCCTGCTCCGCGTCGGCGACGTCGCCGGTCACGGTCAGGTAGCGCTCGTCGACGCCGGTGACCTTCAGCCCGGAGGACTCCAGCCACTGCCGCGTCTGCGCGATCTGCTGCGCGGAGGCGCCGAAGCGGGCCTTGGCCTGCTTCGCCGAGAGGAACGTGCCGTACGAGGCGGAACCGGGGTCGGACACGGCCTGGGCGTAGGCGGCCAGGCCCTGGGCGTCACGGCCGGCCAGGTACACCCGGAGGGTGACCTGGGCCGAGTCGGCGGTGGCGCCCTTGTCGGCCTTGGCGGTGGCCCAGGCCGGCTTGCTGCCGGCGAGGCTGTGACGTCCGTGCGGTGCGTCGGCCTGGGCGTTGGGTATGCCCATCGCCAGCGCACCGGCGACCAGAGGCAGTGTCGCTGCCAGGGCCAGGCCGGCCCGCTTTCTCGAGCGGGTTGAGCTCATGAAACCCCCTGCTGTGTGAAGTTCGCGCGGAGTGGCGGCGCGCCGGAAACGGCAGCGCGCGTGGACCGCCACGCCACTCTCGCGGTGAACAGCTCATGCCAGGGACATGTGTTCGCCAAGAAGGACTCAAGGAAGGCCCACGAAAGGGCAATTGGGACGGCAATCCGATCCGGAATGCGGACATATAGTGCCGGAGAGCGGACGTTCCGGTAAAGGACCGATCATCCTTGCCGAACGGAGCCCGAACAAACCAACGTTAGCAGTTCGTAATGATCCTCATCCCGGGTTGTCGAAAGACGATCGTTCCGGCCACCCGTACGGGTTAGCGTCTGCCGCATGCGCACCAACCGACAGTCCCCGGACGGTCGCCGGACCCCCCCGATACCGGCGAGCGACATCCTGTCCGGGGCCCTTCGCGCCGCACGGTCGCCCCGCGCCTGGGCGATCGCCGGCACCGCCGCCGCCCTGCTCGTCCTCGCCGTCACCGCGGGTCCGTACCTGCGGGCGTTCCTGGACTTCGGCGCCGGCGTCCTCACCCTCGTCTCCCTGAGCTGCACCGTCATCTGGGGTCTGGTGTCCACCGACACCGTCTTCCTCGGGCCCCGCGAACGCCTGCTCACCCAGGGCATCCACCGCGGTCTGGGCGTCGCCGCGATCGGATTCCTGGTCCTGCACGTGACGACGAAGGTCGTCGAGGCCCGGGTCACCACCCCCGGCGCCTTCCTCCCTCTCGGCGTGACCGGCCGGGACGGCCTCATCTCCCTCGGCGTGCTCGCCGCCTACCTGATGATCCTCGCCGCCGCCACGGGCGCCATGCGCAGCGTCTTCGCCGCCAACCGGCACCCCGTGCGGTGGCGCATCCTGCACAGCACCGCCTACGCGTCCTGGTGCATGGCGCTGATCCACGGCCTGCAGTCCGGCCGCTCCGCCAAGACCTGGATCATCGTCGCCTACGGGATCTGCCTGGTGGGTGTCGCCATCGGGCTGATCTACCGGCTCCGCAGGACCCGTGGCGAGGCGCTCTTCCCCGAGACGCGGGAACGCTCGGCCTCCTACCGCAAGCTCGGCGGCGAACGGGCCGCGTCCCGGGGCGGTTCCGGCCGCCGGCGTGCCGTGCCCCGGGAGGAGACCGGGCCCAGCCTGGCCAGCGCCTACAGCGAACCGCTGCCGCCGCTGCCCAACTTCCCCACCGCCCAGCAGTACACGGCTGTTCCTCCCCCGGCCCCGGACCGTACCCTCGGCATGGATCCCGCGGCCGCCACGATGCAACTGCCGCAGGTGCCCGCCGACCCCCAGGCGACGTACCAGCAGCAACCGCAGGTGCCGTACCAGCAGCAACCCCAGCAGACCGGCTGGGACGGCACTCCCGCATGGGGCACCCCGGTGCCGGACGGCAGGCAGGGCGCGGATCCGCTGGGAGCCGACAGGCTCCAGCCGATCGCCTGGCAGCAGTCCACGCCCGGACCCTATGAAGGACAACGATGAGCGTTCCCGCCATACCGGACCGGTCACCCGCCCCTCGCTCGGGGGCGGGTGATGTGCTCCCCGACGTGCGCACCGTCGGGCTGCCCCGGATCACCGCGGGGTTCGACGAGGTGGAGCGCCTGGACCGGGTGACCCACCTCAATGTGCACGGCTCCATGCCGAGCATGACCGAGGGCGAACTGCTCGACCTCGCCGAGCTGATGGGCCTGCGCGGCCGCGGCGGGGCGGGCTTCCCCTTCTACAAGAAGCTCAAGGCCGTCGGTGAGGCCGCGCGCCGGCGCGGCTCGCCGACCGCGGTGATGGTCAACGGCTGCGAGGGCGAACCGGCCTGCCGCAAGGACGCCGTCATCCTGCGCCGCGCCCCGCACCTCATGCTGGACGGGGCCCTGCTGTGCGCCGAGATCCTCGGCGCACGCGAACTCGTCATCAGCGTCACGCGCGACACCAACGAACAGTCCGTGCGCGACGCCCTGGCCGAGCGCGGCCTGGGCACCAAGCGGGGCCGCCAGCTGAGGGCCCGGATCGTGCGCATGCCGGAGCGCTTCGTGTCGGGCGAGTCCTCGGGCATCATCTCGGCGGCCAACGGCGGCCTCCCCCTGCCGCCCGGCAAGAAGGTGAGCGCGAGCGAGTCCGGCCTCGGCGGCATGCCGACGCTCTTCTCCAACACCGAGACCTTCACCCAACTGGCCATCGGCGCCCGCATGGGGGCGATCCGCTTCGGCTCCGCGGGCGCCCCGGGCGAGCCCGGTACGGCCATGCTGACCGTGTCCGGCTCGGTGCCCCGGCAGACGGTCGTGGAGACCCCGACGGGTGTGCCGATGTCGTACATCCTGCAGATGTGCGGCGGGAATCCGGGGCAGGGCGTGCTCGTCGGCGGCTACCACGGCAACTGGATCGACCCCAGCGTCGCCTCGATGGTGACCATCGCCCGCGAGAGCCTGGAGGCCCACAAGGCCACCCTGGGCGCGGGCGCCCTGCTCCCGCTGGACCCGGGCCTGTGCCCGCTGGGCGAGTCGCTGCGGGTCGCGCAGTGGCTGGCCGCCGAGACGGCCGGGCAGTGCGGGCCGTGCCGCCTCGGGCTGCCCCGTATGGCCGGACTGCTGCAGGACGTGCTCAACGGCGGCGGGCAGGCCGCGCTGGAGCAACTGCGGCAGACCGCGGTCGCGGTGAAGGGGCGCGGGGTGTGCAAGCACCCCGACGGCTCGATGCGCTTCGTGATGTCCACCATCAACGCCTTCACCGACGACCTCGCCGCCCACGTCCTCGGCGGCGGCTGCGGCCGCCCCACCGTGGGCGTGCTGCCGCTGCTGAAGTCCGACCCGCCGGCGCCGCGCGGCGGCGCCCCCGCCGGCGCGGCCGCGCAGACCAGCAACAAGCGGCTGAACGTCGACTGGACGCTGTGCAAGGGCCACGGCCTGTGCGCCGGCGTCCTCCCGGAGATCGTACGGCTGGACCGGGACGGCTACCCCGACATCGCCGGCACGCCCGTCCCGCCGCACCTGGACGCGGCCGCGCAGCGTGCGGTGGCCCGCTGCCCCGCACTGGCGCTGCGCATGGAGGAGGGCGGCCGCCGCTGACCCCGGCCGCACGCAGGAGGGCCCGGCACCGTCGCGGTGCCGGGCCCTTCGTACGTCCGCGCCGGCCTTCGGGCCGGCACCCCGCGCTCACTCCGCGCGGTCACCGGTCATGCGCCGCAGCCACTGCCGGGCCAGGCGGCGTTCCTCGTCGCTGAACCCGGCCTCGAGCTCCCGTTCGCGCTCACGCACCACGGGCCGGGCCTTCTCCAGGCGCTCGCGCCCGGCGTCGGTCAGGAAGACCTGCTGGCTGCGGCCGTCCGTGGGGTGCCGCCGGCGTTCCACCAGACCCTGGTCCGCAAGCCCGGCGAGCAGTTCGTTGGCCGACTGGCGGGTGCTGGCGACGGCACGGGCCAGGTCGGCGATGGTGATGCCCGGCTGGTCCGCCAGCACGAGCAGGGAGGCGTACTGGGCGACGGACAGCCCGAGCCCCGACAACGCGCCGTCCATGGCCCCGCGCATGTTCAGCCACGCCTGACGGACCAGGAAGCTCAGGCAGAGCTCATCGCTGTCGGCGTCCACCAAGGTCTCCCCTCGCATTGACAGGAACCTTACGTTCTTGGCACGCTAAGAACGTAAGGACCCTGTCCATCTTACCCGAGACGGCCGGTCCGCAGCAGTTCCGTCGTACCCGCTCACCGGAGGTGTGCCGCACTATGTCCGAAGACTTAAGGAGTGGGCAGGGAGAGCCCGAGGTCAATCCGGGCCTGGTGCTGCTCCTCTGCTCGGGCGCGACCTTCATGGCGTTCCTCGACCTGTCCGTCGTGAACATCGCGTTCCCCAAGATCATCGAGAAGTTCCCGGACACCGGGATGGCCACGCTGACCTGGGTGGTCAGCGGTTACGCGGTGATGTTCGCCGCCGTACTGACGCCGGCGGGACGGCTGGCCGACACCGTCGGGCGCACCAAGGTCTTCCTCTGGTCGCTGACCGGCTTCACGCTCGCCTCACTGGCCTGCGGCGCGGCCACGGGCCCGGAGTGGCTGATCGTGGCGCGGTTCGCGCAGGGCGCGCTGGCGGCGGGGATGATCCCCTCGGCGCTCAGCCTGATCATGTCCTCGACCCCGCTGGAGAAGCTGATCAAGGCGATCGGCACGTGGTCGGCGGTGGCGGGCTTCTCCGCGGTGGTCGGCCCGGCCATCGGCGGCGTGCTCGTGGAGCAGCTCAGCTGGCGCGCGGTCTTCTACATCAACGTGCCCATCGGCGTCCTGCTGGCCGTCGCCGGGCTGAGGGCGCTCCCCCGCCACCAGCCCGCGACGGGCAGCAGGCTTCCCGACATCGTGGGCACCGCGGCGCTCGCGCTCGGCATCGGACTGGTCGTGGCCTCGCTCACCGAGGGCGACTCATGGGGATGGACGAGCGCCCGCACCCTCGGCCTGCTCGCCGGCGGACTGGCCCTGGGCGCGTTCGCGGTGCTGAGGTCGCGGCGGCACGAGTCCCCGGCCATCGCCACCGATCTGTGGAAGAGCCGGAAGTACGCGGTGGTCAACGGCGTCTCCGCGGTCTTCGGCGTGTCGATGTTCGCCTGGCTGCTGGCGGGCGCGCTGTTCGCCACCGGGGTGTGGCACTGGAGCATCATGGAGGCCGCCGGGGCGATGAGCGTCGGCGCGGTCGCCTCCATGATCACCTCGACCGCCGCCGGCCGGGTCTCCAAACCGGCGACGCACCGCTGGCTGGTGGTCCTCGGCGCGGCGATGTTCGCCACGTGCACCGCGCTGATGGGCAGTGACTTCCTGGGCGCCGAGCCCGACTTCTGGGGAGCCTGGGTCCCGACCGGACTCCTGGGCGGTGGCGGCCTCGGCTTCGCCGTCACCTCGCTGTCGTCCATCGCGGCGACCGCGCTCCCGCCGCTGCAGTTCGCGGCCGGCGTGGGCATGAACCTCACCGCGCGCCAGATCGGCGGCGCCCTGGGGACGGCGATGCTGGCCGCCATCATGGCCGCGCACTCGGCGCCGGGCGTCGAAGCCTTCCACGACCTGTACCGGGTGTGCACGGCCGTCACCGTCGTGGCGGCGCTCGCCGCCCTGGGGCTCACCGACCGGGCTCCCGCGGCCGCCCCGCGGCAGGAGGCGGGCACGCCGGCACCGGCGGAGGTCCCCGGCTCCTGAGACCCCCGCCCGGAGCCGGGAAAACCGGCGGCCGGGAGAACGTTGAATCGTTCTCCCGGTCGCCGCCCTCCCGTTTTCCGTCAACATTCCCCACCATTACTCACCGCGTGGCGGAGTAAATCGTTCGGAAACAATTCAAGGAATAAACCAATCCGCTCTCGCCGATCATTACCGGCGGGTCGGCGCAAATAATTTTCTTGCAGTCAACCCCTCCCCATGGCAGACTCGAACGCGGCAGGGCCGGAACTTCGAAAACGACCATGTTCCGGCTCGTAGATCAGTGACCGCGGGGGGACCTGATGCACACCGTTCTTGACTGGCTCGACCATGCCGCCGACGATCGGGGAATCCATTTCTCGGATTCCGGGACCGGCTGGTCGTTCGTCTCCTACACCACACTGGCCGGCGAGGCGCACCAAGTGGCCTCCTTACTCCACGCCCACGGCGCACAGCCCGGCGACGTTGTGTCTCTACTGGTCAGCGAGGTGCGCGACTTCGCACCCGCCTTCCTGGGCACCATGCTCGCCGGCCTCACACCGGCACCGATCGCCTCGCCCCTCACCTTCCAGGGAAACGATCGTTACACCGAGCACGTCACGGACATCCTGAAGGTCGCGGAACCGGCCCTGATACTGTCCGACGCGTCCCTCTCGGAAATAGCCGAGAAAAGCTCAACGCAGCTGGACGGCGGCTCCGCGGTACTCCTCGAGGGGTCGGCGGAATTATCGATCGAGGATTCCGCGCGACGCGCACCGGCGGACCTCGGACTCCTGCAGTTCACCTCGGGATCCAGCGGCACCCCGAAGGGGGTCCGGGTGTCCCAGGACAATCTGGCGGCGAACGTCCGGAGCATTCACGAGTGGCTGGGGATAACCGCCGCCGACTCCTGCTCCTCCTGGCTCCCGCTCTACCACGACATGGGACTCATCGGAACGTTCCTCGGTTCGCTCACGGCCCAGATCGACCTGTGGCTCATGTCGCCCCTGGACTTCGTGCGGGACCCGCTGCGCTGGCTGGAGGCGCACGGCCGGCACGGCGCGACCGTGACCACCGCCCCCAACTTCGGGTACGGCTACACCGCCAAACGCGTCCGTCCGCAGGACCTGGAGGGAATGGACTTCTCCCGCTGGCGGGTCGCCATGAACGGAGCGGAGCGCATCGATCCCCGGGCCGCCGCCGCGTTCGGCGCACTGCTGGCCCCCCACGGCTTCCGCACCACGGCCTTCGCCCCCTGCTACGGACTCGCCGAGGCCACCCTGGCCGTCTCGGGCGTCACGCCGGGCACCAGGGCACGCACCGTACGGCTGGAAGGCGGACTGCACACCGGCCGGCCGGTCGTGCCCACCGGCCGGGGACGGCTCGGGACCGCCCACCCGGACGGCGGGGCGAACTGGCTGACGTCCTGCGGCCCGGCGGTGCCGGGCGCCGCCGTGGACATCGTCGACGAGGACGGCGCGCCGCTCCCCGAGGGGCACTTCGGCGAGATCCGCGTCCGGGGGGCATCCGTGGCGAGCGGCTACCGCTCCTCCGTACCGGACGCCTCGTCGAACTTCACGGACGGCGGCCTGCGCACCGGCGACTCCGGATTCCTGCTGGACGGCGAACTGTTCGTGGTCGGCCGGGTCGGCGACAGCATCAAGGTCCGCGGCCGGAAGGTGCACGCGGAGGACCTCGAGACCGCGCTCACCGTGATCGACGGCATCCCGTCCGGGCGGTGCGCCGTCGCCCTCGGCACGACCGGTGAGGCCCACCACGTGGTGGCCGTCGTCGAATCGGGGGAGGCCGGCTGGCTCGACGGCGCGCTCGCCGTGGTCCGCGCCGCCACCGACGACACCGTCAGGGTCACCGTGGTCCGCACCGCGCGGGGCGGCATCCCCCGCACCTCCAGCGGCAAGCCGCGCCGGCGCCTGCTCTGGCGCCGCTTCCAGGACGGGGAGGCCATCGGGGAGGTCGTGCACGGCACGGCTCCCGCCACCCCCGTCACCGGCTGAGCCGGCGCGTCCCGCCCATCCGGCGCGCCCGGCGTCCCCGGCACGCGCGCCGCAGTTGCAGTGATTCCTTTTCCGTCATCCGTGAATTCCGCCGCGTTCCCGCCGCGGTCACGCATGCCCTGACGACGTGAATTCCCACGAGGAGACGAGTGCAATGACGACTGCCGCCACCACGGACACCGGACCCGGCCAGGGCTACGTCCCCGACATCACCGCGGAAACCGGCACCGACGAGCACGGACCCGGCCAGGACCGGCAGGGCCGGCTCGCCACCTCCGCCGACCTCTACCGCCGCTGGGAACGGCAGCAGTGGAGCGTCGCCGAGGTCAGGCCGGCCCGTGACGTGGAGCGCTGGAACGCCCTCACCCCGTTCATGCGGCAGCAGATGCTGGGCGCGCTGGCCGAACTGGAGGTCGGCGAGGTCGCGGTGACCCACACCCTCGGCACGCTGATCGACAGCCCGCCGACCGAGGACGACCGCATCTACCTGTGCACCCAGCTCGCCGACGAGGCCCGCCACGTGCGGTTCTTCCAGACCTACCTGGAGGACGCCTGCGGTATCGACCTCGACGCCGCGGAGGGCGGCGACCTGGAGGCGGCGGCCGACTACGCCAAGGTCTTCGCCCCCGAGCTCACCAGGGTCACCTCGGAGGTCCGGCGCAGCGGCGACACCGAGTCCTGGTACCGCGCCCTGGTCTACTACCACCTGATCACCGAGGGCGTACTGGCCGCCACCGCGCTGCGCACCACCCGCTTCCTCGCCCGGCGGCTGCGGCTGGCCGCCCTGGAGGAGGGGCTCACCAACGTCACGCGGGACGAGTCCCGGCACGTCTCGTTCGGGCTGCGGGCCGCCGAGGACGGCGTGGCGCGCGGTTTCGGCCGGGTGGTCGAGGACGCCCACTTCGAGGCGATCGGGATGGCGGCCTGGGTGCTCATCGGCCCCGCCCGGCACAACCCCTCGCCCGCCATCCCCGCCGCGCTCGCCAGCCGGGCCGCGCAGTTGCAGGGTGCCGTCGACATCGGCGAGGAGCGGCTGGTCAAGCAGCTGCGCCTGATCGGCCTGCCCGAACTGGCCGACCGCGCCCAGCGGGCCTGGCGCGAGGAGATCGGCAAGGCGCTGTCCGCCTACGAGGAGCGGTGGTCGGCGCCGCACCCGATCCGTGCCGCCGCGGCCCGCGCCGCCGCCCGGTGACCCATCCGTCAGTACCCCTCTCAGGAAAGTGAGTTCGGCATGTCCAACGAGTCCACGCGCGCCAAGGTCCGCGAGATCGTCGGCGAGATGAGCCCGAGCGGCAAGCGGGACGTCGCCCCCGCGGACCTCCTGGTGGAGGACCTCGGCTACGACTCCCTCGCCGTGATCGAGCTGTCGCTGCAGATCGAGTCCGCCTTCGGTCTCAGGTCCATGAGCCAGGGGACGGTGCCCGACATCACCACCGTCCAGGACGTCGAGGAGCTGGTCGTGCAGGCCCTCGCCACCCCCATCGACGCCGCGTGAGCGCCGCCGTGACCCCGACGAAGGAACGCGCCGACCGGCACTGCCTGGCGAAGGACGCGGCGGCGGAGCTGCTGCGCCCCGCACCCTGGCAGCGGTTCGCCGTGATGGGCGACAGCTTCGCCCAGGGCGTGGGCGGCCCGTGCCCCGGCTTCGCCGACGTGCCCTGGCCCGAGCGGGTCGCGGGCGCCCTGCGGGCCACCCGGCCCGGCCTGGAGTACCTCAACACCGGCGAGACGGGGCTGCGCACCGGCCAGGTGCGCGAGACCCAGCTGGAGCGGGTGCTGGCGTTCCGCCCCGACCTGGTGAACGTGGCCTCCGGCGGCAACGACCTCTTCGTGCCGGAGCCCGACCTGGCAGCGGTCGAGGCCGACCTCGACGCCATCTACCGGGCGCTGCACGAGCAGAAGGCGCACATCTTCGCGTTCACGGTCGCCGACATCTTCGACGCCTTCCCCGAACTGGCCGAGTTCCGCACCAGGATCGCCGCGCTGAACGAGCGGATCAGGGCGGTGGCCGGCCGCTACGACGCCACCGTCGTGGAGATGGAGCGGCATCCGGTCCGGAACGAGCCCACGCTGATGAGCGGGGACGGGATCCACTTCTCGATGCACGGGCATGCGGTGCTCGCGTCCGAGATCATCCGCAACCTCGCGCAGGACATCGCGTGACCGGGCCCGCCGCCTCGGTCGCCGGCGCCGACTACGTCGTGGTCGGCGCCGGCTCGGCCGGCTGCGTCCTCGCCGCGCGGCTCAGCGAGGACCCCTCGGTACGGGTCGTCCTCGTCGAGGCGGGCGGACCCGACCGCAAGGCCGAGATCAGCATCCCGGCCGCGTTCCCCAAGCTGTTCGGCACGGAGTACGACTGGGCCTTCTCCACCGCCCCCCAGCGCGCCCTGGGCGGCCGTGAGGTCTTCTGGCCGCGGGGCAGGACCCTGGGCGGTTCCTCCTCGCTCAACGCCCAGATCTGGACGCGCGGTCACCGCGCGGACTACGACGGCTGGGCTGCCGCCGGCCTCACCGGCTGGGGCTTCACCGAGGTGGAGCCGTACTTCCGGCGGGCCGAGGCGACCCTGGGCGTCCGGCACCTGCGCGATCCCAACCCGACCACCGCCGACTTCCTCGCCGCCTGTGCCAAGGCGGGCGTCCCCCCGATGGGCGACACCGAGTGGACGGCTCCCGAGGGCTGCGGACCGATCCGCGTCACCCAGCGCAACGGCCGCCGCTGGAGCACCGCCGACGCCTATCTACGCCCGGCCCTCGGCCGGGACAACCTGACCGTCCTCACCGCGGGGCACGCCCGGCGGGTCGTGCTCGACGGGACCCGCGCGACCGGCGTCGAGGTCGCCACGCCGGACGGCATACGGACGGTGGCGGCGGCCCGCGAGGTGATCCTCGCCGCGGGCGCCGTGGGCAGCCCGCACCTGCTCATGCTGTCCGGCGTCGGCGACCCGGAACAGCTGCGCGCGCACGGCGTCCCGGTCGCCGTGGAACTGCCGGCGGTGGGCCGGGGGCTGAGCGACCACCTCTTCGCGCCGCTCGCGCTGGCCGCCCGCGAACCGGTCTCGCCGGGCATCGGCGACCAGGGCGAGGACGTGATGCAGTACTTCCGCCACCGCACCGGGAAGCTGAGCTCCAACCTCGCCGAGGCCGTGGTCTGGCTGCGCACCGACGAGCGTCGGGCGGCCCCGGACGTCGAACTGCTTTGGATGCCGGTGCCGTTCCTCGACCACGGGCGCGGCGACCCCGGGCACGGGGTGACGCTCAGCGTCGTCCTGCTGCAGCCCGAGAGCCGCGGCCGGATCACGCTGCGGTCCGCCGACCCGGCCGCGGCACCCCTGATCGACCCCGGCTACCTGACCGACCCGGGCGGGGCCGACCTGGCCACGCTGACCGCGGGCGTCCGCCGGGCCCAGGACATCCTCCGCCGGGAACCGCTGGCGCCGTGGCTCGGGGAGCCGCTGGTCGCCGGGGTCCTGGACGATTCCGCCGACGCCGTGGCCGCCCTCGTGCGACGCCACGCGGAGACGCTCTACCACCCCGTGGGCACCTGCCGCATGGGGGCGGACGAGGCGTCGGTCGTGGATCCCCTGTTCTGCGTGCGGGGGACCGCGGGACTGCGCGTCGTCGATGCCAGCGCACTTCCTGTCGTCCCCCGCGCGCACACCCACGCGCCGACCGTGATGCTCGCCGAGCGCGCGGCCGACCTGCTGCGCACCGCCTGATCCGAGCCCGACGAACCGAGAGGCACTCCGCCATGACCGTGGACCACCGGACGCTGTTCGGCGCCCTGCTCGCCGACGACGACTTCACCGCCAAGCTGAAGGACCGCGGGCTCTCGCTGTTCTTCGTCCAGCCCGAGGCCGGCGCCGCCGTCTTCGTCTCCTCCGACGGCCTGGTGACGGGCGAGCCGCCCTTCCCTCCCACCCTGCGCTTCGAAATGGGGCCGGACACCGCCCACGAGGTGTGGAGCGGCCGGCTGCCGCTGATGAACGCCGTGGTGGAGCGCCGGCTGACCATCAAGGGCCCGGTCGCCCAGGTCCGGCAGCTGGCCGACCTGCTGCCGGCGGTGGGCGCCAAATACGCGGAGCTGTCCGCCTGACCCCGTCCGAGACGCGTTCGACGACCGTACGACATCGATGAAAGGCATGACCGCCATGACCGCCGCCGTCAGCACCGGCATCGTGACCAACGCGCCGACCCTGTCCGACGCGGCCGCCCTCAGTGCGGCCGCCATGCCCTCCCTGTTCACGCTGCCGCCCGAGGTGGAGCGGCTGCGCGACGAGGTCCGCGAGTTCGCGCGCACCGTCGTCAAGCCCCGGGTGCTCGACAACGACCTCGCGCCGCACGACGACTTCGACTGGGAGATCGTCCGCAAGGGCCACGAACTGGGGCTGCTGCGGATGACCCTGCCCCGGGAGTTCGGCGGCCGCGGCGTGGGGGTGCTCGGGGTCGCCGTCGCCCTGGAGGAGCTGGCCGCCGTCTGCGCCAGCACCGCGTTGATCTTCGGCGCGTCGCTGCTCGGCCAGAGCAGCGTGCTCGCCTCCGGCGACCCCGGCCTCCAGGCCCGGTTCATCCCCGGGTTCCTCGGCGCCGAGCCGGTGCTCGCCTGCAACGCCATCACCGAGGAGGTGGCCGGCTGCGACCTGCTCATCCCGGAGAACTCCCCGCACGCGCAGGAGGTGACGACCGCCCGCCGGGAGGGCGACAGCTACGTCCTCAACGGCATCAAGCGGTTCATCACCAACGGCAAGGTCGCGCAGTGGTGCACCGTCTTCGCCAACCTCGAGGGACATCCCGGGGCGGACGGCCTGACCACCTTCGTCGTCCCGCTGGACAGCGAGGGCGTGACCCGCGGCCCGGTCGCGGACAAGATGGGCTACCGCGCCTGCCTCGGCACCACCCTGGTCTTCGAGGACGTCCGTGTGCCCGCCGCGAACGTGGTGCACGGCGAGGGCAACGGCTGGAACTTCCTCACCATGCAGTCCAACCAGGCCCGCACCACCGTCGCCGCGATCTCCACCGGTGTCGCCCGGGGCGCGTTCGAGATCGCCAAGCAGTGGTGCGGCGAGCGCGTCCAGGCCGGGGTGCCGCTGTACCGCCACCAGTTCAGCGCGCGGAAGCTCGCCGACATGTCCGTGAAGATCGACGCCGCCCGGCTGCTCTACCTCCAGGCCGCCCACCAGGCCGACAACATGCTGCCCGCCCCCACCTACGGCCCGGCCGCCGCCAAGCTCTACGCGGACCGGATCGCCATCGAGGTGGCCGAGGAGGCCATGTCGATGCTCGGCGCCCGCGGCTACTGCCGGGAGTACGACGTCGAGAAGTTCGTCCGCGAGTCCTTCGGGGCCCGCATCTACGAGGGCACCCCCGAGGTCCTCGCGCTGGCCGTCACGGGCGCGCTCTACGGCCACCGCGCCTGATCCACGATCCGGCCGAGGGAGCCATCGCGATGGAGCAGACACTCGAACGGGCCCGGAGCACCGACGTCTACGCCTCCGAGGTGCAGATGGTGCACAGCCTGACCAGTTTCACGGGGCTCGCCGCCCAGGTGCCCGCGGAGAGCCTCCTGTACCACTGCGAGCGGCCCGGCGGCCCGACCGTCCTCGCCGTGCGCAACGACGGGCTGCCGGAGCCGTACCGCCACGGCGTCTACGGCTTCCGGCTCGCCCAGTACCTGCGCCTGAGGTTCGCCAGCGCGGATCTCGCCTTCCGGCGCTCGCTGGTGACCGAACCCCACGGCGGCCACCGGAACGAGATCCACGTGCTCGCCCTCGACGGGCCGAGCGGCGCGATCCTGCGCTATCTCTCGCTGGTCGGCTCGACCGACCCGGTGCCCCTGCGCCTCAAGGACCCCGCACGGTCGCTCTTCCCGTGCGAGGTCGCCCACGGGGTCAATCTCTTCGAGCACGTGGAGTGCGACGGGGACCTCGACACCAGCCGCGTGTGGGAGGTCAAGCGGCTGGTGCACCGCGCTGAGGAGAATCGTTCCAGCGCCCACGCGCGGCTCCGCCTGACGCTGGAGCTGATGCTCGGCTTCTACACCGCGCTGGGCCGGATCGAGCCGGCCCCCGAGGTGCTCGTGGGGGACGGCGAGGAGGGCGTCGCCATCCGCAGGCTGCTGCGCAGCCTGAAGGACATCACGGTGCTGGAGGGCACCCGTCCCTCGCTGCCCGCCGACGACCTGATGTTCCCGCTCTACACGCAGCGCGACGTGGTGAAGCCCTTCGTGGCGCGGGCTCCGCACGGCGAGGAACTGCAGCGACTGATCCGACACATCGACCGCGCCCTGACCGACCGCAATCCGCTGGACGCCCTCAAGGGCCTGGTGGAGACGGTCGGCGGCCGCCTGCGGAGGGTTCACGTATGACCGGCATCCACACGACCGCGCCCGTTCCGGCCGTCGCCGCGACCGGCGCCACGGGGACGGACGGCGCCCCCGACGCTTTCTACGCCGCGTTCACCGAACGCAACCGCGGCCTGATCCCGGACGCCGCGCAGCGGGCGCTGCGGACGGCCGTGGTGCTCGTCGCGGGCTGCGGATCGACGGGCGGGGCGGCCGTCGATCCGCTGACCCGGCTGGGCGTGCAGCACTTCGTCCTCGCCGAGCCAGGCGCGTACGAGCTGAACAACCTCAACCGGCAGCACGCGGCGCACGCCGACATCGGCCGCAACAAGGCCGATGTGGCCGCCGAGCGCGTCCGCGCGGTCAACCCGCACGCGGTCGCCGAGGTGTGCCCGGAGGGGATCCGGCCGGAGAACGTGGCGGCGCTGCTGGGCGGTTGCGACATCGTCGTCGACGGCGTCGACGTGACCACCCCGGAGGGCTGGCGCGCCAAGTACGCCCTGCACGCCGAGGCGGCGGCCCAGGGCCGGCCCGTCGTCTCCGGCTACGACATGTCCGGCACCCAGTACGTCCGCTACTACGACTACCGCCTCGGGCTGCCGCCGCTGGCCGGCGAGGTCACCGCGGAACAGGTCGCCTCCGAGTCGGTGTGGGAGCTGCTCCTGCGGATCGTGCCGCGCGAGCTGGTGCCCGAGGACCTGCTGGCCGATGTGCGCGCCCACCGCGACGAGCCGGACTACAGCGTTCCGCAGCTGGTCTACACCTCGCTGCTCTTCGGCGTTCTGACGGCCCGTTACGTCGTCGAGGTGCTGGCCGGCCGTCCCGTCCGCGAGGCGCTGTCGCTGGACGTCCACCAGATTGTCCGACCGCAGTCCTAGGAGGAAGAGATGACGTCCGAACTGCTCAAGCCCGATCTCAAGGCCGATCCGGTCGCCCGCCAGACGAAGAAGGCGGCCCAGCTGCTCATCGCGTCCGCCCGGCACTCGTACGACCCCCTGGTGGACATCGACTGGGACGCGCCGCTCGTCGAGGGCAAGTGGTTCCTCGCGGAGAAGCGCTGCTCGCTCTACGGCACCGAGCTGTGGGACTCGCTCGGCGCCGAGCAGCGGATGCTGCTCAGCCGTGAGGAACTGGCCGCCTCGGTCGCCGTCGGGGTGTGGACCGAGCACGTACTGCTCCATCTGGTCTCCCGGTACGTCTACAAGCGCGACGTGTCGACCCCGCAGGTGCAGTTCGCCCTGACGGAGGTCGCGGACGAGGTCCGGCACATGATCATGTTCGCCAAACTGGTGGAGAAGATCGGGGCCGAGATCTACCCGACGCCGCCGAAGACCCTGCGGAGCGGACTGCTGCTCAAGACCTTCGCGCCGGTGCCGGCGCTGTGGGCGCTGATCCTGCTCACCGAGGAGTTCTTCGACCGCTTCCAGCGCGAGCAGTCGGGCGACGAGACCATCCAGCCCGTCGTGCGCGCGGTCGCCCGCATCCACGTGGTCGAGGAGGCCCGGCACATCTCCTTCGCCCGCACCGAGCTCGAGCGGTTCGTGCCCACCCTGTCCAAGGCCCGGCTCGGCGCCCTGCGCAGGCTGCTCGCGGGGATCGTCGCCGGCATGCGCAAGGACCGCTACAACCCGCTGATGTACCAGCGGGCCGGGCTCGACCCCAAGACCGCGATCGCGGCGGCCCGGGCCAACCCCCACAACATCGAGAACGCGAAGTACGGGGGTCAGCGGATCGCCGCGTACTACCACCAGATAGGGCTGATCGGCGGCCCCACGGAGAAGGTCTGGCGCGAGGCCGGCTGGCTGTCGTGACCGCCCACGGCGCCGACCACGCCCACGCCCACGACGAGGACGGCTACGCCGGACCGGCCACCCTGCTGGTGGACGGCCGGACCCTCGACGTCGAGATCCGGCTGACCGGCTGCTTCCAGCCCCTCGACGGCCGCTACCACTGGTACGGCCGGCTGGCCCCCGACGCGCGGCTGTCCGCGCTGGCGGACGGCCGGCCGGTCCCGGTCACCGTGTGCACGCCGCACGGCCGGGCCGAGGGCGAGCTCTGCGACCCCGACCTGTGGCAGCGGATGCGGGTCGAGGGCACCAGCACGCCCCCGTTCACCGCCATGGCCATGCCCAGCCCCGAGAACTGACCCGCGAGAACCCCCAGGGAGCCGCACCATGTGCTTCGACGCCGATTCCGCGCCTCCGGTGCCCCACGGGCCGCAGGCCCTCGCCCGGGACCACCGGATCACGCTCACCGCCCGGGACGGGGCCCGCTTCGCCGCCTTCGAGGCCGTACCGGAGGACCCCTCCGGCCTCGGCGTCGTCATCCTGCCCGATGTGCGCGGGCTCTACCGCTTCTACATCGAGCTGGCCCGGCGCTTCGCCGAGAACGGCCACCACGCGGTGGTCGTGGACTACTACGGCCGCACCGCGGGGGTGGGCGAGCGGGGGACGGACTTCCCGGTGAACGAGCACATGGTGCGGCTGACGCCGCGCGGCCTGTACGACGACCTCTCCGCCGCGGTGGCGCACCTGCGCTCCCCCGAGGGCGGCGAGCGGCGCCGGATCGTCACCGCCGGCTTCTGCATCGGGGGCCGGCTGGCCGTCCTCGCGGGCACGGAGAAGGCGGGCCACGGCCTCGCCGGGACGGTGGGCTTCTACTGCTGGCCCGCCCCGGGCCCGGACGGCGCGCCCGGCCCCACCCAGCGGGCGGGTGAGCTGACCGCCCCGGTGCTCGCGCTGATGGCGGGCGACGACCCCGGCATCCCGCAGGGCCACGTCGACGCCTTCGAGCGCGCCCTCGCCGAGGCGGGGATCGAGCACGAGGTGGTCAGCTACCCCGGCGCCCCGCACAGCTTCTTCGACGTGAAGCAGGGCGACCACGTCGAAGCGTCGGCCGACGCTTGGCGCAGGGTGCTGGCCTTCACCGGGCGCGCGGCCGCCAGGTGAGGGACGGCCGCCGCGGAATGCGAGGAGCCCGTCCGATCGCGGCGATCGGACGGGCTCCCGTCACACTGTGGAAGTGGAGCTACGGGGATTCGAACCCCGGACCTCTTGCATGCCATGCAAGCGCTCTACCAACTGAGCTATAGCCCCGCGCTGTCGTTTCCCCGGGTTCCCCCGGCGACCTGGCATACATTACACGGCCCTGGGGGCGGTTCGCCAAATCCATTCCTGGCCGTCGCGACAGGGCTCCCGGTACTGTCGGCTGACCCCCTCACCGACCGAGAGCGGAGCAGGCCGCCGTGACCGCGACACAGCCCAGGGCCATCGCCGAGAACGCGCCCCGGAGCCTCCCGGCGCGGCGGGCCGTCCTCATCGCGGCACTCGCCTGCCTGGTCTCCTTCACGGCCTTCTGGGCCGCCCAACGCGCCGCACACGTCTCGATGATCGACCTCACCGTCTACCGCGCCGAGGGCTGGACGGTGCGCAACGGCGGGGACCTCTACGCGATGCGCGTCACCCACGCGCAGCTGCCCAACACCTACCCGCCGTTCGCGGCGCTGCTCTTCACGCCGCTGACGCTGCTCGGCACCGGCGCCTGCCGGATCGCGGCGACCCTGCTCAACCTGGGCCTGCTGGTGGCGCTCTGCCATCTGTCGCTCCGGCTGGCCGGACTGCCGCGGCGGCTCCCGCCGGCGGCGGCCGCGCTCGGCGTGGCGGCGGCCGCCGTGTGGTGCGAGCCGGTGTGGACGACGCTGCGGTACGGGCAGATCAACCTGCTGCTCGCGGTCCTGGTGCTGTGGGACCTCACCCGGCGCGGGAACCGGGCGGCCGGAATCGGCATCGGCATCGCCGCGGGGATCAAGCTGACCCCGCTGCTGTTCGTGGTCTTCCTGGCCGTCGGCGGAGCGGCGGTGGCCTGGCGGCGGCGCGAGCGGTGGAACCCACGGCTGCGGCAGGCCGCCGTGGCGTGCGTCACCTTCGCGGCGACCGTGGGCCTTTCCGCGCTCGTACTGCCGCGCGACTCGGGGCGCTTCTGGGGCGGGGTCGTCTTCTCCGCCGACCGCGCCGGCAACGCCGAGGACACCGCCAACCAGTCCCTGCGGGGGGTGCTCGCGCGGGCGCTGCACACCGGCGACCCGGGCGGCTGGTGGCTCGTCGCGGCCGCTCTCGCGGCCTGCACGGGCCTGGCCGTCGCCACGGCGCACCTGCGGGCCGGGGAGCACGCCTGGGCGGTGCTGTCCTGTGCCGTGACGGGCCTCCTGGTCAGCCCCGTCTCCTGGTCGCACCACTGGGTGTGGGCGGTCCCCCTGGTCGTGTTCCTCGCCGGACGTGCCCCGCGCAGCCGCCGGCCCGCGCTCTGGTGGGGCGGCACCGCGCTGTACGGCCTGCTCTTCTGCTCGTACGCGCTGTGGCTCACGCCGCACGGCGACGGGGTCGCACGTCCCGAACTCCACCAGTCCGTGCCCCAGATGGCGCTGTCGGCGGTCTACCCGGCCGCCGGGGCGGCGTTCCTGTGCCTCGCGGCGGCCGTCGCGTGGCGCGGCCGGGGGAACCGCGCCACGGCCCCCGCCTGAGGCGCCCGGCCCGGGGCCGACCCCCAACAGGCCGACCGGAAAGGCCGCTTCCCGCTGCCCCGGCGGTTCACCGGCGCCAGCCCGCGGCGCGGCACGGCGGGGCGAACGCGAAGATCCCGCCTCCCCTGGGGGGAGACGGGATCCGATGCCGCTGTGGAGCTACGGGGATTCGAACCCCGGACCTCTTGCATGCCATGCAAGCGCTCTACCAACTGAGCTATAGCCCCGCTGTCCTCGGGCTTTCCGCCCGGCGAACGAGAAGAAGCTTAGCCGGTCAGGGCCGGATTCCTGAAATCGGCTGCGTCCCGGCCCCGCCCCGGCTCCCGGCCCGGTCAGTCGTCGTCGCCGAGCACCGGCTCGGGCAGGGTTCCGGCGTTGTGCTCCAGCAGCCGCCAGCCACGGGCGCCCTCGCCGAGGACCGACCAGCAGGTGTTGGACAGCCCGCCGAGCGCCTCCCAGCTGCGCGGGTCCAGCCCGAGGAGCCGGCCGATGGTGGTGCGGATGGCGCCGCCGTGGCTGACGACGACCAGCACACCGCCGTCGGGCAGCTTGTCGGCCGCCGCGAGCACCACCGGGGCGGCCCGGTCGGCCACCTCGGTCTCCAGCTCGCCGCCGCCGCGCCGCACGGGCTCGCCGCGCTTCCAGGCCGCGTACTCCTCGCCGTACCGCTCGGTGATCTCCTCGTGGGTCAGGCCCTGCCACACGCCCGCGTAGGTCTCCCGCAGCCCCTCGTCGTACGAGATGTCCAGCTCCGTGACGGCGGCCAGCTCGGCGGCGGTGTCGGCGGCGCGCTGCAGGTCGGAGGAGACGATCGCGTCCGGCTGCAGCGCGGCCAGCAACCGGGCGGCGCGCTTGGCCTGCGCGACGCCGGTCGAGGTAAGCGGTATGTCCGTGGAGCCCTGGAAGCGGCCCTCCACGTTCCAGGAGGTCTGCCCGTGCCGCCAGAAGACGACGCGGCGGCCGCGACCCCGCGTGTGGCCGTTCAGATCAGCTCTCCGTCCTCGTCGGCGGCCGCGGTGGCGCGGGCGTGCTCCTCGGCCTTGCCGCGGGTGGCGACGGCGTCCTTGGGGAGCTCCAGCTCGGGGCAGTCCTTCCAGAGCCGCTCCAGCGCGTAGAAGACCCGCTCCTCCGAGTGCTGGACGTGCACCACGATGTCGACGTAGTCGAGCAGGACCCAGCGACCCTCGCGCTCGCCCTCACGGCGCACCGGCTTGACGCCGAGCTCCTCCTGCAGCCGCTCCTCGACCTCGTCGACGATGGCCTTCACCTGGCGGTCGTTGGGCGCGGAGGCCAGCAGGAACGCGTCGGTGATGGAGAGGACGTCGCTGACGTCGTAGGCGATGATGTCGTGCGCGAGCTTGTCGGCGGCCGCCTGGGCGGCGGTCTGAATGAGCTCGATGGAGCGGTCCGTGGCGGTCACAGGTAAGGCTTTCCGGTCGGGGACGTCGTACGTCCAGGGTCTCACGGACCGCGCTCGGTCCCCGACCGGTTATGGACCGCCCCCGGTCAGGTCTTCTCCGGCGGGCTGTAGTCCTGGCCCAGGACGACCGTGATGTCGGCGTTGGAGGCCACGCCGCCCTTCTTGGCGGCCTTGGCGGACAGGCCCAGCGTCTTGGCCAGCTCCTCCGCGTTCGTCTTCTGGCCGGCGTCGGCGTACAGGACCTGCGAGGTGGCCTGGGTGTCCGCGGTGGCGCCGGAGACGAAGGTGTAGCCGCCGCCGACGATCTGCACCTGGGCCTCGCCGGTGTTGGCGGCGACGCCGGTGGCGTTGCGCAGGGTGACCCGGGGGATGCCGTCGGAGTCGGTGTTGGTGACGGTGCCGCCGAGCACCTTCTTGACCACGTCCTCGGTGGCCTTCTCGCTCAGCGTGCCGTCGGGCTCCACCGGCAGCGTCTCGGTGGTGTAGTCGCCGCCCTTGGCCTCCTCCGACAGGGCCGCGAGGCTGCTGCCGAGGTCCTTCTCGGTCAGCGGGGGCTCGATGACCTGGTTGAGCCCCTCGACGGTCTTGGTCGCCAGGTCCGGGTCGCTGTACATCTTCTTCAGCACGGCCTGGACGACCTGCCCGAAGCGGGCCAGCTGCTTGTCGGGCCCCTCGCCCGGTCCCCGGTAAATGGCGTACGCGACGGCGGCCTGGCCGCCCAGCTCCTGCTGCTTGCCGGGCTTGACGAGGGTCTTGCCGTCCTGCTTCTTGCCTGCCTTCACCGTGGCGTCGGTGTCGACGAGGACTCCGCCGAGGGACTCGACGAGGTTGTCCAGGTACGGGGTGTCCAGCCGCCAGGTACCGCTGATCTTGGTGCCGAGCAGGCCTTCCAGCGCCTCACGGGTGGGGGCGGAACCGTTCTCCACGACGGACTTGCCGAGCGTGGTGCTGCCGCCGTCGTCGCTGCTCACGGCGAGCGAGTTCGGGAGCAGGACGGTGGTGCCCTTCTTGGTGGTCGAGTTGCTGACCAGCAGCGCGGTCGAGGTCACCTCGCTGCCGACCGGGCGCAGGTGCAGCACGATGACGTCGCGCTTCTGGCCGCCTGCGGCCTGCTGGGCGGTCCCGGAGTCCCCGCCGAGGCCGGGGATCTTGCCGGCCTTCCACAGGTAGCCGACGCCGCCGACGGCGGCCAGCACCAGGACGACGACCGCGGCGACCACGCGGTTGCGGCCGCGGCGCCTGGCCTCCTCGCGCCGCTCGGTGCGGGACTCGGTGAACTTCAGCCAGTCGATGACCTCTTCCGACTCCTCGGTCTCCTCGTCGACGAAGGAGAACTGGCCGGTGTGGTAATCGGCTTCGGCCGCGGCGGAGCGGCCGGCGGCGGGCCGGGCCGGCGGCTCCTCGTAGGCGGGCTGCCGCTGGGCCGGAGGGGCCTGCGGCGGGGTCTGCGGCGCGGTCTGCGGGGGTGCCGGCGGCTGCTGTCCGTACTGCTGCTGCTCGTAGTACGGCTCCTGGTACTGCGGCTGCTGCGGGATCCACCCCTGGTACTGCTGCGTCTGCTGGGGCTGTTGGGGGTGCTGGGGTTGCTGGGGTTGCTGCTGCGGCGGCTGCGGCTGCTGGTACTGCTGCTGCTCCTGCGGGTAGTACGGCTGCCCGGAGTACCCCTGCTGGTCCTGGTAGGACTGCTGCCGGCCGGTCTGCTCACCGGCCTGCTGGGCGTACGGGTCGTACTGGCCGTACTCGTTGCCGTAACCGTTTGCGTAGTCGCCCGGCTGCTGTGCGTAGGGGTCTTCTCCGTAGGGGTCCTGACCGCCCCGCTCGGGTGTTCCCTCGGCGTATTGCCATCGGGGGTAGTCGTTCACTGGGGACCCCTCCAGTTGCCGATCAGCCGCTGATCACTTACCGGTACAGCCTGCGTTTGTCGATGTAGCGAACGACGCCGTCGGGCACGAGGTACCAGACCGGCTCCCCCTTGGCGACCCGCTGACGGCAGTCGGTCGAGGAGATCGCCAGGGCGGGCACCTCCACCAGGGAGACCCCGCCGGCCGGGAAGCCGGGGTCGGACAGGGTGTGCCCGGGGCGGGTGACGCCGATGAAGTGCGCCAGCGAGAACAGCTCCTCGGCCTTGCGCCAGGAGAAGATCTGGGCCAGCGCGTCCGCACCCGTGATGAAGAACAGCTCCGCCTCGGGGTGCTCGGCCCGCAGGTCGCGAAGCGTGTCGATGGTGTACGTGCGGCCACCGCGCTCGATGTCGCTGCGGCTGACCGAGAACTGCGGGTTCGACGCGGTGGCGATCACCGTCATCAGGTAGCGGTCCTCGGCCGCCGACACCTTCTGCTCGCTCTTCTGCCAGGGCCGGCCGGTGGGCACGAAGACCACTTCGTCCAGCTGGAAAAGGTGCGCCACCTCGCTGGCCGCCACGAGGTGGCCGTGGTGGATGGGATCGAACGTCCCACCCATCACACCGATTCGCTCCTTCATGCGGATAGACCCTACCCGCATCGCCTGATCGAGCTCAGCGGTCGCGGTTGAAGCGGGTGGTGATGAAGAGCAGCAGCAGCAGCGCGAACAGCGCGCCGCCGCCCGTGAGGTAGGGGCTCAGGCTCTCGTGGTTGCCGCCGCCCTCGCCCTCGGCGAGCGTGGTCAGAACGGCGGCGGTCGCGTAGGAGGTCATTCGGCTGTCCCTTGGTGGCTTCGGGGTCTGTCGACGGGCGGAAGACTCGGCAACATCGTACGGGCGGCCGGGGTGGAACTTCGCGGTGGCTCCGCGCGTCCTCACTAGGTACCCAACGGCCGAACAGGGGGGCGGGGACATATGTCCGGTCCGAACGATTCGAGTGGTGCGAGCGGCGGCGCGAACGACGGGCAGCGGCTGCCCGGACGCAACCGGCGGCGCTTCGAGGGCATCTCCTCGCGCGCGTACGAACACCCGGCGGACCGTTCCGCGCTGGTGGCACTGCGCAAGCTGAGCGGGTTCGACACCGTCTTCAAGGCGCTCAGCGGCCTGCTGCCGGAGCGCTCGCTGCGGCTGCTGTTCCTCTCGGACTCGGTGCGCGTCGGCGACCAGCAGTTCGCGCACCTCAACGACATGCTGCGGGACGCCTGCTACATCCTCGACCTGCCCAAGGTCCCGGCGATGTACGTCACCCAGGACCCGCAGCCCAACGCGATGTGCATCGGGCTGGACGAGCCCATCATCGTCGTGACCACCGGGCTGGTGGAGCTGCTGGACGAGGAGGAGATGCGGGCCGTCGTGGGCCACGAGGTCGGCCACGCGCTGTCCGGCCACTCCGTCTACCGCACGATCCTGCTCTTCCTGACCAGCCTGGCGCTGCGGGTGGCGTGGATACCGCTCGGCAACCTCGCGATCATGGCGATCGTCACCGCACTGCGCGAGTGGTTCCGCAAGTCGGAGCTCTCCGCGGACCGTGCCGGACTCCTGGTCGGCCAGGACCTGCAGGCCTCGATGCGCGGCCTGATGAAGATCGCCGGCGGCAACCACCTGCACGAGATGAACGTGGACGCCTTCCTGAAGCAGGCCGAGGAGTACGAGGAGTCCGGCGACCTGCGCGACTCCGTGCTGAAGATCCTCAACGTCCTGCCGCGCAGCCACCCGTTCACCACGGTGCGGGCCGCGGAGCTGAAGAAGTGGGCCGCGAGCCGCGACCACCAGCGCATCATGGACGGCCACTACCCGCGGCGCAGCGAGGACAAGGACACCTCGGTCTACGACTCGTTCAAGGAATCCGCGAGCCACTACGCCGAAACGGTGAAGACGAGCAAGGACCCGCTCATGAAGCTGCTCTCCGACATCGGGTCGGGGGCCGGCGACGTCGGCGGCCGGCTGCGCGACCGCTTCACCGGGACGCCGGGCTCGGGCTCCGGCCCGTCGGGGCGCCCGCCGAAGGACTCGCAGGACCCGCCGCCGGAGGGCTGATCGCCGGTCCGGCCGCCGGGGCCGGGGCGAGCACCCCGCACACCGAGCTGATCTCGTGGCGGTGGTCGTAGGGGTCGACCCCGGGCTGCACCGGCGGCCGCTGCCCGGCCAGCAGCGGCAGGAAGTGCGCCACGGGGGCGGTCACGCAGGACAGCGGCCCGGCCTCCACGGCGGCCTGCAGCAGTTCCACGTGCTTGTCGCGCAGGTCGGCGCGGTCGAAGCGCAGCCTCAGCTCGCGCCGCACGGTGAACAGCGAGGCCTGGCCGCTGCCCCCGGTGGCGGCCTGCACGGCGTAGACCAGGGTGTGGTCCGTGACGACCTCCAGGGCCCCCTCCCCCGCCTCGGCCACGGTCATGGTGCCGCGCACCTTGACCTCGTCGTCGGCGAGGGCGACGCGGGCGGGGTCGAAGCGCACCAGCCAGCCGGTCGCCGCGTGGCGCCCGTCGTCGGCGGGCCGCTCCAGGCTGCGGTCGAACTGGTCGAGCTGCCCGGGGTCCAGCATGGTGCGCACCGTGCGGATGTCCCCGCCGGTCAGCGCGTCGGGATCGGCGGAGGAGGCGACCAGGTAGTCCTTGGCGGAGACCAGGGCCTGCATGACCTGGCTCTCACTGAAGTGCGCGGTGCGGCGCGCCGGCGGCAGCGCGTACCCGGTCGCGCCGGCCCGGTAGTGCTCGGCGCGCTGCCCGGCGAACGGCCGGGCCCGGTCCACGGCGGCCACCGCGGCCGTGGGGGCGAGCGGCAGCAGGGTGATCTGCAGCGACTGCGCCATGGGAGGGGCGGGCTGGTCGTAGGGATTGCGTATGCCCAGGTAGACGGCGGTGCCGAAGGCCACGGCGATCAGGAGGACGAGGACCAGGGCCTGGCGCGGGGCGCCGCCGCGGGCCCAGAGCCGGCGGGTGCGCACCGAGCGGGCCGATCCGTCCAGCCGCTCCCGCGCGGAGAACTCCTGTATCCGGGCAGCGCGGACGAACGATTCGTCGAAGACGACGGATCGGTACTCGTCCTCACCACCTCCCGGGGAGCCCTCGGGGTTCCCCTCCGGTGGGTCTCCAGGCCCGGCCATACAACAAGCGTAGGTCTGTCAGGGCCCTTTAAAACGTCCTGGTACGAGACAAGTTCGAGAGGCGTTCAGGGGGTGTGGCTGACCGCCACCGGGGGTAGCGACGGGGCTCCGATCCGGCCGGTCGGGGAGGGCGGTACGGAGGGCTGGCGGGCCCCTCCGGCGCCCCGGTAGACCGCCGCGAACGTCAGGGCGACGACGCCGATGCCCATCACCACGGCGAGCACCCACGCCACGGTCCGGTGCCAGCGGCCGTGCCCCCGGTACGGGCGGCGCTGGGCGTAGAGGTCCTCGTACTCCTCGTCCTCCGCGGAGTGCTCGGCCTCCTCCCGGTCGTACGGACCGCCGCCGTCCTCCCCGCCCAGCACACGCGGACGGGACGCCTCGGCCTCGGCCTGTGCCGTGGCGGCGGCGAGCATGCGCTCGTGGGCGCTCGGTTCATGGAAGGCGGCCGCCCGTATGAAGGCCTCGTCGAGCACCACGGACGCGAATTCGTCATCCGCGCCACCGTGGTCCTCGCCGTCCGGGAACGGCTTGCCCCCCAGTTCGTCCGGCACCCGTCCAGAATAGGGCCGATGACGCGGATTGGGCAGGCCGCTCGGAAACTCCGTCCGTCCGCCGGGGCCGGTCAGCCGCGGACGTGGCCGTCCCCGGTGTAGACGTACTTGGTCGAGGTCAGCTCCGGAAGGCCCATCGGCCCCCGGGCGTGCAGCTTCTGGGTGGAGATGCCGATCTCCGCGCCGAAGCCGAACTGCCCGCCGTCGGTGAACCGGGTCGAGGCGTTGACGGCGACGGCCGCGGAATCCACCAACCGGGTGAACCGCCGGGCGGCCGGCTGCGAGGTGGTGACGATGGCCTCGGTGTGCCCGGAGGACCACAGCCGGATGTGCTGCACGGCGGCGTCCAGCGAGTCCACCACGGCGGCGGCGATGTCGTAGCTCAGGTACTCCGTCTCCCAGTCCTCCGCGGTGGCCGGGACGACGGTGGCCTTGGTGCCGCTCTTCTCGGCCAGTTCCCGCACCCGCTCGTCGGCGTGCACGGTGACCCCGGCCTCGGCCAGCGCGTCCAGGGCGCGCGGCAGGAAGTCGGCGGCGATGTCCCGGTGCACCAGCAGCGTCTCGGCGGCGTTGCACACGCTCGGGCGCTGCGCCTTGGAGTTGAGCAGGACCGCGACGGCCGTGTCGAGGTCGGCCTGCGCGTCCACGTACACATGGCAGTTGCCGGTGCCGGTCTCGATCACCGGGACGATGGACTCCTCGACCACCGTCTTGATGAGGGAGGCGCCACCGCGCGGGATGAGCACGTCGACCATGCCGCGGGCGCGCATCAGCTCGCGCACCGACTCCCGGCTCTCCCCCGGCACCAACTGGACGGCGTCGGCGGGCAGTCCGGCGCCGCCGACCGCGTCGCGCACCACCGTCACCAGCGCGGAGTTGGAGTGGAACGCGGAGGAGGAGCCGCGCAGCAGCACCGCGTTGCCGGACTTCAGGCACAGCGAGGCCGCGTCCACGGTGACGTTGGGCCGGGCCTCGTAGATGATGCCGACCACGCCCAGCGGCACGCGGATCTGGCGCAGGTCCAGCCCGTTGGGCAGCGTGGAGCCGCGCACCACCTCGCCGACCGGGTCGGGCAGGCCGGCCACGTCCCGCACGTCGGAGGCGATGGCGCGGACCCGCTCGGGGGTCAGCGTCAGCCGGTCCACGATCGCCTCGTCGGTGCCCGCCTCACGGGCGCGGGCGACGTCCTCGGCGTTGGCCTCGACGATCTCCCGCGTGCGGACGACCAGGGCGTCGGCGATGGCCAGCAGCGCGTCGTCCTTCACCGAGCGCGGCAGCGGCGCGAGGTCTTCGGCGGCCGCACGGGCGCGGTAGGCGGCCTGCAGCACCGGGCTCTTCGGCCACGGCGAGGGCAGGGAGGCGGCGAGGTCGTCGTTGCTGTGGCTGCGGCTGCTCATAGCGGCCAGGGTACGGCGTGGGCGCCGGCCGGCGGGACGGCTTTCCGGCGGGTGAGACCGTGCCGCGCACGGCGGCCGGGCCGGTGCGGCTCAGTAGGGGTGCACGCCGATGGGCGCCGCCGGGGGCGGTCCGTAACCCTCCGCGAGGCGCTGGTGGTAGGTGTCGCGGTCGATGACCTCCAGGCCCACCGTCTCCCAGGGCGGCAGGTTGGCGGAGGAGCGGTGCTCGCCCCACAGCCGCAGCGCGATCGCGGCGGCGTCGTGCAGGTCGCGGGCCTCCTCCCAGTACCGGATCTCGGCGTGGTCGGCCGCGTACCGGCTGGTCAGCAGGAAGGGGTGGTCGTTCGCGAGCTGCTCCAGCGCGCGCCGCACCTCGGCGAGCGGGGCCTCGGGCCCGGAGACGCTGAGCGTCACGTGCCAGAGCCGGGACACGGGGCGCTCCCGCGCCGGCGGGGCGGTGTCGTCGCTCGTCACGCTCACCAGTGTCCGCTCCGCCGTCCCTCGGGACGACGATGCCCCTGGGCGCCCTCGTCTCACCGGCGGCCTCCCTGTCGTCCCTGTCGTCGCGTCCCTGGCCGGATTCCGTGCTCCGCCCTCAAAGTCCAGCAGCCCGGGAGCGGGCGCGGGGCGGTTTTCACGAAGTAACCACGAAGGAGGTCCGCCTCAGTGGTGCAGCAGTACGAGGTCGTCCCGGTGCACGACCTCGCGCTCGTAGGCGGGGCCGAGCTCCCGCGCCAGTTCGCGGGTCGAGCGCCCGAGCAGCCGGGGCAGCTCCTTGGCGTCGAAGTTCACCAGGCCCCGCGCGACGGCGTGGCCGGAGGTGTCGCGCAGTTCGACCGGGTCGCCGGCGGTGAAGTGGCCCTCGACCGCCGCGATGCCGGCCGGCAGCAGCGAGGTGCGGCGCTTGACGACCGCCTGCACGGCGCCGTCGTCCAGGATCAGCGCGCCGAGCGGGGTGGAGGCGTGGGCCAGCCACAGCAGCCGGTCGGCGGAGCGCTTGCCCGTGGCGTGGAAGACGGTGCCGGTCCGCCGTCCGGCCAGGGCGTCCGCGGCCTGCGAGGCGGAGGTGAGGACGACCGGGATGCCGGCGCCGGCGGCGATCCGGGCGGCCTCGACCTTGGTGACCATGCCCCCGGTGCCGACGCCGGCCTTGCCCGCGCTGCCGATGGAGACGCCCTCCAGGTCCCGCGGCCCGTGGACCTCCTCGATGCGCGAGGTGCCCGGGAGGGCGGGGTCGCCGTCGTAGAGCCCGTCCACGTCGGAGAGCAGGACGAGCAGGTCGGCGCGGACCAGGTGGGCGACGAGGGCGGCGAGGCGGTCGTTGTCGCCGAAGCGGATCTCGTCGGTGGCCACCGTGTCGTTCTCGTTCACGATCGGCATGGCGCCCATGGCGAGCAACTTGTCCAGCGTGCGGTAGGCGTTGCGGTAGTGCGCCCGGCGGCTCATGTCGTCGGAGGTGAGCAGCACCTGGCCGACCCGTACGCCGTACCGGGCGAAGGAGGCCGTGTAGCGGGCGACGAGCAGACCCTGGCCGACGCTGGCGGCGGCCTGCTGCCGCGCCAGGTCCCGGGGCCGCCGGGTGAGCCCGAGCGGTGCCAGGCCGGCGGCGATGGCGCCGGAGGAGACCAGGACGACCTCCTTGGCGGCCGCGCCCTCCTGGGTCCCGCGCGCCTTGGCCAGCACGTCCACGAGGGCGTCCACCCGGTCGGCGTCCAGGCCCCCGGCCGCCGTCGTCAGCGACGACGACCCGACCTTGACCACGACCCGCCGGGCCTCCGCCACGTCCTGCCTCGCGCTCGCCACGTCCGTCCCTTCCCTCTCCCGGCTTCGCAATCTACGGCAGTCGGGCGACCCGGCGCCGCCGCCTTCCACCCACCGGACCGGGAGTGGGACGCGCGGACCGGGGCAGGTGCGTGGGAAACCTGTACGCGGGGCCTGACGGAGAGGTAAGAAGTTCTCATAACGCGACTCTTCGATTCGTAATCGTTCAGGTCGGACATCACCGATCAATGGGAACGATTTGCCAGTGGAATCGAACAGGGGGCAGCGTGCACGTGAACGGCGGCCCGCGGCCCCGAACGGAGTGTGCACGCTTGCGCTCCGCGGCGGTTCCGTCGGGCCAGCGCACGTACGACGATGGGAAGTTGCTGCTGTGAAACGTGCCATGGGGAGCGGGCCGGAGGTCCACCAATTCGGCCTCCTGCTGGTCCAGGCCTGCGCCTTGATCGCCCAGGCCGCGGGCGTGGTCCTGCCGAACGCGTACCTGCTGGCCGGCGCCGCGGCCGTGGGCTACGTCGCCGACGTCTGCCTGTACTCGGGGCAGCGACCTCCGACCCGGGTCCTCGGCCTGCTCCAGGCGGAGGCGATCACCCGTCAGTCACTGCGCGACCTGCTGCTCGTCATCGGACTGCTGCGCCTGGACCACCCGGCGTCGACGTGGTTCCACCTCGTGTGCCTGGCCGGCCTGCTGTACGTCCACGGCGCGCACATCGGGCTCCAGGCGGGAACGATCCTGGTGCAGCGCGCCCGGCGGCTGCCCGTCATCACCCGGAACATCGACACCTCCGAGCTGCCGCTGCCCGCACCTCCCCCGGCCCTGATCACCCGTCAGCCCGGACTGCGGCTGCTGCTCATCGGGCTCCCCGCGACCACCGGGCTCACCGTCACCGCGGCGACCGGCACCACCCTCTTCGCCGCCGACGGAATCCTGCTGTCCGCGGTCCTGGCCTCCGTGGCCCTCGCGGTGCTCGGCCGGTCCCTGCTGCCGGGCCGGCGCCCGCCGCGGCAGGACGAGGTCCTCGAGTGGTTCGACCGCTGGCTGGAGCGCTACCAGCCCACGGTCGGCATGTACTTCTCCGGCAGCGCCAACTCCGCGTATCAGGCCAACATGTGGCTGTCCGCCCTGGCCCAGATGGACGGCCGGCCGGTCATCGTGCTGCGCGAGCGGACGATGGTGCAGCGCATCGGCCCCACCGACGTCCCCATCGTGTGCCTCCCGAAGGTCGCCCACCTGTTGCGGCTGAGCGACTCCAGCCTCAAGGTGATGATCCACCCGGCCAACGCGGCCAAGACCTCCCAGGTGCTGCGCATCCCGACGATCATGCACGCCTTCGTCAACCACGGCGAGAGCGACAAGCTGTCCAGCTGCAACCCGTACGCCAAGGCCTACGACGAGGTCTGGGTGGCCGGCCCCGCGGCCCGCGAGCGCTACGCCCTGGCCTCGGTCGGCGTGGCGGACGAGGACGTCACGGAGGTCGGTCGTCCCCAGCTGGCAGGCATCCTGCCGTACGGCGGGCCGCCCGCGCCCGGTGACCCGGTCACGGTGCTCTACGCGCCGACCTGGGAGGGCTGGACCGAGGACCCGGGCAACACCTCGATCGTGCTGGCCGGGGAAGCCCTCGTCCGCCGGCTGCTGGCCGAACCCGGCGTCCGCCTGGTCTACCGGCCGCATCCGCTCACCGGCACCGTGGACCCGCGGGCGGGTGCCGCCCACCGGCGGATCGTCGCGCTGATCGAGAAGGCCAACCACGAGCGTCCCCCGGCCCCGCCCCTGCCCGCGCAGCGCGAGCTGCTCCACCGCATGGAGCGCGAGCTGGGCCGGCTGACCGACGCCTGGTCGCTGACCGACGCCGACGACCTGGAGCGCATGGCGGACCGCGGCAGGACGCAGGACGGGAGCATCGCCGAGGCCGTGCAGCGGGCGACCCTCTCGTGGGAGACGGCGTACTGGTCGGTGCACCCCGCCGAGGAGCACCAGGTGATCGTCGATGAGCGCCCCGGCCTCTACTCCTGCTTCAACCACTGCGACGTGCTGATCACCGACGTGTCGAGCGTGATCTCCGAGTTCCTGATGAGCGGCAAGCCCTACGCCGTGACCAACACCACCGACCTGACCGAGGCCGGGTTCCGCAAGGCGTTCCCCACCGTCCGGGCCGGGACCGTGCTCACCCCCGACGCGGCGGGTCTCGGCGAGTTGCTGGCCGTCGTGCGCGGCAAGGCGGAGGACACCCTGGCAGCGGCCCGTCTGGACCTGAAGGGGCACCTGCTGGGCCCGGCCGCGCCGCCTTCCTCCGAGCGCTTCCGGGACGCGGTGCAGGCGCTCGCCGCCCGGGCCGACGAACGACGCGCCAGGACGGCCGGCGGCACCGCGCAGGCGGTACCGAAGCAGCGCGCCAACGCCCTATGAGCAATGGCGACGCAACGGACGAGGCTTTTGGCCGAGCGCTGCCGCTCGGCCAAAAGCCTCGTCCGTCAGGTCGCGGGGTCAGCCCCGGGCCGACTCCGGGTGGCGCAGGCACCAGCCCGCCCAGGCGGACGCGACCATCTCGCGCACCTCGTGGCGGGCCGTCCAGCCCAGCTCCTCCTCGATCCGCGAGGCGGAGGCGACGACACGGGCAGGGTCGCCGGGGCGGCGCTCGATGACCTGCGGCGTCGCGTCGGTGCGGCCGGTGACCGAGCCGATGATGCCCACCATCTCGGCGACCGAGACGCCCTCGCCACGGCCGATGTTCAGCACCAGGGCGGCGGTCGGGTCCTCCGCCAGCCGGCGCGCGGCGGCGACGTGGGCCGACGCGATGTCCTCGACGTGGATGAAGTCACGGATGCAGGTGCCGTCGGCGGTCTCGTAGTCGTCACCGAAGATCAGCGGCGGCTTGTCCTGGGAGAGCCGCTCGAAGACCATCGGCACGAGGTTGAAGATCCCCGCGTCACCCAGCTCGGGGGTGGCCGCGCCGGCCACGTTGAAGTAGCGCAGGCAGGCGGTGGCGATGCCGTGGGCAGCACCCGTCGCCCGGACCATCCACTCGCCGACGAGCTTGGTCTCACCGTATGGGCTCATGGGCGCGCACGGGGTCTCCTCGGTCACCAGGTCGACGTCGGGCATCCCGTAGACGGCGGCGGAGGACGAGAACAGGAAGCTGGTCACCCCCGCGCGCACCGCGGCCTCCAGGACGGTCTGCAGGCCCTGGACGTTCTCCCGGTAGTAGTGGAGCGGACGCTCCACCGACTCCCCGACCTGCTTCTTCGCCGCGATGTGCACGATGCCGCGCACCGAGTGCTCCCGCAGCACCCGGTCGAGCAGCTCCGCGTCGAGTACGGAGCCCTTCTCCAGGTGCACGCCGGCGGGCAGCCGCTGCGGGTCGCCGGTGCTCAGATCGTCCACGACCACGACCTGCTCGCCGCCGTCGACCATCGCCTTCACCACGTGCGAGCCGATGTAGCCGGCGCCGCCGGTGATCAGCCACGTCATCGTTCTCATCCTCTCCACAGGCCCTTCAGGACCGTCCGTCAGGAGCGGCCGGCCTTCGCGCCGAGCCGGTTGACCGCGTCGTACACGCGGGCACAGTTGTCCCTGTCCCGGTGGACGAAGAACGAGTTCACCCGCTCGCGGTACGGACTGCTCACCTCGAACCGCCCGTCGATGGCGGCGATGATCTCGTCGACCGCGTCGTCGACCGTGTGGCAGACGGGGCCGAAGCCGTCCTCGGTGAGGTTGTAGTAACCGCGCCGGTAGTGCTGGGTGTAGAACTCTTCCTCGTCGTAGGGCACGTAGACCACGGGCTTGCCCATGTAGGCGACGTCGAAGAAGACCGACGAGTAGTCCGTGACCAGGAGGGAGCACTCCCTCATGGCCTCCTGGACACCGCGCTTGGTCTGGTCGGCGACCTCGATGCTCGGGTGGTCCACCTGGAAGTGCCGCAGGTAGGGGCGGATCTCGTAGTGCGGGTAGAACTCCAGCCGCACGCCGGAGCGCTCGAGCGCCCCGCGCAGTCGCTCGTCGGCGAGCAGCCGCGAGTAGAAGCGGAAGTACTCGGAGGCCGCGAACTGCACCGCCGGGCGCCGACTGCGGTTGTAGGAGGGCACCACGATGTCACGCCGCCAGGTCGGCATCAGCAGGATCGTCGGACGGTCCGCCTCCGCGGGCTCCAGCTTGTCGAAGCGCGGGAAGCCGAGCGCGACGACCTCGTCCTTGCTGTAACCCATCTCCCGGGAGATGTAGTCGGCCTCGCTCTCCGCCACGGCCACGAAGAGGTCCACGTTGGTGAACTGACGGTGGGCCGACTGCGACACGTCGTTGTACGTCACTCCGTGCTGCAGGAACACCCGGCGGTAGTGGAGCAGGTCGCCGAAGCGGCGCAGGAACTCCGGCTTGGAGATGTTGGGGGGCGCGAGGTAGGCCTCGAGGTCGTACGGCGAGATCAGCCGCGTCGCGTTGAGGAGGTAGAGACGGTGCCGCAGCGTGCCGCGGGCCACGACGTTGCCGAAGGGCGCGACCTTGGCGCGGTCGGCCGCCTTGGCGTCGATCACGTAGTAGACGTTCCGCCGCGCGTGGTTCTCCCGCATGTACCGGAAGAAGTGGTAGCCGTTGTCCTGGGCGGTGTCGTGGCGCTCCCCGACCACCCAGATGTCCCTGCGGCCGAGGACGGGGCGGCTGATCCAGTAGAGCAGCCGCAGCAGCCACCCGGGCCGGCGCGCGAGGACGTCGGCCGTCTCGGACCACAGGCGGTTCAGGGAGTGGCCGATCCGCCGGACGGACCCGGCGCGGGCCACCTTCAGGCTCGGCGTGTTGTCCGCGCCGATGCCGACCTCGTAACGGAAGCGGCCGATCCGCTCGGTGCCCTTGGTACGGTGCGCCACGGGGCGCGCCGTCAACGGGATGCCCACGGAGGCGTCGCCGTCGTGCACCCGGAGGGTGAGCGAGTAGGAGCCGCCCTTCAGCGCGGACAGGTCCGCGGGGGTCAGCACCGCGCGCCAGCCGCCGTGGAGGTCCTGGCGCTTGCGGGCGTGCCAGCGGTCCCTCCGGTAGACCTGGACCACCGGCACCGACACACGGTGCGAGGCGGTCTCCAGGTCCAGCGTGAGCTCGTTCTCCAGGAGCGGGGTGAGGTCGACGCCGCTCAGCTGCAGCAGACCCTCGACCTGCAGGTCGCCGTCGACCGGCCGGATCGACTCCAGAAGGGCGGCCCGCCCCTCGACCTGGAGGATCGTGGAGGGCTCGATGTCCCCCTCGAGCCGGCGGTGCACTGCCTCGCCGGTGATGAACAGCCGCGGCACGTACACCGGCGCGTCACCGGGGGCGCAGAAGACCGACAGGCTGCCCGACTTCACGGCGTGGTGCAGCAGCCGGGAGCGCTCGGTCACGGCGTAGTCGAGGATCACGTCGTCCGGGATGTCCTTGTACAACGCGCGGACGTCCGCGTAGATCTCGGCCAGGCCCGCCCGGTTCAGCATCTTGGGCAGCGTGGTCATGCACGCCTCGAAGGAACCCGCGACGAAACGCTGCAGCAGCGCGCGGCTGCCCGCGTCGGCCGGCAGCGGGTCGGACAGCAGGGACGTGCACAGCGTCAGCAGCTGCCGGGCCTCGGAGAGCCGGTCACGGATCACCGGGGCCGCCTCGTCCCCGGACACGGCCGCGGCGGTGCCGTACACATGGGCGTCGACGAGCGCGATCCGCTTGGCCCGCAGGAGGGCGGAGACACCGAGGCGGACCCGGTCCGACCGCCCGTCGGGGCCCAGGTCGGCCGTCAGGCCGCGCAGCGTCCCGGCGCTGAACAGCTTGTTGGCGAGATCCGTGGCGAAGACCAGCTCCGGGGCGGCGGCGGCTCCCTCGAACACCTCCTGGCCCGCGCCGAAGTACTGCTTCCAGGCCACTTCGGGGGCGGTGTCCTCGGCGCGGGGGCCCCGGTCGAGGTCACCGAGCACGACGTCCGCCGAGTGCCGCGCGGCGACGGCGACCAGTCGGCCGAGCGCGCCCTCGGCGAGGACACCGGAGCCGTCGAGGAAGATCACGTAGGGGGCGGTCGCCTGCTCCAGGACCGTTTCCGCGGAACTGCCCGCCGCGCCGTCGACGACGCTCACGTTGCCGTGCGCCGCCACGACGTCCGCGACGGCCCCGGCTCCGGCTCCGGTGCCCACGATCAGCACCTGCGCCCGGGGGAACTCGTCCTGGAGGACGACCGAGCTCAGGCAGGCGCGCAGCGCCTGCGGCTCCTCGCCGGCCGGGACGACCACCGTGACGGACGGGGACTGCGGTGCCACCGCTGCGGCCGGCGCCGGGCGCTCGCGCCACCAGCCCCAGTCCGCCTCGTGCACGCGCAGACGGGCGAAGCCCGCTCCGTCGAGGCCGGTGAAGCGACGCAGGGCGAGGTTGCCGCTGGCCGT
Organism: Streptomyces sp. NBC_00510; assembly: GCA_036013505.1. NCBI lineage: Bacteria > Bacillati > Actinomycetota > Actinomycetes > Kitasatosporales > Streptomycetaceae > Streptomyces > Streptomyces sp. NBC_00510. Next base: position 6,329,084 of record CP107851.1, on the reverse strand, counting down.
CGTGTACGCCTCGAACCCGTTCGCGCTCAGCGTCCGGTTGAGGGCGCCGAGGTCCCGGCCGCGGACGCACACGGCGGTGGTGTGCTTGCGGTCCTTCCAGACGAGCTGGCACATCACGTTCACGGTTCCCTCTGCGGGGAACTCACCGACCAGCTCGTCGAGGGTCAGCGACGCCGTGTAGCTGATCGTCGAGGGGGTCACACGGACGTCGGCCACCCGGCCGATCGTCTTCTTCCCCAGTTCCTTGGAGCGGCTGAACAGGACCAGCTCCAGCTTGTCGCCCGCGGCCAGGCGGCCGAACTGGTTGACGATCTCACCGGAGAAGGCGAGGGTGCGCCCCGTCAGGTCCAGCGAGACGGCCTGGTTGAACATCCGGGAGCTCTCGAACCTCTCGTTCTCCAGTCCCAGCTCGGTCACGTCGAGGAAGGTGCGGGCGCCCGGCAGGGAGAGGTGGCTGCCCGACCAGTAGACGCGCCCGTCCTCCGTGTGCAGGTCCGTGGAGACGACACCGCGGCGCTGCTCGAAGTCGGCGACGGTGAGCGCCTCGGGGATCATCGTGTGGCGCAGGTAGAAGGCCCTCACCCGGTCCAGCGGCGCGCACAGGCCGTAGGCCTCCTCGTCCATGCCGCCGAGGTAGCCGGAGACCAGCCGGCCGAACTCCGCCAGGTAGGTCTCGTCTGCCTGGCGCAGTTCCTTCATGTAGAGCCGGACGTCGTGGCTGATGAACTTCGCGTCCTTGTAGAGCTTCAGCTCCCGGGCGTCGTTCTCCAGCAAATAGGCGTCCGCCATGCGGTGCACACGAACACGGTCGGATATGCTCCGGATCTCACCACGCCTATTCGTGATGGAAGCCGCGTCGCCCGTATCGACCGCCTTGTCCTCCCAGATCCAGTGGTAAACCGGCTCCGCGAGAACGGATATCCCCCGGGCCCGGTGGTAGGACTTCACCGAGAAATACGTGTCCTCGTAGAACACACCCTCCGGAAAGAAGACCTCGTTGTCCACCAGGAATTCACGGCGGTAGAGCTTGGCCGCGGCAATGGGGTCGTTCAGCAGCTCGGGCCATTCCGTGACGCTTGCCACGTGGCGGTCCGAGGTGTAGAGGGCGGGCTGCCAGGTCGTCATGGTGCCGCGCCCGAGGTTCACCCGCTCCGCACGCCCGGCGGTGATGTCCGCCCCGGTCCGCTCGGCACCGGCGAGGAGCAGCTCGCACGCCGTGGCGGGGATCTCGTCGTCGGAGTCGAGGAACATGACGTAGGTGCCGCGGGCGGCCCGGATGCCGTCGTTGCGCGGCGCGCCCACCCCGCCGCTGTTGCTCTCCCGGCGGATCAGGCGGAGTCCCGGGACGCGATCGGCGTAGTCCTCCACCACGTCACAGGTGGGGTCACCGGAGGCGTCGTCGACGACGACGACCTCGAAATCCTGGAATGTCTGGACCGCCAATGAGTCCAGAGTCCGTCCGACGGTCTCCGCCGCGTTATATGCGGGCACGATCACCGTGATCAATGGATGAGCGTCGCGCGGGGACATCAAGCCTCCATTTCAGGAACTTCTCACCGGGACACGGCTGGCCCCTGCTTTGGAAGCTCGTGACATCCCAAACCGTTGGAGACGAGTTCACACCTGCCACATGAACAGTGGGTGACAGGAGGACCGGCGGACCCCCGAACCACATACAATAGCCTGCCGCCCCTCAGGGCCATCCCATCCTAAGTGCACAACGGTACAAATCGGACTGTGTCCTACGCCACATCCATTGGGTCGTGCACGCATCTTGACATCGGCGGATCGCGGCGATTCAAGCCCCCCAAGGGACCATTGCCAGGGGCGGCCCCGCGTTCCCATTGCCCGCAGGCTGTATGGTATTTCAGGCGGATGCCTTGGATCAGCCGGGACCGCGGGTGCGACAGCCCCACCGGCGACAGCAACGGCGCTACTGCGTCAGCCGTCAAAGTGATCAGGCCGCGGAAGCGCCTGGATGCCCAATTCGCCTCGAAAGGGTCCTCTTTCATGGAAATACCGCCCCTCGCGGAAGTACGTCGCCTCACCGAGAAAAAGCGGGACGCCTGGTGGACCGTATTCCTGGTCGACCCGGTGGCGACGCCCTTGGTGCGCTGGACGGCCATGCGGACCCGTCTCACCCCGAACCAGATCACCTGGGGCGCGCTCCTGCTGGGCCTCGGGGCGGCGGCCTGTTTCGCGCTGGCCGACTGGAAGTGGCTGATCCTGGGTGCGGTCCTTTACCACTTCAGCTTCATCCTCGACTGCATGGACGGGAAGCTGGCGCGCCTCACCGGCAGGGGCTCGGAGTTCGGCGGCTGGCTGGACTACATCTTCGACCGCGTGCGCGTGGTGTGCTGCGCCGCCGCCCTCATGGGCGGCCAGTTCTACCGCACCGGTGACTCCATCTACATGTGGCTCGCCCTCGCCGTCATCTTCCTCGACGCCCTGCGGTACCTCGACGCCCTGCAGATCTTCAAGGTCCGCGCCAACATGCGGAAGAAGCTCGAGCTGCGCCAGTCCGAGGTGCACTCGAAGCAGTCCCTGCGGTTCATGGAGGACCTGCTCCGCGAGGAGGAGGCCGGCGACGAGACGCCGAAGGGCGTCGTCCCCGCCCAGCGCGGTGCCGTGCCCGCCACCACCCAGACGGTGACGGCCGACGCCGGCGCCCAGGGCGAGCCCGCCGACGGTCAGGCACCGGTCGTCGACCTCCAGCAGAGCTTCAAGAAGCGCTTCGCCTCCTACGGGGCCTTCCGCGACTTCCTGATCCGGCACCGCGTGCGGCCGCACCTCATCAGCGGCATCGAGTTCCAGATGGCGGTGTTCATCATCGCGCCGCTGACCGGCGCCGTCATCGGCACCACCATCGCCGCGGCCGTGCTGCTGCTGCTCTTCGAGTTCGCCATCATCTACAAGCTGCTGCTCTCCACCCGCGACTTCGAGCGGTTGATGGCCCGCCTCGACGAGGACGCCCGGTCGAACGCCGATAACGACGGCACCGCGCCCCTGCACGCGTCCATGAGCTGACCCCACCCGCCTGCCGGCCCCCTCGGAGGCCGGACGCGCACGACAAGGGCCGGTCCCCCTCGATGAGGGGGACCGGCCCTTGTGCGTTGTCGCCGGGGCTCAGGATTCGAAGGGGTCGAAGCCCTCGAACTCCTCCTGTGCGTCATCGCGTTCGGCGTCGCGGTCCTTGCGGCGCTGGGCGGCGGGGCGGGGCGCGTCGAAGCGGTGGTCCTCGCCGCGCCGTCCGAGCATCTCCGCGCCGGCCGCCACCGACGGCTCCCAGTCGAAGACCACGGAGTCGTCCTCGTCGCCGATGACGACCTCGTCGCCCTCGCGGGCGCCGGCCTTGACCAGTTGCTCCTCGACACCGAGGCGGGCGAGCCGGTCGGCGAGGTAGCCGACGGCCTCGTCATTGGCGAAGTCGGTCTGGCGCACCCAGCGTTCGGGCTTCTCGCCGCGGACGCGGTAGAAGCCGTCCTCGGCGGTGACGGTGAAGCCGGCGTCGTCCACGGCCTTGGGCCGGATGACGATGCGGGTGGCCTCCTGGACCGGCTGGGCCGCGCGCGCCTCGGCCACGATGCCGGCGAGGGCGTAGGACAGCTCGTTGAGGCCCTTGTGGGCCACCGCCGACACCTCGAAGACCCGGTAGCCGCGCGCCTCGAGGTCGGGGCGGACCATGTCGGCGAGGTCCTGGCCGTCGGGGATGTCGACCTTGTTGAGGACGACGATCCGCGGACGGTCCTCGAGGCCGCCGTACGCCCGCAGTTCCGCCTCGATGACGTCGAGGTCGCTCAGCGGGTCGCGCTCGGACTCCAGGGTGGCGGTGTCCAGGACGTGCACCAGGACGCTGCACCGCTCGACGTGCCGCAGGAACTCCAGGCCCAGGCCGCGTCCCTCGCTGGCGCCCGGGATGAGCCCGGGGACGTCGGCGACGGTGAAGACGGTCGAACCGGCCGTGACCACGCCCAGGTTGGGGACGAGCGTGGTGAAGGGGTAGTCCGCGATCTTCGGCTTGGCCGCCGAGAGCACGGAGATGAGCGAGGACTTGCCCGCGCTCGGGTAACCGACCAGCGCCACGTCGGCGACCGTCTTCAGCTCCAGGACGAGGTCCCGGCTCTGACCGGGCTCACCCAGCAGCGCGAACCCCGGCGCCTTGCGGCGTGCCGAGGCCAGCGCCGCGTTGCCGAGGCCTCCGCGGCCGCCCTGGCCGGCGATGTAGGTGGTGCCGTGGCCGACGAGGTCCGCGAGCACGTTGCCGTGCCCGTCCATCACGACGGTGCCGTCCGGGACGGGCAGGACCAGGTCCGTGCCCTCCTTGCCGGAACGGTTGCCGCCCTCGCCGGGCTTGCCGTTGGTGGCCTTGCGGTGCGGGTGGTGGTGGTACTCGATGAGCGTGGTGACCGACTGGTCGACGACCAGCGTCACATCGCCGCCACGGCCGCCGTTGCCGCCGTCCGGGCCGCCCAGCGGCTTGAACTTCTCCCGGTGCACGGAGGCGCAGCCATGGCCCCCGTTACCCGCGGCGACGTGCAGCTCGACGCGGTCCACGAAGGTGGTCATGCGGATGTTCCTCCAGATGCGTACGGGAATGTCTGTGGGTTAACGCGCCGAGGGCGGACCTGCTTCCCGGTCCGGGAAACAGGGTCCGCCCTCGGTGAAGTCGTATCGCGGCCGATCAGGCGACCGGGACGATGTTCACGACCTTGCGACCACGGCTGGTGCCGAACTCGACCGCACCGGCGGCGAGGGCGAACAGCGTGTCGTCCTTGCCACGGCCGACGCCCGAGCCGGGGTGGAAGTGGGTGCCGCGCTGGCGGACGATGATCTCACCGGCGTTCACGACCTGGCCGCCGAAGCGCTTGACGCCGAGCCGCTGGGCGTTGGAGTCGCGACCGTTCCGGGTGGACGATGCGCCCTTCTTGTGTGCCATCTCTCCTCAGTCCCTTACTTCGCAGCGGCGGGGATGCCGGTGATCTTCAGCGCCGTGTACTGCTGACGGTGACCCTGACGACGGCGGTAGCCGGTCTTGTTCTTGTACCGCAGGATGTCGATCTTCTGGCCCTTGTGGTGGTCCACGATCTCGGCCTGGACCTTGATCCCGGCCAGCACCCACGGGTCGCTGGTGACAGCGTCGCCGTCGACGACGAGGAGCGTCGAGAGCTCGACCGCGTCGCCAACCTTGCCAGTGGAAATCTTGTCAACCTCGACGATGTCGCCGACGGCCACCTTGTGCTGGCGGCCACCGCTGCGCACGATTGCGTACACGCGGAACTCACTCTCTCGCTCGGATCGTCACTCCTGACGCCAGCCGTCCCTGCGGTGCTGGGGGGCCTCTGCCGGCCGTGGCCGGTAGGAAGATGCTCAGGAATGGGCGTCAAAACGCCGAAGGTCAAGGTTACGGGGCGTCCCCGATGGGGTCAAACCGGGGCCTGCGCGACCCCGTACGCGCCGCGGGCCGTCCCCCGGTGGGGAACGGCCCGCGGACGGTGACCCGGGGTCAGGACGCCTCTGTGGGCGCCTCGGCCGTGGCCTTGGCGGCGGCCTTCTTCGCCGTCGTCTTCTTGGCCACCGTCTTCTTGGTGGCGGTCTTCTTGGCGACCGTCTTCTTCGCGGCGGCCTTCTTCGCCGGTGCCTTCTTCGCGGCCGTCTTGCGCGCGGCCCGCTTCTTCGGCTCCGCCTGCCCGGCCTCGACGGCCTCCGTCTCCGCCTCGGCCGCCGGGGTCTCCTCCGGCTGCGCCTCGGTGCCGGGGACGACCACGACCGCGGCCTCCTCGCCGGCGGACGGCGCACCCGCGGGGGCGGACACCCTGCGCGTGGCACGACGGCGCACCGGCGCGGCCGGCGCCTGGACCTCCGCCACCGGCTCCGGCTCGGGGGCCTGGGCCGGAACGGCCGTCTCCGCAGCGGGGACGACCACGGTGGCCGCCTCACCGGCGGGGGCGCTCGGCGCGGTGGCCTTGCGGGTCGCCCGGCGCCGGCCGCGGACCGGTGCGGCGGGCTCCTGCGCCGCCTCGCCGGTACCCACGACGGCGGGCGCCTCGGGGGCGGTGGCCGTCGCGGCCTCCGCCGCCTGGGGCTCGGTGACCGGGGCGACCGACGGGACGACGGTGACGATCTCGGCCGTGGCGTCCGGCGAGCTCATCGGGGCGGTGACCCGCCGCGAGGCGCGCCGCCGGGAACGCCGGCCCGCCGCCGCCTCGGCCTCGGCCGGGCTGCCGTACCAGTCCTCGTCCCCGCCGACGGCGGGCACCAGCTCGGCCTCGGTGACCGCGACCGGCTCCAGCTCGGGAGCCTCCTCCGCGGCCTCCTCGGCCTCGGTGAGGGCGGCGGTCTCCGCGACCGCCGGCTCCTCCGCCGCGCCGCCGCGACGGCGCTTGCGCTTGCCGCCGCCACCGGCCGCCGTGGCCTGGTCCATGTGGACGATGACGCCGCGGCCGTTGCAGTGCACGCAGGTCTCGGAGAAGGACTCCAGCAGGCCCTGGCCGACCCGCTTGCGGGTCATCTGCACCAGGCCCAGCGAGGTGACCTCGGCCACCTGGTGCTTGGTGCGGTCCCGGCCCAGGCACTCCAGCAGCCGGCGCATGACGAGGTCGCGGTTGGACTCCAGCACCATGTCGATGAAGTCGATCACGATGATGCCGCCCAGGTCGCGCAGCCGCAGCTGGCGCACGATCTCCTCGGCCGCCTCCAGGTTGTTCCTGGTGACCGTCTCCTCCAGGTTGCCGCCCTGGCCGGTGAACTTGCCGGTGTTGACGTCGATGACGACCATCGCCTCGGTCCGGTCGATCACCAGCGAACCGCCGCTCGGCAGCCAGACCTTGCGGTCCAGCGCCTTCAGCAGCTGCTCGTCGATCCGGTACGTGGCGAAGACGTCGACCTCGGAGGTCCAGCGGCCCAGCCGCTCGGCCAGGTCCGGCGCGACGTGCGAGACGTAGCCGTGGATGGTCTCCCAGGCGGTGTCGCCGCTGACGATGACCTTGCCGAAGTCCTCGTTGAAGATGTCGCGGACGACCCGGACGGTCATGTCCGGCTCGCCGTAGAGCAGCGACGGGGCGTTGCCGCTCTTGGCCTTCTTCTGGATGTCCTCCCACTGCGACTGCAGCCGCTCGACGTCACGGCGCAGCTCGTCCTCGCTCGCGCCCTCGGCGGCGGTGCGCACGATGACGCCCGCGTCCTCGGGGACGATCTTCTTGAGGATCTGCTTCAGCCGGGCGCGCTCGGTGTCGGGCAGCTTGCGGCTGATGCCGGTCATCGAGCCCTCGGGCACGTAGACCAGGTAGCGGCCGGGCAGCGAGACCTGGCTAGTCAGGCGGGCGCCCTTGTGGCCGATCGGGTCCTTCGTGACCTGGACCAGCACCGACTGGCCGGACTTGAGGGCCGCCTCGATGCGCCGCGGGCCGTTGCCCATGCCCAGCGCCTCGAAGTTGACCTCACCGGCGTACAGCACCGCGTTGCGGCCCTTGCCGATGTCGACGAACGCGGCCTCCATGGACGGCAGCACGTTCTGGACCTTGCCCAGGTAGACGTTGCCGACGTACGAGGTGGCCTGCTCCTTGTTGACGTAGTGCTCGACGAGGACGCCGTCCTCCAGCACGCCGATCTGCGTCCGGTCGCCGTTCTCACGGACGACCATGACGCGCTCGACCGCCTCCCGGCGGGCCAGGAACTCGGCCTCGGTGATGATCGGCACACGGCGGCGGCCCTGCTCGCGGCCCTCGCGGCGGCGCTGCTTCTTGGCCTCCAGACGGGTGGAGCCCTTGATGGACTGCACCTCGTCGACCGGCTCGGCCGTCTTGCGCGGCTCACGGATCTTGACGACCGTGCGCTCCGGAGCGTCCTCGCCCAGGCCCTCCTCGGCCGTCCCCTCGCCGCCACGGCGGCGACGACGGCGACGGCGGCGGCTGGTGCTGCTGCTCTCGGCGTCCTGGTCCTCGTCCTCGTCGGACTCGTCCCCGGACTCCTCGTCCTCGTCGGAGGTCTCCTCGTCCTCGGCGGCCTCGCCGCGACGACGACGACGGCCACCGCGACGGCGACGACGGGACGTCCGCTCGCCCTCCTCGTGCTCGTCGGCCTCGGACTCCTCCGTCTCGGCCCCGGCCTCCGCCTCGTCCTCGTGGGCGGACTCGGGCTCCTCGTCGGCGTGCTCCGTCACGACCGTCTGCGCGGCCTCCACGGCCTCCGCGGGCTCGCCACGGCGACGACGGCGGCGACGGCGCCCGGCGGTGCCGCCGGCGTACTCCTCGGCCTCGGCCCCGGCCTCGGCCTCGGCCTCCTCCTGCTCCTCGGTCTCCACGGGCTCCGCCGGCTGCCCGGCCTGCGCCTGAGCGGGGGCCTGGAACACCGGTGCCTGGAACACGGCCATGGGCGGCCGCACGACCCGGCGACGGCCGCGCGCCGGGGCGGGCTCCGCCTCGGGCTCGACCTCAGGGGCGGCCTCGGCCTCGGGGACCGCGGCGGGCTCGGCGCCCTGCGCCTCCTGGACCTCGATGACGATCGTGTCCGCGGGGACGCCGAACGCCTCCGCGACGGCCGCGACCGCGGCGACGCGGGCCTCCTCGACGGTGTCGCCGTAGCCGCGGATCTCGTAGGCGTCCTCGACCTCGACGGCCCAGCCGGAACCGTCCGGGACGGCCTTGGCGGTGTAGGTGCGCCGCTCAGGGGCGGCGCCCTCGGCGGCCTCGTCCCCGGCCCGGGCCCCCGCCTCGTCACGCGGCGCGAGAGCGCCCGGCTTCAGACGGCGGGAGCCGTCGTCGGCGGCGAGGAAGGAGGCGGCCGGAGCGGTACGCCGCCGCGAACGGGTGGTCCTGGACTTCTCGGCCTGGGGCTTCTCGGCCCTGCCCCGCTTCGGCTTCTCCGCAGGCTCCTCCTGCAGGGCCTTCGCGGGAGCGTCGGCGGCGGCCACGGCCGCGGCCACGTCCTCGGCCGGGGCCGGCTCGGGGCTGGTCACCTTGCGCGTGGCGCGGCGCCGGCCACGGGCCGGAGCCGCAGGCTGCTCGGCCTGCTCCGCCCCGGGGGCGGCCTCGGCGTGCAGCGGCAGGTCGGCCTGGAGCTCCTTCGCCTGCGTGTCGGCGGCGGCCGCGGGGCCGGCCGTCTCCTCGCCGCCCGCGACCGGCTCGGGGCTGGTCACCTTGCGCGTGGCACGGCGCCGGGTACGGGCCGGAGCCGCAGGCTGCTCGGCCTGCTCGGTCCCCGGGGTCTCGGTGGCAGCGGTCACCGCGGCAGGGGTCTCCGCGGCGGTGGCCTCGGGGGCGGCCGCAGGAGCGGTGGCCTTCCGCGTCGCGCGGCGACGCGCCGGGGCGGGGGCGGCCTCGGCCGCCTCCTCCTCGGCGGACCCGGCAGGCTGCGGCTCCGGGGCGGCGGACTTGCGGGTCGCCCGGCGCCGGGTGCGCGCGGGGGCGGGTTCGGTCTCGGAATCGGCGGATGGGGCCTCGGCCGGTATGGCCGGCGGCTCGGCGGCCCCAGCGGGGGCGCCGGACGTCACGTCCTGACCGGCCTCGCCGGCCGCGGGCGGTCCCGCTGGGCGGCTGGCCGCGCGGCGACGGCGGCGCGGAGCGACCGTCGCCTCGGTGTCGGTGCCGCCGGAGGCGGCTTCGGTGGCGCCGTTCTCCGGCGCCTCGTTCGGCTCGTTGTGCTCGAGCATGCGGGCATTTCTCCCGTCACGCTCCCGGGCGCCGCGTCCTGGTCCGGTTCGCGGCGGTCCGCGTCCTCGCGGTTCCGCCGCCCGGGGGCGCGGGCGCCACACGGGAGCTGTCGTGTAGCTCGTCGGCACCGCCCTAACGGGCCGACGAAAGTCTCGTCTGATGCGTGCTGCCGGACCCGGGTCTCCCCAGATACGTCGGCCGCACAACGACGACGGTCCTAGGCGGAACCCTCCGGCACCGTCGCGGCATCGCGGTCGGGCGCGAGCGGATCGGTCACCGTGCCGGTCTCCTCGTCGAGCGGCCCCTGCGCCAGCCTGGTCACCGCAGCGGGGACCGGCGGCGCGAGGTCGGCCACCGCACGGAGGCCGGACAGGACGTCGTCGGGTCGTACGGCGGGTGTCACATGCCGAACAACCAGCCGCAGTATCGCACAAGCTCCTGGCGTCGGCCTATCGGCACCCTGTTCGAACATGCCGTCCTGGGCCCCGGCCACCTGCGGATCGACCGCTTCGAGCCGGGTGACGGCCTCGCGCGCGTCGAAAGTCCGCACGCCGTTCTTCGTCATGCGCTGGACCTCGACGGTCCCCGCGGCCAGGAAAGCGGCCACGGCCCGCTCGGCCGCGACGTGCTCCACACCGTCCAGCCGCAGCTGCCACACGGACGCCTCCAGCCGCTCGGCGAGCCCCGAGGTACGGGCCTCCACGGCCTCGACCACGTCGAGTCCGTCCGGCAGCGACTCGTCCAGCAGCAGGCGCAGCTTCTCCGGCTCACGGGCCTCGGAGAGCGCGATCTCCAGGTACTCGGCCTCGCTCGCGACGCCGGTGGGTGCGGCGTTGGCGTACGACACCTTCGGGTGCGGGGTGAAGCCCGCCGAGTACGCCATGGGCACCTCGGCGCGCCGCAGCGCCCGCTCGAATGCGCGCTGGAAGTCGCGGTGGCTGGTGAACCGGAGGCGGCCGCGCTTGGTGTAGCGCAGTCGGATGCGCTGCACCGCGGGTGCGGGCGGCGGGCCTTCGGGCTGTCGCTTGCCCAGTGTCGTTCAGTCCCTCGTACGTCTGGTCACCCCGGACGGGGTTGCTTGTGTCTTCCAGATTACTGGGGGTTCCGGCCTTCCGGTTCCCCACGGCGCCCGCCACGCTCCACCGGTCGCGGCGCACCCGTCAACGCCCTCCGCAGATCGGCGCGCACCCCGCGCACGGTCTCCCGCACGGTGGCCAGCGCGTCGCGCACCACCCGGCCCGCCTCGGCCGCCGCCCGCCGCACCGGTCGCCACACGGGCAGCACGAGGGTGCGCCACACCCAGCCGGCCGGAACCACCAGAACCACGGTGACCAGCCACTTCAGCGCCCGCCCCACGGCCCGCGACACGTACCCCGCCACACGCCAGCCCACCAGCAGGGCATCCCGGAGCTCCCGGGCGACCGGCACGAGCACCCTGCCCCACAGGAAGCGCAACGGGGCCACGACCACCCACCGCACCAGCCACCCCACCGCCACGGCCAGCGGCACCAGGACATGGCGGTACACCGCGACCACCGGAACCACCACGAGGACCCGGACCGCCCACCGGACCAGCCACGCCGCCCCGGCGGCCAGCGGCACCAGGACATGGGCGTACAGCGCCGCCAAGGGCACCACCAGCAGCACCCGGACCGCCCACACCGCCCCCGCACCGGCCGCCCGCCCCAGCGGGACGAGCACGTACCGCCACAGCGCCACCGCCGGCAACACGACCAGCGCGGCGACCACCCACGCCACGGCGACCCCCACGGCCCGCCCGACCGGCACCAGCACGTACCGCCACAACGCCACCACCGGAACCACGACCAGGCAGTGGACCAGCCACACGACGGCACGCCCCACCGGCACCAGCACGTACCGCCACAGCGCCACCGCCGGAACCACGACCACGTACCGGACCAGCCCCCGCACCACCCACACCACGGCACGCCCCACCGGCACCAGCACGTACCGCCACAACGCCACCGCGGGGGCGACCACCAGCACCCGGCCCAGCCATCCCCCGGCGCGGCCCAGCGCCCGGCCCGCGACCGTCATGGCGTCCCACGCCATGCGCAGCGGAAGGACCACCACCAGCGCGACGATCCGCGCCGGCATCCTGATCGCCACCGTCAGGCAGCCGTCCCCGTTCCCGCCGTACCCACCGGCGTCCCCCCGTTCCTGCATACCCGAACGTTACGCCCGGAAGCGCGCCTTCCCCCCGTCCGCCGACGTACGGGGTCAACCGCCGTGCGGTGGCGCAGATCTGACGGCCGTTCCGCTCCCCCGTACGCACGAAGGCCCCCCGCCGTCCGGCGGGGGGCCTCGTCTCCACGACGGGCTACTTCACGACGGTCAGCGGGAGCAGCTTCTTCCCCGTCGGGCCGATCTGGATGTGGGTGTCCATCTGAGGACACACCCCACAATCGAAGCACGGCGTCCAGCGGCAGTCCTCGACCTCGGTCTCGTCGAGGGCGTCCTGCCAGTCCTCCCAGAGCCAGTCCTTGTCGAGGCCGGAGTCCAGGTGGTCCCAGGGCAGGACCTCCTCGTAGGTGCGCTCGCGCGTGGTGTACCAGGCGAGGTCGACGCCCTGCTCCGGGAGCGCCTTCTCGCACATGCGGATCCACCGGTCGTACGAGAAGTGCTCGCGCCATCCGTCGAAGCGGCCGCCGTCCTCGTAGACGGCGCGGATGACGGCGCCCACGCGGCGGTCGCCGCGGGAGAGCAGGCCCTCGATGATGCCCGGCTTGCCGTCGTGGTAGCGGAAGCCGATGTTGCGGCCGTACTTCCTGTCGCCGCGGATGGCGTCGCGCAGCTTCTCCAGGCGGGCGTCGGTCTCCTCGACGCCGAGCTGCGGGGCCCACTGGAAGGGGGTGTGCGGCTTGGGCACGAAGCCGCCGATCGACACCGTGGCGCGGATGTCGTTCTGGCCGGTGACCTCGCGCCCCTTCTGGATGACGTTCTTCGCCATGTCGGCGATCTGCAGGACGTCCTCGTCGGTCTCGGTGGGCAGACCGCACATGAAGTACAGCTTCACCTGGCGCCAGCCGTTGCCGTAGGCGGTGGCGACGGTGCGGATCAGGTCCTCCTCCGAGACCATCTTGTTGATGACCTTGCGGATGCGCTCGGAGCCGCCCTCCGGGGCGAAGGTCAGACCCGAGCGGCGGCCGTTGCGGGTCAGCTCGTTGGCCAGGTCGATGTTGAAGGCGTCGACGCGGGTGGAGGGCAGGGACAGGCCGATCTTGTCCTCCGTGTACCGGTCGGCGAGACCCTTGGCGACGTCGGCGATCTCGGAGTGGTCGGCGGAGGACAGCGACAGCAGGCCGACCTCCTCGAACCCGGTGGCCTTCAGGCCCTTGTCGACCATCTCGCCGATGCCGGTGATGCTGCGCTCGCGCACCGGGCGGGTGATCATGCCTGCCTGGCAGAAGCGGCAGCCGCGGGTGCAGCCGCGGAAGATCTCCACGGACATGCGCTCGTGGACCGTCTCCGCGAGCGGGACCAGCGGCTGCTTGGGGTACGGCCATTCGTCGAGGTCCATGACGGTGTGCTTGGACACCCGCCACGGCACGCCGGAGCGGTTGGGGACGACGCGGGCGATCCGGCCGTCGGCCAGGTACTCCACGTCGTAGAACTTCGGCACGTACACCCCGCCGGTGCGGGCCAGCCGGAACAGCAGCTCGTCGCGGCCGCCGGGGCGGCCCTCGGCCTTCCAGGCGCGGATCACGTCGGTGATCTCCAGGACGGCCTGCTCGCCGTCGCCGATCACGGCGGCGTCCAGGAAGTCCGCGATGGGCTCCGGGTTGAAGGCCGCGTGGCCGCCGGCGAGCACGATCGGGTCGTCCTCGGTGCGGTCCCGGGCCTCCAGCGGGATGCCCGCGAGGTCCAGGGCGGTGAGCATGTTGGTGTAGCCGAGCTCCGTGGAGAAGCTGAGGCCGAAGACGTCGAAGGCCTTGACCGGGCGGTGCGCGTCCACGGTGAACTGCGGCACGCCGTGTTCGCGCATCAGTGCCTCGAGGTCCGGCCACACGCTGTAGGTGCGCTCGGCGAGGACCCCCTCGCGCTCGTTCAGCACCTCGTAGAGGATCATGACGCCCTGGTTGGGCAGCCCGACCTCGTAGGCGTCCGGGTACATCAGGGACCAACGGACGTCGCACTCGTCCCAGGGCTTGACGGTGGAGTTCAGTTCCCCGCCGACGTACTGGATCGGCTTCTGCACATGCGGCAGCAGGGCCTCGAGCTGGGGGAAGACCGACTCGACAGGCATCAGAGGTGTCTTTCGTGAGCTGGCAAGGGTGACCATTCAGCGTAACGCGTCACAGAGGGCTTCCCGGCCGCGTCCGCGCGGCGCCGGGCGCTGCGGGACGCGGCGGCGCGGTGGTGGCCGTCCCGGGCCGGCTCAGCCGGCCAGCGTGCCGCGGTCGGCCTGGGGCCACTCCTTCGGGAGCTGCCGCTCTGCGGCGGCGGCGCGGTCGCGTTCCAGCTGGTAGAGCACGCCGTACGCGAAGGTGTCCTCGCCGGCCTCGCGGGCGTCCGAGGCGAGGCGGAGGACGGCGTCGCGGCAGATGACGCTGTCCTGGTGCTCGCCGAGGAGCTGCTGGACGGCTTTCATGCGCTGGGTGTGCTTCTTGGCGGGCTTGCGCAGCGCCGGGACGGCCCGGGCCGCCTCACTGCTGTAGCGGGCCCGCTTGGCGGCCTTGCGGGCGTCGTGGAGGACGAGGTCGCGCTCGTGGCCGGGTTCCATCTCCAGGGCCGACTCGACGCGGGTGCGCAGCCGCCGGTGGTCGCGGCGCACGGCCTTGGGGACGGCGTCGGCCGCGGGGGCCGCGGCCGCGTCGAGCAGGGGCGGGTGGGCGAGCAGTGACTCCAGGGTGTCCAGGAGCCGGAAGTAGCGCCTGCCGCCGAGTTCGCGCAGGAGCTCCTTGCGGGCGCCCTCGTGGACGGGGGCGTCGCCGCCGATGCGCGCGGTGAGGACCTCCGTGACGAGTTCCTCCGGCAGTTCGGCCTCGCGGTCGCGGAGGCGGTCGGCGAGGACCTCGCGGTCGCGTTCCAGGCCCAGCACCCCGGCGAGCCACTTCAGCTCCTCGCCGATGGGGTCGGTCGCCTCGCGGTCGAGTTCGCGGCGGAAGGATTTGAAGGCGCTGCGCAGCCGCCGGGTGGAGACCCGCATCTGGTGGACGGAGTCCGGCTCGTCGCGGCGGACCTCCGGGTCCCAGCCGGTGATCGCGGCGACCTGCTGGTGCACGTAGGCCAGGGCGACGTCCCCGGCGGTGTCGGTGGAGGACGGCGGCTGCGGCGGCCCGGGTGCGTCGGCCAGGCGCTCACCGAGGGCGCGGGCGAGCTTCGAGGGGGACTTCGAGCGCCGCAGGCCTGCCGTGCGGAGCCGCTTCTCGACGGCGTCGAGGAGGGCGGTGTCGCCGTCGATGAGTTCGGTCTCGACCTCGGTCCAGGCGGTCTCCGAACCGTCGCCGTGGTCGAGGAGGGTGGCCCGGACGTGGTCGTGGGCGATCTCCAGCAAGGGTGCGCCCCCGGCGTCGACGAGGTGCACCCGCTTGCGGGTGTTGCGCAGCCGGACGACTGGGACGAGCTCGCGGTCGCGGACGATCGCGGCGACCTCGGCGAGCAGGGACTTGGGGACCCTGGGGCCGCCCTTGCGGCCCTGCTTGCCGAGGGGCGCGTGCACCTCGGTGCGGGTGTCGGCCTGTGAGCTCGGCAGTTTCAGGTGCCAGCCGGCGTCGTCGCCGCCGGTGCGGCGCCGCAGCGTGATCTTGTGGGTGGCCAGCCGCAGGTCGGCGGTGTCGACGTAGACGGCGTCCAGTTCGGCCGGTTCCAGGACGCGTACCGCCGCGACGCCGGGCAGGCCTTCGAGGTCGGGCTCACCGGTCTGCTCGGCGGCTTCGTACTTGCGCTCGGTCTCCGCGACACGCTTCCCCATGTCAGGAACCTAATCGCGGGTTCGCCCGGCCGCAATGGTGCGTTCACCCGGTGGACGGGATCAGGCCGACATGGGCCGCTTCATGTGGATGGCCTGCAGCAGCCCGATGGCGATCCAGACCGCGAACATCGACGATCCGCCGTACGAGACGAACGGCAGCGGCAGACCGGCCACGGGCATGATGCCGAGGGTCATGCCGATGTTCTCGAAGGACTGGAAGGCGAACCAGGCGACGATGCCGGCCGCGATGATCGTGCCGTACAGGTCGGTGGCGTTCCGGGCGACGCGGCAGCCGCGCCACATGATCACGCCCAGCAGCACGATGATCAGGGCCGCCCCGACGAAGCCGAGCTCCTCCCCCGCCACGGTGAAGACGAAGTCGGTCTGCTGCTCGGGCACGAACTGCCCGGTGGTCTGGCTGCCGTCGAACAGGCCCTTGCCGAGCAGCCCGCCGGAGCCGATGGCGATGCGCGCCTGGTTGGTGTTGTAGCCGACGCCCGCGGGGTCGAGTGCGGGGTTCGCGAAGGCCGCGAAGCGGTCGATCTGGTACTGGTCCAGGACGCCGAGCTGCCAGACCGCGATCGCGCCGCCGGCACCCGCCGTGATCAGGCCGAGGACCCAGCGGTTGGAGGCGCCGGAGGCCAGCAGCACGCCGAGCACGATGACCGCCATCACCATGACCGAGCCGAGGTCGGGCATCAGCATGACGATCGCCATCGGCAGTATGGCGAAGCCGAGCGACTGGGCGACCGTGCGGTGGTCGGGGAAGAGCCGGTCGCCCGCGTCGACGCGGGCGGACAGCATCATCGCCATGCCCAGGATGATGGTGATCTTGGTGAACTCGGACGGCTGCAGGGAGAAGCCGCCGCCCAGCACGATCCAGGCGTGCGCGCCGTTGACCGTGGACCCCAAAGGGGTGAGGACCGCGGTCACCAGCAGCACCGAGATGGCGTAGAGCACCGGCACCGCGCCGCGCAGCCGGCGGTGGCCCAGGGCCACGGTGCCGGCGGCGAGGGCGAAGCCGATCGCGGTGTTGAGGATGTGCCGCAGCAGGAAGTAGTACGGGTCCCCGTGGGTGAGCTCGGTGCGGTTGCGCGTGGCGGAGAACACCAGCGCCGTACCGATCAGGGACAGCGCGAGGGCGGCGCCGAGCAGCAGCCAGTCCATCCGGCGCAGTATCGAGTCCCGGGCCAGGAGCTTGCCCAGGGTGCCGCGTTCCGGGGTGAAGCGACGCGTCGCGTAGCCGTGCGCGCTCATGACCAGTACCTCCTGCCCAGCAGGAGCTTCTCGGTGCGCTCCGGGGGCAGCGCGGCGGCGGCCAGCGCCGTGTCCCGCGGCGCGGAGGGCGCCTGCGGCACGTCGACCCAGGAGGCCTTGGTGATCTTGATGGTGCCGTCGGAGTCGATCTTCGGGAGCTTGCTCAAGGGGCGCGGGAGCAGCGCCTTCTTGTTGTCGATCGACCCGTCTTTCTGGACGCCGTACATGGCCTCGTAGATCTTGCGGACGGCCGGACCGGAACCACCGGAACCGGTACCACCCTGGGAGATCGTCATGACGATCGCGTAGTCCTTGCTGTACGTCGTGAACCACGACGTGGTCTGCTTGCCGGCGACCTCCGCGGTACCGGTCTTGGCGTGCAGGGCGATCTTGTCCTGCGGCCAGCCGCCGAACCTCCACGCGGCCGTACCGTGCGTGACGACGCCTTCCAGGGCCTCGTTGATGTACTTCAGCGTGTTCTTGGTGGCCGGTGCGTGCCCGTTCACCTTCGGCTTGATCCGGGTGACCTTCTTGCCGTCGGCGCTGATGATCGCCTTGCCGATGGTGGGCTGGTAGAGCGTGCCGCCGTTGGAGATGGCCGAGTAGATGTTGGCCATCTGGATCGGGGTGACGAGGGTGTCGCCCTGGCCGATGGCGTAGTTGACCGAGTCACCGGCGCGCATCACGTAGCCGTCGACGCAGTTCTCGCGCGCGATCTGGCTCGCGTAGTCCTGCTTGTCGCTCTTGGCGACCTTGCACCAGTAGTTCTTGTTGGCCTCGTAGTAGTCGCGCTTCCACTGCCGGTCCGGGATCCGGCCGGTGACCTCGGAGGGCAGGTCGATGCCGGTCACCGAGCCGAGGCCGTACTCCTTGGCGGTCTTGTAGAACCAGTCCTTGGGGTGCTTCTTGGGCTTGGTGCCGCCGTCCTTCAGCCACTGGTCGTACGACAGGCCGTAGAAGACGGTGTCGCAGGAGATCTCCAGGGCGTGGGCGAGGGTGATGGAGCCCGCGCTCTCCCCCTCGAAGTTGTTGAAGACCCGGCCGCCGATGGTCATCGACGACGGGCAGGGGTAGCGCCCGTTGATGTCGTAGCCGGCCTGCACGGCGGCCGAGGTGGAGATCGCCTTGAAGGTCGAGCCAGGGGCCGACTGACCCTGTATGGCCCGGTTGAGCAGCGGGAAGTTGGACTTCTTGCCCGTCAGCTTGGCGTAGTCCTTGGCGGAGATGCCACCGACCCAGACGTTCGGGTCGTACGTGGGCGCGCTGGCCATCGCGATGACCTGACCGGTGTGCACGTCCATGACGACGACCGCGCCGGAGTCCGCCTTGTAGAGGCTGCCGGTGACCTTGTCGAAGGTCTTCCGGGCGACCTTGATCGCCTCGTCGAGCTCCTTCTCGGCGACCCTCTGGACGCGGGCGTCGATGCTGGTGACCAGGTGGCTGCCGGGCTCCGCGGCGGTCTCGCCCGCCTTGCCGATGACCCGGCCGAGGTTGTCCACCTCGTAGCGGGTGACGCCGGCCTTGCCGCGCAGCTCGCTGTCGTAGGTGCGCTCCAGGCCGGAACGGCCGATCTGGTCCGAGCGCAGCAGGGACTGGCCCTTCTTCTCCGCGGCGGTCAGCTCGTCGTCCGTGACGGGCGAGAGGTAGCCGAGGACCTGGGAGGTGTTGGACCCGAACGGAGAGGTGTAGCGGCGCACCGCGGTGGGCTCGGCGGTGATGCCGGGGAAGTCCTCACGGCGCTCCATGATCTGCAGCGCCTGCTGGGTGGTGGCCTCGTCGGTGATCGGGATCGGCTGGTACGGCGAGCCGTTCCAGCACGGCTTGGGGGTCTGCGAGTCGCAGAGCCGGACCTTGCCCAGGACCTCTTCCGGCTTCATGTGCAGCACGCCGGCGAGCCGGGTCAGCACCGCCTTGCCGTCGTCCTTCTGCTTCAGCAGGTCGGTGCGGCTCGCGGAGACCACAAGCCGGGTCTCGTTGTCGGCGAGCGCCACGCCCTTGTCGTCCAGGATCGACCCGCGGACGGCGGGCGCGACGACCTCCTGGACGTTGTTGCTGTTGGCCTGCGCCGTGTACTCCTGGCCGTTGCGGATCTGCAGGAACCACAACCGCCCGCCGAGGGTGAACAGCAGGGACAGGACGAGGATCTGCAGGACCACCAGCCGGATCGTGACCCGCGGCGTCCGCCCCGTCTCGGGGATGTTGCTCACGCCGCCACTCCCGCTTCTCCGCCCGCTCGGCACGACAGCGCGCGCTCCGTCGTCGGCCGCTGCCCGGCGGCCTCGCGTGCGTCGGTCACAACCGCCGCCCTCCCTTGGCGACGCTCCCCACCCTGCCCAGAAGGCTCGAGCGCTGGCCGCCGATGCGTGCGCCGAAGCCGGGGCCGGAGGCGTCCTCGCCGAGCGGGTCGCCCTGGAACCGGCGGGCCAGTGCCATGATCCACGGCACGGTGAACGGCGCGAGCAGCAGGTCGTACAGGGCGGCGGTGAACAGCAGTTTGCCCAGGCCGACGTGCTGGGCCGCGGTGTCGCCCACGAGGGCGCCCACGGCCGCGTACAGCACCGTGGAGCCGATGGCGGCGCCCACCACGACCAGCATCGGCCTGGTGGCCGACCGCAGCTGGCCGCCGTCGGGCTTGACCAGGCCCGCGATGTAGCCGACGACGCACAGCACGAGGGCGTAGCGGCCCGCGGCGTGGTCGGCGGGCGGGGCGAGGTCGGCGAGCAGGCCGGCGCCGAAGCCGATGAGGCAGCCGGCCACGTGGCCGTACGTCAGTGCGAGGCCGAGGACGACGAGCAGCAGCAGGTCGGGGACGGCGCCGGGCAGGTGGAGGCGGGCCAGGACACACACCTGGACGACCATGCCGGCGACGACGAGGCCGGTGGCGAGCAGCGCGCGCTTCATCGGACCTCCTCCTGTCCGTAGAGCGAGGACTGAGAGGGGCTCACACTGGGCGTCGCCGTGACGGTGACCGTCGGGACCGGCTTCGGCCCGGCGGGCAGCACCGAGTCACGCGGGTCCTTGCGCGGGCCCTGGACGACGACGCCGACGATGTCGAGCTTGGTGAAGCCGACGAACGGGGTGACCTCGACCGTACGGGTGAGGCCGCCGCCCGCGGGGTCGACCTTGGCGACCGTGCCGACCGGCACGCCGGGGACGAAGGGCTTGTCCGCCTGCGAGCCGAAGGTGACCAACCGGGAGCCCTTCTTCACGTGGGCCTTGCCGTTGAGGAGCTGCACCCGCATCGGCCGGTTGCCCTGGCCGGTGGCGAAGCCGAGTTCGGAGGACTTCTCCAGCCGGGTGCCGACCGTGAAGTCCGGGTCGCAGGCGAGCAGGACGGTCGAGGTGGAGGGGCCGACGGTGGTGACCCGGCCGACCAGTCCGTCACCGTTGACGACCGTCATGTCGCGCTGGATGCCGTCGTTGGCGCCGGAGTCGATGGTGACCGTCCAGGAGAAGCCCTGGGCGGCTCCTATCGCGATGACCTGCGCGCCCTTGACCCGGTACTGACCGGCTCCGGCGAGCTTGAGCAGCTTGTCGAGTTCGCGGGCCCGCTCGCGCGTGACGTCCTTGCTGCCGAGCTGCTGCTTCAGCTCGGCGTTCTCCCGCTCCAGTTCGCTAATGCGGCTGCTGCGGTCGCCGGAGTCGCGTACCGCGTCCACCGCGTTGTCCACCGGGTCGACCGCGGCCGCGACCCCGTCCTCGACGGGGCCGAAGACGGCGGCCGCGGCGGACCGGGCGCCGTCGAGCGGTGAGTCCTCACCGCCGCGGATGTCGACGGTGATCAGCGCGAAAGCGATCGCCACCAGCAGTACCAGCAGAAGCCGGCTCTCTCGTGTGTCCCTCACGGGGGCCAGTCCGTGCCTTCCTCGTCAGAGCGTGTGAGCCCGTGGGCCCGATGGGCCGTGCCGGGAGGTAGAACGATCCGGCGTACCGGCGGGACTTCACCCGTACGACGGATCGTGAGGACTCATCTGCGCGGCTGCGCGTCCAGGACCTGCTGCAGCGCCTCGAACTCCTCGACGCACTTGCCGGCCCCGAGGGCCACGCAGTCCAGCGGGGACTCGGCGATGTGGATCGGCATGCCGGTCTCGTGGCGCAGCCGTTCGTCCAGGCCGCGCAGCATCGCACCGCCGCCGGCCAGGACGATGCCGCGGTCCATGATGTCGCCGGACAGCTCGGGCGGGCACTTGTCGAGGGTCGTCTTGACCGCGTCGACGATGGCGTTGACCGGCTCCTCGATCGCCTTGCGTACCTCGGCGGCGGAGATCACCACCGTCTTGGGCAGGCCGGAGACCAGGTCGCGGCCGCGGATCTCGGTGTGCTCCTCGTTCTCGACCGCGAAGGCCGAGCCGATGGTGAGCTTGATCGATTCCGCGGTGCGCTCGCCCAGCAGGAGGCTGTACTCCTTCTTGATGTGCTGGATGATCGCGTTGTCCAGCTCGTCACCCGCCACCCGGATGGACTGCGCGGTGACGATGCCGCCGAGCGAGATGACGGCGACCTCGGTGGTGCCGCCGCCGATGTCGACGACCATGTTGCCGGTCGCCTCGTGGACCGGGAGCCCGGCGCCGATCGCGGCGGCCATGGGCTCCTCGATGATGTGCACCTGGCGCGCGCCGGCCTGGGTGGCGGCCTCGATGACGGCGCGGCGCTCGACTCCGGTGATGCCGGAGGGCACGCAGACCACGACGCGGGGGCGCGCCAGGTAGCGGCGCTTGTGGATCTTGAGGATGAAGTAGCGCAGCATGCGTTCGGTGATCTCGAAGTCCGCGATCACCCCGTCCTTGAGAGGACGGACCGCGACGATGTTGCCGGGGGTCCGGCCGATCATCTTCTTCGCTTCGGAGCCGACCGCCAGGATGCCGCCCGTATTGGTGTTGATGGCGACGACGGACGGCTCGTTGAGGACGATCCCGCGACCCCTGACGTACACCAGCGTGTTGGCGGTGCCGAGGTCGACAGCCATGTCACGGCCGATGAACGACATGTTGTTCGCCATGAGGATACGTCTGGCCTTCCCGAGCTGGAGCGATGTGGGGGTGAGCACGGCGGATGCGCTGCTGTGCGCTGAGCCGGAGGTGCGGAGATTCCATGGTAGTCGCGCCCGACCGGGCACGGGGTCAGGGTTCCGCCGCCATTGTCATCAGAACACACAGCTGTCCTCTGCAATGGTGACGCCGTGTCGGCGGAATTGGTTCCCCCGAACTCCCGGCATATGCCTGCGGGCGGCCGGGAAATTTCCGGCCGCCCGTTGAGCTGATCGGGCGTCAGCAGTGAATTCGGGGCGAATCCTCGCGGAGGATCAGGCCAGACCGGGGAAGAAGATCTTGATCTCGCGCTCGGCGGACTCCTCGGAGTCCGAGGCGTGGATCAGGTTCTCCCGGACGATCGTGCCGAAGTCGCCGCGGATCGAACCGGGGGCGGCGGCGATCGGGTCGGTCGGGCCGGCCAGCGCGCGCAGTCCCTCGATGACCCGCTCGCCCTCGACGACGAGGGCGACGGCCGGGCCGGAGGCCATGAACTCCACCAGCGGCTCGTAGAAGGGCCGGCCGACGTGCTCGGCGTAGTGCTGTTCGAGGATCGTGCGGTCGAGCGTGCGCAGTTCCAGCGCGGTGATGCTCCAGCCCGCCTTGCGCTCGATGCGGCCGAGGATCTCGCCGACCAGGCCGCGACGTACGGCGTCCGGCTTGAGAAGGACGAGGGTGCGCTGGGACACGGTGTGACTCCTATGTGCGGGGTGCGGGTACGACGACATTACCGGTGATCCCCACGACCCACGGCACCCCCTCGGCCCGGGGCACGACGCGTGCGATCAGGCCGGCTGCGCGGCCCGTGCCGCCTTGGCCTCGTCGACCTTCCGGCCGAAGTGGACGGCGGCCCACCACAGGGCGGCGAAGACCGCGCCGAGGAAGAACATCACCGGGACGGCGAAGCCGCTCACGATCAACCCGGCCTGCAGCAGCCAGCCGACGGCCAGCCCGCCGCGCCGCCCGAGCATGCCGCACAGCAGCACGCACAGGGCCATGGCGATGCCGCTGACCGTCCATACCGTGCCGGCCGTCAGCTCCGGCTGCTTCATCGCCACCAGACCGGCGAAGCCGATCACGAAGAACTCACCGATCAGGGTGCTCGCGCACAGGGTCCGCATCCGCTTGGCTTCGCTTCCCGCTCGTCACTTCCGGCCCAGCAGCAGCCGGGCCTCTCCAACGGTGATCACCGAACCGGTGATCAGCACCCCGGCGCCGGAGTACTCCCCCTGATCCTCGGCGAGCGTCACGGCCGCCTCGATCGCGTCGTCCAGCCGCGGCTCGACCTGCACACGCTCGTCGCCGAAGACCTCGACCGCGAGCGCGGCCAACTCGTCCACGTCCATGGCGCGGTGGGTGGAGTTCTGGGTCACCACGACCTCGGCGAAGACCGGCTCGAAGGCCTCCAGCAGCCCCCGTACGTCCTTGTCGCCGCTCGGCCCGACCACGCCCACCAGATGGGTGAAACCGAAGGCCTCGCCCAGCGCGGCGGCCGCCGCCCGGGCCCCCGCCGGGTTGTGCGCCGCGTCCAGCACCACGGCGGGGCTGCGGCGCACGACCTCCAGCCGGCCCGGCGAGGTGACATTGGCGAAGGCGGTGCGGACGGTGTCGACGTCCAGGGTGCGGGCGTGCAGGGTGCCGATGCCGAAGAAGGCCTCCACCGCGGCGAGCGCCACCGCCGCGTTGTGGGCCTGGTGCTCACCGTGCAGCGGCAGGAAGACCTGCTCGTACTCCCCGCCCAGACCGCGCAGGGTCAGCATCTGCCCGCCGACGGCCACCTCGCGGTGCGTGACGCCGAACTCCATGCCCTCCCGGGCGACCGTCGCGTCCACCTCGACGGCCCGCTTCAGCAGCACCTGGGCCGCCTCCACGGGCTGCTGGGCCAGCACGGCGGTGGCGTCCTTCTTGACGATCCCGCTCTTCTCCACCGCGATCTCGCCGGCCGTCTCGCCCAGGCGGTCGGTGTGGTCCAGGTCGATCGGGGTCACGACGGCGACCGTGCCGTCCACCACGTTGGTCGCGTCCCAGCTGCCGCCCATGCCGACCTCGACGACGGCCACGTCCACCGGGGCGTCGGCGAAGGCGGCGTACGCCATGCCGGTCAGCACCTCGAAGAACGACATCCGGTACGGCTGCGATGCGTCCACCATCTCCACGTACGGCTGGAGGTCGCGGTACGTCTCGATGAAGCTCTCCGGCGCGATCGGCCGGCCGTCGAGACTGATCCGCTCGGTGACGGACTGCACGTGCGGGCTGGTGTAGCGGCCGGTGCGCAGGTCGAAGGCGAGCAGCAGCTGCTCGATCATGCGGGCGGTGCTGGTCTTGCCGTTGGTGCCGGTGATGTGGATCGAGGGGTAGGAGCGCTGCGGCTCGCCCAGGATGTCCATCAGCGCGGTCATCCGGTCCAGGGACGGCTCCAGCTTCGTCTCCGGCCAGCGGCCGGCCAGCTCCGCCTCGACCTCGCGGAGGGCCTTGTCGACCGCCGGGTCGGCGGGGCGGGCCGGGACGCCGTCGTCCTGCGGCACCGGTCCCCCGGCCCGGAGGGTACGGCTGCCCGCCTCGATCACCGCCAGGTCGGCCTCGCGGCCGGGGTCGATGTCGGCTTCGTCCTCGTCGCCGCCCAGACCCATCGCGGCCAGCGGGTCGGAAAGGGGCTCGTCGTTCTCGGGGCGCGGGTTGCTCACGACCACATTGTACGAAGCGGCCAGGTAGATCCGGGTTGTGGGCAGGCGTTTCCGCCTGCCCACCCCGGGTGCGTCAGCTCTGCGGCAGCGAGGACAGCTGCGCGGTGATGCGGGCCATGTCCGCCTCGGCCGCCTCCAGGCGGGTGCGGATCTTGGCGACGACGGGCTCCGGTGCCTTCGCGAGGAACGCCTCGTTGCCCAGCTTCGCCGTGGCCTGCGCCTTCTCCTTCTCGGCAGCGGCCAGGTCCTTCGCGAGCCGCTTCCGCTCGGCGTCGACGTCGATCGCCCCGGAGAGGTCCAGCGCGACCGTCGCGCCCGCGACCGGGAGGGTCGCCGTCGCGGTGAAGCCCTCGCCCTCCGGCTGCAGGCGCAGCAGTTGGCGGACCGCCGCCTCATGGGCCTCCAGGCCGGTGGAGCCGAGGTCGAGCCGGGCCGGGACCTTCTGGCCCGGCTGCAGGCCCTGGTCGGCGCGGAACCGCCGGACCTCGGTGACCAGCGACTGCACCGCCGCGATCTCCTTCTCGGCGGCCGCGTCGCGGAAGCCGGAGTCGGCCGGCCAGTCGGCGACGACGACCGACTCGCGCCCGGTGAGCGTGGTCCACAGCGTCTCGGTCACGAAGGGGACCACCGGGTGGAGCAGTCGCAGCAGCTTGTCCAGGACCTCGCCCAGCACGCGCCGGGAGACCTCGGCCGGGCGGCCGCCCGCCAGGAAGGTGGTCTTGGACAGCTCGACGTACCAGTCGAAGACCTCGTCCCACGCGAAGTGGAAGAGGACGTCGCTGAGCTTGGCGAACTGGTAGTCGTCGTAGAGCGCGTCGGCCTCGGCGACCGTGGCGTTCAGCCGGGACAGGATCCAGCGGTCGGTGGCCGACATCTCCTCGGGCGCGGGCAGGTCGCCCCCGACCGTGGCGCCGTTCATCAGCGCGAAGCGCGTGGCGTTCCAGATCTTGTTGGTGAAGTTGCGGGAGCCCTGGACCCAGTCCTCGCCGATCGGCACGTCGGTGCCGGGGTTGGCGCCGCGCGCGAGGGTGAAGCGCAGCGCGTCGGAGCCGTAGGTGTCCATCCAGTCCAGCGGGTTGACCGCGTTGCCGAAGGACTTCGACATCTTCTTGCCGAACTGGTCGCGGACCATGCCGTGCAGGGCGATGGTGTGGAACGGCGGGGTGCCGTCCATCGCGTAGAGACCGAACATCATCATCCGGGCGACCCAGAAGAAGAGGATGTCGTACCCGGTGACCAGGACGGAGTTCGGATAGAACTTCGCGAGGCTCTCGGTCTCCTCGGGCCAGCCGAGCGTGGAGAACGGCCACAGACCGGAGGAGAACCAGGTGTCGAGGACATCGGTCTCCTGGGTCCAGCCCTCGCCGCCCGGGGGCTCCTCGTCGGGACCGACGCAGACGATCTCGCCGTCCGGTCCGTACCAGACGGGGATGCGGTGACCCCACCACAGCTGGCGCGAGATGCACCAGTCGTGGAGGTTGTCGACCCAGTCGAAGTACCTCTTCTCCATCTCCTGGGGGTGGATCTTGA
Source organism: Streptomyces sp. NBC_00510 (assembly GCA_036013505.1). Classification (NCBI taxonomy): domain Bacteria; kingdom Bacillati; phylum Actinomycetota; class Actinomycetes; order Kitasatosporales; family Streptomycetaceae; genus Streptomyces; species Streptomyces sp. NBC_00510. Next base: position 6,303,004 of record CP107851.1, on the reverse strand, counting down.
CCTTGCCGTCGCGGACGGCGTCACCCGCGGCCTTCGCCAGCGGGCCGACCTTGACCCACCACTGCATGGACAACCGCGGCTCGATGGTGGTCTTGCAGCGCGAGCAGTGGCCGACGGAGTGGACGTACGGGCGCTTCTCGGCGACGATCCGGCCCTCGGCGCGCAGCGCGGCGACGATGGCGGAGCGGGCCTCCAGGCGGTCCAGGCCCTGGAAGGGGCCGTGCGCGGTGATGACCGCGCGCTCGTCCATGACGGCGAGGTTCGGCAGACCGTGGCGCTGGCCGATCTCGAAGTCGTTCGGGTCGTGCGCGGGCGTGACCTTGACGGCGCCCGTGCCGAACTGCGGGTCGACGTGCTCGTCGGCGACGACCGGGATGCGGCGGCCGGTGAGCGGCAGCTCGATCTCGCGGCCGACGAGGTGCCGGTAGCGCTCGTCCTCCGGGTGGACGGCGACGGCGGTGTCGCCGAGCATCGTCTCGGCGCGGGTCGTCGCGACGACGATGGAGTCCTCGCCCTCGCCGTAGCGGATCGAGACCAGCTCGCCGTCGTCGTCCTGGTACTCGACCTCGATGTCCGAGATGGCCGTCAGACAGCGCGGGCACCAGTTGATGATGCGCTCGGCGCGGTAGATGAGCTCGTCGTCGTAGAGCTTCTTGAAGATGGTCTGGACGGCCTTGGACAGGCCCTCGTCCATGGTGAAGCGCTCACGCGACCAGGCGACGCCGTCACCGAGGCGCCTCATCTGCCCGGAGATCTGCCCGCCGGACTCCGCCTTCCACTGCCAGACGCGCTCGATGAACGCCTCGCGGCCGAGGTCGTGGCGGGACTTGCCCTCCTTGGCGAGCTCGCGCTCGACGACGTTCTGCGTGGCGATGCCGGCGTGGTCCATGCCGGGCTGCCACAGCGTCTCGTACCCCTGCATCCGCTTCCGGCGGGTGAGTGCGTCGATCAGCGTGTGCTCGAAGGCGTGGCCCAGGTGGAGGCTGCCGGTGACGTTCGGCGGCGGGATGACGACCGTGTACGGCTTCTTGCCGCTCTTGGCGTCGGCCTCGAAGTAACCGCGCTCTACCCAGCGCTCGTACAGGGGCCCCTCTACCTCGGCCGGCGCGTACTGGGTCGGCAGTTCGGGGGTCGCGCTGTTCGGTCCGCTCTCGGCGGCCTGCTGAGTGTTGTCGGTCACGGCGCTCAGTTTACGGGCGGGGCGGGCCCCGTTACGAATCCACCGGTGCCCGGGCGCGAGGGTCGGGGACGGGCCCCCGAGAACGCGCGCCCGCCGCGGGGCCCGGCAGGGGGTGCTCGCGGTCCGGATCCGGGGGCGCGTGGTGCCGTCCCCGGCTGCGCCGGGCGGCCGGGGCCGGGAGCCGGGAGACCCCCGCCGCCCCGGGGGGCGGCCGCCGCGTCCGAACCACCGCCGGACGAGGGACTCCTGATGGGAAACCGGCAGATCGGACGGGTCGGCGGTACCCGACCGCACCGGTGGTCGGGGTGATCAACCGGGCATCTGCACCGTCTTGTTACCAAGTCCTGACGACGCCGGTGTAAAGACGGCCTAAACAATCCGCAAGGATGAGTACGAGGAGACAGCAGTTCAACGAGGGGACTCACCGATGAGCTTCAACCAGCCGCCGCCGCAGCCGGGTTACGGCGGCCAGCCTGGCTACGGGGGCCAGCCCGGCCACCCCCAGCAGCCACCGGTCCCGCCCGGCCCGCCCCAGCAGCCCGCACCGGGCTACGGCTACCCCCAGCAGCCCACGGCCCCGCAGCCGGCCCCGGGCTACGGCCACCCGCAGCAGCCCGGCCCGTACGCCCAGCAGCCGGGCCCCTACGCCCAGCAGGCCGGCGCCTGGGGTGCCCCGCCGCCGCCGTCGTCCGGGGGCAAGGGCAAGATCATCGGCATCGTGGTCGGCGTCGTGGTCGCCGTCGCGGTCATAGGCGGCGGCGTCCTCGCCCTCACGGGCAGCGGCGGCAGCGGCGGTGACCACAAGCTCGCCATGCCGGCCACGCTGCTGGACGGTCAGTACACCAAGTCCGGCAACGACCCCGGACTCAGCAACGGCGAGACCGGGGACGACACCGGCATCGACGACGCCACCACGGTCTCCGGAAACTACAAGAAGGGCGCCACCGAGCAGCTGATCGTCACCGGCGCCTACGGTGACGTCAGCGACCCGGGCAGCGTGCTCGACAAGATGCTCGCCGCCTTCACCTCCAAGGCCGGCAGCTCCGGTGGCGAGGCCCCGAAGGAGGTCCACCCCTCGGGCTTCGACGGCGACATCATGAAGTGCGGCACGATCGGCTCGGCCGGGGTCAGCTTCCCGTACTGCGCATGGGCCGACGACAGCACGGTCGCCATGGCCATGGACATGAACGTCGACATCACCGGCGCCACCGAGCCCCCCTCCCTCACGGAGTGGGCGGACAGCACCGTGAAGATCCGCGACGAGGTCCGCGTCACGAAGTGACCCGCCCGTACGGCGAAGGGGGCGCCCGGCAGCTGCCGGGCGCCCCCTTTCGTGTGCCGGGGTGCGCTACGCGCTCTTCTGCTCGCCCTTGCCGATGATGCGGGGCTCGCGCGGGACCAGGGTCGGGTTCACGTTGGAGTGGACGACGTCCTCGCTGATGACGACGCGGGCGACGTCCTTGCGCGAGGGCACCTCGTACATCACCGACATCAGCACCTCCTCCATGATGGCGCGCAGGCCCCGGGCACCGGTCTGGCGGAGGATGGCCTGGTCGGCGATGGCCTCCAGGGCGCCGCGCTCGAACTCCAGCTCGACGCCGTCGAGCTCGAAGAGCCGCTGGTACTGCTTGACCAGGGCGTTGCGCGGCTCCACCAGGATCTGCAGCAGCGCCTCACGGTCGAGGTTGTGCACGCTGGTGATGACCGGCAGACGGCCGATGAACTCGGGGATCATGCCGAACTTCACCAGGTCCTCCGGCATGACCTCGGAGAACTGGTCGGCGGAGTCGATCTCCCGCTTGGAGCGGATGGTCGCGCCGAAACCGATGCCCTTGGCGCCGGCCCGCGACTCGATGATCTTCTCCAGGCCGGCGAAGGCACCGCCGACGATGAAGAGCACGTTGGTGGTGTCGATCTGGATGAACTCCTGGTGCGGGTGCTTGCGCCCGCCCTGCGGCGGCACCGAGGCGGTGGTGCCCTCCAGGATCTTCAGCAGCGCCTGCTGCACGCCCTCGCCCGAGACGTCGCGCGTGATCGACGGGTTCTCGCTCTTGCGGGCGACCTTGTCGATCTCGTCGATGTAGATGATCCCCGTCTCGGCCTTCTTGACGTCGTAGTCGGCCGCCTGGATCAGCTTGAGCAGGATGTTCTCGACGTCCTCGCCGACGTACCCGGCCTCGGTCAGCGCGGTGGCGTCCGCGATGGCGAACGGCACGTTCAGCATCCGGGCCAGGGTCTGGGCGAGCAGGGTCTTGCCCGAGCCCGTGGGACCGAGCAGCAGGATGTTGGACTTGGCGAGCTCGATGCCGTCGTCGTGGCCTCGGCCGCCGCCGTTCTCACCAGCCTGCACCCGCTTGTAGTGGTTGTAGACCGCCACGGAGAGCGCCTTCTTCGCCGGCTCCTGGCCGACGACGTAGCTCTCGAGGAACTCGTAGATCTCGCGCGGCTTCGGCAGGTCCTCCCACCGCACCTCGGAGGACTCGGCGAGCTCCTCCTCGATGATCTCGTTGCAGAGGTCGATGCACTCGTCGCAGATGTACACACCGGGTCCTGCGATGAGCTTCTTCACCTGCTTCTGGCTCTTTCCGCAGAACGAGCACTTGAGCAGATCGCCGCCGTCACCGATGCGTGCCACGAGGTGCTTCCCCTTCGCCTGGGTCCCGTCAGTTCGACGAGTCCTGGTGCTTGCCTATCGACGGTACCTTGCCGCGCCCCCAGTGCGGGCCCCCCTTGGAGCTACTGGGCCGTGACCTGCACAACCCCGCGGCTCCAAGAGGGGACTTCTTGTCGCAGAATGCCCTGCCGGGCGTCAGACCGCGACCGCCGAACCCTTGCGGGTCGAGACGATCTGGTCGACCAGACCGTAGGAGAGGGCTTCCTCGGCCGTGAGGATCTTGTCGCGCTCGATGTCGTCGCGGATCTTCTCGATCGGGGTGCTGGAGTGCTTGGCCAGCATCTCCTCCAGCTGGGCCCGCATCCGCAGGATCTCGTTGGCGGCGATCTCCAGGTCCGAGACCTGGCCGCGGCCGGTCTCGCTGTACGGCTGGTGGATCAGGATGCGGGCGTTCGGCAGCGCCATCCGCTTGCCGGGCGTACCGGCGGCGAGCAGCACGGCCGCGGCGGAGGCCGCCTGGCCCATGCAGACCGTCTGGATGTCGGGCTTCACGAACTGCATCGTGTCGTAGATGGCCGTCAGCGCCGTGAAGGAGCCGCCGGGGCTGTTGATGTAGACCGAGATGTCGCGGTCCGGGTCCATCGACTCCAGGCACAGCAGCTGCGCCATGACGTCGTTGGCGGAGGCGTCGTCGATCTGCACCCCGAGGAAGATCACGCGCTCCTCGAAGAGCTTCGCGTACGGGTCGTACTCGCGGATGCCCTGCGAGGTGCGCTCCACGAAGCGCGGCACCACGTACCGGGCCTCGGCGGCGTTCGCGCGGTCGTACATGCCGCTGCCGGGGAAGTTCTGGGTGGTCACGTTCACCGTCCTGAAGATGAGCAGTGGGCTGGGGTCGGTCCTGCGGGGCAGTACGGGCGTCAGGCCCGGTCAGGCCCCGGTGCCGCCGCCGCCCGGCACGTTCACGGCGTGCGTGATGACGTCGTCGATCAGGCCGTACTCCTTGGCCGCATCGGCGGAGAACCAGCGGTCGCGGTCGGAGTCACGGGTGATCGCCTCGACGCTCTGGCCGGAGTGCTCCGCGATGAGCTCGGCCATGCGCTTCTTCGTGCGCAGCAGCTGCTCGGCGTGGATCTTGATGTCGGAGGCCGAGCCGGCGAGGCCGGCGGAGGGCTGGTGCATCAGGATGTCGGTGTTCGGCAGCGAGAAGCGCTTGCCGGGGGTACCGGCCGTCAGCAGGAACTGGCCCATGGAGGCCGCGAGGCCCATGGCGATGGTGACCACGTCGTTCTTGATGAACTGCATGGTGTCGTAGATCGCCATGCCGGCCGTCACGGAACCGCCGGGGCTGTTGATGTAGAGGTAGATGTCCTTGTCCGGCTCGGCGGCAAGGAGGAGCAGCTGCGCGGTGATCTTGTTGGCGATGTCGTCGTCCACCGGCTGGCCGAGGAAGATGATCCGCTCGCCGAGCAGCCGGTTGTAGACCTGGTCGCCGAGGCCACCGATGGTCGGCTCGCCGGCGGCGGAAGGCATCGGAGTCGTCACGTATCCACCTGCTCGTTGTCGGACGGCGCGGACGCCGTCACAGGGTCTTCTCGTAGGGCACGGGCCCTCGTACTTACGGACCCTAACGCGCAGGTGGGGCCCAGCAATCCCCCACGCGGAACTGTTCGCTGTCAGCGCAGGGAGGGTGTAAGCGGAGAGCGAAACCGAGCAGAACGGGCCCGGACGAACTGGTCGTCCGGGCCCGTCGGATGGTGCTGCGGGGCGAGGCTCAGGCCTCGGAGCCCTCACCCTTGGCGGTCTCGGCGTCCGTGTCCTCGGAGGTGGCCTCGACCGTCTCGCCGGTCTCGTCCTCCTCGTCCTCCAGGTCGACGACCTCGCCGTTGGTGTCCTTGACCGTGGCGGCCTCGACGACCAGGGCCAGCGCCTTGCCGCGGGCGACCTCACCGACGAGCAGCGGCACCTGGCCGCCCTCGACGACCGCCTGGGCGAACTGGTCCGGGCTCATGCCGGAGGAGGCGGCACGACGCATGAGGTGCTCGGTGAGCTCCTCCTGGTTGACCGAGAGCTTCTCGGTGGAGACGAGCTCGTCCAGGACGAACTGGGTCTTGATGCCCTTCTTCGCCTGCCCCTCGATCTCCTGGTCGTACTCCTCGCGGGTCTTGCCCTCGTTCTCCAGGAAGGAGTCCCAGTCCAGGCCCATGGCCGGGAACTGGTGGTGCTCCAGGTTGTGGACGCGGGTCTCGATCTCGTCCTTGAGCAGCTTCTCCGGCAGCGGGATGTCGACCAGCTCCAGGAGGGCGTCCAGCACCTTCTCCTGGGCCTGGGTGGCCTGGTCGTACTGCTTGATGCGCTCCTGGCGCTTCACGGCGTCGGCGCGGAGCTCCTCGAGGGTGTCGAACTCGCTCGCCAGCTGGGCGAAGTCGTCGTCCAGCTCGGGCAGCTCACGGGCCTGGACGGTGGTGACGTCCACCTTGACCTGGGCCTCCTTGCCGGCGGCGGAGCCGCCCTTGAGCTCGGAGGTGAAGGTGGCCGAACCGCCGGCCTCCAGGCCGGTGACGGCCTCGTCGATGCCGTCGAGCAGCTGGCCGGAGCCGATGGTGTAGGTGACGCCGCTGGCGACGCCGTCCTCCAGCACCTCGCCCTCGACCGAGGCCTCCAGGTCGACGACGACGACGTCGCCGTCGGCGGCGGCACGCTCCACGACGGTGGTGGAGGCGAAGCGCTCGCGCAGCTGCTCCAGGGCCTTGTCGACGTCCTCGTCGGACACCTCGACGGCGTCGACGGTGACCTCGATGCCGGAGTAGTCCGGGATCTCGATGACCGGGCGGATGTCCACCTCGGCGGTGAACTTCAGCTCCTGGCCGTCGTTGAACTCGGTGATGTCCACCTCGGGCTGGCCGAGGACGTTGAGCTCGCCCTCGTTGACCGCCTCCGTGTAGAACTTCGGCAGTGCGTCGTTGATGGCCTCTTCGAGGACCGCGCCACGGCCGAACCGCTGGTCGATGACGCGCGCGGGGATCTTGCCCTTACGGAAGCCCGGCACCGTGACCTGCTGGTTGATCTTCTTGTACGCCGCGTCGAGGCTGGGCTTGAGCTCCTCGAAGGGCACCTCGACAGTGAGTCGAACCCGGGTCGGGTTCAGAGTCTCGACGGCGCTCTTCACGGTTGGGTCTCCTTGGGGGCTTTACGTTGATGGGCGGCCGCTCGGCGATCGTGCGGGGCGGCTGGTGTTCGACCTGGCTTTTCCGCGTTTCAGTGGCCGACGACCCATCCTACCGGTACCACAATCCTGCGGCCGGGCCCTGCTCGGCACAGGGCGGCCGAGCACTGGTCGGGGTGGCCGGATTCGAACCGACGACCTTCCGCTCCCAAAGCGGACGCGCTACCAAGCTGCGCCACACCCCGTCGGTGCGACACGTAGAGTACATGCCTCCGCACACCCTGACGGCCACATATGCCGTACGCGGGAGCCGGGTCGATCGGCTACGATCTGATGTGCCAGAATGACTGGCCGTTGCGGGCGTAGCTCAATGGTAGAGCCCCAGTCTTCCAAACTGGCTACGCGGGTTCGATTCCCGTCGCCCGCTCTGCACACGAAGGCCCAGGTCAGGGGAATGTTCCCCGGTCCTGGGCCTTCGTCGTTCCTCGGCCGGATCAGTCGTCCGTGCCCGCCACGTGCCCCTGTCGGCGCGATCCCCGCTTCACAGCCCTGACGATCATGGCGCTTTTCGCCCCGCCGAAGACACGCCCGGCGGCGCCGGTCTCTGCGCTTGCCTGCTTCGCTCTTGGTTGCCTTGTAGACCGGTTGCCCGCTGGTGAGCTCGGCCACCGAACGGCGTACGCGGATCGCCGTGGTCGAGGTCAACATCTTGACGACGCAGGCCGATCAACTCACCCCATCGGAGGCCGCGGAAGTCGGCCAGGAGGACGAGCGCCTTGTACCGCGGCGTTCCTGGCGCAGCGCCCCGAGGGGCGGCGTCAGCGCAGGACTCGTCAAGCACGAACCCGCTGAACCCGATTGACATGTGCGGAGCCGTCGCGTGAGTCCCCGATGCACGCCGTACAGCAGAGGAGTACGGCAATCTCCGTGCCCACGGATGGCCACCACCGCATCGAGGGGATCGGGCGGGCCACCGTGGTCACGACGACGCATCACCTACTGCGCGTGGACACGGTAAAGGCGCTGCCCGTCGTTCCCCTCGGCAACCAGAGAGAGCAAACCGCGCGGTGGGGCGGGGTCACCTCGGTCCAGAAGCACCCAGCGCACCTTCCACCGGGTCAGGATCCGTTCCTGCTGCTGCCGGCTTGTCGCCGGGGAATAGAAGCGGGCCGTGTCGGCGAGTCGCCGGCGCTGGTCAGGCAGGAAGAAATCGGGGTAGCCAGGCGCCACGGTGTACGGGCCGTAGGCGGGCAGTTGCCGGCCGGGCCGCTCCCGCGCCATCACCACATCGCCCCAGTTCATCCGGTCGGTCGCCCAGGCGTAGCCGGGCCATGGCGTTCGGTAGGCCTCGGCGACCGGTCCTGGCAGCAGTCGGGGCGGCACGACGTAGCCGAGCGCGCCACGCTGGGCCCACGCGCCCACCAGCAGGGCCGCGGCGACGAGCAACGCGAATCCGCGGGCGACGCTCCGCCGCCCGGCCCCAGCGGCTTCCAGAGCGGCCGCCAGCTGCGCGGGGATCAATGCCGCCGGCAGCGCCCGTCCCCACGAGTAGTGTCCGGTGAGCCCACCCGCGGCGAAGACCGCCGCGCCGGAGAGGAAGAACAGCACCAGGGGATCCCGCAGGTCCCGGCGGGCACGCAGGGCCAGCGCCGCCACGCCCAGCAGCACCAGGCCGAACCGGACCGTCAAACGGTGGTAGAGCGGCTCGTGGATCGCCTCCAGGCCACCCACCCCGGCCAGCGCGAAGAAGTCGTAGTAGGGCCACAGGGCGAGCAGTGTCACTCCGCACAGCGCCCCGGTGCCCAGCCGTAGCCAGACGCTCCGCGCGGGCCAGGGGCGCGCTCCGCCGAGCAGGGCCAGCACCCCGAGGGTCGCTATGACTCCGGTGAACTGGTGGTTCAGCAGGGTCACCGCCCACAGGAGTCCCATGGCGAGCGCGGCCGTCCAGGTCAGTACACGTCCGGACCCCAGTTGACGGTGGAGCCACGCCCACAGGTGGAAGGCGCAGCCGAGGGCGAAGGTGGACGGGTACGAGCAGGTGAGGGAGAGCGAGCTGAGCCCGACGAAGCCGCTCCAGGAGAACTCCGTGGTGCCCCAGAGCAGCAGGATGCAGAGCACGGCGAGCGGCCCGGCGAGTGCGACCCCACCGGGGCGGGCCAGTGATCGGGCGAATCGCCAGATCCCGGAGATGAGCAGCGGCAGGGCGATCAGTGCGGCGATCCTGAGCACCCCGAACACCGGCCATCCGGTGACTTCTGCCAGCAACCCGAGCAGGAGCATCCACGGCGAGTAATAGGGGCTGGTGGTGTCCGAGTCCACCATCGGGTTCCCGGGGTCCCCCGGGGAATGCGAGAGCCGCTGCAGGGTCGCCGCGTGAACTCCCAGGTCGCCGTTCCACGGCAGCTTCACCACGACCAGGAGCAGGAATATGCCGAGCAGCACGGCGACGGCAACCGACACAACGGTGGACAAGCGCGCGGCAGCCACCGGTTGTCCGTGCCCGCGGGTGGGGGCGGGGGCGCGGTCCTGGACTGCGCCGGCGCGTATCACGAGTGCTCGCCCGGAGCCCTGCGCGCCCGCAGCTTCCACGGCATGACGATCGACTCCAGTTGGACCGCCAGATTCATCTTCGACTCGCCGATCGTGCGGTCTTCGAAGTGGATCGGCACCTCCATGGCGCCTACGCCCCGGCGCAGCGCCCGGTACTTCATCTCCACCTGGAAGCTGTAGCCGGCCGAGTCGACGGAGGCCAGGTCGATGGCCCGCAGCACATCGGCCTGCCAGAGGTTGAAGCCGCCGGTAATGTCGCGGATCCGGGTACCGAGGATGGTCCCGGCATAAGTGTTCGCCCAGCGCGACAACAGCTTGCGGTGAAGGCCCCATGCCTCGGAGAGACTGCCGCCCTGCACGTACCGGGATCCGATCACCACGCCGGCGCCCGTCGACAGTGCGACGCCGAGCATCTCGGGGATCTTCGAGGAGGGATGGCTGCCGTCGGCGTCCATCTGCAGGACGTAGTGTGCGCCCTCGGCCACCGCCAGGCTCATGCCGGCGCTGTAGGCACGGCCGAGGCCGTTCTTCTCGGCTCGGTGCAGGACGGAGATTCGGGGTGGGTCGCCGGCCTCGTTGAATCGCGCCGCGAGGTCCTCCGCGAGGTCGCCCGTACCGTCTGGACTGGAGTCGTCGACAACGAGCAGTCGCAGCCCGGGCAGGGCGAGGCCCATGAGTAGATCGACCATGCCCGGCAGGTTGGCTGCTTCGTTGTAGGTCGGCATGACCACGGTCAGAGGCGTCGTCGCCCAGGTTTCGGGCAGTGGGCGAGGAAGCGTGCCCAAGCGATCCTCTTGTTCGTTGCGCACAGCCTGCCTTTCTCTGGATTCCCACGCTCGGGCCCTCACGCAGCCTGAAGCGCACCTGTGATCACACCGGCGAACGGCCTGACTGCAGGCGATCCGCCACTTTCCGCAATGTGGATCGCTGACGCAAAAGTCAAGATCCGGAAGAAAAGGGAAAACCGTCTCCGGAGCCGCCCGTACCACATGGTTCGGTCTCACGGAGCGCCCCGGCCCCAAGGGTCGAGAGCCGAGCGGGGATCTTACACCGCGACGACTGAGGCCCATCCGGAAGGTTGCGCCACAGCAAACGCGAAATGACGCCGCAGCTCAACCGGTGTCACACTGCGTGTCGGATGCCTCTCGGAGTGTGCCTGATCGCCGCCCAAAGGACGTGCGGGCCATTTGCCGGATCACCCCAACGGAGCGGCGCGGCCGGGGTGGGGGGCCGGCCGCGCCTGGGTGGTGGGCTGAGGGATCAGTTGTTGAAGACCGGGATGTTGTTGTTCACCCCGCCCCCGAAGAAACCGCCACCCCCGTTGTTGAAGATCGGGATGTTGTTGTTCACCCCGCCCCCGAAGAAACCACCGCCGCCGTTGTTGAAGACCGGGATGTTGTTGTTCACCTGGCCTCCGAAGAAACCACCGGTGTTATTGAAGAGGGGGATGTTGTTGTTCACCCCGCCGCCGTCACTGACGTGAAGGCTGTGCTGCTGGGGCGCGGCCTGGGCGGCGCTGACGTGGGCGGGGGCGGCCGCGAACGCGCTGGTCGGGAGCAGGGCGCCACCGGCGGCGAGGGTGGTGGCGGCGGTCAGCATGACGATCTTGCGGGTGCGGGACATGGCGGTTCTCCTCAGGCGATGCGGGGCGGGGATTCCGGATGACCCCTTTTCGGGTGACCCGGCACCGGGGGGAATATCCCGGTGGTTCCTTTCGGTCGGTATTGCGCGACCTCTTGACTCCAGTAAGCCCCGGTGTTCCGCCCTCGTCACGTCGCTGCATTTCGGGGCTTGACATGCGACCGGGGGCTCGTTAAAAGACGGCCCGCCGGTACCGCGGATCCCCTGTACCGGACACCTCCGCATGCGTGGACGCCGGAGTCTGCGCAGGCTGGGAGGTGTGCCGGTGATCCACGGTGAGGAACGATGATCGTTACGGTGGTGTCGATGCCCGAGGGCACCGTCGCCCGCGCCGCCGTGTCGGAGGCGCGGGAGCGGCTCGCGGCGTCGCGCTTCCTCCTCGTGGACATCGAGGTGCCCGGGGAAGGACGGCCCGACGAGCCGCCGATCGCCCACGAACTCGGCCTGGAGGCCGAGGACCTGGCGTGGCTGGGCAGGGAGGGCGAGAGCGCGCGGGCGGAGTTCCACGGGGACAACGCCCGGTTCGTCGTACCGGTCATCGAGGACGACGAGGTCGTCCACCTCCACGTCTTCGTGACCGGGCGGTACCTGGTCACGGTCCACCGGGGGCCGAACACGCTCCTCGGGCGGTTCATCACCCGGCTGCCGCACCAGCGGCCCGCGGACACCACCGCCACGCTCTTCCTGCTGCTGGAGCACGCCCTGGAGACCTTCCGCAAGTCCGCCGTGGAAGCGCTGCTGCAGGTGGAGGACCTCGAGGACGAGATGTTCGAGAGCCGGAACCCGCAGCAGGTGTACCGGCTGGCGCAGCTGCGGCGGCGCGCGGCGCTGCTGCACCACGCCCTGCTGCCGTACCTGCAGGCGACCGACGAGACCATCACCCGGCGGATGATGAGCGGCAGCTTCCCGGAGGAGCGGCAGCGGCTGGCCGCCTCGTACCAGCGGGCCGCGCGGATGGTGCTCTCCAGCATCGAGTCGCTCCAGGACGCCGCCCGGCGGGCGTTCGCCAGCTACTCCTCCCTGGTGTCCGGCGAGCAGAACGGTGTGATCAACCGGCTGGCCATCGTGTCGACGATCTTCCTTCCGCTGACCTTCCTGACCGGCTTCTTCGGCATGAACTTCACCTACATGACCGATGAGTTGGAGAGCAAGGTCGTCTTCTGGCTGCTCGCCGTGGGGCTGCAGGCGCTCGTCCTGTCCGTCGCCGTCTACGTGCTCCACCGCACCCGCATCTGGCGCAGACTGCGCGACGACGGGCGCGACGACTGCTGAGCGCCTCACTACATTGGCGGCATGGAGATCTGGATCAACCCCGCGTGCTCGAAGTGCCGCTCCGCGCTGCACCTGCTGGACGAGGAGGGCGCGCGGTACACCGTGCGGCGCTACCTGGAGGACCCGCCGGACACGGACGAGATCCGGGCGGTGCTGGAGCGGCTCGGGCTGGAGCCGTGGGACATCGTGCGGACCCAGGAGGCCGAGGCGAAGGAACTGGGACTGAAGGAGTGGCCGCGCGAGCCGGGTGAGCGGGAGCGCTGGATCGGGGCGCTGGCGGCGCACCCCCGGCTGATCCAGCGTCCCATCATCACCGCCGAGGACGGCACGGCGGTGGTCGCGCGCTCGAAGGAGGCGGTGCGGGACGCGCTGGGACGCGCCCCGGGCTCCGTCTAGAACACCGACAGCCCGGTGGCGGTGGTGAACGCGTCGAGGGCGGCCATGGCGCCGACGGAGTTGCCGGCCGGGTCGAGGCCGGGGCTCCAGGCGCACAGGGCGCCCCGGCCCGGGAGGACGGCGAGGATGGCCCCGCCGACACCGCTCTTGCCGGGCAGGCCCACGCGGTAGGCGAACTCCCCCGCGGCGTCGTAGGTGCCGCAGGTGAGCAGCACGGCGTTGAGGCGTTTGGCGTCGGTGCGGGACAGCAGCCGGTTGCCGTCGGCGCGCAGTCCGTGCCGGGCGAGGAAGCCGCCCGCAAGGGCGAGGTCGCGGCAGGAGGCCTCGAGGGCGCAGTGGGCGTAGTAGTGCTCCAGGACGGTGTCCACGGGGTTGTGCAGGTTGCCGAAGTGCGCGAGGAAGTGCGCCAGGGCGGCGTTCCGGTGGCCGTGGGCGGCCTCGGAGGCGGCGACCGCCGGGGCGGTGGCGAGGGCCGGGTTGCCCGACTCGGCGCGCAGCAGTTCGCGTACGGCGCCCGAGGCGTCGCCGGTGAGGGTCAGCAGGGCGTCGGTGACGACCAGGGCTCCGGCGTTGATGAAGGGGTTGCGCGGGATGCCCTGCTCGGTCTCCAGCTGGATGAGCGAGTTGAAGGGGTTGCCCGAGGGCTCGCGGCCGACGCGGCGCCACAGGGCGTCGCCGCCGTGGTGGAGCGCCAGGGCGAGCGTGAAGAGCTTGGAGACGCTCTGGACGGAGAACGGCTCGGCGAAGTCCCCGACGCCGTGGACCTCGCCCCCGACGGTGGCCAGGGCCATGCCGAAGGCGCCGGCGTCGGCGGCCGCGAGGGCGGGGATGTAGTCGGCGACCTTGCCGCGGCCGAGCTCCGGAAGGGCCGCGGCCATGGCCTGCTCGAGGAAACGCTGGTAGTCCACCGGCCCATTGAACCCGGACCCCGGTGAACCCGGGCCCTAGCCGACCGGCACACCCTTCGGGCCCTTGATCCGCTTCATGATCATCTGCGAGTTCACCTCGCTCACGCCCGGCAGGGCGATCAGCTTCTCGGTCCAGAAGCGCTCGTAGGCGTCGCTGTCGGCCACCGCGATCCGCAGCAGGCAGCCGGGCGCGCCGTAGAGCCGGTAGGCCTCGACGATGTCGGGGATGGCCTGCACCTGCTCCTCGAAGGCGGCGACGGACTCGCGGTCCCTCCGTACCTCGACGGAGGCGAAGACCTCGAAGCCGCGGCCGACGGCAGCCGGGTCGACGACGGCCCGGTAGCTCTGGATCACCCCGTCCTCCTCCAGCTGGCGCACCCTGCGCAGGCACGGGGAGGGGGTGAGGCCGACGCGGGCGGCCAGTTCCTGGTTGGTGAGCCGGCCGTCGGCCTGGAGCTCGCGCAAGATTCTTCTGTCGATGGCATCCATGGGGGCGATAGATACCACATCTGGCCGATCTACGCGGGCTGATTGGCAATCCGATGCCGGGGTTCACCGCATATCCTTGCTGCGGAGAGGTCAGGCGAACGCACGAGTGAGGGACACGTGAAGCACATCGTCGTGATCGGCACCGGCGGCACGATCGCCAGCCGGTGGCAGGGGGCCGGGTACGCGGCCGAGGCCGCCGGCCACGAGGTGCTGGCGGCGGGCGCGATCCCCGAGGGCGTCGAGGTGACCGTGCGCGACCTGTTCACCGTGAACAGCTCGCGGCTGACCTCCGCCCACCAGCTGGAACTGCTGCGGACGGTCCACGAGGTGCTGGCGGACCCGGCCGTGGACGGCGTCGTGGTGACCCACGGCACCGACACCATGGAGGAGTCCGCCTTCCTCCTGGACCTCCACCACGACGACCGGCGCCCGGTGGTCTTCACCGGCGCCCAGCTCCCGCTGGACGCCGTGGACGGGGACGCCGCGGGCAACCTCTACGACGCGCTGCTGACCGCCGCGACCGGCGAGGACATCGGCGTGGTCATCGCCTTCGGCGGCTTCGTGCACGCCGCCCGGGGCACGGTCAAGGCACACACCCTGGACGTCCAGGCCTTCGCCGACCCCTCGGGCCGGCCGCTGGGACGGGTGAAGTTCGGCGAGATCGCCTGGGGCGCCCCGCGGCCGCGTGCCGCGGCGCTGCCGCTGCCGGACGCACGTGTCGCGGCGCCGCGCGTCGACGTCGTGATGCACCACGTGGACGCCGACCCCGTGCTCTTCGAGGCCGCACTGGGCGCGGGGGCCGAGGGCATCGTGCTGGTCGGCACCGGCGCGGGCAACGCGACGCCCGATTTCGTGGCGGCGGTGCGCCGCGCGGTGGAGGCCGGGGTGCTGGTCGCCGTGAGCACCCGGGTGGCGGCCGGGCCGGTGGCGCCGATGTACACCGGGGGCGGCGCGGTGGACCTCGCCGCGGCCGGCGGTGTGCTGGCCGGGACGTTGCGCGCGGGGCAGGCCCGCATCGCCGTACTGACGGCGTTGCTGTCCGCCCGGGGCCCGCAGGAGCGGGCCGCCACGCTGCGCCGCATCATCGGGACGGCCGAGGACCGCACACCGGCCGTCGCCTGACTCCCCGTCACCCGGCGCGGCCACCGCGCCGGGTGACGGGTGACCTGTGACGGGGACCGCTCAGAGGTTTATCTGGTTGATGGTGTCCGCCAACGAGTCGAGGAACTTGTTGATCGCCGGCGCCATGCCCGTGGAGGCAAGGAAGAAGCCGAAGAGCGCGGCAACGATGGCCGGACCGACCTTGAGCGTCTTGCCCCTTATCAGGACGATCATGATGATCGCCAACAACAGCACCACGGACAGGGAGATGGCCACTGGGGATCACATCCTCGGTCTGACGCCTCACCGTTCCGGGGGGAGCCACGCAGCCGCACCCCCGCGACGTCCATCGTGCCACCTGCCACCGACACCGTGACCCCGCGGGACACCCCTTCCCCGCGCGCCGGGGTCGCACACCTGTGACGCAGGACATCGCGATCACTTCTGATCACTTCGGATGAGGCTAATCTCGCAATTGCACGGCACGTTCGAGTGAATTTCCCCCAAGCTATTTCCCCGCACATGCACTTGCCACACAAACGATCATCAAAAAACCTGCACAGACTCCAACCCGTCTGCCGATATGCCCTGTTCAACCCTTATATGACCGCCCATAGCGTCATGGAACGGACAGTGGCATGACACATGCATTCCGGGGTAGCAGCGCCGCTACCGCCATTCCGATCGAGAATTTACTCAGGCAGAGGCGCCCGCTATGGTGCATCAGATGTTCCAGCCCCACCGCACGAACAGCCTGTCCCCCGGCAGGACCCAGACCGGGAATTCCGTTCTCCCCGCCCCCCGCAAGGAGGCCGCCCCCGGCCCCGGGCCGGCCGCCCCCGCGGGGTCCGCCACGCCCGCCACGGCCTCCGTACCCTCCGCCGGGCGCGACCCGTTCTTCGACAACGCCAAGTACCTCGCGATCGTCCTGGTCGCGATGGGCCACGCCTGGGAACCGCTCACCGGGCACAGCAGGGCCGCCGGCGCGCTCTACATCCTCGTGTACGCGTTCCACATGCCGGCCTTCATCGTCATCTCCGGCTACTTCTCGAAGAGTTTCGACGCCCGTCCGGACCGCGTCAGGAGACTGATCACCGGCGTCGCCGTCCCGTACCTGCTCTTCGAGGCCGCCTACTCGCTCTTCCGGAACTGGGCCGACGACGCGGCGCCGCAACCGCTGAGCCTGCTCGACCCCTGGTACCTCACCTGGTTCCTCGCCGCCCTCTTCATCTGGCGCCTCACCGCCCCCATCTGGCGGATCGTCCGGCAGCCGGTCGCGGTCGCCCTGGTGATCGCGGCCCTGGCATCCGTCACCTCGACCATCGGCGCCGACCTGGAACTCCAGCGCGTCCTGCAGTTCCTGCCGTTCTTCGTGCTCGGCATGTGCCTGAAGGCGGAGCACTTCCACCTCGCCCGGCGCCGGGTGGTGCGCGTGCTGTCCGTTCCTGTGGGGCTCGCCGCGCTGGTCGTCTCCTACTGGGTGGTGCCCCGGCTGAACCGGGCCTGGCTCTACCACCGCACGAGCGCCCAGGAGCTGGGCGCGCCCTGGTGGACGGGGCCGGTCATGACGCTGGCGCTGTTCTGCTGCTCCCTGGCGCTGACGGTGTGCTTCTTCGCCTGGGTGCCGCGCCGCCGCATGTGGTTCACGGCCCTCGGCGCCGGCACGCTCTACGGGTACCTGCTGCACGGCTTCCTCGCCAAGGGCTCGCGCTTCGGCAGCTGGTACGACCACAACTGGGTCCACACCCCGCTGGGCCAGGTCGCGGTGACCGCGATCGCCGTCGTGGTGGTCACCGCGCTGTGCACCCCGCCGGTGCAGCGGCTGTTCCGCTTCGCGATGGAGCCGAAGATGTCCTGGGCGTTCCGGCCGGCGGCTAGTCCCGGCACACGATGAGCAGGGCGCGGTCGTCGTTGACGTCCTTGGCGACCGCCTCGATCAGCTGCCAGGCCGCGCCGCGGAAGCCGTGCGCGACGTACCGGTCGGCCTCGCCGATGAGCCGGTCGATGCCTTCGGTGAGGTCGCGGCCGGCGGCCTCGACCAGGCCGTCGGTGAAGAGCAGCAGGACGTCGCCGGAGCGCAGCGTGCCCTTCACGCTGTTGAACTCGGCGCCGTCGTACACCCCCAGCAGCGGGCCCTCGGCCGCCTTCTCCTCCCAGCGGCCGGTGCCCGCGCTGAGCTGCATGCCCGGCAGGTGGCCCGCGGAGAGCAGCTCGTAGTCGCCGGTCTCCACGTCCAGCACCAGGTGGACCGAGGTGGCGAAGCCCTCGTCCCAGTTCTGCCGGAGCAGGTAGCCGTTGGCGGCGGTGAGGAAGGCGTGCGGCGGCAGTGAGCCGAGCAGGCCGCCGAAGGCGCCGGAGAGCAGCAGGGCGCGGGAGCCGGCGTCCATGCCCTTGCCCGACACGTCGGTGAGGACGGCCTCCAGGATCCGCCCGCCCGAGGTGCGGGTGGCCACCACGAAGTCGCCGGAGAAGGACTGGCCGCCGGCCGGCCGCAGCGCCATCTCGGCGTGCCAGCCGTCGGGCAGCCTCGGCAGCCTGCTCTGCACCCGGATGCGCTCGCGCAGGTCGAAGAGCATCGTGCCGCCGCGCATCCAGGGCACGCCGACCCGGGCGCGGAACTGCGCGACGATCAGCCCGGCCAGCGCCACGGCCGCCACCACCAGCACGGTGCCCGGCGTCACCCGGCCGACGCCGTCGCGGTACGGGCCGAGGACGGCGGACTCCACGACCATCGCGGCGGCGCTCGCCCCGTACAGCAGCAGGAGGCTGGAGGGGCGCAGCAGCAGGCCGCCGACGAGGACGGGCAGCACCAGGGTGGTGGGCGGGCACCATTGCGGCGCCAGCACCGTGGCCCAGGCGATCAGCGGGACGCTGATCGTCAGGACGGTCAGGGCCAGCCAGTCGGCCGCGTCGCCGCGGAAGTAGTCCACGGCGGATTTGCGCAGGCCTACGCGGGCCCGGTGGACCGTCCTGCGCCACCGGGCCCCGAATCCGTCTCCTACCGGGCGTCGTGCCATGTTCCCGGCGACCCTATCCACCCTCACCCGTTCTCCGCATCGGAGGTGCCCCTCATGGTGCGCCGATTCGCCGCCACGACCGGCGAAAACCGTTCGCCCGTCCTTGGGGCGACTGGTAGGCAGGGCACATGACGGTGGAGTTGCGGGTTCTCGAGTCCGAACAGTGGGACGAGTGGTTCAGCACGCTGGAACGCGCGTTCGGCAGCGCGGTCTGGCCGACGGAGGAGCGGGAGTTCGACCGCGGGGTGACCGAACTCACCCGGTCGATCGCGGCCTGGGACGGCGCGGAGGTCGTCGGCACCGCGGGGGCGTTCTCCTTCCGCATGGCGGTGCCGGGCGGCGCCGTCGTCCCGGCGGCCGGCGTCACCATGGTCAGCGTCGCCTCGACGCACCGCCGACGCGGGCTGCTGACCTCGATGATGCGGCGGCAGCTGGACGAGGTGCACGAACTGGGCGAGCCCCTCGCGGTGCTCACGGCGTCCGAGCCGGCGATCTACGGCCGGTACGGCTACGAGGTCGCCACCCGCCAGACGGCCCTGGAGGTCGACACCCTGCGGGCGGGCCTCACCGTCCCCGCGGGCGCCGACGAGGTCACGCTGCGCTTCGCCGACCCGCAGGAGGCCCTGGCGGCCTGCGAGCAGGTCTACGGGCGGCTGGTGCCCACCCGGCCCGGCATGCTGGAGCGGCGGCCGAACTGGGAGCGCAAGGGCGTGCTCGACCCGGAGGCGTTCCGCGACGGCGCGTCGAAACTGCTCTGCGTGGTCGCCGAACGCGACGGAGAGGTGCGGGGCTACACGCGGTACGCGGTGAAGTCCGCCTGGAACGCGGCCGGACCGGACGGAACGGTGGTGCTGCGCGACCTGGAGGCACTGGATCCGGACACATATGCCGCGCTGTGGCGCTACCTGTTCGGCATCGACCTCACCTGCCGCATCACCGCGCGCAACCGTCCCGCCGACGACCCGGTCCTGCACCTGGTCGACGACGTACGCCGCTGCGGCGTGCGCGTCAGGGAAGGCCTGCTGCTGCGCCCGGTCGAGGTGGGCGCGGCCCTGTCGGCCCGTACCTACGCGGCCCCGCTGGACGTCGTGCTGGACGTCTCGGACCCCTTCTGCCCGTGGAACGAGGGCCGCTGGCGGCTCGGCGGCGACACCAAGGGCGCCACGTGCGAGCGGACGACGGACGCCGCGGACCTGGCGCTGTCGGTGCGCGAACTGGGCGCGGCCTACCTGGGCGGCGTCTCGCTGACCGCGCTGGCGCGGGCCGGACGCGTACGGGAGCTGCGCCAGGGCGCGCTGCGGGAGGCCGCGGTGGCCTTCGGCGGTGACCTCGCCCCCTGGCTGCCGCACGGCTTCTAGGCCCCCGCTCGGGCCCGAGTCGACCGGCCGGGGTGCTCCCTCGGTGGTGTCCCCCGGCCGGCCCCCGGTCTGAGCGGGGCGTCAGCCCCGGACGGGCTGGCAGGCGGGGCACCAGAAGAGGTTGCGCGCCACCAGGGAGGCGGTGCGCACCTCGGTGCCGCAGACGTGGCACGGCATCCCCGCCCGGCGGTAGACGTAGACCTCGCCGCCGTGGTCGTCGACGCGCGGCGGACGGCCCATGGCCTCGGGGGTGTGCTCGGGGCGGACGGTGTCGATGCGGTTGTTCCGCACGCCCTCGCGCATCAGGGCGACCAGATCGGCCCAGATCGCGTCCCACCGCGCGCGGTCCAGGTCGCGTCCCGCCAGGTACGGGTCGACGCCGTGGCGGAAGAGGACCTCCGCACGGTAGACGTTGCCGACGCCGGCGACGACCTTCTGGTCCATGAGCAGCGCGGCGACGCTGGTGCGGCTGCGCGCCACGCGGGCCCAGGCGCGCTCCCCGGTGTCGGCGGGCCGCAGCGGGTCCGGGCCGAGCCGGTCGTGTATCGCCTGCTTCTCGGCCCCGGTGATCAGCTCGCAGGCCGTCGGACCGCGCAGGTCGGCGTGGTGCTCGTCGGTGGCCAGGCGCAGCCTGACCTGGCCGACGGGGGCCCCGCCCGGCCCGGTGCCGAAACCGGACTTCCCGTACAGCCCGAGGTGGACGTGGACCCAGCCGACCGGGCCGAACCCCAGGAAGAGGTGCTTGCCGTGGGCCTCCGCGGACTCCATCACGGCGCCGTCCAGGAGGGCGGCGCCGTCGGAGAACTTGCCCTGCGGACTGTTCGCGCGGACCACCCGGCCGGCGAAGCGTTCCTCGTGGTCCGCGGCGAGGCGGTGGATCGTATGCCCCTCGGGCATGCCCGGATCAGCCCTCCTGCGGGTGGTGCGGCGGGATCGGGGGCAGCTCGCCGGTGGTCTCGTACGCGGTGAGCATGTCGATGCGGCGGGTGTGGCGCGGCTCACCCGAGTAGGGCGTGCCGAGGAAGACCTCGACGAACTTGGTGGCCTCGTCGGTGGTGTGCATGCGGGCGCCGATGCTGATGACGTTGGCGTCGTTGTGCTCGCGGCCGAGGGTCGCGGTCTCCTGGCTCCAGGCGAGCGCGGCCCGCACGCCCTTGACCTTGTTGGCCGCGATGGCCTCGCCGTTGCCCGAGCCGCCGATCACGATGCCGAGGGAGCCGGGGTCCGCGGCGGTGCGCTCCGCGGCGCGCAGGCAGAACGGCGGGTAGTCGTCCTGGGCGTCGTAAATGTGCGGGCCGCAGTCGACGGGCTCGTGCCCGTTGGCCTCGAGCCACTCCACAAGGTGGTTCTTGAGTTCAAAGCCGGCATGGTCGGAACCGAGGTACACGCGCATACGGACGAGTGTCGCACGGGCACGCTGGGCGACATGCCGTGGGTGTTGCGTGAGGGGGATTTGAGGGTGCCTTGAGGGTAAGACAACAAAACGGAATCAAAGGTTCCCCCGGTCCAGCCGGGCCGTGTTTCATGCCACCCCATGAGTACACGTCCCCCCACCCCAGTGGCCGACTCCACCGCTCCGGCCCACGAGGCCGCGACGGAACAGCAGGACGGCTCGGGCCTGAAGGCCGGGCTCAAGAACCGCCACCTGTCGATGATCGCGATCGGCGGCGTGATCGGCGCCGGCCTCTTCGTCGGCTCCGCCTCCGGCATCGCCGCCGCCGGCCCCGGCATCCTCCTGTCGTACGCCCTCGTCGGCACCATGGTCGTCTTCGTCATGCGCATGCTGGGCGAGATGGCGGCCGCGAACCCCACCTCCGGCTCCTTCTCCGCCTACGCCGATCGCGCGCTGGGCCGCTGGGCCGGCTTCTCCATCGGCTGGCTGTACTGGTTCTTCTGGGTCGTGGTGCTGGCGGTCGAGGCGACCGCCGGGGCCAAGATCCTGGAGGGCTGGGTCCCGGCCGTGCCCCAGTGGGGCTGGGCGCTGATCGTGATGGTCGTGCTCACCGCGACCAACCTGGCCTCGGTGGCCTCCTACGGCGAGTTCGAGTTCTGGTTCGCCGGGATCAAGGTCGTGGCCATCGCCGGCTTCATCGTGCTCGGCGCGCTCGCGGTCTTCGGCGTGCTGCCCGGCAGCCACGACGACGCCGTGGGGCTGGGCAACCTCACCGCGCACGGCGGCTTCCTCCCCAACGGCCCCGGCAAGATCCTCACCGGTGTGCTACTGGTCGTGTTCTCCTTCATGGGCAGCGAGATCGTCACACTGGCCGCGGGCGAGTCCGCCGACCCCGAGCGCGCGGTCACCAAGGCCACCAACAGCGTGATCTGGCGGATCGGCGTCTTCTACCTGGGCTCGATCTTCATCGTGGTGTCGCTGCTGCCGTGGAACGACCCGTCGATCGCCAAGGACGGCTCCTACGTCGCCGCGCTGAACTCGATCGGCATCGCGCACGCCGGCCAGATCATGAACGTGATCGTGCTCACGGCCGTGCTGTCCTGCCTCAACTCCGGCCTCTACACGGCCTCGCGCATGGCCTTCTCGCTGGGCCGGCGCGGTGACGCGCCGAAGGCGTTCGCCCGCACCACCAAGCGCGGTGTGCCGCAGGCGGCGATCCTGGGCTCGGTCGTCTTCGGCTTCGTCGCGGTCTTCTTCAACTACAAGTACCCCGACACCGTCTTCCTCTTCCTGCTCAACGCCTCCGGTGCGATCGCGCTGTTCGTGTGGCTGGTGATCTGCTTCTCCCAGCTGCGCATGCGGAAGATCATCCTGAAGGAGGCCCCGGAGCGGCTGCGGGTGCGGATGTGGCTGTACCCGTACCTGACCTGGGCGACGATCGCGATGATCGTGTTCGTGCTCGGCTACATGCTCACCGACACCGCCGACGGCGGCGGTCGGGACCAGGTGGTCGTCTCGGTGCTGGTGGGGCTCGGCGTGGTCGCCGTCGCGGTGGTGCGCCAGCTGCTTCACAAGGGCCGGAAGGACTCCCCCACCCGGTCGTAGGCGGCCAGCGCGGCGGACTCGGCGGAAGCCGCGTACCAGACGTTCAGCTGGTACGACTTGCCCCCCTCGGTGAAGCCGAGCTGCCGCGCCCGCCAGGGCGCGCCGGCCTGGGTGAAGGCGTACTCCCACACGACGGCGGGACGACCGCGGAACGACGTCCGCTCCAGCCGGGTCTTCCGGTAGCCGGGCACGTCGTGGGAACCGGCCTCGAAGGCGCGCCACTGCTCCAGGAGATCGCCGCCCCGTGCGAGTGCGTACGAGGCGGCGATCTCCTGCCGTCCGTCCGGGGCGTGGTAGTGGACGTTGGACGGGCTCTTGGCGCTGCGCGTCCAGCCCCGCGGCGGCTCCCAGGCGAAGCCGGTCTCGTTGCGCTCCCCGGGGGCGGGAGTGCCGGTGGACGTGCCGGTGGACGAGGTGGCGCCGGTGGACGGGGGACGGCTGGTGCCCGCGACGACGGGGCCCTCGCGATGGCCGGTGCGCGGCGCAGTGAGCAGGACGGCGGTGACGGCGACGGCCGCGGCGGACGCTCCCGCGGCGGTCAGCAGGGCCACCCGTCGGACGCGCGAGGAGGCCGGGGGGCGCGGGGACACCGGCGGCGCCGCGGGGTCCGGCTCCGGTCCGGGGCCCTGTCGCGGTCCGGGGTCCGGTTCCGGTCCTGGCGCCGGTGATGCCTCCGTGATGCGGCGCTCCCAGCCCGGCGGGACGGCGTCCTGCGGCTCGGGCGCCGCTTCCGGTCCGCCAGCCGGCTCCCGGGCGGCCCGTCCGACGGCGAGCGTCGGGGTGCGCCCCTCCTCCGGGGGCGGCGGCGCCTGCCGGGTGACGACGGTCGGGCCGCCCGGGGGCGCGGCGAGGGCCGCGAGCGCCTCGTCGAGGCCGTCCAGGGTCATCCGCTCCGCCGGGTCCTTGCGCAGCAGGGCCGCCAGGGTGCCGTGGAGCGGCCCGGCGCCGGCCGGCAGCAGGGGCTCCTCGTAGAGCACCGCGTGCAGCGTGGCCAGGGTGGTGGCGCGGGAGAACGGGGACCTGCCCTCGAGGGCGGCGCAGAGGGTCGCGCCCAGGGACCACAGGTCCGACGGCGGTCCCTGGTGGCGGCCCTCCACGCGCTCGGGGGCCATGTAGTCGGGCGAGCCGACCAGCATCCCGGCCATCGTCAGCGCCGTGGCGTCCTGGATCGCCGCGATGCCGAAGTCGGTGAGGACGACCCGTCCCCGGGCGTCGATCAGCACGTTGCCGGGCTTGATGTCGCGGTGCAGCACGCCGACCGCGTGCACCTCGCGCAGCGCGCGGGCCAGCCCGGTCCCGATCCGTACGGCCTCGGTCACGGCCACCGGGCCGTCCTGCGCCAGCATCTGTTCCAGGGACCGGCAGTCGACCAGCTCCATCACGATCCAGAGCCGGTCGTCCTCCTGGACCACGTCGTAGATCCGGACCACGTTCGGGTGGTCGATCCGGGCCGTGGCGCGCGCCTCCCGCAGGCTGCGCTCGCGACGGACCCGGGCGTCCTCCGCCTCCATGTCGTCCAGTCGCATCTCCTTGACCGCGACCTGCCGGTCCAGCACCTCGTCGACCGCCCGCCAGACGCGGCCCATGCCGCCCTGACCGATCGGCTCCCCCAGTCGGTAGCGGCCGACCACCAGCCGGCCGCGCACCTCACCACCCGCATTTCCCACCATGCCCGGACTCCCCACTGCGGGAAGAATTCCCCATGCCCCTCAATTCCTGTCCGGTGGCCCGCAATTCACGCGGGGACCGGGACAGAAGTATGAACTTGCCACCATGACAGCATAGTTGCCCGGAATCTTGTGGTACCTCTCTTCAGATACCGCTGATGCGGGGCAGAAGAGGGAAGAAAAATGCGCCTTTTCAATCGGCGAATTCATGTTCGGAAATCGGCCGCGGCGGCCGCGGTGCTGGCGCTGGCGTTCGCCGGACCTGTGTACGGTGCCGAGCCCGTGCCGGGCAGCGGCCAGGGGGGTACGCCTGGTCCGAGCGCCCCGGCCGGGGTGAAGGTGAGCACGGAACTGCCGTCCAGGATCTCCGTCGACAACACGACAGAAAAGACCTCGATCACGGCCCGGGTGGTCAACAAGAGTGACGCCCAGTCCCCTGGGCTCCGGCTCCTGGTGGTCGGTTTCGACGCCCTCGCGGTGACCGCCGTGCGGGGCTGCGACCCGATTCCGAAGGCACAGCTCCCGGACGGTTCCAACAGCGGATTCAGCTGCGCCGTCGGAAAACTGGCCGCGGGGAAGAGCAGGACCTACACCGTGTCCGCGACCTACGACCTCCAGGGCAAGGGCAAGATCTGCCTGCCCGTGATGCTCGGCGACACCGGCACCCTGCTGTGGCAGCAGGGACCGGTTCCGTTCGGCACCGGCAAGCCAACGCCGAACGCCCCCGACACCCCGCTGCTGCTGGGCACCGACAACGTGCCCTTCGGCCCCGACACCTCCGCGAGCGCCGGTCCCTCCGCACCCGGCACGCTGCCGGACACCGGCGCCCCCGGCCGCACGGCCGTCCTCCTGCTGGGCGGCGGCCTGCTGCTGGCCGCGGGCGGCGCGGGCCTGTGGCTGACCCGGCGCGGGCCGGCGCCACGGCACTGACGGAGAACGGGTGGGGGCGGGGCCTTCGCCCCGCCCCCACCCGGGTGCGTCGCAGGTCGTGGCCGGTCAGTCGCGCCAGTCGACCAGCTTCCAGGCGGCGGGCAGCGCGCCCATGGCGAGGGCGGCCTTCAGCGCGTCGCCGATGAGGTACGGGGTCAGGCCCAGCGCCACGGCCTGGCCCAGCGTCAGGTGCGCGGCCAGCGCGAGGTAGGGGACGCCCACGGCGTAGGTGACGGCGCTGCCGGCCACCATGACGCCGGCCATCCGCCACACGCTGCGGTCCGCACCCCGCCGGGCCAGCGCGCCCACGAGCGCCGACGCCAGCGCCATGCCGAGGATGTAGCCGAAGCTCGGCGCCGCAGCGCCCGACGAACCCTCCGCGAACCACGGCACGCCTGCGACACCGGCGACCGCGTACAGCGCGAGCGCCAGGAAGCCGCGGCGAGCGCCGAGGGCGGTGCCCACCAGCAGCGCGGCGAAGGTCTGGCCCGTCACGGGCACCGGCGACCCGGGGACCGGGACCGACAACTGCGCGGCCAGGCCGGTCAGTACGGCGCCACCGGCGACGAGGGCCACGTCGCGCAACCGCGACGCGGGGATGAGGTCGGCGAGGACCGGGTGGGTCCGTACGGCGGAAGCGGCGGGAACTGCGCTGGCCATCGGGTGACTCCGCGGGGTGAGGGTCGGTTCGGGACACCGTGACGTTAACCCGCCTCGCCCCCGCCGATCATCGTCCGCCGATCACAAAGGCCTGATCACGGCGTTGGTCGCCTTCCTACAAGGATGCGGCGCCGAGCGTGAGCTTCGTCACCCGAGCCTTAGTGGGGTTTCTCCAATCACCGCCGGAGCGGCGCCACCGGCCGGGTCCGACACCGCTCCGGCGCCCGTACGACGGCCTCCTATGCTGCCCGCATGAGCGCTCCGTCCTCCCCCTCCCGCGTCGGCGTCGTCGGCGAGGTCCTCGTCGACCTGCTGTGGCGTTCCGGGGAGCGGCAGGTCACCCCCGTGCCGGGCGGCAGCCCGGCCAACGTCGCGGTCGGCCTGCACCGGCTGGGGCGGCCCACCACCCTGGTCACCACGTGGGGCGACGACCCGCCCGGCGAACTGGTGCGGGCGCACCTGGAGTCCACCGGGGTCGAGGTCGTCCGCGCCACGAGCCCGGCCGGGCGCACCACGCTGGCGATGGCCTACCTGGACCGGGACGGCTCCGCCTCCTACGACTTCCTGGCCGCGTGGGACCCGGAGCGGCTGCCGCTGCCCGCGGACACCGCGGTGCTGCACACCGGTTCGCTCGCCGCGGTGGTCGAACCGGGTGCGACGCGGGTGCTGGAACTCTGCCGCGACCTGCACGCCCTGCCGGGGCGCACCGTCGTCGCCGACCTCAACGTGCGCCCGGCCGTCCAGCCCGACCGGCTGGCCTACCGCCGGGCGTGCCTGCGGCTGGCCGGGGTCACCGACGTGGTCAAGGCCAGTGACGCCGACCTGGCCTGGCTCTTCCCGCGGCTCGCCCCGGAGGAGGCCGCCCGGGCGCTGCTCGCCGAGGGGCCGCGGCTCGCGGTCGTCACGCTGGGTCCGGACGGCGCGTTCGCGGTGACCGACGGTGCCCTCGTACGGGTGGCCGCGCCCGAGGTCGACGTCGTCGACACCATCGGCGCGGGCGACGCCTTCCAGGCGGCGCTGCTTGACGCGATCGCCGGCGAGGGTGTCCCCGCCTCGCGGGAGGGGCTCGCCGCCGTACTGGAGCGCTGCGTCACGGCCGCGGCGCTCAACTGCACGCGGGTGGGCGCCGATCCGCCGTCCCGCGCGGAGCTGGACGCGGCCCTCGCCGGACGGCACGCGTAGCGCCGCGCGGAAAATGCGCGGCCCCAGGAGGCAGGTGCTGGATACGCTCGCGGGATGGACGAGGCACGGCTGACCGGACAGGTACTGGTCTTCGACGCGGACGACACGTTGTGGGAGAACAACGTGGTCTTCGAGCGGGTCATAGAGGACTTCCTGGACTGGGTGGACCATCCCGTCCTGGACCGCGCGCAGATCAGGGCGCTGCTCAACGAGATCGAGGCGGCGAACGCGGTCGTCCACGGCTACGGCAGCAAGGTCTTCCTGCGCAGCCTCGGCGAGCTCCTGGAGCGGCTGCGGGAGCGGCCCGTCACGCAGGCCGAGCTCCGGCGGGTGGACGAGCTGGCGGTGGCCTTCGTGGAGCACCGGGTGGAGCTGATGCCCGGTGTGGCGAGCACGCTGGAGGAGCTGGGCACCCGCCACGAGCTGCTGCTGCTCACCAAGGGCGACGAGGAGGAGCAGGCGCGCAAGGTGGCCGCCTCGGGGCTGGCGGACCGCTTCCGCGGGGTGCACATCGTGCCGGAGAAGGCCGCGGACACCTACCGCGACCTGCTGGCGGGGTACGGCTACGCGCCGGGCAGGAGCTGGATGATCGGGAACTCCCCGAAGTCGGACATCCTGCCCGCGCGCGAGGCGGGGATGAGCGCGGTGTTCATCCCCAACGAGAACACCTGGGTGCTGGAGCAGTCCGAGCTCGACACGGCCGACGGGCGGGTGCTGCGGCTGACGGCCTTCCCCGAACTGCTCCGGCACTTTTGAACCGGACCGGCTGCCTCAGTCGAAGACCGGGCCCTGGTCGCGGGTCCGCTTGATCTCGTAGAAGCCGGGGGTCGACGCGACGAGCAGGGTGCCGTCCCACAGGCGGGCCGCGGCCTCGCCCTTGGGCGCCGGCGTGACGACCGGACCGAAGAAGGCGATCTGCTCGCCGTCGGCACCGGGCACCGCGATGACCGGGGTGCCGACGTCCTGGCCGACCTTGGAGATGCCCTCCTGGTGGGAGGCACGCAGCTCCGCGTCGTAGGCGTCGCTGCGGGCGAAGTCGGCGAGGTCGGCGGGCAGGCCCGCCTCCTCCAGGGCGGCGACGATGACGTCGTGGTCCTTGTGGCCGAGGCCCTGGTTGTGGATACGGGTGCCCAGGGCGGTGTAGAGGGGGCCGAGCACCTTGCTGCCGTACTTCTGCTCGGCGGCGATGCAGACGCGGACCGGGCCCCAGGCCGTGGTCAGGAACTCCCGGTACTGCTCGGGCAGCTCGTCACGGTTCTCGTTGAGCACCGCGAGGCTCATCACGTGCCAGCGCACCTCGACGGGGCGCACCTTCTCCACCTCCAGCATCCAGCGTGAGGTCATCCACGCCCAAGGGCAGGCGGGGTCGAACCAGAAGTCCACCGGGGTGGGGGTGGTCGTGGTCTCGGTCACGGTTCTCTCCTCTGGGCATGATGCGGTGACACGTGGTCCGCAACGCGCAACGCCCTCGGTGCCATCCCCATTCCCGTGCGCCGCCGTCAGGGCCGACGTGCGAAGATGCCTGGCGTCCACAAGACAGATCCCACGACGGCGTGCGAAGGATGGAGACCCCGTGCCCGGTGAGAACCTCACGCGTGACGAGGCCCGAGAGCGGGCACGGCTGCTGGCCGTGGACGGTTACGAGGTCGCCCTCGACCTGCGGTCGGCGCTGCGCCCGGAGGAGCGGACGTTCCGGTCCGTGACCACCGTCAGGTTCCGCTGCACGGAGCCCGGCGCGTCCAGCTTCGCGGACCTGCTCGCGCCCTCCGTCACGTCCGTGACGCTCAACGGCCGGGAGCTGGACCCCGCGGTGGTCTTCGACGGGACGCGGATCACGCTGGACGACCTGGCCGCCGAGAACGTCCTGGTCGTCGACGCGCAGTGCGCCTACAGCCGGACGGGCGAGGGCATGCACCGCTTCACCGACCCCGAGGACGGCGAGGTCTACCTCTACACGCAGTACGAGCCGGCCGACGCCCGCCGGGTCTTCGCCGACTTCGAGCAGCCCGACCTGAAGGCGCCGTTCACCTTCTCCGTCACCGCGCCCGAGTCCTGGGTGGTGCTCGGCAACGAGCGTGTCACCGGGGTCTCCGACGGCGGCGAGACGCGGCACTTCGCGCCGACCCGGCCGATCTCCACGTACATCACGGCCGTCGTCGCCGGGCCGTACCACATGGTCCACGACACCTACCGGCGCGCGCTGCCGGACGGCTCCGAGCTGGAGATCCCCCTGGGGGCGCTGTGCCGCAAGGGCCTCGCCCGGCACTTCGACGCCGAGGAGATCTTCACCGTCACCAAGCAGGGCCTGGACTTCTTCCACGACCACTTCGGCTACCCGTACCCCTTCGGGAAGTACGACCAGGCCTTCGTGCCCGAGTACAACATCGGCGCGATGGAGAACCCGGGGCTGGTCACCTTCCGCGAGGAGTACGTCTTCCGCGGCAAGGTCACCCAGGCGTCCTACGAGGGCCGGGCGAACGTCATCCTGCACGAGATGGCGCACATGTGGTTCGGCGACCTGGTCACCATGCGGTGGTGGGACGACCTGTGGCTGAAGGAGTCCTTCGCCGACTTCATGGGCGCGTTCTCGCTGGTGGAGGCCACCCGGTACAAGGAGGGCTGGATCACCTTCGCCAACCGCCGCAAGGCCTGGGCCTACCGCGCCGACCAGTTGCCCTCCACCCACCCGGTCACGGCCGACATCCGCGACCTGGAGGACGCCAAGCTCAACTTCGACGGCATCACCTACGCCAAGGGCGCCAGCGTGCTCAAGCAGCTGGTCGCCTACGTCGGGCGGGACGCCTTCCTGGAGGGCGCGCGCCGCTACTTCCAGCGCCACGCCTACGGCAACACCGAGCTGGGCGACCTGCTGTCGGTGCTGGCGGAGACCTCGGGGCGCGACATGGCCGGGTGGTCCCGGTCCTGGCTGCAGACCGCGGGCGTCAACTCGCTGACCCCGCAGGCGACGTACGACGCCGACGGGCGGATCGCCGAGCTGGCCGTGGTGCAGGAGGCCGCGGCCTCGCACCCCGAGCTGCGCCCGCACCGGGTCGTGGTGGGGCTCTACCGGCGCACCGCGGACGGCACCGTGGAGCGCTACGCGCGCGCCGAGACCGACGTCGCGGGCCCGCGCACGGTGGTGGGCGAGCTGGCCGGGGCGGAGCGGCCCGACCTGGTGCTGGTCAACGACGACGACCTGACCTACTGCAAGATCCGCTTCGACGAGGACTCCCTGGCCACGGTCCGGGAGCACCTGGGCTCGCTCACCGACCCCATGGCCCGCGCCCTGGCCTGGTCCGCGGTGTGGAACATGACCCGCGACGGCCTGATGCCCGCCCGCGACTACCTCGGCCTGGTGCTGCGCTTCGCCGGCGCCGAGACCGACATCGGCGTCCTGCAGGGGCTGCACATGCAGGCCCGTACGGCCCTGAACGACTACGCGGCACCCGCCTGGCGCGGGCAGGGCGGGCGCGAGCTGGCGGACGGCGCGCTGCGCGAGCTTCGCGCGGCGGCCCCGGGCAGCGGCCACCAGCTGGCCTGGGCCCGCTTCTACGCGGCCGTCGCCTCCGGGGAGGCCGGGGCGGACGTGCTGCGCGGGCTGCTCGACGGCACCGAGAAGATCGACGGACTCGACGTGGACCAGGAGCTGCGCTGGACCTTCCTGGAAGCGCTGGCCGCCGGCGGCACGGCCGACGAGGCCGCCGTCGCGGCGGAGCTCGCCCGCGACGACACCGCCTCCGGCAAGCGGCACCAGGTGCGCTGCCTGGCGGCACGGCCCTCCGCGGCCGTCAAGGAGCAGTGCTGGGCGTCGGTCGTGGAGTCCGACGCGCTGTCCAACGCGCTCGTCGAGGCCACCATCGCGGGCTTCGACCAGGCGGGCCAGCGCGAGCTGCTCGCCCCCTACGCGGACCGCTACTTCGACGTGATCGGGCGGGTCTGGAAGGAGCGCTCGATCGAGATCGGCATGGCCGTCGTCCGCGGGCTCTTCCCGCACCACCAGGACCGGCCCGCCACCCTCGACGCCGCCGACGCCTGGCTGGGCGGGCACGCGGACGCGCCGCCGGCGCTGCGCCGGCTGGTCGCCGAGTGCCGTGACGACCTCGCGCGGGCGCTGCGGGCCCAGGAGCGGGACGCGGCGGCGGGGGCGGTCTGAGGCCTCCCTCCCGGAAGGGAACAGGTGACCGGTCACCCCAATGGCGTACGTGGGGTACCGCCCGGCCCGGTGGTGCGGCAGCATCGCCAGGGCCGGGGAGCAGGTGGGGCAAGGCCGGTCACCCGGATAGGTGAAAAATGGCACTCGGCAACCGAACGTCTGAACTTTAGTGCGGGGATGTCCGCATTTGTCGACGGTACGGTAACAGCCGTTAGGCTCCCTGAGGGATGCGGGAATCCACCCGGCATGAACCACAACATCCCCCTCAGCCCCCGCCCCCTCGACCACCTCTCCCGTACCCGGCCGACGGTGCTGTCGGCCCGGCAGTTGCGGGAGCACGGCGTCACCCCCGAGACGCTGGCCGAGCGCTGCCGCCCCGGCGGCCCCTGGCAGGAGGTGCTGCCCCGGGTGTACGTCCTGCACCGCGGGCGGCCCACCGGCGACGAGCGGGTCCGGGCGGCGCTGCTCTACGCGGGCCGCGAGGCGATGGTCACGGGCCTCGCGGCGCTCGCCCTGCACCGCTTCTCCTCGGTGCCGCCGCTGGTCGGCCTGGACCGGATCGACCTGCTGGTGGCCCGGCAGCGCAGGCTGCGCGCCGTGGGTGACGTGGGACTGGTGCGCACCACCGCGCTGCCCCGGCCGCGGGAGGTGCAGGGCATGCCGTGCGCGCCGCTGCCCCGGGCGCTGGCGGACGCGGTGGAGGAGCTGGACGACGCCCGGGCGGTCCACCAGGTGCTGACCGAGGCGGTGCGTGGCGGCCACTGCGAGGCGACGGCGCTGGTCGGGGAGCTGAGCCGGGCCCGTCTGCTGTCCCGGCCGCACGTGGTGGAGGCGGTCGACGCGCTGGTGGCCGAGGGCCGGGCGATCGCCGAGAGCCGGCTGTACACGATGGTGCGCTGCTTCGGGCTGCCCGATCCGCTGTGGAACGTCGACCTGCGGCTGCCGGGCGGCCCGCACCTGGGCGGCGTGGACGCGTACTGGCCGGAGCACGCGGTCGCGGTGGAGCTCGACGCCCGCGTGCCCCGGCAGGAGGACGACGCCCTGTGGGGCGAGTACGCCCGCAAGCGCGAGCACCTGGAGCGGCTCGGCATCTCGGTCGTGCACATCACGCCGCGCAAGCTGCGGGAGTCCCTGGAGCAGCAGGCCACCGTCGTCCGTACGGCCCTGATGGCCGCGGCCGACCGCAACCCCGCGTCGTGGGTGGTGGTGCTCCCGCGGTGAGCGCGGCGGTCAGCGCTTCTTCAGCAGCAGTTCCACGTTGCGGTCGCCCGGCTCGCCGGAGAGCGTCGTGCGGGCTCCCGGGGAGTTGAACGCGAGCTCGCGGTAGAGGGCGGCGAGTCCGGTCTGCGACAGGTCGGTGAAGTCGGTGCGGTAGGGAGCCGCGGACTCCACGAGCGTGCAGAGCAGCGAGAGCGTGCCGTCGTGGTTGTCGGTCAGCTCGACGATCCGGGCCAGCTGCGGGTGGTCGACGTGGGAGGCGGTGGAGACCTCCCAGAAGGTGCCGTGCGGGACGATCTTGTTCTTGTGGCTGTGCCCGTTGATCCAGGCGGCGACGTTGCGGTGCCTGCGGAGCAGCGCGAGCACCTCGTCGCCACCGTGCCGCCGCTCGCTGGGGCGGGCGGGGTCGCGGACCAGGTTGGTCATCGACCAGCTGGGGTGGTGGCTGAAGACCAGGACGGTGTCGTCGGCGTGCGTGGTGAGCGTCCGGTCCAGCCAGTCCAACTGGGCCGTGCCGAGGGAGCCCCGGTAGTCGCCGCCCCGGTCGGTGGTGTCGAGGCTGACGCCGAGCACGCCGCCGGAGATCCGGAACGCGTAGTGGAGCAGGCCGGAGTCGAGTTCGGCCGTCGTGTAGCCGTGGCCGACGGGACCGGCGCCGGCGTGCGCCGGGTCCAGGTGGGCGGCGATGTACTCGCGCGGGGTTACCGGTGCCCGACGTTCGTCGGGGGTGACGGTGCGGGCGCCGGACTTGTAGCGGTTCCAGGCCTGGCGGAAGCGGGTGCCCTGGGGGTCGGGTCCCTCGCGCAGGGACGCGTTGACGGCTTCGGCCTCGGCCGGAGGCAGCGAGAACAACTTGCGTGAGCCGAGCGCGAGGTCGTGGAAGAAGGACGAGGCGGCGTACGAACCCCCGTACAGCTGGTCGTGGTTGCCGATGGTGGAGTACCAGGGGACGTTCAGTCCCGGGCTGTTGAGCTCGCGGACCGCGGCGGCCAGGAAACCGGGCAGGCGGGGGTAGCCGAGCGCCTTGTCGACGTCGCGCAGGGCGGCGTCCGGCTGCCAGAAGAGCTTCAGGCCCGAGTCCTGGACGCCCTCGTAGTGGTGCGGGTCACCGGAGTCGGGGGTGAAGCGGCCACCGCTCATCACCGCGAGGAACCAGTCCAGTTCGATCCGCGAGTTGTTGTCGGTGTTGTCGCCGGTGGTCATGACGAAACCGATGGGCGTGCCGGTGGCGGGCCCGTGCCGCAGGGCGTTGACCCGTTCGACCAGGGAGACGGCGCCGGCGTTGGTGAGCGCCTCCTGGGGACGCCAGCCCGCGGAGGCGGCGGAGCGCAGGAACTCGTAACGCTGCGGGTTCTGCACGTCCGTGAGGTGCAGGTCGGTGAACTGCACGAAGCAGGACAGGGGTGTACGGCGCGCGGCGCGGCCGCTCTTGGCGGCGCCCAGTTCGGTGCGGACGACCCGCTTCCACCCGGGGCCGTCACCGAGCCGGCGATAGCCCCCGCCGCCGCGCGGCGAGGCGACGGACTGGAGGGTCGTGCCGGCGGTGAAGGGCTCGGCGGCGGCCGGAGCGGACGGTGCCGACGGGGCGGCACCGGAGGCGGGTTCGGCGCCGGGTTCGGCGCCGGGCGGCTGTGCCTTCGCGTCGCCCGAACCGGGGACGAGGGCGAAACCGAGCCCCGTACCCAGGGCGGTCACACCCGAGGCGATCAGGACGTTGCGACGGCTGAGGGCGGCAGCGGACACGGGACCAGACATGGCGGGTTCCCCCGGTGGACGGTGGCTGCGGCGGCACCGCGGTGCCGCTCCTCACCGGATCGTTGGCACCCTGGATGGCCTGCGGTGCAACGGAAACGGAACGTCCGGCACCCATCTGCGGACATGGATCAGCAGTCCTCCCGCCGGTCACCGGCGGCCGGTCCCCAGGCGGCCGGACGCTCATCCGGTGTTCACCGACCGCCCCGGCGCCGCGCACCGTCGCGAGCCCCGGGTCATCGGACGGCCGGACGCAATGGGCCGGTTCGGGATGCTTCGCGCCCCGTGACGGGTCCCGGCTTCTTGACGTATTCGCGTCATGTCGGTCTTACGCCATCTACGGCACTCCCCAACAGCCCCACGGATGGCGCAATGTGTCGGTCAACTGGCGCCCAAATCTTGAACAGGATGCCCATGTCTCTCGATCACATACGCGGGAAGAGACGCGTGGTCCGTGTCGCGCTCGCGGCGGGCCTGGTGGCCGCGCTGACGACGACCGGAATCTCCGCCTCCACCGCTTTCGCCGACACGACCGGCGACCCGGCGGACGCGGCGGTGAAGACCGCGCACGACAAGCTCGGAGCGGCCGACGCCGAACTGCTCGCCGAGGCCAAGGCCGGTGGCGACAAGAACGTCACCCTCATGATCGCCACCAAGAAGGGCTCCACCGAGCAGGTCTCGGACGAGCTCGGCGCGCTCAAGGGCGCGTCGGTGGACCGGACCTACGACAACCTCGGCTACGTCCGCGCCACGGTCCCGACGGGCAAGGCGGACACGGCGATCGCGGCGGCGCAGAAGCTCTCGTCGGTGCAGGCGATCGACCTCAAGCAGGAGATCGTCCTCGACGACCCGTCCCCGTCGGCCGACGGCGGCAAGGGGTCCTCGAAGGGCCACGGCCACGGCTCCACCACCTACCCGGGTCCCGACGCGAAGACCCCGGCGAAGAACCCCTACCAGCCGGCCTTCGAGACCGGCGCGGTGGACTTCGTCAAGGACAACCCCAAGGCCGACGGCCGCGGCGTCACCATCGGCATCCTCGACTCGGGCGTGGACCTCGGTCACCCGGCGCTGCAGAAGACCACGACCGGCGAGCGCAAGATCGTCGACTGGGTCACCGCGACCGACCCGATCACCGACGGCGACGCCACCTGGCGCCGCATGACCAACGGTCCGCGCGTCACCTACCAGGGCCGCACCTGGACCGCCCCCGAGGCGACGCAGCAGGTCACGGTCTTCTTCGAGTCCGCCACCGCCGGTGGCGACATGGCCGGTGACCTCAACCGCGACGGCGACACCACCGACTACTGGGGCGTGCTGTACGACCCGGCGAAGGGCACCGTCCGCCTCGACCTGAACGACAACGGGGACTTCACCGACGACACCGAGATGAAGCCGTACAAGGACGGCTTCCAGATCGGCTACTTCGGCACCGACAACCCCGCCACCGCCATCTCCGAGCGGATCCCCTTCGTGGTGCAGGTCCGCAAGGACGTCCCCACGGACCCGTACGGCGGCACCTGGGTCGGCAAGAAGGCCGACTTCGTCAACATCGGCGTCATCGAGTCCGAGCACGGCACGCACGTCGCGGGCATCACCTCCGCCAACGGCCTGTTCGGCGGCAAGATGAACGGCGCGGCGCCGGGCGCGAAGATCGTCTCGTCGCGCGCCTGCACCTGGTCCGGCGGCTGCACCAACGTGGCGCTGACCGAGGGCATGATCGACCTGGTGGTCAACCGCGGTGTGGACATCGTCAACATGTCCATCGGCGGCCTGCCCGCGCTGAACGACGGCAACAACGTCCGCGCGCAGCTGTACACCCGCCTCATCGACGACTTCGGCGTGCAGCTGGTCATCTCGGCCGGCAACAGCGGCCCCGGCGCCAACACCATCGGTGACCCCGGCCTGGCCGACAAGGTCCTGAGCGTCGGCGCCACCATCTCCAAGGAGACCTGGGCGGCCAACTACGGCTCGCAGGTGACCAAGGCGTACGACATGATGCCCTTCTCCTCGCGCGGTCCGCGTGAGGACGGCGGCTTCGCGCCGATCATCTCCGCGCCGGGTGCGTCCATCAACACCATCCCGACCTGGGAGCCCGGTGGCCCGGTCGCCGAGGCCGGCTACACCCTGCCGCCCGGCTACGCCATGCTGCAGGGCACGTCGATGGCCTCCCCGCAGGCGGCCGGCGCCTCCGCGCTGCTGCTGTCCGCGGCCAAGCAGGCCCGCATCGCGCTGACCCCGGCGGCCCTGCGCACCGCGCTGACCAGCACGGCGCACAAGATCAAGGACGTCCCGGCGTACGCCCAGGGCTCCGGCCTGATCGACATCGAGGACGCCTGGCGCCTGATCAGGGCCGGTGCCGGCGCCCACACCTACACGGTCAAGGCCCCGGTTTCCACGGCCCTGTCGCAGTTCCTGGCGACCCCGGGCTACGGCACCGGCATCTACGACCGCGAGGGCGGCCTGAAGGCCGGTCAGAGCAAGACGTACGACGTCACCATCACCCGCACCACCGGTCCGGACCGGTCCATCCGGCACGACCTGGACTGGGTGAACAACGACGGCACCTTCCGCTTCGCCGACGACGACGACGTACGGCTGCCGCTGAACAAGCCGGTGACCGTGCGCGTCAAGGCCAAGCCCGGTTCCACCGGTCTGCACAGCGCGATCCTGACGGTCGACGACCCCTCGACGCGCGGCACCGACCAGCAGATCCTCAACACCGTGGTCGTGGCCTCCGCGCAGGCCAAGCCGTCGTTCGCGGTCAAGGCGTCGGGCTCGGTGCAGCGCAACGGCACCAAGTCCTACTTCGTGACCGTCCCCGAGGGCGCCAAGACGCTCGAGGTCAAGATGGGCGGCCTGGCCACCGGCAGCCAGACGCGCTTCATCGCGATCACCCCGTGGGGCGTCCCGGCGGACAACACCACGACGACGTTCTGCTACCCGAACTACACCACCACCAACGGGTGCCGTCCCGACCTGCGCTCCTACGCCAACCCGATCCCGGGCGTGTGGGAGATCGAGGTCGAGGCGCGCCGTACCTCGCCGGTGCTGGACAACCCGTACAACCTGACCGCGACCGCGCTCGGCGTCTCCTTCGACCCCGAGGTCCAGACCGTCGAGGAGGCCACGGTCGGCACCGCCGCCCCGGTCTCGTGGAAGGTCACCAACGGCTACGCCCCGGTCCAGGGCAAGCTGAAGGGCGGCGCGCTCGGCTCCGCCGCGGCGGCGCGCAAGACGATCGCCGACGGTGACAGCGTCACCAGCACGGTCGTCGTCCCCGCGGGCGCGTCCCGGCTGGACGTCGCCATCGGCGGCACCTCCGACACCTCCGCGGACCTCGACCTGACCGTGTCCCTCAACGGCGCGGTGGTCGGCCAGTCCGCGGACGGCGACTCGGAGGAGGCCGTGAGCATCGCCAACCCGGCGGCCGGCACGTACACCATCACGGTGGACGGCTACTCGGTCCCGGCCGGCACCACCGAGTACGACTACCGCGACGTCTTCTACTCGACGACGCTGGGCTCGGTCTCCGTGGACGAGGCGGCGACCGTGCCGCTGGCCAACGGCGCCTCCGCGAACGTCGCGGCGAACGTCCTGGTCGCGGCCCCGGCTCCCGAGGGACGTCAGTTCTTCGGCGAGGTCCAGCTGCTCAACGCCGACGGCACCGCCGCCGGCACCGGCAGCGTGCTGATCAACAAGGTCAACGCGGGCTGAACCGCGGCCACGGCCTGATCACCGCCTGAAGGGGCGGGCGCTCCCCGGAGCGCCCGCCCCTTCAGCTCTGTCGCCACTCGTACTCCTGCTCCCCGCAGCGCAGCGTGCGCGAGCGGGGCAGCGCTCGCTCCATCCACTCCCGCGCAGGGGCGATGTCCTCGCCCTGGCGGACGAAGGTGTAGCCCGCGGGCCGCAGCATCACGCTGACGAGCAGCCGGCTCCCCACGGCCATCTCGGGCTCCCCCTCCTCGTCGCGGTCGACGGGGAAGGTCAGCCGGCGGTCTGCTCGCTCCCCCTTGAGGTAGCGGTCCACCTCCATCCGCACCGACACCCGGTCCGGTCCCTCCCCGGGCGTCACCCGCAGCACCGTCCCCTCGGCGACGAGTTCGGTGCAGGCCAGCACTTCCGCGTCGGTGCTGCGGACCGACTCGGAGTCGGTCTCGCCGGTGCCGGCCCCGCAGCCGGCGAGCGCGGCGAGCGCGAGCAGCGCCGCCGCGGTGAGGGCCGGTCCCGTCCTGCGTCCCATGTCCATCACTCCTCTCATCCGGTGTCGCTCTCGCACTGCAGGCCCCGGGAGGCCGGTAGGGCCTTCTCCATCCAGGCGCGGGCGGAGGCGATGTCCGCGGCGCCCTCGTACAGGTCCACGGGCTCGCCGGGGAGGACGGAGACCATCACCAGGACCCGGGACCCGGGTCCGGGGGGCGGGGCCACGTCGTCGTGGTCGTCGTCGACGTGGATCGTAAACGCCAGCCGAGAGTCGCCCACGGCGGGCTTGAGGCGGCGGTCGACGTCCATCACCACGCGCAGGTCCCCCGGTTCGCCGGTGAGCGTCACCTCGCGCACGGTGCCCTCGGCGATGTCGCTCGCGCAGGCGACGATGCCCTCCGGCGTGGACTTCGCGTCGCCCGCTGCCGAGCGGTCGCCCACGGCCGCGTTCCTCGCCAGGACGACCCCGGTGACCCCCACCACGCCCGCCACGACCGCGGCCAGGCACAGCGCGAGCGCCCTGCGCCCGCGGGGGCGTCGTTCCGCGGCCGGTGCGGGCCGTGCGGCAAGCGCGTCGCCGATCAGCCGCACCTGGGTGCGCAGCAGGGCCACGTCGGCGCGCGCGGCGTCGTACGCCCGGTACGCCTCGCTGTCGGCGGACACCTCCGGCGGCACGTCCGCGAGGGCGGCCGACAGTGCCTCGTCCGTCACGTCCGCCTCGTCCGTCTGATCCGCTGCGTCTGCCCTGTGCTCGTTCCCGTTCATCGTCACACCACCTCCTTGGTGTGCAGCCGGCCGCGCAGCGCGCGGACGGCGGCGTGCAAACGGCTCTTGACCGTGCCCTCCGGGACACCGAGCGCCGTGGCGATCTGCGCCACGGGCAGGTCCGCGTAGAAGCGCAGCGTCAGCACCTGCCGCTGCTGCGGCGGGAGTTCCTGCAGGCCGTCGGCGACCGCCAGGGCCAGCACGTGCGCCTCTCCCCCGCCGTACCGGGCCTCGTCCCGGGGCGTCAGGGCCGCCAGGCGTTCGCCGAGCCGCTGCTGACGGCGGCGCGAACGGTGCCAGTCCATCGCCACGTTGGAGGCGGCGACGGCCGCCCACGCCCCCGGGTCCCGCAGCGGCTCGCGGCCGCCCGCCCGGTGCTCCAGCAGCTTCAGCCGCACCTGCTGCACCCCGTCCTGCAGGTCCCCCGCCGGCACCCCGCCGAGCGCCAGGACGGCCCGTACGCGATCGAGGTGCTCCGGCGCGAGGGGGTCCTCCCCCTCCCCCGGCCGGGACCTCCGTCTCAGCAGCGCCACGCCCCGCCCCTCCCCTTCCGCGATTTCCCCTATGACGCGGCAGCGGCGGAAAACGTTCACCTCACCGTTCACCTCGTGTCCGGTCCCGGGGCAGGCCCTAACCTGGCGGGGTGTCCGCCCCTCATGAACTGACGATGCTGGAACAGGCCGCGGCCATCCGGGCGGGTGCGTTGTCGCCCGTGGAGCTGACGGCCCACTACCTCGACCGGATCGAGCGGCTCGACCCTGCCCTCGGGGCCTACCTGACCGTCACGCCCGAACGCGCCCTGGAGGACGCGCGGCGCGCCGAACGCGTGCTCAAGGAGGGCGGGCGGCTGCCTCCGCTGCTCGGCGTGCCGGTGCCGGTGAAGGACCTGACGCCGGTCGCCGGGGTGCGCTTCACCTCCGGATCGGCGGTCTTCGCCGACCGGGTCGCCGACCAGGACGCCCACCTCGTCCGTCTGCTGCGGGACGCGGGGACCGTCCTGACCGGGAAGACCAGCACCCCCGAATTCGGGCTGCCCGCCTACACCGAGGGCGCCGTGGGCCCGCCCGCCCGTACCCCGTACGACCTCGCGCGCGGCGCCGGCGGCAGCAGCGGCGGCGCGGCCGCGGCCGTGGCGGCCGGGCTCGCGGCGGCGGCGCAGGGCAGCGACGGGGGCGGCTCGATCCGCATCCCGGCGAGCTGCTGCGGGGTCGTCGGGCTGAAGCCCAGCCGGGGCCGGGTCAGCCCCGCGCCGTGGGGCGACGGAAGCGGACTGGCCGTCAACGGGCCCATCGCGCGCACGGTCCGCGACACCGCCGCCCTGCTCGACGTGCTGGCGGTGCCCGCGCCCGGAGACCCCCTCCGGCTGGCGCCGCCGGAGCGGTCGTTCCTGCAGTGGTGCGAGCAGGAGCCGCGCCGGCTGCGGATCGCCCGCTGGGCGGTGCCGGACGTCGCGGGCGTACGGGTCGACCCGCAGGTGCTGGCGGCGTACGAACGCACCTCGGCGCTGCTGGCCGGGCTCGGGCACGAGGTGGTGGACGTGCCGCAGCCGCTCGCCCCGGGCGACCGCGACGCGTTCACCCCGGTGTGGGCCGTGCTGGCGGCGCTGACGCCCGTGTCACCGGAACGGGAGCGGGACCTGCTGCCGCTCACCCGCTGGCTGCGTGCCCAGGGGCAGGACGTAAGCGGCCTCGACTACGCCCGCACGCTGGGGGTGATGCAGGGCGTGGGCCGCAAACTGGCCGAGGCCGCCGAGCCGTACGACGCGGTGCTCACCCCGACGCTGGCGCAGCTCCCCGCCCCGGTGGGCGCCCTGCGCGACGACGCCGATCCGGAGGCCGACTTCGCGGCGCAGCTGGCGTTCACGCCGTTCACCGCGCCCTGGAACATCGCCGGGCTGCCCGCGGTGTCGCTGCCGCTGGAATGGTCCCCGGCGGGGCTGCCCATCGGCATGATGCTCGGCGCCCGGCACGGCGAGGAGGGGCCCCTGCTCGCCCTCGCCGCCCAGCTGGAGGCCGCCTCCCCCTGGCGGGCCCGTACCGCGCGCGCGTTCGACCTGCCGTTCGCCTGAGCATCGGCGGCCCGGTTGGGTGCGGGCCGGTTGTTCGTGTGCGGGCTTCTTGCGCCTGCGGCGGGCGGTTTCCCCGCCCGCCCTCCCGTGACCCCGGTCGGTCAGCGCGGGCCTCGCACCGTGTGCCTGAGTCGGGGCCGCGCCGGCGCACGTCCTCAGCGCTCGCGGATTCGCCGGACATCATTCGTCACCGGCATCACCGCTCGTCGCTTCCGGGCGCGCCCCGACACACCCCCTCCCGTCGTATGGGCGCATGACGGCCGGTGGGGGGTGAGGAAGCACTAGGGGCAACCCCGGTTCGCCTTCTTCACCCCCCACCGGCCGTTGGTCGCGGGACCGGCGGAGAGGGTGGGGGAGGTGGGGGTCCCCCCGGCCGAAGGCTGGGGGGAGGGCGGGTGGCTTCGCGGCGCAACCCGGGATCACGACGTGCCGCCACTCCTGGGGGGAGCGCGTGCACGGAATGCGACTGTGCGGCCACGCAGTGGGTATGGCTGAGGCTGTCCGGAGAAAGCGCACTTGCGATGACGCCCCAGGAGGGCATCCCATGACCGAAGCCGCCGACCGGGACAGACTCGCCGCGCTGCACGGCGTGGACGTCACCTACCGTCCGTCGCCGGACCGCGAGGTGCGCGTGCCGGACGGGACGGTCGTGGCGGTGCTGGCCGCGCTGGGCGTCGACGCCTCGACCCCGGCGGCGGTG
This sequence comes from Streptomyces sp. NBC_00510, assembly GCA_036013505.1. Classification (NCBI taxonomy): domain Bacteria; kingdom Bacillati; phylum Actinomycetota; class Actinomycetes; order Kitasatosporales; family Streptomycetaceae; genus Streptomyces; species Streptomyces sp. NBC_00510. Next base: position 6,261,019 of record CP107851.1, on the reverse strand, counting down.
CGGAACGCGCTGGCGGAGCACGATCACCGTACGGGGCGGCGGCTGCTCCCCCGCAGCGTCGTGATGCGGACGGGACGTCCGCTCCGGCACCGGCTGCCCGAGGGCACCGCGCTGCGGCTGACGACGGAGGACGGCGGCGAGACGACCTGGGACAGCGGCACGCCGCTGCCCGTGGGGCGGCACGTGCTGCGCGCGCAGGCCCCCGACGGGCGCACGGCGCAGGCGCAGCTCGTCGTGGCGCCGGAACGGCTGCCCGGGCCCCCGGAGCGGGTCCTGGGCTTCATGGCGCAGCTGTACGCCGTGCTGTCCTCGCGGTCCTGGGGCATGGGCGACCTCGGCGACCTCGCGGACCTCGCGGCCTGGACGGGCCGGGCGCTGCACGCGGGCTTCCTGCAGGTCAACCCGTTGCACGTGGCCGTGCCGGGGCATCCCACGGACCCGTCGCCGTACCGTCCGTCCTCTCGGCGCTTCCCCGATCCGGTGTACCTGCGGGTGGAGGAGATCCCGGAGTACGCCTACCTCGACCCCGACGACCGCGAGCGGGCCGCGGACCTGCTGCGCAAGGCGGCCGTGCTGCGCGACTCGGTACTGCTCAAGGACGCCCTGATCGACCGTGACGCGGTGTGGGAGCTGAAGCGCGAGGCGCTCGCGCTGGTCCGCAAGGTGCCGCTGTCGCCGGGACGGCGGGCCGCGTACTGCGACTTCCTCGCGGACCAGGGGCAGGCACTGGACGACCACGCCACCTGGTCGATGCTGGCCGAGCTGCACGGCCCGCAGTGGCGCGGCTGGCCGGCGGGGCTGCGCGACCCGCGCTCGGGGCGGGTCGCGCGGCTCCGCGGCGAACGTCTGGACCAGGTCGACTTCCACTGCTGGCTGGCCTGGCTGACGGACTCCCAGTTGGCCGCGGCCCAGCGTTCGGCGCGGGACGCCGGCATGGCGGTCGGCATCGTCCACGACCTCGCGGTCGGCGTGCACCCCTCCGGTTCCGACGCCTGGGCGCTGCAGGACGCCCTCGCCCACGGGATGTCGGTCGGCGCGCCGCCGGACGCCTTCAACGCCCACGGCCAGGACTGGGGCCTGCCGCCGTGGCGCCCGGACGCCCTGGCCGCCACGGGGTACGCGCCCTACCGCGACCTGCTGCGCAACGTGCTGCGGCACGCGGGGGGCCTGCGCATCGACCATGTGATGGGGCTCTTCCGCTTGTGGTGGGTGCCCGAGGGCGAGCCGCCGACGCGGGGCGCGTACGTCCGTTACGACGCCGAGGCGATGCTCGGCGTCCTCGCGCTGGAGGCGCAGCGCGCCGGTGCCGTCGTCATAGGGGAGGACCTCGGCACGGTCGAGCCGGGCGTCCGCGAGGAGCTGGCCGACCGGGGCATCCTCGGCACGTCGGTGCTCTGGTTCGAGCGCGACTGGGAGGGGGCGCACGGCTCCGCGCACGCCCGTCCGCTGCCGCCCGCGGCCTGGCGGGCGGACGCGCTGGCGACGGTGACCACGCACGACCTGCCGACGACGGCGGCCCGGCTGACCGGGGAGCACGTCGGGCTGCGGCACCGGCTGGGCCTGCTGACCCGGCCGCTGGAGGTGGAGCAGGTCGAGGACGCCGTGGAGGTCGCGGAGTGGCTGGCGCTGCTCGGCCGGCTGGGGATGCTGCCGGAGGGCACCCGCGACGAGGAGGCGGTCGTCAAGGCCGTCCACCGCTTCCTCGCACGGACACCGGCCCGCATGGTCGGCGTCTGGCTGCCGGACGGGGTCGGCGACCGCCGTCCGCAGAACCTGCCGGGCACCTGGGACCAGTACCCCAACTGGCGGCTGCCGGTGGCGGACGCCGAGGGCCGGCCGCTCACCCTGGAGCAGCTGACCGCCTTGCCCCGGCTGCACGCGCTGGCGCACGAGGTGCGGACCGCGATGGCGGCGCCCGACGGGCCGTAACACCACCCCGGACGCGCGGGCCGCCGGAGCGTTCGCTACTTTGAGAGCGTGGACAAGCTCAACAAGAACGCCCTGCGCGCCGGTGCCGTCACGGCCGGTACGGCGCTGATGCTGCTGATGTCGTCCCCCGCGTTCGCGAACACCCGCGACGACGGCGACGACCCGGGTTCCGGTCTGAGCGTGCTCCAGACGCTGGGCCTGTACGTCGCCCTGCCGATCGCCCTGTTCCTCGTCATCGCGGGTCTGGTCGTCGCGACCGACAAGTCCCGCAAGGCCCAGGGCTGATCCCCTTCCCACCTCGCTGACCGGGCCGCGGAGCACCGCGGCCCGGCTTCAGGTGTTCCCCGGCACCTCGTGCCGGTCGTACCGCCCGCGGGAGCGTTCCGGCCCGTCCGGCGGTCCCGGCGCGCCCCCGTCGTCAGGCATCCGCATCGCCGGCGGCCGGCCCGGCGTCGGCACCTAGGACTCCCCGAACGGCCCAGCGTTCCTCGGGACGTCGCGAGGCAGCGGCCCCCGCGGCGCCCCGCGCGCCCCCCGTGCCAGAGCGCGGAGGACTCCCGGAGGACCCGAGGGCCCCCGCGGCGGTGCGCCGCGGGGGCCCTCACAGGGCTGTGCCCACCGGTCAGCCGGCCGCCGCGTCCGCGGCCTGGGCCTTCAGCGCGCGCTCGACCCCGGCACGGCACTCCGTCACCATGCGCCGCAGCGCCGGCGCCGGATCGGCCGCCGTCAGCCAGGCGTCGGTGGCGTCCAGGGTGTCCTGGGAGACCTGGAGCGCCGGGTAGAGCCCGACGATGATCTGCTGGGCCATCTCGTGGCTCCGGGACGCGAAGACGTCCGAGACCGCCTCGAAGTACCGCTGCGTGTACGGCGCCAGCAGCTCGCGCTGGTCCGGCTCGTAGAAGCCGGCGATGACCGCCTCCTGCACGGCGTTGGTGAGCGTCTCCGCCTCGACGACCGAGGCCCACGCCCCGGCCTTCGCCTCCGCCGTCGGCCGCGCGGCGCGCGCGGTCGCCGCGTGCCGCTCACCGGCCGCCGTGGCGTCCCGGCCGAGCTCGGCGGCGATGGGCTCCTCGTCGGCGCGGCCCGTGGCGGCCAGCCGCTCCAGGAGGGACCAGCGCAGCTCGGTGTCGACGGCCAGGCCCTCGATCGTCTCCGTGCCGCCGAGCAGCCCGGCGATCAGGTCCAGCTGGTCCTTGGTGCGGGCCGTCGCGGTGAACGCACGGGCCCAGGCGAGCTGGTGGTCGCTGCCGGGGGCGGCCGCGCGCAGGTGCTCCAGCGTCGCCTCGGTCCAGCGGGCGAGGCCGGTCTCGCGCCACTCGGGCGCGGCGTACAGCTCCAGCGCCGTCTTCACCTGGCGGTGCAGGGACTGCACGACGCCGATGTCGGACTCCTTGCCGATGCCGGAGAGCACCAGCTCCAGGTAGTCACGGGTGGCGAGTTCGCCGTCGCGGGTCATGTCCCACGCGGAGGCCCACACCAGGGCGCGCGGCAGCGACTCGGTGAAGTCGCCGAGGTGCTCGCGGACGGTGTCCAGCGAGACCTCGTCGAGCCGCACCTTGGCGTACGACAGGTCGTCGTCGTTGAGCAGCACGACTGCCGGGCGCGTGACGCCGACGAGCTCGGGCACCGCCGTCAGCTCGCCGTCGACGTCGAGCTCGACGCGCTGGACGCGGACCAGCTTGCCGTCCTGGAGCTCGTAGGCGCCGATCGCGATGCGGTGCGGCCGCAGGATCGACTCGCCCTTGGCCCCGGCCGGCAGCGCCGGGGCCTCCTGGCGCACGGCGAAGGAGGTGATGGTGCCGTCGGCGGCGGTCTCGATCTCCGGGCGGAGGATGTTGATGCCCGCGGTCTCCAGCCACTTCTTCGACCAGGTCTTCAGGTCGCGGCCGGAGGTCTCCTCCAGGGCGGACAGCAGGTCGGCCAGACGGGTGTTCTTCCAGGCGTGGCGCTTGAAGTACGCCTGCACGCCGGTGAAGAACTCGTCCATGCCGACGTAGGCCACCAGCTGCTTCAGGACGGAGGCGCCCTTGGCGTAGGTGATGCCGTCGAAGTTGACCTGGACGTCCTGCAGGTCGTTGATCTCCGCCATGATCGGGTGGGTGGACGGCAGCTGGTCCTGCCGGTACGCCCAGGTCTTCATGGAGTTGGCGAAGGTGGTCCACGAGTGCGGCCACCGGCTGCCGGGCGCGTAGGCCAGGCAGGCGATGGAGGTGTAGGTGGCGAACGACTCGTTCAGCCACAGGTCGTTCCACCACTCCATGGTGACCAGGTCGCCGAACCACATGTGGGCCAGCTCGTGGAGGATCGTCTCGGCGCGCACCTCGTAGGCCGCGTCGGTCACCTTGGAGCGGAAGACGTACTGGTCGCGGATGGTGACCGCGCCCGCGTTCTCCATCGCGCCGGCGTTGAACTCCGGTACGAAGAGCTGGTCGTACTTGGCGAAGGGGTAGGGGAAGTCGAACTTCTCCTCGAACCAGTCGAAGCCCTGCCGGGTGACCTCGAAGATGGCGTCGGCGTCGAGGAACTCCGTCAGCGACGGACGGCAGTACAGGCCCAGCGGCACGCTGCGGCCGCCCTCGCCCTCCCAGGTGCTGTGCACGGCGTGGTAGGGGCCGGCGATCAGCGCGGTGATGTACGTGGAGATGCGCGGGGTGGCCGCGAAGCTCCAGATGTTGTCGACCGGCTCGGGGGTCGGGGAGTTCGAGATGACCGTCCAGCCGGCTGGGGCCTTCACGGTGAAGGTGAAGCTCGCCTTGAGGTCGGGCTGCTCGAAGTTGGCGAAGACCCGGCGGGCGTCCGGCACCTCGAACTGGGTGTAGAGGTACGCCTGCTTGTCGACCGGGTCGACGAAGCGGTGCAGGCCCTCGCCGGTGTTGGTGTACGCCGCGTCCGCGACGACCCGCAGCTCGTTGGCGCCGGCCTGCAGCGACGGCAGGGCGATGCGGCTGTCCGCGAAGACCTCGGCCGGGTCCAGCGCGGTGCCGTTGAGCACCACCTCGTGGACCGTGGGGGCGACCAGGTCGATGAAGGTCGAGGCACCCGCCTCGGCGGAGTCGAAGCGCACCGTGGTCACCGACCGGAAGGTGCCGCCCTCCTGGGCCCCGCTCAGGTCGAGCTCGATGTCGTACGCGTCCACGGTGAGCAGGCGCGCTCGCTGCCGCGCCTCCTCACGGGTGAGGTTGGTGCCGGGCACGTGTCCGTCTCCTTCGTCGGGTTTTCGGCCATCCTCGCACGCGGGAGGGGTGGGACGGCCGGGGGTTTTCCCTCGACCGGCCGGTCGTGTCCCCGGGCGCCGCCCGCTACCGGCGGTACGGCCCGCGGACACGGGCCGGAAGGGGCGCGTCGCTGCGTTGACACGCCCTCCGTGCGGGTGATGGGCTGTCGGACCATGACCCCGGGCAGGAGAACCGCCGCGACCCACACGGCAGCGCTCGTCGCCGCCGTCGTCGGCGGGGTGCTCGGGACCACGCCGGCCGCCCTGGCCGCTCCACCCGCCACCCCGACGACGGCGCCCGGCACCACGGACGACACCGTGACGGCGGACGCCGCGCCCGCCGTCCACCCCAAGCCGCAGTCGCTGCGCAGTCGCGGCGGCACCGTCGCCGTACCGGACACGGCGACCCTGGTCGCCGGGCCCGGGGCGGACCCCTACGCCCTGGACGCCCTCCGCGCGATCCTGCGCGGCGCGGGCGTGACCACGCTCCACGAGGGGGCGGCGGAGCCGCGGGGGCTGGTGGTCTACGCCGGCGGCGCACGGGCCGACGCCGCGCTGCGCGCCCTGGGCGCCGCGCCCACCGGCGACCTGCCCTCCGGCGGCTACCGGCTCGCCGTGGGACGCACCGGCGGCCGCGCCGTCGTGGCGATGGACGGGGCGGGCGAGGACGGGCTGTTCCACGCGGCGCAGACGCTGCGCCAGTTGACGACCGCGCGCGGTCTGCCGGGCATCGTCGTCCGCGACTGGCCCGCGGCGGCGACGCGCGGCGTCACCGAGAGCTTCTACGGCGAGCCGTGGACCCCGCGGCAGCGGCTCGCCCAGCTGGACTTCCTCGGCCGCACCAAGCAGAACCGCTACCTGTACGCCCCCGGCGACGACCCCTACCGCCAGGAGCGGTGGCGCGAGCCCTACCCCGCAGCGCGCCGCGCGGAGTTCCGCGCGCTGGCCGAGCGGGCCCGGGCCAACCACGTGACGCTGGCGTGGGCGGTGTCGCCGGGCCAGGCGCTGTGCTTCTCCTCTCAGGAGGACCGCAGGGCTCTGCTGCGCAAGGCCGACGCGATGTGGGCGCTGGGCGTGCGCGGCTTCCAGCTGCAGTTCCAGGACGTGAGCTACAGCGAGTGGCACTGCAACGCCGACGCGGACGCGTACGGCGACGGCCCCGAGGCGGCGGCCCGGGCACAGGCCGACGTGGCCAACGCGCTCGCCGCCCACCTGGCGGAGCGCCACGGGGCGGCCGTACCGCTGTCGCTGCTGCCGACGGAGTACTACCAGGACGGCGCCACCGACTTCCGGGGCGAGCTGGCCCGGGTGCTCGACCGGGGCGTCGAGGTGGCCTGGACGGGCGTCGGCGTCGTCCCGGGGGAGATCACCGGGCGGCAGGTCGCCGACGCGCGGGCGGCGTTGCAGCATCCGATGCTGACGATGGACGACTACCCGGTCAACGACTTCGCCGAGGACCGGATCTTCCTCGGCCCCTACACCGGACGTGAGCCCGCGGTCGCGACGGCGTCCGCGGGACTGCTGGCGACGGCGATGCGCCAGCCCGCCGCCTCCCGGATCGCGCTGTTCACGGTGGCCGACTACGCGTGGAACCCGCGGGGGTACGACCGTGCGGCCTCCTGGCGCGCGGCCGTCGACGACCTGGCGGGCCGCGATCCCGGAGCCCGCGACGCACTGCGCGCCCTGGCGGGCAACGAGGCCTCCTCGGCGCTGGACGAGGGCGAGTCGGCGTATCTGCGCCCGCTCATCGCGGAGTTCCTGGACGCCTACGCGAACGGCGGCCGGGAGCGGCTGGAGAAGGCGGCCGGCCGGCTGCGCGGGGCGTTCACCACGATGCGCGGCGCCCCGGAACGCCTGGACGGACTGGCGGACGGCTCCTTCGGCGGCGAGGTGCGGCCGTGGCTGAGCCAGCTGGCCCGGTACGGTTCGGCGGGCGAGCACGCCGTCGACATGCTGGTGGCCCTGCGCGCGGGTGACGGCACCGGCGCGTGGCGGGACCGGCTGGCACTGGAGCGGACCCGCCGGCGGATAGCGGACAGCCCGGCGACCGTGGGGCACGGGGTGCTCGACCCGTTCCTGGCGAGGACGCTGGCCACGGCGGACGCGTGGACCGGCGTGCGCACCGCGGGCCGCAAGGCCACCGCCACCCTGGGCTCGGCCCGGTCCACCGACCCGTCGCTGATGACCGACGGCAAGGACGGCACCGCCTGGGCCAGCGACGCCCCGCCGCAGCAGGACGACGCCTTCGGGGTCGACCTGGGCGGCACCCGCACGATCCGCAGCGTGCGCGTCGCCATGGGTGCCGCGCAGCGCGGCCCCGAGCGGGACGACTACCTGCGCGAGGCGGTGTTGGAGTACTCCGCGGGCGACGAGGGCGGCTGGCGGACCGCCGCCACGGTGCACGACGACCGGACCGTGACCGTGCGGCTGCCCGAGGGCACCCGGGCGCGGTACGTGCGGCTGCGCGCGACCGCCGCGCAGGAGAACGCCGTGACGGTGCGGGAGTTCACCGTCGGTACGGAGGACGACGGCACCTCCGGCGTCCTCGCCGCCGACCCCGCGTCCCTGGCGGCCTCCGACGGCGACGCCACGACCACCGTCCGCGTGCCCGCCGGGGGGCTGACCCTGGAGTACGGCTCGCCCCGCCCGCTGGAGGCGCTGACCGTGCTCACCGACACCGGGCCGGGTACCGCCGGGTCGGTCGAGGTGCGGGTGCCCGGCCAGGGCTGGCACCGGCTCGGTTCGCTGGGCGGCGGCTGGACCGAACTGCCGGCGCAGGGCCTGCGGGCGGACGCGGTGCGGGTCACCCCGTCGGCGGGGGCCCACCCGCCGGTCGTCCACGAGATCGTCCCCTGGTACGCGGACCGGCCCGCCGCCCGGATGACCCTGGACCGCACGGAGACCGACCTGGAACTCGGCGGCGCCCCCGCGACCGTCACCGCGGAGCTGACCGACGCCTCGCCCGCCGCCGCCAGGGTGTCGCTGACCGCCGAGGCCCCGGAGGGCGTCGTGGCCGTCACGCCCGGTGAGGTGGAACTGCCGCGCGGCGGCAAGGTCGTGGTGCCGGTGCGGTTGTCCCTGCCCGCTGACGGTGTGCCCGGTCTGTACGAGGTGCCGCTGGCGTTCCGCGCCGAGGGCCGCACCGTGCGGCAGACCGTCACGGTGCACGCCTATCCGCGCACCGGCGGCCCCGACCTGGCCGCGGGCGCCGCGGCCACCTCCTCCGGTGACGAGACCGCCGACTTCCCGGCCTCGGCGCTGACCGACGGTGACCCCGGGACCCGCTGGTCCTCCCGTGTGCGGGACGACGCCTGGGTGCAGGCCGAGCTCCCGCGGGCCGCCAGGATCGGCCGGGTGGTGCTGCGCTGGCAGGACGCGTACGCCTCCCGCTACACGGTCCTGACCTCGGCCGACGGGCAGAGCTGGCACACCGCGGCGGTGATCTCCGACGGCCGCGGCGGCACCGATTCCGTACGGCTGGACGCCCCTTCCGACACGCGCTTCCTCCGCGTGCAGGGGCTGGAGCGCGGCACGAAGTACGGCTACTCGCTGTACTCGATGCAGGCGTACGCCGTCACCGACTGACCCGGCACCACCCACCCCCGCAAGCCCTCCCCCGCCGTCCGCCGTGCCCCCGCGGACCGTTGCGGACCGTTGCGGGGTGGTCGCACATCTGTCACTATTCACTGAGTACATGTATTGAGTGAAGAGAAGGGGGGACGTCGCATGAGCACCGGCAACGTCCTGCTGGGACTGCTCGCCGCCGGTCCCGGCCACGGCTACGACCTGAAGCGGCGGCACGACGAACGCTTCCCCCAGGCCCGCCCCCTCGCCTACGGCCAGGTCTACACGAGCCTGCAGCGCCTGATGCGCGACGGCCTCGCCGAGGTCGACGCCACCGAGAGCGACGGCGGCCCGGAGCGCACCACCTACCGGCTCACCGAACAGGGCTCGCTGGCACTGCGGACCTGGCTCGGCGAGCCCGTACCGCCCGCGCCCGTCAGCGCGGCCAACGAGATCTTCGCCAAGGTCACGGCGATCATGGCCTCCGGCTACGGCGACCCGGCCGCGTTCCTGCGCCTGCAGCGCGCCGCCCACCTCGCCCGGATGCGCGAGCTCACCGCGGTGAAGACCGCACCCGGCGCCCCGCTGTCGGCCGTGCTCTCCGCCGACTACGCCCTCACCCATCTCGACGCCGACCTGCGCTGGATCGACAACGCCGCGCAGCGCCTCGGCGCCCTGGCCGAGGAGGTCACCTCAGCATGACCACACCCCTGATCGAGGCCCGCGGCCTCGTCAAGCGGTACGGCACCACCGACGCCCTGCGCGGCGCCTCGCTGCGCCTGCTGCCCGGGGAGGTCCTGGCCGTCACCGGCCCGAGCGGCAGCGGGAAGTCCACGCTGCTGCACTGCATGTCGGGCATCGTCCGGCCGGACGAGGGCGAGGTCCGCTACACGGGCGGCGAGGCCGGCGCGGAACGGCTCGACCAGGCCGGGGAGACCCGCCGCTCCACGCTGCGGCGCACCGACTTCGGCGTCGTCTTCCAGTTCGGCCAACTGGTCGGCGAGCTGACCGCCCTGGACAACGTGGCCCTGCCCCTGCTGCTGGCCGGGACCTCCCGCGCCGCCGCCCACGACCGTGCGGGCACCTGGCTGGAGCGCTTCGGGGTGCGCGGTCAGGCCGCCCTGCGCCCCGGCGAGATGTCGGGCGGGCAGGCACAGCGCGTCGCCCTGGCCCGTGCGATGGTCACCGGCCCGAAGGCGGTCTTCGCGGACGAGCCGACCGGGGCCCTGGACTCCCTCGCCGGTGAGCAGGTCATGACCGCCCTGGTCCACGCCGCCCGCGAGTCCGGTACCGCCGTGCTCCTGATCACGCACGACGCCCAGGTCGCGGCGTACGCGGACCGCGAGGCGACGGTGCGGGACGGCGTCGTCGAGTCAGAGGACGAGCCCGCCGCCGAGGTGACCCGGTGAGGGGGCTGCGGGGGGACGCCCTGCTGGCCTGGGCACTGCTGCGGGGCTCCCCGCGCAGCGAGTGGTGGCGCCTGGCGCTCACCGCGCTCGGCGCGGCCCTCGGCACGGGCTTCGCCCTGGCGGCCGCCGTCGTGGCCGTGATCGGCACCCGGTACGCGGACGGGACGCCCCGGTACACCAACGACCTGCTCAACCTCGCCGGGCTGCGGCCGGGGGTCATCGCCGTGCTCCTGCTGCTCCTGGTCCCGGTGATCGCCTTCCTCGGCCAGTGCACCCGGATCGGCGCGCTGCGGCGTGAGCACCGGCTGGCCGCGCTCCGCCTGTCCGGGGCCACCCCGCGGCAGGTCCGGCGGATCGCCGCACTGGAGGCGGGCGCCGCCGGCGGCCTGGGGGCGGTGGCCGGGCTGGTGGGCTTCCTCGCGCTGCGGGCCGTGCTCGCGGCGGTGCAGGGCGACCGCAGGACACCGACCTGGCCCACCGACGTGCCGGTGCCGTGGCTTCCCGCCGCCCTGGTCGTCCTGGCGGTGCCGGTGCTGGCCACCCTGGAGGCACGGTTCGCCCTCCGCCGGTCGGCGCACGACCCGCTGGGCGTGGTCGCGAAGCGACGGCCGCCGCTCGGCGGGGCGATCCGCTGGCTGCTGGGCCCGGTGGCGCTGCTCGCGGGGACCGCGCTGATGCTGGCGGGGACGCGGGTGGCGCTGGACCGCGCACCGGCCGTGGTGGTGGTGCCGACGTTCCTGGTCCTGTACGTCTACGGGCTCCTCCACAGCAGCGCGGGGCTGGCACTGCTCACCGGACGGCTCGCCGCCCGGTCGGGCCGTCCGGTGCTGCTGATCGCCGGGGAACGGCTGCGGAACGACCCCTGGGCAGCGGCCCGGGCCCACTCGGTGCTGATGCTCGCGGCACTGGTGGGGGCGGGCTGGGTGGCCATGCGCCGGGTGACGGTGGACGGACTGCGCGCGGAACCGGGCTACAGCGCCGACGACCTGGCCTTCTACATCGGCGGCTGGAACCTGGCGGGGCTCGCCATCCTGATCGGCAGTGCGGTCACCGTGAGCGGCGTCGCGGTGGGCGTCGTGGAGTCGCTCATGACCCGCCGCCGGACCCTGGCCGCCCTGGCCGCGGCGGGCACGCCCCGGAAGGTGCTGTGGCGCGCCACGCTGCTGGAGACGGCGCTGCCCCTCGTCCCGGCGCTGCTGCTCGGCGCCGGCTGCGGCCTGACGCTCGTCGTCCCCGTCGTGCTCCACGACGAGCGGCGCGCTCTGCCGCTGCTGGAGCCGGCGCTGCTCACGGGCGGCCTGCTGGCCGCCGCCCTGCTGGCGACCGCCGCCTGCCTGCCGCTGCTGCGCCGCACCGTGCACCCGGCGCAGCTGCGCCACGAGTAGGGGGCCGACGGGCACGGGAAGGGGCCCCGGACCGGCACGGGGGTGCGGTCCGGGGCCCTGAGCCCGGTCCGGGACGGTTCAGGACAACACGAAGGCCCGGTCTCAGGCGGATATGCCGTCGATCCGGGCCATGGCGTCCTCCGCGCCGAATGGCTGCAGGTATGGCAGCCAGCGCGGGTCCCTATGCCCCGTCCCGATGATCCGCCAGGCGAGACCGGACGGCGGGGCGGGCTGGTTGCGCATCCGCCAGCCGAGCTCGGCGACATGGCGGTCGGCCTTGAGGTGGTTGCACCGGCGGCATGCCGCGACCACGTTGTCCCACGTGTGCTGGCCTCCGCGGCTGCGCGGGATCACGTGGTCGACGCTGGTTGCGACGCCTCCGCAGTACGCGCACCGGCCGCCGTCCCGCGCGAACAGCGCCCGCCGGGTCAGGGGCACGGGGCCGCGAAAGGGGACTCGGACGAATTTGGTGAGCTTGACGACACTCGGAGCGGGGACAGTACAGGTCGCGCTGTGCATATAGGCGCCGGATTCCTCGAGGCACACGGCCTTCTTGTTCAGCACGAGGATGAGCGCGCGGCGGAGCGGTACGACGCCGAGCGGCTCGTACGACGCGTTGAGGACCAGGACATGCGGCACGGGTGCCTCCTTTTACGCCGGCGGCGCGTGGCTCGCGCCGGGACGATCTGCCCACAGTCTCTCCGGAAGCCCGGTCACGGCGCCACCATGACCGGGTAACGGAGCGAGGGTGTTTTCAACCACACCCCTTTTACATGCCCTGAATCACCGCACGTCGCGCTCGAACAACACAACGGGACACTTCGCCTCCCCCGTTAGTGTTGGGAACCTGCCCAACCCGGAGGTTTCCGCCCGTGTCCCCCTCGCCGTCCACCGTCACGACGATCGACGACGCCCAGAAGAGCGCGACCGACGCCGCCGACTACATCAGCCAGAACTGGGCGGACTGGCTCTCCGCCGGGCTGCGCATCCTGCTGATCATGGTGATCGCGCTGGTGCTGCGGTCCGTCGTCCGCCGCATGATCACCAAGTTCATCGAGCGCATGAACCGCGGCGCCGAGGTCGCGGCGACGAGCGCGCTGGGCGGGCTGCTGGTCAACGCCGAGCGGCGGCGGCAGCGCAGTGAGGCGATCGGCTCGGTGCTGCGCAGCGTGGCCTCGTTCGTGATCATGGGGACGGCGGCACTGACGGTGCTGTCCGTACTGAAGATCAACCTGGCTCCGCTGCTGGCCAGCGCGGGTGTGGCCGGTGTGGCGATCGGCTTCGGCGCGCGGAACCTGGTGACCGACTTCCTCTCCGGCGTCTTCATGATCCTGGAGGACCAGTACGGCGTCGGCGACGTGATCGACGCGGGCGTCGCCAGCGGCACCGTGGTCGAGGTCGGACTGCGGGTGACCAAGCTGCGCGGCGACAACGGCGAGATCTGGTACGTCCGCAACGGCGAGGTCAAGCGGATCGGCAACCTCAGCCAGGGCTGGGCGACGGCCGTGGTGGACGTCCAGGTCGGCTACGGGGAGGACCTGGACCGGGCCCGCACGGTGATCGAGGAGGCCGCCGCCGCCATGGCCAAGGACCAGCCGTGGGACGAGGTGCTCTGGGAGCCGGTCGAGGTGCTGGGCCTGGAGTCGGTGACCTCGGACTCGGTGCTGATCCAGACGCAGGTCAAGACGATGCCGGGCAAGTCGGCGGCGGTCGGCCGGGAGCTGCGCTGGAGGATCAAGCGGGCCTTCGACGCGGCCGGGATCGCGATCGTCGGCGGAACCCCGCAGGCGGTGGAGGAAGCCGAGCCGGCCGACCCCTCGTCCGCCGTCGCCCCGCCGTCCGCGCTGGCCAACCCCGCCTCCCCGCAGGCCCTGGCGGCCCAGCCGCTGGCCCCGGCGCCGGCGTCGTCCCAGCCGAGCACCGTCAAGTAGCGACACCGCCCACCAGGGGCGCCGGGCACCGCCCGGCGCCCCTTTTCCGTGCCGCGGCGCGGCCGGTAACGCTTTGGCGCCGACCTCGCGAACCGCCCTTGACGCTCCGGCCACGGGCGCCTACCTTGCCTTTCACCAACAGGAAAGTTTCCTAACTACCAACACCGGGCACACCAGCCCCCCTGACCCCACCCAGCCCATCAGCCCCGTGCCGTAGCCTGCGGCGCGAGCCGTCACGACGAGGGAGGACGAGACCGTGGCCGGTACCCCCGGAAGCCCAGGCACACCTGGCACCCCCGGCACACCGCGCGTACTGCGGGCGATGAACGACCGCGCCGCGCTCGACCTGCTCATCGAACACGGCCCGCTCTCCCGTACCCGGATCGGCAAGCTCACCGGCCTGTCGAAGCCCACCGCCTCCCAACTGCTCGCCCGTCTCGAAGCGGCCGGGCTGGTCCTCGCCACCGGTACGACGGCCGGGCGCCCGGGGCCCAACGCCCAGCTGTACGCGGTCAACCCCGCGGCCGCGCACGTCGCCGGCCTCGACGTGACGACCGAGCGCATCCGTGCCGCCGTCGCCGACATCACCGGCCGGGTGGCCGGCGTGTTCGAGCTCGCCGCCCCGGGCCGCGGCCGGCGCGGCCAGGGCGGCGCCGTCGAGCAGGTCGTCCAGGCCGTCGACGGCGCGGTGAAGGCGGCCGGGCTGCACCGCACCGACCTGCACCGGATCGTCGTCGGCACCCCCGGCGCCTTCGACCCCAGCACCGGCCGGCTGCGTTACGCGAGCCACCTCCCCGGCTGGCACTCCCCCACCCTCCTGGACGAGTTGGCCGCCGCCCTGCCCGTCCCCCTGGAGTACGACAACGACGTGAACCTCGCCGCCGTCGCCGAGCAGCGGCTCGGCGCGGCCCGGGACCACGACGACTTCGTCCTGCTGTGGAACGAGGAGGGCATCGGCGCGGCCATCGTGATCGGCGGCCGGCTGCACCGCGGCTGGACCGGCGGCGCCGGCGAGGTCGGCTTCATGCCGGTGCCGGGGACCCCCCTGGTCCGGCACGTCGCCAAGGCCAACGCCGGCGGCTTCCAGGAACTGGCCGGCTGCAACGCGGTCCTGCGCATCGCGCGGGAACTGGGACTCGCCGTGCCGCGGGGCACCCAGGCCGAGGGCGCCTCGGCGCTGCTCGCCGCGGCGGCGGGGACCGGCGACGACGCGCACGCGGAGCTGCTGCGGCGCTTCGCCACCGGGCTCGCCATCGGGCTGGCCTCGCTGGTGACCGTCCTCGACCCCGAACTGATCGTCCTGGCCGGCGGGGTGATCGCCGCGGGCGGGGAGCCGCTGCGCTCCCTGGTCCAGTCCGAACTGGCCGAACTGGCCGTGCCCCGGCCCCGGCTGGTGCTCGGCGGCGTACCGAACGACCCCGTCCTGTCCGGGGCGCTGCAGAGCGCCCTCGCCACCACCCGCGACGAGGTGTTCGACACCTCGCGCTGAACGCACCAGCCCACCCGTCCCACCCACCCACCCGCACACACAGCGGACGGACCCACCGCGGGTCCCTCCGCCGGTCTCGCACACCCTCGAACCGCCCGAAGTCCCCGGAGGAAGCGAAGTGTCCGGTTCCACCAAGACGGCCGCGGCCGCCGTCGCGGCCGCCGCCGCGATAACCCTGCTGACGAGCGCGTGCACGGGCTCCGGCAACAACACCGCAGGCGACGACCCCAGCAAGGACGTGACCATCACCTTCTGGCACGGCTGGTCCGCGCCGAGCGAGGTGAAGGCGATCGACGCCAACGTCAAGGCGTTCGAGAAGGCCCACCCCAACATCCACGTCAAGGTGCAGGGCAACATCACCGACGACAAGATCAACCAGGCGCTGCGGGCCGGCGGCCCCAACGCCCCGGACGTCGTCTCCTCCTTCACCACCGACAACGTCGGCAAGTTCTGCTCGTCCAACGCCTTCGCCGACCTGGACCCGTTCCTGAAAAAGTCCGGCATCGACCCGGCCGCCACCTTCCCCAAGCCGATGCTGGAGTACACCCAGTTCGAGGGGAAGCGCTGCACGCTGCCGCTGCTCGGCGACGCCTACGGCCTGTACTACAACAAGGACGCCTTCAAGGCCGCCGGGATCACCTCCCCGCCGAAGACCCTCTCGGAGTTCAAGGCCGACGCGGTCAAGCTCACCAAGAGCAAGGGCGACTCGTACTCCCAGCTCGGATTCATGCCGAACTTCCACGGCTACGAGTCCACCACCACGCACCTGGCCGCACAGTGGGGCGCGAAGTACTTCGACGCCGACGGCAAGTCCGGCGTCGCCAAGGACCCGGGCTTCGCGGCCATGTTCACCTGGCAGCAGGACATGGTGAAGGCGCTCGGCGGCTTCAAGAAGCTGGAGAAGTACCGGTCGGGCTTCGGTGACGAGTGGGGCGCCAAGAACCCCTTCCACACCGGCCAGGTGGCCATGGCCATCGACGGCGAGTGGCGGGCCGGCATGGCCGGGGAGGCGGGCACGAAGTTCGAGATCGGCGTCGCCCCCTTCCCCGTGCCGGACGACCAGGCCGACACCTACGGCAAGGGCTACCTGTCGGGCACGATCATCGGCGTCGCCAACACCAGCGCCAAGAAGAACGCCGCCTGGGAGCTGGTGAAGTACATGGCCACCGACACCCACGCGGTGGTGAGCTTCGCCAACGCCATCCACAACGTGCCCTCCACGCTGGCCGCGCTGAAGTCCCCGGAGCTGGACGCCGATCCCCTCTTCCGCACCTTCGTGGAGATCGCGCAGAACCCCAACAGCACCACCACCCCCGCCAGCGTCAACGGCGGCACCTACCAGCTGACGCTGCAGGACTTCGGCTACGCCTACGAGGCGGGCAAGCAGACCGACCTGGCCGCCGGCCTCAAGGGCGTCGACGAGCAGGTCGACAAGGACATCGCGCAGGCCCGCTGATGAGCACCGTCCACCCGATGCTGAGGGCGAAGCGCCGCCGCGAGGCGCTTCGCACCCTCGCCTTCCTCTCGCCCTGGTTGATCGGCTTCAGCGTCTTCTTCGCCTACCCGCTGGTCTCGACCGTCTACTTCTCCTTCATGAAGTACGACGGCTTCACCGCCCCCACCTGGAACGGCCTCAAGAACTGGTCGTACGTCTTCAGCGACTACCCGTTCTTCTGGCCGGCGCTGCGCAACACCCTGTGGCTGGTCGTGGTCATGGTCAGCCTGCGGGTCGTGTTCGGGCTCGGGATCGGGCTGCTGATCACGAAGATCAAGACGGGCGCGGGGCTGTTCCGCACCGCCTTCTACCTGCCCTACCTGGCCCCGCCGGTGGCCGCGACCATGGCCTTCGCCTTCCTGCTCAACCCCGGCACCGGGCCGGTCAACCACCTGCTGGGCAGCGTCGGGCTGCCGACGCCCGGCTGGTTCAACGACCCATCCTGGTCCAAGCCCGCCCTCACGCTGCTGGCCCTGTGGGGCATCGGCGACCTCATGGTCATCTTCATGGCGGCGCTGCTCGACGTGCCCAAGGAGCAGTACGAGGCCGCCGAGCTGGACGGCGCCGGCCCCTGGTCGCGGTTCCGCTACGTCACGCTGCCGAACATCTCGCCCATCGTGATGTTCTCCGTCGTGACCGGGGTGATCCAGACGATGCAGTACTACACACAGCCCCTGGTCGCCGGGAAGGTCGCCAGCGGCATCATCGGCGGCTCCGGCCAGCAGTTCGAACCCGGCTACCCGGAGAAGTCCACGCTGACCCTGCCGCAACTGGTCTACAACCTCGGCTTCCAGCGCTTCGACACCGGCTCGGCCTGTGTGATCGCCCTCGTGCTCTTCGCGCTCTCCATGGCCTTCACCGCGCTCCTGATGCGCCGCCGCAGCGGCTTCCTGACGGCGGAGGACTGACACCCATGACGACCCACGCGACCCTCGCCCCCTCCGCCCCGGCGTCCGCCACCGGACTCCCCTCCGGTGCGCGGCGCACCGCGGCCCGCAAGGCGGCGCTGCACTGGATCGCGGTGCACGCCCTCGGCATCGCCGCCGCGCTCTTCTTCGTCCTGCCGTTCGTCTTCGTCTTCCTCACCGCGGTGATGAGCGACAACCAGGCCCTCACCCGCGACCTGTGGCCCAGGACCTGGGAGTGGGGCAACTTCGGCACCGTCTGGGACACCCCGGGTTTCCTCACCTGGTGGCGCAACACCCTGCTGTACGCGGGCCTCGGGACCGTGCTGACCGTCGTCTCCAGCACGCCGGTCGCCTACGCGCTGGCCAAGTTCCGCTTCCGCGGGCGGAATCTGTCGATGATGCTCGTGATCTCCACGATGATGCTGCCCCCGCAGGTCGTCATCGTGCCCATGTACCTGTTCTGGGCGAAGCAGCTGCACCTGTCGGGGACGCTGTGGCCGCTGATCATCCCGATGGCCTTCGGCGACGCGTTCACCATCTTCCTGCTCCGGCAGTTCCTGCTCACCATCCCCAAGGAGTACACGGACGCGGCGAAGGTCGACGGCTGCGGCGAACTGCGCACGATGCTGCGCGTCGTGCTCCCGATGGCGAAGCCGGCCATCGCCGCGGTGGCGCTGTTCCAGTTCTTCTACTGCTGGAACGACTACTTCGGCCCGCAGATCTACGCGAGCGAGAACCCGGCCGCCTGGACCCTGAGCTACGGCCTGGAGTCCTTCAAGGGCGCCCACCACACCAACTGGAACCTGACGATGGCCGCCACGGTGCTGGTCATGGCACCCGTGATCGTCGTCTTCTTCTTCGCGCAAAAGGCCTTCATCGAAGGCGTGACGTTGACGGGAGTCAAAGGATGAAGCTGGCGGTCGTGGGCGGCGGGTCCACGTACACCCCGGAACTCATCGACGGTTTCGCCCGGTTGCGGGAGACCCTGCCGGTCGAGGAGCTGGTCCTGGTCGACCCCGCCGAGGACCGGCTGCGGCTGGTCGGCGGGCTCGCCCGGCGGATCTTCGCGAGGCAGGGCCACCCCGGCACCGTGACCACCACCTCGGACCTGGACGCGGGCGTGGCCGGGGCCGACGCCGTGCTGCTGCAACTGCGCGTGGGCGGCCAGGCCGCCCGGGCGCAGGACGAGGCGTGGCCGCTGGAGTGCGGCTGCGTCGGTCAGGAGACCACCGGCGCGGGCGGGCTGGCCAAGGCGCTGCGCACGGTGCCGGTGGTGCTGGACATCGCCGAGCGGGTCCGCCGGGCCGCTCCCGGTGCCTGGATCATCGACTTCACCAACCCGGTCGGCATCGTCACCCGCGCCCTGCTGCAGGCCGGTCACAAGGCCGTCGGGCTGTGCAACGTCGCCATCGGCTTCCAGCGGAAGTTCGCCGGGCTGCTCGGCGTGGCGCCCGAGGACGTCCACCTGGACCACGTGGGCCTCAACCACCTCACCTGGGAACGCGGCGTCCGGCTCGGCGGCCCCGCCGGCGAGGACGTCCTGCCGAAGCTGCTCGCCGGGCACGCCGACACCATCGCCGCCGACCTCCACCTGCCCCGCCCGGTGCTGGACCGGCTGGGCGTGGTGCCCTCGTACTACCTGCGCTACTACTACGCCCACGACGAGGTCGTTCGGGAGATGCGGACCAAGCCGTCCCGGGCCGCCGAGGTGGCCGCCATCGAGGCGGAGCTGCTGGGGATGTACGGGGACGAGACCCTCGACGAGAAGCCGGAGCTGCTCTCCCGGCGCGGCGGGGCCTACTACTCCGAGGCCGCCGTGGCCCTCGCCTCCTCCCTCCTGCGGGACACCGGCGACGTCCAGGTCGTCAACACCCTCAACAACGGCACCCTCGCGTTCCTCCCCGACGACGCCGTCATCGAGGTCCCGGCCACCGTGGACGCGAACGGGACGCACCCGCTGCCCGTCCCGCCCCTGGACCCGCTGTTCGCCGGTCTGGTCGCGAACGTCACCGCCTACGAGGACCTGGCGCTGACCGCCGCCGTGCACGGCGGACGCGACCGGGTCTTCAAGGCCCTGCTCTCGCACCCCCTCGTCGGCCAGTACGAGTACGCCGAGGCCCTGACCGACCGTCTGATCGCGCACAACCGGGAGCACCTCGCGTGGGCCTGAACCCTCTCGTCGTCGACGGGGTGCTCGCCGTCGACGCGGGCAACAGCAAGACCGACGTCGCCCTCGTCGCCGCCGACGGGACGGTGCTGGCCACCGCCCGCGGCGGCGGGTTCCAGCCGCAGATCGTCGGCACCGAGACGGCGGTCGAGGTGATCGCGCGCATCGTCGAGCGGGCCGCCGACGCCGCCGGCCTCGCCCCGCGGCCCGGGGGGCCGCTGGTGCGGCACGTCTCCGCGTGCCTGGCCAACGCCGACCTCCCCGTGGAGGAGCAGCAGCTCGAACTGGCCGTCCACGCCCGGGGCTGGGGCGAGACCACCCGGGTCGCCAACGACACCTTCGCCCTCCTGCGGGCGGGCGTCGACGGGCCGCGCGGGGTCGCCGTGGTGTGCGGCGCCGGCATCAACTGCGCGGGCATGCTCCCGGACGGGCGCACGGCCCGCTTCCCGGCCATCGGCCACCTGTCCGGCGACTGGGGCGGCGGGGCGGGCCTGGCCGACGAGGCCCTGTGGTGGGCGGCGCGCGCCGAGGACGGCCGCGGCGGCGCCACCGCGCTCGCCGCCGCGCTCCCCGGGCACTTCGGGCTGACCTCGATGTACGCCCTGATCGAGGCCCTGCACCTGGGCCACCTCGCGATCTCCCGCAAGCACGAGCTGACCCCCGTCCTCTTCGCGACCGCGCAGGCCGGCGACCCGGTCGCCCGGGCCATCGTGGAGCGGCAGGCCGAGGAGATCGTGGTCATGGCCACGGTCGCGCTGCGCCGGCTCGACCTGCTCGACGAGGAGGCCGACGTCGTCCTGGGCGGCGGTGTGCTGGCCGCCCGCCACCCCTTGCTGATGGACTCCGTGACCTCCCTGCTGGCCGCCGCGGCGCCCAAGGCCGTCCCCAAGGTGGTGACCTCACCGCCGGTGCTGGGCGCCGCCCTGCTGGGCCTGGACCGCACCGGCGCGACGGCGGAGGCGCACGCCCGGCTGCGGGCGCACTACGCATCGGTGGGCTCCGTGTCGTAACCGGCGCGCACGCCGGGGGAACCGAACGCACTCCCCCGTGCGTGGTGAGCTGCGAGGGGGCGGCGCGCGGGGGGACCCGACGGGCGGCAGACGGGCTGTACGGACGGCAAGATCCACGCAATCCCTGGGTGGATGCCGGTGACGACGGCCATACTGCTGGTCATGGGCTCGTCGCGCGTACGCGCGGGCGAACGGGTCGGGGGGAGGGCCGGCAGGTGACACGGACGCCGATGGAAACGGAGTCGCCGACCGTGCGGGCGGACACGCCCGCACCCGGCGGCAGGCGACCACGGGCGTGGGTGGAGCAACTACGCGTGTGGCGCGCCGCGGCCACCACGGAACCGGGACGGCTGCGGATCATCGGAGCGCTGCTGGCCCTGCTCGTCGTCGCCTTCGGCGCGGTGACGGCGTGGCAGATCACCGAGCGCGCCGCCGCGGCCGACGACGTGATCCACCACAGCGAGCCGCTGAGCGCCCGGGCCGCGGACATCTACCGCTCGCTCGCCGACGCGGACGCCACCGCCGCCGGCGGCTTCCTCGCCGGCGGCGACGACCCCGCGCAGGACCGCGAGCGGTACGCCCGGGACATCGAGATCGCCTCACGGAACATCGCCGACGCGGCGGCCAGTTCCGAGGACTCCGCCCAGGCGCAGGCCCGCCTGGAGCGGCTGAACCAGCGGCTGTCGGTCTACACCGGCCTGGTCGAACGGGCCCGCGCCAACAACCGCCAGGGCTTCCCGGTCGGCGGGGCGTACCTGCGGCGCGCCAACAAGATGATGAGCGAGGAGATCCTCCCGGACGCCAAGCAGCTGTGGACGATCGAGACCGCACGGCTGGGCGAGGACTACCAGGACGCCAAGGCCCTGCCGCTGGCCGCCTGGGGCCTCGGCCTCGTCGCGCTGGGCGCGCTGGTGTGGGCGCAGCGGCGCTCGTACCGGCGGACCCACCGGGTGTTCAACCCGGGCATGCTGGCCGGCACGGTGGCCACCGCCGTGGTGCTGCTGTGGCTGGTCGCCGGGCACGGCGTCGCCCGTGCCCAGTTGGACGACTCCTACGCGCACGGCGCGCGGTCGCTGCAGGTCCTCAACGAGGCCCGGATCCAGACCCTGCAGGCCCGTGGCAACGAGAACCTGACGCTCGTGGCCCGCGGCGGCGGGGACGCCTACAGCACGGCGTACGACGAGCAACTGCAGGGCCTGGCGGGCACGGACGCCGACGGGCGGACGGGCCTGCTGGCGCGGGCGCTCGACCTCGCCGACGACGACCAGGGCCGCAAGAGCATCACGTCCGCGATGGAGGCCGCGAAGGCCTGGTGGGGACTGCACGGCGAGGCCCGCGAGAAGGACGACGCGGGCAACTACCTGGACGCCGTGGCCCAGACGATCGGCGGCACGTACGAGAACGGGCAACGGCCCGAGCAGTTCACCGGCTTCTGCTTCGACCAGGTCGACACCGACCTCGCCCGCGCCGTCGACCACGAGCAGCAGGAGTTCGAACGGGCCGCCGCCGACGGGCGCGGCGCGCTGGACGGTCTGGTGGCGGGTGCCGCGCTGCTGGCGGTGCTCGGCGCCGCGGGCGCGGTGCTCGGCATCGGGCGCCGGCTGTCGGAGTACCGGTGAGCGGGGGGAGGCGGCTGATGGGACGCCAGGAGCGTGGGTGGCGCGTGCGGGGCTGGGCGGCCGTGGTCTCGGCGGCCGCGTTGTGCGCGGCCGCGGCCGCCGGCGCCGTGCTGCCGCTGCAGTACGGCAAAGACGGGGACCGGGACCGGCCGGAGGCACGGGCGGCGGCCACCGGGACGCCGGCCGCCGCGCCGGGGAAGGCCACGGCCGACGACGACTGCGGCGGCCACCCGGAGGCGAGTCTGCGGCCGTCCTCAGCGAGCGGACCGGCGATCGAACGGATCAAAAAGCGCGGCAAACTGGTCATCGGGGTCGACCAGAACGGCTACCGCTGGAGCTACCGCGACCCGGTATCCCGGAAGATCGTCGGCTTCGACATCGACCTGGCCAAGGCCATCGCCAAGGACATCCTCGGCAGCGAGGACGCCATCCTCTACAAGACCGTGCCGACCGCCAAGCGCTTCGACGCCGTCAACAACCGTGACGTGGACCTGCTGGTGCGCACCGTGAGCATCACCTGCGAACGGATCAAGGAGAAGCACATCGCCTTCTCCACCGCCTACTTCGAGGCGGGGCAGCAACTGCTGGTCCCCCGTCAGGGTTCCGCCATCAAGGGGTTCGACTCCTCCGTGAAGGGGAAACGGATCTGCGTCGCCCAGGGGAGCACCGGGCAGGCCGAGCTGGAGAAGGAGAAGGAGCGGCTGCAGCCCCGCGTCCTGCTCGTGGCGAACCAGCTGGACTGCCTGGTGATGCTGCAACTCGGCGAGGCGGACGCCGTCTTCACCGACAACGCGCTGGCCGCCGGCCAGGCCGCCCAGGACCCGGCGGTGCGGCTGGTGGGCACCCCGGTCACCACCGAGTACTACGGCGTGGCGATGAACGAGAAGGACACCGACCTGGTGCGCCGGGTCAACAGGGTGCTGGAGGACTACCGCAGCGGTGGCCCGGACAGTCCTTGGATGCAGGCGTACCGTACCTGGCTGGAGGCGGACCTTCCCGGCATCGAGGGGCCGCCGGAACCGCTCTACAAGGACTGACGCGAAGCACGGGGACCGGCGGGAGAGAAGGAAGGTGCGATGGCGGTCGCGGGACCATCCGGACCGGCGATGAGCCGTGAGGACGCCGACCGTGCCCTGGCACGGCTCGGTGACGAGCGGGACGCGATCGAGGCGTCCCTGCTCGCGCTGCAGGACCACTCCGGCCGAAGGCTGCTGGAGGGCGCGGCGCTGAGCGGTGCCACCAAGGAGCGCTGGGCCGCGGCCGAGCAGGCCGTCGCCCTGCTGTGGGCGCACTTCGACACGTACACGGAGGCCCTCATCACCGCCCGGGCCCTGCGCGGCCGCCGCCGCTGGCCCACCCAGAGCGAACTGCGGGAACTGACCGAGCTGCTGCGCGGCTCCGGCGTCACCGTCGCCGGCGGCGCCCTGCCGGAGGCGGCACGGGGCCTGACGGGTCCGGCACGGCTGAGCGAACGGGTCAGCCTGGAGCAGCTGCTGGCGCGGATGAACGAGTGGTACGCGCAGGTGATGGACGTGGTGTCCGCCGCCGACGCGGTGTGGTCGGCGCTGCCCGCGCGCATCGACCTGCTGATCGCGGAGGCGCAGCGGGTCCGTTCGCTCGCCGAGTCCGTCGGGGTGCGCCCCGGCACCCACCCCTCGGGCGACGACCTGGCGGGGATGCTGGACTCGCTGGCGGCGCTGCGCGCCGAGGTGGTCTGCGACCCGCTCGCCTTCTGGTCCGGGGGCCGGCCCGACACCGGGCGCTACGACCGGGCCGGGCGGACCCTGGAGGACATACGGCGTGAGGTCGAGGCCGTGCTGCACGTCCGCGACGACGCCGACCACCGGCTGATGCGGCTGCGGGACGTCCTGTCGCGCGCCGACCGCACCCTCACCGAGGCGCGCAGCGCCCGGGTCGAGGTGCTCGCCAAGATCGCGGCCTCGGAGGTGCCCGCGGTGAGCGGGGCGCCGGTCGCGCTGCACGATCAGCTCTCCGCCGCGGTCGACTTCCGCAGGACCGGCCAGTGGCACCGTCTCTCCCCGCTGCTGGACGGCCTCGAACAGCGCGCGGACGACGAACTGCTGCGCGCCCGCGAGTCGCTGACCGCGGTCACCGCGCCGCTGGCCGTCCGCGCCGAGCTGCGCGGCCGGCTCGACGCGTACCGGGCGAAGGTGGCGCGTCACGGAATGGCGGAGGACCCGCTCCTGATGGAGCGCTACGACCACGCACGGCGTCTCCTGTGGAGCGCGCCGTGCGACCTGCGCGCCGCGGAGCACGCGGTGCTGCGCTATCAGCAGGCCGTTGCCGAGTTGCTGGTGCCGGGGCAGGCGGGACCTGCCGACCACAGGGGGGATGCACGATGAACTGCCAGCGTCCGGGCTGCGACGGGACGATCGAGGACGTCGGCGGCGGTGAGCTGTTCTGCGACACGTGCGGGCTGGCGCCGCTCGCCGCGGCGGCGGGGCCGGCCGCCGGCCCGGGCGGGGGCGGGGGCTCGTCGAAGCCGTCGCAGCCGTCGCGGGCCACGGGGACCGGACCGGGTTCCGGAGCCTCCTCGCGCTCGTCGCGGACCTCGGGCTCGTCCCGCTCCTCGCGCCGTTCGGTGTCGGGGCGGCTGTCCCGTTCGCTGAGCGGCACCACGAGCGGTGCCGCCTCCGTCTCCGTGCGCAGTTCGCGCTCCGGCTCCAGCGGGCCGACCCGTGGCAAGCTGGGCGCCGGCCTGGTGACCGTACCGCCCATCCCCCGGCCGGACCCGGCCGCCGCGGTGCTGCACGACCCGCAGGTCCCCGAGCGGAAGCGGTTCTGCAGCAAGGGCGACTGCGGGGCGCCGGTCGGACGCAGCCGCGGCGACCGGGCCGGGCGCACCGAGGGCTTCTGCACCAAGTGCGGTCACCCGTACTCGTTCACGCCCAAGCTGCGGGCGGGCGACGTGGTGCACGGCCAGTACGAGGTCGTGGGCTGCCTGGCGCACGGCGGCCTGGGCTGGATCTACCTGGCCGTGGACCGGGCGGTCAGCGACCGCTGGGTGGTGCTCAAGGGCCTGCTCGACACCGGCGACGAGGACGCGCTGGCCGCGGCGGTCTCCGAACGTCGCTTCCTCGCCGAGATCGAGCACCCCAACATCGTGCGGATCTACAACTTCGTCGAGCACCTCGACCCGCGGGGCGGCACCCTCGACGGCTACATCGTCATGGAGTACGTCGGCGGCAAGTCCCTCAAGGAGATCGCCAACGAGCGCCGCAGCGCCGACGGAAGACGCGAGCCGCTCCCCGTCGACCAGGCCATCGCCTACGCGATCGAGGCGCTGGACGCCCTCGGCCACCTGCACAGCCGCAACCTGCTCTACTGCGACTTCAAGGTCGACAACGCCATCCAGACCGAGGACCGGCTGGAACTGATCGACATGGGCGCCGTCCGCAGGATGGACGACCAGGACAGCCCGATCTACGGGACGGTCGGCTACCAGGCGCCCGAGGTGCCCGAGGTCGGCCCGTCCGTCGCCTCGGACCTGTACACGGTGGCGCGGACGCTGGCCGTGCTCACCTTCGACTTCCAGGGCTACACGAACGTGTTCGCGGACAGCCTGCCGGACCCGGACGGCATCGAGGTCTTCTCCCGCTACGAGTCCTTCTACCGGCTGCTGGTCCGTGCCACCGACCCCGACCCGGGGCGGCGCTTCGCCTCGGCGGAGGAGATGAGCGATCAGTTGCTGGGCGTGCTGCGCGAGGTCGTGGCGCTCGGCACCGGCAAGCCGCGGCCCGCCCTGTCCACCCTGTTCGGCCCGGAACTGCGGGTGGTCGACACCGAGTTGCTGGCGGCCGCCGAGGACGCCTCCACCCTGGGCGACCGCGGCGCGAACGGTGCGAACGGCGACCGCAGGGGCGCCGGGCCGGCCCTGACCGCCGCGGCCGCCGCCGCTCCTGCCCTGCCCCTGCCCCCGTCGCCGGCACCGGTGCCCGGCCCCGGCGGGTACGGCACGACCGTGCCGGGCACCCCGTTCACCGTGCCCGCCCAGCGGACCGCCCCGCCGGCCCTGGCGGCCGGGCCCGCCGTCTCGTCCCTCGACGTACGGGCCGCGGCGCTCTCGCTGCCCGTGCCGCACGTCGACCCCGCCGACCCCAACGCCGGTTTCCTGGCCGGACTCGCGGCCGCCGCGCCGTCCGAGCTGGTGGCCGCGCTGCAGGCGGCACCGGTGCGCTCCCCGGAGCTGAGGCTGCGCGTCGTGCGCGCCCGGCTCGACAACGACGACGCGCCCGCGGCCGCCGAGGAGTTGCGGAGACTGCAGGAGGAGCATCCCGACGACTGGCGCGTGGTGTGGCACCGAGGTCTGGCCGCGCTCGTCACCCGTGACGACGGCACCGCCGCGCTGTCCTTCGACGCGGTCTACGACGCCTTCCCCGGCGAGCCCGCCCCGAAGCTGGCGCTCGGCGTCTGCGCCGAGGTGCTGGGCCAGCTGGACAACGCCGCCGAGTACTACCGGCTGGTGTGGACCACCGACCAGAGCTACGTGAGCGCGGCCTTCGGCCTGGCCCGCGTCCGGCTGGCCGCGGGCGACCGGGCGGGGGCGGTGGCCGCCCTGGAGTCGGTCCCGGAGTCCTCGATCCACTACACGGCCGCGCGGGTGGCGGCCGTCCGCGCGCGGCTGCGCGGACGCGCCCCGCAGGAGCCGCTCCTGGACGACCTGCGTGCCGCGGCCCGGCAGGTCGAGGACCTGCAACGGCTGGGTCTTGACACGCGGTTGCGCGAGCAGCTGTCCACCGAGGTGCTGGGCAGCGCGCTGGACTGGGTGCTGGCCGGGCAGCAGGGCGCGGCCGGCGTCCCGTCCGCCGGATCCGCCACGCCCGGGCTCCTGGGCCGGGACCTGGACGAACGGGGGCTGCGCTTCGGCCTGGAACACTCGTACCGGGTACTGGCCCGGCTCGCCGACCAGGGCCGCACAAGGATCGATCTGGTGGAGCGGGCCAACCGCCTCCGCCCCCGGACGTGGGTGTAACCGCCATGCCGCACGAGACCGTTTGCCCGGAGTGCAGCGAGCCTCTGGAACCCGACGACAAGTTCTGCGGCGTCTGCGGCGCCGACCTGTCCGCGCCCCGGCAACCGGACGCGTACGAACTGGCGCCGCCCGACCCCGCCGCCGCCCCCGGACCGCCGGGCGGTGAGCCGGAGTCGTACGAACTGGCCCCGCCGGGGAGGGACACCGACACCCTCCCCTTCGGCCTGGGCACCGCCGACCTGCCCCGGGCGCGGATCACCGATCCGCGGCTGGACCCGTCCCCGGGCGGGACGTCCGCGGCCTCGCCGCGGTGCGTCGCCTGCGGCATGGGCGACGTCGACGGGGACGGCTACTGCGAGCACTGCGGGCACGCACAGCCCCGGCCCCGCGACCACCAGGAGCAGGAGTGCGACGGCGTGGCCGCCGTGACCGACCGGGGCCTGCGGCACCACCGCAACGAGGACGCCTTCGCGCTGGCGACGACCGCGCTGCCCGACGGCACGCCCGCCGTCGTCGCCGTGGTGTGCGACGGGGTGTCCTCCGCGTACCGTCCCGACGACGCCTCGGAGACGGCCGCGGGCACCGCGAGCACGTCCCTCGTGCGGTCCCTCGCCCGCGGCGCCCACCCCGAGGAGGCGATGCGCGACGCGCTGCTCGTCGCCGCCCAGGCGGTGACGGACCTGGCGGCCGAGACCCCCGAGGAGGAGGCCCGGCGCCACCACAACGCGCCCGCGTGCACCTGCGTCAGCGCGATCACCTCCGGCAAGACCTTCACCGTGGGCTGGATCGGGGACAGCCGTGCCTACTGGATCCCCGACGACCGCTCCGCCCCCGCCTCCCGGCTGACCGAGGACGACTCGTGGGCCGAACGCATGGTGGCGATGGGCCTGATGACCCAGGCCGAGGCGTACGCGGACGAGCGGGCCCACGCCATCACCGGCTGGCTCGGCGCGGACGCCGTGGAACTGGACCCGCACACCGCTTCCTTCGAACCGGACGAACCGGGTGTAGTGGTGGTGTGCACCGACGGACTGTGGAACTACGCGGAGTCGGCCGCGGAGTTGGCCTCCGTGGTGCCCGAGGACGCCCGCACCCGGCCGCTGACGTGCGCCCGCACGCTGGTCGGGGTCGCCATCGACGGTGGCGGCCACGACAACATCACCGTCGCCGTGCTGCCGTTCCCGGCCGCGTGACCTCTCCCTGATGCTCTCTTCCGAAGGTTGAACAAGCGCAAGGAGCGCACCCGATGGCCAACTTCTCCAAGTCGAACGTGCCGCAGTTCTCCGTCGACATCTACCAGAACGAGTTCCTCCCGGAGGGCGGGCGCGAGGTCAACGCGATCGTCACCGTGACCTCGACCGGCGGCGGCACCACCGGCGGGCTGCCGCTGGCCACCCACGCGCCCGGCGACGTGCCGGGCTCCGCGCCCGGTGCGGCCGTGGTGATCATGGTGGACTGCTCGGGCTCCATGGACTACCCGCCGACCAAGATGCGCAGCGCCCGCGACGCGACCGCCGCCGCCATCGACACCATCCGCGACGGCGTCGCCTTCGCCGTGGTCGCCGGCACCCACCAGGCCAAGGAGGTCTACCCGGCGAACGGCGGTCTGGCCGTCGCCGACCCGGCCACCCGGCACCAGGCCAAGGACGCCCTGCGCCGCCTCAGTTCGGGCGGCGGCACCGCGATCGGCACCTGGCTGCGGCTGGCCGACCGGCTGCTGGCCACGTCCGACGTGTCGATACGGCATGGCATCCTGCTCACCGACGGCCGCAACGAGCACGAGAAGCCGGAGGTGCTGCGCGCCGCGCTGGACGCCTGCGCGGGCCGCTTCACCTGCGACGCGCGTGGCGTCGGCACCGACTGGGAGGTCAAGGAGCTGACCGGGATCGCCTCCGCGCTGCTCGGCACGGTGGACATCGTCGCCGACCCGTCCGGCCTGGAGGCGGACTTCCGGCAGATGATGGAGACCGCGATGGGCAAGGAGGTCGCGGACGTGGCCCTGCGCCTGTGGACCCCGCAGGGCGCGGAGATCCGGTACGTCAAGCAGGTCGCGCCGACCGTGGAGGACCTCACCGCCCGCCGCACCGAGGCCGGTCCGCGCGCAGGCGACTACCCGACGGGCTCCTGGGGCGACGAGTCGCGCGACTACCATGTCAACGTGGTGGTGCCGGCGGCCGGCGTCGGTCAGGAGATGCTGGCGGCCCGGATCTCCCTCGTCCTGCCCCAGCCGGACGGCACCGCGCGCGTGCTCGGCCAGGGGCTGGTGCGTGCGGTGTGGACGGACGACATGGCGGCCTCGACGCGGATCAACCCGCAGGTCGCCCACTACACCGGGCAGGCGGAACTGGCCCAGGTCATCCAGCAGGGCCTGGAGGCCCGCAAGCAGGGCGACCTCGACTCCGCGACCGCCAAGCTCGGCCGGGCGGTGCAGCTCGCCAGCGACTCCGGCAACGAGGACACCGCCAAGCTGCTGGCCAAGGTCGTGGACGTGGTGGACGCGGCGACGGGTACTGTGCGGCTGAAGGCCCGGGTGGCCGACGCGGACGAGATGACCCTCGAGACACGTTCGACGAAGACCGTCCGCGTGAAGAAATAGAGCAGCGGGACAGGGCGGGGCAGAGGGGGAGAGCACGACATGTCGACGTGTCCGAACGGTCACCAGTCCACGACGGACGACTGGTGCGAGGTGTGCGGAATGCGCATGTCCGCGCCACCGTCCCCCTCCGTCCCCGGCCCGTCGTCCCCGCCGCCCACGTACGCGGCACCGGCGCCGGCGCCCCCGTACTCCGGCGGCTACTCCCCGGGCCACACGCCCGGTTACGAACCCGCCTACGAACCGGCGTACGACCCCGGGTACGGCCAGGGCGGGCTCGGCTACGACCCGGACGCCACCGCCGCCGCCGAGCCCTGCCCCAACTGCGGCACCCCGCGCGAGGGATACGCCCAGTTCTGCGAGGAGTGCCGCTACAACTTCGTCACCCAGGCCGGGACGACCTTCGTCCCGCAGGCGCCGCCCTCCTCCCCCGGCTACCCGCCGGACGGGCCGCCGTACCAGCGCTACGAGTCGCAGCGGTCCCGGCCGTCGCAGATCAACCGCCCGGCCGAGCCGCTGGCCCCGCAGTCGGTGACCTCCGGCTCGGGCGACTTCCTGCTCACCCCGCCGAACCCGCCGGATCCCGGGCCCCCGCAGGCGGGCCCGCGCACCTGGACCGCCGTGATCGCCGCCGACCGGGACTACTTCACCGACATGATGGCCCGCAGCGGCCCCGACGCACGCGGCCTGTACTTCCCGTCGTACTCCCCCGAGCAGCGGATGCCGCTGACGGGCCCCCAGGTCACCGTCGGCCGGCGCCGGCACAGCACGGGCGTGGCCCCCGACATCGACCTGTCCCGGGCGCCCGAGGACCCGGGCGTCTCCCACCAGCACGCCGTGCTGGTGGAGCAGCCCGACGGCAGCTGGTCGTTGGTGGACCAGGGCTCCACCAACGGGACCACCGTCAACGGCGGCGAGGACCCCATCGACCCCTTCGTGCCCGTCCCGCTGACGGACGGCGACCGCGTCCACGTCGGCGCCTGGACGACGATCACGATCGTCCGCGACTGACCCCGGCCGTTCCCGGCGCGGGCCGCAGCTCCCAGCGGTGCGGCCCGTCCGGGCGGTCCAGCCAGGTCCACTGGCGGCCCTCCGCCACGCTCATGCCGAAGCGGTCCCGGGGCGGCTGCCCCTGGCCGCGCCACAGGACGTACGCCTCCTCGACCGCGGCCCACAGGTCCCGCGGCCCGGTGAGCCGGACAATGCCGTCCCGGGCGGCGTGCGCGGCGGAGCCGTCGGCGGCGGTGACGGTGGGGCCGCCCGGGGTCCAGTGGACCTCGGCGTCCCCGGCGTACAGGCCGAGCAGGAAGCGGAACAGCTCGTTCTCCAGGACCCGCGGCGGGGTGTCGCTGGCACGGCTGCGCCCGGAAGTGCCGTCGGTGCCGACGGCCGCCCGGCGCGGGGCCGCGCCGGCGCCCCGCAGCGAGACGAAGTACGCGGGGGTGTGCAGGAAGCGCCCCTCGGCCCGCTCCGGGCCGGTCACGCGCAGCGCGATCAGCCCACCCGCGAAGGGCGCGAGGATCAGCCCGCCGGGCCGGCACTGCCGGGGCCATGCCTCCGGTACCGACGGCAGCTCGCAGGTGGCGACGATCCGGTCGTACGGCGCGCGGTCCGGGCAGCCCAGCGCCCCGTCCCCGGTGACCACCGTCGCCCGGCGCCCCGCCGCGGCCAGGTGCGCGCGGGCGGCCTCGGTGATCTCCGCGTCGAGGTCCACGCTGGTCACCGCCCCGGTACCGAGGCGGTGCGCGAGCAGCGCGGCGTTGTACCCGGTCCCCGCGCCGATCTCCAGCACCCGCTGCCCGTCCTCGACCCGCAGCGCCTCCAGCATGGCGGCCATCAGCGAGGGCTGGCTGCTGGAGGAGACCAGTTCCCCGCCCCGGACCAGGGTGATCAGCGGTACGTCCGCGTAGGCGCCGGACAGCCAGCGGGACCGGCCGCGCGGGTCGGCGTCGTCCGCCGACAGCAGGGTGAACCCTCCGCCGGAGCGGGGCCGGTGGTAGACGGGGACGAACAGATGGCGCGGCACCTCCTCGAACGCGGCCCGCCACCGCGGGTCCGCCAGCCCCCCGGCCGCGGCGATCCGGCGCACCAGCCGGGCCCGCAACGGCACCGCCGCCGCGGCGTACCGGTCGCCATCCGTCATACGACCACTCTGCGACGGTGACCCCCTCCGGACAACGCGGGCCGTCTGAGAGCATGGGAGGCGTGAATGAGATCCCGCGGGGCACCGTCGAGCAGCAGACGTTCTTCGAGTCGGTCGGCGGCGAGCCGACCTTCCGGCGGCTCGTCCGCCGCTTCTACGAAGGCGTCGCCGAGGACCCGGTCCTGCGCCCCATGTACCCGGAGGAGGACCTCGGGCCCGCCGAGGAGCGCATGAGGCTCTTCCTCATGCAGTACTGGGGCGGTCCCCGCACGTACAGCGAGAACCGCGGACACCCCCGGTTGCGGATGCGCCACGCGCCCTTCCGGGTCGACCAGGCCGCCCACGACGCCTGGCTGCGGCGCATGAGGACCGCGCTGGACGAGCTGGAGCTGGAGCCCGACCACGAGCGGCAGCTGTGGGACTACCTGGTCTACGCGGCGGCGTCGATGGTGAACACCGCGGGATGATCACACCGGGCTGACCGACAGCCCCGGCACCCCGCGCCGGACGGCGACCGAGCCGTACGGCGTGCGCAGCCGCAGCCACGGCCCCACCGTGAGCAGCTCCACCGCCGGCCGACCGACCGTGCGCGGTGCCGGGACGGGGGTGCGCACCGGGCGGAGGAAGCCCAGCGCGTGGGCGGCGTGGACCACCCGCAGCGGCAGGCCGGTGACGCCGAGCTGCCGGGACCAGATGTCGTCGGCGATGGCGTCCAGCTCCGCGCGGGTGCGGCTTTCCGGCCGCAGTGCCTCGCTGCGGTCGCGGAACTCGGTCACCGCGGCGGCGGCCACGGCGCGCACGTCCTCCGCGGACGGCAGGCCCCGCACCCGCTCCCAGCCGCCGCGCGGCGGGAGCACTCCTGCCCAGGCCGGCCCCGTGACTGCCGCGGGCACGGCGACCGTGCCCGTCACCTCGTCGATGCCGTCGAGCAACTGCCCGGCGGAGACGGTCGAGTCCAGGTCGCCGGCGGCCCCGTCCAGCTCGGCCGTGCGGACGGCCAGGACCCCGCCGCCGAACGGCGGTTGCCCGAACACGGCGAGCACCGTGCCCGAGGCGCGCAGCCGGACGACGGCGGCCTTGTCCCAGCGCAGCAGCCGGGCCAGGAAGGCGGCGAAACCGTCCGCCTCCCTGGCATCGGCGAGTCGCAGGGGCGCCGTCATGCGGCGACTGCCCCCTTGCCGGCGTCACCGGGCGAACCCGCGCTGTCGTCGAAGTACCCCTCGAGGAAGGACCGCTCCTCCGCCGTGATCCGGCGCGGCCGGCCCTTCTCGAGGTCGTACGGCACCACGATCGTGGAGGCGCGTACGTAGACCGCCTCCGCGTCCTTGACCTCGTACGCGACGGTCAGTGAGGCGGCCCCCACCTTGGTCACCCACGTCTCCACCGTCACCGGCTCGTGCCGGTGCACCAGCGGGCGCAGGTAGTCGATCTCGTGGCGGGCGACGACGGACCCGCCCGTGAACGACTCGCTGCCCTCCCCGGGCGCCAGCCGGAACATGAAGTCGATCCGGGCCTCCTCCAGGTAGCGGAGGAAGACCACGTTGTTGACGTGCCCGAAGGCGTCCATGTCTGACCAGCGCAGCGGGCAGCGGTAGATGTGCCGGGCCATCTCCCGCTCAGCCCCGGGTGAGCTTCTTGTAGGTGGCGCGGTGCGGCCGGGCCGCGTCGGCGCCGAGCCGCTCGACCTTGTTCTTCTCGTACGACTCGAAGTTGCCCTCGAACCAGAACCACTTGGACTCGCCCTCGTAGGCGAGGATGTGGGTGGCCACCCGGTCCAGGAACCAGCGGTCGTGGGAGACGACCACGGCGCAGCCGGGGAAGTCCAGCAGCGCGTTCTCCAGCGAGGACAGGGTCTCGACGTCGAGGTCGTTGGTCGGCTCGTCGAGGAGCAGCAGGTTGCCGCCCTGCTTGAGGGTGAGCGCCAGGTTGAGGCGGTTGCGCTCACCGCCGGACAGGATGCCGGCCGGCTTCTGCTGGTCCGGGCCCTTGAAGCCGAAGGCGCTGACGTACGCGCGGGACGGCATCTCGACCTGGCCGACGTTGATGTAGTCCAGCTCGTCCGACACGACCGCCCAGAGGGTCTTCTTGGGGTCGATGTTGGCGCGGGTCTGGTCGACGTAGGAGATCTTGACCGTCTCGCCGACCTTGATCGTGCCGGCGTCCGGGGCCTCCAGGCCCTGGATCATCTTGAACAGCGTGGTCTTGCCGGCGCCGTTGGGGCCGATGATGCCCACGATGCCGTTGCGCGGCAGCGTGAAGGACAGGTCGTCGATGAGGACCTTGTCGCCGAACGCCTTGGAGAGGTTGTTGACCTCGACCACGATGCTGCCCAGACGCGGGCCCGGCGGGATCTGGATCTCCTCGAAGTCGAGCTTGCGCATCTTCTCGGCTTCGGCGGCCATCTCCTCGTACCGGGCGAGGCGGGCCTTGGACTTGGCCTGGCGGCCCTTGGCGTTGGAGCGGACCCACTCCAGCTCTTCCTTGAGCCGCTTGGCGCGCTTGGCGTCCTTCTGGCCCTCGACCTTGAGACGGGACTGCTTGGTCTCCAGGTACGTGGAGTAGTTGCCCTCGTACGGGTAGGCGCGGCCGCGGTCGAGCTCGAGGATCCACTCGGCGACGTTGTCCAGGAAGTACCGGTCGTGGGTGATCGCCACGACGGTGCCCGCGTACTTGGCCAGGTGCTGCTCCAGCCACTGCACGGACTCGGCGTCCAGGTGGTTGGTGGGCTCGTCGAGCAGCAGCAGGTCGGGGGCCTCCAGCAGCAGCTTGCAGAGCGCGACGCGGCGCTTCTCACCACCGGAGAGGTTGACCACCGGCCAGTCGCCGGGCGGGCAGCCGAGGGCGTCCATCGCCTGCTCCAGCTGGGCGTCCAGGTCCCAGGCGTTGGCGTGGTCCAGGTCCTCCTGCAGCTTGCCCATCTCGTCGAGCAGCGCGTCTGAGTAGTCGGTCGCCATCAGCTCGGCGATCTCGTTGAACCGGTCCAGCTTGGCCTTGACCGGGCCCACGCCGTCCTGGACGTTCTCCAGCACGGTCTTGGACTCGTCCAGCGGCGGCTCCTGCAGCAGGATGCCGACCGAGTAGCCGGGCGAGAGGAACGCGTCGCCGTTGGACGGCTGCTCCAGTCCCGCCATGATCTTGAGCACGGTGGACTTACCGGCACCGTTGGGCCCCACGACACCGATCTTCGCGCCGGGCAGGAAGCTCAGGGTGACGTCGTCCAGGATCACCTTGTCGCCGTGCGCCTTGCGCGTCTTGCGCATGGTGTAGATGAACTCAGCCAAGAGAAACCGTCCGGCGTTCGATGTGTGGGCAGATACACCCCATCTTGCCGTACCGCCACCCCCCGGCGGAAACGAGTAGGTGAGCGACCTGGCTCACGTCTCTGACCTGGGCTCGGTCATTCCGCGGCCCGTCGTACTTGGTCGTCGTTGGTCAACGCGGGGCGACCTCGGACGGCCCAGAGACGGCCCAGAGGTCGCTGTCCGCGCCGCCAGAGAGCTCCGCGTCCGCGCAGCGGCTTCGCCCTGTTGGATCTTGGCGTCCACCGCTTCGAGCTGCATCTGTAGGTGCAGGCGGATCACTCGCAGGCGCCGTGGACACGAGAGCAAGATCGCACACACATTTGATATCGGCCTGTCGATCGGGATGGATTCAGGGCCGGACACTCAACCTGATCGGGCTGGCGTATGCCACCAGACACCGCCAGTGGAATGAATTAGCGACCCACCATGCCCCTTTTGGCTCTTTACATCTTTGCGCACCATATCTGTTTTTTACTAGGTTCTGCCCCGTGAGTGATGGGCACGTTTGCATCCTCGGCGAGTGAGAGCATCGGGGCCCCCTTGGGGGTTGAGTCCTCGACGTCTCGATGCCAAATGAGAGTTGCAGCCCTGACCCGAGCTCACTTCGTAATCTCGGCGCCCCCTTGCTGGGGCAGCGCAACAGCGACAAGAAAGGTCTTGTCCTATGGAATTGGTTGCAATTCCGCCCTCCCATATAGGCCGGGTGCGGAGACGTGCTCGGCTCAAGGCGACCCTCACTACGATTCCCGCACTGGCGTTGCTGACGACGGTCAGCGTGCTCGCAAACGCAGCGCATGCGGCGGAAGCCCCCGTGGGGCTGGGGACGGCTACCAGTTACGCCATCCTGGCCGGTACGACGGTCACCAATACGGGCCCAAGCGTTGTCAACGGCGACATAGGTGTCAGCCCCGGCTTCGCGGTGACAGGCTTTCCACCCGGAATCGTCAACGGCGTGGTTCGCGTCGGCGGAGGCGCCCTCCAGGCCCAGAATGACCTGGGCGCTGCGTATGTCGACGCGGCCGGCCGAGCGACGACGGGGCCCATGCCCGATGCGGTCGAACTCGGCGGGGAGACGTTGCTACCAGGCGTCTACACGAACGGGACCTATGAGATCAACGGCACCCTCACTCTCGACGGACAGAACAACCCCGACGCCGTCTTCATCTTCCAGACTGCCACGACCCTGGTCACAGGTTCGAACAGCAGTGTCAACCTCATCAACGGGGCGAATCCCTGCAACGTGTTCTGGAAGGTGGGCAGCTCGGCCACCCTTGGGACCGGTACCGCCTTCCAGGGCACCATTCTGGCCCTGACCTCGATCACGGCAAATACCGGCGCGACGGTCGAAGGCCGACTCCTTGCGCGTAATGGCGCAGTTACGCTGGACAGCAACACCATCACGCGGCGGGCCTGCGGAGTCATCCCCCCGCCCGAGCCTTCTGGCCCGCCCGGGCCTCCCGGCGCCCCCGGCGCTCCCGGCGCCCCCGGTGCTCCCGGTGCTCCCGGCGCTCCCGGCGCTCCCGGCGCTCCCGGCGCTCCCGGCGCTCCCGGCGCTCCCGGCGCTCCCGGTACTGACGGTACTGACGGTACTGACGGTACTGACGGTACTGACGGTGCTCCCGGCGCTCCCGGCGCTCCCGGCGCTGACGGTGCCCCCGGTGCCCCCGGTGCCCCCGGCGCTGACGGTGCCCCCGGTGCCCCCGGCGCCCCCGGTACTGACGGCGCTCCCGGTGCTCCCGGCGCCCCCGGGCCCGCTGGACCCGCCGGGCCTCCCGGGCCTCCCGGGCCTCCCGGACCCGCCGGGCCCGGATACCCGGACCACGGCGACTACCCGGACGAGGACGACCACCCTTGTGGCTCCTGTCTCCCACACCATCACGGCAGCCACGACAAGGATGACGAGGACTGGGATTGCCTTTGGGAGTGGCGCGCGCCGCTCATGCCTCGGCAAACATCCTGCGACTAAGCGATCAGTCCTCATCCGGCGCATAGCTAGATGAGTCCATCGCAGGCGTGACCGCCCCGTGCCCCCGGTCAGTCGACCTCGGGTACGGGGCGGGATCGCCACACCCCCAAGCGACCTGACCCACCGGAATCGCTCCGGGATCCGCCATCAGCACGGCAGATCTCAAACGCGGTCTCAGGTGCGATCTCTGCGGATCCGCACCTGCCTGTAGACGTCGCGGGTGGCGATCAGGAGCACGACCCCGGCGCCAAGAGCCCACACCGTGGTGCGCCAGCTGTCCGACTACCTGGCGATCAACCCCGCTCCCCTCCCGAGACCGGCACCAATCCGTGCGGACGGCGCGGAGAGGGTTTGCGCGGGAGCTGCCATGGGGCGAGAGATCGGGGCCCGTACGCTGGCCGCGAATCGGGCTGGCTCCTTGCCTGCCCGCAATAGCCCGATGTGGGCCTCGATCTTCGAGGCTCGCCCCATGGTGGCTGCGTAAAGCCTCGGAGCGCCGGCCGCCCCAGCCACCGCATTCTGACCTCACGCCCCTCGGCCTACCTATGTGAGCGCGCGGCGGCGGACGGCGCGCCGAGCGGGACGGAGGCAGGAGCGTGGGCGCGGCCGGGAGTCGGCCGCGCGCCCGGCGGAGTGTGAGCGACGCCGGGTGCCTTGATGAAGTAGAGAAACTCTTACCGCGCCACTGCGTGATCGTCTTGTTTCGGTACAAGGCGTATCGCAGATCCAGCGCACGCATCTGGGTCGCTCATCCCCGGCTACCGATGCAAAAGGGGTGTCCGGCCGGGTCGAGCATCACCACCAGTCCGCCCGCGCGGTTTGGCTGGTACTCGGCCGTCGTGGCGCCGAAGGCGGTCAACTTCTCCTCAGCTGCAACGATGTCGTCGACGCAGTACTCCACGTGCATCTGCTGCGGTACAGCGCGCGAGGGCCAGGACGGGGCCACGTAGTCCTCGACCCTGCGGAAGATCCACAACGTTCCTGCGATCTTGACCCAAGCCGAGTCGGCATCCTCTCGGACGAGTTCACCATCGGCCGCCGCTATATAGAAGTTGGCCATCGGAGCAGGATCTGCGCAGTCCACAGTGATGGCGGCAAGCTCGATTGTTGCAGGCACTGGCTCTCCTCGGCTGGATGGCGATCGCCGGCATGCTGCCAGGGGAGAGACAGCCGGAAGCCGAGGTCGGTTCAAGCGGGGACCGACCCCGCGTCGGAGCGCGCGGCTTTCGCGCCCTCCCCCGGCAAGTAACACGTTCGATATTGGCTTCGTCCGTCCGCTTACGCATGCCCTCACAGCGATCCCGCTGCCGTCCTTGGTGCGTCCTCCGTACCGGCAGCGGTCCTTCGCTTGCCAACGACCGATAGGGACGCGGCGGCGTGAGAGCTGGTCCGGTAGTCAAGGTTGGGGCACGGCCGACCCCGTGGCATCAGTCGCCCCGGGGCCGACCTTGGCCTGGGTGGTTTAGCCCAGGTAGAAGTCCTTTCGGGCGGTCACGAACCCCTCGATCGACTGGGGTGGTGTGCCCGTCACGCGCTCGACACCGCCGGCGGTCCGGTTGTAGCGGTTGTCCCGGTGAAGTTGGGCCATGGTCGCGACGTGCTGTTCGAGGTGCGGCGGCATCCCCAGCTTCGGAAGCTGGGCCTCCCACCTCTCCGGGGGCACGTCCACATAGGACACCGGACGGCCCAGCGCCCGCGAGAACTCCTCGGCCAGCTCCGTCATATCCACCGAGCGCGGCCCGGTGAGCTCGTAGACCTGCCCGATGTGCGGTGCCGGATCGCGGAGCACGGTGGCGATGACCCGGGCGACGTCATCCACGGCAACCGGCGAGGTCCGTCCGGCGCCGAACGGAAGCGCGATGGTGCCGTTCTCCTGGATCGACCGTGCCGCCATCGTGGTGAAGAGCGGGGTGTCCAGGAATGCCGTCGGCCGGATGTGCACCACGGGCAGACCGCACCAGTTCAGTACCTGCTCCGCCAGCCAGTGCAGCCGCTGCTGGTGCGACTCCGCGGTGCTGGTGGCGGTCATCTGCGACACCGTCATCTGCGACAAGTCGACCAGTGCCTCCAGCTTCCCGTACGCCTTCGCGACGGAGGCCACCACGGTTGCCGCCAGAAGGTGGTCCGGCGACACGCGCATCGCGAAGTACATCCGCGTCACGCCCTGCAGTGCGGCCGCCACCGTCTCCGGCCGGGTCAGGTCGCCGATGACAACCTCTGCGCCGAGCGCCCGCAGTTCGGCCGCACGCTCGTCCTCACGACGGACCATGAAACGCACGGGCACGTGCTGAGCCCTCAATTGATCGAAGACCGTGCGGCCCACACCGCCGGCACCGGGGATGAGAACAAGGTTGTCGGCAACCATCAGTCGATCTCCTTCGGAGAATGGATTAGGCGAGTGGTGGTGTGATCAGAGCGTCAACAGAGCTGGCAGCGAGGGGTTCCGGATCGACGTGCCGCGGAGTTCCCCGGTGTCGGCAGCGGCACTGCGGAGATGCCCCGTGGAGGTGGTCGCCTCCGGTGTCTCGCGGGGATGGTTCGGGATCACCGTCGGGATCAGACGGTCCGGCGCCGGGACTTGTCACTGGCGACGGCCTCAGCGGCATCCTTGCCCGGCAGGAAGGCGAGCACGACCAGGGCACCGACCAGGGCGACGGCCGCCGACCCTAGGGCGGTGAGGTGCATGGCATGGATGAAAGAGTCCTTCGCGGGCCGCACCAGCGCCCTGCCGACCGGTCCGAGCTTCTCGGCGACAGTCAGGGTGGCCTGGAGGGATTCACCTGCGGCATGCCGGTCGGAGGCGGGCAGTACACCCAGGTGGCCGTCGATACCGTTGCGATAGGTGGTGGACAGCAGCGACCCCAGCACGGCGACCCCCATGGCGCCGCCGACCTGCCGGAAGGTGTTGTTGACCGCCGATCCCGAGCCGGCCTTCTGTCTCGGCAGCGACGACATGATCATGACGGTGGCGGGCGGCATCACATGGGCCATCCCCGCGCCCATCAGGAAGAACAGCACCTCCAGTACCCAGATGGGGGTGTCCTGGCCGAGCACCAAAAAGCCGGCAAAGGACACGGCGGTCAGGACCAGGCCGGTAGCGCACACGGCTCGGGCGCCGAAGCGGTTGACGACCAGCCGGGCCCGCGGGGCGAAGAACATCTGGGAGGCGGCCAGCGGCAGCACGAGAAGACCGGACTGCAGGACGCTGTAGCCGCGAACGCTCTGGTTGTAGAAGACGCTGAAGAACGTGACGCCCATGAGGGCGAAGAAGACCAGGCCGATGGCGGCGACGGACGCCGAGAACCGCCGGTTGCGGAAGTAGGCGACGTCGAGGGCCGGATGATCGCTATGGGCCTCGTACGCCACGAATCCGGCCAGGAGCGCCAGACCGCCGAGGATCGTCACCCAGACCTCGGGCCGGGTGAAGTCGCCCAGCTGACCGCCCTTGATGATGCCGTAGACCAGCAGCGCCAGACCGGCGATCGACAGCAGCACGCCGACCGGGTCGAGCCTGCCGGGCCCGGGGTCCTTGGAGTCGGGGACGATCGCCACCATCGCGACCAGGGCGGCGAGCACGATCGGCACATTGACCAGGAAGACCGAGCCCCACCAGAAGTGCTCCAGCAGGATGCCACCCGCGATCGGGCCGGCGGCGATGGCGAAACCGACCACACCGGTCCATATGCCGATGGCCTTGGGCTGCTCCTCGCGCTCGAAAACGTTCATGATGATCGCGAGGGTGGCGGGCAGGATGAAGGCGCCGCCGAAGCCCATAACGGCGCGGAAGGCTATGAGCTGCCCGGAGGAGTCCGACAACGCGGACAGCGCGGATCCCGCACCGAACACCAGCATGCCGAAGAGCAGCACCTTCTTGCGGCCGAGCCGGTCACCGAGCAGGCCCGCAGTGAAGAGCAGCCCGGCGAAGACCAGCGTGTAGGAGTTGACCGCCCACTCCAACTGGCTCTGGGTGGAACCGAGTCCGGCGGGAGCCGGCTCGGCAATGACCTTCATCGCCACGTTGAGGATCGAGTTGTCCAGCATCACCACCAAGAGGCTGCACGACAGCACGACCAGGGTCGCCCAGCGCCGGCGGTGGACCGCCTCGGAAACGCTCCGTCGCTGGGCAGGCGGCACGGGCGACGGGGGCTCCGCGGGTGCCGAGGACTCGGTGGGGGTGGGCGGTGGCGCCACAGAGGTCTCCAGTGCTTTCGGTAGTGCTGCGATTGCGGGACGGACGCCGCCGGCCTCGGGCAGGGAGACAGCTCAGGGCCCTGCATGACCTGCCGGGATCCCGTCGACGCAAAATAGCTGTCGCAATACAACTAAACACACGTTAAGATAGATGACAAGTGACAGCCATTCGAGGAGGGTGATTCCGTGGGCCGCGTGTCCAAGGCGCAAGCACAGGAGAACCGGCAGCACGTCGTGGCCACCGCCTCCCGGATGTTCCGTGAGAAGGGCACCGCGGTCAGCATCGCCGACCTGATGAAAGCCGTCGGGCTCACCCATGGCGCGTTCTACAAGCAGTTCACTTCCAAGGAGGACCTGGTCGACACCGCCATCGCCCACGCCTTCGCGGATCCGGC
Source organism: Streptomyces sp. NBC_00510 (assembly GCA_036013505.1). Lineage (NCBI taxonomy): Bacteria > Bacillati > Actinomycetota > Actinomycetes > Kitasatosporales > Streptomycetaceae > Streptomyces > Streptomyces sp. NBC_00510. Next base: position 6,219,316 of record CP107851.1, on the reverse strand, counting down.
GGCGCACTCACCGGTGACGCCCGAGGAACAGACCGAGGACCCCGAGGCCGCCCGCAGGACGCTGATCGAGCAGTACCTCTCGATCTGGCACCGCGATCACGCCGGCGACGGCTGCCCCGTCTCCGGATTCGCCGCCGACCTGGGGCGCGACTTCGACCAGGCCGCCCGCTCCCAGCAGGCTTACATCAAGGGTGTACGGAACCGCGCCGCTCGGCTGGCCACCGGCGACGACGACGGCATGGCCCAGCTCTGCACCATGGTCGGTGCCCTTGTCCTTGCCCGCGCCACCCGGGGCAACCCGATCTCCGAAGAGCTACTGCAGGCCGCACGCACCGCTCTCGCCAAGAACGTCAGCGGACGGTCCGACACGGCCGTAGCGCAGTGACCGAGCCAACGGCCTAGAGCCGACCCCGAGACGGGCTCAACTTGCAGGGGCGACACCCGCTCCAGAAATTCGGGCCAGACCTTAGTCGGCCTGCCAGGAGACCCCGCGACAGGCGGCCCCGTCCTGCCTCCGGCTGCCGCGTTCCGCAGCATGTACCGGGCCGCCGGCAGAACCGACGACGGCCCAGGCACGGCCCAGGCTGCCTGACACGGCCCCTCATCGGCGGGAAACCTGCTGGTGAGGGGCCTTTTCGCGCCCCCCGGCAAGTAACACCCCATCTTGCCAGCCGTCCACCCCTGGGCGGAAACGAGTACCCGGGCGACCTCGCTCACGCTTCCGGCCGGCTCCGCGGGCGCGCCGGAACCGGAGGCGACTCGTACACGCATTCGACGGCCACCGCACATGGGAGCCCCTCTGTCAGTACCGGCGTCTAAGGTGCCCGCACGATCGACAAACAGACTCTGATCAGGGGGACCGGACATGCTGCTGGAGCACAAGACCGCAGTCGTCTACGGCGCGGGCGGTGCGGTCGGGCGGACCGTGGCCCGGACCTTCGGCCGCGAGGGAGCACGGGTCTTCCTCACCGGTCGCAGGCTCGCCGGGCTGAAGGAGCTGGCCGAGGAAATCGAGTCCGCCGGCGGCCGGGCCGACGTCGCGCAGGTCGACGCGCTCGACCGGGAGGCGGTCGAGCGGCACGCCGCCGAGGTGGTCCGGACGACGGGCCGGCTCGACGTCTCCGTGAACGCGGTCAGCATCCGCGGTGACCTGCAGGGCACGCCACTGACCGGTATGTCCGTGGACGACTTCCTGACGCCGATCACCACCGCGGCCACCGCCAACTTCGTCACCGCGACGACCGCGGCCCGGTACATGGCCGAACAGGGCTCGGGCGTCATCGTGACCTTCTCCACGGCGGCAGCCCACCTCTCCGGCCGGGACCAGGGCTTCCACGCCACCGGGGGCTTCGGTGTCGCCTGCGGCGCCGTGGAACTGCTCTCCCGGCACCTGGCCGGTGAGGTCGGACCGCGCGGCGTACGTGTCGTCTGCCTGCGTCCGGACGGCATCCCGGAGGCCTGGGTGTCCTGGGGCATGATCGACGACGCCGAGCCCGATCCCGAGGACAGCCCCACGGTGAAGGCCTACATGGAACGCGGCACGGCGCTGCGCCGGCTGCCGAAGCTGGCCGAAGTCGCGGAGACGGCCGCTTTCATGGCCTCCGACCGGGCGGGCGCCATCACGGGAACCGTGGTCAACCTCAGCTGCGGATCCGTCAGCGGCTGAGTCCGGGCCTGGTTCCGTGGTCGTCCCGCTGCGTGCCGGCAGAACCGCCGGCACTCGTGGGAGCTACCTGCCCTTGGGCCGCGGGGCACGCATGCCCGGGGCAGGCTCCTCTACGTCCTCGGGAGCGAAGGTCTCGTCTTCCCCGAAGTCCGGGGCCTGGAAGGGGTTCGTCGTCGGAGACGGCGACGCTGCGGTGGTACCGCGGGGTTGCCCTTCCGGGGCGGAGAACAGCGACGTCACATCGATGAGAGGTTTCCCTTTCGTAAAACAGGACCCCCTGAAGGGCCCTGGCGTGCCGAGACCCGGCACAGCGGTCCTACAGCTTGGTCATCTTGCTGTACGGGCTCAAGATCCGCATTTGCGCCGAGCCGAAATCCACGATCACCGCGGTTCCCTCGTCGACGTCGACGACCCGACCGAGACCGTGAATGTCGTGCGTGACCTGGTCGCCCACCGCGAAGTGCTTGGGAGCGGGCGCGACCGGGGCCTTGAAGGGGCTGGTGGGCAAATGACGCTTCGGTGCAGCAGGCTTAGTCATTGCCCCCAGTATGCACCCACGAAATGCCCCAGTGGCTGACTCTCGGGGGCACGGATAGCTGATCGTTGTACTCGGCGCCAGCAGGCGCCGGGCCGCCGACCGACCGGCGGACGGGCGGGTCAGCCACGCGGGAGGCCGTAGCACCCGTACCCTTCATGGTGTCTACGGCGTCACATAGCGGGCGCCAAACACTGGAGGCAATACCCCGTGCTGATTGCTCAGCGTCCCTCACTGACCGAAGAGGTCGTCGACGAGTTCCGTTCCCGGTTCGTGATCGAGCCGCTGGAGCCGGGCTTCGGCTACACCCTCGGCAACTCGCTCCGCCGCACCCTCCTGTCGTCGATCCCGGGTGCCGCCGTCACCTCGATCCGGGTCGACGGCGTCCTGCACGAGTTCACCACCGTGCCGGGTGTCAAGGAGGACGTCACCGACCTCATCCTCAACATCAAGCAGCTCGTCGTCTCCTCGGAGCACGACGAGCCCGTCGTGATGTACCTGCGCAAGCAGGGCCCCGGCGTCGTCACCGCCGCCGACATCGCGCCCCCGGCCGGAGTCGAGGTGCACAACCCCGACCTCGTCCTGGCCACCCTGAACGGCAAGGGCAAGCTGGAGGTGGAGCTGACCGTCGAGCGCGGTCGCGGCTACGTCTCGGCCGTCCAGAACAAGCAGCAGGGCCAGGAGATCGGCCGCATCCCGGTCGACTCCATCTACAGCCCCGTGCTCAAGGTCACCTACAAGGTCGAGGCGACCCGTGTCGAGCAGCGCACCGACTTCGACAAGCTGATCGTCGACGTCGAGACCAAGCAGGCCATGCGTCCCCGCGACGCCATGGCCTCGGCCGGCAAGACCCTCGTCGAGCTGTTCGGTCTCGCCCGCGAGCTGAACGTCGACGCCGAGGGCATCGACATGGGCCCGTCCCCCACGGACGCCGCGCTCGCCGCCGACATGGCGCTGCCGATCGAGGAGCTCGAGCTCACCGTCCGTTCCTACAACTGCCTCAAGCGCGAGGGCGTTCACTCGGTGGGTGAGCTGCTGGCGCGCTCCGAGGCCGACCTGCTCGACATCCGCAACTTCGGTGCGAAGTCGATCGACGAGGTCAAGGCGAAGCTGGCCGGCCTGGGCCTGGCCCTCAAGGACAGCCCGCCCGGATTCGACCCGACCGCCGCCGCCTTCGGCGCGGACGACGGCGCGGACGCCGGTTTCGTGGAGACCGAACAGTACTGAGCCCGTGCCACGTGGCGTCCCCCTCGGAGATCACTCCGAGGGGGACGTCGCGGCACCGCCCCGGTCGCACTCGGCCTCGTCGCCCACGCGGACCCGCCCGCACCCCCGACCAGATGTCGAACGACGCCTGATCGTCGGCTCATGCGGCGGCGCCGCCAAGCCGCTGTCCGCGGTCGGGGTGGACCCGCAGACCTGTTCCGGGCGTCCGTGCGTGCCGCGGAACGGCGAAGGGGGCGGAGGTCTGTCGACCTCCGCCCCCTTCACTCAGGAGCGGCCAGTGGTGTCAGCTCACTCGGCGGACGGGGCCGCCTTCTTCTTGCGGAGGAAGAAGACCGCGCCGCCACCGAGGACGACCAGGGCGATCGCGATGCCGGCGATCACCGGGGTGGCGCTGCTCGAACCGGTCTCGGCGAGGTCGCCGCCGGTGGTGGAGCCGGTGTCACCGGTGCCCTCGGAGCCGCCGGCCGTGGCCGGGCTGGGCGAGGAGGACGGGGTGCCACCGCCGTTGCCGGCGGTCTCGCAGTCGAGGACGCCCTCGAAGGTCTTCTCGAAGCCCTCGGGGCCGGTGATGGTGACCTTGTAGTGCTGGTCCTCGGCCACCGGCACGGTGATGGTCTCGGACTTTCCGGCCTCGACCGTGTACTCCTTGTCGGCCAGCGTGAAGGTGAACGGCTTGTCACCCTCGTTGGCGGCCGTCACGTCCAGGCCGTTCTTGGCGCAGTTGACCTCGGCGGAGACCGCCGGGATCGGGCCCTTGGCGGCCCAGGTGCCGGTGGCCGTCGCGGAGACGGAGCTGTCGCTGGAGCCGGCGAGGATCTGGACCTGCGTGGTGCTGTTGACGCCCGTGAACGCGCGGCCGACCGGGAGCTTGGTGTTCGCGGTGGCGGTCAGCGAGGTCGTGCCGTCGGGGGTGCCGGCCTCGACGTCGAAGTAGACCTCGTCGCCGTCCTTGGCGGAGGTGACCGCGGTGCCGTTCTTGTCGGTGACCTTGACGCCGGAGGGGTTGCTGGGCGCGGGGCTCACCTGGACGGTGGAGGCGTTGGTGTGGACGGTGATCGGACCGAGCAGGTCACCGGCCTTGCCGGAGACCGCCGGCGGGTCGAGGGTCAGCGACGCCGCGGGCTCCCGGAGGTCCTTGGCGTGGTCCTCCAGCCAGTCCGCGAGCTCCTCGGCGACCGGGTCGACCGCCGTCACGTCGGCCTTGTCGGAGAAGCGCCAGATGGCCACCTGGGTACCCGCGGCGGCGAGCTTGTCGGTGAGGGGGCCGGACAGGGCCGCGGTCTTCTGCAGCGCCGCGAGGTCGTTCACCTGCGGGTAGGAGTTCTGCAGAATCCAGTTGATCTTGCCGGCGTCCGCGTTGTCGTGGAGGCTCGACTCGTCCCAGGAGACCTCCTTGTAGGCGGCGTTGTCCTGGGTCGGGTTGTGCAGGTCGATGCAGTACGTCTGGATCGTGCCACCGCCCTCGACGGACATCTCGAAGAGTCCGGCGCTGACCGGGTCCTCCTTGCCGCCTTCATTGATGACGGCCTCGCCGAAGGTCTTCAGACCGCCGAGCGTCGCCGTCGCACCGGGCGCGGTGGGGGTCGCGTCGTCCGCGATGGCGGACCCGGCAACGGCTATGGAACCCGCGGCGAGGAGGCCTGAGGCCACCATCGCTACGGCAAGACGGGCAGCTCCCCGCCTCCGTACAGTGAACATGAATTTCCCCTCCGGGCGAGGCTGGTCGTGGGGGTACACCTCGCCGACAGCTGTGGATCCCCGCGGAAAGCCGGGGTTCCGCAGAATCCTAGGAACCAACCGCACCAAAGCCACCAGGATTCACGGCCGCCCGGGTATTCGAATCGCAATCGTTACCCGCGCGTAGGCATAGACGTGAAATTGTCGATAAATCATCGACGTTTTACCACCGGGCGAATGCCCAGCTGTCCGGCTTATCCGGACAGGGCGGCCAGCGGATCAGCGAGCGGCTCCCCGGCACCCGCGGCGGAATTCGGAACCATCAGTTCCGGGCGGCCCACGGACACCCGCCGGAACGCCGAGGTGCCGCGCGTCAGATCGTGGCCGCAGGCGATCGCGTCGACGTCGGCGGAGATCCAGCGCTGGCCGTCGCGCTCCTCCTCACGCACCCTCAGGCGTCCCTGGACGAGCAGCGGTTCGCCGACCCCGACCGATGCCACCACGTTCTCCCCCAGCTGCCGCCAGGCCCACACCGTGTAGAAGCTGGTGTGCCCGTCGGACCAGCCGCCGCGCTCCCGGTCCCAGCGGCGCGCGGTCGTCGCCAGCCGGAACCTGGCGACCGGCACGCCCGTGGGCGTCTTCCGGAATTCCGGCCTGGTCGCGACATTCCCCACGACGGTGACCAGTGTCTCGTTCATTGCCGATGCTCCCCGTTGCCGTCGCCGGCCGGCGGCCCCCTGCCGCCGGCCCCGCGATGGCTCCATGGTGCGCCCGCCGCGCCCTCCGTGGAGAAATGGGATTCAACCTGTGGATTACTGGCCTGTTGTGGACAACTCCGTCACCCGGAAGTGGTTTCCAGAGAGCACCCCGTACTGTTCCCGCACTTCCCGGTAGCGCAGCAATTCCGCCGCCAGCGGTTCCAGCACCCGCGCCCGCCCGCAGTCGGCCGCCGCGTCGGCCATCCGCCGCTCCGCGGCCTGGCCGTGCCGCCGGGCCGGGCCGCGGGCCGCGAACCGGCTCACCCGGGTGAGCAGCGGACCGCCCAGTGCGCCCACGGCCAGCAGCGCGGGCGGCAGCCACCACGGCAGCCGCAACGCGCCTGCCGCCGTCACGATCCCCGACGCCAGCGCCACCGTCGCGAGCAGCGCCAGCAGCCACTGCGCCGTACCGACCACCGTCCACCACCGGGGGCGCAGCGGCTCGTCCGGCGCCACCCGCTCCACCGTCGCGTCCAGCGCCTCCGGGAGCGTGCGGCCACCGCGGCGCGCGGCTTCCCGTACCGCCTGCGCCCAGGGAGCGGGCAACCCCTCGACGGCCTCCGCCGCGACCGCGCGCACCGCCTCGTCGACCGACGCACGGGACGCCGACAGCGCCGGACGGCGGCCGTCGAGGGCGCCGTCGCGCAGACCGACGCCGCGTCCGCGGCGCAGCCGCCGCCACGGAGTGCCGCACGCCTCCTCGGCGGCCCTGGCCCAGGTGCGCTCCGCCACCCGGCCCGCCGCCGCGGCGCCCACGGCGTGGGCGAGGCTCGCCGTGAAGTCCTCGCGGGACCGGTCGGTGAGCCCCGTCATCCCCTCGGCGACGTACAGCGGCCGCAGCCGCTCGGCGAGCCCGTCCACGTCCGCGGACAACCGCCGGCTCGCAGCCGCGCGCTCCGCCACGACCTGGCCGATGGCCGCCCGCAGCTCCGGCACGCCGTCACCGTTCAGCGCCGAGGTGGCCAGCACCATGGCGCCGTCCTCGCCGTGCTCGCCGACGGCGAGCCCGTCGTCGTCGAGCAGCCGCCGCAGGTCGTCCAGGACCTGCTCGACGGCCTCCTCCGGGAGCCGGTCGATCTGGTTGAGGACGACGACGGTCACGTCGGCGTGCCCGGCCAGCGGCCGCAGGTAGCGCTCGTGCAGCGCCGCGTCCGCGTACTTCTCCGGGTCGAGCACCCACACGATCACGTCGACGAGCTTCAGCACCCGGTCCACCTGGTCGCGGTGGGCGGTCGCCGCCGAGTCGTGGTCCGGCAGGTCGAGCAGGACCAGGCCGGCGGGCCCGTCGTCCGTCCGTTCCGCCACCGCGTCCAGGGCGCTGTGCCGGGCGAACCGCGCCTTGGGGCCGATGCCGAGCCGGTCCAGCAGCCCGGAGGCGCCCCGGGGGTCCCAGGCACAGGCGACCGGCGCCGAGGTGGTGGGCCGGCGGACGCCGATCCGCGACAGTTCCAGGCCGGTCAGCGCGTTGAACAGGGACGACTTCCCGCTGCCCGTCGCCCCCGCCAGCGCCACCACCGTGTGGTCCGCGGAGAGCCGGCGCCGGTCGCCGACCCGTTCCAGCAGTTCCCCGGCCCCGTCGAGCGCCTCGTGGCTCACGCGGGTGCGCGACAGCCCGAGCAGTTCCGACAGGGCGTCCACCCGCTCTGTGAGCACCTGATCACCTCTCCTGGAGTCCGTACGACTTCTGCACGACCGAAAGCTCCGCGATCAGCGACGCCTGCTGGGCCGCCGTCACATCCAGCGCGTCCACCGGGAGCGCCCGCAGTTCCCGCTCCGCGTCGAGCACGTCGCCGACGAGCCGGTCCAGCTCCTCGCGCGCCCGGTCGCCCGCCCGCAGCGCCGCCTGCGCGCCGACCAGGGAGGCGAGCCGCTCGCCCGCGACCGTGCCCTTGCGGCCGCCGAGCACGGCGACCGCGATCAGTGCCGCCGCGTGCTGCGGGTCGACGCCCTCCGCGCTGCCGTGCACCGACTGGTGCGCGAGGCGGTTCACCGTGAACCCCCAGGTGTCGACGGCGTCCTCGATCCGCTCGGCGGCGTCGTCGGCGGCCGCCTCCGGGTCGGCGTCCTCCGTCAGGACGGCGCCCGCGCGGTCGCCACGCCAGGCGTCGAGGGTCCGCTCGTCCGCCGTCGCGACCTCGGTGCGCAGCTGGACCGCCAGGCTCTCGGCGAGGGCGCACAGCAGGGCCGCAGGACCGCAGTCGGGGTAGCCGCGCCAGCTGGCCAGGGCGTCCCCGGCGAGCAGCGCCCCGGCGCCGACGGCCTCCTGCACGCGCGACTCGGCCTCGTCGTAGGCCTTGTCCACGTGGCGGGTCAGACGTACCGCGGCGGCGTGCTGCGCGGCCGAGGCGCCGGCCAGCTCCGGGAGCCGGTTGCCGAGCGAGCCGAGCACCCCGGACACGGTGCGCCGTGCCGCCTGGTGCCGCGCGGCCGGGTCCTCGGCGCAGTGCGCGAGCCAGCTGCCGAGCGCCGCCACCGCGGTGTGCGGCAGCAGCCCGCCGGCCCCCGCGGACTCGGGCAGTTCCGGGACGGTGAACCGCGGCACGTCCCCGAGCCCGGCCCGGGTCAGCAGGGCCGCGTAGTGCTGCGAGACGTCCTCGGCGATCTGGTGCGGCACCCGGTCCAGGACGGTGGCCAGGGTGACGTCGTACTCCTTGGCCGTACGCAGCAGGTGCCAGGGCACGGCGTCGGCGTAGCGCGACGCGGTGGTCACCAGGATCCAGATGTCGGCCGCGCAGAGCAGTTCTGCGGCGAGCTCGCGGTTGCGGGAGACGAGGGAGTCGATGTCGGGCGCGTCCAGCAGGGCGAGTCCGCGCGGCAGCGTGTCGTCGGTCTCCAGGCGCAGCCACAGCCTGGTCTCCTCCGCCTCGCGTTCCTCGTCGTTCCCGTCCGGCCTCTCCTCCCCGTCGGCGTCGGCCGCGGTCCTGGGGCGCGGTGCCCAGGCGCGGGCCAGGCCCGGCAGCACCCGCGGATCGGCGAACCACGCGCGGTCCTGGGGGTGGCACACCAGCACCGGTGTGCGCGTCGTGGGACGCAGCACGCCCGCGTCACTCACCCGCCGCCCGATCAGCGAGTTCACGAGCGTGGACTTCCCCGCTCCCGTCGAACCGCCCACCACGGCCAGCAGCGGCGCTTCGGGCGCCTTCAGCCGGGGCACCAGGTAGTCGTCGAGCTGCGCCAGCAGCTCTTGACGTGTGCGGCGGGCCCGCTCGGCTCCGGGAAGGGGGAGGGGAAAGCGCGCGTCCGCGACGCGGTCGCGCAGCGCCGACAGCGCGTCGAGGAGTTCGGGCCGTACATCCAAGATCGCCACAGTGGCAGAATGCCCCATTTTGATGGGTTTTTGAAGCGTATTCCGCCTAGTTCACGTCTTTCGGCCCGCAAGAAGGCCGGAACGGGACGGAAGGGCCGGAAGAGACACCGGCATAACGAGTGCACAACAGCCGTCGGCTGAGGCGCCAAAACTGGTGCGACATTCGCACCTGCCTGCGATTATCAGACCGCTTCACCGAACCTACACAACGTGTCATGAAGGCGAAGCAACCGGCCGCACATCAGCCGCGCCCTATCCTTGTCCCCGGCAAGGTCACGGAACCGTCGACACAAGGGGCGGGTTCGGTCGCGGCCAACGTCCGGCCCCCGTAGCTCAGTGGATAGAGCAGGCGCCTTCTAAGCGCTTGGCCGCAGGTTCGAGTCCTGCCGGGGGCACCCACTGCGCCCCTCCCTATGGAGGGGCTTTTTTGCTGGTCAGAGCCTCGCCACGCGGAGCGGAGCAGCGCCGGACCACCCGCGGATGATCACGGGAACCCTCCGGCGCCGTCCGGCTGTCACCGGGTTTGCGCGGGTGGCTCTGTCGAATACGTGTCGAAGTTCCGGGGACCGGTTCAGCGATCTTCGTCCGGCTCGGGGAGGTCTCCCCCGGCCTCGATCCGCCTCTGGTGATCCCTTAGCTGACCGGAGATACAACGCGCGTAGGTGGCAAGCAAGACGGGGACGCTGTTGCCCGCCCACTCGGCAACCTGCGCTGGCGGGACGCCCGCGTTGAGCCACGACGTCAGGCAGGTATGCCGCAGGTCATAGACGCGCTTGCCGAGCGGCGAGGCGAACTCTGCCGGCGCGAGCACCTGCTGCCGAGCGGTGCGCCAGGCGCGGCGAAAAACCGACCCCGCGAGGGTGTCCCCGTGCTCCCCGGGGAAGAGCAGATCGCCGGGCTTCAGGTCCTCCGCCTTCACGTGCTCCCGCAGGATGCGCGTCAGCGCCGGACGACACGGCACGACGCGGGTGTCGTCCTTGGCCCTGCCCTTCAGCCCGCGCACCTCATGGACCATGCCGGTATCCGTCCACTGCTTCCCCACCTCCGGCCGAGCGGTGTGGAGCAGCAGCTCGCCCCATTGGTCTTCGTCGTCCTCGGCGGGCAGCTGGGCGTCCAGGACACGCATGGCCACCGCTTCCTCCGGCCGGGGCCCCGCGTAGTACAGCGTGGAGAAGAAGGCGTGCAGCCGGCGGCCACCGCGAGGACGGCGCCAGATCCAGCCCAGGAGACTCGCGGCGTGGTCAGGGTTAATGAGTGATCGCTTGTCGACCGCGGACGACGTCTGAGGGGCGGTACCCCGACCCTTCGGAAGAGGATTGGTGCGCAGGACGGCGTGCTTCACGGCGTACTCCATGGCCACGTTCAGCACCCTCCGATTCCGCTTGATCGAGGACGCCGCAGCGGCCGAGCCGTCGAGCTTCGACGCGAGCGAGTGGAGCACGCCGTCGACCTTCCGGGGGTCCTCCCAGGCCGCCATCGACTCGGTGTTGCGCTCCACCCACCGCAGGATCGTGGACACCTCGGGGGGCGCTTCGCCGCGGCGGTTCGTGTTGAAGGCGAACTCCCGCAGCGCGGTCCGTACGTCCACGGCAGCGAAGCGGCTGGGCAGAGGACTACGGAACAGGGCAATCGTCGTGGTCATGAGCGCCTTGGCGACGTTCTTCCGGTTGTTGCCGGACGTGCGGCGCCACAGAACGTCGGTGAACTCGATCGCGAAGGCGTACCAGTTGACGGCACTCGCTCCGGACTGGTGGGATACCGGCCGCCCTGTGCTGACGCTGAAGGCCTCACCCCGGCGTGTCGCGGAGACCAGATCCGAGCGGAAGGAGTCCGCCAAAGCTGAGGTGCCGAACGTCTCGCGGAAGGGCTTGCCGGCGACGACCCATCGCACGGTGTAGGAGGTCTTACGGCTGCCCTTGTAGATAAGAATCTTGTAGACCCGGACATCAAACGTGGTCTCCATCAGGCCGCGTCCTCGTGGTCGTCGAGCCAGTGGTCCAGGTCGCTACGCCGGATGCGCAGATCTCCGTTCGGCAGCTTGATGCACCGGGGGGCACGCCGCTTCTGCCGCCACTCGTAGAAGGTCGACCGCGAGATCTTCAGTTCCTCGCAGACGTCAGCCATGGTGAGCATCCCTGCTGATCGACGTGCAGTCGTCATGCCAGTCCCCCTCCGCTGTGGGCAAGTTCCTCGCGTGCGGTTTCGCGGTTGAGCTGGATGTCCCGGGCGATGGACGCTGCGAGGGCGGATTCGCCGGGGGTGTGGCCGTGGCCGGCGTATTGCCAGTCGGCCAGGACCAGGACGGTGTCGGGCTCGATGGGCTCCAGGCCGAGGTCTGCGTGCTCTTGGGCGGCGCGGTAGTCGGCGCGTTCCTGGCGCAGCGCCCCGAGGGTGGTGGAGTAGGCGCGGGATTTGGTGGAGAAGTGGCCGCGGAAGCCGAGCATGTGTGCCCAGGCCCACAGCCGCCGGTCGGGGTAGAGGTCGTCGAGGTCGCGGCAGGCCTGGATGAGGTGGCGGGCGTGGTCGGGCACGCAGTGTCGGTCGAGCTCCGTCAGTTCGCCGATGCGGCGGTCGAGGGTGCCGGTGGTCTCGGCGGATTTGGTGGCGTACTTGGCGACGTAGGAGGCGACGGCCTGTTCGGTGATGTCGGAGCTGTCCCCGAAGGCTTTGACCGGGCGGACGTCGAGCTGAGTGCCCCAGCGGAAGGTCCGGGCCGGTTGGTCCCCGGCGGCCGGGACGCTGACGCTCGTGTAACCGTGGTGGGCGGCGGCGCGGATGGTGTCTTCCAGTAAGCCCGTGGTGGCCCAGGACGGGGGCTCGGTGTCGGGACCTTCGGGGCCGTCGAGGCGGATGACGGCGTGGAAGTGGACGGCTCCGCGCTTTTGGAATTCGGCGACCTTGCCGAAGGAGACGCGCAGGACCTCTGCCATGGCGCGTTGGGTGAGGCCGGCGCGGGCGGCGATCTCGCGGCGGAGCCGGTTGGTGAACCGCTGCCACAGCTGTCCGGCGTGGTTGTTGAACAGCACCGCCCCCGCATAGTCGTACGTCTGTGGGTCGAGCGCGGTCCCAAGGGCCGGATCGTCGGCCGGGTGCTGGGTGCCGCAGCGGCAGCGGCCGGTGTCGGGGCGGTTGTGCACGCGGCCGAAGGAGGGGGCGGTGAGGGTGGCGAAGACCCTCGGGTGATCCCGGACGGTGGTGGGGATGTCTCGGCGCTGGTCGCCTGCCAGTCCCGCGCGGATGAGGTGGTAGGTGTCGCCGGCGTAGGTCCAGGCGCAGGCCGGGCAGCGAGATGCGCGGCGGTTGCCGCACGCGATGCGGAGGCGTCCGCCGGGCTCGTGCTTGGTGGAGTAGTGATGCAGGGTCTCGCCGCTCACCTTGTCTTTGGTCAGGGTCCAGCCGGTCAGGTGGACGGGGTCGGAGCAGCCGCCGGTGCGGCGGATCTGGTCTTCCCAGCGGTGGAAGCCCGGGGACCCGGCCACCCGCAGCAGGTCGGTCAGGGTGGTCGGGTCCAGGCCCGCGAGGGTCGCGGTGTCAGACACGGGCGCCCTCCCGCGTCCGGACGGGTCGGAGGGTGCTGGCGCCGTGGCAGGCCGGGCAGTGCACGGTGAGGGTGCGCAGGTGGCCGTTACGGTCGCGTCCGCCGAGGGTGACGGCGGCGGAGGCGAAGCCGTCGCAGGCCGGGCAGATCCGTGCCGGGGGCGGTGTGGGGTGGGTCATGATGGGAGTTCCTTCCGGATCGCTGGTTCGGGCAGGGGCACGGCTCCCGGGGCGGGCGATACTTGGCGGTTGAGACCGCCCCGGGAGCCGGTCAGCGCTTGTGCTGGCCGTTGAGCATCGAGCGCAGGACCACGGCGCACACGGCGACCGATGCGGCGGTGACGGCGACCGCCAGCAGCAGCGAGACCAGGACCGTGCCGACGACCAGGACCACCGCGGTGCCGCCGCCGACGAGCGCGACCAGGGCGCCGGGCGTGAGCTGCACGACGGGCCGGGACGACACCGGAGCCGCCGGAACGGGCGCGGGTACGGAGGCCGGCACGGACTGCACGACGGTGGTCGGCTCGACAGGCAGCGGGATGGTGACGCCGGTCGGGGTGGGGTTGGTCGGGATCTTCGGCCGGAGCATGAGCGGTCTCCCTACTTCTCGATGAGGGTGTCGATGACGGGGGCGAGGAGGCTGTCGGCGATGAGGTAGCCGCCCAGGAGCAGCACCAGGACGAGCCAGAGCGGTGGGCGGATGAGTTTGCAGCCGAGGTAGCCGACGACGATCAGGGCGAACCAGAGCGGGACGTCCACGGGCGGGCCTCCTATCGGGCCGTGCAGCGGTGGGTGCGGGCGGCCAGCTGGGCGGCTGACTGGCTGGAGTAGTCGGCGGACCAGCCGCAGCGGTCGTTGGTGCACACCGCGGCGTGTTTGGTGGTGCCGTGTCGGTCGCGGTGGGTGCCGATCTGCACGGGGCCGATCCGCATCACGGAGTGGAAGAAGTCGCGGGCGGGCATGGGGTCAGTCCTCCTGTCCGGTGAAGTCACCGACGTGGTCGGTGAGCCACTGTCGGATCTCGGGGTGTTCGTCGTCGGTGGCCTGGTTGATCGCGTCCTCGCCCAGGCGCATGGCGTCCACCAGGCGGTGGTTCCGGGTGAGTTCGGCGGACCGTTCCAGGGCGGCGCGGATGTGCGGGCGCATGCTTTGTCCTCCTTGTCAGGTGAGGTGGGCGGCGATGGCGTCGGCCAGCTGGGCGGGGACGCCGAGCCGGAGGCGCAGGGTGTCGGTGTCGATCGGGATCCCGGTGCGGGCGTGGTGGTCGTCGGCGACCTTCCGGGCGTGGGTAACCAGTGCGGCCGGGACTGCGGGAAGGGCTGGCGGGGGCGCGGGCAGGGCCGGGACGGGCTCGGCGGCCTCGACGGCGTCCGGCACGGGCTCGGGCTCAGGGGCGCGTTCGAGGTCGGCCGCCTCGGTCACGTCGGGGGCCGGGGCTTCCTGGCGTCCTTGGGCGGGGCTTGGGGCGTGCACGAGGAGGGTGCCGCCGAGGAAGGCCAGGGCGGGCCATCCGGCGACGAGGATGCTCAGCCAGTCCGGCACGTGGTCCAGGTCGAGGAGGCCGGCGGTGGCCACGTTGGCGCCGAGGGATGCGGCCAGGGCCGTGGCGAACCAGAACCACGCAGCCCGCACCGGTTCACCGCTGGGACGGAGGGAGCGGAGCTTTCGCCAGGCGGCGACGAGGAGCAGGTCGACGCTGATCGGGTAGGCCCAGGCTTTCCAGCCGCTCTGTCCGGCTGCGGCGGCGAGGTCGTGCAGGTGGGCGAAGGACAGGGCACCGGCGATCACGGCCTGTACGAGGACGGCGTCCACGCGGAGCTTGGGCATCGTCGGTCTCCTTCCTGTTTTCGGCATGGGTCGGGTAGGGACATGGCGCGAGGCGGTCGCGCCGGCCGTTGGCGGGGAGGGATCAAGCCGCAGCAGGGGCCGGTGTCTTGGCGGGCGGTGCCGTCACCGGGGTGAGGTGGGCAGCCAGGGCGGGCCGGAACGGGGCCAGTTCAGGGAGGTCCGGGGTGCGGTCGGCGTGCCGGTTGCAGGCGTTGACGGCCTGGCGCAGCGTGGTGTGGGGGGTGCGGATGCGGGCCCATCCGCCGGTGGAGTCACCGGCCACGGCGATACCGGGGGCGTCCGGGGAGATTTGGATGGCGGCAAGGACGGCGTCAGGGGCAATGTCGCCGAAGGCCATATTCGCGGAGGGTTCGTCGTTGACGCGGTGGGCGGTGCGGCCGGTGAGCTGGGCGCGGAGCATGGTGATGCCCTTGCCGAGTTCGGAGCCGAAGCGCTGGCCGCAGATCTCCAGGTAGATGCCGGCGGCGCGGCCGAGCTGGGCGAGCCGGGCCAGTGCGGTGATGATGCGGTCGCGGCGCTTTTCTTCGTCCTTGGTGGTGAACAGGGCGAGTTCGGCGACCTCATCGACCAGGACCACGACCGGGGTCGGGCGCAGGTGGTCGGGCAGGTCCCAGATGTCGGCGGCGATCTCCGCGTCGGGCACGTCGGCGGTGATCCGCTGCTCGGCTCGGATGAGCTGGTAGACGGCCTCCATGCGGGCGATGAGGGCGTCGAGGAGGTCGGCGGCGGTGTCGGGGTTGTCGGCCAGCGCGGAGAACCGGCGGGCCAGCGGGAACAGCTCCACACCCTGCTTGCAGTCGATCCCGACCAGCGCGACGTCCTGCGCGGCCAGTTCGGCGACCAGGTTCCGCTGGTAGACGGACTTGCCGGACTTCGTGGCTCCGAGGGTCAGGGCGTGCGGGACGGTGCGGTAGTCGCGGTAGTGAACGGCGCCATCTTCGCGCAGGGCGACCGGGACCCGCATCGGGGTGCGGTCGATCTTCGCGGGCATCTGCACCCGCTTGAGGACGTCGTATCCGGTCATCCGCAGCTCGACCACACCCGAGCGCAGCTCGCGCGAGGTCACGCCGTACATGCCGAACGAGTGCCGCAGCCGGTCACAGGAGGCGGCGACGTCGAAGGCGTCCTGCCCCGGCCGCAGACCTAACCGCACCACCAGGCCCGTACGGGTGGGACGCAGTCGCAGGATGCGCGGGGCTCGCGGTCCGGGGGCGGGGCGGTTGGTGGCCCGCGCGAGTGCCATGCGCCAGCGGGACGGCGGCACGGTCAGCCCGCACGCCTCCATGACGGTGGCGTACCGGACCAGGACCCGCAGCACGGCGAGGGTGACGCCGAAGGTCAGCCAGTACCAGGCGGGGCGCCGCCACCGCAGGACTAACGCGGTGGCGACGACCAGCAGCAACGCGACCGTAAACCGGGTCATGCTCAGGCCGCCTTCGCGGTGCCGGCGGCGAGCGAGGTGACCGCGACCGCCCGGAAGCTGATCCCGTGGCGGCGCTGGCCGTTGAACTCGTTCTCCCACGGCCGGGCCACCAGGCCCGTGATCGCGACCGGGGTGCCCATCACCAGCTCGCCGGAGATGCCCGGCTCCGGGACGGCCACCGACAGGATCTCGACCTCGCCGTTCGCCGCGAACATCACGTCCACGGTCATCATCGTCGCGCCGGTCTCAGCGTCGGTGGCGATCTCGCCCGTGCGGCGGTCGCGGACCTTGGGCTGGGGCGGCTGGGCGACCATCACGGTGGCCGCGGAGGTGTCGACGGGGATCTGACGCACAGAAGATCACTCCTCTATAGAGGCTTCGACTCTGTCACTCATGTATAGGAGTGACATGAAGAAGAGTGCCCGACTCCTATACATGAGTCAACCCGCCGTGAAGAAGAAATCACGGCGGGCTGCGAGGAGTTGAATGAGCGTCAGTCCACTGCGGGGATGCGGTAGGTGAAAACGAACTGGTCAGCGGCCATGAGCGTGTCGCACGCCTCCACGACCCGACCGTCCACGGTGACCGCGTTCCGGATGAGGTGGATCACTGGCGCACCAGGGCTGAGCGCCAGTTCCGAGGACTCCGCCTTGGAGGCCGGCCGGGCCTGCAAGGTCTCGACGTACTCGGCGAACTCGTGCCCGTGGTCTTCCAGCCGGGCGTAGATGCCACCGCCGCCCGGGTTCTCGGCGAACAGCTCGGGGATGTCCTTCGCCACGTCCCACGGCAGGTACGAGGTAGCCGTCTCCACCGGGGTGCCGTTGCGGAAGTAGAGCCGCCGCCGTGCCAGCACCTTGGCGCCGACCTCCACACCCAGCCGCTCGGCGATGTCCTCGGGAGCCTCCACGGGACCGATGTAGAGGACGCTGACCTTCGCCGTTGCGCCGGACTGCTCGGACTCAGCCAGGTACGCGGCCTTGCCACCCCGGCGGAGCGAGCGACGGAAGCGATCCGACGACCGATGCCGCACCGGCGGGCGGTCCTTGACCGTCGAGCCCTTGCCGTGGCGCGTCTCCACCAGGCCGCTCGCGCGGACCTCTGTCATCGCTCTGCGGATCGTGCCACCGGAGACGCCGTAGCGGTCCATGAGTTCCGACTCGCTCGGCACCGTGTCGCCGGGCTTGAGAACGCCCTGCCGGATCTGCAGAACGATCTCATCGGCAATCTCCACGTACCGAGGCACCAACCTCGCCCCTCCTACCGCGGTTCCCATAGTCCTTCTCCGCCTCCTATGCTCCTGTACATGAGTAAATCGCAGGGGCCCACACCGACGCCAGCACTGCACTCCGTATCAGTAGCCGGAGCAGTCGTGCGCGAAGACGGCCGGCTCCTGGCGATCCGTCGTGCCGACAACGGCACTTGGGAGCTCCCGGGCGGCATCCTCGAACTGAACGAGACCCCCGAGGACGGCGTCAAGCGCGAAGTCTGGGAAGAGACCGGCATGCACGTCGAGGTCGACCAGCTCACCGGGGTCTACAAGAACACCACCCGCGGCATCGTTGCTCTGGTCTTCCGCTGCAAGCCCTCCGGCGGCGCCGAGCGCACCTCCGACGAGTCCACAGCCGTCGACTGGCTCACGCCCGACGAGGTCGCAGAGCGCATGTCCGAGGTCTTCGCGGTCCGGCTCCTCGACGCCCTGGACGGGAACGGACCGCATGTCCGGAGTCACGACGGGCGGCACCTGGCCGTCAACTCCTGGTAGAGACTTTCCTCATGACGAACTCGGTTGCTCTCTGGTTCGAGCACCTGGCAGGGAAGCACTGGCATAACGATCTTCGACTGCACATCGGAGGTCACCGCCACACCTGCGACTCGTACTACCTGACACTGGAGTCGCGGCACCTCGGCGCGAATCTGGCACGCCTGCTAGAGCAGTGGATAGCGCAGATCAACGAGCTCAAGGGCGCAGGAGGCACCGCCTACCTCCCCTACGACTTCTCAGATCAGTGCACAGCATGGCTGCGCGTCTCCTCCACGGACGGCCATGCCACGGTCGTCGAGGCTGGGTGGAGCCTCATCGAGGCATGGGGCATCGACCCCTCGGACTACCGCGCGACAGCGCCAGACGTCACGGGCTTCGAGCCGATCGCGAACGCTCGGATCGAGTGCTCACTGGACGACCTCGCTACGCGTATCGCGCTCAACCGAGGCAGCTTCGCGACACTGAGGCACTAGCGCGGTAAGAGTTTCTCTACTTCATCAAGGCACCCGGCGTCGCTCACGCTCCGCCGGGCGCGCGGCCGGCGTCCGGCCGCGCCCACACTCCTGTCTTCGCCCCGCTCGGCGCGCCGTCCGCCACCGCGCGCCCACGCATGGATAGGGCCGATGGCCATGAGGCGAGCGCACCGTACCCGGACACTGGCCAAGACAGTGCCTCCGGCGGGGGATCGGCCAGCACCGGGATGGCGGGGGCGCCGTTGCCGACTGCGGGCGCGTGGTGGCGTGCGTGGAAGCTCCCATCCCTGCCGCCCTCGACCCAGGCAAAGCCGAGCAGACGCGGCCCCGGGCGTCCAGGTCGTTCGTACAGTGGCGCGCTCCACCTGGACGCCCGGAACCACGCCCGCTCCACGGTGTGCGGGTCGACGGCGTACGGGATGGGAGCCGGGGAAAGTGGTGGTTGAGGAGGCGGAAGGCAGCTACCCAGCGCTGAAGGACTTACGCAGCAGATGATGCGTCGTGGTCTCCCCGGCGGGGGAGAACCCTTCAGCCAGGTACAGACGGTGAGCGTCCTCATTCACGCGATGCACTTGAAGAAGCGTGCCGACACCTTGCTTGCCCGCGCGTTCCACAACCCAGCGCAAGGCGAGGGTGCCGTAGCCACGGCGCTGAAGTTCGGGAAGAATCTCGACGAGTTCAAGCCACACGTCACCGTCGCGCTCACCTAGGTAGACAGCGCCGACTCGGCGGTCACCATTGCTGAAGATGAACACATCATGATCGCTCACCAAAGGCACGAAGAAAGCACGTTGCTGGTCTTGCTTCCAAGGCCCGTATACCCGCTCGACCAATGCCCTGTGCGCTTGCTCGTGCAGCTCGTAAAGCCACTGGTGGTCTTCCTCGGTGGCGAGGCGTACCTCAACTGACATTGCTGCGGTGATGTTCGTCACGCCTGCCCCCTTGAGCTACATCCGGGCGATCAGCATAGTGCTACCCAGCCAGTGACCTGCATGTATTACAGCTCGGTCAACCGCCGGACATGAGCACCCTTGGTTCAAGAACACCCGCTCAGCTCGCCAGGCTCTGAGGTAGCGGTACAGCAACCACAGCAACCAGCCCTGTCCAGCGGCGCCCTCGTCGGGCTATCACCCGACCGGTATGCCCGTCACCGACCGATCCGCATAGAGCTACGGATCAGAAGGTCGCCGTGCCCGTTCCGTGCCCGAGAGGGCGGTAAACCACGGTCAACGACGGATGCTGGGGCGAGCCCGATGGTTCGCCCCAACTGCCGTTGGCGCTGGTCAGAGCACGACCCGGGGCCCAAGGCCCGGTGATTCCCAAGCTCAGGGCTCCGGTTACCCCAGCTAGCCTTGGCGCGTGAGCGAATCGACAGACGTCCTTGCTTGGCTCCAAGAGTGGTACCTCGCCCAGTGTGATGGGGATTGGGAACACCAGTGGGGGATCAAGATCGAAACGCTCGACAACCCGGGGTGGACTGTCCGGATCGAGATCGGCGGGACGGTCCTCGAACGCTGCACCTACTCGAAGCAGAGCATCGAGCGCAGTGACGATGATTGGGTTGAGACATGGCGCTCACAGCATGCGTTCCACGCTGCCTGCGGACCAGAGAACCTCGCGGAAGTTTTGACCCTGTTCCGGGACTGGGCGCGGGCCGCTGACATCCGAGCCTGACATCAACGGCGGCAGATGACTGCGTATCCCGACACTCCCTGATGGAGGCGACACGCCTCGCCGGCGGCTGCTGACTAGAGCAGACACAACGGGCGAATCGAACTTACAAGGCAGATGTCGGCGGTTCGAATCCGGCTGCACCCACCAGCGCGAAGGCCCGCAGCGATCATGCTGCGGGGCGTTTGACGGTAGCGCTTGACGGCAACGGAGCGGCCCGCCGGCCGAGCTCAGCAACCGCTGCGCCGTCGATACACTCCTGAGCACCTGAGCCAAGCCCTACTCCCAGGAGCCCTTGGGTTGCGTTCGCGCACCGCCGAGACCCGAAGCACATCGTCGTACCGTTAGTTAGCTAATCTGTCTCTTCACAACCTGGCAGAGGGGTCGGCAAGTTGAGCGCTTGGGTGCTGGTGTGCAACCCGAAGAAGTTCCGCCTGGATGAGCTCCTGGCAGATGGGGGCGAGCTTGACTCATGGTCCGTTGGCAGGCACCTATTGGAGCTCCAATCAGGTGCCCAATTCGCTCTGTGGTTGAGCGGCCCTAGCGGCGGAGTTGCCGCTCTGGGCGAGTTGACGGGCGACCCGTTCTGGACCGTTGCTGAGAACGACGACGGGTACTGGGATGAGGAACCAGGACCCCGACACGCAGTGCCGATCAGGATTACCACCTGGTTGCCGCGTCGAATCCCTCGAAGCTGGTTCAAGAATAATAAAGTCTTCGACGGGACCGGAGTGCTCACGCAACCGTTCGCCGCAAACCCTCACCGACTCACTGATGAACAGTGGAGTGCGCTCGTTGCGGAGGCCGAACGAGACGTTCCCACTTCAGATGCTTCCAACCTTCCGCCTGACGATGACTGGCTCCTGAAGCCGGGGGAGGAGATTCGCAGGGTAGATCTCCATAATCGGTACGGAGGAAGTCGCCAGGGCGGCATTAGCCCCTCCCAACAGACGGATAACATCCTCATCTTCACGGATGCCACAGCTGGCCCGCAGCACGGCTATGAGGATCGGTGGGAGTCTGACGGAACGTTCCGGTATACAGGCGAAGGCCAGATCGGCGATCAAACCTTCACCAAGGGCAATAAGGCCATCCGAGATCACCTCAAGAACGGGAAGCGCCTTCGCCTGTTCATTGGGAGCCGTGGCGTCGTTCGCTATACCGGAGAATGGGTTCTTAACCCGGGTAAGCCATACTCTTGGGGCAGTGCACCTTCAACAAACAACGGGCCACTGCGAACCGTTATTTATTTCCATCTCCTCAGAGTCGGCGATGCCGTGATGGCACCGAACGTTCCGATCGGTAGCGAATACCGGCCCGAGAATGAGTCGGTTATTCCACTGCCGGCCACGCCGAGCGCCCCAGACTGGCTACTGGTCGGAAGGAATCTTGCGACACATCGTGGCCTGCAGAATGCTCTGGCTGACCTAGTGCGCGCGCACGGCATGACACCGCTTTCGCCGACCCTCACGGATCCGGCTTTCGACCTTGCCTGGAAGCGTGAAGAGATTCTGACAGTCGCCGAGGTGAAATCTCTTCGCTTGGAGAATGAGACTGAGCAGCTTCGCTCAGGCCTAGGGCAACTGCTTGATTACGTAGATCAACTCAGCGCCCGCGCGCCTAACGTACGGGGAGTTCTCTGGGTCGAGCGAGCTCCGTCGGAAAGTCGATGGCTTGGCATCTGTGAGCGGGCCGGAATTGTGCTCGCTTGGCCTGGCCAAGATATGAGGATTTGGATGTGAGCGAGGCGCGCCAAGTTGCCTCCAGCTCCTGCCAGGCCGTCAGCTGCTATGAGTGATCAGTGGCCCCGCACGATTCAGGATGCCCCGCTTCCCAGGTTTAGGGAAGAACCGAGCCAGCCCCGACCGATGAGGTATCTGTCCAATGAGTGAGCACACCCTTGAGAGTGCAATCGAGCTGCTCAAGCAAATCCTCAGGATCGAGACCCAAACGGACCAACACATCTTCCTGAAATCACCGGCGCAGGCCAGCGAGGGGCAGGCAGTTGCTCGATTTGAGGTCTCTGAGCTTAGAGAAGCCATTGAACGACTCAATAAAGCAAGTTCCGTCGGTTCTGGTCTTGATTGGGGGCAGCGCTGCGAGTTCCTCGTTGCCATGAATGGCTCAGCGAGACTGGGGCACCTTCGAGAGGAAGAAGTCGACTCGTCCGACGAAAATGGCCTAAAATTCCGCCTTGGGGCACCCTCTCTTGAGTACGCCTTGCATCTGCTTTTCGCGGCACGTAAAGACGGGCCCGGCTCGCTCTCCGCAGTCACGAGAAATATCCAGCGCAGACTGCGAGAAATACGGTACGCGGTAGATACGGAGTCAGACGAATACGTTGATTCCATCAGCTTGGCTGACTTTCTGGGGCGATCACTTTCGTTTACTACGCTCCAGATTGGATCACCAAAGAATCGACAAGACTTCCAGGACATCGCAGATGCGTTCCTATTTCAGCTCGCGTATAATTATGACCTTTCATATCGCGTCCCGCCAGGATTTGATCATCTATTCTCGCTCGGGCAAATACGGCGCCGCCGGCGGGCGGGTGCTGGAGCGCCCGACGCCCCCCGAATGACGTACAGCTCGGATCTGGTTCACCACTATCAGTTGGCGGTTTCAGCCGAAAGTCCCATGCTGCAATATCTTTCCTACTATCACATTGCAGAACATTTCTTCGAAAAGGTATTTAACGATGACTTCGTAGAGCAGGTTCGTCGAAAGATTGCAGACCCATCCTTTTCGCTAAAGCGGTCGAAGGATATTCAGGGCATCATCAAGCTAGTTACAGCCACCCAGCGGCGCGTGCGAGATGAGGGGGGCGTGGACGAGCAGCGCGCCCTTATGCTTGTATTGGAACGCTTCGTTGATAACGCCCGTCTGGTTGCAGATATCAGGGCTCATGACGATGCGCTGATCCAGCACTATAAGGCCTGTTCCCCGTCTTTTTCCGAGAATGTGCTCGCGGACTTGACGCTGGAGCGAGATGCCGAGGTCAGGTCTGCTCTGGCGAAGCGCATATACATGACTCGGAATTCGCTCGTGCATGCCAAAGACGGTGCGCGACCTCGGTACTTTCCGTTCGTGAATGATGCTGAGTTGATTCAGGAAATCCCACTCGTTAGATTTTGCGCCGAACAGATCATCATTGCCCACGGCAGGATCATCTAAATGCTGTCCCGCTTCGGCGAGCCGGCCCTCCTCGGTCATGCCGCGCTTGGGCGCGTCAAGCGCTGATTACGGCTGCTGGCTGCTGTAATAGGCCAAGTGATTGGCCATCGCTCGAGCGCCGGCCAATCACAAGGACGCGGCAGGCTTGGGACGCCACGATCAACCGTGCCCGTCGCGTGCCCGTTCCGGCGGGACGCAACGGGGACTCACGGGGAACAGAGGCGCCGATCGCCCTCCGGCCCAGGTCAGTGCCTTGCCAGGTCGGTCGCGATCCGCATACGGCGTCTTCCAAACTGGCTACGCCTGGGGATCAAAGCGTGCGTGTTGGTGTAGATCATCTTGGCCTCAGTGCAGATTGTGCCGCGCCGCAGATCCGGATGGTGGTGCTGTCAGCCGAGAGGCCGCGACGAAGACAACGATGGCTAACATCGCGCCGACGGCCGTGGCGAATCCGTGTTCACCGCCCCATGTTCGCGGCTGCCGATGATAGGCGTGCCACATCCGTGCCACATCGGACGGTCAGCCGCGGACAATGACGGTTCGTCGCAGTCAAGATGACCTGCTGAGCTGGGATCGCTTCAGACATGGCCTGACCTGCATACCCACGATGACCCTGACCACCAGGCTTACAAGGCAGATGTCGGCGGTTCAAAACCCTCCACGCCCACCACCCCCATCGGGCGTTCCGAGGCCTCAGGGGAGCATGTCTCCCCGGTTCACGCAGTAGTACGAGCCGTCGTCATTGCGCCCCACGCTGTCGTACGACCAGCAGTGGAGCGCCGGAGCGAGCGTCCACATCCGTAGTGCCATGAGGGCACCGATGCAGGCGACAGCAGCCCATCCCCCGTAGGACCGCCAGCCAGAGAGCGCCAGTCCGCCGACGCCAACCAGCGCTGCGAACACCAGCATGTAGACGATCACAGGCCCCATGTTCTCCCGCAGCCCGGGAAACGACTCCATCTCAATGGTCCCCCCAAAGCTGAACAAGACCACGAGCACGGCAAAGGCGAAGGCGAGGGCGGCCGTGCAACCACGGGCTGCGCGCGCGTATGGCTCGAGCGTGGCCTCGGCCCGATTGGCAGAGTGCTCCTCGTTCACGACACCTCCTCATTCGTGAGTGAGCCGCGATCGTAACGGGCAGACAGAGCACCACAGGAGGCAGCCACAACGGACTCAGCATTGCCGACGAGCACTTGGCAGATCCAATGATGGCCGTGCCAGGCCCCCGGGACACCTTGTCGAATGCGTGTCGGAGTCGGCACGCAAGGCTCCGTCAGGCAACGCGACTGTGCAGGTCAGCCGACTACTGCGGGCGAACGAGCGGGGCGCCTTCTAAGCGCCGCCTCGGTCGCGGCTGACATCACCGGATGACATCAACGTCGAGGGACAGCTGCGGAACACGGCAGCCGAAGGCAAGGCAGGGGGCCCCTGTCGCGGGGTCTCCCGGCAGGCCGACTGAGGTCTCGCCCCAACTTACAAGGCAGATGTCGGCGGTTCGAAACCGTCCACGCCCACCAGTGAGAAGACCCCCAGCCGGTCATGGCTGGGGGTCTTCGGCATCCGGATCAGACATCAACGGCCACGCTCACTCGCGGCCGGGACGCCTCCGCAGCAGCCGGCCCATGTGGCTCACGGCCTCACGCTGGGTGTCCTGCACCACGTGGGTGTGGACGTTCATCGTGACGGCGATCTGGGAGTGCCCGAGGATCTCCATCACTACGCGAGGCGCGACGCCGGCCGCGGTCAGCAGCGCGGTGACGCCGACGAGGTGGACGCGCCGGGTGCCGTGCTCGATGGATATCAGGGCGTACAGGCGCTTGAGTGAGACGGTGTCGAGGTGCAGGAAGTCGGCGGCGATGATGCCGCGGGCCTGGTCGGTGAGGAACTGGCGCCAGGTCGGGCCGGAGCGTTGCGGGGCAGGGTCGATTCAGGCTGCATGAAGGATTTCCCAGACTGTGGATGGGGCGATCGGGTAGCCGAGGCAGGCGAGTTCGCCTTGTGTTCGGCGGTGGCCCCAGCTGCTGTTTTCGCGGGCCAAGGGCAGGATGAGCCGCTTGACGGCCGGGGTGACGGATGGGCGGCCGGGGCGACGGTGCTGGGCGGAGGTCCATCTGCGTGCGGCGAGTTGCCCATGCCGGCGCAGCAGTGCGGTCGGGGTGACTGCGAAGGCCGCGCGCCATCGCCCGCGTGGGACCCACCGCGACAGCACGGCCGGCCGGATCCGCTCGCCACGGTGACGGAGGTGGGGTTGCCGTTCACGATCGCGGTGAACGTACCGGCGGCGTACGTGTGGCTGGTCTGCCCGCTCCCGGTGGCGTCCAGGGCGACGGTGACCGTGGAGCTGCCGTCCCCGAAGTCCACCACCGCTGTCCCGCTCGGAGTGCCCCCGGAAATGCTGAACGTCACCGATTGTTCGCACTTCGGCGACGTGGGTGAGGTCGTCACCGTCAATGGCGAAATCGCCGTCACGTTCGCCGAATTGGCGTTGGTGACGTAGACGTTGCTGTTCTGCGCCGCCGCCACGTAGAACGGGAACGCGCCGGCGGGGACGGTGGCCAGGACGGTGTTCGTGGCACTGTCGATCACGGTCACGTTGTTCGAATTTGAGTTGCCGACGTAGACCTTGCCGGTCGGCGCCACCGCTATCCCGAACGGGCCCCCGCCGGCGGGGACGGTGGCCAGGACGGTGTTCGTGGCACTGTCGATCACCGTCACGTTGTTCGAGACGGTGTTGGTGACGTAGACGTTGCCGTTCGGCGCCACCGCGACCACCCCCGGGACCGTGCCGGCGGGGACGGTGGCCAGGACGGTGTTCGTGGCGCTGCTGATCACCGTCACGTTGTTCGAGGTCTGGTTGGCGATGTAGACGTTGCCGTTCGCCGCCACCGCCGCCGCGCCAGGGAACCCGCCGGAGGGGAGGGTGGTCAGGACGGTGTTCGTGGCGCTGTCGATCACCGTCACGGTGCCCGCGTTTCGGTTGGCGACGTAGACGTTGCCGTTCGGCGCCACCGCCACCGCGTCCGGGACCGCGCCGACGGGTACGGTGGCCAGGACCGTGTTATTGCTACTGTCGATCACCGTCACGTTGTTCGACGTCGAGTTGGCGACGTAGACCCTGCCGTTGGGCGCCACCGCCAACGCGAACGGGCCCCCGCCGGTGGGGACAGTGGCCAGGACCGTGTTATTGGTGCTGTCGATCACTGTTACGTTGTTCGAGCTTTGGTTGGTGACGTAGACGTTGCCGTTCGCCGCCACCGCCACCATGGCCGGGCTCGAGCCGACGGGGACGGTGGCCAGGACGGTGTTCGTGGTGCTGCTGATCACCGTCACATTGCTCGAATTGGCGTTGCCGACGTAGACGTTGCCGTTCGGCGCCACCGCCACCGGGATCGGGCTCGTGCCCGCCGGGATCGTCACCGTGGAGAACGCCGCGCTCAACGGCGCGGCCACACGCCCTTGCACAGCGGGCACCTCAGATCCGCCCGCGGGGTTCAAGCGATTGTGGGGCAAGTCTTTCTGTGTTGCTGCGAAGGCGTGAGGAGCAGCGGTCGGCAGGAGGGCGAGGGAAAGGGCTGCCAGGATGACGCTCAACCGGGTGAGCCATTGGTGCCGTGCGCTACGGCGTAAGTCTGCGAAGACGCCGCTGGATATGAGCGCAGGGGAGATGAGGGACATTGTTTCTCCAGGCCGGTCGGCTCTTGGGAGCCGTCATGATGAATTGCGACGGCTGAGCAGCAATAAGAGCCCAGCCGTCCGTCAATGCACATCCTTTGGGCCGCTACGCTGCCCTGCCAGCCGGAATGCGCTGAACGTGACCGCTTCCCGGGACTTCGCTCATGAGCTCAGGAATGTTTCTGTTGCGCTTCACGCAGCGTCATCGTGGACGTCTCATGGGCGCAGACAGCGTCGTGACGGCCAGGAGCAGCCCAGCCTGATACTTAGCGACGATCGGCTGGGGGGCTGATCTCAGTCGTGGTCTCATTCGCATGCGTTCAGCCCCGTCCAGACGAGTCCCACCTCCGGCCGGAACCTGCAGGAACGAGCCAACGTGAACAGAGGGGAATGATCCCGTACCGACCTGTGACTGGCATACGCAGACTTGGAAAGCGTGCACGTGAGTCATTCGGTCGAGCGACGGCAGCGCTGACGGCAACGAGGGCGAACGACGGCAACTCCCACCAACCCGCCGCAGCGGTCCCGGAAGCCTGCCGGCGCGAGCTACGGGGGGTGTGCCCGCATCTTCTAAGCGCTTGGCCGCAGGTTCGAGTCCTGCCGGGGGCACCCACTGCGCCCCTCCACATGGAGGGGCTTTTTTGCTGGTCACCCTGGGTGCGAGGGCGGTCGCCCGGGCGTGCCGGAGGTGTGCACGGCGTGCGTGCCGCGGGGTGGGGGCGGGGTCGCAACGGGCGGGCCGGCGGCGGTCAGTGGGGCCGGCGGGTGGGGCGTCCGGTGCCGCGGGAGGGCCTTCGGGGCGACGCCCGGCGGCCGCCGGGGAGCGGCTTTCCCGCAACGCGCGCCGCGCCTGAATCGGCCGTTCACGATTGGCCGGTCTCCTTCCCTTCCCCGCGATGGACGGACCGCCGCCGTCATCCCGTCGTACGGTCGACCGCGTCCAGGACGTCGGCCCACGGGAGACCGCGGCCGTCCGGCGCCTCGCCCGGTTCGGGGAGGGGCCGGGCGTCCGGGTCGTGGAGGAGGTGGACGCCGGCCGCGCGGAGGGTGGCGAGGTGGCGGGGCCAGGCCGGGTGGCGGGCGTGGGCCGCGTTGACGGCAGGGACGGCGACCAGCGGCACGTGCGGGGTGCCGAGGACCTCCGCGAGCAGGGTGAGGGCCTGGTTGTCGGCGATGCCGAGGGCGAGTTTGGCCAGGGTGTTGGCGGTGGCCGGGGCCAGCACGCAGCAGTCGGCGGCCGGATGGGGCCGCGGCTCGCCGGGGAGCCGCGACCGGTCGCGCACGGGGAGGCCGGTCACGTCGCGCAGCCGCCCGGTCTCGCCCTGTTCCCCAAGCCGGCGTGCGGCGGTCGGGGTGAGCGTGACGGCGACGCGCCAGCCGCGGGCGAGCGCGGGCAGGACGAGGCCCTCGCGCAGGGTCTCGACGCCGTCGGCGGCCGAGCCGACGACGGCGAGGACCCCGCGGACCGGCCGCACCTGGGGTGGTGAGGTGTGAGGAGGCATGGACACCCCTTACCCGAACCGGCCCTCGACGTAGTCGGCCGTCCGCGGATCGGTCGGGCTGCCGAACATGGCGGGGGTGGGGCCGTGCTCCACGATCCCGCCGGGGGTGCCCTGTTCGGCGAGGAAGAAGGCGCACTGGTCCGAAACGCGGGCGGCCTGCTGCATGTTGTGGGTGACGATCACGATCGTGACCTCGTGGGCGAGTTCGCGGATCGTCTCCTCGATGCGCCGGGTCGAGGTGGGGTCCAGGGCCGAGCAGGGCTCATCCATGAGCAGCGCCTTGGGCCGGACGGCCAGCGAGCGGGCGATGCACAGGCGTTGCTGCTGGCCACCGGAGAGGGCGCCGCCGGGCTGGCGCAGCCGGGCCCGGACCTCCTTCCAGAGGCCGGCCTTGGTCAGGCACTCCTCGACGAGTGCGTCCTTCGCGGCGTCGCGGACCCGCTGCCCGGTGAGCTTCAGGCCCGCGGTGACGTTGTCGTAGATCGACATCGCCGGGAAGGGGTTGGGCTTCTGGAAGACCATGCCGATGCGGCGCCGGGCCTCGGTGAGGCGGCGCCCACGGGCGTAGATGTCCTCGCCGTCCAGCAGGACTTCGCCCGCCAGGGAGGCGGACGGCACGAGTTCGTGCATGCGGTTGAGGGTCCGCAGGAAGGTGGACTTGCCGCAGCCCGAGGGGCCGATGAGGGCGGTGACCTGCCCGGCGGGCATGGTCAGGGAGACCCGTTCGAGGACCTTGTGGTCGCCGAACCAGCACGAGATACGGCGGGCCTCCAGGGTGGCGCCGGGGCGGGCGTCCTGCGTGATCGGCGGGAGCGGGATGGTGGTCTCGGTCACGAACGGGTCCTCACATCAGGTTGGGCAGGAGCAGTGCCGCGTGGTCCGCGACGAGGAGGCCGAGCAGGCCGAGCACGGGGACACCGACGACCCAGGCGTGCCGCCGTCCCCAGCGGGCGTGCGCCCAGGCGAGGCCGGCGGCGGCCAGGAGCAGGCCCTGGCCCCACAGGACGACGGGCAGCCAGGCGGTTTCCTGGACGGCCATGGCGGTCTCGTCCGCCGGCAGCGCGCCGGGCGCGACGGCGGGGGCGGAGGCGGGCTGGACGTCGGACATCAGGTCGGCGTCCACCCGCAGGATGCCGCGCGGCATGAAGGCGGTGCCCTCGGCGGTGATCAGCGTCAGGCGGCCCTTGCCGGCCGCGGGGGGCGCGGGCTGGGGGTCACCGGCGCGGCGGACCGCGACGACGCGGTAGCGGTGCACGCCCTGGCCGGTGGTCACCGTGAGCTGCTCGCCCGGGTGGAGGCCGCCGAGGTGCCGGAAGGGGCCTCCATAGGTGGCCTGGCGCCCCATGATGACGCTGGTGCCGGCCTGACCGGGCAGCGGCGTGTCGCGGCGATGGCCCGGGCCGCGGGTCAGGACCTCCGAGGTGGTGCCCTCGCCGACGACCTCGCGCAGTCCGAGCCCGGGGACGGAGAGCACCGCCACCGGGGTGCCGGTGGTGAGCGGCTTGAGGCCGTCGCCCGAGCCGCCCACGGGTGCCACCCCGTTGGCGAGGTCATTGCGCAGGGCGGCGTAGTCGACCTGCTGGTCGCGGGCGTGGCGGACCTGGCCGAGCAGGCCCACGTCCACGACGAAGCCGAGGAGCAGGGCCGCCAGGATGCTCAGGGCCGCCCCGGCGACCCGCAGGCCGGGGCCGGCCGGACGCGTGGTTCGCGTCCGGCCGGCCGCCGGCCCCGGCGGGGTGAGGTCCGCCGGCCCGTTCCCCGAGGGGGCGGGCCGGTCGTGGGCGGGAGCCACGCGGACCGGGGTGCCGACCGGGGTCATCCCACCCTCACCGACTTGGAGGTGGCGCTGCCGTTGGTGTAGCCCGACCGCTTCGCGGTGATCTTGAGCGCGACGCGGTGCCCGCGGTCGGCCTTGGTCAGCACGTACGTGGAGTGCGTGGCGCCGCGGATCGCCTTGCCGTCGCGCCGCCACTCGTAGCTGTAGGACGTGGCCGAGGGCTTCCAGCTGCCGGCCTTGGCGGTGAGCCGCTTGCCGGTCTTGGCGGTGCCGCTGATCGTCGGCAGCTTGGTGTTCTTCAGGGCCGGGCCGACGCCCACGGTCACCGCGGGGCTCGTCGCCGCGGTGCTGCCGGTGGTGTTCTTCGCGGTCACCCGGCAGGCGACCTTGTGCTTGTAGTCGGCGGAGGTCAGGCCCCAGGTCTTCGCGGTCGCGCCGCTGACGACCTTCTTGTCGCGCAGCCAGGCGTACGTGTACGAGGTCGCCCCGCCGAACGTGGCGGAGCAGGTCACCATCGAGGCGACCTTGACGGTGCCGGTCACCTTCGGGGCCGTGACGACGACCGGGGGCTTGACCTTGACGGTGTACGGGAGCGCCGCGGAGGCCGACGGCTTGTACGCCGCCGCGTCGGCCGGGGTGAACGCCGCGCTCAGCGCGTGGGTGCCGACGCCCAGGGCGGTGGTGGTCAGCGAGGCCGCGCCGTTCGACACCGTGACCGCGGAGCCGATCTGGGTCGCGCCGTCCAGGAAGCGGACCGAGCCCGCGGCCGCGGCAGGGACCACCGTCGCGGTCAGCTTCACCGCGGTGCCCTGGACCACCGGGCTCGGCGGACCGGCGGCGAGGGTGGTCGTGGTGGCGACCTGGGTGGGGGGCGGGGTGCTCTGGTACGTGGTGTTGGAGGTGAACCAGATGGCGGAGGTGAAGTCGCCGAAGGTGTCCGCCCCGAAGGCCTTGCGGCAGGTCAGGGTGAAGTCGTAGCGGCCCTTCAGCTCGGTGAAGCCCGCGTCCTTCGCGTAGTCGCGCATCGTCTGCATCAGCGGCACGGTGAACCCGCCGCCGGGCACCGCCGGGTAGATGGCGATCTCCGAGTTGCCCACCACGTTCTGGCCCTCGGCCGGGAAGCCGGCGCCCTTCACCTTGAGGATGAGGTTGGTCGCCTCCTCGGGGCAGGGACCCGACGTGGTGAGCGAGATCCCCGAGACGTCCGTGCCGATGGCCGGGGCGACCTCCATGGAGCCGATGACCTCGGCCCTGGCGGTTCCGGCGGCGGCGACGGCGATGCCGCCCGCGGCGATCGCCGAGGCGAGCACCAGCGACAGTCTCCGGCGTACGGTGGTGATCTTCATGGTCGCCTCCCGCCGTCTCAGTCGTTCGAGGAGTCGTTGAAGGACAGCAGACCGCGGCGGCGCGCCTGCCGGACGGCGATGGTGCCGGCCGCGACCAGGGCGGCCGCGACGGCGGCGAGCCAGCCCGCGTCGGCGCCGGTGGCCGCCAGCGAGTCGCCGTCACCGCCCGAGGCGCCGCCGTCGACCTCGGTGGAGATGTCCTGCGAGTCACCGCCCGTGGTGTCGTCACCCGTGTCACCACTGGTGTCACCACCGGTGGTGTCCGTGGGCTCGCCGGTGTCCGTCGGCTCGCCGGTGTCGGTCGGCTCGCCGGTGTCGGTCGGGTCCGTCGTCGGCGTGGGGCTGTCCGTCGGCGTGGTGGTGTTCGTCGGGGTGGTGCTCGGGGTCGGCGTGGGCGTCGGGGTGCCGCTCGCGGGGTCGGTGTCCTGGTAGGTGGTGTTGGTGGTGAACCAGATCGAGCCCTTGAAGTCGCCGTACGTGGTATCCAAGAACGCCTGGCGGCAGATGACCGTGAACTCGTAGCGGCCCTTGAGCTCGTCGAAGCCCGCGTCCTTCGCGTAGTCGCGCATCGTCTGCGTCAGCGGAACGCGGAAGCCGCCCTCCTCCGTCGCGGGGTAGATGCTGCCCGGCGCGTTGCTGACCACGTTCGCGCCCTGCTCAGGGAAGCCCGAGCCGGTCACCTTGACCATGACGTAGGTCGCCTCGGCCGGGCAGGTGCCCGAGGTGGAGAGCTCTATTCCGCCGGTGTCCGAGCCCGTGCCCGGGGTCACCTTCAGCGTGCCGATGGTCTCCGCGTGCGCGGAGGTCGCGGCCATGATGCCCACCGCCCCGCCGGCCAGGACGAGCGAGCCGAGTGCGGCCGCGGTCGAGCGGTGCAGGCGTGTGAAGGACACTGTCTTTCTCCTCTTGTCTTGCTTGTGGATGGACGGGGTGACGGGTGCTCAGCCGGACGTGTCCGCCCGCGCGGCACGTCCCCTGCGCCCCCGCACCCACTGGGCGGCTCCCGCCAGGAGCACCAGGAAGGCGACCGCGAAGCCGCCGAGCGACCAGGCGACGAGGGAGCCGTGCCCGTCCCCGGCCGGGTCGGCCGAGGCGGCGTTCACGACCCCGGTGACACCGCCCTGGGCGGCGGGCGCGCCGGAGGCGTACGGGGAACCGGAGGGTGGGGAACCCGGGCCGCCGGCGGGGGCGGACGGGCCGGACCCGTCAGGAGT
This sequence comes from Streptomyces sp. NBC_00510, assembly GCA_036013505.1. Lineage (NCBI taxonomy): Bacteria > Bacillati > Actinomycetota > Actinomycetes > Kitasatosporales > Streptomycetaceae > Streptomyces > Streptomyces sp. NBC_00510. Next base: position 6,186,747 of record CP107851.1, on the reverse strand, counting down.
GGACGACTGCCCCTGCCCTGCCGTGCCGCCCGGCTGCGCGGAGGATCCCGCCGCGGGCTTCTCGGGGGTGGCCCGGGTGCCGTCCGTGTAGGAGGTCTTGGAGGTGAAGCGGAGCGAACCGCTGAAGTCCCGCAGGCTCTTGAGGCCGAACGGGGCCTCCAGGCAGCTGACGGTGAAGGTGTAGGTGCCGCGCAGGGTGCTGAAGCCCGCGTCAAGGGCGTAGTCCTGCATCGTGTAGGTCAGCGGGACCACCAGTCCGCCGCCGGGTGCCGCCGGGTAGGTGCCGATCTCGGAGTTGCCGACGACGATCTTGCCGTCGCGGGGGAATCCGGCGCCCTTGACCCGGGCGATGACGTTCCGCGTCCCGTCGGGGCAGGGCCCGGCGGCGGTCAGGGTGATGGGCTCGGCGGCGCTGCCGTGCTGCGGCGCGACCGTGAGGTCGCCGGGTGCCGCGGCGTGGGCCGCGGGCGCGGCCGCCCACAGCGAGAGGGCGGCCAGCACCATGGCGACGGGAGCCGACGCGCGCGAGGCGGGGGCCGGCTTCTTCGGCGCGGTCCCGGCGGTGCGGGCTGCGTCCGGACGCGGTCCGCGGCGGCGGCGCCTGCGGCGGACCCACCACGCGACGGCCACCGCGGCGACGGCCGCCAGGACGGCGAACAGGGACCAGGGCACGGCCCAAAAGCCCTGGGAGCGGGTCAGGCTCGGCAGGTCGGGGATCGCGACGTCACCGCGCACGGAGACCGCGTCGACCGAGACGGTGGTGGTGTCCCGCACCGTCGGCAGGACGCCGGTGGCCGTGACGCTGATCCTCAGCGCGTTGCCCGGGAGGATCTCGGCGAGGTCGCGCGAGCCCTTCACCGTGGCGATGCCCCCGAACGCGTCGCGGACGCGGACCGTCTGCTCGGCGGCCAGCCGGACGTTGCCGGTGTTGCGCACGGTGTACGACACCGTCGCGGTGCCGGTCCCGAAGGGGTTGGCCGTGCCGTGGTAGTCGGTGTGCAGGTCCTCGACGGCGAGCAGCGGCCTGAGTTGGCCGGCCACCCGCAGGTACATCCGGGCGCCGACGCGCTGGTCGACCTGGACCCGGTCGCCCTTGGCGCCGGTGCGCACCGCGGACAGCGACGCGACGATGCCGGCGGGGTGGTCGCCGGGGGTGACCGTGCGCGGCACGGTCAGCGTGAAGGGGACGATGACGCGGGAACGGGCGGCCACGGTCACCCGGGACCTGCCGAGCTTGATCCAGGTGCCGGCGTCGCTGGACCTGGCGGCCCGCGCGAGCAGGTCGAAGCCGCCCTCGGCGGAGTTGATGGCGTCGGCGGCGTAGACGCTCAGCGTCAGGGGCTTGGCGCTGTAGTTCCAGATGGCGATGTGGTCCCGGATGACGGCACCCGGGGTCACGCCGTAGGAGTAGTTGGGCCGGCCGTCGGGCTTGTCGGCCGTGGACGGCTGGACGCCGAAGGTGGTGCGCCCGTTCGGGCCCGCGCCGGGTCGTGCGGCGGCCGCGTGCGAGGCGGCGGCCTGCGGGGCGGCGGCCGACGCCGTTTCGGCGGCCGGGAGTACGGCGAGGACGCAGGCGGCCAGGACGCCGGCGATACGGCGGGCTGATCGTGTGATCATGTCAGGTCGTCCGATCGGGCGCGGGTGGGACAGGGTGGTGCGGGACGTGCTTGCCGGGACGGGCATCGCTGCCCGTCCCGGCCCGGGCCGGACCCGGGGGCGTCACCGCCCCCGGGCCGTTCGCCAGCTCAGATCGCCGTGAGGGTGAGGGTCGCGGTGTAGGTGCCGGCCACGGTCGAGGTCGGCACGTTCAGGGAGAGGCCCGCACCCAGGTGCGCGGTACCGAGGCCGGTACCGGTGGCGAGGGAGCGGGAGGACTTCAGACCGCCCTGGCCAGCGTCGCCGGGGGCGACGCCCTGCGCCGCGGAGACCGCGGAGCCGGCGGTGACGGTCTGCGCCGGGGCGTGGTCGACCACGTCCGGCGTCCAGCCCAGGTTCTGGCCGTTGATGGCGTGCGTGCCGCCGTCGGAGAAGTCGGTCACCTGGCCGCTGACGCTCCAGCCGGGGTTGCCGGCGCGGGCGTCGGTCAGGGTGACCGTGTTGATCCCGCCCGTGGTGGTCAGCAGGTCGCCGTCGGCGTTCAGCACCGGCGACGGCAGCGTGACGTGCGGGTTGTCGACGCTGATGACCAGGGCGCCGGACTCGACGGTCGTGGTGATGTCCTGCGAGGCGGAGACGCCGGCGAAGTCACCGATCAGGTACGGGACCGCACCGGAGTCGGAACCGGTGTAGGCCGCGCTGTTCGCCGGGACGAAGGTCGCGGAGAAGCTGTGCTCGCCCTTCGCCAGGCTGCTGGTGGTGTAGGAGGCCTGGCCGCCCGAGACGGGGACGGTGGCCAGCGTGGTGGTGGCGCCGCCCACGGTGTCCTGGAACTTCACGGAACCGGCCGCGGCGGCGGGGGTGACCGTGGCGTTCATGGTGACCGGGCTGAACTGCGGCGTGGTGTCGGACGGCGAGATGGCCAGCGAGGTCGTCGTCGCGGTCGCCTGCGGCGCGTTCACCTTGTACGCCACCGCGGTGGAGGCGGACGGGTTGTAGGCGGCGCCGGTCGGGGTGAACTCGGCGGTCAGGTCGTGGTTGCCCGCGGCCAGGGCGTTCGTGGTGAGGACCGCGGTGCCGCCGGAGACGGTGACCGGGGAGCCGAGCGCGGTGCCGTTGTCCTTGAACTGCACCTTGCCCTCGGCGGCCGCCGGGGCCACGTTGGCGGTCAGCGTGACGGTCTCGCCCTCGGTGACCGGGCTGGCCGGCGAGACCGCGAGGGCGGTGGAGGTGTCGGTCTTCACGCTCGGGTCGGTGTTCTGGTACGTCTCGTTGGACGTGAACCAGATCGATCCGGTGAAGTCGCCGAAGTTCGAGGAGCCGAAGGCCAGCCGGCAGGTGACCTTGAAGGAGTACTCGCCCTTCAGCTCGTTGAAGCCGGCGTCCTTGGCGTAGTCGCGCATGGTCTGCGTCAGCGGGACGATCATCCCGCCGTCACCGGAGATCGGGTAGATGTCCTTCGACGCGTTGCCGACGACGGTCTGGCCCTCGGCCGGGAAGCCCGAACCGGTGACGGACACGATGACGTTGGTCGCCTCGTCGGGACACACGTCCGAGGTGGTCAGCGCGATGCCCGTGGTGTCGGTGCCGGTGGCCGGGTTGAAGGTCACGGTGCCGATCTCGGCGGCGTGCGCGGCCGGGGCCGCGATCAGGCCCGCCGCGCAGGCGGCGACCAGGCTCGCGAGACCGCCCGCCATGGCCCGCGAGAGCTTGTTCTTGAACACTGTCGTGTTCTCCCTCTTCGGAGGTTGCGGAAGTGACGGAGACAGCAGGGCGTGGATCAGGGGGTCTGCTTGCTGGTGTCACCGCAGTTGGCGTTGGCGGCGAAGCCGTAGGTGTTGATCACGTCGGTCTTCTGGCAGATCAGCGAGTTGGAGCCGACGAAGACCGTGCTCCACGGCGCGGTGCCGACCTTGCTGGTCGGGATCACGTTGTAGACGTCGCGCTTCACACCGAAGCTGCTGTTCAGCACGGTCGGCGCGATGCCGTCGATGGTGCCGAGGACCGCCTTGCCGCGCAGGTCCGCGATGGTCTGCGTGGACTGCGAGTTGTACTGGGCGATGGAGAACGGCACGATCGACTTGTCGTCGAGGATGCGGCCGTCGTGCTCCTGCACCGGGTTGCCGCCCTTGGCGTCCTTGATGCAGGGGTAGACGCCGTTCTTCACGTCGGTGTCCGAGATGCCGACGGTGGACTCCCAGAAGCTGCGCGTGCCGGAGCCCGCCTGCGGGAGGTAGGCCGTCATGGTGAAGTTCGGCGCGGTGCCCACGTAAGCGGGGTTGCAGGTGTAGATCTGCTTCAGGTCGTTCAGCGTGAGCTTGCGCGGGATCTGGCTGGAGCCGGTGATCGCGTAGGTCACGCCGTCCACGGCGAACGGGACGTAGGTGAGGTCCGGGTCGACGGCGCCCAGGCTGAGGCTGGAGGACCGGGCGAAGTCCAGGCAGTTGTCGCCGGCCTGCAAGGAGGCGACCAGCGCGTTGCGGCCGGCACCCGAGCCGTTCGGGCGGTCGATGGTGCAGGTCGTGCCGCTCTTGGTGGTGATCTTCGCCGAACCGGTGGCGTCGTAGGAGCCGATCACCTTCTGGCCGCCGATCGTGATCGACTGGGCCATGCCGTTCATGACGTCCTGGGTGGTGTCGGAGCCGACACCGGACAGCTGGCGGAAGGCCGGGGCGCCGGAAGGGTCGGCGACGGCGACGCTGCCGCAGACGGTGCCGGTGAGCAGACCGGCGGCACCGATGACGGCCACTGCGAACTTGCGCTTGTTCACTTGCGTTTACCTCTCGGATAGGCTTGCGCCGGGTGGTGCCCGGCACGGTTGTTTCAGACAGTTCGTTGGCGCGGACCTGTCGTGGTCTCGGGTTCGGGCATCACCCCCTCGGCTCTCGGCCGGACGTGCCCTTGGCACGCCAGGTCCGGAGACCTGCCGCGAGCCGCGGCGCCACCCTCGGCAGGAGGGGGCCGCAGACGGCCGCGACGAGCCCGGCGACCAGGGCGATCAGGAGGACGTAGCGCACGGCGCCCAGCACCCACTCCGGCGTGCGGGACAGCGGGCTGTCGGCGGCCACGGGGACCGGCGGCGCCGTGGAGGCCTGGGTGCTCGTCGAGGGCGACGGGGGCGGTGTCGAGGACGGCTCGTTGCCGGCGGTCTGGCCACCGTCACCGCCGCCCGAACCGCCGCCCGTGCCGGAGGTGTTCTCGCTCTCCTCTTCCTCCTCGGGCGCGGAGGGGCCCGACCGGGACACGATGGCGTCGGCGGCGGACTCGGTCTGCTCGCGCAGCGACGCCGGCAGCGGGGCGTACCCGTCGGGGAGGGTGCCGGGGGTCACTCCGGGCGCCTGGCCCTTGCCGACGGCGTACCGCAGCAGTGCGGCGTAGTCCCGGCCCTCCTGCTTGCTGAGCAATTCGGGGACGGTGGCCGCGTAGGTGAGGAGCGTGAGCGGGTAGGCGTCCTTGGCCGCAGCCCTGGGGTCGCTCACCAGGACTCCGCTGACCGGGCCCGGCTTCATGGCCTTCTGCGCGGAGAGCATGGCCGCGTCGGTGGGCGCCACGAACGCGCCTGAGGCGTTCTGCAGCTTGGCCGTCACCAGTCCATAGCGCCGGGCGGTCGCGGTGTCGGTCACCGCGAGGATGGCCCGCCGGCCCGCCGGCTGCGGAGGGTCCTTCTTGTAGGCGGGCGGCTGGCTGGTCGGGTCCCAGTTGCCGCGGGCCAGCGTGTCGCCGCGGGCGGCGGAGCGGGCCGCGTTCTTCAAGTCGGTCGCGTAGGGGTGCTTGTCCAGGATGCACAGCGGCTGGTCCGGGTGGTCCGGGAACTGCTGGCAGTACGGGTCGCTCTTGGGGAAGACGTCGACGGGCAGGTCCAGGTCCTTGTAGTTCGGGTTGACCGTCATGCCCGAGAAACCCGGATCGCCATGGCTGCCCTCGTTGTCGGGCGTGCCGCCGAGGAACTCCCGCGCCGCGGGATCGCCGTCGACCCACTCCCACAGCTGCGAGGTCGCGTCGGAGAGCGGCTGCGGCACCAGCGCGTCGCCGAGGGCGCCGAGGAAGTCCAGGTCCTCGTAGTCTGGGTTGTACTTGATGAACTCCGGGTCGTGCCCCAGGTTGTACGGGTTCTTCGCGGTGCTCTCGGCGAAGCGCGAATTGCCGTCCTGGTACGACTCGGTGAGCAGCTTGGCCACCAGTCGCGGAGTGAGGTTGAGCGAGGTCAGCCGATTGCCGTTGCGTGCGCGGACCGCCTCGGAGGCGGAGGACGCCGCGTGACTCTCGATGAAGAACCCGAGGGTCAGCCCGGACAGGGTCACCGGTGCGTAGACGGGCTTGGTGTCCGGGGGCAACGTGGCCGGATCCGCCGCATGGTTGAGGAACACCATGCCCGGCGCGTCCGTGGTCAGGTTCTCGCGGGCGCCGACGTCGCCGGCCGGCGAGAAGCCGTAGATGGTCTTGTCGCCGGTCTGGCACAGGGTGGGCTGCCAGCGGTGCACGGCCTCGGCGACGAATTCGGTGCCCAGGGTGGGACGCTCGGCGGCCCCGATCGGGCAGTAGGTGCCGGCCCGCTCGAAGCGCAGCGGGAAGACCAGGCGCTCCTTCCAGTTGGTCGCCGACAGCGGCGAGGACTGGAGCAGGCCGTCCGACTGCGCCCGATACGAGGTCCCGTCGACCTCCGTCTCACCACGGGGGACGACGACGAGCCAGCACGAGCGCGCGCCGGACTTCCCCTTCGGGACGTCCCCGCACCCGAGACCGGGGGCCTCCGCCGCGGTCTGGACCTCGAAGTACACCTCCCCGGTGCCGCTGGAACCGGTGCGCGCGTAGGGCACCTCGTTGGTGGTGTTCGAGTCGAAGAAGTCGTTGGTGTTGCCGCTGTCGAACACGTCTCCGCTCACGGCGCGGAAGGGCGCGAACGAGATGCTGCTGCCCGGAGCGGGCGCCGGGAGCGTCTGCGCGGGGTCCTTGAGGCCTCCGTAGCTGAGCTGCCGGGTGTTGGTCCAGGCGCCGGCCGCCTGCCCGCCCGTGCCCGCGCCGAGGTCGGCCGAACCGCCGAACTGGCACTGCTCGGGGCTCGGCCCCGAGGGGTCGTCGCCCCAGCACTGCATGATCTGCAGGTAGTCGGCGGGGTACTTGCTGTCGTCGACGGTGGGGACCGCGCCCTTCCAGGTGATCTTCACGACCTGGTTGACCAGGCTGCTCGTCTGGTCGACGGTCACCTTGAGGCCGGCGAAGTCCCCCTTGCCGGAGACGGTCATCGCGGAGCCGGAATCGGCCTGCGAGACGGTGGCCGGCGCGGCCGCCGCGGCCATCACCAGGGCGCAGGCGACGAGTACGGCGCGGTGTGCCGCCCGGCGGAAGCGCGAGGGGATCACGACCGCCTCCGCTTCGTGTTCAGCAGCGACGTGAGCAGCGGCGGCGCGACCGTCAGCGCCAGCAGCAGCACCGCGGCGAGCACCATCAGGGCGGTGCGCGTGCCGCCGCCGATGCTGCTGGAGGTGGTGACCGACGTGGAGTACGCCCCGTCGTCGCCGCCGGTGACCGAACCGTCGTTCGCGATCACCTGTCCCGTGTCCGGGTCGACCGACGGCGAGGCGCTCGCGTCGGCACCGCCGGACGACGTGCCGTCCGTACCACCGCCGTTCGCGCCCGCAGAGGAACCGTTCCCGCTGCCGTTCGTGCCGCCGTTGGTACCGCTGCCGGAACCGCCGGAGCCCGAGCCGCCCGAGGAACCCGAGCCTCCGCGGACCGTGGTCGGGGTCTTGTTGCCGCCGGTGCCGGTGGCGCACTGGCTGGAACCCCGCCTGTCGCAGGCCGCCGGGTAGGGCGCGTTCTTGGCCAGGGTGTTGGTGCCGTCGGTGGAGAAGGTGGGGTTCTGGCAATTCTTGACGTCGATCGACTCGACGTCGACCCCGGGGATGCGACGCACCTGCTGGAGACCGGCCTTCACCAGGTTGATCGGCAGCGGGGAGAACCCGAGTTTGCCGACGCTCTTCTGGCCTTCGCACAGGAAGTAGTACGCGAACGCGCCGAGGGTCCTGCCTTTCAGCTCGCTGAAGTTGTTCTCGGCCTTGGTGGGGATGATCATGTAGCTGTAGCTGGACAGCGGATAGGTCCGGCGGTCGGTGTCGTTGTAGACGCCGTCCAGCTTCTGCGTGAGCGTCTTGTCGTCGATCTGCGCCTTCAGCAGCGCCACCGCCACGTTCTTGTCGGTCGGCTCGACGTAGTAGCCCGCCTTGTTGAGCACCTTGACCACCGGGAAGTGCGTGGTGACCTTCGCGTAGGAGTACTCGACGTAGGTGATCGTGCCGACGTTGCGCTGCGCGGCGACGTAGCCGGAGACACCGTTGGAGCCCGCCTGGGCGACGACGGCGGAGGATCCGGAGATCTTGGGGTAGATGGACGTCGTGCCGCACGGCGTGGTGCGGCCGGCCTTGCGGCAGTAGTCGTCCCACAGCCCGCCGTACTGCTTGGCCATCCAGGTCGTGAACTGCGCGGTGGTGCCGGAGCCGTCCGAGCGGACCACGGGGACGACCGGACGCGCGGGCAGCGAGGCCGCGAGCGCCGGATTGTCCTTCTTGATCGCCGGGTCGTTCCAGGTCTTGATGACACCGGTGAAGATCTTGGTGATGACCTCGCCGGACAGCCGCAGGTTGGTCACCTGCTTGTTGCCGATCTTGAGGTTGTACATGAACGACGTGCCGCCGGCCACGATCGGCATGTACGCGTACTTGCGGCGCGGCGGGGTGTCGACGACACCCGAGTCCTTGATGCCGTAGGGGATCTCGGAGACGGCGAAGTCGACGGTGCCGTTGCGGAACTGGTTGCGGCCGTCGGAGGAGCCGGTCCCGGTGTAGGTGACCTTCATGTTGTACTGCTGGACGTTGGCCGTCCACTGGTCCATGGCGTTCTGGCTCCACGTCGAGCCGACGCCCGCGATCGGGACGTACGTCGCGGCGGCCGCCTCCTCGGCGACGGGCAGCGAGGCGCCGAACAGCAGCGCCGCCAGCATCAGGGCGAGGGCGGTCAGAGCTCTGACGCGGGAACGTTCGGACGGTGCCGGACGTGCTCCGGGCATGGCGGGTGACTCCTGATCGGTGCGGTCGGTGCCCTGCGTGCGGGCGGGGTGGACGGTCACGGCCGGGTCCCGGTCGCGGCTGCGGCTGTGGCCTGCGCGAGCGGATCCGGACGGCGGCTCATGCGCTCCGCGTCACGGCGGGAGGCCAGCACCCGCCGGTGCTGCTGGCCGCGGGACAGCTCGCCCGGGCCGCGGCCGCCGAGGACGCGGGCCAGCAGGAACAGCAGCAGCACGAGCGCCATCAGCAGCCCGGCGCAGCCGAACCCGCGGGCGATCATGTTGGGCTGGGGAGAGGCCACCAACTGGAAGGTGGCCAGCGGCAGTGACACCTGGGGCCCGCTCAGCGGGTCGGCGTTGAGCGAGGGGTTGGATCCGGCGGTGAGCAGCACCGGGGAGGTCTCACCGATACCGCGGGCGGTGCCCAGGATCACCGCGGTCGTGAGCCCGGAACGGGAGGTCGGCAGCACCACGGTCCAGATCGTGCGCCACTGTCCCGAACCGAGCGCGTAGGAGGCCTCGCGCAGGGAACTCGGCACCAGGCGGATGACCACGTCGGCCGCGCGGATGATGATGGGCAGCATCATCACGCTCAGCGCGAGCCCGGCGGCGAGGCCGGACTTCTCGAAGTGGAAGATGAGGATGAACGTGGCGTAGATGAACAGGCCCGCCACGATCGACGGCAGCGCGGTCATCGCCTCGACGACGGTCCGTACGAAGCGGGCGTAGGCGCCCGGAACCTCGTTCAGGAACACCGCGCACATCAGACCCAGCGGCACGGTGATCGCCAGCGCGATGCCGATCTGCTCCAGGGTGCCGACCATCGCGTGCAGCACGCCGCCCTGGGTGAGCGGCGCCAAAGGGCCCGTGCCCCCCATGGTCTGGGTGAAGAAGTTGAGGTGTGTCAGCGCGGGTCTGCCGCGGTACAGGGCGTACCCGACCACGAAGAGCAGGGCCAGCAGGAGCAGCGTCGCCAGGCTCTGCCAGATCACGGCGGCGACCCGGTCGCGCACCGCGACGCGGTTCTGGTCGAGGGAGACCAGCACCGCGTACAGGCCGATGAACAGGACGTAGGCGACGACCACGAAGCCCAGCAGCGAGTCGAACGGGGCGATCCAGCCGAACAGCACGAACGTCAGGGCCACGGAACCGGCCAGTGCGCCGGCCAGTGCCAGCCGGTCCTCCGCCGTCACGGGCGAGGTGCTGCGGCGCACCTCCGGCCCCGCGTCGTCCTCGCGGATCGGCGTCGTCGTCCGCGGTGTCTTGAGGAGATCGGTCATTTCAGGCCTCCGCCCCCGCGCCCGAGCGGCTGCGCGCCACGATCGAGGAGGCGATGAAGTTGACGATGAGGGTCATGACGAAGAGGGCGAGACCCGCGGCCATGAGGGCCGACATGCCGAGTTCGCTCGCGGATCCGTAGCGGAGGGCGATCAGCGACGACACGGAGATGGCGCCGTTCTGCAGGATGTGCGGCTGGATCTCGAAGACCGGCGAGATGATCATGTAGACCGCGATGGTCTCGCCCAGTGCCCGGCCGAGGCCGAGCATCGTCCCGCCGATCACGCCGCCGAGCCCGAAGGGCAGGACGACGGAGCGGATCATGCCCCACTTGGTGGCGCCGAGGGCGAACGCGCCCTCGCGCTCGCCGGGCGGTGCCTGGGAGAACGTCTCACGCATGACCGAGCAGGCGATCGGCGTGACCATGAGCGCCACCACCATGCCGGCGATGAAGGTGGAGGACGTGTAGACGGTCATGCTCGCGAGCGGGTTGTGCGGCTCGGCCCCGTTCACCTTGAAGATCGGGATCCAGCCGAAGTAGGTGGAGATCCAGCGGGAGAGTCCGACGACGTGGCCCTGCAGGAAGAACGCCCCCCACAGGCCGTAGACCACGCTCGGCACCGCCGCCATGAGGTCGACGAGGCTGACCAGGAACCGCTTCAGGCGCCGCGGGGCGTACTCCGAGATGTACAGCGCCGTGCCCAGCGCCAGGGGCAGCGCGAAGCAGATGGCGACCAGGCCGATCAGCACCGTGCCGGTGAGCACCGCCGCGATGCCGAAGTGGTGGGAGTCGGGCTCCCAGGCGGTGGTGGTGAGGAACGAGAAGCCGGCGACGCTCAGCGCCTCCCAGGCGCGGTAGGTGAGGAAGAAGCCGACCAGCAGCATGATCGCGAGCACCGCGGCACCGCTGCCCCGGGCGACGGAGCGGAAGACGCGGTCGCTCGGCTCGGCGGACGACCGGATGTCGCGCGGTACGTCCTCGGTTTCGGGAGCGGGCTCGGTGCCGGTGAGACCGGGAACGAGGGAGGTCATCGCGCCACCGCCCCGACCCGGGTCCCGGCAGGCGCGGTTGCTGCGGTGCGTGCGACCGGCGGAGCCTGCACGGCGGTCTCCCGCCGGGCCCGCCCACCGCGGGGTTCGTCCGGTTCTTCTCGCGTAGACCGCGCGGGCGCCGATGCGCGCAGGCCGCGCAGCCGCGGGCGGTGGGCCGTGCCCTCGGTCATCTCGGCGACCGTGACCGCGGCCAGGAAGAGGCCGAGGTTCTGCTGGCACTCGCGCAGGCGGTGGTACGTCCGCCCGGACACGGCGACGTTCCTGCCGCCGAGTTCGACGCGCCACGTCCAGGTGCCGCCCGCGTCGGCCATGGACAGCTGAGCCCGGACCTGGCCGATGTGCTCGCGGAGCAGGAGCACGGCGGCCTGGCACTCCGCGAGGGAGGCGTAGGTGCCCGCGCTGCGGCCCAGTTCGCGGTTGTTGGCGCCGACCAGCCGCCAGCCGACCGCGGTGACCGGTGCCCCGGCCCGGTCGGCCCGGTCGTGCCGGTCACCGCGGTCGTCACGACCGCGGCGGTCCTGGCCGTCGGGTCTGGCTCCCCTGTCGGGACTCGCCGTACGCGACGGGCCCTCCGCGGAGGGCCCGGGATCCTCCGGGCTTCCCGGTCCCGCAGGCGATGAGGCCTGTGGCAGGTACCTGCCACCACTGTGAGCCGACATGTACAGAACGCGTGGCCGGACCATGGCGGCCGACCTCCCTCCCCTTCGCGCTGTGGTGCCTCAGGCCGAAATACGTCCTCAGGCGGCACTGACAGTCGCGGCCCATGAGGGGGCTGCGCTCAAGGAAGAGTGAAGGCCGAACGGAGAGAAGATGAACGAAACGTGCAGGTCCACGCAAGGTAATCGGGATCAGGGCATCGGTGACGCTCCGCACCGGAACGGGGGTCTGTGGCGGGCGGTCCGACACGGACCGTCCCCGCACGACACCCCAGGGCGACCGGGACGGTCCGTCAGATGAGGGGACCCACCCGGGGTTACCGCACGTCCGTGACGCTTTTCCGCCATTTCGCCGCTACCTGGAGGGTGTCGGGGCCGTATGCGGAACCTTCACGGAATCCGGCTCCCGCCCGCACGGCGAGGGCCTCGGCGGGAAGCGCTCCCGGGTGCACCGTCGTTCGCCGGTCGGCGGGCAGGCCCGCCACCTGGTGCCACGGTCCCGGCCGGGCGCCTGCGGGCACTGCGCGCCGTCCCCCCGGACGGACCCCGCGGTCGCGTGCCGCGGGGTCCGGAAGGCGAAACGGAGTCACCGGCTGCCGGAGGGGGAGGCGGAGTGTGCCACGCGCTCACCCTCGGCGGCAGGGCGGGCGAGGGGTCAACTCGCCTTGCGCAGGACCTCGGTGACCTTGCAGTCGATCTCGCCGGAGGCCGGGTCGCTCCCCTGGGCGCTCGTCTGCGCCTCGTCCCCCGCGGTCAGGCCGGTCGTGGTCGCGACGGCCTGGGCGATGCGCGTTCCGCCGCCGTCCACGAACTCGATGCGCACCTGGTAGTCGGAGGTCTCCGAGCTGTGGTTGGTGAGGGTCACCTCGGCAGTGGGCAACTTGCTGAAGTCGGCGAGGCCGCACGAGGTGACCTTCGCGTCACCCGGGGCCGCCTTCCCGCCGCTGTCCTCGGCCGGGGACGCGCTGACCGCGGAGGAGTCACCCCCCGAACCGCCCTTGTCGTCCCCGGTCTTGAGGGCGAAGGCGACGCTGCCCCCCACGACGATGACGATGGCGACGATCCCGAAACCAAGTATCTTCCCCGCCCCCGTCTTCTTAGGCGGCCGGCTCCAGTCCGGCTCCTGGGGCGGCGGGTAGTGGCCCGGTGGCGAGGCGTGCGACGGCTGAGACATGGTGAACCCCCTGAGGCTCGGTTGTGAAGACACCGTGACAGAGCTTCACCATGCGCGCAGAGACAAAAGCTGTCTGTAATGTTGCCGTGACCGATCCGGTATAGATCATTCCTGATAGGTCTGCGCCAAGGGTCCGATCGGGCGGCCCGGAGCACCTCAGGGGATCGCGGGTCCCGCCCCGCCGGGCACCACCGCCGGTTGGCCGACGAGGCGTTGGGCCTCGCCGGCCACCGGCTCGGTGGGAAGCGGCGGGAAGCGGCGGGACGACGGAACGGACGCCGTCGCCGTCCCTCGGCCGGGGAAGGACCCCGGAGAGGTCAGCCGGTCAGCCGGTCAGCCGGTCAGGCAGTCAGCCGGTCAGACCGCGGCGCGTCAACAGCGGCTCGATGCGCGGCGCACGGCCCCGGAAGCCCTCGAACGCGGCCATCGGGTCGACGCTGCCCCCGCGGGAGAGCAGTTCGCGGCGGAAGGTGTCCCCGTTCTCGCGCCGCAGGCCGCCGTTCTCCTTGAACCACTCCACGGTGTCCGCGTCGAGCACCTCGCTCCAGATGTACGAGTAGTACCCGGCGCTGTAGCCGTGGGCGAAGATGTGCGCGAAGTAGGTGCTGCGGTAGCGCGGCGGGATCGCGGGCAGCGCGAGCCCGGCCTCCTTCAGGGCGGCGGCCTCGAACTCCTCCGCGTCGCCCGGGTCGTGGCCGGCCGGGATGGTGTGCCAGGCCCAGTCGAGGACGGCGGCCGCCAGGTACTCCACCGTACGGAAGCCCTGCCCGAACCGCTCCGCGGCCTCCATCCGGGCCACCAGTTCGGCGGGCATGGGCTCGCCGGTCTCGTGGTGGCGGGCGTAGTGGGCCAGCACCTGCGGCCAGGTCACCCACATCTCGTTGACCTGGGAGGGGTACTCGACGAAGTCGCGCGGGACGGCCGTACCGGAGAAGAAGGGGTGGCGGACGTCGGAGAACAGGCCGTGCAGGGCGTGGCCGAACTCGTGGAAGAGGGTGTTGACCTCGTCGTAGGTGAGCAGCGCGGGCTCGCCGGCGGCGGGCTTGGCGACGTTGAGGTTGTTGACCACGACGGGCTTGCGGCCGAAGAGCGCGGACTGGTCGACCAGGCTGTTCATCCAGGCGCCGCCGCGCTTGGAGGCGCGGGCGAAGTAGTCGCCCAGGTAGAGGCCGAGGGGCGATCCGTCGGCGTTGAAGACCTCGAAGACCCGGACGTCGGGGTGGTAGCCGGCGAGGTCGGCGCGCTCGGTGAAGCTCAGACCGTAGACCTGGCCGGCGGCGAAGAAGACGCCGTCCTGGAGGACCCGGTCCAGCTCGAAGTAGGGGCGCATGACGGCGGTGTCGATGTCGTACTCCGCCTTGCGGACCTTCTCCGACCAGTACGTCCAGTCCCAGGCGGAGAAGTCCTCCAGCCCGGAGGCGGCGGTCAGGGCGGCGGCCTCGCGCTCGGCGTTGGCGACGGCGGGCGGGACCAGACGCGCGAGCAGCGAGGTCACGGCCTCGGGGGTGCCGGCGGTCTGGTCGGCGACGACGTACGCGGCGTGGTTCTCGTAGCCGAGCAGGGCGGCGCGCTCGGCGCGCAGCCGGGCGAGGCGGGCGGTGAGTTCGCGGTTGGAGGTCAGGCCGCGGCCGAGCGAGGCCTCCAGCAGGCGGCGGCGCAGGGCACGGTCGTCGAGCGAGGCCAGTTCGGACTGGTTGGAGAAGTTCTTCAGGCTGAGGACGTACCGGCCGTCGTGGCCGAGGGCCGTGGCGTTGGCGGCCGCGGCGGCGACGGCGTCGGCGGAGAGCCCGGCCAGTTCGTCGGCGCCGTCGAGGACGAGGGCGGCGGCCTTGGTGTCGGCGAACAGGTTCTGCTCGAAGGCGGTGGAGGCTTCCGCGATCTCCGCGTTGAGCGCCCTCAGGCGCTCGCGGCCCTCCTCGGTGAGTTCGGCGCCCGCGCGGACGAAACGGGTGTGGTAGCGCTCCAGCAGCCGCAGCGCCTCGGCGTCCAGGCCGAGTTCCCGGCGGGTCTCGTACAGCGCCTTGACGCGGCCGTAGAGGACGGGGTCGAGGTGGATGGCGTCGGCGTGCGCGGCGAGGGCCGGGTTGATCCTGGCCTCGATCTCCTGGATGCCCGGACCGGTGTCGGCGCTCGCGCGGTTGAAGAAGACCTTCGACACGCGGTCCAGCAGGTCTCCGGAGCGCTCCAGGGCGACGATCGTGTTCTCGAAGCCCGGTGGTTCGGGGTTCGCGGCGACGGCCTCGGTCTCGGCGAGCTGCTCGGCCATCCCCTGCTCGAAGGCGGGGAGGTAGTGCTCCTCGCGGATGTCGGCGAAGGGCGGCAGCTCGTACGGGAGGGTGCTCGGGCTGAGGAAGGGATTCGTCGAGGTCACGCCACCGACCTTACGCCCGGTGCCTGCCGCCCGGACGTGGCCTTCCCTAGGATGCCCGGATGGCAGCTACGCGTACGGACGGCCGGGTGGAGCGCGGCAACCAGACCCGCCGGCTGGTGCTGGACCGCACCATGGCGATCGCCTCGGTCGAGGGTCTGGAGGGACTGTCGCTGGGCCGGCTGGCGACCGAACTCGGGCTCAGCAAGAGCGGGGTGTTCGCCCTGTTCGGGTCGAAGGAGGAGCTGCAGCTCGCCACCGTGCGGGCGGCCCGCGAGGTGTACATCCGGCAGGTGGTGGAGCCGTCGCGGGAGCTGCCGGCGGGGCTGGCCCGGGTGTGGCGGCTGTGCGACTCGTGGCTGGACTACTCGCGGCGGCGGGTGTTCCCAGGCGGCTGCTTCCTGCTGGCGGTGTCGGCGGAGTACGACGCGCGCAGCGGGCCGGTGCACGACGTGGTCGCCCAGGCGCGGCTGGAGTGGACGACCTACGTCGAGATCACCCTCGAGAAGGCCCGGCGGACGGGACAGCTGCGCACGGATGCCGACATCCCGTTGCTGGCCTTCGAGCTGGTCGCGCTGCTGGACACCGGCAACCTGCAGTCGGTGCTCTTCGACGACGTCGCGGCCTACACCCGGGCGGGCACCGCCATCCTCAATCGTCTGAGGGCCGTGGCCGACGGGGACGCGGCCGAGGGGGAAGTCCCCCCGCTGCCCGCCCGGTTCGAGGGCTGAGGGGCGCGGCTTCCCGCACCCGGACGGCTTCTCCGACAATCGGGGAGGCCGGTCATGCCTCCGCCACATTTGTCACCGTTACGCGGGCTTCGCGTCATAGATGATCAACAGCCCCTTGCGCCCTTGATCGCATGTCGTTGTCCCGGCGAGGCCGGCCACCCCCCGAGGCCGGCGCATGGGAGGTGCGTGGGAGATGACGGACCGGACCCTCTGGTCGTACGCCGAGATCGCCGCTCACATCCGGGTGCAGGTCGACACCGTGCGCTCGTACCGCAAGCACGGGCACCTGCCGCCCCCCGACATCGTGGAGGGCGGCAAGCCGTTCTGGTACGCGGACACCATCCGTCTGTGGAGCTCCCGGCGCCCCGGGAACCGCGGACGCCAGGAGTTCGGCTGACGTCGGCCCGGCCGCCGCTCAGCCCGAGCGGGCCGGCTCCGGCTCCGGGTCCGGGTCCGGTACGGGCTCCTCCCGCACAGGGGCCCGGCCGGGGCCCTCGCCCTCGCTCAGCCCGAACCGGTCGTGCAGCGCCTTCAGCGGCCGCGGCGCCCACCAGGTGGCCCGGCCGGTCAGCCGCATCACGGCGGGCACGAGCAAGGTGCGCACCACCATCGCGTCCATGAGGACGGCGAGCGCGATCCCGAGGCCCAGCATCTTGGTGTTGGCGATCCGCGAGGTGCCGATGGCGACCATCACCACCGCCAGGATCACCGCGGCCGCGGTGATGAGGCCGCCGGTGCGGCGCACCCCGAAGACGACCGCCGCACGGTGGTCACCGGTCCGGTCGTGCTCCTCCTTGATGCGCGACAGGAGGAAGACGCCGTAGTCCATCGAGAGTCCGAAGGCGACGCAGAACATCAGCACCGGCAGTGTGGTCTCGATGCTGCCCGTCGCGGTGAAGTCGAGCAGGCCGGACAGATGACCGTCCTGGAACACCCACACCACCGCGCCGAACATGGCGGTGAGGCTCAGCGCGTTGAGCAGCACGGCCTGCAGCGGGATGACCGCGCTGCCGGTGAGGAGGAAGACCAGCACCAAGGTCACCGCGGCGATCAGGGCGGCCGCCCACGGCAGGCGGTCGGCTATGACGTCCTTGGTGTCGACCAACTGGGCCGCGGTGCCGGTGGCGGAGACCTTGAAGGGGGCGTCGACCGCCCGGATCCTGCCGACGAGGTCCTGGCTCGCCTCGTCCACGGACTCCGCCTTCGGCAGCACGGTGAGGTAGGCCGCGCCGTCGGTGGCCCTGGCCGCCTCGGCCGGGCCGGGCGCGGCGGTCCGCCGGCCCTGCGCGTACTGGCCGGCCGGACCGTCGACGACGACCACTCCGGGCAGCGCGGACAGCCTGCCGCTGTAGTCGCCGAGCTGGGCCGCGGTGGGACGGCCCTCGGCGAGCACGGTGATCTCTCCGCCGGGGTTGCCGGGGAACCCGTCGCGTATGTGCTGCTGCACGACGTGCGCCTCGGCCGTCGCGGGCAGCTGGCGGTCGTCGGCGGTGCCGAACTGCACCTGCAGGAAGGGCAGCCCGAGCAGGACCAGCCCGGCGACCGTGCCGATCGCGAACAGCGGGGCACGCCGCATCACGAGGCGGGCGAGCCGCGCGTAGCCCGCGCCCGGCTCCCGTCCGGCCTTCCCGCTCCGCCGGCGCGACAGGAGACGGCGCAGGTCCAGGGAGTTGACCCGGTGGCCGAGCACCACCAGCGCGGCGGGCAGGATCACCAGCGCGGCGGCGGCCGCGAGCAGCACCACGGCGATGCCCGCGTACGCGAACGAGCGCAGGAAGTACTGCGGGAACAGGAACATCGCGGAGAGCGCGGCGGCCACGGTGAGGGCCGAGAAGAGCACCGTGCGCCCGGCCGTGCGCAGCGTGGCGCCCACGGCGGTCAACGGGTCGGCCCCGGTGTCCAGCTCCTCCCGGAAGCGCCGCACGACGAACAGGGCGTAGTCGATGGCGAGTCCGAGGCCGAGGGCCGTGGTGAGGTTCTGCGCGAAGATCGAGACGTCCGTGAACGTCGTGATGCCCCGCAGCACGGCGTTGGTGCCCAGGATCGCCACGACGCCGACGCCCAGCGGCAGTACGGCCGCGACGGCGCTGCCGAACACCATGATGAGCAGCAGGAGGGTGATCGGCAGCGCGATGAGCTCGGCGCGGGCCAGGTCCTCCTGGATCGTGGTCTGCAGGTCGTGCCGGAACGCGGCCATGCCGCCGACCTTGACCTCCACCGCGCCGTGCCGTCCCCGGTATTCGGGGGCGATGCGCTCGACGGCCGCGGCGACGGCGTCGTCGTCGCCGCCGATCCGGGCGACGATCATGGCCTCACGGCCGTCCTCGGCGCGCAGCGCGGAGGCCCGGGTCGTCCAGTACGAGGTGACGCCGGTGATGTCCTCGTCCGCCGCGAGCCGGCGACCGAGCTCCCGTCCCTCGGCCGCCACCTCCGGGGAGTCCACACCGGCGCCACGGCCGTCGACGAGGAGGATCAGATTGGGCTGCGAGTCCGGGAAGTACCTCTCCAGCGCGTCCGCCGCGTAGGCCGACTCCGAGCCGGGGGCTTCCCATCCGCCGCTGCGCAGCCGGTCCGCGACGCCGCTGCCCGCGACCACGGCGAGGGCGGTGAACAGCAGCGCCAGCAGCAGGGTGAGGCGAGGACGGGCGGTCATCGCCCGGGTCCAGCCCCCCGGCGGGCGCTCACGGTTGACATCCGACATGACAGAGGTGTCCCCTCCCCTGAGGAACCGCCGTAAAATGGCGAACACGAGCAATCACTCGCGTTTCTTCAGAATGTGAGCGACCACTCGCGTTTGTCAAACATGATTGGGGATTACACGTGCCTGAGGAGCAGAAGCCTCGACGCCGGCAGGCCCGCGGCGAACGGCGCGTGGCGCAGCTGCTGGAGGCGGCGGCCGACGTGTTCTGCAAGGTGGGCTACACCGCGGCCACCACGAACGCGATCGCCCGCGAGGCGGGCGTGTCCCCGGGCACGCTCTACCAGTTCTTCCCGAACAAGGAGGCCATCGCCATCGAGCTGGGCGGCATCCTCAACCAGCGGATGCGCGAGGGGCACGGGGAGCTGTTCACCCCCGAGAACGCCTCGCTGCCGCTGCGCGAGATGCTCGAGGTCATCGTCGCCCCGATGATCGAGTTCAACTGCCAGAACCCCGCCTTCCTCGCCCTGGTCCACGACAGCGACATCCCCGGCACGGTCGTCATGGAGCACGACACCCTGCACACCTCCCTGCTGGAGCGCGTGGAGACCCTGCTCGGCCTGCGCGCGCCCGCCCTATCGGCCGCCGAGCGGGCGCGGGTGGCCGCGATGGCCTTCGGCCTGTTCAAGGCGGGCCTGGCCCTGGTCCTGGCGCACGAGGGCG
Source organism: Streptomyces sp. NBC_00510 (assembly GCA_036013505.1). Lineage (NCBI taxonomy): Bacteria > Bacillati > Actinomycetota > Actinomycetes > Kitasatosporales > Streptomycetaceae > Streptomyces > Streptomyces sp. NBC_00510. The sequence continues at coordinate 6,167,470 of CP107851.1, read as the reverse complement.
CCGAGCGGGACGCGTACGTCGGCGAGGTCAAGGCCGCGCTGTACGGCTACCTCGCCCCGCACGTCGGCACCGGGGCCGTCGCCATCACGGAAGCCGTCAGCACCCCCGCCGCGACCCCCTGAGACCGGGACCGGCACCGCCCGCTCCCCCGGCGGCGCGCCTCAGCCCCGCATCGCCCGGTCCGCCGGCTTCCCCTGCTGGGCGTCCCCCTCCGGTTCGTCCGTCCCGGAGGACGCGGCGCCGCCCGAGGCCACCACGCGTCCGGGGGACGTCGTACCCGCCGGGGCCGAGCGGCGCCCGGAGAGCACTTGCGCCACGCTGCCGATTGCGGCCACGGCCAGGGAGACCCCGAGGCCCAGCGCGACGGCGTACAGCGAGTTGGACATGGCGAGGCCGCCGAAGTAGCCCAGGCCCACCGAGTACGTCGCCCAGACCGCCTCGGCCACGCCCGCGCCGATCAGGTAACGGCGGGCCGGGTAGCGCACGATGCCCGCCGAGAGGCCGCCGACGACCCGCCCGCTGGGCAGGAAGCGGACGCCGATGACGAAGGGAATCCCGTGCCGCTGTATCCGGATGCTGGCCCACTCCAGCAGCGCACGGCGCCGCTGCCGCCGGTACAGCCGGGTCAGGACCCGGCCGCTGACGGCGCGGCCGGTGCGGTGGATCAGCAGGTCACCCAGGAGCGCGCTGCCGGCGACGACCAGCAGGACCAGGGCGATGTCCAGCCGTCCCTGGGCGGCCAGCACGCCCCCTGTGACCAGGAGCGCCGCGTTGGGCACCAGGGGCGGCGCGGTGGTGGCAGCGAGCACCGCGTACGCCCAGATCACGTGGCCGTCCCGCAGGTACCCCTCGAGGCCCGCGGTGAAGTCCAGGGCCGACACGATCCGTGCAACGTCCATCCGGCCGCCCCTCTTCCCGCCCCGGCCCGTCCCCCGTCTTCCGTCCCAGGCCTCAACGCTGGCAGGGCCGCGATGGAGGGGGCAAGGCGATTTCGCCGGGATCGGGGCATTCCCAGGGTTTTCCCGGGGGCGCCTCATCCTCAGGTACGGGGCCGGAGGGTCCGGCTGTGGCGCGGGGAGTACGCCCGGCGTACTCCCCGCGGGACGCGCGTGCGTCAGCTCAGCGGCCGAGCAGTTCGCCGCCGTTGCACTGCAGGATCTCCCCGGTGATGAAACCCGCCTCGGGGGAGGCGAGGAAGACCACCGCGGAGGCGACGTCCTCGGGCCGTCCGACCCGGCCGACCAGGGTCCGGCCGGCCCTGCGGGTCAGCTCGGCGGCGTCGAGCCGGGCGCCGAAGAACTCGGTGCCCGCCACGGTGCCCGGGGCGACGATGTTGCAGGTCACCCCACGCGGGCCGAGCTGCGCCGCCAGGGAGTGGTTCCAGGCGTGCAGGGCGGCCTTGGAGGCCCCGTAGGAGCCCCCGCCGCGCAGCGCGGCCACCGAGGTGACGGTGATGACCCGGCCGCCCTCGGGGAGCCGGTCACGTACGGATTCGGTCACCAGGACGGCGGTGAGGACGTTGCGTTCGAAGTCGCCGCGCCAGCGGGCCAGCACCCCGTGCGGGCCGGCCCCGATCGCGAGTTCCCGGCTGCCCGCGTTGTTGACCAGGACGTCGATGCGCCGGGGCAGCCGCTCGAGGGTCGCCTCCACGTCGTCGGGGTCGGCGAGGTCGCAGACGACCGGGGTGACGTCGTAACCGTGCTGGGAGCGCAGTTCGTCGGCGGTGGCGCGCAGCACCTCGCGGCGCCGGCCGACGATGGTCACATGGTCGCCGGCCTCGGCGAAGAGGGTGGCCACCGACCGGCCGATTCCCGTTCCCCCGCCGGTCACCACGACGTGCCGGCCCACACTTGCGTTCTGCGACATCACGCTCCGCCCCTCGAGGAGGAACAGCACGTTACGGGACGGGGGCTACGCGACCGGCACGGGGGTCTGCCATGATGCGGATGACGTAGGAGATGCGTAGCCGAGACCGAGATCACACTGGCTGGAACGTAACCTTTTGGTTTACGAGGGGGTCTAACCCGGCGAAGACACCGGGCTCCCGGCGGACTCGGTGAGATGATGAGCGGGTTGTCTTTGGGGGACAGCCCGGTCGCCATGCCGGGGCGAACTGCCCGGAGAGCTTTGAGCGGCCCTCCCGGGTGCTTGGTCCCGGCTGGGCGAGCGCACCCAAAGAACGCCCGGTACGGACCCGTGGGGGGATCCGCTCCGGGAAACAGGAGCGCCCCGTGCCGAACCCGTGGGGGGATTCGGCGCGGGGCGTTTCTCTGTGCGCGGGGCGCTCGCGTCAGCGGGCCTCGACCGGGACGTAGTCCCGCTCGACGATGCCCGTGTAGACCTGGCGCGGACGGCCGATCCGGGAACCCGGCTCGGTGATCATCTCGTGCCACTGGGCGATCCAGCCGGGGAGCCGGCCGAGCGCGAAGAGCACCGTGAACATCGTGGTCGGGAAGCCCATGGCCCGGTAGATCAGGCCGGTGTAGAAGTCGACGTTCGGGTACAGGTTGCGCGAGACGAAGTAGTCGTCGCTGAGGGCGTGCTCCTCGAGCTTCAGCGCGATGTCCAGCAGCTCGTCGGACTTGCCCAGGGCGGAGAGCACGTCGTGGGCGGCGGCCTTGATGATCTTCGCCCGGGGGTCGAAGCTCTTGTAGACCCGGTGGCCGAAGCCCATCAGGCGGACGCCGTCCTCCTTGTTCTTCACCTTGCGGATGAAGGCGTCCACGTCGCCGCCGTCGGCCTGGATGGCCTCCAGCATCTCCAGCACGCTCTGGTTGGCGCCGCCGTGCAGCGGGCCCCACAGGGCGTTGATGCCCGCGGAGATCGACGCGAACAGGTTGGCCTGCGAGGAGCCGACCAGGCGGACGGTGGAGGTGGAGCAGTTCTGCTCGTGGTCCGCGTGGAGGATGAGGAGCTTGTCCAGGGCGTCGACGACGACCGGGTTGAGCTCGTACTCCTCGGCGGGCACGGCGAAGGTCATCCGCAGGAAGTTCTCGACGTAGCCGAGGTCGTTGCGCGGGTAGACGAAGGGGTGGCCGACCGACTTCTTGAAGGCGTACGCGGCGATCGTCGGCAGCTTGGCGAGGAGCCGGATCGTCGAGAGGTAGCGCTGCTTCTCGTCGAACGGGTTGTGGCTGTCCTGGTAGAAGGTCGACAGCGCGCTGACCACGGAGGACAGCATCGCCATCGGGTGGGCGTCCCGCGGGAAGCCCTGGAAGAACCGTTTGACGTCCTCGTGGAGGAGCGTGTGCTGCGTGATGTCGCCGCGGAAGGCGGCGAGCTCGTCGACGGTGGGGAGCTCACCGTTGATGAGAAGGTACGCGGTCTCCAGGAAGGTGCCGCGCTCGGCGATCTGCTCGATGGGGTAGCCGCGGTAGCGGAGGATTCCCTGCTCGCCGTCGAGGTAGGTGATCGCGGACTTGTAGGCCGCGGTGTTGCCGTAGCCGCTGTCCAGGGTGACCAGGCCGGTGTTGGCGCGCAGCTTGCCGATGTCGAAGCCGTCGTCCCCAACGGTGCCCTCGATCACCGGGTAGCTGTACTCGCTGTCCCCGTACCGCAGTACTACAGAGTTGTCGCTCACGTCATTCCCTCACCGACGTCGTGCCTCTTCTTCGAGGTTGGTAGGTGCCCTGACTACCCCTACTGTCCCCCATTTGGCGTGGCCACGTGCACTCGGGGTCGGTCGAGGAGCCGAATGATGGCACTCAGTGCCTATCTTGCCGCCCGAGTCAGCCGGTGGTCGAGTGCCGTGAAGCGTCTGCCTGCGGAGACGGTGCGCACCGCTTGGCCGATCGCCTTGCGCGAACCCACGAGCACGACCAATCGCTTTGCCCGGGTAACGGCGGTATACAGCAGGTTCCGCTGGAGCATCATCCACGCCCCGGTGGTGACAGGGATCACCACGGCGGGATACTCGCTGCCCTGTGACCGGTGGATCGTCACCGCGTAGGCGTGCGCCAGCTCGTCCAGCTCGTCGAAGTCGTAAGGGATCTCCTCGTCCTCGTCGGTCAGTACGGTGAGCCGCTGCTCCACGGCGTCCAGGGAGGTGACGACCCCCACCGTTCCATTGAAGACTCCATTGGCGCCTTTTTCATAGTTGTTCCTGATCTGCGTCACCTTGTCGCCCACGCGGAAGGTGCGGCCGCCGAAGCGCCGCTCCGGCAGGTCGGGGCGGGCCGGGGTGACGGCCTGCTGCAGCAGCCCGTTCAGCACGCCGGCGCCCGCGGGGCCGCGGTGCATGGGGGCGAGCACCTGGACGTCACGGCGCGGGTCGAGGCCGAACCGGCGCGGGATGCGGCGGGCCGCCACGTCCACCGTGAGCCGGGCCGTCTCCTCGCCGTCCTCCTCCACGAAGAGGAAGAAGTCGTCCAGCCCCTGGGTGACCGGGTGCGCTCCGGAGTTGATCCGGTGCGCGTTGGTCACCACGCCGGACTCCTGGGCCTGCCGGAAGATGCGGGTCAGCCGGACCGACGGGACCGGGCCGCCCTCGGCCAGCAGATCGCGCAGCACCTCGCCGGCGCCGACGCTGGGCAGCTGGTCGACGTCACCGACGAAGAGCAGGTGGGCCCCCGGCGGCACGGCCTTGACCAGCTTGTTCGCCAGCAGCAGGTCGAGCATCGAGGCCTCGTCGACGACGACCAGGTCGGCGTCGAGGGGCCGCTCCCGGTCGTACGCGGCGTCTCCGCCCGGCTTGAGCTCCAGCAGCCGGTGGACCGTCGAGGCCTCGGCCCCGGTGAGCTCGGCCAGCCGCTTGGCCGCCCTGCCGGTGGGCGCGGCCAGTACGACCTTGGCCTTCTTCGCCTGCGCCAGGGCCACCACGGACCTGACGGTGAAGGACTTGCCGCAGCCCGGCCCGCCGGTCAGCACGGCGACCTTCTCGGTGAGCGCCAGCCGCACCGCCTGCTGCTGTTCGGGGGCGAGGTCCGCGCCCGTCCGCTCGGCGAGCCAGGTCAGCGCCTTGTCCCAGTCCACGTCACGGAAGCCGGGCATCCGGTCCTCCGTGCCGCGCAGCAGCCGCAGCAGCGAGCCGGCCAGGGAGATCTCCGCCCGGTGGAAGGGCACCAGGTACACCGCGCGCACCGGGTCGCCACCGCCGTCGGGGGCGGGCACGGGCTCGATGACCACGCCCTCCTCGCCGGCCAGCTCCGCGAGGCAGTCGATGACCAACCCGATGTCCACCTGGAGCAGTTTCACCGCGTCCGACAGCAGTTGCTCCTCGGGCAGGAAGCAGTTGCCGCTGTCGGTCGCCTGCGACAGGGCGTACTGGAGACCGGCCTTGACGCGCTCGGGGCTGTCGTGCGGGATGCCGACGGCCCGCGCGATGCGGTCGGCGGTGAGGAAGCCGATGCCCCAGACGTCGGCCGCCAGCCGGTAGGGCTGGTTCTTCACCACGGAGATCGAGGAGTCCCCGTACTCCTTGTAGATCCGCACCGCGATCGAGGTGGACACGCCGACGCCCTGGAGGAAGACCATGACCTCCTTGATGGCCTTCTGCTCCTCCCAGGCGGCGCCGATCAGCTTGGTGCGCTTGGGGCCCAGGCCCGGGACCTCCACCAGCCGCGCGGGCTCCCGCTCGATGACCTCCAGGGTGTCGGTGCCGAAGTGCTCGACGATCCGCTCGGCGATCCGCGGGCCGATGCCCTTGATCAGCCCGGAGCCGAGGTAGCGCCGTATGCCCTGGATCGTGGCCGGGAGGACGGTGGTGTAGTTCTCCACGGTGAACTGCTTGCCGTACTGCGGATGGGAGCCCCAACGGCCCTCCATGCGCAGCGACTCGCCCGGCTGGGCGCCGAGCAGCGAGCCGACCACGGTCAGCAGATCGCCGGCGCCGCGACCGGTGTCGACCCGGGCGACCGTGTACCCGTTCTCCTCGTTGGCGTACGTGATCCGTTCGAGGACGCCCTCGACGACGGCCAGTCTCAACTCCCCCACGGCGCGGGCCACCTCCCCGGATCTGCGATGTGATCCGACGGTACCGCCCGGCCCCGACAGGCCGCCGAGGGCTGTGGACAACTCCGCCCGGCGGGGCCCCGGAATGTAACGATCCGGTTTCGTACTCTTGCCCTGGAGCATGTAATCGATTCCAATCCTCTTTGTAATCGATTCCACGAGGAGGTGGGACGGGTGGCGAGCATCAAGGACGTGGCATCACGCGCGGGTGTCTCCGTCGCGACGGTCTCCCGCGTGCTCAATGACCACCCGGCGGTCCGCCCGGGCACCCGCACCCGGGTGCTGGAGGCCGTGGCCGAGCTCGGCTACCGGCCCAACGCGGTGGCGCGCTCGCTGCGCACCGACCAGACCCGGACCCTCGGCCTGGTCATCAGCGACGTGCTGAACCCCTTCTTCACCGAGCTCGCCCGCTCGGTGGAGGACGAGGCCAGGGCACTGGGCTACAGCGTGATCATCGGCAACGCCGACGAGCGGCCGGAGCAGCAGGACCACCACATCCGCACGCTGCTGGACCGCCGCATCGACGGACTGCTGGTCAGCCCCACCGACGGCGGTTCCCCCCTGATCCTGGACGCGGTGCTCGCCGGCACCCCGATGGTCTTCGTCGACCGCTGGATCCCCGGCGTCGGCAACGACGTCCCGGTGATCCGCACCGACGGCTGCGACGCGGTGCGCGACCTGGTCGCCCACCTCCACGGCCTGGGCCACCGCCGGCTGGCGATCATCGCGGGCCCCGCCGCGACCACCACGGGCCGCGAGCGGGTGCGGGCCTTCCGTGAGGCGCTGGCCGCCTTCGGCCTGCAGCTGCCCGACGAGTACATAGGCCAGGGCGACTTCCAGGCGGACAGCGGCCGCAGGGCCACCGCCCGCTTCCTGGACCTGCCGGTCCCGCCCGACGTGGTCTTCGCCGCGGACAACCTGATGGCGCTCGGCGCCATGGACGAGATCCGCGCCCGCGGCCTGCGCGTGCCCGACGACATCGCGCTCGCCGCCTTCGACGACATCCCGTGGTTCCTCCACACCGATCCGCCGATCACCGCCATCGCCCAGCCCACCGGCGAGCTCGGCCGCGCGGCCGTGCGCTCGCTGATCGACCGGGTGGAGGGCAGGCCGGCGCCGTCGGTCACCGTGTCCGCCCGTCTCGTAGTCCGCCGCTCCTGCGGCGCGTCCGAAGGGAGTTCCCGTTGAGCACGAGCAGCCCCGAGCTCCTCCGCATGGAGGGCGTCCGCAAGGTCTTCCCCGGTGTGGTGGCCCTCGACGGCGTCGACTTCGACCTGCGCGGAGGCGAGGTGCACGTCCTGCTCGGCGAGAACGGCGCGGGCAAGAGCACCCTGATCAAGATGCTCTCCGGCGCCAACCGCCCCGACGGGGGCCGGATCCTCGTCGACGGCGCGGAGGTGCGCATCCATGGTGCGCAGGACGCCGAGAAGCTGGGCATCGCGACCATCTACCAGGAGTTCAACCTCGTCCCGGCGCTGAGCGTCGCCGAGAACATCTTCCTGGGCCGCCAGCCGCGCCGACTCGGCCTGGTGAACCGCAAGCAGATGAACGCGGACGCCGCGGCCCTGCTGGCCCGGGTCGGCGTCGACGTCGACCCGCGCACCCCGGTCTCCGAACTGGGCATCGCCCGCCTGCAGATGGTGGAGATCGCCAAGGCGCTCAGCCTGGAGACGCGCGTCCTGATCATGGACGAGCCGACCGCGGTGCTCACCAGCGAGGAGGTCGACAAGCTCTTCCGGATCGTGCGCAAGCTGCGCGAGGACGGCGTCGGCATCGTCTTCATCACCCACCACCTGGAGGAGATCGCCGCGCTCGGCGACCGCGTGACCGTCCTGCGTGACGGCCGCAGCGTCTCCCAGGTGCCCGCGAGCACCCCCGAGGACGAACTGGTCCGGCTGATGGTGGGCCGCAGCATCGAGCAGCAGTACCCGCGCGAGCGCGCCGAAGCGGGCGCGCCCCTGCTGCGGGTCGAGGGCCTCACCCGGGGCGGCGTCTTCCACGACGTGAGCTTCGAGGTGCGGGCCGGCGAGGTCGTCGGCCTGGCCGGGCTCGTCGGCGCCGGGCGCACCGAGGTCGTCCGCGCGGTCTTCGGCGCCGACCCGTACGACTCCGGAACGGTCGAGGTGCTGGGCAAGCGGCTGCGCCGCCACGACGTCAACGCCGCCATGGACGCGGGCATCGGCCTGGTGCCGGAGGACCGCAAGGGCCAGGGCCTGGTGCTGGACGCCACCATCCAGGAGAACCTGGGGCTGGTCACGCTCGGCCGGGCCACCCGCGCCGGGTTCGTCGACCGGGCCGGGCAGCGCAAGGCGGCCGACCGGATCTCGGGGCAGCTCAAGGTCCGCATGGCCGGGCTGCACCAGCACGTACGCACCCTGTCGGGCGGCAACCAGCAGAAGATCGTCATCGGCAAGTGGCTGCTGGCCGACACCAAGGTGCTCATCCTCGACGAGCCGACCCGGGGCATCGACGTCGGCGCCAAGGTCGAGATCTACCAACTCGTCAACCAGCTCACGGCCTCCGGCCACGCGGTGCTGATGATCTCCAGCGACCTCCCCGAGGTGCTGGGCATGAGCGACCGCGTCCTGGTGATGTCCCAGGGCCGGATCGCCGGTGAACTCCCCTCGCACGAGGCCACCCAGGACTCCGTCATGGCCCTGGCCGTCGGCACAGCGCCCACCGAGGGCGGCAACGCAACAGCAACGAAGGATGTGGAGGGCTCCCGTGGCCACTGACACGCTCAAAAGCAGTACGGACACGGGCGGCGTCGCCGCGGCGCGCCGTGTGCTCCTCAACAACGGCGCGCTCAGCGCGCTGGTGGTCCTGCTGGTGGCACTGTCGTTCCTGTCGGGCGACTTCCTGTCCACGCAGAACCTGCTCAACGTCGGCGTCCAGGCGGCCGTCGTCGCCATCCTCGCCTTCGGCTCCACCTTCGTGATCGTGGCGGCCGGCATCGACCTGTCGGTGGGCTCGGTCGCCGCGCTCTCCGCGACGGTGCTGGCCTGGAGCGCGAGTTCGGCGGGCCTGCCGGTGTGGCTGGCGGTCGTGCTGTCCGTCGCCACGGGTGTCGCCAGCGGTCTGCTGAGCGGCCTGCTGATCTCCTTCGGCAAGCTGCCGCCGTTCATCGCGACCCTCGCGATGCTGTCGATCGGCCGCGGCCTCACCCTGGTCATCTCCCAGGGCAGCCCCATCGCCTTCCCCGACTCCGTCTCCCACCTGGGCGACACCATCGGCGGCTGGCTGCCCGTCCCGGTCCTGGTGATGATCGTCGCGGGTGCCGCGACGGCGATCATCCTCGGCCGCACCTACATAGGCCGCGCCATGTACGCGATCGGCGGCAACGAGGAGGCGGCCCGCCTCTCCGGCATCCGCGTCAAGCGCCAGAAGATCATCATCTACGCGCTGTCCGGCCTCTTCGCGGCGGTCGCGGGCATCGTGCTCGCCTCCCGTCTCGCCTCGGCGCAGCCGCAGGCCGCCTACGGCTACGAGCTGGACGCCATCGCGGCGGTCGTCATCGGCGGCGCCAGCCTCTCCGGCGGCGTCGGCAAGGCGTCCGGCACCCTGATCGGCGCGCTGATCCTCGCCGTCCTCCGCAACGGCCTCAACCTGCTGTCGGTCTCCGCCTTCTGGCAGCAGGTCGTCATCGGCGCGGTCATCGCGCTGGCCGTCCTGCTCGACACCCTGCGACGCCGCGCCTGACCGCGCCGCGCGCACCACAGACCCCCACTTCTTCTCCGCACCGCACCAGCAAGGAACCACCATGCGCACCAAGCTCATCTCCGCCACCACCGTCGCCGTCGCCGCCCTGGCGCTCACCGCGACCGCCTGCAACTCCGGCTCCGGCTCGTCCTCCGACGTGAAGGTGGGCCTGTCGGTCTCCACCCTCAACAACCCGTTCTTCGTGCAGCTGAAGGAGGGCGCGCAGGCCGAGGCGAAGAAGGAGGGCGTCGACCTGACCGTCACCGACGCGCAGAACGACGCGTCGCAGCAGGCCAACCAGCTGCAGAACTTCACCAGCCAGAACGTGAAGTCGATCATCGTCAACCCGGTCGACTCCGACGCGGCCGGTCCCTCGGTGAAGGCCGCCAACAAGGCCGGCATCCCCGTCGTCGCGGCCGACCGCGGCGTCAACAAGGCCGAGCTCGCCACCACCGTCGCCTCCGACAACGTCGAGGGCGGCCGGCTCGCCGCCAAGACCCTGGCCGATTCGCTGGGCGGCAAGGGCACCGTCGTCGTCCTCCAGGGCACCGCCGGCACCTCCGCGGCCAACGAGCGCGGCCAGGGCTTCAACGAGGGCATCAAGGCCTACCCGGGCATCAAGGTCGTGGCCCAGCAGGCCGCCGACTTCGACCGCACCAAGGGCCTGGACGTCATGACCAACCTGCTGCAGGCCCACTCCGACGTCACCGGCGTCTTCGCCCAGAACGACGAGATGGCCCTCGGCGCGATCAAGGCGCTCGGCGACAAGGCCGGCAAGTCGGTCAAGGTCGTCGGCTTCGACGGCACCCCCGACGGCCTCACCGCGGTCAAGGCCGGCACCCTGACCGCGTCCGTGGCACAGCAGCCGAAGGAGCTCGGCAAGCTGGCCGTGCAGAACGCGGTGAAGGCCGCCAAGGGCGAGAAGCTCGGCAGCCTGGTGAAGGTTCCGGTCAAGGTCGTCACCGAGAAGAACGTCGCCGACTTCTCCTCCTGACAGACCGCACCGGTACGGCAGGACCCCCGAAGGGAACACGCAGATGCACGGCTACGACCTGCTGGTCGTAGGGTCGGCCAACGCCGACCTGGTGATCCATGTCGACCGCCGCCCGGCGGCCGGCGAGACGGTCCTCGGCTCGGACCTCGCCACCCACCCGGGTGGCAAGGGGGCCAACCAGGCCGTCGCCGCCGCCCGCCTGGGCGCGCGCACGGCGCTCCTCGCGCGGGTCGGCGACGACGCCCACGGGCGGCTGCTCACCGGCTCGCTGAGATCGGCCGGCGTCGACACCACCGGCGTCCTCGGCGGCGACACCCCCACGGGGGTCGCGCTGATCACCGTGGACCCCTCGGGTGACAACAGCATCGTGGTGTCGCCGGGCGCCAACGCCCGGCTCACCGCGGCGGACGTGACCGGGGCGCGCGAGCTGCTGGCCGCCGCCCGGGTGATCTCGCTGCAACTGGAGATCCCCCTGGAGTCCGTGGCCGCCGCCGTGGCGACGGCCACGGCGGCCGGGACGCGGGTCGTACTGAACCCCTCGCCGCCCGCGGCACTGCCCCGGGAGGTGCTCGCCGGCTGCGACCCGCTCGTGGTCAACGAGCACGAGGCCCGTGTCCTGCTGGGCCCGGACGCCGGGGAGACCCCCGAGGCGTGGGCGGCGGGGCTGCTCGCCCTCGGCCCGCGCTCGGTGGTCGTCACGCTCGGTGGGGCGGGCGCGCTCGCCGCGACGCCGGACGGCACCGTGCGCATACCGAGCCCGCGGGTGGCGGCCGTCGACACCACCGGCGCCGGCGACTCCTTCACGGGGGCGCTGGCCTGGCGGCTCGGCGCGGGCGACGACCTGGTGACCGCCGTGCGGTTCGCGGTGCGGGTGGGCGCCGCCGCCGTCACGAAGCCGGGTGCGCAGGAATCCTTCCCCACCCTCGAAGAAGTGGGTCAGCTGTGAAGAAGTCCGGAATCCTCAACCGCCATCTCGCGGGCGCACTCGCCGTGCTGGGCCACACCGACCTGGTCGTGGTCTGCGACGCGGGGCTCCCGATCCCTCCCGGGCCGATCGTCGTCGACCTCGCCTTCCGGGCCGGCACCCCGTCCTTCTCCGAGGTCCTCGACGGCCTGCTGGAGGAGCTCGTGGTGGAGGGGGCGATCGCGGCCAAGGAGGTCCGCGAGCACAATCCCGAGGTGACCGCCCAGCTCGACGGTGCCTTCCCGGACCTGGAACTGGTGCCGCACGAGGAGTTCAAGGCCCGCACCCGGCAGGCCCGCCTGGTCGTCCGCACCGGCGAGTCCCGGCCGTACGCCAACGTCATCCTGCGCTGCGGCGTGCCCTTCTAGCGCGTACATCCGTCCGGCTGCGGTCGGCGGGCCGGGCGGGCGATTCGCGCGTAGCGTCCCGACCATGAGCGACCGACCGCTGAAGGACGAGGTGCTGGAGGAGCTGGGGGACGACCGGCTCCGGGAGATCACCGAGCTGCTCGGGACCGACGCCGGACAGGCGCAGCGGGTCGTGGGGAGCGCGGTGGCCTCGATCACGGGGGTGCTGACCGACGACGCGGTGACGCCCGGCGGCACCGCGGAGCTGTGCCAGGCCATGGAGCAGGCCGCGAACGAGCCCGAGCCGCTGCCCGCGGCCGCCGTCGGCTTCGCCGGGGTGCAGGGCGGTACGGGACCGGAACCGGGCCGTGGGGTGCTGGCGGCCGTCCTGGCCAAGGTGGCCGCCCCGGCGGCGCGGGCGGTGGCCAAGCGGACCGGCCTCCCGGTCGAGGCGGTCACGGCGGCGCTGCAGACGCTGATCCCCGTGATGGCGTCCGTGCTGGCCCGGCGGGCCCGCGAGAAACGCTGAACCGCGGCGGACCGGTGGACCGGGCGAGTGGGCGAGTGGGCTTGTCGGACATGGCGAAAGGGGTCCGGCTGAGCCGGACCCCTTTGGCGTTCCCCTCCCTCTGCGCGAGACCCCGAGCCCCCTCCGGGTGCCGCGCTCTCCCCCACTCAAGACCCTTGTGAGGCCCCCCTCTGGGTCTTGACGCTACGTAGACACACCGGCCCCAGGGATGGTTGCACGGCTTCCGGAAGAAATTTTCAGAGATTTCTCAGAGCACGTGCCGGCGGTACCTGCCGGCCGTCTCGGCCAGCACCTCGGCCCCGTCGCGCGCCCACAGCGCGGCGTTGAAGATCTCCACCTCGACGGCTCCCGCGTAGCCGGCCGCGTCCACCCGCTCGCGGAACCCGCGCAGGTCGACACAGCCGTCGCCGAGCTGGCCTCGGCCCAGGAGCACGCCCTCGGGGAGCGGGGTGACCCAGTCGGCGAGCTGGAACGAGGCGATCCGTCCGCCGGCGCCGGCCCGGGCGATGCCCTCGGCCGCCCGGTCGTCCCACCACAGGTGGTAGGTGTCCACGACGACGCCGACCTGCTCCGCGGGGAAGCGCTCGGCGATGTCCAGGGCCTGGGCGAGGGTCGACACGACACAGCGGTCGGAGGCGTACATCGGGTGCAGCGGCTCGATCGCCAGGCGCACTCCGCGTTCCCGAGCGTACGGGGCGAGCTCGGCGACCGCGTCGGCGACGCGTTCACGGGCGCCGGCGATGTCGCGGTCCCCGGCCGGGAGCCCGCCGGAGACCAGGACGAGGGTGCCGGTGCCCAGGGCCGCCGCCTCGTCCAGGGCCGCCCGGTTGTCGGCCAGCGCTGCGGCGCGCTCGTCCGGGTCGGAGGCGGTGAAGAAGCCCCCGCGGCAGAGCGTGGTGACCGTGAGCCCGGCTTCGCGCACCAGCTTCGCGGTCGCCTCGACGCCGTACTCCCGGACCGGCCCGCGCCACAGTCCGACGCCGGGGACACCGAGCGTCACCAGCCCCTCGACCAGCTCGGGGAGGGGCAGTTGCCGCACGGTCTCCTGGTTGATGCTGAGCCGGGCGAGGTCGCCGGAGGCCCGGTTGTCAGTACGCAATGTCACACTCCGTACACGGAGAGAAGCCCGCTCATACGGGACGCGGCGAGCGCCGGGTCGGGGAACAGTCCGATCCGGTCGGCCAGTTCGTAGGCGCGGGCCAGATGGGGGAGGGAGCGCGCCGAGTGGAGACCACCGACCATCGTGAAGTGCGACTGGTGGCCGGCCAGCCAGGCGAGGAGGACGACACCCGTCTTGTAGTGGCGGGTCGGGGCGCCGAAGAGGTGGCGGGACAGCTCGACGGTGGGGTCGAGCAGCGCCCGGAAGCCCGTGGTGCCACCGGGGTCGCCGTCGTCCAGCAGGCGCACGGCCCGGGCGGCCAGCGGCGCGAGCGGATCGAAGACGCCGAGCAGGGCGTGGCTGAAGCCCCGGTCGTCACCGGCGATCAGCTCGGGATAGTGGAAGTCGTCGCCGGTGTAGCAGCGCACGCCGTCGGGGAGGCGGCGGCGCAGTTCGACCTCGCGCCCGGCGTCGAGCAGGGAGATCTTGACGCCGTCGACCTTGCCGGGGTGGGCGGCGACCACCTCGAGGAAGGTGTTCGTGGCCGCGTCCAGGTCCGTGCTGCCCCAGTAACCCTCCAGTGCGGGGTCGAACATCGGGCCCAGCCAGTGCAGCACGACGGGCCCGGCGGCCTGGCGCAGGAGGTGGCCGTAGACCTCCAGGTAGTCGTCGGGGCCCTTGGCGACGGCGGCCAGCGCGCGGGAGGCCATGAGGACGGCCCGCGAGCCCGCGTCCTCGACGACGGCGAACTGCTCCTCGTAGGCGGCCCGGATCTCCGTGAGGCCGTAGGGGTGGCCGAACTCGGTCGGTGCCAGCTGGTCGGTGCCCACGCCGCAGGCGATACGGCCGCCCTCGGCACGGGCCTCGGCCGAGGAGCGGCGGATCAGTTCGGCGGCCCCGGCCCAGTCCAGGCCCATGCCGCGCTGTGCGGTGTCCATGGCCTCGGCGACGCCGAGTCCGTGCGACCACAGGTGACGGCGGAAGGCCAGCGTGGCCTCCCAGTCCAGCGCGGCGGGCCGGTCGGCCGCGGTGCGGAAGGGGTCGGCGACGACGTGGGCCGCCGCATAGACGACGCGGCTGCGCGGCTCGTCCGCCGTCGCGGGGGTCCCGGCGTGGGCCGCGGGCTCGGTGCGCGGCCGGTAGGCGTACAGCTCGCCCGCCTCGGTGGGGAGGTGAAGGAGCGTCACGGTCACAGGGTCAGCTCCGGTACGTCGAGACGGCGGCCCTCGGCGGAGGACCTCAGGCCCAGTTCCGCGAGCTGGACACCGCGGGCACCGGCCAGCAGGTCCCAGGTGTACGGCTCGTCGAGGTGGACGTGGCGCAGGAAGAGCTCCCACTGGGCCTTGAAGCCGTTGGCGAACTCGCCGTTGTCCGGGACCTGCTGCCACTGGTCGCGGAAGACCTCGGTGGCGGGCAGGTCGGGGTTCCAGACCGGCTTGGGGGTGGCGGAGCGGTGCTGGGCACGGCAGTTGCGCAGCCCCGCGACGGCCGAGCCCTCGGTGCCGTCGACCTGGAACTCCACCAGCTCGTCACGGTTGACGCGCACGGCCCAGGAGGAGTTGACCTGGGCGACCACGCCGCCCTCGAGCTCGAAGATCCCGTAGGCGGCGTCGTCGGCCGTGGCGTCGTAGGGCTTGTGCTGCTCGTCCCAGCGCTGCGGCACGTGCGTGGTGGCGAGCGCCTGCACGGACAGCACGCGGCCGAACAGCTCGTGCAGGACGTACTCCCAGTGCGGGAACATGTCGACGACGATGCCGCCGCCGTCCTCGGCGCGGTAGTTCCAGGAGGGGCGCTGGGCGGACTGCCAGTCGCCCTCGAAGACCCAGTAGCCGAACTCGCCGCGGACGGAGAGGATCCGCCCGAAGAAGCCGCCGTCGACCAGCCGCCGGAGCTTGAGCAGGCCGGGGAGGAAGAGCTTGTCCTGGACGACGCCGTGGCGGACGCCGGCGGCGGTGGCCAGGCGGGCCAGCCGCAGCGCTCCGTCCAGACCGGTCGCGGTGGGCTTCTCGGTGTAGATGTGCTTGCCGGCGGCGATCGCCTTGCTGATCGCCTCCTCGCGGGCGCCGGTGACCTGGGCGTCGAAGTAGATCTCGGTGGCGGGGTCGGCGAGCACGGCGTCCAGGTCGGTGGAGACCAGGGCGGGGTCCAGGCCGTGGCGGTCGGCGAGGGCGCGCAGCGCGTGCTCGCGGCGGCCGACGAGGACGGGCTCAGGCCACAGCACGGTGCCGTCGCCGAGGTCGAGCCCGCCCTGCTCGCGCAGGGCGAGGATCGAGCGGACGAGGTGCTGGCGATAGCCCATACGGCCGGTGACGCCGTTCATGGCGATCCGCACGGTCCTGCGTGTCACGTGGGGTTCCTCTCTCCGGCGGGGCGCCGAGCGACAGCAAGCGCTTTCCACTTCGTCACGCTAGCCGCCGTCGAACACCTTCGACAAGGGGAGGGACTTCGGGAAGAAAGCGCCTACCCGGCGCCTGACGTGGAGTCATCGTCCTGGATGCGGGGACGCCGCCGCCGCCGGAGAGCCCTCGCCCCGGCGGCCCCACACGCCCCGGCCCGCGCGGCGGGCCGGGGCCCGCGGCCGCGAGGCGAGCGGGCACCGGATGCCCCGGGGCGCCCTCGGCGAGGGTCCGCGGCAGGGCGCCGCACGGGCGCTCGGCGGCGGCCACCGCTCCCGAGCGCCAACACGCCTCCCAGGCCGGGGCCTTCGGCGCGACCGGATCGCGCGCGGCGGAGAAGCCGGGACCGGGGTCGCGAGCGGGCCCGGCCCCCGGCCACGGCCGCGCCCCGCGGCTCCCGAATGACGACAGAAAGCGCTTTCCCATAGAGTGACCCCAGGGCGGTGGAACGCCCCGCGCAAGGTGCTGTGCGACTCCGCTCCCCCACCGGCCCCCGAGGTGAGAGCATGTGCGGCTACGGGCGGACGGCCCGAGGAGGACCGACCCGGAGGAAACAGACAAGATGGCAGTGACCCTGGCCGACGTGGCGGCGCGCGCCGGAGTGTCCGCCGCAACCGTGTCGCGCGTCCTGAACGGCAACTACCCGGTCGCGGGCAGTACGCGCGAGCGGGTCCTGCGGGCCGTCGACGACCTCGACTACGTCGTGAACGGGCACGCCCGCGCGCTGGCCGCCGCCACCTCCGACCTGGTCGGGGTACTCGTCAACGACGTCGCCGACCCCTTCTTCGGGCTCATCGCCAGCGCCGTGCAGAGCGAGATCAGCGGCGGCACCGAGCATCCGCCCGGGCTGCCCGCGGGCGCCGGGAAACTCGCCGTGGTCTGCAACACCGGGGGCTCCCCCGAGGCCGAGCTCAACTACCTGACCCTGCTGGAGCGGCAGCGTGCCGCGGGCGTGGTGCTCACCGGGGGCGCCGTGGAAGGCACCGGGCACAGCGCCGCCGTCGCCGCCCGCCTCGCCCGGCTCGCCGCCTCCGGCACCCGGATCGTCCTGTGCGGCCGCCCGCCCCTGCCGGAACTCGCCGAACTGCCCGGCCCCGCCGCGGACGCCGTGATGACCGTCGCCTTCGACAACCGCGGCGGCGCGCAGCGCCTCACCGAGCACCTGCTGGCCCTCGGCCACCGCACCATCGGCTACGTCGCGGGCCCCGCGGAGCGCAGCACCACCCGGCACCGCCTGGAGGGCCACCGTGCCGCCCTGGCCGAGGCCGGGCTCGCGGGCTCCCCCGCCGACCTCGACCGCCTCACCGTGCACGGCTACTACGACCGCTCCTCCGGGTACGACGCCGCGCTGGAACTGCTGCGCCGCGAACCGGGGCTGACCGCGGTCGTCGCCGCCAACGACACGGTGGCGCTCGGCGTCTGCGCGGCACTGCGCGAGCGCGGGCTGCGCACCCCCGAGGACGTCTCGGTCGCCGGCTTCGACGACCTGCCCTTCAGCGTGGACGCCGCGCCCGCGCTCACGACGGTGCGCATACCGCTGCAGGAGGCGGGCGCCCGCGCCGGCCGCCTGGTCATGGGCCGCCAGGCACCGCCTCCCGGCGGGCTCGCGACCGTACGGACGGAGCTGATGGTGCGGGCCTCGACGGCGGCACCGCGAAGCGGTGCATAGAGGCACGCGGGCCGCCGGGACACCCGGCGCGCCGGCGCCTGTCCAGAACGGCCCCACAGGGATACCTTTGACGCAGTCAAAGAATTTCCGCGAGGGGAACCCGCCGTGGCCGTCCAGGAGATCCGGGCGTTCAACCGCTTCTACACCAACCTCATCGGCGCGCTCGACTACAGCCGCCATCTGCACACCCCGTACACCCTCACCGAGGCCCGCGTCCTGTACGAGCTCGCCCACGCCGCCGGCGGCGGGCTGGACGCCGCCGACCTGCGCACGGCCCTGTCCGTGGACGCCGGGCAGCTCAGCCGGATGCTGGCGGCCTTCGGGGAGCGGGGACTGCTGACCCGCGCGCCGTCACCACGGGACGCCCGGCGGCAGCGCGTGGAACTGACCCCCGACGGCCGGGAGGCCGCCCGGCTCCTGGAGGACCGGTCACGGGAGGCCGTCGCGACCATAGTCGGCGGGCTCGCCCCGCGCGACCGCGAACGTCTGACGGAGGCCATGCGCACCGTCCGCGACGTCCTCGGCGGTACCGCCGCGCCGGGGGCGCCTCCCGGGCCACGGGTCCGGCTGCGCGAGCCGCGGCCCGGCGACCTCGGCTGGGTGGTCCAGCGCAATGCCGAGGTCTACGCCGAGGAGTACGGCTGGAACACCGAGTACGAGACCCTCGTCGCCCGGATCGTCGCGGACGGCCACGAGCGGGCGTGGATCGCCGAACTGGACGGCGAACGCGCCGGCTGCGTCTTCTGCGTACGCACCGACGAGCCCGGCACGGCACGGCTGCGCCTGCTGCTGGTGGACCCGGCCGCCCGGGGCCACGGCATCGGCCGGCGGCTGGTCGACGCCTGCGTCGGGCACGCCCGCGCGACCGGTCACCACGAGCTGGTGCTGTGGACGAACGACGTGCTGGTCTCCGCCCGGCGGATCTACGAGGCGGTCGGTTTCGAGCTCGTCGGGGAGAAGCCGCACCGCAGTTTCGGCCGCGATCTCGTCGGGCAGGACTGGCGGCTGGTGCTGTAACGTCCGAAAAGTGAAGCTCGCGTTCTCGACCCTCGGCGTGCCGGGGCTCCCCGTGCCGGACGTGGTCCGGCTCGCCGCGGAGCACGGTTACCACGGCGTGGAGCTGCGGGCGGGCCACGAGGAGCCGGTGCACAGCGGACTGACGGAGCGGCAGCGCGCCGATGTGGCCGGGGAGTTCCGGGGCTCCGGTGTCGCGGTCCTGGCGGTCGCCTCCTACGTGCAGGTGGCAGCGCCGGGTGAGGACGCTCCGGCGCTGCGCGGCCTGCGCGACCACGTACGCCTCGCCGCCGACCTCGGCGCTCCCTACGTACGGGTGTTCCCCGGCGCCGGTGACGACGACGGGGACGCCGCCGACACCCGGGCGGCCCGCCGGCTGGCGGCGGTGGCCCCGGAGGCGGCGGACGCGGGCGTGCGGGTGCTGGTGGAGACCCACGACTCGCACCGGACCGGCGCGGACGTCGCGCGGATCCTGGGTCTGGTGGGCCATCACCACGCGGGCGCGCTGTGGGACGTGATGCACCCCTGGCTGGGCGGCGAACAGCCCGAGCACACCTATCCGGTGCTCGCCCCCTACCTGGGCTACGTGCAGGTCAAGGACGTGTCCTCGGCGGAGGACACCACCCCGCTGCCGCTCGGCCACGGGGCGCTGCCGCTGGCCGGCACGGTGGAGGTGCTCAGTCGCGCGGGCTGGGACGGCTGGCTGTGCTGGGAGTACGAGAAGCTCTGGTACCCGCAGGTCCGGGCGCTGCCGGAGCTGCTGTCGCGGGGGCGTTCGCACCTGCTGCGGCTGCTCGGCGAGTCGGCCTGAGCCCGGCGCCCGCCCGGAGCGAGCCCAGCGAGGTCACGGCGACGCCGCCCACCAGCAGCACGGCGGCCGCCCAGCGCAGCGGGCCGACGCCCTCGTCCAGCAGCACGGCCGCCGAGGTCATGCCGAAGACCGGGACGAGCAGGGAGAACGGGGCCACCGCGGAGGCGTCGTACGTCCGCAGCAGGAAACCCCAGGCGCCGAAGCCGAGGACGGTGGTGACCCAGGCGACGTAGACGATCGCGCCGGCGCCGCTCCAGTCGAGGCCGCGCAGCGCGGCGGCGTCCGCGGCGGGGCCCTCGAAGACCATGGAGAGGGCGAGCAGCGGCAGCGGCGGGACGAGGCTGACCCAGACCATCCAGCTCAGCGCGTCCGGCGGGGCGGCGCGCCGGGTGAGGACGTTGGACAGCCCCCAGAGGGCGGCGGCCGCGACGACCAGCACGAACGCGCCGAGCGGCCCCGAGGTGCCCTCGTCGTACGCGGCGACGCCGATCCCCGCGAACGCGACGCCCATGCCCGCGATCCGCGCCCGGCCGGGCCGCTCGCCCAGCAGGGCGACCGCGAGGAGGGCGGTGAAGACCGCCTGGACCTGCAGCACCAACGAGGACAGCCCGGCGGGCATGCCCTGGTCCATGCCGATGAAGAGCAGGCCGAACTTGGCGACGCCGAGGACGAGTCCGACGGCCACGACCCAGCGCAGCGCGACGCCGGGCCGGCGGACGAAGAAGACCGCGGGCACGGCCGCGACCAGGAAGCGCAGGGCGCAGAAGAGTAGCGGCGGGAAGTGGCCCAGCCCGACCTCGATGACCACGAAGTTGACGCCCCAGACCGCGGCGACGAGGACCGCGAGGGCGAGGTGTACCGGTCGCATCGCTCCAGCATCGGGCACCGTACTCTTAAGCACTAGCGAGTATTACTGCACTGTCGGCTTCAGCGTTGCTGAACGGTGCGCCTCCGGCGCACGGGATGACGAGGTGAGCGGATGCTGGACCTGGCCCGGCTGCGGGCGCTGCACGCCGTACATGTGCACGGATCGGTGGGGGCGGCGGCCACGGCCCTCGGCTACACCGCGTCCGCGGTGTCCCAGCAGATCGCGAAGCTGGAGCGGGAGACCCGTACGACGCTCCTGGAGCGGCAGGGCCGCGGCGTGGCGCTCACCGAGGCCGCCCAGTTGCTGGCGGAGACCGCACAGGAGCTGATGGCGATCGTGGAGCGGGCCGAGGTGGCGCTGGAGGAACGGCGCGGCCGCCCCACCGGGCGGCTGACCATGGCCGCCTTCCCGACCGCCGCGCGCGGTCTGCTCCCGGAGGTGCTGGCCGGGCTGACGGCCGCCCACCCGTCGCTGGAGCTGCGGCTGGTGGAGGAGGGCGCGCACCTGTCGGTCGACCTGGTCTCCCGCGGCGTCGTCGACCTGGCCGTGGTGCACGACTGGGACATCGCCCCGCTGCCCGCGCCCGAGGGCCTGGAGCGGGTGGTGATCGGCGAGGACCGCTGCGACGTGCTCGTCCCCGCCGGGCATCCGCTGGCGGCCCGCGCGGCGCTGGTCCGCGAGGACGTCGTCGACCAGCGGTGGATCTGCCAGCCGCCCGGACACGTGTGCCACGACTGGCTGGTGCGGACCCTGCGGGAGGCGGGCACCGAGCCGGACCTGGCGTTCCAGGTCGCCGAGTACCAGACGCAACTGGCGCTGGTGGCGGCCGGGCTGGGGATCGCGCTGGTGCCGCGGCTGGGGCGCGGGCCGGTGCCGGACGGCGTGGTCGTGGTGCCGCTGGAGCCGGCGCCCGTGCGGCGGCTGTACGCCTTGTGGCGGACGGGGGCGTCACGACGTCCGGCCATCACGGAGACGGTTCGGGCGTTGCGCGTCCACTACCCCCGGGTCGTTGCCTGACCATGGGCGGATGTCACCCACCCGCAGGGAACCGCTTCCGTACCGATCCCGTCCAACCGGCATGCTGCTGGGAAATCTCCGCAAAGCGGTGTCGGTCACGCTGCTGGCCGCGTCACTGACGACCCTCTCCGTCGCATGCGGCCGGCAGCAGCCCGCCACCGGTGCACCCCCCTCCGACAACGCCGGTGGCGGCCCCGCCCCCTCCGCGATCACCACCGCGCCCGCCGGCCCGGGCACGGCGACCTCCGCCCCCGCGGACCCGGCACCGTCCACCGCGGCGTCCCCGCCGGTGAACGGGGCGGTCTCCACCCGGCGCGTGTACTTCACCGAGACCACGCGCGGGGTGCCCGCGGTGCACACGGTCCTCGACGACGAGCGCGACCTCGGCCGTTTCCCCGGCTACTTCATGAAGTCGGCGCCGCAGATCGCCGACGCCATCGCCCAGCGCGCCGCACGGACCGACTTCTCGCGCTCGGTCCTGGTCGCCTGGAGCCGCACCACCGGCTGCAACAGCACGAAGGACGCGATCCTCTTCCGCAGCGGCGACCAGCTGGTGCTCGGCCTCGCACAGACCCCGATGGGCCAGTGCCTGGTCGCCAACCAGGTGGTCGTCGTGTTCGAGGTGCCGCGCGACCGGATGCCGAAGCGGCCGCGCTTCGCGCAGGAGACGGACCCGCGGGCCGATCCGCCCGCCCCGGGGAACACGCTGGCGTTCGGGGGTCTCGAGGACACCCGGGAACCCGGCGGCCGCCGCAGCTCCGAGGTCACCTCGTCCCGGCAGCTCGAGGCCTTCCTCGCCGGTCTGCCCCGCAAGGGGGCCGCCGCGCTGCGCGAGCAACTGGCACGGCATCCGCGGCGCGGTGACGAGCGGCGCTTCGGCTTCGTGCTGACGGGCTGTCGGCCCACCGGAGCCGTCCTGACCATCGGCCGGCGGGAACTGTCGGCGTCCCCCACCGGGGACGAGACCATCCGCTGCATCCAGACCCAGCGCTACGCGGCGGTGCTCGCGGTGCCGTCCCGGCTCGTCCCGGCGCGTGCCCAACTCATTGACTGACAATAACTTTCCGGCTAAGCGTGTCTGCTTGAAGGTTTCTTTCAGCACGCCCCCCACCTCCTGCCGGAAGGAGTCCGTCATGCACTCCAGTCCCCATCCGTCCCGCCGCACGGTGCTCGGTGCCGCCGCGGCCGCCTCCACCGCCCTCGCCCTCGGCGTCCCGGGCACCGCGAACGCGGCCGCGACGGACCGCAGACGCGTCCGTGCGCTCATCGACCGCATGAGCATCGAGGAGAAGATCGGCCAGCTCTTCGTCATGCGCGTATACGGCCATTCGGCCACCGCCCCCGATCCGGCCGACGTCGCCGCGAACCAGGCCGAGATCGGGGTCTCCAACGCGGCCGAGCTGATCGCCAAGTACCACGTCGGCGGCATCATCTACTTCGCGTGGGCCCACAACACCCGCGATCCGCACCAGATCGCCGACCTGTCCAACGGCATACAGCGGGCCTCCAGGATCCCCCTGCTGATCTCCACCGACCAGGAGCACGGCGCCGTCGCCCGGGTCGGCTCCCCCGCCACGCTCTTCCCCGGCGGGATGGCGCTCGGTGCGGGCGGCAGCACCGCGGACGCCCGGGCGGCCGCGGCCGTCGCCGGGGCCGAACTGGCGGCGATGGGCATCACCCAGGACTACGCGCCGGTCGCCGACGTCAACGTCAACCCCGCCAACCCCGTCATCGGAGTGCGCTCCTTCGGCGCCGACCCGAAGGCCGTCGCCGCGCTCGTCGCCGCCCAGGTGGAGGGGTACCAGCGGGCCGGGATCGTCGCCACCGCCAAGCACTTCCCCGGTCACGGTGACACCGGCACCGACAGCCACTTCGAACTGCCGATCATCACGCATTCGCTCGAGGAGTGGCGGCGTCTGGACGCCCCGCCCTTCCGCGCGGCGATCGCCGCCGGCATCGACTCGATCATGACCGCGCACATCCTGGTGCCCGCCCTCGACGACTCCGGTGACCCCGCCACCCTGTCCCGGCCGATCCTCACCGGCATCCTGCGCGAGGAACTCGGTTACGACGGCGTGGTCGTCACCGACTCCCTCGGCATGGAGGGCGTGCGCCAGAAGTACGGCGACGACCGGGTCCCGGTGCTCGCCCTGAAGGCCGGCGCCGACCAGCTGCTCAACCCGCCGGTCCTGGAGACCGCCTGGCAGGGCGTCCTGGCCGCCGTGAAGTCCGGCGAGCTCACCGAGGAACGTCTCGACGAGTCCCTCACCCGGGTCCTCATGCTCAAGGCGCGGCGCGGGCTGCTCGACGACCCGTACGTCACCCACCGCGGCGTGGACCGGGTGGTCGGCACCCGCGGCCACCTGGCGGAGGCCGACCGGATCACCGGACGCACCGTCACCCTGCTGGCGAACCAGGGGGCGCTGCCGCTGCCCGCGCACCGCCGGCTGCTGGTCGTCGGCGCCGACCCTGCCGCGCCCTCGGGCACCGGCGGGCCGCCCACCGCGGTGCTCGGCGCGGCCCTGGCCGGCCTCGGGCACACCGCGCAGGTCCTGTCGACCGGGACCGCGCCGGGCCAGGCCGTGATCGACCAGGCGGTGGCCGCCGCGCGGGACAAGGACGCCGTGGTGGTGGCCACGTACAACGTCACCGGTGCGTCGACGGGTCAGATCGCGCTGGTGGCCGCGCTCGTCGCGACGGGCGTGCCGGTGGTGCAGATCGCGATCCGCAACCCCTACGACGTCGCCCGGCTGGACGGGGTGGCCGCCGCGCTGGCCACCTACGGCTGGACGGACGTGTCGATGCGGGCGGCCGCACGGGTGCTGGCGGGCAAGGTACGGCCACGCGGGAAGCTGCCGGTGGCCGTTCCGGCGGCGGACGACCCGGCGCGGACGCTCTATCCCGTCGGCTGGGGCCTGCGGTACTGAACCCGCCGCGCGCGGGGCGGCCCCTCCCGGGAACGGGCCACGCCACCTATCCTGCCGAAAACGGGCAACTCGCCCGGGGGGACGGGTGGGGGGGGGCCGCCATGCGCGTGTCGTCCGGGCAACTCCTGGGTGCGGCATGGCTGGTCGCCGTGCTGCTCGCCGCCTGCTCGCCGGGCGCGGGCGGCACGGGCAGCAGCGCCGCCGGCCCGGACGCCTCACCCGCCACGCACGACGCGGTCTTCCTGGACCAGGGGGAGTGCGCGGCCGGCGACCCGGTGGGCTCCTACCGGGAGGTGGCGTGCTCGGGCCCGGGCGCCCGGGCCCGGGTCGTCGGCCGGCTGTACGGGCTGCTGCCCGCCTCGCCGTCGCCCGCTCCCCCGCCCACCCCGCGGGCCGGCGACCGCTGCCCGCCGACCACGGACTTCCTGCTCACCGTCACCGCCGCCCGTCTCCAGGGGTACGCCTGCATGCGCAACCTGAAGGCCCCGCACCCAGGGGATCCCGGCGGGGGCGGCGGGCCCCGGACGATCGCGGGCGACTGCGTCTACGGCTCCCGGAGGGGACAGGTGAAGGAGACGCCCTGCGACGGTTCGGGGCCGCACGCCCCGCAGTTCCGGGTCGTGGAGCTGGCCCGCGACCGCCGGTCCTGCCCCCAGGGGACGGCGCTGTACGTCGGGGTGGGCGGCGGGCCGGCGGGCGTGGGATGCGCCCGCCGGCTCTGACACCCGATCAGAAGGGCAGCCGGCCGGCGGCCTCGGTGCTCCGGTCGAGCTTGGCGTCGTAGGCCGCCAGCGGCTTGGCCGCCTCAGGGTCGGCACGTACGGCCGCGGGGGCGACCCCGGCCCACTCCAGCACCTCAGCGGTGGCCTTCGCCTTGTCGGCCGCGCCCAGCGCGCCGATGACCGCGCCGTGGTTGGCGCCGGGCGCCCACATCACGTACGAGTCGTGCGCCCCCCGCGAGAGGCGGAACGGTTCGGCTCCCCACGGGTCGTTCCGGCCGTAGACGAAGAGCATGCGCTCGGCGTGGTGGCGCACCCAGGTGTCGACGTCGTGCATCGCGCGGGGCTGGAAGCGCATCGGGATGGAACGCGGCACGTAGGAACGCGGCTGGTAGATCCCGGGGTAGCGCAGCAGGCCCTTCAGGTGCGGGGTCGCGAAGGTCGGAGCGCCGAGCTGCGTGCCCGCCTGGTAGTAGTACGGCGTGTAGTACTCCAGGCCCTGGTCGGTGTAGAAGTCGAAGCCGGAGACGGAGTCGACGAAGGAGTAGAGGGCGTCCGTGGTGGCGGTCGCCGCGGGCACGTCCGCGCATTCCGACTGCTGGTGGTACTGCCAGAAGGCCCACACCAGGTCCAGCACCACGTTCTCGTACGCCTTGTCCGCGCTGCCGACGGTGGTGAAGGTCAGCCCGTTGTCGGCGGCGTACTGCTGGTAGCGGGCGACGATCACGCCGCGGCGGACGAGTGCCTCGCGCTGCACGGCGTTCAGCCGCGCCCGGCAGTCGGCGGTGCCGACGGTGCGGAAGAAGCGGGTGTAGGCGGAGTCCTCGTCGTCGACCACGTCGTTGGGGGCGACGTAGGCGACGGTGCCGGCCATGTCGTGCGGGTAGAAGCGGCGGTAGTACGTGGCCGTCATGCCGCCCTTGCTGGCGCCGGTGGCGAGCCAGTTCTCGGCGTAGATCCGGCTCAGCGCCCGGTGGATGCGGTGCTGGTCGCTGGCGGCCTGCCAGATGTCGAGCTTCGACCAGTCGGCGGGGGCGGGACGGGACGGGGTGAAGAAGCGGTACTCCATGGAGACCTGGTTGCCGTCCACGATCTGCGTCGGCTCGCGGCGGGAGGGGGTCGTGGAGAGACCGTAGCCGGAGGTGTAGAAGACGGTGGGCCGGTCGGTCCCCTTGTGCAGCACGGTGATCCGCTGCTGGAACGTCCCCTTGGACGGGTGCCGGTGGTCCACCGGCTGCGTGTAGTTGAGGACGAAGAAGCGGTATCCGGTGACCGGCTTCTCCTCGATCAGGCTCATCCCGGGTATCGCCAGGATGCGGTCCTTGATGTCCGGCTCGTCAGCGGTCGCGGTGGCGACTCCACCGCCGGCGGTGCCTATGAGCAACACCAGCGCCAGCAGCCATCTGAGCGCGTTGCGCATGCCCCCTCCTTCGGGGTTCGACGGGCGTCGCCCGTGAACCTATGAGGAGGAAGTGGTCCGCCGCCAGGGGGCGTTGGGCAAAGAGCGGCGGCCCGGACCACCGGGGGTCCGGGCCGCGGGAGCGCCAAGGGAGGGCCTAGGCGACGGCCTCGCTGCTCTCGTCCTCGCCGACGAAGGTGCGCCACAGCTCGGCGTAGC
Organism: Streptomyces sp. NBC_00510; assembly: GCA_036013505.1. Taxonomy (NCBI): domain Bacteria; kingdom Bacillati; phylum Actinomycetota; class Actinomycetes; order Kitasatosporales; family Streptomycetaceae; genus Streptomyces; species Streptomyces sp. NBC_00510. The sequence goes on along the minus strand of CP107851.1, from coordinate 6,140,850 downwards.
GGCCGTCGGCGGCGAGGAGCTGCTCGTGCGTGCCGTCCTCGACGACCCGGCCGTGGTCGAGGAGGACGACCCGGTCGGCGCGGGCGGCGGTGGTCAGCCGGTGGGCGACGACCAGGGTGGTGCGGCGTACGGCGAGCCGGTCGGCGGCCCGGTTGACCAGGGCCTCGGTGGCCAGGTCCAGGGCGGCCGTCGCCTCGTCGAGCAGCAGGACGTCGGGGTCGACCAGCTCGGCGCGGGCCAGGGCGATCAACTGCCGCTGTCCGGCGGAGAGGTTGCGGCCCCGCTCGGAGACCGAGTGCAGGTAGCCGCCGTCCAGCGTGGCGATCATGTCGTGGGCGCCGACGGCCCGGGCCGCGGCCTCGACCTCGGCGTCGGTGGCGTCCATCCGCCCGTAGGCGATGGCGTCGCGGACCGTCCCCTCGAAGAGGTAGGCCTCCTGCGGGACGACGCCGAGCCGCTGCCGGTAGCCGGTCAGGTCGAGCTCGCGGATGTCCTGGCCGTCGACGAGGACCGCGCCCGAGGTCGGGTCGTAGAACCGGGCCACCATCTTGACCAGGGTCGACTTGCCCGCGCCCGTCTCGCCGACGAAGGCCACCGTCTGGCCCGCGGGGATCCGCAGGTCGATCCCGGACAGCGCCTCGGCGCCCTCCTCGGTGTAGCGGAAGTGCACGTCGCGGAAGGCGATCTCGCCGCGCAGCCGGCCGACGCTGCGCGGGGACCCGGCGGGCGGGGTGGCGGTCGGCGTGCGGAGCAGTTCGCGGATGCGGCCCAGGGACACCGACGCCTGCTGGTAGCCGTCGAAGACCTGGGAGAGCTGCTGCACGGGCGAGAAGAACAGGTCGATGTAGAGCAGGTAGGCCACCAGGGCGCCTGCGGTGAGCGTGCCCGCGCCGACCCGGTGGGCGCCGACGATCAGCACCAGGGCGGCGGCGACGCTGGACAGCAGCTGCACGAAGGGGAAGTACACCGAGATCAGCCACTGCCCGCGCACACGCGCCTGCCGGTAGGCGTCGCTGCGGTCGGCGAAGCGCTCGGCGCCGCCGCGCTCGCCCCGGAAGGCCTGCACGACGCGGAGTCCGGCGACGTGCTCCTGCAGGTCCGCGTTGACGACGCTGACCCGCTCCCGGGCCAGCTCGTAGGCCTTCACGGACTTGCGGCGGAAGACCCAGGTGGCGACGAAGAGCACCGGCAGGGTGGCGAAGACGATCAGCGCCAGCTGGACGTCGATCACCAGCAGCGCGACCAGGATGCCGAGGAAGGTGAGCACGCTGACCAGCGCGGTGACCAGTCCGGTCTGCAGGAACGTCGACAGCGCGTCGACGTCGGTCGTCATCCGGGTCATGATGCGGCCGCTCAGCTCGCGCTCGTAGTAGTCGAGCCCGAGCCGGTGCAGGTGGGAGAAGATCTTCACCCGGAGCGTGTAGAGCACGCGCTCGCCGGTACGGCCGGTCAGGCGCGTGGAGCCCCACTGCGCGCCCCACTGCGCGGCGACCACGGCGAGTCCCAGCAACGAGGCGGCCCAGACGGCGCCGAGCGCGGCCTGCCGCACACCGGAGTCGATGCCGTGCCGGATCAGGACCGGCAGCAGCAGCCCGGCCAGCGCGTCGACGGCGACGAACAGCAGGCTGAGCAGCAGGGGGCCACGGAAGCCGCGCAGCAGACTGCGCAGGCCGAAGTCCTTCTCGACGGAGGCCGCCCGGTCCTCGTCGACGTCCGGGGTGTCCAGGGCCGGGGGCAGCGCCGCCACCTGCGCGAGCAGCTCGGGGGTGGCGGGCATCCCGGCCATGGCCGAGGCCATGCCGCCCGGGCCGCCGCGCGTGGCGGCCGGGGAGGGCGCCGACTGCGTCCGCCCGGTGTCCTCGTCTCGGTGCCGGCGGTCCTGCGGCCACAGGGCCGCCGTCACGCCGCCCTCCGCGGGCGCCTCGGCGGCGGGACGTGCCGCCGGGGCCGCGATCGCGCCCTCGCCGGGCCACTCGGTCAGCGGCACGACCTCGCCCGCGGGGTCGTGCGTGACGACGTCCGAGCCGAGCTCGTCGGGGTCGGTGAGCAGCCGCCGGTACAGCGGGCAGCGGGCCTCCAGCTCCTCGTGGGTGCCCACGTCGACCAGCCGGCCGGCCTCCAGCACGGCGATCCGGTCGGCGAGGGCGAGGGTGGAGCGCCGGTGGGCGATGAGCAGGGTCGTGCGGCCCGCCATCACCTCGCGCAGCGCGTCGTGGATCTCGGCCTCGACGCGGGCGTCCACGGCGGAGGTCGCGTCGTCGAGGACGAGCAGCCGCGGGTCGGTGAGGATGGCGCGGGCCAGGGCGACGCGCTGGCGCTGGCCGCCGGAGAGGGTCAGTCCCTGCTCGCCGACGACGGTGCCGTACCCCTCGGGCAGGGCGCTGATGAACTCGTCCGCCTGGGCGTGCCGGGTCGCGGTGAGGATCTGCTCGTCGGTGGCGTCGGGGTGGCCGTAGGCGATGTTGGCGCGGACGGTGTCGGAGAACAGGAAGCTGTCCTCCGGGACGAGCCCTATGGCGTCGCGCAGGGAGTCGAAGGTCAGGTCGCGCACGTCCCGGCCGCCGACGCGGACGGCGCCGCCGGTCACGTCGTAGAAGCGCGGCAGCAGCAGCGAGACGGTCGACTTGCCGCTGCCGGAGGCGCCGACGACGGCGACGGTCTCGCCGGGCTCGACGGTGAGCGAGAAGTCGTCCAGCACGGGACGGGTGCGGTCGTAGCCGAAGCTGACGTGATCGAACTCGACGGTGGCCGGGGCCTCGCGGGGCAGCTGCCCGGCGCCCTCCTCCAGGCTGGGCCGGGTGTCGATGAGCTCGGTGACGCGCTCGACCCCGGCCCTGGCCTGCTGGCCGACGGTGAGCATCATCGTGAGCATGCGCACCGGGCCGGTCAGCTGGGCGAGGTAGGTCGAGAACGCGACGAAGGTGCCCAGGGTGATCTGGCCCTTCACGGCCATCCAGCCGCCGAGCGCCAGCATGCCGACCTGCCCGAGCGAGGGCACCGCCTGGAGCGCGGGGCCGTAGCGCGCGTTGAACCTGATGGTGCGCAGCCGTCCGGCGAAGAGCCGCTCGCTGACCGAGCGCAGCTTGGACATCTCCTGCTGCTCCTGGCCGAAGCCCTTCACGACGCGGACGCCGGTCACCGAGCCGTCCACGATCCCGGCGACGGCGGCGGCCTGGCCCTGGGCGTACCAGGTGGCGGGGAAGAGCCGCTTGCGGCTGCGGTCGGCCAGGAACCACAGGGCGGGCGCGACGGCGAGGGCGATCAGGGTCAGCATCGGCGAGAGCACGAACATCACGACGATCGACAGGACGAAGAGCAGGACGTTGCCGATCATCATGGGCGCCATGAAGAGCAGGCCCTGGATGAGCTGCAGGTCACTGGTGGCCCGGCCGACGACCTGGCCGGTGTTGAGCTCGTCCTGGCGCGCGCCGTCCAGCCGGGTGAGCGAGTGGAACATGTCCGTGCGCATGTCGTGCTGCACGTCGAGGGCGAGCCTGCCGCCGTAGAAGCGCCGCAGGAACGTCATCAGGTAGACCACGACCGCGGCGGCGATCAGCACGGCCGCCCAGGGGGCGAGCGGCTTGTCGTGCTTGACGATGACGTCGTCGATGATCAACTTGGGGACGAGCGGCACGAGGGCCATCACGGCCATGCCGGCGAGGGAGGAACCGAGCGCGAGGCCCACGTTCCCCCGGTAACGCCAGCAGTACCCCATCAGCCGCCGCAGCCACCCCTCGGCCCTCACGGCCTCGCCGGCCTTCGCTTCGTCGTCCTTCGCCGCCACCCGGTGTCCTCCCGTCCCGTCCTTTTCGCCGGAGGATCACAACGCCCTGGAGTGCGGATTTCATCCTCCCGCAACAAAACTACGACCAGGGTCCGACAGCGCTCGGTCGGAGGTCTCGGGACAAAGCCCGCCGAAACGTTTCCCCCTCTCTCGGCCGGGACCGGGCGCCGGTTCACCCCAGGTGCGTCGGCGCGAACATCCGCAGCAGCGCGGGGAGCACGACCACGGAGGGGCCGGGCGCCGCGAGGGCGTCCGCGAGGTCGTCCCGGAGCCGCTCGGGGCTCGTACGGACCGCCGGGACGCCGAAGGCCCCGGCGAGTGCGACGAAGTCCGGCCGGGCCAGCTCGGTGCCGGTGGCCTCGCCGAAGGCGTCCGTCATGTACTCGCGCAGGATGCCGTAGCCGCCGTCGTCGACGATCAGCCAGGTGACGGGCAGGCCGTACTGCCGGGCCGTGGCGAGCTCGGCGATGGAGTACATCGCGCCGCCGTCGCCCGACACGGCCAGCACGGGCCGGGCGCGGTCCGCGGCGGCCGCGCCCAGCGCGGCGGGGAAGCCGTAGCCGAGGCCGCCGGCGCCCTGGGCGGAGTGCATCGGGCCGGGCCAGGCGGACCAGGCCCAGTAGGCGAGGATCGTCATGTCCCAGAAGCTGGGGGCGTCCTCGGGGAGGGCGTCCCGCACGGCGGCGAGGACGCGCTGCTCCAGACCGAGGTCCTGGCCGTCGAGGCGCTCCCGGACCCGTTCCAGCAGGGCCGCCACCGCCTCGGGCGCGCCCGCGTCGCGGCGCTCGTCCACGGCCGCGGCGAGCGCGCCGAGGGCGAGCCGGGCGTCGGCGTGGATGCCGAGCGCCGGGTGGTTGGACTCCAGCTTGCCGAGGTCGGCCTCGACCTGGATCACCCGGCCGCGCGGGCGGAAGGTGTGGTAGTTCGAGGAGAGCTCGCCCAGCCCGGAGCCGACGACCAGCAGGACGTCGGCCTCCTCCAGGAAGTCGGTGGTGTACCGGTCCTCCAGCCAGCTCCGCAGCGACAGCGGGTGTTCCCACGGGAAGGCCCCCTTGCCGCCGAAGGTGCAGGCGACCGGGGCGTCGAGCCGCTCGGCGAGGGCGCGCAGTTCGGCCTCGGCCCCCGAGCGCGCGACGCCGCCGCCTGCCAGCACGACCGGCCGCTCGGCGCGGGACAGCAGCGCCGCCGCCTCGGCGATCAGCTCGGCGCGAGGGCGCAGCGGCCGGGGCCCGGCCGCCAGCTCCCCGACCGGCGGCACCGTGACGGGGGCGAGCAGCACGTCCTGCGGGATCTCCACCCACACCGGCCCGTACGGCGCGGTCAGCGCCGACTCCCAGGCGGCGGCGAGGGCCGAGGGGATCTGGGACGCGGTGCGGACGGTGTGCACCGACTTGACGATGTCGCGGAAGGACGCCTTCTGGTCGGCGAGTTCGTGCAGGTAGCCGTGGCGGCCGCCGCCGAGCCCGGCGACCGGCACCTGGCTGCCGATGGCGATGACCGGCGCCGAGGCGGCGGCCGACTCCTGCAGCGCGGCGAGCGTCATCAGCGCGCCGGGGCCGGTGGAGACCAGCAGCGGCGCGGCGCCGCCCGTGACGCGGGCGTACGCGTCCGCGGCGAAGCCCGCGTTGTTCTCCACCCGCAGGCCCAGGTAGTCCAGCTTCGAGCGCCGCAGCGCGTCGAAGGCGCCCAGCGCGTGCTGCCCGGGCAGGCCGAAGACCGTCGTCGCGCCGAGCGCCGTCAGGGATTCGACGACGAGGTCGCCGCCGTTGCGCCCGCTCATGCGCGGCCGGCCGCGATCTGCCGGGTCATGATCGTGGTCAGCTCGTACGCGGTGTGGGAGGCCGCGACGCTGGTGATCTCGGCGTGGTCGTAGGCGGGGGCGACCTCGACGACGTCGGCGGAGATCAGGTGGCAGGAGGCCAGGCCCCGCAGGATCTCCAGCAGCTCGCGGGAGGTGATGCCGCCGGCCTCGGGGGTGCCGGTGCCGGGGGCGTGGGCCGGGTCGAGGACGTCGATGTCGATGGAGATGTACAGCGGGCGGTCGCCGATGCGCTCGCGCAGCTGCTGGGCGACCTCGTCGGCGCCGCGCCGGTAGACGTCGGCGGAGGTGACGATGCCGAAGCCCATCTTCTCGTCGTCGGTGAGGTCCTGCTTGCCGTACAGCGGGCCGCGGGTGCCGACGTGGGAGAGCGCGGAGGTGTCGAGGACGCCTTCCTCCACGGCCCGCCGGAACGGGGTGCCGTGGGTGTACTCGGCCCCGAAGTAGGTGTCCCAGGTGTCGAGGTGGGCGTCGAAGTGGAGCAGGGCGACCGGGCCGTGCTTGCGGGCCATGGCGCGCAGCAGGGGCAGCGAGATGGTGTGGTCGCCGCCGAGGGTCATCAGGCGGGCGCCGGTGTCGAGCAGGTCGTCGGCGGCGGCCTGGATGGACTCGACGGCCTCGTTGATGTTGAACGGGTTGGCGGCGATGTCACCGGCGTCCGCGACCTGGGCGAGCGCGAAGGGCGAGGCGTCCTGCGCCGGGTTGTACGGGCGCAGCAGACGGGAGGCCTCGCGGATCGCGTTGCCGCCGAAGCGGGCGCCGGGGCGGTAGGAGACGCCCGCGTCGAAGGGCACGCCGACCACGGCGACGTCGGTGGTGCCGACCTCGTCGAGGCGCGGGAGCCGCGCGAACGTGGCGGGACCGGCGTACCGCGGGGTGCGGGAGGAGTCGATGGGGCCGCGCGGTTCGGTGCTGCTCATGGGTAACTGCCTTCTTTCATGCGCTTCGTTGCGCTCTGCTCGCTTTGTGACTTTATCCGACCGGGACGGTCCCCTCGGCGGCCGGGACGGGGGTCCGTCCGGCCAGCCGCTCCCGCCAGGCCGCCAGCACGGCGGCGTCGGTCGGCTTGGTGGCGAGGCTCACCGCGACGTAGACGACGAGGGAGGCCAGCAGGCCGTAGTAGACCGGCTCGTTGGCCAGGATGCCCTTCCAGACCATCAGGCCCACGACGGCCAGGCCGCCGACGGCCACCGAGGCGAGGGCGCCCGCCGCGGTGCCGCGCCGCCACAGCAGACCGCCGAGGATCGGCACCAGCAGCCCGCCGACGAGCAGGTTGTACGCCACGGTCAGCGCCTCGACGACGTTGTTCAGCGCGATGGCGGTGACGATGACGACCACGCCCATGATCAGGATGAAGACGCGGTTGCCCGAGACCTCGTCGTGCGCGCCCTCCTCGCCGTCCCGCCCGCGGCCGACCACGCCGCGCAGCCGCGACCAGATGTCGTTGTTGGCCACGGTGGCGCAGGCGATCAGCGCGCCGGAGGAGGTGGACATCACCGCGGAGAGCGCGGCGGCCAGCACCAGGCCGCGCACGCCCACCGGCAGCGCGTCCTTGACGATGGTGGCGAAGGCGTCGTCGGCCGCGGCCAGGTTCGGGTACAGCACCTTGGCGGCGGTGCCGATGACGGCGCCGGCGATCGCGTAGACCAGGCAGTAGACGCCTGCGACGGTGCCGCCGAGCTTGGCGATCCTGTCGCTGCGGGCGGTGAACACGCGCTGCCAGATGTCCTGGCCGATGAGCATGCCGAAGGTGTAGATCAGCACGTAGGTGAAGATCGTCTGCCCGCCGATGCCCAGGGGCGCGAAGTACTCGCTCGGCAGCTGCGCCTTCATCTCCGCGAAGCCGCCCGCCTTGATCACCGCGATCGGCAGCAGCAGGACCAGCACGCCGAGGGTCTTGACCACGAACTGCACCATGTCGGTGAGCGTGATCGACCACATGCCGCCCAGCGTGGAGTACGCCACCACGACGGCGCCGCCCAGGATGATCGCCAGGGTGCGGTCCATCCCGAACAGGACGTCGAAGATCGTCGCGTAGGCGATCGTCGAGGTCACCGCGAGCATCAGCGTGTACGCCCACATGACGACGCCGGAGATGACGCCGGCCGAGCCGCCGTAGCGCAGGTCGAGCATCTCCGAGACGGTGTAGACCTTCAGGCGGGCGATGCGGGCCGAGAAGAAGGCGCTCAGCGCCAGCAGGCCGAGGCCGATGGTGAAGACCATCCAGGCGCCGGACAGGCCGTACTGGTAGCCGAGGCCGACGCCGCCGATGGTGGAGGCGCCGCCGAGGACGATCGCGGCCATGGTGCCGGAGTACATCGACGGGCCCAGCCTGCGGCCGGCGACCAGGAACTCGCTCTTGGACCTGGCGCGGCGCATGCCCCACCAGCCCACGGCGAGCATGCCGGCCAGATAGCCGATGATCACGGCGTAGTCGACGGCCATGAGCCCTCCTCCATCGGTCGCGCGGGCGGAGCCGCGGGCTTTCCTTTGCGGTGACGATAGGTGGCCGGGAAGAAGCGCTGAAGTGTACGTTTCATCCATCGCACCCGGTCCGTATGGAGGAAACGCACATGACTCCCCCGCGTCAGGACCTGGCGCCGCTCACGCCGCCGATCCCGCTCGCCACCCTGCTCGCCCTGCCCGACCTCGGGCTGCGCCAGGTCGCGGGACCGTCCGCGGCCGACCGGGACGTCCGCGTCCAGTGGGTGCACACCAGCGAGATGGAGGACCCCTTCCCGTACCTGCTCGGCGGGGAGCTGCTGCTGACCGCGGGGGTGCACTTCGCGTCGGCGGCGGGCGCCGGCGCCTACCTGGACCGCTACGTGGCCCGCACGGTCGAGGCGGAGGCGGCGGCGCTCGGCTTCGGTCTCGCCCCGGTGCACGACGAGACCCCGGCGGCGCTGGTCGCCGCCTGCGACCGGCACGGCCTGCCGCTGGTGGAGGTGCCGCCGCGGACCCCCTTCACCGCGGTCGCGCGGGCCGTCTGGCAGGCCATGGGCGAGGCCCGGGTCCGTGAGCTGCGGCACGTCACCGAGGCACAGCAGGCGCTCGCCGCGGCCGCCGGGCGCCCGGACCCCGTGCCCTCGGTGCTGCGCAGGCTCGCCGGCCGCCTGGGCGCGTGGGCCGCGCTGATCGCCCCGGACGGTTCCGAGGTGTACGCGGCGGGCACCGCCCCGGACCCGGAGGCGCGTGCGGCGGCGGTACGGCTGGCCGGGGTGGTCCTGCCGGCGCCGGACGCGCACGCGCCCTCCTCGGCGACCGACACCCACGGCGGGACGCGTCTGTCGGCGTACGCGCTGGCCGGCGGCACCCCGAGCGAGCGGCCGGCGCTCGTCCTGGTCACGGGCCGCCCCGATCCGGGCGACCACGCGGTCGCCAACGTCGCCGCGGTCCTGCTCTCCCTGCTCACCGGCCCGCACCTGGGCAGCGCGGAGGCGGGCCGGTCGGCGGCGCTGGTGCGGCTGCTGCTGGGCGCGGAGCCGCAGGAGGCGGCCCCGCTGCTGGGGCCGGAGTCCCGCTGGGCCGTCGTGCACGCCCGCAGGCGCGGCGGGCCGGCCGGACCGCTGGCGGCCGCCGCCCTCGGCACGGCGCTGGGCACCGCGCTGATCGAGCCGGGCGACACCGTCGTACGCCTGCTCCTGCCGGCCGGCCGCGAGGTGACCGCCCAGCCGGGGTGGACCCTCGGGGTGAGCGGCCCGGTCGCCGTGGCCGCCCTCGTCACCGGGGACGGCCAGGCCGCGGGCGCGCTGCGTCGGGCGGTCGCCACCCGTGCGCCGCTGGTGATCCATCGCGGAGCCGGCCCCGGCATGAGCGGACTGGTCACCCCGGACGACGCCCGGTCCAGGGCACGGGAGCTGCTGGCGCCGGTGGCGGACTCGCCCGCCCTGGTGGAGACGCTGCGCACCTGGATCGGCCTGCACGGGAGCTGGGACCGTACGGCCGTCGCCCTGGAGGTGCACCGCAACACCGTGCGCCAGCGCATCGGGCGCGCGGCGGCCCTGCTGGAGGCAGACCTGGACGACCCGGACGTACGCATGGAGCTGTGGTTCGCGCTGCGCTGGCTGTGAACCCGTGCACCCCGCCGCGGCGGGCTTTCTGACGTCCCGGCAGGAGGTAACGGACCGGCGTCGATCGGCGGCCCTCCGCACGCACGTCCGACAGCAGGCGACAATGGGGGTCATGCTGCCCCATGTCACCGTGCCGTCCCGCAAGGCCCTCGCCGACCACCTCGTACGCACGCGCATCGCGGGCGACGTCGCCACCCCCCGCGAGAACAACCGCTCCCACTACCGCAGACTCGCCGAGGGCGACCGCCACTACTGGTTCGGCCTGGAGTTCGGCGAGCGCTGGACGGACGAGGAGGCGGTGCTGGCGGTCATGGCCGAGCGCTGCGGGGTCGTGGCCGACCCCGGGTACCTCATGGGGCAGGACACCATCGACCCCGAGCTGACGATCAGCGCCCTGGACCGGGCCGCCCGGATGCTCTGCAAGGCCGTGGAGGGCGGGCAGCGGGTGCTGTTCGCCACCGGCCACCCCGGCGGTCTGCTGGACGTCCACCGCACCCTGGCCGCGGCCGTGCGGGCCGCCGGCGCCGAGGTCGTCGCGATCCCCGGGGGGCTGTCCACCGACGAGGGCGGCGTCTTCCAGTTCTGCGACGTGGCCATGCTGGAGCGCGGCGCCACGCTGTGGCACACCCACTCCCCCGGCCCGATGGCGGCGGTCCTCGACGCGCTGACCGCACAGGGCCGGCCGCTGCCCGACCTGGTCGTCGCCGACCACGGCTGGGCGGGGTGCGCCGGACAGCGCGGCATCGACGCGATCGGCTTCGCGGACTGCAACGACCCGGCCCTCTTCCTCGCCGAGGCGGAGGGCACGGTCTCGGTGACCGTCCCGCTGGACGACCACGTCACCGACCCGCGCCACTACGACGCGATGACCGCCTATCTGCTGGACGCGGCGGGCCTGACCGGCTCCGCATGACAGGGGGCCACGCCCCCGAGGGGGCGTGGCCCGCCACTCCCGACGGGCCCCGGGCCGCCGTCTTCCGGCGACCCGGGGCCCGATGTCGACAGGCCGGGGCCTTCGCCCCCGCCCTTGGTCCGCGACATGAGAACCCCCGTTCCCCGTGAGCCCCCGTTTTCCCCCGTGGGCCCCCGTTTCCCCCGTCGACCGACGGGCACGGCCGCCCGGACATGCGACCCGGCGGCGTGCTCGTTACGATCGCCGTCGATTCTTCCGGTCCGGCGCCGCCGGTGGATCAACCCCGGGATGGAGTTCGCAGTCCACCCTCGGGTGGAGTGGAAGGCCGTCCGGAGAAAGGCGCGGGATCGTGATACGGGTCGTGATCGTCGACGACGAGACACTGGTGAGGACCGCCCTGCGGCGCATCCTGGAGTCCGCGGGCGACATCGGGGTGGTCGCGGACTGCGACAGCCGCGCGGCACTGGCCGCCGTCCGCGCGCGCAAGCCCGACCTGGTGCTCCTGGACACGGTGATGCCGGAACCCGACGGGCTGACCGTGCTGCGGGCCGTACGGGCGCTGCCCGATCCGCCGGCCGTCGCGATGCTCACCGGATTCGACACCAGCGCCCACATCACCGCCGCCATGCGCGCGGGCGCGACCGGCTTCCTGCTCAAGGACACGGCGGTCGCCACCCTCATCGACGCCGTCCGCGTGCTCGCCTCCGGCGGGACGGTCTTCACGCCCACCGTCAGCCGCGCCGTGGTCGACGGCTACCTGGGCACGGCCGACGCGCAGGAGGCCGACCCCGCCAGGGCGCCCCTGGACCGGCTGACCGGACGGGAGCGGGAGGTGCTGCTGCTGGTCGCCGGGGGCCTGTCGAACCTGGAGATCGCCGAGCGGCTGCACATCACCGTCGCCACGGTGAAGGACCACGTCCGCGCCCTGCTGCGCAAGCTCGACGCGCCGAACCGGGTGTCGCTGGCGATCCTGGCGCACCGGGCCGGGCTCTCGCCGGGGAGCGCCGCGTGAGACTCCCCCGGGCCGCCGTCGACGGGTGCCTGGTCGCCGTCGCGGCGACCGAGGCCTGGGCGACCCGTTCCCTGGGCGGTCCCCTCGCGCTGTCGGCGGCGTACGTGGCCGCCGGCGCCCTCGCGCTGCGCCGCCGGCTGCCGTTGACGGTGCTGCTGGCGACGCTGCCCGCCCTGTCGCTGGGCTATGTGTGGCTGGCCCCCATGGCCGCGCTGTACACGATCGCCGCCGACGGCGGCGCCCTGACCGTGGCCCGCGCCCGGCGGCGGCTGCGACGGGGGCCGCCGCCGCTCCCCGGCCGGAGGCGGATCCCGCCGCCCATGGTGGTGTCGCTGGGCAGCGCGGCAGCCGTCGCCTTTGTGTCGTTCTTCCCCTGGCCGTGGATCGGGGAGGTCGACTGGGCCCCCGCGGCGACCGTGCTCGCGGTGCTGTTGTCGGCGCTGCTGGCCGTGGCCCCGACGGCGCTGGGGCTGCTCGCCGCCTCACGCCGTGAACTCGCGGCGAGACTCGCCGAGCTGGCGGAGAGCCGGGAGCGGGAACGGCGGCTGGCCGCGGAACGGGCGGTGGTGCGGGAGCGCACCCGGCTCGCGCGGGAGATGCACGACACCGTGGCCCACCACATCAGTCTGATCGCCGTGCAGTCGGGCGCCCTGGAGGCGACCGCCCGGGGCGAGGAGGCGCGGGCCGCCGCCGGTACGGTGCGGCAGCTCAGCCGCGACGCCCTGGACGAACTGCGGCACATGGTGGGGCTGTTGCGGATGTCGGTGACGGTGGGCGGCGAGGACGCCGGCCCGGGCCTCGCGGACCTGCCCACGCTCCTCGCCGCGGCCGGGCCGCAGGTGCACGGCGACCTCACCGCCCTGGGCCGGCCCGGGTGCCCGCCGCCGGTGCAGCACGCGGCGTACCGCACCGTGCAGGAGGCCCTGACCAACGTGCGCAAGCACGCTCCCGGCGCGCGCACCGAGGTGGCCGTGCGGCTCGCCGCCGACGCGCTGCACGTCGCGGTGCGCAACGCGCCGTGCGGCGGGGACGCGCCCGGCCCGGCGCTGCCGTCCGGCGGCCACGGCCTCACCGGGCTGCGTGAGCGCGCCGCCCAGCTGGGCGGCACCCTGGACGCGGGTCCGGAGCCGGACGGCGGCTTCCTGGTGCGGGCGACACTGCCGCTGGACGCGGACCGGTGACGGTGACCCGGCGGCTCAGTCCCGCGGTACGCGGACCACGCCCTCCTGGATGACGGAGACGGCGAGCCGCCCGTCCTGGGTGTAGATGCGCGCGGTGCCGAGCCCGCGCCCGCCGGAGGCGGAGGGACTCTGCTGGTCGTACAGCAGCCATTCGTCGGCGCGGAACGGCCGGTGGAACCACATGGCGTGGTCCAGGCTGGCGCCCACCACGTCGCCGACCGCCCAGCCGCCGCGCCCGTGGGCGAGCAGCACGGAGTCCAGCAGCGTCATGTCCGACACATAGGTGGCGAGGCAGACGTGGAGCAGCGGGTCGTCGGCGAGCTTCCCGTTGGTACGGAACCACACCTGGGAGCGGGGCTCACGCGGTCCGGCCCCGGCGGCGAGGAAGGGCGGGGCGTCGACGTAGCGCAGGTCGACGGCGGCGCGGGCCTCCAGGAGGCGGTCCACGACCGAGGGGTCGGGGAACCGGTCCTTGTGCGGCCGCAGCAGTTCCTCGCCGGTGGGCAGGCTCTCCGGGTCGGGTGCCGGCGGCATCGGCTCCTGGTGCTCCAGCCCGTCCTCGTACGTCTGGAAGGACGCGGACAGGTGGAAGATCGGCTGCCCGTGCTGCACCGCGACCACCCGGCGGGTGGTGAAGGAGCGGCCGTCGCGGATGCGGTCGACCTGGTAGACGATCGGCGCGCCCGGGTCGCCCATGCGCAGGAAGTAGGCGTGCAGGGAGTGGGCGTCGCGTCCTTCCGGGACCGTGCGCCCCGCCGCGACCAGCGCCTGTGCGGCGACCTGGCCCCCGAAGACGCGGGGGACGACGGCGGGGCGGCTGGCGCCGCGGAAGATGTCCTGCTCGATCCGCTCGAGGTCGAGGAGGTCGAGCAGGGACTGCAGTGCGTGGTTGGTCACGTGTGTCTCTCGGGGTCGGCGGACCGTCCGGTCACAGCCCCATCGACTTGGCGATGATCGACTTCATGACCTCGCTGGTGCCGCCGTAGATACGGTGCACGCGGTTGTCCGCGTACAGGCGGGCGATCGGGTACTCCAGCATGTAGCCGTAGCCACCGTGCAGTTGGAGGCAGCGGTCGATGACCTTGGCCGCGGTCTCGGTGCAGAAGAGCTTGGCGCGCGCGGCGTCGGCGGCGGTGAAGTCGCCGAGCTCGTGGGCCTCCAGGGCGCGGTCGACGACGGCCTGCATGGCGTCGACGTCGGAGGCGCACTCGGCGAGCACGAACTTGGTGTTCTGGAACTCGGCGACGCTCTTGCCGAAGACCTTGCGGTCGCGCACGTACTGGGCCGCGAAGCGGACGGCGGCGTCGGCCTGGGCGTAGGAGCCGAAGGCGATCGCGAGGCGCTCGACCGGCAGGTTGTGGGCGAGGTAGGAGAAGGCCTTGCCCTCCTCGCCGAGCAGGTCCTCGACGGGGACCTTGACGTCGGTGAAGGACAGCTCCGCGGTGTCGGAGGTGCGCAGGCCGATCTTCTCCAGCTTGCGGCCGACGGCGTAGCCCTCGCTCGTGGTGTCGACCGCGAGGATCGACAGACCTCGGCGGCGGTCCTCCGGGGTGGCCGGCGAGGTGCGGCAGACGACCAGCACGCGGTCGGCGACCACGCCGCCGGTGATGAAGGTCTTGGCGCCGTTGAGGACGTAGTGGGTGCCGTCCTCGGAGAGCTTCGCGGTGGTGGTCATGCCGGCCAGGTCGGAGCCGGTGCCGGGCTCGGTCATGGCGATGGCGGTCATCATGTCGCCGCTGATGAAGTCGGGCAGCCAGCGCTTCTTCTGCTCCTCGTTCGCGAACTCGAGGAGGTACGGGAGCACCAGGCCGGTGTGCACGCCGCTGCTGCCGAAGCTGACGCCCGCGCGGGCGCACTCCTCGGTCACCACGGCGCTGAACTTCCAGCCCGTGATGCCGGCGCCGCCGTACTCCTCGGGCACCTCGATGCCGAAGATGCCCAGCTCGCCCAGGCGCCGGTAGAAGTCGCGGGGCGGGTACCCCGCCTCCTCCCACTCGGGGTAGACGGGCACGACCTCGTTGGCGATGAAGTCCCGGATCGTCTCCCGGAAGGCCTCGTGGTCCTCGTTGAATACCGTGCGACGCACTTGGCGCCTCCTCTGCACACTGGGCGATAAGCAAGCGCTCAGTAAGTTACTTCCCGGTTGTGCGCGCTGTCCAGAGCGGCGAAGGCGCCCAGGGCCAGCCGGTGCAGCAGCACGGCGGTCGCCGCGCGGCCGGGCAGCCCCCCGTGCGGGCCGAGGTGCGGGGTGGAGTTGAGCAGGCCGAAGACGGCGTGCACGGCCGCGCGGACCTCGGGCTCGGCCGCCCCCGGGTGGACCTCGCGGACGACCGTGACCCACTGCTCGACGTACTGGCGCTGCAGCTGGCGCACGAGCTTGCGGTCGGAGTCGCGGAGCCGGTCCAGTTCGCGGTCGTGGAGGGTGATCAGCGCCCGGTCGTCCAGGGCGAAGTCGATGTGCCCGCGGACCAGGGCGTCCAGCGCGGCGGCCGCGCCGTCGGCCTCCGCCACCCGCATGCGTCCCGCGGAGTGCAGCCGGCCGCTGATCCCGACGAGCAGCTCGGCGAGCATCGCGTCCTTGCCCGCGAAGTGCCGGTACAGCCCGGGGCCGCTGATGCCGACGGCCGCCCCTATCTCGTCCACGCCGACCCCGTGGAACCCGCGCTCGGCGAAGAGCCGCGCGGCCTCCCTCAGGATCTGGTCGCGCCTGCCGCTGGCCGCCTTGGCCGCCGTCCTCGTGGGCTCCACACCGCACCTTTCCGCGAGGCGTCCGGTCTGCGGATGCCCCCGCGATCTCATCGTCCTACCATTCTAGACAGCCGTGTTAACGACCGCTAACGTGGTCGACAACACGTTAACGACCGCTAACTCCTCCGGGGGCCCGTGACATGGAAGCACCCGTCCTCGCCAGCGCCGCGGATCCGGCGAGCGAGGCCTACCGCGCCAACGAGAAGGCGCACGCCGAGCTGTCCGCGCGGCTGCGCGAGAAGCTCGCCGCCGCCGCGCTCGGCGGCGGCGAGAAGGCCCGCGCCCGGCACACCGCGCGCGGCAAGCTGCTCCCCCGCGACCGCGTGGACGGGCTGCTCGACCCCGGATCGCCCTTCCTGGAGCTCGCCCCGCTGGCCGCCGACGGCATGTACGAAGGCCAGGCACCGGCCGCCGGCGTCGTCGCCGGGATCGGCCGGGTCTCCGGCCGCGAGGTCGTGATCGTCGCCAACGACGCCACCGTCAAGGGCGGCACGTACTACCCGATGACGGTCAAGAAGCACCTGCGCGCCCAGGAGATCGCCCTGGACAACCGGCTGCCGTGCGTCTACCTGGTCGACTCCGGCGGCGCCTTCCTGCCGAAGCAGGACGAGGTCTTCCCCGACCGCGACCACTTCGGGCGGATCTTCTTCAACCAGGCCACCCTGTCCGCGCGCGGCATCCCGCAGGTCGCCGCCGTCCTCGGCTCCTGCACGGCGGGCGGCGCCTACGTCCCCGCGATGAGCGACGAGGCGGTGATCGTCCGCGGCCAGGGCACGATCTTCCTGGGCGGCCCGCCGCTGGTGAAGGCCGCCACCGGCGAGGTGGTCACGGCCGAGGAGCTAGGCGGCGGCGAGGTGCACTCCCGCACCTCCGGCGTCACCGACCACCTGGCCGAGGACGACGCCCACGCGCTGCGCATCGTGCGGAACATCGTGGCGACCCTGCCCGCCCGCGGCGCACTGCCGTGGACGGTCGGCCCCGTCGAGGAGCCCGCCGTCGACCCGGCCGGGCTCTACGGCGCGGTCCCGGTCGACTCGCGCACCCCCTACGACGTCCGCGAGGTCATCGCCCGCCTCGTCGACGGCAGCCGCTTCGCGGAGTTCAAGGCCGAGTACGGCACGACGCTGGTCACCGGCTTCGCCCGGATCCACGGCCACCCGGTCGGGATCGTCGCCAACAACGGCATCCTGTTCTCCGAATCGGCCCAGAAGGGCGCGCACTTCATCGAGCTGTGCGACCAGCGCGGCATCCCGCTGCTCTTCCTGCAGAACATCTCGGGCTTCATGGTGGGCCGTCAGTACGAGGCGGGCGGCATCGCCAAGCACGGCGCCAAGATGGTCACCGCGGTGGCCACGACCCGGGTGCCCAAGCTGACCGTGGTCATCGGCGGCTCCTACGGCGCGGGCAACTACTCGATGTGCGGCCGCGCCTATTCGCCGCGCTTCCTGTGGATGTGGCCCAACGCCAAGATCTCCGTCATGGGCGGCGAGCAGGCCGCCTCGGTGCTGGCCACCGTCAAGCGCGACCAGATCGAGGCGGCCGGCGACACCTGGGCGGCGGAGGACGAGGAGGGCTTCAAGGCCCCCATCCGCGCCCAGTACGAGGAGCAGGGCAACGCCTACTACGCGACGGCACGGCTGTGGGACGACGGGGTCATCGACCCCCTGCAGACCCGCCAGGTGCTGGGACTGGCCCTGACCGCGTGCGCCAACGCGCCGATTCCGCAACGCGATCCGCAAGCGCCGGGCTTCGGCGTCTTCCGGATGTAGGGGGAGCACTCAGATGTCAGCGATGTTCGACACCGTCCTGGTGGCCAACCGCGGCGAGATCGCGGTCCGCGTCATCCGCACCCTGCGGCGGCTCGGGATCCGTTCGGTCGCCGTCTTCAGCGATGCCGACGCCGGGGCACGCCATGTGCGCGAGGCCGACACCGCCGTGCGCATCGGCCCGGCGGCGGCCACCGAGAGCTACCTTTCGATCGAGCGGCTGCTGGCGGCGGCCGCCCGCACCGGCGCCCAGGCCGTCCACCCCGGCTACGGTTTCCTCGCCGAGAACGCCGCCTTCGCCCGTGCCTGCGCGGAGGCGGGGCTCGCCTTCATCGGGCCGCCCGCCCGGGCCATCGAGCTCATGGGCGACAAGATCCGCGCCAAGGAGACCGTCCGCGAGGCCGGGGTCCCGGTGGTGCCGGGCAGCAGCGGCAGCGGGCTCACCGACGAGCAGCTGACGGCCGCCGCCCTGGAGATCGGCACCCCCGTGCTGCTGAAGCCCTCCGCGGGCGGCGGCGGCAAGGGCATGCGCCTGGTGCGCGACACGGCCCTGCTCCCCGAGGAGATCGCGGCCGCCCGCCGCGAGGCGCGCGGCTCCTTCGGGGACGACACCCTGCTGGTGGAACGGTGGATCGACCGTCCCCGGCACATCGAGATCCAGGTGCTGGCCGACGGCCACGGCAACGTGGTGCACCTCGGCGAGCGCGAGTGCTCGCTGCAGCGCCGCCACCAGAAGGTGATCGAGGAGGCCCCCTCGGTCCTGCTGGACGAGACGACCCGGGCCGCCATGGGCGCCGCCGCCGTGCAGGCCGCGCTGTCCTGCGGCTACGTCGGCGCGGGCACCGTGGAGTTCATCGTCCCGGGCGCCGACCCCTCCGCCTACTGCTTCATGGAGATGAACACCCGCCTCCAGGTCGAGCACCCCGTCACGGAACTGGTGACCGGGCTGGACCTGGTGGAGTGGCAGCTGCGGATCGCCGCGGGCGAGCGGCTGTCCTTCGGACAGGACGAGGTCGCCCTGACCGGGCACGCCGTCGAGGCCCGGATCTGCGCCGAGGTGCCCTCGCGCAACTTCCTGCCGTCGGCGGGCACCGTGCTGGCGCTGGACGAGCCCGTCGGCGAGGGCGTGCGCGTCGACTCCGGGCTCAGTGCGGGCAGCGAGATCGGCACGTCCTACGACCCGATGCTCGCCAAGGTCATCGCGTACGGCCCCGACCGCCCGACGGCGCTGCGGCGGCTGCGGGCCGCCCTCGCCGGGACGACCGTGCTGGGCCTGGAGACCAACACCGGCTTCCTGCGCCGCCTCCTGGCCCACCCCGACGTCGTCTCCGGCGAGATGGACACCGGCCTGATCGACCGGGAGCTGGCGGGCCTGGTGCCTTCCGAGGTGCCCGTCGAGGTGTACGCGGCGGCCGCGCTGCTGCGCCACGCGGCCCTGGAACCGGCGGCGGCCGGCGGAGGCTGGCGGGACCCCTTCTCCGTGCCGAGCGGCTGGCGGCTCGGCGGGGAGCCCGCCTGGACCGACCACTGGCTGCGGGTACCCGGGTGCGAGGCCGTGCGGGTCCGCGTCCGCGGCAGCGCCCCGGAGGCCGAGGTGCGGATCGACGAGGCCGCCGCGGTGCGCGCCCGGCTGCTCCCCGGTTCCGGGCAGCGGATCACCGTCGAGTGGGACGGCGTCACGCACGCCTTCGACCACGCCGGCGACTGGCTGGGCAGGGACGGCGACGGCTGGCGCCTGCAGCCGTACGACCCGGTCGAGGCCGCGCTGCGCGGCGCGGCCGGGGCGGGCGGGGTGGACACCCTGGCCGCGCCCATGCCGGGCACGGTGACCGTGGTCAAGGTCGCCAAGGGCGACGAGGTCACCGCGGGCCAGAGCCTGCTCGTGGTGGAGGCGATGAAGATGGAGCATGTCATCACCGCCCCGCACGACGGCACCGTCACCGAGATCGACGTGACCCCGGGCAGCACCGTCGCCATGGACCAGGTGCTCGCGGTCGTCGCCCCGCACCAGGAGGAGGCCGAGTGATGGCCGTCGAGCGAACTCCCGGGCTGCCCATGTCCGTGCCGCTGGACGGGCTCCCGCGGCGGGTGCGCATCCACGAGGTCGGCGCACGTGACGGGCTGCAGAACGAGAAGGCCACGGTGCCCACCGAGGTCAAGGCGGAGTTCGTGCACCGCCTGGCCGACGCCGGGCTGACCACCATCGAGGCGACCAGCTTCGTGCACCCCACGTGGGTGCCCCAGCTCGCCGACGCCGAGCAGCTGATGCCGCTGCTGGACGACCTGGGCGACGGGGTCCGGCTGCCGGTGCTGGTGCCCAACCAGCGCGGACTGGAGCGGGCCCTGGCCCTGGGGGTGCGCGAGGTCGCCGTCTTCGGCAGCGCGACCGAGTCCTTCGCGAAGGCCAACCTCAACCGCACGGTCGACGAGTCGCTGGAGATGTTCGCGCCGGTCGTCGCCGCCGCCAAAGAGGCGGGGGCGAGGGTGCGCGGCTACCTGTCGATGTGCTTCGGCGACCCGTGGGAGGGCGCCGTGCCCGTCCCGCAGGTGGCCGCGGTGGCCCGCCGGCTCTACGACCTGGGCTGCGACGAGCTGAGCCTCGGCGACACCATCGGCGTCGCCACGCCCGGCCACGTCGTGGCGCTGCTCGACACCCTGACCGGCCTGGACGTGCCGGTCGAGCGGCTCGCCGTCCACTTCCACGACACCTACGGCCAGGCACTGTCCAACACCCTGGCCGCCCTCCGGCACGGCGTGGGCGTCGTCGACGCCTCCGCCGGCGGCCTCGGCGGCTGCCCGTACGCCAAGAGCGCCACCGGGAACCTCGCCACCGAAGACCTGGTCTGGATGCTCGACGGCCTCGGCGTCGAGACCGGGGTCGACCTCAGCCGCCTCACCGCCACCAGCGTGTGGATGGCGGAGCAATTGGGCCGACCGAGCCCGTCCCGTACCGTCCACGCCCTCTCCCACCAGGAGTGACCACAGCCATGACGACCGCCCACCGGCTCCCCGCCGAGTACGAGGAACTCCGCCGCACGGTGGAGGAGTTCGCGCACGACGTCGTCGCGCCGAAGATCGGCGAGTTCTACGAGCACGACGAGTTCCCCTACGAGATCATCCGCGAGATGGGCCGCATGGGCCTGTTCGGCCTGCCCTTCCCCGAGGAGTACGGCGGCATGGGCGGCGACTACTTCGCCCTCTGCATCGCCCTGGAGGAGCTCGCCCGGGTGGACTCCTCCGTGGCGATCACCCTGGAGGCGGGGGTCTCGCTCGGCGCCATGCCGGTCTTCCGCTTCGGCACCGAGGAGCAGAAGCGGCAGTGGCTGCCGCAGCTGACCGCCGGCGAGCAGTTGGGCGCGTTCGGGCTGACCGAGCCGGACTGCGGTTCCGACGCCGGCGGCACCCGCACCACGGCCCGGCTGGACGAGGCGACCGGCGAGTGGGTGATCAACGGCACCAAGAGCTTCATCACCAACTCGGGCACCGACATCACCTCGCTGGTCACGGTCACGGCCGTCACCGGCCGCAAGGAGGACGGCCGCCCGGAGATCTCCTCGATCATCGTGCCCTCCGGCACCCCGGGCTTCACGGTGTCGAAGAAGTACAGCAAGGTCGGCTGGAACGCCTCCGACACCCGTGAGCTGTCCTTCTCCGACTGCCGTGTGCCGGCCGCCAACCTGCTGGGCGAGCGGGGCCGGGGCTACGCCCAGTTCCTGCGCATCCTGGACGAGGGCCGGATCGCCATCGCGGCGCTGGCCACCGGTCTGGCGCAGGGCTGTGTGGACGAGTCGGTGGCGTACGCCAAGGAGCGCACCGCCTTCGGCCGCCCGATCGGGAGCAACCAGGCGGTCGCCTTCAAGCTCGCCGACATGGAGATGCGCGCCCACACCGCCCGGCTGGCCTGGCGGGACGCGGCGTCCCGGCTGGTCGCCGGGGAGCCCTTCAAGAAGGAGGCGGCGATGGCCAAGCTCTACTCCTCGGAGATCGCGGTCACCAACGCCCGCGAGGCCACCCAGGTGCACGGCGGCTACGGCTTCATGAACGAGTACCCGGTCGCCCGCATGTGGCGGGACTCCAAGATCCTGGAGATCGGCGAGGGCACCAGCGAGGTGCAGCGCATGCTGATCGCGCGCGAGCTCGGCCTTCCGGCGTAGTTTTCGCCACTCCCCTGCCCGATATCGGGCAGAAATCTTGCGATCAGCCTCCTCCTTCCCTCAGTATCGACCGGTGCTCGAACGCCGGACGACACATGACGACCTCGTCGACCACCTGGTGCGGACCACGCCGCTGCAACGCGGTGAGGCCGCCCGGGTGGTCCTCGACGTCCTGGCGTACTTCGACGAGACGGCCGAGGACTTCGTACGGCGCCGCCACCGCGAGCTACAGGCCAAGGGTCTGCAGAACGCGGAGATCTTCGGACAGATCACGGCCGAGCTGCCGTACCGGGCGGTCACCCCGCCCGAGTACTCACTGCGGCAGTTGCGCCGCATCGTCTACGGCTGACAGCGAGACCGGGCCGCCTCGAGCGACCGGGAGGGACGGAAACATGTGTGGAATCGTCGGCTACATCGGGAAGCGTGATGTCGCCCCGCTGCTGCTGGAGGGCCTGCAGCGGCTGGAGTACCGCGGTTACGACTCCGCGGGCATCGTGGTCGCCGGCAAGTCCGGCGGACTCAAGGCCGTCAAGGCCAAGGGCCGGGTCCGTGAGCTGGAGGCACGGGTCCCCAAGCGCTTCGCCGGTACCACCGGCATAGCCCACACCCGCTGGGCCACCCACGGCGCGCCCAGCGACGAGAACGCGCACCCGCACCTCGACACCGAGGGCAAGGTCGCCGTCGTCCACAACGGCATCGTCGACAACGCCGCCGAGCTGCGCGCCAAGCTGGAGGCCGACGGCGTGGTCTTCGCCTCCGAGACCGACACCGAGGTCATCACCCACCTCGTCGCCCGCTCCCAGGCCGAGTCCCTGGAGGAGAAGGTCCGCGAGGCGCTGAAGGTCATCGAGGGCACGTACGGCATCGCGGTCATGCACGCCGACTTCCCCGACCGGATCGTCGTGGCCCGCAACGGCTCGCCGGTGGTCCTCGGCATCGGCGAGAAGGAGATGTTCGTCGCCTCCGACGTCGCCGCGCTGATCTCCCACACCCGCCAGGTCGTCACCCTCGACGACGGCGAGATGGCCACCCTCAAGGCCGACGACTTCCGCACCTACACGACCTCGGGCACCCGCACCACGGCCACCCCCGAGACCGTGGAGTGGGAGGCCGCCTCCTACGACATGGGCGGTCACGACACGTACATGCACAAGGAGATCAGCGAGCAGCCCGACGCGGTCGACCGCGTGCTGCGCGGCCGGATCGACGACAAGTTCTCCACCGTGCACCTGGGTGGCCTGAACCTCGACGCCCGCGAGGCCCGCGGCATCCGCCGCGTGAAGATCCTCGGCTGCGGCACTTCGTACCACGCAGGGATGATCGGTGCCTCGCTGATCGAGGGCCTGGCCCGTATCCCCGCCGACTCCGAGCCCGCCTCCGAGTTCCGCTACCGCAACCCGGTCGTGGACCCCGACACCCTCTACATCGCCGTCTCGCAGTCCGGTGAGACGTACGACGTGCTGGCGGCGGTGCAGGAGCTCAAGCGCAAGGGCGCCCGTGTCCTCGGCGTGGTGAACGTGGTGGGTTCCGCGATCGCCCGTGAGACCGACGGCGGCATGTACGTCCACGCCGGCCCTGAGGTCTGCGTCGTCTCCACCAAGTGCTTCACCAACACCGTCGTCGCCTTCGCGCTGCTCGCCCTGCACCTGGGCCGCATCCGCGACCTGTCGGTGGCCGACGGCAAGCGGATCATCGAGGGCCTGCGCAGGCTGCCCGAGCAGATCCAGGAGATCCTCACGCAGGAGGAGGACATCAAGAAGCTGGCGGCCGAATACGCGGACGCCAAGTCGATGATGTTCATCGGCCGGGTGCGCGGTTACCCGGTCGCGCTGGAGGCGTCCCTGAAGCTGAAGGAGATCTCCTACATCCACGCGGAGGCGTACCCGGCCTCCGAGCTCAAGCACGGCCCGCTGGCCCTGATCGAGCCCGCGATGCCGACGGTCGCGATCATCCCGGACGACTCGCTGCTGGAGAAGAACCGCGCCGCGATGGAGGAGATCAAGGCCCGCAGCGGCCGGATCCTGGCGGTCGCGCACCAGGAACAGGCGAAGGCCGACCACACGCTTCTCGTCCCGAAGAACGAGGACGAGCTCGACCCGATCCTGATGGGCATCCCGCTCCAGCTGCTGGCGTACCACACGGCGCTGGCCCTGGGCCGGGACATCGACAAGCCGCGCAACCTCGCGAAGTCCGTGACGGTCGAGTAGCCGACGGCCCCGGCACGCACGAGGTCCCCCGCGCCCTTCGGCGCGGGGGACCTCGCCGTTGCCTCCCCGGACGTCAGGCCGCGTGCCCGCGGTGCGGCATGGCCAGCCGCCACCCGTCGGCGAGGGCGCGCCGGCCCCACGTGGCGTTGGTGAGCAGTGCGGTCCCGCCGTACCAGGCGACCGCGCCGGCCGCGAGGCCGACCCAGCCGGCCGCCTTGCCGAGACCGCTGTTGGAGGCGAGTGCCGCGATGCCGGACAGGGCCATGGCCACGGTCAGCAGCCCGAAGACCGCCTGCGCCACGCCGCCCATCTGCCACGCGGCCATGGTCAGGCTGAGCGCCAGCAGCGCCCACAGGAGCATGAAGAGCCCGGCGACCTCCTTGCTCGCGCCCGCGCCGGACCCCGCCGACCAGGTCACCCAGAAGGCGCCCAGTGAGGCGAAGGCGGTGCCGGTGAAGCCGTTGCCACCGTAGAACTCCCACATGCCGGCGACGAATTGCGTGACGCCGCCGACGACCAGGGCGAGCCGGGCGGCGTCCGCCGCCGCGGTGTTGTCGAATACGCCGGTGCCGAGCAGCCCGTAGGCGATCAGCGTCAGGCCGAGTGTCAGATATCCCAGAGCCGTAGCGCCGGCTCCTGCTGTGCGCGCCGTGGAGACGTCGTTGTCCACCGCGGGCCCCCTTCGTGTACGAGGGAAGGAAGAAACTGCAGATGAGATACCCTTCACAAGGGCACAAGCAATCCTGCGGAGGCCGTATTCACGGCGGCGTGCACCGAATCGTTATGGAATGACCACGACAGGCCGCTGGGCGCGCCGCGCGAGCCGTCCGGCGACCGACCCGAAGATCTTGCCGATGATCCCGTGCGTCCCACCCACCACGATGGCGTCGGCCTCGTACTCCCGGCCGACCTCCTCCAGCTCGTGGCAGATGTCGCCGCCGCGCTCGACCAGGATCCACGGGACCTCCGACAGGTGGTCGGCGCAGGCGAGTTCCAGGCCGAGCACCTCGGTGCGGTGGTCGGGGACGTCGACGAAGACGGGCGGCTCGCAGCCCGCCCACACGGTCGCCGGGAGCCGGTTGGCGACGTGCACGATGATCAGCGCCGAACCGGACCGGCGTGCCATGCCGATGGCGTACGCGAGGGCCCGTTCACTCGACACGGAGCCGTCGAAACCGACGACCACGCCGTGCCGGAACGCGGGATCACAGGAAGTGCGCGGCTCGCAGGCCGCCTCCGGAGCCGCCGCCGATTCGGCGAGCGGCTTTCCGTCGGCGGGCTCGGGGAGCTCGTAACCGGCCATGATGCGGTTTCTCGGCAAGGTCGGCGCCGGGAGCGCCGAGTGGGCGGACAACAACAGTGCGGGGGCCGCGGGACCGGCCTGATTTCGACCGGTAAGGGGCTGCCCTTCCCGCTGACTCCAGAGTACGGCGACTGGGGGCCCCTGCACAGATGCGCAGGTGCCCTCACAGCGTCCCCCTACCCCGGAGTTTCCAGGAGAATGCCGGAGCCGGCCGCCGAGCGCAACGCCCCGCCGCCAATCGGACAAGTCACCTCGCGCCCGGCCCTCTCCCGCTGTCCGCCTCCGGCCATATCCGGAATCGTCCTCCCGGCCGTGCGAGGCACAGGGGGCGCACTCGTTCTCCGGCCACACAAGGGGCGTACGACGGAGCGCTGACCAGGGGTGCGTACAGGACTTCCCATCATTTTCGGCCAACTTCCCTCTGCACAAGGGGACTTGGGATCATGTGCCACAACCCCCGCCGCCACCAGGGCGGAAGCGG
Source organism: Streptomyces sp. NBC_00510 (assembly GCA_036013505.1). Lineage (NCBI taxonomy): Bacteria > Bacillati > Actinomycetota > Actinomycetes > Kitasatosporales > Streptomycetaceae > Streptomyces > Streptomyces sp. NBC_00510. The sequence continues at coordinate 6,115,412 of CP107851.1, read as the reverse complement.
AATGAGGGGGCGCACGGGCGTTGTGCGCCGGTTCCCCTCGCGGAAGGCACACTTCACGAGGGGAACGCTTCGTGATCGAATGCTTCACGCCACGTGGTCATGTCGACATACCGGCAGGTGGTGAACTTGCCACTGCGGGTACAGCGGAACCAGTAGATTCGATCTTGAGTGACAACGGCGGGGGACCCGTGCAGGACCGAGAGGACCAGACGACCGAGGGGGGCTTGAGCTCCATGACACAGGAGTCCAGGACCGGCACCATGGCGGAGATCCAGTCGGCCGCCGGCATGTCCACCGCACCGTCCGCGTCGACGGGGGCACCGGGCGTCCCGCACGTCCCGGGAGCGTCCGGCGTCCCGGTGAGCACCTCCGTTCCGTCAGGCCCGGCCGGCCCGTCCGCCACCGCCCAACAGGGCCGCGGACCACGGAAGTTGTCGGCACGACGCCGTCAGGAGGTCGTCGCCGTACTGCTGTTCAGCGGCGGCCCGATCTTCGAGAGCTCGATCCCGCTCTCCGTGTTCGGCATCGACCGCCAGGACGCGGGCGTGCCGCGCTACCGGCTGCTGGTCTGCGCCGGTGAGGACGGCCCGCTGCGCACCACCGGCGGGCTGGAGTTGTCGGCCCCGTACGGGCTGGAGGCGCTGTCGCGGGCCGGCACGGTCGTCGTGCCCGCCTGGCGCTCGATCTCGCAGCCGCCGCCCGCCGAGGCGCTGGACGCGCTGCGCCGCGCCCACGAGGAGGGCGCGCGCATCATCGGGCTGTGCACCGGCGCCTTCGTGCTCGCCGCCGCGGGGCTGCTGGACGGCCGCCCGGCCACCACGCACTGGATGTACGCGCCGACCCTCGCCAAGCGCTATCCGTCCGTCCACGTCGACCCGCGCGAGCTGTTCGTCGACGACGGCGACGTCCTCACCAGCGCGGGCACCGCCGCCGGCATCGACCTGTGCCTGCACGTCGTACGCAGCGACCACGGCGGCGAGGCCGCCAACGCGCTCGCCCGCCGGCTGGTCGTGCCGCCGCGGCGCGGCGACTGGGGCGGCCAGCCCCGGCACCTCGACCGCTCTTTACCGGAGGAGATCGGCGGCGACCCGCTCGCCGAGGTCGTCGCCTGGGCGCTGGAGCACCTGCACGAGCAGTTCGACGTGGAGACCCTCGCCGCCCGCGCCTACATGAGCCGCCGCACCTTCGACCGCCGCTTCCGCACGCTGACCGGCAGCGCGCCGCTGCAGTGGCTGATCACCCAGCGCGTCCTGCAGGCCCAGCGGCTGCTGGAGACCTCCGACTACTCCGTGGACGAGGTCGCCGCGCGCTGCGGCTTCCGCTCGCCCGTCGCGCTGCGCGGTCACTTCCGCCGCCAGCTGGGCTCCTCCCCCGCCTCGTACCGGGCCGCCTACCGGGCCCGGCGCCCGCAGGACGACCCGGACCCCGGGCTCGCCGCCGCCCGGGAACCGCGCGGCGGCGAGGCGGCCGGCGGCCCGGTGCCGGCCCCGCGCCGCAGCCCCGTGCCCACCGCGGACCGCGGTCACGGCGGGGTGCTGCAGATCGCAGGACAGGCCGGTCCCGGCGGTGGCCCGGGCACGGCCAAGACCGACGCCGAGCCGCCCTACGCGACGCGCATCCCGGAGCAGCCCGGCAGCCGGTTCGACGCCCGCGAGCCGCACGGCGCCCGGCGGCCGCGCGGCGACCGGGACGGCCGTGACGGACGCAGCCGCAGCGCGACTATGCCTGCTCCGCGGGATCGCCCCGTAGGGTGAGACGTATGAACGACCGGATGGTGTGGATCGACTGCGAGATGACCGGGCTCTCCCTGGCCCAGGACGCTCTGATCGAGGTGGCGGCGCTCGTCACCGACTCGGAGCTCAACGTGCTCGGCGAGGGGGTGGACATCGTCATCCGTCCGCCGGCCGAGTCGCTGGAGAGCATGCCGGAGATCGTCCGCACGATGCACACCGCCTCCGGCCTGCTGGAGGAGCTCGACGGCGGGGTGACGCTGGAGGAGGCGGAGAAGCTGGTCCTGGACTACGTCCGCCAGTACGTGGCCGAGCCCCGCAAGGCGCCGCTGTGCGGGAACTCGGTCTCCACCGACCGCGGCTTCCTCGCCCGCGACATGCCCACGCTCGAGCAGCACCTGCACTACCGCATCGTGGACGTCTCCTCCATCAAGGAGCTGTCCCGGCGCTGGTACCCGCGCGCCTACTTCGCCAGCCCGGAGAAGAACGGCAACCACCGCGCCCTCGCCGACATCCGCGAGTCCATCGCGGAGTTGCGCTACTACCGTGAGGCGGTCTTCGTGCCCCAGCCCGGGCCGGACACCGACACGGCGCGCTCGATCGCCGCGAAGTACGTCCTGCCTGCGGAAACCTCGGACTGAGCGACCCACGGAAAACGTGGCAGCGAGCACCCCTCCGGACCCTGTACACTTTTTCTCGGCCGGTGGGAAGCAGTAGGAATCACCGGTCATGGTGGGTGTAGCTCAGCTGGTAGAGCACCTGGTTGTGGTCCAGGATGCCGCGGGTTCGAGTCCCGTCACTCACCCTCACCGAGGAAGGCCCGGCCTGCAGAAGCAGGCCGGGCCTTCGTCGTCCCCGGGCCTTCGGGACCCCGGGCGGGGCGGGTCAGCCCGCGACCGCCTCGGCGGCGGCGAGCGCCGGCTGCCAGGGGTACTCCGGGCCGGACCCGGCGTCGCCGAAGAGCACCGTGACCCCGGCGGCGCGCAGGGTCTCCAGCGAGCGCTCGTACTGCGGGTGCTGCATGAGCGCCGCGTTCACGGACGGCATCGCCACCATCGGGACGCGCTTGCCGATGCTCTCGGCGAGGGTGCCGGCCACGAACGTCTCGGTCAGGCCCAGTGCCCATCCGTTGATCGTGTTGAAGGTGGCCGGGGCCACCAGGATCACGTCGGCCGGGGGCCAGACCTCGGGCCCGCCGGGCAGCGGGTACTCGTGGCGCACCGGGCGGCCGGTCAGCGCGGCCAGTCCGTCCAGGCTCGGCTCCAGCCAGCGGGCCGCGGTGGGCGTCAGGCCGAGGCAGACGTCCCAGCCGCGCACCTGGGCGTCCTCGATGACGCGCGCGACGTCGAAGACGGAGGGGGCGGCACCGGCGAAGAGGTAGAGGGTCCGAGTCATGCGGACCACCCAATCGCGGGAAGTGGATCTTACGCAACCGTACGGAGGACCGGACGTCCGGAGGGCCTCACGGGGCCCAGTGGTACTTGCCCCCGCCGAGCCAGCGCACGGCCTGGGGGTCGTCGAAGTCGACGTGCTCCCGCCCGGCGTCGAGGGCGATGCGGACGACGTCGAGCAGGTCATGGGCGATGCCGACGGGTTCCCCGTCGATCTGCACGATGCGGAAGGGCGGGTCCCCGGCCTGGACGGGGGACACGACGATCGGGGTGGTGCTCACCCGTCCAGCTTGCGGCACCCCGGCGCCCGGCGCACCCGAAGTGGCCCTGCCGCACGACGGGTGAATGGCCCTCGGCGAGTCCGGGCCCGCGCTCGTAGCGTGGAGGGCATGAGCACCGAGCCCTCCCGTACGGCCCTCGCCTCCCGACTCCGCGCCCTGCACGTGCCGGGCCACCCGCTGGTCCTGCCGAACGTCTGGGACGCCGCCTCGGCGCGTGCCGTGGCCGACGCGGGCTTCCCGGCGGTCGCCACCGGGAGCGCGGCCGTGGCGCCCACCCTGGGCTACGAGGACCAGGAGGACACGCCCGCGGACGAGATGTGCGCCGCGGTCGCCCGCATCGCCCGTGCCGTCCCCGTACCGGTGACGGCCGACATGGAGCGGGGCTACGGGCTGCCGCCCGCGGAGCTGGCGCAGCGGCTGGCCGCGACCGGCGCCGTGGGCTGCAACCTGGAGGACACCGACCACCGTACGGGGCTGCTGGCCGACCCCGGGGAGCAGGCGGCTTACATCGCCGCCCTGCGCGCGGCGGCCCCGGAGCTGGTGATCAACGCCCGGACGGACTGCTTCCTCCGCGGCGGCGCCGGTCCCGCGGAGCGGCTGGCGGACGCGGCGGGCCGGGCACGGGCGTACCTGGAGGCGGGCGCGGACTGCGTCTACCCGATCGGGGCGCTGGACGAGGCCACCGTCCGGGCCGTGGTCGAGGCCGTGGACGGCCGCCCGGTCAACGTGCTGTCCCGGCCGGGCGGGCCCTCACCGGCCCGTCTGGCGGAGCTGGGGGTGGCGCGGATCAGCTTCGGCCACCAGCTCCACCAGCTGGTCCAGCGGTACTTCGCCGCGCTCCTCGCGACCGTGGCGCGCGGGGACAGTCCCTTCCCCGAGGGCTGACGGCACCTCAGCCGTCCGTGCGCGGGGGCGACTCGTCGTTGCCGCGGCGCACGGTGCGCAGCGGACCGCCGGGCCGCCACACCTGCAGGACGAGGTCGGGGTCCTCGACGTAGGTGCGCACGACCTCTGCGATGTCGGCGCGGAAGAGGTGGAAGGGCCCTTCCGGCACCGTCACCTCGCCGGTGAAGCGGGCGATCGTCGCCGGGTCGGTGACCTCGACGGCGCGTCCGGAGATCCGCACGTCGCCCCCGTCCATGGAGGTGTCGGGGCCGGGGTTGACGTGGAGCGCGAAGCGCGGGTCGCGGCGCAGGTCGAGGGCCTTGCGGGAGCCGGGCATCATGCCGAGCCACAGCTCGCCGAGCCGGAACTCGGCCTCGATGCCGCTGAGCCGGGGTGAGCCGTCGGCACGGAGGGTGCCGAGGACGTGGTGCTTGTAGCCGCCGAATCGGGTGCGCACGGCCTCGGCGAGGCCGGGCTGTGCTTCCTGGAAGTCTGTCCAGCTGGTCGTCATGCCGCCATGCTCCCCGGCATACCCGACATCCTCTGTCGGCATTGCCGGGGCGGTGTCACTCCTCGCCCGGAAGGCGGCGGGCCGGGGCGTCGCCCTGGCCCTGGCGGGCGGCCTGCCAGATCCCGCGGAGGCGGTCCAGCTCGGCCAGTTCGGCACGCGACCAGGTGCGCCGGCCCGCGACGTACCGCCGTATGGCCTCATTGGCGGCTTCGACGGAGCGGCGGTCCAGAACGGTCGGTGGCATGTCTTGATTTTAGGAGAGGGGTGTGACAAAGAGCCGCGGTTGGCGCCCCGTGGGCCCATGTCACACCGTGAGCCTCCTCACGTGACGGGGCTCACTCCCCGGCATCCGGGCCAACTCCTCCGGGCGCACGCCTCACTTGGCACTACGGTCCGCCGGGACCGGCGAGGGCGCGCCCACGCGCCCGACCGGCGCCCCGGCCCCACGGCGGGCCGTTCCGGGTCCGTGCGCCCGCCCCGGCTCCGGAGTGGCGGTCACGCGGACTCGCGGCGCACCAGTTCGGTCGACAGCACGACGTGCCGGCGGGTGGCGGTGCTCGCCGCGATCTCCTCCAGCAGCACCCGCGCCATGGTGCGGCCCATCTCCTCGATCGGCTGCCGCACGCTGGTCAGGGGCGGGTCGGTGTGGCGCGCGATGGCGGAGTCGTCGAAGCCGATCAGCGCCACGTCGTCGGGCACCCGCCGGCCCCGCTCGCGCAGCACCTGCAGCGCGCCGCCGGCCATGACGTCCGAGGCCGCGAAGACCGCGTCGACGTCGGGGCGGCGCTCCAGCAGCGCCCGCATCGCGGCGCGGCCGCCCTCCTCGGTGAAGTCGCCGGCCGCGACCAGCGCGTTGTCGTGGACCAGCCCGGCGGCCTCGACCGCCTGGCGGTAGCCGTCGAGGCGGCAGCGGGCGACGTACATGTCCAGGGGGCCGGTGATGGTCGCGACGCTCCTGCGCCCGAGCCCCAGCAGGTGGGCGACCGCCGAACGGGCGCCGCCGACGTTGTCGGAGTCGACGTACGACACCGACTCCAGGTCGGAGCGGCGGCCGCTGAGCACCGTCGGCATCTCCAGCTGCTCCAGCAGGTCGGGCAGCGGGTCGTCCTCGTGCACCGAGGCCAGCAGGACGCCGTCGACCCGGTGGGCGGTGAGGTACTGGGCGAAGCGCTGCCGTTCCTTGGGCGTCCGCAGCAGCGTGAGCAGCAGCTGCATGTCGGTGTCGGCGAGCTCGGCGCCCACGCCCCGGATGATGTCGGAGAAGTACGGCTCCGCGAAGAGCCTGGTCTCGGCCTCCGGGATGACCAGGGCGATCGCGTCCGTCCGGTTGCCCGCCAGGGCGCGCGCCGCGCGGTTGGGGACGTAGCCGAGCTCGGCGATGGCGGCCTCGACCGCGGCCTTGGCATGGTCGCTCACCCGAGGTGATCCGTTGATCACCCGGGAGACGGTGCCCCGGCCCACTCCGGCCCGCGCGGCGACCTCTTCGAGCGTCGGCCTGCCGCTGCGCCGTCCGCCGATCACCATTGCGGCCTCCCAATCACGAGGTGGTAACTGCGCCAACTTAGAGCGTCTGCTCCCTTGACACCTCATCGGGGAACGGAGACTCTTCAACACATCACATGTGGGAGCGCTCCCACACTAGCGAACACGTACACTTCCCGCACGTATCCCGGAGGACCCGAATGCGCACGACAAGGAAGTCGTCCCGGCCACGAGGCCGTACCGCTGCCGTAGCGATAACCGCGGTGGCCGCGCTCGGAGTGAGCCTGCTCGCCGGCTGCTCCAAGGACAGCGACGAGCCCGCCAAGGCCGGTGGCTCGGAGGGTGACGGCAAGGGCAAGATCACCCTCACGGTCGGCACCTTCGGTGTCTTCGGCTACAAGCAGGCCGGTCTGTACGAGGAGTACGAGAAGGCGCATCCGAACATCACGATCAAGGAGAACGTGATCGAGCGGAACGACGCCTACTACCCGCAGCTCCTCACCCACCTCGCCGCCGGCAGCGGCCTGAGCGACATCCAGGCCATCGAGGTCGGCAACATCAACGAGATCGTCACCACCCAGGCGGCGAAGTTCGAGGACCTCTCCAAGGCCGAGGGCGTCGAGAAGTCGAACTACCTCGACTGGAAGTGGGCCCAGGCCAGCACCTCCGACGGCAAGACCATCGGCCTCGGCACCGACATCGGCCCGATGGCCATCTGCTACCGCACCGACCTGTTCAAGAAGGCGGGGCTGCCCACCGACCGCGCCGAGGTCGGCAAGCTGTGGGCCGGTGACTGGAGCAAGTACCTGGACGCGGGCAAGACCTACACCGAGAACGCGCCCAAGGGCACCACGTTCCTGGACTCGTCCGCCGGTCTCTACCAGGCGATCAGCAACTCCGCCTCCGAGCGCTACTACGACAGCAGCGGCAAGGTCATCTACAAGACCAGCCCCTCCGTGAAGGAGGCCTGGGACCTGGCCATGGAGGCCACCACCGGCAAGATGACGGCCAAGCTGAAGCTGTTCGACAAGGCCTGGGACCAGGGCTTCGCCAACGGCCGCTTCGCCTCGCTCCCCTGCCCGTCGTGGATGCTCGGCTACATCCAGGAGAAGGCCGGCGACGCGGGCAAGGGCAAGTGGGACGTCGCCGCCGCGCCGAAGCCCGCCAACTGGGGCGGCTCCTTCGTGGGCGTGCCCTCGGCCGGCAAGAACAAGGAAGAGGCCGTGAAGCTGGCCGCGTGGCTGACCGCCCCGGCGCAGCAGGCCAAGGTCTTCGCCAAGCAGGCGAGCTTCCCGAGCGCCCCGGGCGCCTATGACCTGCCCGAGGTCAAGGACGCCAAGCACGAGTACTTCAACAACGCGCCGATCGGCCAGATCTTCGCCGACGCGGCCAAGAGCATCCCGACCCTGGTGATCGGTCCGAAGGACCAGCAGATCTACACGGCCATCACCGACGTCGGCATCCTGCAGGTCGAGCAGCAGGGCAAGACCCCTGCTCAGGGCTGGGCGGCTGCCGAGAAGGAAATCGACAACGCACTGGACCAGTGACCCGCATGGCTTCGGAGATCTCCGACATGACCGCAGTGACCGCGCCCCCCTCCGAGGGGGGCGCGGCCCCGCGCGGCGGCTCCGGCCGTCCGCGCGACGCACGTGACGAGCGACGCGGCCGCTGGCGCAGCCGCCGCTACCGGTGGGACGTCAAGGCGATGCCGTACGCCTTCGTCTCGCCCTTCTTCCTGTTCTTCGCCGCCTTCGGCCTCTTCCCGCTGATCTACACGGGCTGGTCCTCCTTCTACCGGGTGGAGCTCACCAACCTCGACGCGCGCGAGTTCGTCGGCTTCCACAACTACACCCGTCTGCTGGAGGACGAGTTCTTCTGGAACGCCCTGAAGAACACGTTCACCATCGGTGTGATCTCGACCGTCCCGCAGCTGCTCATCGCGCTGGGCCTGGCCCACCTGCTCAACTACAAGCTGCGCGGCTCGACCTTCTTCCGGGTCGCGATGCTCACCCCGTACGCCACGTCGGTGGCCGCCGCGACGCTGGTCTTCACGCTGATGTTCGGCACCGACTACGGCATGATCAACTGGGCGCTGGAGCACCTCGGGTTCAGCAACCACATCGACTGGCGGGCGGGCACCTGGTCCTCCCAGATCGCCGTCTCGTCGATCGTGATCTGGCGCTGGACCGGTTACAACACCTTGATCTACCTGGCCGCCATGCAGGCCGTGCCGCACGATCTGTACGAGTCCGCCGCCCTGGACGGCGCCTCGCGCTGGCAGCAGTTCCGCCACGTGACCATCCCGATGCTGCGGCCGACGATCCTCTTCACGATCGTGGTCTCGACGATCGGTGCCACCCAGCTGTTCGGCGAGCCGTTCCTCTTCGGCGGCCCCGGCGGCGAGAAGGGCGGCTCCTCCCACCAGTTCCAGACGCTGGGCCTGTACCTGTACGAGCAGGGCTGGACGAACTACCACCTCGGGCGGGCCTCGGCCATCGCCTGGGCGATGTTCCTGATCCTGCTGCTGATCGCCGCCGTCAACGGGCTGGTCGCCCGCTGGCTGCGCAAGAACCACGAGGGGTGACGACGATGGCCACCATCTCGACCAACCCGGCGGATCAGGCGGCCGGCGCAGCGGACGCGCCCCGCAAGGCGAAGCGCCGCACCCCCGGGGCGCCCAAGGCCGGACGGCAGCTGCACGCAGGCCCGTTCACCTACATCGTGCTGATCGTCTTCACGGCGATATCGCTCTTCCCCCTGGTGTGGACCGCGATCGCCGCCTCCCGGACGAACTCGCGGCTGGCGCAGACCCCGCCGCCGTTCTGGTTCGGCTCGAACCTCTTCGGCAACCTGCAGACCGCGTGGACCGAGGCCAACCTCAGCACGGCGCTGCTGAACACGGCCATCGTCGCCGGCAGCATCACCATCGGCACGGTGCTGTTCTCGACGATCGCCGGCTTCGCCTTCGCCAAGCTGCAGTTCAAGATGAAGAACTTCCTGCTCATGCTGACCATCGGCACCATGATGGTGCCGCCGCAGCTGAGCGTGGTGCCGCTGTTCCTGTGGATCGCGGACCTGGACTGGACGAACCACCTCCAGGCGGTGATCCTGCCTACCTTCGTCAGCGCCTTCGGTGTCTTCTTCATGCGGCAGTACCTCTCCCAGGCGCTGCCCACCGAGATCATCGAGGCCGCCCGCGTCGACGGCGCCAGCAGCCTGCGGATCGTCTGGCACGTGGTCTTCCCGGCCGCCCGGCCCGCGATGGCGGTCCTGGGCATGCTGACCTTCGTCGCGGCCTGGAACGACTTCTTCTGGCCGATCATCGCGCTGACCCAGGAGAACCCGACCGTGCAGGTCGCGCTCACCAGCCTCGGCCGCGGCTACATCCCCGACGAGTCCGTCATCATGGCCGGCGCGCTGCTCGGCACGCTCCCGCTGCTGCTGGTCTTCGTGATCTTCGGCAAGCAGATCGTCGGCGGCATCATGCAGGGCGCGGTCAAGGGCTGAGCCCTCCCCGGCCACGGCCGCGCCCCTTCCCCCTTACTTCCTCTTGTTCACTCGTTCCGATGGGAGCGCTCCCGTATGACAGCGTCCGACATCCGTCCCGCAGCGAGCGGCACCGCCGCGGCAAGCGGCCACCAGTTCCCGCCCGGCTTCCTGTGGGGCGCGGCCACCGCCGCGTACCAGATCGAGGGCGCCGCTGCCGAGGACGGGCGCACCCCGTCGATCTGGGACACCTTCAGCCACACCCCCGGCAAGGTCTTCGAGGGCCACAGCGGCGACGTGGCCGCCGACCACTACCACCGTTTCCGTGACGACGTACGGCTCATGGCCGACCTCGGCCTGAGCGCCTACCGGTTCTCCGTCTCCTGGTCCCGCGTCCAGCCCACCGGCCGTGGGCCGGCGGTGGAGCGCGGCCTCGACTTCTACCGCGCGCTCACCGACGAGCTGCTGGAGCACGGCATCCAGCCGGCCGTCACCCTCTACCACTGGGACCTGCCGCAGGAGCTCGAGGACGCCGGCGGCTGGCCCGCCCGCGACACCGCGGAGCGCTTCGGCGAGTACGCGCGGATCGTCGCCGAGGCCCTCGGCGACCGCGTCCAGCTGTGGACCACCCTCAACGAGCCCTGGTGCAGCGCCTTCCTCGGCTACGGCTCCGGCGTCCACGCCCCGGGCCGCACCGACCCGGTCGCCGCCCTGCGCGCCGCCCACCACCTCAACCTCGGCCACGGCCGCGCCGCCGAGGCGCTGCGCTCGGTCCTCCCGGCCCGCGCCCAGCTCGGCATCACGCTCAACCTGCACCAGGTCCGCGCGCTCACCGGCTCCCCCGCCGACGTGGACGCCGCACGCCGCATCGACGCCGTCGGCAACCGGGTCTTCACCGGCCCCCTGCTCAAGGGCGCCTACCCGAAGGACCTGCTCGAGGACACCCGCGGCCTGACCGACTGGTCCTTCGTCCAGGACGGCGACCTCGCCGCGATCAAGCGCCACCCGCTGGACGTGCTCGGCATCAACTACTACACGCCCACCCTGGTGTCGGACGGCGCTTCCGTCGACGGGCCGCGCAGCGACGGCCACGGCTCCAGCGCGTTCTCCCCCTGGCCGGGCGCGGACGACGTCGCCTTCCACCAGCCCCCGGGCGAGCGGACCGCGATGGGCTGGTCCGTCGACCCCACGGGCCTGTACGACCTGCTGATGCGGATGAACCGCGAGTTCCCCGACCTGCCGCTGCTCATCACCGAGAACGGCGCGGCCTACGAGGACTCCGTGGGCCCCGACGGCGCCGTGCACGACCCCGAGCGCGTGGAGTACCTGCGCGTCCACCTGGAGGCCGTCCACCGCGCCATGCGCAGCGGCGCCGACGTGCGGGGCTACTTCCTGTGGTCCCTGATGGACAACTTCGAGTGGGCGTACGGGTACAGCAAGCGCTTCGGCGCGGTCTACGTCGACTACGAGACGCAGGAGCGCATCCCGAAGTCCAGCGCCCACTGGTACGCGGGCGTCGCCCGCGCGGGCGCGCTCCCCGACGCGGCGGAGGCGGACACCGCGTCGTGACGGACCGGCGGGACGCGGCGCACTACTCGGAGGGGGGTGCCGCGTCCCGTCCCACGCCGCGGAGGAACTCCGTCCACGCGGCGGGGGTGAAGGAGAGGAAGGGGCCGTCCGGGTCCTTGCTGTCCCGGACGTGCACGCGGTGGGGGGTGGTGGCGACCTCGACGCAGTTGCTGCCTTCGGTGTCGCTGTACGTCGACTTGCGCCAGGACAGTTCGCCGCTCATGCCTCACCCGCCATCCGCTTGATGAACCGCGCCGATTCGTCGGCGCCGAGGGCCTCCGTCCGGATCATGCCATGCCGTTGCGTCAGCGCACCCACCTGTTCGGGGTCCGCTGTCAGCAGGCTGAGGGACTGCCCCTCCGTGAGGGCGAGGCGTTCGTGCTCCCGGGTCTCCAGCAGCACGAGGGGCCCGTTGAGTCCGGGGTGAGCACCGGCGACGAAGGGCAGCACCTGCAAGGAGACGTTGCGCAGCTCGGCCACCTCCAGCAGGTGCAGAAGCTGCCGCTTCGCCGTGTCCGTGCCGCCCACGGGACAGCGCAAGGCCGCCTCGTACACCACGAAGCTGAACTCGGCGGGTGGACTGCGCCGCAGCAGTGACTGGCGTTCCAGCCGTGCCCGGACCCGTTCTTCCAGGGTCGCGTCGTCAAGCGGAGGCCGGTGCGCTCCGAGCAGCGCGCGCACGGTGGCCTCGATCTGGAGCAGCCCGGGGATCAGCAGTGGTTCGTACGACCAGAGGCTCACCGCCTCCGCCTCGTAGCGGAAGAAGTCCTGGGACCTCGCCGGAAACCTCTCCGGCTTGAGGTACGCCTCCGCTGCGGCCAGCTTCCCCTGGGCCCCGCACAGATGATCCGCGATCTGCAGGAAGCGGGAACTGGGTCGGCGGCGGCCCTGCTCCATGGACTTCACGGTCTCGTAGCCGTACGCCGCCTCGCGCGCCAACTGCTCGCGCGTGACGCCCGCTTGCTCACGCCAGAGCTTGACCTGGTTGCCGCAGTACCGCCACGCCATCGGCGGCTGGGTCACCTCGCCGGTCATACGCACCCACCCCCGCACTCTCCGTGGTCACAAGACTACGGAACGACGCTGTCAGTCGCGTCCGAAGCTGTGGAAGCGGCCGATGGCGGTGAAGCCGCGGCGCGCGTACCAGTTCCGGGGCCAGTCGTCCGCGTCGGCGACGAGGAAGCGGGTGGCGCACCCGGCATCGACGGCCTGGCGCAGCGCCGTGGACAGGACGGCGTCGGCGTGGCCGCGGCCGAGGTGGGCCTCGGAGGTGATGAGGTCCTCGATCTGGGCGGTGCCTGAGGCGGGGTCGATGTAGAGGTCCGCCCAGGAGGCGACGTCTCCCTCGGGCGTCCGCGCGCCGATGAAACGGACGACGTCCGCACCGCGCCGGCGGACCTCGCGGCGGTCGACGAGCTGGCGGATGACCTCGTCGTCGGCCTCCGGGAGGAAGCCGCGCCAGCGCCGGGCGAGGGGGGTGCGGAAGGCGTCGAGGTCCACTTCCGCCGCGGGGCCGCCGTCCGGTACCGGGCCGGTGTGCAGCATGACGAGCTCGGCGGAGTGGTGGTAGCCGGCGCGGATCAGGGGCGCGGCGCAGGCGGTGCCCGTGGCGTCGTCCAGGACGGTGATCGCGCGGTGCTTCAGGTGGCCCAGCGTCTCGTCGGCGAGGGCGGGCAGCGCCTCGGGATCCACGGCGCCGTCCACGACCACGTGGTTGTTGCCGTGCGAGTGCGCGTAGGCGTCGTCGAGGACGGCGTAGCCACCGGGGAGGTCGACGGTGCGCGCGGCCTGACGGCGGGCGAAGGCGGCGACGAAGGCGCGGATCTGCGGCATTTGCGGTCCTGACATGGGGGCAGCCTAGGCCGGACCGCTAGGGTCGCGTGCCATGGCGATACAACTCTTCGACGCCGACGAGGCTTTCGTGGACCGGATGATCGCTCTGGCGGGCCTGCCGTGGAGCCGCCGGGCGGTCGAGGACGCGTTCGTGGCCAACGGTTGGGAGGTCCCGGAGGACGAGGAGGAGGGGCCGGACATCGGCTGGTGGGAGGTCCAGTTCCTCCCCGGGCCTGAGGAGGGCGTCGACGACTGGTGGCTGGAGCTGGGCGAACGGCCCGGCTGCATGGACGACGGTTCCCCCGACGCCGTGTGCGCCCACGCCGGATGCGGTGCGGGGAGCTACGTCCTGCACCCCTTCGCGTACTTCGCCGACCCCGAAGACCCGGCCGAGTGGGACAACGAGTTCGGGCCCTGGCACAGCCGCCCCGACGTGCGGCACGAGGCGACGGCGGAGGACCACGACGCCGAGTACCGGCGGGTGGCCGCGCTGCTGCGCGACCGGCTCGGCGAGCCGGAGCCCGCGGGACCCTGGCCCTACGAGGACATCGACGCCATTCGGCACGTCCGCTGGTCGCGGGGCGACGCGTACGTGATCCTCCTCGACGGGAACGACGCCATGTCGTACGGCGCCTACCGCCGCGCGGGCGTCGCCGTCCGGCCGAAGCGTTAGGTTCGCCGTCATGGCCGTGCAACTCCGGGACGTCGACGACGATCTGCTGGACCGGATCATCGAACTGGCGGACCTGCCCTGGAGCTACCGGGCCTTCGAGGACGCGTTCGTGCGCAACGGATGGCACCACGTGGGTGCGGGCGGGGAGCCCGTCATCGGCTGGCTCGACGCCTGGCCGATCGGTGGGCACTGGCTGGAGCTCGGCGAGTACCCGGGCTGCGGGGACGACACCGACGCGGTGTGCGACCACCCGGAGTGCCGTACGGACTGCTCGATCGTGCTGCCGTTCGCGTACGTCACGGAGGGCGAGATCCCCGAGGGGTGGGACGCGGACGGCGGTGTCGACGCGTACGAGGCCGCGTGGGACCGGATGGCGCGGCGGCTGAGCGCCCGGCTCGGCGCACCTGAGCCGCCCGGGCCGGACACCGAGGTGTCCGAGTTCGCGTCCCGGTCCGTGGTGTGGTCGCGCGGCGAGGCGTGGGTCGTGCTGCTCGACGGCGACGACCCCTTCTCCTACGGCCCCTGGCGGCGGGCGGGCATCGAGGTCCGCCCCCGGTCGGACGGCGGGGAGGCGTAGCGGGGTGCGCGGCGGCAGGGTGCTCGCGGAACAGGTGGCACAGGAGGCGTGCCCGGGGGTCGGGGACGCCCTCGGGAGGCGGGACGGGTGCCAGGTGCGGCAGGGCGGCACGTGGCTCGTCGGGCACGACCGCGGTGAGATCACCGTCAGGCGGCTGTCCGACGACCCCTCACGGGTCTTCTCCGAGGCCGCGGCTTTCCCCGAGCCCTGTCCGGGGGAACGCGGATACGCGACACCGGCGCCGGACGGGCTGGTCGTGGCGGGGAGCGACCGGGTCACCTCGCTCGCCGCGGACGGCTCGGTGCGCTGGACCTTCCGCCACGCCGCCTGGCCGGTCGACGGCCTGGGTCGTGGGGCCTGCGTCGTGACGCCGACCGGTGCGGTCGTCCTGGTCACGGTCACGGGCCGGCTCATGGAGGACGGGTACGAGGGCGATCTGTGCATCGCGCTGGACGGCGCCTCCGGCGAGCCGCTCGGCGAGAGGGTGCTGCCGACCTGCTCCGCGGCCTACGGTTTCCAGCAGGCCCTCGTGCCTTCGGACGTCGTCTTCCTCTCGGCGGGGCAGGGGCAGGACGACGCGCACTCCCTCCTGGTCTCGTACGCGGGCGACGGCATCCGCGCACTGCCCGCGGGCCCGGCCGACGAACCGTTCACCGGCAACAGCCTGGACGGCGTGGGTTTCCTCAAGCTGACCCGGGGAGGCGAGATCCTCACCCGGTACGAGGCGACCGCGTCCGGTCTCTGCCGGGCCGGGGCGGACGTGGCGGCCGCGACCGCGCTGGAGGATCCGGAGCTGTGCTTCGCCGGCAGCCCGGGATTCCTCGACCGGCACCGGGTGCTCGCGGCGGTCGCGTACGACATCTGGCCGGAGGAGTCGCGGCACCTCCTGCTCGACGCGACGTCCCTGGAGCCGCTGGCCGAGATCGTGTACCCCTTCGCCGTGAGCCCCGAACCGGTTCCCCTGGGGGACGGCACCTGGATCACCGTGCGCGACGACGACGTGCTCAAGTGGCGCGTCCGATAGACAGCCCGTCATTTCCAAGCCAGTTGAGGAACTGGAGCCTCTCACGTAGCGTCAAAATCTCTGCTGCTGCAGTCAAGAAAAGACACGGGGGTGTCCGCGGTGGGTGTCGTACTGCCCGACGAACTGGCGTACGTGCTCGACCTGATCGGCATCGCGTGGCCGAACGTCGACGAGGACGACTACCGCGAGATGGCCACGTCCCTGCGGGACTTCGCGGACGACATCGACGGCGGCGCCATGGACGCCCACACCGCCGTGCAGGAGCTGCTGGGCGCGAACGCGGGCGCCGCGATGGACGCCTTCGAGGCGCACTGGGGCAAGGTCAAGGGCACGCATCTGGCCAATCTCGCCGAGGCCGCGCGGATGGGGGCGACGGCGCTCGACGGGGTGGCGATCGCGATCGAAGTCGCGAAGGTCGCGGCGATCGTCCAACTCGGCATCCTGGCAGCCGAGATCGTCGCGACCATCGCCTCCGCCCCCTTCACGCTCGGGCTGTCGAGCTTCGCCGGGGCCGCCGCGACCCAGGCGACCCGGATGATCGTCAAGAAGATCTTCCGCGAGGTCATCAACCAGGTCGTCGACCAGCTGATGTCCATCGCCACCGCCCCGATCTACGCCGCCTTGGAGTCGATGGCCGCCGACCTGATCATCCAGGTCGGTTCCAACGCCCTCGGCCTGCAGAAGGGCGTCGACCTCGGCCGGACCGCCGACGCCGGCAAGGAGGGCTTCGGCGAGGGCGTCGACGGCGCCAAGAAGCAGGCCGACAGCTTCACCCTCGCCAGCGCCGGAGGCGGCGGCGGGGGCGGTGGCGGGGGCGGGGGCGGGGGCACCGGTGGCGGGGGCGGCGGGGGCACTCACTTCCAGAGCGACGGGGACAGCTTCGACCGGATCGACACCCAGCTCGACGGCATCACCGGCTCCCTGCACGGCAAGTCGAAGGGGCACATAGGCCGGGCCCGCGACGCCAAGAACCGTACCGGCGGCCGCGGCGAGATCGCCGGGCACATCATGCCGATCGCCACGAAGATCGTGGACGGCATCGGCGAGGCGGCCGAGAAGGCCGTGGGCCATGTGCGCAACGACATGCGCAAGGGCCTCAAGCAGATGCACCAGAACCACCGCGACAACGACGACAGCATCGCGACCGAGCTGCAGCAGTTGCAGAAGACGGGCAGGGGCAAGCCGGTCTACGTCCTCGAGTCCGACGGGCAGATCAAGCGCCTGGACGACCAGGGCAAACTCGTCGACCTCACGGACGACGACAAGAAGTCCGGCATCACACGGCTCCTGCAGGACCGCGACGGCAACCCCACGGACCGGACGAGCCTCCCGAAGCCCGGCAAGCGGACCGTGGGCCAACTGCCCGGCGGCAAGCCCGCCAAGAAGAAGGAGTCCACCGAGGTTCCGCTGTCGTCCACTCCCCTCGCGGACGCCACCCGCAGGGCCCGCCACGCGAAGGGCCACTACGGGACGTACGAGAAGCAGGGCACCGACGACGAGACCTTCAGCAGCAACAACTACGCGGCCGCCCACTACCGCGACGAGGCGAACGACCACGAATTCGTCCTCGTCACGTACAGCGAACGCCCGTACCACTCGGAGAAGCGCCTGGCGACACCGTTCATGGACAGGGGCATGGACGGAAACGTCACGCACATGTACACGGAGCGCGAGCCGTGTTACGACAAGTCGCCCACCTGCGCCTACTGGCTGGAGGGGTACATGCCGCACGTCGACGTCAGCCACAGCGTGGAGTACGGCGATGCGGATTCCCAGGAGCGGGGCAACGCGATCATGAAGGGCTACCTCGACGACCTCCGGGCGGGCCGACGGTAGGATCGGCAGCCCGCGAACGACCGCCCACACCCATGACGTGCAGGAGAGGGGATCATGCCACCGACGGTGACACGCGCCCTGCTGGAGTCCGTCTTCCCTCCCGGTGAGCTGGTCACCCTGGACGACCCGGCGATGTCCCTGATCACCCACGAGCCTTCGCGGGAGTTCCTGCGGGACATCGGCCTGCCCCTCCAGGAGAGCGGCGTGTTCGTGCTGGACCCGGACTTCCCGACGCACATGACGACCATCCACGACTGGCACCTGGGCGACGACGCCCCTCCGGGCGCCGCGGGCTTCCTGTACCTGGCCCAGCTGCACTACGACCACGTGGTCCTGGACGGGGCGTCCGGGCGGGTCTGGGCACTGCCCGAGGCGGAGCCGGAGGTGTTCCCCCTCCACGAGGACCTGCATTCGCTCGCGTACTTCCTCTGCGCCGCCGAACGCGAACGCCCGGCCTACGACCCGCAGTTCCCGGACGCCGTCGTGCGGGCGGCGCGTTGGGACCCGCGGGGGGCGGCCGACCGGCTCCTCGCAGAACTGCGTCCGCTGGAGCCCATGGCGTTCGGACACGAGAACAGCCCGTGGTCCCTGTTCCTCCAGGACGCCTCGAAGGGTTTCGACGGCGTGGCCGGCTAGGGCGGCGCCGGAGGACCAGGAGAAGGAGACGACAGGCAATGGACGGCCGCCCAGAGGTGACGGCAAGCGTGGTGGCCCGGTTCGGCGACGGCGGGGTGCGGCGGTTCGCGGGGGCGCCCGAGGTGGTGGTGCCCCTGCAGGTGGGACCGTACTTCGCCACGTCGCCCGAGGAACCGGAGACCCTGGCCGCCTTCGCCGACGCATTGGAAGCGGAGGTGCCCGAGCGGGCGCGGGAGTACCTGCGCCTGGGCACCGACCGGGGGTACGAGATCTGCCTCGCCCCGGACGGCGCCGTGCGCGGGGTCCTCGTCGGCTACGACGAGCCCGAGCGGCATGTGAGCGGCACAGCGGAGGCGTTCGCCCGGAGCCTGGTGGCGCTGGACGAGGCCCTCACCGCGATCGCGGGGACCGACCGGCCCGAGGCGGCGTCACAGGCGTTCGCGGCGCTGGAGACGCGGCTGCGGGAACTGGACGCGACGGCGTTCGCGGACCGCGAGGACTGGTGGCCGCAGGTGCTGGACGACATCCGGGACACCGCGGGCGCGGAGTGGTTCGCTGCGTTCGAGGTCGTCGACACCGACGCGGAGGCGAAGATCCTGACCTCCTCGGGCGGGATCTGCGTGCACCCCGAGGAGCGGCTGTGGGCGAACCTTCGGGCTGCCGGGGTGGAACCGGAGCAGGTCAGGCGCATCCACACCGAACTGGAGTCGTGCTTCATGCCGGGGCACTACTGCTCGATGATGCTCGCGGACCTCTTCCCGGAGGCCGGGCTGACGCACAACTTCCCCTACGGGGAGACGGCGG
Organism: Streptomyces sp. NBC_00510; assembly: GCA_036013505.1. Taxonomy (NCBI): domain Bacteria; kingdom Bacillati; phylum Actinomycetota; class Actinomycetes; order Kitasatosporales; family Streptomycetaceae; genus Streptomyces; species Streptomyces sp. NBC_00510. Next base: position 6,096,694 of record CP107851.1, on the reverse strand, counting down.
AGTCCCGGGCCGCCGGCATCCGGGGATTGCGCGAGGCGGCGGCACAGGAGGGCTGAGGAAGATGACGGGGGAACTGGGGACGGCGGACCGGCCCGCTCTCGGGGCCGGCCGGGGGCCCGCCGGGCGGCGGATCCTGGAGTGGGCGACGTCGGGCACCAAGGCACCGCTGGCGGTGACCGGTTCCCCCGGGGCCGGCAAGAGCCATCTGCTGGCGTGGTTCGCGGCCGGCGCGCACCGGGACCCCGGCACAATGGTGCACGGGCTCGCCCCCGCCCACGGCCTGACCGCGGACGCCGTGTCCTGGGAACTGGGACGGCAGTTGGGGTACGGGCCGTTGTCCACGGAGGACCTGCTGGGGCGGATCCTGGCCGACCCGCGTCCGCTGACCCTCGGCTTCGCCGACCTGCACGGTGCCCGGCCGGGCTGCCGGGCGGCCCTCGTGGACCCCCTGCTGGGCTTCGCGCACGTGCGCGTGCTGCTCGAAGCGGGGGACACAGGGAGCGTTCCGGACGGGGCCTTCGTGGTCGACCTGGACGACCCCGCGCTGACCGATCGCGCGGAGTTCGCCGCCTGGTACGCCGGGCTGGTCCCCGCCGGCGCCGCCTTCACCGCGGACCAGGTCTTCCCTCACCCGGCGACGGCCCGCCTGGCCGCCACGGTCCCCGGGCCGCCTGCCGAGGGAGCCGTACCGTCCGTGTGGTGGGCGCGGCTGCCCGAGACGGCTCGTCCCGCGCTGCACACGCTGGCCGCGCTGCGCGGGCCGGTCCCCCTGGACGTGTGGGAGTTGCTGCACGCGCACCTGACGGGCGACCCGGCGGCGCGGGAGGCCGTCGCCGCCGCCGTGGAGCGCCTGCCCGGGGGAGCCCGGTACGAGGTGCCGCCCGGCGGGCCCGTCGTCGCGGGCCTGGACCAACGCATCGTCGACGTCCTCAAGTCCCGCGCCCTGACCAGCTCCTACGCCCGGGAGCACGTGCTCGGCCACGCCGTCGCCGCCGGTACGGCGGACCGGCTGCTGCGTGACGCGGGCTTCCTCGTCCACGGCTCCGCGACGGCCGTGACGGCGGCTCTCTCGGACCCGGACACCGCAACCGCGGCCCCCGCGGTACTGGTCCGCCTGTGGCGCCGCGCGGCGCCCGTGCTGACGAACACCGGCATGAGCGACCCCGAGCGCGCCGCCGTCCTGCACGCCGCCGCGCTCGCCGACGCGCCGCAGATGGCCGCGCTGCTGCGCCCCGTCGCCGAACGGCACACCTGGACCGCCGAGTGGTTCCGCCCCGGCGAGTCCTTCACCGCCCTCGGCCCCGGCACGGTCGAGGGGGAGCTGCTCGCGGCCGATCCCCTCGGCCGGCTGCACGCCCTCGACCCCGCCACGGGCGCGGACCTGCGCAGGGTGCCCTCCCCCGCCGAGGTACGGCCGCTGGCCCTGGCGGCTCTCGGCGACGGCATGCTGCTCCTCGACCGCGACCAGGTCCTGCACGTCTTCCCGCCCGGCACGGTCGCCTTCGGCGAGGCCGCCCACCGCCACAACCAGGACGGCCCCTCGGCCCTGGCCTCGGTGCCCGCCTCCGGTCTCCTGGCCGTCGGTGACGCCGAGGGCCGCGTCCACCTGTGGCGCTCCCCCGCGTACGACCCCGAGCCCCTCAGCCGCCCCCTGCACCAGGCCCCCGTCTCCACGCTCGCCCACGTCCACTCGGCCCGGCACGACCTGTCGTTCTGCCTCAGCGGCGGGCTGGACGGCACCCTGCGCCTGTGGGCGACCTCGGGCGAACCGATGCCGGACCCCGTGGAGCGGCGCGACTGCGTCATCACCGCCCTGGCCGCCGCGGACACCCCCGCCCACGGCCCGGTCGCCGTCGCCGCCTGGGCCGACGGCCGCGCGAGCGTCTGGAACCTGCTCGACGCCCGCGTCCGCCCCCTTCCGCTGCTGCACCGCGCGGACGCCATCGCCCTCGCCCCCGACGGCGCCCTCACCGTCACCGGCCCCGGCGGGACGTACGGCCTCCGGCTCCACTTCGACCGGCTGTGGGCGTAGCGGTGGGCGAACCGTACGCGGGATTCCTCGACCACATCGAGGCTCACCTGGGACCGGTCCAGGATGCGGAGGGCCCCACGGCGGGAGGCGGAAACCGTGGTTTCCGCCTGTTCTCCTGCCGATCGGGAGACGGAGATCCGGTCACCGCCGTGACGAACGGTCCGAGGTTCCGGAACCTCACCGCGATCATGCCGTTGGAGCAGGAGACCGATCTGCTCGACGTGACGAGGGCGGCGGCGGTTTGACGCACGAGGCGACGGTCCGGCCGTGGCTGCGGGAGCACGGCTGGTACCCCGGGCGGGACGTGCGGGACCGGATCGGCGAGCATCTCGCCTTCCGGCTGCACGAGGCCGAACGCCAGGGGTTCCCGCTCACCACGTTCGCCGCCGCCCTGGGATTCCTGGGCTCCTACGGGCTGTTGCGCCTTCCGTACCGGGCGGCACCCGAGATCGCTCTCGTCGTCCGCCCGGACGTCGGTTACGAGGGCGACGCCGAGGATTTCGCCGAGCTCGGCGGCAACCTGCGCCGGCCGGTGTTCCCCGTCGGGTACGAGACCTCGGAAGGCGGGATCGTGCTGGTCGACGACCTGGGCCGGGTGTTCTACCAGCACCCCACCGGGCCGTACTTCCTGGGCCACGACGCCTACGAGGCCTTCGCCCGCCGCCTTTCCGGGAGCGCTCTGCCGGACGCGGAGGACTTCTACGTCTGACGCGGCCCCCGGCACAGCGCAGCGCGCCGGCTCACGCCGGCCGCGACTGCGCCTGCCTGCGCAGGAATTCGGCGACGTCCTTGCGCCGGGAGTACGGCTGGAGGGTCTGGGCGGTGGAGGAGAGCATGCCCCGCACGCGCGGGGACTGGACGCGGCCCAGGAGGTCCAGGACGCGGATGCCGGCGTCCGTGGCCTCGTCGACGTGGCGGGCGGAGGCGAGGTTGTCGGCGAGCTCCGCGGTGTACAGCGCGGCGTTGCGCGTGAAGTGCGGCGCCTGCAGGCCGACCGCGCGCCGCGCGTGCTCGACGGCGCGGTGGTGGTCGCCGAGGGCGGACCAGGACTGGGCCTCCAGCCCGGCGAGTTCGGCCTCGCCGTAGAAGGTCATCCACTCCGGGTCCGCGGCGCGGGGGCCGCGGCCGAACAGGGTCTGGGCGCGGGCGAGGGCGCGTTCGCAGCCGGGGCGGTCGCCGAGGCCGGCCCAGCCGCCCGCCTCGCGGAGTGCGAGCAGCGAGAGCAGGCGGGGCGAGCCGAGGTGGCGGGCGGCCTGCTGGGCGGCCTGGGCGGCGCGGACGGCCTCGCGGGGGCGCCCGGCGTCACGGGCGAGGAAGGAGGCGTTGCAGAAGGCGTGCGCCTCCAGGGCGCGGTCGCCGGCCATGCGGGCGGTGGCGAGGGCCTCGCCGTAGAAGGAGCGGGCGTCGGCGAGGCGCCCGGAGTCGTGGGCCAGCCAGCCCACGGAGATGGCGAGTTCGCCGGCGCCGCCCATCAGGTCCTCGGCGACGGCCTGGCTGTAGGTGCCCTCGTCGAGGAGGCGGTAGGCGGCCCCGAGGGAGTGGCCGGCCTGGCGGTAGAGCGCGCCGGCGCCGTGCCGGTCGTCGTGCAGGCGGATCTCGCGGACGGCCGCGCGGACGGCCCGGGCCTGCGGTCTGCCGACCTTGTGCACCGGCTCCGCCGCGGCGGCGGGCCCCAGCATCAGGGTCGTGGCGATGGCGGCCGGGCCGCCGGTCATGAACGCGCGACGCAGCACGTCGCTCTCCTCGTCGGTTTCGGTCTCGTACGGGGCCGGCCGGGGGGCCGGGACCGCCGTGCCGCGCCGGCCGCGGACCAGCTCACGCGGCTCGAAGCCCATGTCGGCGAGGTCGCGGCCGGGGAACATGTGCCGGAAGACCCGCTCGTAGGCGTAGTTGGGGCAGCGGATCTCCCCGGACTCCACGCGGCCGATGTAGCGGGCGTCGCAGCTGACCTGTTCGCCGATGTCCCGCCCCGCGCGGCGCACGGCGGCGGCGAACTCACCGGGGGACCGGTCTCCGCGCAGGCGCCGGAAGGCTGTGTTGGGGGTGGAAGGTGACGAGTGCATCGCCGGGCTCCCGTTGGACGGTCGGTGCGGTGCCGGTTGGCGGCGCGACGACCGTACTCGCTGTGAGGGCCCGAGTACCGTGGGTTTGGCTACAAAAGGGATATCTCACCCTCCATTCGCCATGAAACGCCACCCCTGTCGGCGTCAAGCGGGCGTAGCCGTTGACGTCCGCGCGCGTTGGACACCGTGCAACCCACCGTCCGACCCCAAGGAGGATTCGCCTTGTTGGACGAACCATGGGATCTGGTCACCGTCCCGACCCGGCAGGGACTGGAGGCCGTGGACATCCTGCGCATGCGGACCGGTCTCGGGCCCGTGCTGCACGACAGCTCGGGTCACAGCCTCGGCTTCCTGGTGCCGCCGGGCACGGCCGACGGCTGGGACATGCCGGGCAGCGCCTGCACGCAGACCGAGGGCGGCGGCTTCACCGTCCCCGGCGAGCTGCGGGAGCCGCCGGTGGCGGGCACCGGCTGGCTGGTGCCCCCGCACGACGACAGCGCCGTGACGGACCCGGCGGTGCTGCGTGACGCGCTGGGCGAGGCCGCCCGGATGATCGAGCTGGCCGACCGGCTCTGAGCTCCGCGTCGCCCGCCGCCCATACTGGGGTGCATGGCACCGCGCAGGACGAGGACGACGAAGGCACCGGACGGCATACGCGAGCAGGTCGGCGGGGGTCTCGCCGAGCTCGTGCCGGACCGGGACCGACCGCGGGGCTGGTCGCTGCTGATCGACGGGGCGCCGCAGTCGCACGTCGACCTCGGCGACCCGGAGTACCTGGACTTCTCCTACCAGCGCAGGCTCGGCCACGTCGTCGACCTCGCCGCGCCGCCCGGCCGCCCGCTGCGCGTGCTGCACCTGGGCGGCGGCGCGCTGACCCTGGCCCGCTACACCGCGGCGACCCGGCCGCGATCGACGCAGCAGGTGGTGGAGCTGGACACCGCGCTGGTCGAGCTGGTGCGGCGGGAGCTGCCCTGGGACCGCACCTGGCGCATCAAGGTGCGCGGCGGCGACGCCCGCGAGGGCCTGGCGAAGGTCCCGGAGGGCTGGGCGGACCTGGTCATCACGGACGTCTTCGGCGGGGCCCGTACACCCGCCCACCTGACCAGTACGGAGTTCCTCGCGCAGGTGCGGAGCGCGCTGACGCCTGGCGGGCTCTACGCCGCCAATGTGGCGGACGGCGGACGGCTGGAGTTCCTGCGGGCGCAGATCGCGACGGTGCGGGCCTGCTTCCCGCACGCGTGCCTGGCGGCGGATCCCGCCGTCCTGCGGGGGCGGCGCTTCGGCAACGTCATCCTGGTGGCCGCGGACGGCGAACTGCCCGTGGCGGAGTTCACCCGGCGGGTGGCCTCGGACCCGCATCCGGGGCGGGTCGAGCACGGCGGGGAGCTGGACGCCTTCGCGGGCGGCGCGGCGCCGGTCACCGACGCCACGGCGGCGGCCTCGCCCGCTCCGCCGGAGTCGGTGTTCCGCTAGCCGCCCGTGTTCTGCGCCTTGTAGGTGTCGACGGTGGGCGGATGCCCGTTCCAGGTGCAGAAGAGCGACGAGGTCGTGGTGGCCGAGACGAAGTCGACGCGGATCCACTCCGGTTGCTTCCAGACCTTCATCTCCCAGCCGGAGTCGGGCGTCGCCGAGACCAGGGTCGCGGAAGCCTCGCCCAGGTCGAGCACGACCCGTCCGCCCTCGACCGTGTAGCCGTGCACGTTGCCGGTGTCGGCGGAGGAGGTCGTGGCGGGGGTGGCCGAACCGGGCGGCCTGGCCGGCGCGGTGGAGGGGGTGCGCGGCGTGGCGGGGGCGCTCCGGGCCGGACCGGTGGCCGTGGGCCCGGCCGCGCGGTGGGTGGCTCCGCCGTCCGGGGACTGCGTGGGGGCGGGGACCTTGTCGGAGACCGGCTCGGAGATCGGCAGGGCCCGCGGCGGGTCGTAGGCCGTTCCCGCCAGCACGTGGTGGACGCCGAACCACGACAGTGCGACGGCGGCGCTCGTGGCGAGCGTCCACGCTCCGGCGTGCGCCAGTCCTTTTCGCATCCGCCCATAGTGCCGGACGCACCCGCCAAACGGAGCCGGGGGTTGCGCTTCAGGTTCTGACGTGCTCGCGCCCACCCGGCATCCCCCTCATGGGCTAAGTTGCGGGCCATGGCAAGTGTGCTCGTGGTCGAGGACGACCAGTTCGTGCGCTCCGCCCTCATCCGGCACCTCACCGAGGCCGCGCACGCCGTACGGAGCGTGGGCACGGCCCTGGAGGCGCTCCGGGAGGTCGCGCAGGTCGGCTTCGACGTGGTGATCCTGGACCTCGGCCTGCCGGACCTGGACGGGGCCGAGGCGCTGAAGATGCTGCGCGGCATCACGGACGTGCCGGTGATCATCGCGACGGCGCGGGACGACGAGTCGGAGATCGTGCGGCTGCTCAACGCGGGCGCCGACGACTACCTCATCAAGCCGTTCTCGGTCGAGCACCTGTCGGCGCGCATGGCGGCGGTGCTGCGCCGCTCGCGGTCGGCGGAGGCGGACCGCGTACTGCGGGTGGGCGGGCTGCAGATCGACGTCCTGCGCCGCCAGGCCGTCCTGGACGGGGCGCTGCTGGACCTGACCCGCCGTGAGTTCGACCTGCTGTCCTTCCTGGCGGCCCGGCCGGGCGTGGTGGTGGCACGGCGCGAGCTGCTGTCGGAGGTGTGGCAGCAGTCGTACGGCGACGACCAGACCATCGACGTCCATCTGTCGTGGCTGCGGCGCAAGCTGGGGGAGACCGCGGCCCGGCCGCGCTACCTGCACACGCTGCGCGGGGTGGGAGTGAAGCTGGAGCCACCGCGGTGAGGTGGGCGCTGGTCAAGGTCTGCGTCGCGGTGACGGCCATGGTCGTCGTCGCCTTCGCGGTGCCGCTGGCGCTCACCGTCAAGGAGATGGCCCGGGACCGGGCGATCGGCAACGCGGAGCGGCAGGCCGCGGCCATAGGGCCGGCGCTGGCGATCACCACCGACCGCACCCAGCTGGAGCGGGCGGTGGCCTCGACGCAGGCGGGCGCCGACGGCCGGATCGCGGTGCGGGTGCCGGCGACGGAGGGCACGGCGGGGGTGGAGATCGGCGACCCGCACGCGCCGGACGGCGACCTGGACCGGGCGTCGGAACTGGGCCGGGCCTCCACCGTCCCGGTGGCCGGGGGCTACGCCCTGCTCCAGCCGACCGCGGTCGGTTCGGGCTCGGTGGCGGTGGTCGAGGTGTTCGTGCCGGACGGCGAGGTCAGCCGCGGGGTCACCGCCGCCTGGGCGGTGCTGGCGCTGGTCGGCGTGGGCCTGATCGTCGGCGCGGTGGCCGTGGCGGACCGGCTCGGCACGCGCATGGTGCGACCGGCCGAGCGCCTCGCGGAGGCCGCGCACGGCCTGGGGCGCGGGGACCTGACCGTACGCGTCCCGGAGGACGGCCCGGCCGAACTGCGCTCCGCCGCCGTCGCGTTCAACGCGATGGCGGACCAGGTGGTGCAACTGCTCGCCAACGAGCGGGAGCTGGCCGCCGACCTGTCGCACCGGCTGCGGACCCCGCTGACCGTGCTGCGGCTCAACGCGGCCTCGCTCGGCGACGGCCTCGCCGGGGAGCAGACCCGGCAGGCGGTGGCCCAGCTGGAGCGCGAGGTGGACCAGATCATCCGCACCGCACGGGCCCAGCAGGCGCAGAGCCAGCCGGTCGCGGTGGGCTGCGACGCGGCCGAGGTGATCCGGGAGCGGATGGCCTTCTGGTCGGCGCTCGCCGAGGACCAGGGCCGCGAGGTGAGCACCGCGGGCGTCGAACGCCCGGTGCGGGTACCGGTGGCGCGGGCCGATCTGGTGGCGTCGCTGGACGCCATGCTCGGCAACGTCTTCCGGCACACCCCCGAGGGCACGGCCTTCGCGGTGGACGTGCACAGCAGCCAGGAGGCGGTGATCGTGCTGGTCTCCGACGCGGGCCCGGGCATCAAGGACCCGGCGGCCGCGCTGCGGCGCGGTCAGGGCGCGGGCGGCGACGGTTCCACGGGCCTCGGGCTGGACATCGTACGGCGCCTCGCGGAATCCACCGGGGGCGACGTCCGGCTCGGCTCCTCGGTGCTGGGAGGCGCGGAGATCCGGGTGTGGATCGCGCTGCGGCCGCTCGCCGCGGGCGGGAAGCGGAACCACCGCGTGGTGCGCCGCAGGCGGCTGAAGCGGACCGCCGCGACCACGGGGCTCTGAACGATCGAGGCCGGGCGGCTCTCACCACCCGGCCGGCATTCGAGTCGTATTTCGCGAGGGCCGGTCCGGGTCAACCCCAGTAAATGTCGCAGGCCTCGTAATAGTAATAGTATGCGTCCTCCCCGGAATAGCAGTAGTCGTCGCTGACGTAGCCGCTGACGGCGCCGGCCCGCTGCTGGGAGGTCTGCGTCACCACGGAGCCGGCCTGGGCCGACGCCGGGGCGGCGAACGCCGTGGTGGGGATCAGGGCACCTCCCGCGGCCAGGGCGGCGGAAGCGGTGAGGACTACCAGACGTCGTGTGCGAGTCATCGGGATTCTCCTTGCGTGAGGAATTGCGGGGAGGGAAATACGGGAACGGTCCTGTCCGGAATTTCACTTCGGATTTCCGGCTCTGCGTCAACCCATGTCTCCATTAACCCCGGCCCGGCGCCCCGCGTCATGCCCCTGGATTTCGGGGCTTGACAGAGGCCGCCGGCCCCGGGCGCCGGGGACCGGCCGCGAGCAGCACCGCGCCGCCCGCAGAGGTCTGAACCTTTAACCGGCCCCGATGGCTCCCTTAAGCGCGCCATAAGAAGCCGAACGCCCGCACGACTCTGGGCATTTGTCCGAATCGGCATCGCTAGCGTGCGGCCTCATGAGGAACTCACATCGTCGTCGTCCCACCCGCAAGGTCGCCCTCCTCGGGGGCGTGACCGCGGGCGCGGTCGTCGCGGCCGGGGCCTTCGCGCTCGCGGGCTCGGCCCAGGCCGCCACCGTCGGTGCCGCGTACAGCAAGACCAGCGACTGGAGCACCGGGTACACGGGCCGGTACGAGATCGCCAATTCCTCGAACGCGACGCTGTCCGACTGGACGCTGAAGTTCGACCTGCCCGCGGGCACGAGCATCAGCTCGCTCTGGAACGCCACCTACACGGTGTCCGGGCAGCACGTGACCGTGCGCCCCGCGAGCTGGAACAAGGACATCGCCGCGGGGAAGACGGCCGAGGTCGGCTTCGTGACGAAGTCCGCCGCGAAGGCGGGCGACCCGGTCAACTGCCGGATCAACGACGTGAAGTGCTCCGTCGACGACGGTGTGACCGCCTCCCCCAGCGGGCGCCCCACCGCCGGCGCGAGCCCGACGGCGACCGTCACCCCCACCAGGACGCCGACCGCCACCCCCACGAAGACCTCCTCGCCCACGGCCACCGCAACCCCGACCGCGACCGCGAGCCCGACCTCGGGCACCGGCTCGCCGTCCTTTGCCGGCTTCGCGCCGTACGTCGACACCTCGCTCTACCCGGCCTTCGACCTGCTCGCCCACTCCCGGGCGACCGGCGTCAAGCAGTACAACCTGGCCTTCGTCACCGACGGCGGCGGCTGCACGCCCAAGTGGGGCGGGGTCAGCGACCTGGCGAACGACGGCGTCGCGGCCCAGATCGGCGACCTGCGCAGGGCAGGCGGTGACGTCCGGGTCTCCTTCGGCGGCGCGTCCGGCTCGGAGCTGGCGACGACCTGCTCCTCGGTCTCCGCGCTGACCGCGGCGTACGCCAAGGTCGTCGACACCTACAAGCTCACCAAGGTGGACTTCGACGTCGAGGGCGGCGCCATCGCCAACACGGCCGCCAACACCCGCCGGGCGCAGGCCATCTCACAGCTCCAGGCGAGCCACAGCGGCCTGGAGGTCTCCTACACCCTGCCGGTGATGCCGACCGGCCTCACCCAGGACGGTGTCGGCCTCCTGGCGGACGCCAGGTCCCGCGGTGTGCGGATCACCGCGGTCAACATCATGGCGATGGACTACGGCGCCTCCTTCAGCGGCGACATGGGCGGCTACGCGATCGACGCCGCCACCGCCACCCAGGGACAGCTCAAGGGCATGCTGGGGCTGTCGGACGCCGCGGCCTGGAGGACCGTCGCGGTCACCCCGATGATCGGCGTGAACGACGTCACCACGGAGGTCTTCAGGGTCGACGACGCGACGCAGCTGGTGACCTTCGCCCGGTCCAAGGGCCTGGGCTGGCTGTCGATGTGGTCGGGCACGCGGGACAAGCAGTGCCCCGGGGGTGCCAAGAACGTCGCCGACGCGACGTGCAGTTCGATCCTCCAGGAGGCGGGCGCCTTCTCCAAGGCCCTCGCGGCCTACGGCGGCTGAGGCCGCACGCGACCACCCCCCTCCCCCCACACGGGCGCCCCGGCCGGCAGTTCAGCACCCCCGCCCCGGCCGGGGCGCTCCCGTGTGCGCCGCGCTCAGGAGCGGAGCAGACCGTCCAGCAGCGCGGACAGCCCGGCCTCGTACTGCGCGCGGCCGGACTGCTGGGCCGCGACGAGTTCGGGGGCCAGCCCCACGAGCGAGGGATAGCTGTCCGGCGGCAGGTCGGCGAGCCGGCTGCGGATCCTCTCGCGCAGCCCGGCCTCGGCCTCCTCGCACTCCGCGCGTTTGCGCCGCACCACCCACAGCGCGGCGCCGACCGTGTACTGCATCAGCGCCACCTGGGCGCGCGCGGCGGCGGGCGGGTCCAGTCCCGCCGTGATCAGCAGGCAGAGCATCCGGTCGATGACGGCGATGGCCTCGTCGCCGCGGAGCGGGCGGCTCGTCAGCAGTTGGAGCGCGGAGGGGTGCTCACTGAAAAGCCGGTACACACCGACACAGAGTTCAATAAGCTGCTCGCGCGGCACGCCGGAGCCGGGGGGCATCTCGATCTCGGCGAGCAGCCGTTCGTTGACCGCGTCGATGATCTCGTCCTTGCCCTTGAAGTGGGAGTAGACGGCCATGGTCGCGACGCCGAGCTCCTGGGCGAGCGCGCGCATGGTGAAGGCCTCGGGCCCGTGGCGGTCGAGGAGCCCGACCGCGGCGTCGAGGATGCGGTCCGGGTTGAGGGTGTTGCGGGGGACGCGGCGCCGTGGGGAGCGGGCCGGCGGGGTGACAGTCATGAGGGATGCGTGTCCGGTCGGGGGGAATCGTGCGCGAGCGGTCGGAAGGTTGAGCGGTTTCCTTGATTCTCCCGCGTTCCCGGGCAACCCGGGGAGGAAGCGGGGCGTCTTTTCGCACGTCTTCCCGAGCACAGCTCCGTGAATCCAGGACGAATCGGTGGTGAAGGGAATAGTCGGGGGCGCTGCCCGGGTTGCCTAGCGTACGCCGTACGGTAGATCGAAGCGACTCTCACAGGGAGAGATGGGGGGAGAACGGCCGGATGACGATGAGCACCACCGCCCCACGGGCGTCCGCCTACCGGGGCGGGCTCCGCTGGTGGACCGAGCTGCCGCTGATCGCGGTGGTCTACGGCCTCTACACCGCGGGCCGTCTCCTCGTACGCGGCGACGTGGGCCGGGCAGTCGACCACGGCATCGCCATACTCCACCTGGAACGCGCGCTCAGCATCGACCCCGAGCGCTCGCTCAACTCCCTCTTCAGCCGCTACCGGTCGCTCGGTGTTCCCGCCGACTTCTGGTACGCCTCGCTCCACTACCTGGTCACCCCGCTGGTGCTGGTCTGGCTGTGGCGCCGGCGGCCGACCGTCTACCGCTTCGCGCGCACATGGCTGCTGATGTCCACCCTCGTCGGGCTGATCGGCTTCACGCTCATGCCCACCGCGCCGCCGCGGCTGCTGGCCGCCGGCCACGGCTTCGTCGACACCATGGCGCAGTACGGTTCGTACGGCTGGTGGGGCGCGGAGGCGAGCGCGCCGCGCGGGCTGGGCGGGATGACCAACCAGTACGCGGCCATGCCGAGCCTGCACGTCGGCTGGTCCCTGTGGTGCGGCATCATGCTCTGGCGCCACGGACGCACGCCCTTCGTCCGCGCGCTGGGCGTCCTCTACCCCCTCGGCACCACCCTCGTGGTCATGGGCACCGCCAACCACTACCTGCTGGACGCCCTCGCCGGGATCGCCGTGATGGGGATCGGCTTCCTGCTCGCGCGGCCCGCGCTGCGTGTGGTGGACCTCATACGCGACGGGGCGCGCACCCGGTTCGCGACGCCGCGGCCCGCCTCCTCCACCGTCGTCGCGACCTCCCGCGACGTCGCCCCGGCGGACGTGGGGTTCCTGCCCGGAACCGCGGTCGAACCGCGACGCTGACGCTCCGGCGGAGGCCGCGGACCCGCGGCCTCCGCATTGTGGCCCGCGTTGTCGGTGGGGGGTGCGAGACTTGCCCGGGTGAGCACTACGCACGATCTGCGAGAGCGGCTGGCCGCGTTGCGCGGTCCGACGACCGTGCCGCGCCCGATGGACGCGCGCGCCCTGGCGGCGCTCGCCGCGAACCCCGGGTGCCGCCGCCGGGCGCTGCTGGACGCCGCCGGGGTGGACAAGGCGGCGGTGGCGCGCGTCCTGGGCAACCCCGCGCCCTTCGGGCAGTCGCAGTTCGCGTTCGTACGGGGCCATGCCTTCGAGGCCCGGGTGAAGGCCGCGGGGTGCGCCGAGCTGCTGCGCCTGCTGGGCGCGCCCGAGACCGCGGACGCCGTGCTGCCCGATCTGTCCGCCCCGGGCCCCGAGGGCCGGGTGGCCCGTACCCGCCTCGCGCTCAAGGAGGCGACCGCGGCGGGCCGGTGGACGCTGCTCGACCACCCCCTGCTCGTGCTCGAGGTCGCCGACGCCCCGGTCTACCTCGAACCGGACGCCATCGCCGTGCGGCCGGACGGCTCGTGGACGGTGGTGGAGGTCAAGTCCTTCCCGATCCTGGACGGTTCCGCGGACGCCGTGAAGGTCGGCGCTGCGGCCCGCCAGGCCGCGGTGTACGTCCTGGCGCTGGAGCGGCTGGGGTTCGGCACGCCGGAGCACCGGGTGCTGCTGGTGTGCCCCAAGGACTTCTCCAACCTGCCCGCCGCCGAGTTCGTCGACGTGCGCAAGCAACTGGCGGTCACCCGGCGGCAGCTGGCCCGGCTGACCCGGATCGAGGAGATCGCCGCCGCCCTCCCCGAGGGCACGACCTTCGACCTGCGGCTCACCGACGACGGACGGACGGCGACCCGCCCCGCCGCGGAGCTCTCCGATGCGGTGGACCGGCTGCCCGCGGCGTACGCGCCCGAGTGCCTGGCCAGTTGCGAGCTGTCCTTCCACTGCCGCGACCAGGCCCGGGCCTGCGGCGCGGTGGAGGTCCTCGGCCGCGGCGTGCGCGGTGAACTGGGCGGCCTGACCGAAGTGGAGCAGGTGCTGGCGGCCGCGCTGGGCACCGAGGGCGATCCGGCGGATCCCGCGGTTGCCGCGCTGCGGCGGGCGCAGGCCCTGCGGGCGGAGGCGCTGGGATGTCGCTGATCTCGGTGCTGGCCCGGGCGGAGGCCCTTTCGACCGGCCGGGCGACCCCGCTCGCGACGGTGCGCCACCGCCATCTGTCGGACCGGCCGCTGGTCCTCGTCCCGCTGACCACCGCGGGCGAGGTCGGCGCCCCGCTGGGCGCCCTGGTCGGCACGGACCGGGACGAGCCCCGGCTGCTGGCGGTGCCGCAGCCGCGCGACCGCGACCTGCGCTTCGCCTTCCTGGCCGAGCTGGCGCAGGTCGTGCTGCCCTACCTGGAGTCCTACGCGGACGACACGGAGACCGAGCCGGCGACCCGCAACCGGGAAGAGTCGGAGGTCTGCGCCGACGCACCCCAGATCGTGGTCGCGAACACCCCCGCGGTGGAGTACGTGCGCCTGCTCGGGCGTTCCACCCGCTTCCGCCGCACCGCCGAGGACGACCCCGACGAGCCGCACCCGGTCCCGGCCCGGGTGCCGCTGCTCGGCCGCTGGCTCACCCACTACGGGGAACGCGCCCGCACCCCCGGCTCCGCGCTGCTGCTGTCCGCGACCGAACTGCTCACCCGGCACTGGGCGACCGGCCAGAGCAACCTCGAGGACCAGCACCTGGGCGCCCTGCTGGCCTGGATCGAACCCACCGACGGCATGACGGGCATGGAGGCGGCCCGCCGCGCCGAGTCCCACCGCGGCCCGGACGGCCTGCTGACGTTCCCGCCGGCCGGCCCCGCGACGGACCCGGTCTTCGACAACACCGTGCTCGCCCCGGCCACCGCCCGCTACGACGCCGGGATCACCGGGGCCGGCGAGGACATCGCCCGCCTGCTGGCCGGCCAGATGCGCCCCACCTGGGACGCGGTGTGGCGGTCACTGGACCTGCTGCGCGAGCTGCCCGAGGGCGCCCGCGTCGCGGACCGCTGGAAACGGGACCGCTGGTCGTACACCTCCCACCGGGACCGCGTGCGCGCCGGGGAGCCGCCGCAGCCCCGCCGTGACGACGCCGTGTCGGCGGCGCAGAAGCTCGCCGGCCGGGAGACCGCCCAGGTGCGGCTGGAGGCCCAGGAAGCGCTGGACGACCCGCTGGTGATGGCCGGGCGGCGACTGGCCGGGGAGGCCTTCGCGGGCCGGGTGGACCGGGTGGAGATGGCGATGAGCGAGGGCAAGGTGCCCAAGCCGCGCCCGCTGGTGACGGTTCTCACACAGGACCGCCCGCATCTGGACGAGGACGCGAAGCTTTACCGCGCGCTGCCGGACGGCCGTACGCAGCAGGCGCAGTTCGTGGAGTGGGCCGGACCCGGTGCGGTACTCCTGCGGGTGGTGAACGGCATGGGCCGCGGCAAGGTCCCCGAGCCCGGCACGGTGCCGGAGGAAGGGGACGAGGTGTGCTGGACGTTGTTCGAGCACGCGCCGCGTGGCGGTGCCGGGCTGCCGGAGCCCGAGGACACCCCGTGGACGCACGGCGGGCCCCCGGGCACCGCGGCCGCGAGCGTGACCGCCGGCCGGGCCGCGGGCACGACCGCGGCCGCCGTCGCCGAGAGCCCTGACCCCGCGACCACGGAGGACTATCTGTGAGCCCGGTGAGCGACGCCGCCCGGGCGGCCGGCACCGCGACCGAGCGGATCCTGCACGACACCCTGCACGGGACGCACCGCGGCGTCGTGGTGGACTCGCCGCCCGGCGCGGGCAAGTCCACGCTGGTCGTGCGCGCCGCCCGTGAGCTGGTCGCGGCGGGCGAGACCCTGATGGTGGTCGCCCAGACGAACGCCCAGGTGGACGACCTGGTGGATCGGCTGGCCACCGCCGAACCCGGACTGCCGATCGGCCGGCTGCACGGCAGCGACTCGCCCCCGGACCCGGTGCTGGACCGCCACGAGGCCGTCCTCAAGTCGAGCAAGGCGGCCGACCTCGCCGGGGCCAAGGTGGTGATCGCGACCGCCGCGAAGTGGGCCTTCGTGAAGGACACGGAGCCCTGGCGGCACGCCATCGTCGACGAGGCCTACCAGATGCGTTCGGACGCCCTGCTGCAGGTGGCGGGGTTGTTCGAGCGGGCGCTGTTCGTCGGCGACCCGGGTCAGCTGGATCCGTTCAGCGTGGTCGGCGCCGAGCAGTGGGCGGGGCTGAGCTACGACCCGTCGGCGAGCGCGGTGGTCACCCTGCTGGCCCACAACCCGGGGCTGCCGCAGCACCGGCTGCCGGTCTCCTGGCGGCTGCCGGCCTCCGCCGCGCCGCTGGTCTCCGACGCCTTCTACCCGTACACCCCGTTCCGCAGCGGCACCGACCACGGTGACCGGCGGCTCTCCTTCGGCGTGCCCGGTGACGGCTCGGGCCCGGACCGGGTGGTGGACGAGGCCGCGGCGTCCGGCTGGGGCCTGCTGGAGCTGCCCGCGCGGCGCACCCCGCGGACCGACCCCGAGGCGGTGCGCGCGGTCGCGCTGGTCGTCCGGCGGCTGCTGGACCGCGGCGGCATGGCGGTCTCCGAGCGGGGCACCGCCCCGGTGGGCCCGGACCGGATCGCCGTGGGCACCGCCCACCGCGACCAGGCGGCGGCGGTCCGCGCGGCGCTGGCGGACCTGGGCGTGACCGGGGTCACCGTGGACACCGCCAACCGGCTGCAGGGCCGCGAGTTCGACGTCACCGTGGTGCTCCACCCGTTGTCCGGGCGTCCCGACGCCACCGCGTTCCACCTGGAGACGGGGCGGCTGTGCGTGCTGGCCTCGCGCCACCGGCACGCGTGCATCGTAGTGTGCCGCGCCGGGGTCTCGGAGCTGCTGGACGAGCACCCCTCGACGGAGCCGGTCCAGCTCGGGGTGACCGTGAAGTTCCCGGACGGCTGGGAGGCCAACCACGCCGTGCTGGCCCACCTGTCCGAGCACCGCGTGGCCTGGCGGCCGTAGCGCGCCGGCCGTCCGCCCGGGGCACTCTTGCGCGGGGCGGGACAATGGAAGGCGCTGACGATCCTGGAGGTACGTTCATGTCCGAGCCGCAGTCGGCTCACAGCGCGGCGGGCAAGCAGCCCGCCCCGCGCCTGAAACCCGCCCAGCTGCTGTTCGAGCCCGCCGCCCTGGCCGAGGACGAGGAGCACTTCTTCGACCTGGAGTCCATCGAGGACCCCCGGGAGCTGCTGGCCCGTTCCACGGAGCTCACGCTCGCCTTCCGCGCGGCCGCGGACCGGGCGACGGAGTTCCAGGCCATAGCAGCGGCCCAGCTCGCCGACCCCAAGCGTTTCGACCGGCTGACCCCCGCCGCCATCGGCGCGCAGGCGGGCTGGTCGGAGGACTACGCCAAGCGGATGATCGAGTTCGGCGAGGGCCTGATGCGGGGCGGGGACGCAGCGCTGTCCTGACGACGCACCTGGCATATGCGTTCGGGGCAAGGTACCCGACACATGGCGGGCGTGTCCGGCCTTCGGACGATGTCGCGTAGCGAAACGTTCACTCACGGTAGTTGTATGGGTCATGAGTGATTGGCAGTGGCACACATGGCCGGGGGGCGTGCCGGAGTCCGCCTCCCACCCATATCCGTACGCGCAGTACCCCACCCCCGACGGGGCCGACTGGCTGGCCTCCGCCAGCGCCTTCCCGCGCAGCGTGCGGGCGCTGTGGTCCGCACGGCCCACGGCGCCCAGCGTGCTGCCCTGCGGGACGGCCTTCGACGCGGTGAACCTGCCGGCCCTGTTCGGACGCCGGGTCCTGGAGCAATTGTGGTCCTCGGGCCCCGGCTCAGGCCCGGCCGCCACGCTCCGCGGCAGGGTGCTGCTGCTCGCCGAGCCGGGCACCGCCGCACGCCTCCCCGGGCTGCTGACCTGGGAGGAGTGGGGGCTGACCGTGCCGCCGGTGCTCTGCCACGGCGAGGGGGACTCGGTGGCGCTGCCCCCGCCGTACGGCGACACCGGCCACGGGCGCTCCCGCTGGCTGGTCGCCCCCGACACCCGCCGCCCCTGGCTCCCCGGGGCCGACGTCCTGCTGTGGGCCTGCGTCCGGGCGGCCCGCGCGGAGGCCGGTTGATTATCGATTTTCACCCGCCCGCAAGCGGATGCTAATCTCTACGACGTCAGCGAGCGCCGCTAGCTCAACTGGCAGAGCAGCTGACTCTTAATCAGCGGGTTCGGGGTTCGAGTCCCTGGCGGCGCACTCACGGCACAGCCGTTGACCTGGGCGCTCTCCCATCGGGAGGGCGCCTTTCGTCATGTCGGGGCCGTGGCCCTAGGGGCCGTCCCACAGGGGGCGCGAGGTGGTGATCCGCACGGTCCAGCCCTCGTCGTCCGGGTCCCGGCCGAGGACGTCGACGGTGAGGCCCCGGCCGCGGTCGGTGAAGCGTCCGCCGGAGGAGAACGGCGCGTCGTTGAGCGCGTTGAAGGTGGCGCTGCTGTACTCGCAGGCGGTGGTGCGCGGATGGGCGTCCTCGACGGTGACGGGTCCGTGGCCCGAGTCGACGTCGGTGCGCACCTGGTAGATCAGCACCCCTTCGCGGCAGGCCTCGCTGTCGTTGCCGCGGGCGGCGCGCGCCTCGATGACGTACGCGCGGGTCCGGCCGAGGGGGATGACGGCCACCTTGCGGCCGCCGGGCACCTCGACCGGCGTGAGGTGCACCGAGCGGGCGCCCGGGTCGCGGACGCAGACGACCTGCCAGTCGTCGAGCCAGCCCAGGCGCCACTTGTGCCAGGCGAAGAGGTCGCCCTGCAGCCCCCAGTCCAGGGACATGCCGTCCCACTGGCCCGCGAGGGTGTCGGTGTGCCCGAAGTCCTCGACGGAGTACAGGTCGGGCAGCCCGAAGGCATGGCCGTTCTCGTGGCTGAGCACCCGCGCGCCGGACTGGTCGTGGCCGTAGACCAGGGAGACCCGGTCCAGGCTCGTGCCGTCGTCGGTGGTGGCGGCCGAGGCGCCGGTCCAGGTCACCGAGAGGACGGCCTGTTCGGCGGGCGGCCCGGCGTTGGGCGTGACGAGGACGTTGACCAGGTCGTACCCGGAGAAGTCGATCTTCCGGTCGGCGACGCGCAGCAGGTCCCGCATCATGGCCGTGTGCGTGCGCCAGCCGTAGCCGCGCCCTATCCCGTACGACGTGAAGGGCTTCGGCATGCGGATGTAGCGCAGCACCGGCGTGGAGACGTAGCGCAGCTTCCCGTACGAGGCGCGGTAGAACCAGTGCCGCACGGCGGGGAAGAACTCGCGGTAGCGCTCGGCGGCGCTGTACGGGGCGGGCTTGTCCGGGAAGTCGACGAGCAGGGTGAGCGCCCGCACCTCGCCGGTGGCGCGGGCGAACTCGCGGCCGTCCGCGCCCCCGAACCCCTCGGACATCGTGACGCCCGGCGCGGCGCGCAGCGCGCAGGGACGGTCGGCCGGCGGGGCCGCGGCGGGTGCGCCCTCGGTGGCGGCGGTGCTGCCGGCCGCGAAGAGGAGCACCGATGCCAGGACCGCGAGCGCCCGGGGTCCGCGCATCGGCTCAGCCCTGGGTGACCTGGACGGTCCAGGACCCGTCGGAGTGGCGGTCCGCCACGTGGACGTGCGCCGAGCGGCCGAGGGCGTACGTCTCCCCGCTCCGCAGTGGCGCGTCGGCGAGCGGCGGGTACACCGAGGACTCCCAGCAGTCGCCGCTGCCCGGGTGGCCGTCGATGACGTCGACAGGGCCGTCGCCTGACGACACGTCGGCCCGGACGCGGTACATCAGGACGCCCTGGCCGCAGGTGAGGCGGTCGTTGCCGAGGGCGGCGCGGGCCTCGATGGCGACGGCGCCGTCCACGCCCGCGGGCAGCACCAGCAGCTTGGTGCCGCCGCGCTGCTCGACGGGGCTCAGGCGGAAGGTGTGGGTGCCGCCCTCGGTGACGCAGCGGACCTGCGAGCGCCCGAGCCAGCCCAGCTTCCACTTGTGCCAGGCGAAGAAGTCCGGGGCCAGCCCGAACTGACTGCCCATGAGGTCCCAGTCGCCGACGTGGGTGTCCCAGTCGGCGTTGCTGCCCAGGGGCGGCCGGTAGTAGAGGTCGGGCAGGTCGAAGGCGTGCCCGGTCTCGTGGGCGAGCACGTTGACGTCCGGCGGGTGGCCCTCGAAGACGGTGACGAAGCGGTGCAGGTCCGCACCGTCGACTCGGACCGGTCTGCCCAGGTTGACGACCTTGGTGGCGTCCGGGTCGACACCGGGCGCGTCGGGATCGGCCACCAGGTAGACGACCCCGTACCGGGAGAAGTCCACCTCCCGGTCGGCCGCCACCACGGCGTCCCGCAGGTAGCGGGCGCGCAGGTCGGGGCTCCAGTCCCGGCCGATGCCGTACGCGGTGGACGCCGCGGGCATGCGCAGCCAGTGCGGCAGGATGCGCGGCCGCAGCCGGAAGGTGCCGTACGAGGCCCGGGCGAAGAAGTCCGTGGTAGCCGGGAAGTGATCGGCCGCCAGTTCGCCGGGACTGATGGTGGGGACGGCGTCGGGGAACGCCAGGAACACCATCAGGGCGTCAACGTCGCCACGGGCCCGCGGGTAGGCGGCGTTCCAGGCGCTGACGCCCTCGGAGTGGTGCGCCCGGGTCCGCGGCAGGGAGCACAGCGAGGAGTCGGAGCCCCCGGCCGCGGGGCCGGTGACCAGCGTCCACGCGACGACGGCCGCGAAGACGCTGACGGCGGCGATGGCCGCCCGGAGCCCATCGGGGGCATGCCCGCGGACGCTCCGGCGGAAGCGCCGATGCGCACGTATGGGTAGCCCTGACAGCGGCACGTGGACCTCCCGTACGGGGTCGGGACACCCACATCACGCTGCTACGGTTTGCTATGTTTTGCCCTGTTGTGCTGCGCCGCCCGGGTTACCGTCCGATCACTACAGTGCGTAATGAGTGACGAAAAGCGATCAATGGAATTCAGTGGCCAATCACAAACGATCAAGATCGCATCGCACGTGCCGAGAATCACCACGACGGCGGTGGCCGCGGCAATTCCCCAACGTCTATGATCGGCACATTTCCAGGCCGAACGCCGCCTCTTGGCGGTCATTCGATTCCTCCACGACCATGTGTGCGAGACGACACCTATGCGGGAGCCAGCGGTGGGCGGACCCTCGGGAAGCCCGGACCTCAAGCCCGAGGCGGCGGCCACGACGGTCACTCAACGTCACGCTTCGGCCCCGGAACGGTCAGCCCCGGAACGTCCGGCCTCGGAGGTGCGCGACTACCGCGCCGCCTTCAACGTCGCCCGGCTGCCGATGGCACTGGTCGGTTCCGACGGCCGGGTGCGCGAGGCCAATCCGGCGCTCGGCGCGCTGCTCGGCGCGGACCCGGTGCTGCTCACCGCCCGCACCGCGGCGGAGCTGGTCGGCCTCACCGGCGCCGGCGGCGAGGTCCCCCCGCTCGGGGAGAGCCCGGAGTACGCCGAGTACGAGGACGTGCTGACCGGCCGGCGCGGGGAGTTGCGCCGCACCAGACCCGTCCGCGGACCGGACGGGAGCACGGTCTGGGCCGAGGTCGTCGTGGTGCCCGTGCCCGGCGGCGTCCTGATGTCCGTCCAGGACCTGGGCGAGACCCGCGAACTGCGCGAGCAGCTCCGGCACTTGCGGATGCACGACCCGGTCACCCGGCTCCCCAACCGGCAGTTGTTCTTCGAGCGCCTCGCCACCGCGCTGGAGGGCGCCGACAGCCGCACCGGCCGGATCGGCCTGTGCTACCTCGACCTCGACGGCTTCAAGGCCATCAACGACACCCTCGGCCACCGGGTCGGCGACCGGCTGCTCAAGGCCGTCGCCGGCCGGCTGTCGGACTGCGCGGGCCGCCTCGGGCGCAGCGGGACGCTCGTCGCCCGGCTGGGCGGCGACGAGTTCGCCGTCCTCGTCGAGGACTCCACCGGCACCGGGCAGGCCACCGGGCTCGCCGAATCCGTACTGACCGCGCTGCAGCTGCCGTTCGACCTCGCCGGGCAGCGGCTGGCGGTCTCGGCGAGCATCGGCGTCGTCGAGCGCGAGGCCGCCGGGGCCACCGCCACCGGCATCATGCAGGCCGCCGACACCACGCTGTACTGGGCCAAGGCCGACGGCAAGGCCCGCTGGACGCTCTTCGACCCCGAGCGCAACGCCCACCGGATGACCAAGCAGGCGCTGTCCAGCACCCTGCGGCAGGCCGTGGAACGCGGGGAGTTCACTCTGGAGTACCAGCCCCTGGTGGAGCTCGGCAGCGGCAGTCTGCGCGGGGTGGAGGCCCTGGTGCGCTGGCAGCACCCGCACTTCGGGCTGCTCGGGCCGAACCGGTTCATCCCGCTGGCGGAGGAGAACGGCTCCATCGTCCAGCTCGGCCGCTGGGTGCTCGCCGAATCGTGCCGCCAGGCCCGGCAGTGGCAGAAGGACTGGCCCGACGACCCGATCTTCGTCAGCGTCAACGTCGCCGTGCGCCAGGTCTGGGACTCCGACCTGGTCGCCGACGTCGCGGAGATCCTCGACGACACCGGGCTGCCGGCCGGGCTGCTGCAACTGGAGCTCACCGAGTCGGCGGTGATGGGCTCGGCCGGACGGCCCCTGCAGGCGCTGCACGCCCTGCAGGAGATGGGCGTGCGCATCGCCATCGACGACTTCGGCACCGGCTACTCCAACCTCGCCTACCTCAGCCGGCTGCCGGTCTCCGCGCTCAAGCTCGACGGCAGCTTCGTGCACGGCTTCCGCGACGGCCTGCACCCCAACCCGGCCGACGAGACGATCGTCGAGGCGCTGGTGCAGCTCGCCCACCGGCTCGGCCTGACGGTCACCGCCGAGTGCGTGGAGAACGCCGAGCAGGCGGAGCGGCTGCGCCGGATCGGCTGCGACACCGGGCAGGGCTGGCTGTACTCGCGGCCCGTGCCACCCGAGGGGATCGCCGCGCTGCGCGGCTTCGGGCCGGCCGCCGCCCCCGGCGCCGGCCCCGGGGAATAGCCGGAGCCGGTTGCCGGTTGCTCGTTGCCGTAGACGAGGACCCGGCCGCAGGAGGCGACGCAGGAACGTGGACACGAACGACCCGGTACGAGGCACCACCCTCGGCAGCGCACCCGTCCCGCTCTCCGTCCTCGACCTGGCGGGCGTCGGCAGCGGACTGACCGCGAGGGACGCCCTCGCCGCCGGTGTCGCGCTGGCCCGGCTCGCCGAGGCCCGCGGCTACCACCGCTACTGGGTCGCCGAGCACCACTCGATGCCCGGGGTCGCGTCCTCCTCCCCCGCCGTGATCCTCGCGCACCTCGCCGCCCACACCGAGCGCATACGCCTCGGCTCCGGCGGCGTCATGCTGCCCAACCACGCGCCGCTGGTCATCGCCGAGCAGTTCGGCACCCTGGAGGCCCTGGCGCCGGGCCGGATCGACCTCGGCCTCGGCCGCGCCCCGGGCACGGACGGCGCCACCGCCGCCGCGCTGAGGCGCACCGACCGGCTGAACGAGGGCGCCGACGAGTTCCCGCAGCAGCTGTCCGAACTCATCCGTTTCCTGGACGACGACTTCCCCGACGGCCACCCCTACGCCCGTATCCACGCCATCCCCGGTCCCGTGCAGGGCACCGTTCCGGGCGGCGTGCAGTCCGCCGCGCGGCCGTCGATCTGGCTGCTCGGCTCCAGCACCTTCAGCGCCCGGCTGGCCGCGGTCCTCGGGCTGCCCTTCGCCTTCGCCCACCACTTCTCCGCGGCCAACACCGAACCGGCGCTGGAGCTGTACCGCAGGTCCTTCCGGCCCTCGGAGGTGCTGGACGAGCCGTACGCGCTGATCGGCGTCGCGGCGCTGGCGGCGGACGAGGAGAAGGACGCCCGCCGGCAGGTGCTCAGCGGCGCCCTGGCCATGCTGCGGCTGCGCATGGGACGCCCCGGCCTGGTGCCCACCCCGGAGGAGGCGGAGGCGTACGAGTTCAGCCCGGCCGAGCGGGACTTCGTCGACGCGTGGCTCGGCAACGTGGTGCACGGCACGCCGGACGCGGTCCGGGACGGCCTGGACGCGCTGGTGCGCCGCACGGGGGCGCAGGAGCTGATGATCACGGCCAACGCCCACACCCCCGCCGCGCGGCTGCGCTCCCATGAGCTCATCGCCGACGCGTACGGCCTGCCCGGCGGCGCCTGACCCTGCGGGGTCCGGGCCCTAGACGTCCACCGCCACGTACTTCATCTCCAGGTACTCGTCGATCCCCACGGCGCCGCCCTCGCGGCCGGTCCCGGACTGCTTGACGCCGCCGAAAGGCGCCGCGGGGGTGGAGACGACGCCCTTGTTCAGGCCGAGCATGCCCGTCTCCAGTTCCTCGGCGTAGCGGATGCCGCGCCGCAGGCTCTCCGTGAAGACGTAGCCGACCAGGCCGAACACGGTGTCGTTGGCCAGCCGGATCGCCTCGTCGTCGTCCTGGAAGGTGACGACCGGCGCGACCGGCCCGAAGATCTCCTCCCGGAGCATCGCCGCGTCCGGCGGCACGTCGGCCAGCACGGTGGGCGGGTAGAAGTACCCGGGGCGGTTGGAGAGCGGGGCGCCGCCGGTGACCGCGCGGGCCCCGGCCGAGACGGCGTCCTGCACCAGGCGGTCCACCTTGTCCAGGCCCGCGCCGTCGATGAGCGGGCCGACCTGGGTGCCGGGCTCGGTTCCGCGGCCGACGACCATGGAACCCAGCTTCTCGGCGAGGCGCCCGGTGAAGGCCTCGGCCAGGTCGCGGTGGACGTAGATCCGGTTGGCCGCCGTGCAGGCCTCCCCGATGTTGCGCATCTTGGCGACGGCCGCGCCCTCCACGGCCTTCTCCAGGTCCGCGTCCCGGCAGACGATGAGGGGGGCGTTGCCGCCCAGCTCCATGGAGGTCCGCAGCACCTGCCGCGCGCTGAGCTCGATGAGCTTCTGCCCGACGCCGGTGGAACCGGTGAACGAGAGCTTGCGCAGCCGCGGGTCCTCCGTCAGGGGGCCGCTGATCTCCGCGGGGTGCGAGGTGGTGAGGACGTTGAGCACGCCGTCCGGCAACCCGGCCTGGCCGAGGATCTCGGCGAGGGCGAGCATGGACAGCGGCGTCTGGTGGGCCGGCTTGACGATCATGGTGCAGCCGGCGGCGACGGCGGGACCGATCTTGCGGGTGCCCATCGCCATGGGGAAGTTCCACGGGGTGATCAGCAGCGCCGGGCCCACGGGCTGGCGCATCACCCAGATCCGGCCGTTGCCGTCGGGCGCGGTGCGCCAGCCGCCCTCGATGCGCACCGCCTCCTCGGAGAACCAGCGGAAGAACTCGGCGGCGTAGAGGATCTCGCTGCGGGACTCGGCGACCGGCTTGCCCATCTCCAGGGTCATCAGGAGGGCGAGTTCCTGCTGCCGCTCCACGATGAGCTCGAAGGCCCGGCGCAGGATCTCCCCGCGCTCACGCGGCGCCGTGGCCGCCCATCCCTCCTGCGCGGCGGCCGCGGCGTCCATCGCGGCCTTGGCGTCCTCGGCCCCGGCGTCCGGCACGGCGCACAGCGGTCGCGCGGTGGACGGGTCCTCCACCTCGTACTCGCGCCCGTCGCTCGCCGGCCGCCAGCGGCCGCCGACGAGCAGTGCCTTCGGCACCCGCTCCACGACCAGCTGCTCGCGCTTGCCGTTCCCTTCGGTGCTGTCGCTCATGGCAGCTCCCTGCCTCCCGCGGACGTTCCGGACATCGGGTACCCCACCAGATTCGCATGAATGCCCCCTGTGCGCCGGGGTAGGCGCGGCCCTCGTGTGGTCACCGCACCGCACGGAAGCGAACTACCGGAGGTCTGGTCCATGTCCGAGCACAGTCCCCTGTCCCGCAGGGGTTTCCTCTCCCGTACCGCAGGCGTGGGCGGTCTCGTGGCGGTCCCCGGGCTGCTGGCGGCGTGCAGCCGTACGCAGGCCGGCACCGGCGCGCCCACCGGCGACGGGGACCTGCTGGCCAAGCTGAGGAAACAGGGGTATGTGCGGGTCGGCTTCGCGGGCGAGGCGCCGTACGGGTACCGGGACGGCGACGAGCTGGCCGGCGAGGCGCCCACCCTCCACCGGGAGATCTTCACGGCGCTCGGGGTGCCGGAACTGCGGCCCACGCTCACCGACTTCGGCGCGCTCATACCGGGCCTGACGGCCGACCGCTTCGACGTGGTCAGCGCCGGGATGGCGATCACGCCCGACCGCTGCCAGAAGGTGATCTTCTCGGAGCCCGAGTTCGTCTCGCCGACCGCCCTGATGGTCCGCGCGGGCAACCCCAAGGGGCTGAGTGACCTGGTGTCCTGCGCCCGCGGGAAGGCCACCGTCGGCGTGCTGAGCGCGGCGGTCGAGGCGGACTACGCGGACGCCGCCGGGGTACCGCTGACCTCGGTGAAGTCCCTGGCCAAGCAGCAGGACGGGGTGGACGCGCTGCTCGCCGGCCGGATCGACGCCTTCGCGCTGACCGGGATCTCGCTGCGCTGGCTGGCCCGCACCAACAAGGGCGCCGCGGTGGAGGTGCTCGACCCCTTCCTGCCGGTGGTCGGCGGCCGCAAGCAGTACAGCCCGGGCGGCGCGGTGTTCCGGCAGGACGCGACGGGCCTGCGCGACGCGTTCAACAGGGAACTCAAGAAGATCACCGCCGACCCCGGCCGCTACACGTCCCTCATCGGGAAGTACGGCTTCACCAAGGCGGAGGTCCCGCCTGCGACGCTGCGCACGGCGCAGCTGTGCGCGGCGTGAGGCGGCGCCTTGTCCTCGTACCCCTTCCCCGCCGGTGACCTCGCCGGTGAATCCATGTCCGGCTTCACGGAGTTCACGCACTCGCTGCCCAGCGTGGGCGCGGGTCTGTGGGTCACCGTGCAGGCCACCGTCCTCGGCGCGGCGCTCGCGCTGCTGATCGCCTTCGTCCTCGGCTTCATGGCGCGCTCGCGGCGGATGCTCGTGCGCGGGACCTCCCGGGTGGTCGTGGAGTTCTTCCGCGGCACCTCGCTGTACGTCCAGCTGTTCTGGCTGTTCTTCGCGCTGCCGATCCTCGGCTTCAAGCTCGTGCCGCTCGCCTGCGCCGTGGTCGCCTTCGGGCTCAACTACGGGGCGTACGGCTCGGAGGTCGTCCGGGGCGCCCTGGACGCCGTGCCCCGCGGGCAGCGGGAGGCGGCCGTCGCGCTGAGCATGACGCCGTGGCAGCGGATGCGCCTGGTCGTCCTGCCGCAGGCCTGGCCGCAGATGATCCCGCCGTTCAACAACCTGCTGATCCAGTTGCTGAAGTGCACCCCGCTGATGTCGCTGATCACCATTTCGGACGTCACCTTCCAGATGGACCAGCTCCGTTCGACGACGGGCGACACCGCGACGGCGTACCTGCTGCTCCTGGCGATCTACTTCGTCCTCGCGTACGCGCTGACGCTGGCCATGAACGGCCTGGAGGCCGTGGCCAAGGCGCGGCTCGGACAGCCGGCGGGAGGTCGGGCCTGATGTGGGACTGGGAGACGGCCCGCGAGGGCCTGCCGCTGATCCTGCACGGCTTCGGGATCACCCTGCTGGCCACGGTGCTCGGCTCGCTGCTCGCCGTCACGCTGGGTCTGGGCATCGCGGTGCTGCGGCGCACGCCCAGCCGCTGGGTGACGCTGCCGCTGCGGGCGGCCGTGGAGTTCGTGCGCTCCACACCGGTGATGATCCAGCTCTTCGCGGTGTGGGTGCTGGTCCCGGGACTGGACCCGCTGGTGATCGGCATAGCCGTGCTGGGCGTGCACTACGCGACGTACACCTCGGAGGTGTACCGGGCGGGCATCGAGGCGGTGCCGAGGGGGCAGTGGGAGGCGGCGGTCGCGCTGTCCCTGCCGCGGGCGCGCACCTGGTCCGCCGTGGTGCTGCCGCAGGCGGTGCGGAAGATCGTGCCGGCCCTCGGCAACTACGTGATCTCGATGTTCAAGGAGACACCGTTCCTGTCGGTCATCACCGTCGACGAGATGGTGCACGAGGCGAACCGTTTCGGCAGTGACCACTTCGCCTACCTGGAGGCGTTCACCATCGCCGCCGTGATCTTCCTGGTCGCGAGCTGCCCCACCTCGATCCTCATGCGGAAGCTGGAGAAGCGCCTTGCTCACTGACGAGTCCCCCACCCCCGCCAAGTCCGGCCCGGCGGCGCCCGCCGTCCGCTTCGACCAGGTGGTCAAGCGGTACGGGGACACCACCGTGCTGGACCACCTCGACCTGGAGGTCCGGCGCGGTGAGCGCGTCACCCTGATCGGCCCGAGCGGTTCGGGCAAGACGACCATCCTGCGGCTGCTGATGACCCTGGAGCGGCTCACCGAGGGCGTCATCCACGTGGACGGCGAGCCCTTCTCGCACATGCCGGGCCGCGGCGGCCGGCTCGTGCCGGCCGACGAGCGGCACCTGCGCGGCACGCGTCGCCGGATCGGCATGGTGTTCCAGCACTTCAACCTCTTCCCGAACATGAAGGTGCTGGACAACGTCACCGAGGCCCCGGTGCACGTCCTCGGCCTGGACCGGGACGAGGCCGCCGAGCGCGCCCGCGGGCTGCTGGAGCTGGTGGGCCTGGCCGACAAACAGGACGCCCACCCCACCCGGCTCTCCGGCGGCCAGCAGCAGCGGGTGGCCATCGCCCGCGCGCTGGCGATGCGGCCCGACATCCTGCTGCTGGACGAGGTGACCTCGGCGCTCGACCCCGAACTGGTGGCCGGGGTGCTGGACGTGCTCAGGGACGTCGCCCGCAGCACGGACATCACCCTGCTCTGCGTCACCCACGAGATGGGGTTCGCCCGGGACGTCTCGGACCGCGTACTGATGTTCGACGGCGGACGGGTCGTCGAGTCGGGTCCGCCGGAGCACATCTTCGGCTCCCCGGAGCACCACAGGACCCGGGAATTCCTCGGTGCGGTGCTCTGAGGAAAAGTGGGCCGTGCCATCGGCATATGCCAGAGTGGCCCGTTCCTGCGTATACGCCTGCGGCCGCCCACATAAAGCTTCAACGGGCTCTACCGCAAACCGCATTGAGGCTATCGTGGAATCCGGCCCAGCTGCCGGGCCCGCCTGTCGTGCCCGGCAGCCGTGACCAGTAGCTACAGCAAGGACGCAAACGGTCACACCTGTAGGGGGACACCGTGGCGCTTGAGCACCGACAGGTCGCGCCGGTCTACGCGGTCCAGCACGCGCTGCGCGTGCTCGAGACCGTGGACAAGCACAGGAACGGCGTCACCGCCGAGCAGCTCGCCCGCGAGATCGGAGTGCCCATCGGCTACCTCGGCCAACTCCTCACCATGCTCAATCGCGAGCGCTACCTCAACGCCCTGCCCGGCGGCGGCTACGCCGTCGGCGAGTCGCTGGTCCTGCTCGGCAGCGCCAGCCGCGACCTGGCGCTCGGCGAGAAGATCAAGAAGATCCTGACGGCGCTGCGCGACGAGGTCGGCGCCGCCGTCTACTTCAGCCGTTACGACGACGGCGAGGTCAAGATCGTCGACTTCGCGGACGGCCCGGAAGCACCCAAGGTCAACGAGTGGGTGGACTTCCGCTTCGCCGCCCACGCCAGCGCGGTCGGCAAGTGCCTGCTCACCCAGCTCGACCACAACGGGCGCCGCGACCACCTGTCCCGGCACAAGACGGTACGGCTCACCTCCAAGACCACGATCAGCGAGAAGGTGCTGCTGACCAAGCTGGAGAGCCAGCCGGCCAGCGCCCCCACCCTGGACCTGCAGGAGTACGCGATCGGCACGGTCTGCGCCGCCATCCCGATCACCGTCGGCAGGACGGTCGGCTGCCTCGCCCTCTCCCTCCCCGTCACCCAGGCCCACCGCCTCAAGGGCGCGGCCGACACCCTCAACGAACGCGCGGCGCCGGTGCTGCTGTCGCTGGCCATCTGAGGCCCGGGGCCGTTCGGCGCACCACGCACGACGCCCACCGGAACACGACGAAGGGCGCCCTTCCCGAAGGAAGGGCGCCCTCTCGCTGTGCGCCGCCAGGGACTCGAACCCCGAACCCGCTGATTAAGAGTCAGCTGCTCTGCCAGTTGAGCTAGCGGCGCGTGCAGGACAATCATACGGGGTCGGAGGGGGTGCTCATGACCGCTCCCTCCGACCCCGTACCGGACCGGATCAGCTCAGGCCGAACGCCCGGACGACCTCCTGCTCCACCGTGCCGCCGCGGCCGTCGGAGGCCGTCGCCCGCAGGGACACGAACCCGCCCGGGGTGCGGGGGGTTCGCAGTTCGGCCGACCAGTGGCCGCTGCCGCCGGCGGCACGCCGCAGGGGCACGGGCTGCCAGGTCCTCCCGTCGTCGTACGACACGGACAGCGTCGCGGACGTGGCCCGCGTCACCTCGTCGAGCCACTCCTGGGTGGCGGCGGACAGGCCGAGCGGCACCTTGGCGCCGGCCGGCACGTCGCCGGCGAGGTCCGTGGTGACGTCGTAGTCCAGCTGGAGCAGCTCGATGTCCTGCTCCCAGACGCCGTCCGGGACCGCGCCGGAGCGGAAGCCCCACTCCGTACGGCTGCGCACCGAGGTGCGCCAGCGGTCGGCGTCGCGCGAGGCGTCCAGGACGAGGCGGTACGGCAGGATCTGCGCGGGGACCGGGTCGAAGAGGTACAGCGCCCGGCCGGCGGACTTCCGCAGCAGCGTGTCGCCCTGGTACAGCGCGATGGTGCCGGTGTCGTACTCGTCGTCCGGCATGGAGCCGGAGTGGCCCGCGCCCGAGTCCGTCCACGGCGTGATGTTGAACTGCAGGCCACCGGCGGCGTCACGGCTGGGGCCCCAGAAGCCCTGGCCGAGGCGCGGACGCTGGACGGGGGCGAACCACTCGGTGCGGTAGTGACGGCCGGCCGTCACGCGGTCGTTGCCGCTGCGCATCTCCTGCAAGGTCTCGTCCTGCGGGCCGAGGACGGAGTGGTCCTCGTACCAGAAGGCCGCGCCGCGCAGCGGGGTCAGCCACTCGGTGCGCAGCGAGGGGTAGCTCTCGCGCTCGCCGAAGCCGAAGCCGGGGCCGTAGGCGGGGATGTTGTAGCGGAAGCCGCCGCCCGGGGCCTTCGTCCGGCCGTAGTAGGTGGCGTCGACCCGGGCGAGGTCGCGGTCCGGGTCCGGGGCGTAGGCCAGGGAGCGGTCCGGGATGGCGCCGTCGTGCTGGGAGACCAGGTCGTACAGGAAGCGGCCGTGGGCGCGCTGGGTGACGGTGACCCTCTTGCGCAGGACGCGCTCGCGGTCGCCGCGCATGGCGGAGACGACGGGCAGCCCGGCGGCCTCGCCGTAGTACTCGCTGAGCCTGCCGTCGCCGTCGTTGACGACGATCAGCAGGGCGGCACCGGCGGCCACCGCCGCGGCCGCGCGGTCGGCCGGGGCGACGGCGTCGGAGCGGTCCACCACGACGGCCTTGCCCTTCGCGCCCAGTCCGGCGTAGTCGGCGGCCGCGCCGTGGCCCGCGTACACCGTGGCGAGCTCGCGTCTGCCCTCCCGCAGGGTGCTGCCGGCCTGGACGACGAGGTCGTCCAGGGAGTCGACGGCGACCTGCTTCTCGGCCAGCCGCCAGCGGGTGGTGAAGCTCATGGAGGCCCCGGTGACCTTGCCGGTCGGCTGGGCCCACAGCGTGTCGTACTTCAGGGGCACCTGGTAGCCGCTGCGGACGACCCCGCCGGCGGCGGAGACCACCGCGAAGTCCATCTGCCGCTGCGTGTCCGCCGTGTCCTTGGGCACGGACGCGCTGATCCTCCGTGCCCTGCTCGCGTCGAGCGAGACGGTGGCCGGCTTGTCCAGCACCGTACGCGGCGCGGACAGGAAGGCCAGGCCCAGCGAGTCCGGCTCGTCGCCGGGGACGTCCATGTAGGTGTACGCGGTGTACGTGCCCGGGGGCAGGCGCAGGGTGCGCCGTCCGTCGACGGCGTACTGGTACTGGTAGAAGTCGTTCTCCACGCCCAGGTACACCGTGCCGGAGGCGGGCTTGCCGTCCCGGTCCTTCAGCTCGACCGTGTAGTCGTAGAGTTCCTGCTCCTTGACCAGGGCGAAGCCGGTGTGCGCCACGAGGGTCCCGGTGGCCCGGTCGGTGGCGAGGACCTGGCCGGAGAAGGTCGTGGCGGGCTCCACCGCGGACGGGTCGAGGCGCAGCGTGACGTCGGCGGTGCCCCCGGCGGGAACGGTGACGGACGGCGCCGAGAGCGAGTAGGCGGCCGCGTCGGCGTCGGTCGCCAGGTCGAGGGTGACGCCCTCCGTGCCGGTGTTGCGGTAGGTGACGGTGCGGGTGGCGACCGGGTCGTCGGCGCCGTGCGGCCAGTCGTAGAAGGCGGTCGCGACGGAACCGGTGGCCCGGACCGTGCCGTCGACGGCCTTCAGCACGTCCACCCGGCCGGTGCCCTGCTGGTAGGGGGTGTAGCCGGTGAGCGGCGTGGACGAGCTCATCAGCGCGTCCTTCAGCTGCCGCCCGGACCAGTCGGGGTGGCGCTGCTTGAGGACGGCCGCCGCCCCGGCGACGTGCGGGGTGGCCATGGAGGTCCCGGACATCGTCTGGTACCCGCCGCCGGGCTTGGCGGCGGTGATGTCGGAGCCGGGCGCGGAGATGTCCGGCTTGAGGCCGTAACTGCCCGTCAGCGGGCCCATGCTGGAGAAGTCCGAGCGCTCGTCGGACTTGGTGACGGAGGCGACCGTCAGGGCGGACGCGGCCGAGCCGGGCGCGCCGATGGTGAACTCCCCGTAGGAGTTGCCCGCCGCGATGACGAAGAGCGGCCCGCCGTCGGCGGACAGCGTGTCGACGGCCTGGGCCATGGGGCTGGTCCCGTCGTCCGGCACCTGGGAGCCGAGGCTCATGCTCACCACGTCGGCGCCCTGGGCCTTCGCCCACTCCATGCCCGCGATGATCCAGGAGTCCTCGCCGTAGCCCTCGTCGGAGAGGACCTTGCCCACCAGCAGCTCGGCGCCGGGCGCGACGCCTCGGTAGGTCGAGCCGTCGCCCGCGACCGTGGACGCGACGTGCGTGCCGTGGCCGTTGCCGTCGGCGACCGGCTGGTCCGGTACGAAGCTCCGCTCGGCGGCTATCCGCCCCTTGAGGTCCGGGTGGGTGTCGTCCACGCCGGTGTCGAGCACGGCGACCTTCCGCCCGGTGCCGTCGTAGCCCTCCGCCCACGCCTGCGGGGCGTTGATCTGCGGCACGGACTCGGCGAGGTCGGCCTCCACCCGGCCGTCCAGCCACAGCTTCCCGATGCCCCCGTCCAGCGACCGGGCCCGGGGCACGGTGCCGGCCACGTCCTTCCAGAAGGTGCGGGCGGTGGCCTTGGCGGCCCGCAGCGCGGCACCGTCGATGCTGGGCAGCCGGCGCTCGACCGTGCTGCCCGCAGGCGCCGTCACGCCGCCCCGGTAGGTGGCGATCAGCGGGACCCCGCCGGTGCGGGTGTCGTCGTACCCCATCGCCACCAGCGTGGTCACGTCGAACAGCCGGCGGTCGAGCCTGCCCGCGGTCAGCAGGGCCTCGGCCTCATCGGGGACCACCGAGAGGCGGCCGCCGCTCTGCTGGATCTTCACGCCCCCGGTCGCACCCTCGGGGCGGTCCACGGTGACGGTGTCCTGCGCGGTACCGGGCCGGTCGGTGAAGTGCACGACGTCACCGGTGACGAGGGTGATGTCGTGGGCGGTGGCGCGCGGCACGGACGCGGCCGGGTCCTTGACCGGGGCCGCCGCGGCGGTCGTGGCGGGCAGCACGAGGGTGCCGCCGACCAGCGCGCACGCGGTGGCGGTCGCGGTCAGCAGGGCATGACGGGCAGCCCGAACGGGTCGTGCGTCTCGGGCACTTGGGGGGTGGGCGAATGTCATGCACAGGAGGTCTACCGGTGCGGCAACCGCTTGCGCACCGCTCCCGTGCGGCGTGAATCCGCCGTGGCGGATACCCGCCTCCCCTGCACGCGGGCATGCTGAGGGGCCCGGCAAGAGGGGGGAGGTATGCCGGGCCCATCAGCGTGGGGGGAGGGGGTGTGGCTATTTGGGGGGTGTTGTTGTCTTTGGGGGTACTGCCCGCCTGATTTACCAGGTGAGATCGTTGGCTACCGCCCAGGTGAGGTCACCCGGCATGGGCTGGGCGGAGGCTGTGGCCGCTCCGATCAGCCCCAATGAGACGGCGGCTACGACACCCACTACGGCACGAATGACGTTGCGGCGAATCGATGACATGGCAGACCTGTCCAGGAGGTGTGAGCTGGGGTTTTGCGGGGCCGAGGGCGCTACTCCGGTCTGGAGGAACCGTACGGCTGACTGAATTCTGTCGGATCGCAAGCCGCTGGTCTGTAGTTTTCACGTTCCGGATTCGGACATGGCCCTATGCGGACACATGGGACCGGATGGGCCCCGAAGGGTCCATACACGAGCCCCGCCCCTTAACCTGATCGAAGCCGGGGGTGACGTGAAGCATTGGGGGTGCGGGCAGTGACCGACGACGACCTTTTGCGCGCCCGGGCGCAGGAACTCTACGCCCTGGCGCTGGCGGACGCCGACTGGACGCCGGAAAGCGTCTGTTCGCTCACCGGCTGGTCCCGCGCCGAACTCGACGACGCCCTCCATACGCTCGCGTCCTTCGGCCTCACGACCAGGTTCCCCTCCTCCCGCAGCGGCTGGTCGGTGCACTCCCCCGCCACGGCGATGGCCCAGCTGGTCGAGGGCAGCCGGCGGCGCACCGAGGAACTGGTCAGGACGATCACCGACGCGCACGCCGCGCTCAGCCAGGTGGCCGGCGAATTCCAGCCAGTGCACATGCGGCACCTGGCCGAGGCCCGGATCGAGGTGGCCGCCCAGCCGGCGCAGATCGCCGCGATCCTCGACGAGGGGGCCAGCACCGCCACCACCGAGATCCTCTCGATGCACCCGACCGTGCCGGGGGAGATCCCCCTGTTCAAGGCCGACGACCGCAACCGTGAACTCTTCAACCGCGGGGTCAGGCAGCGGTCGATCTACCTCGCGACGGCCGCGGCCGTGCCGAACGTCCGCGCGCATCTGCGGACCTACGCCAACGACGGCGGCGAGGTGCGGACGGCCGCGACGCTGCCCATGAAGCTGATCATCGTGGACCACACGCTCGCCGTCGTACCGGCCCTGGGCCTGGACGACCGGGCCGGCGAGGGGGTCGAGGGCTCCGCCATGGTCCTGCGCAGCCCCGCCATGGTGGCCGTGCTGCGCCAGATGTTCGAGCACTGCTGGGCCGCGGCCTCGGACCTGTTCACCGACGACGTCGGCGCCGCGCCCGCCGCACGGCACCGGGAGGTCGTCCGGCTGCTCGCCTCGGGGCTGACGGACGAGGCCATCGGCCGCAAGCTGGGCCTGTCCGACCGGACGGTGCGGCGGATAGTGGCCGAGCTGATGCAGCAGATAGGGGCCGACAGCCGGTTCCAGGCCGGGGTGAAGATGGTCCGCCTCGGCTGGCTGGACGACGACCCCGCGCTCCTGGACGAGGTGGTCGGGAGCACCGCCACTGGTCAGGTAGGATCCTCTCTGTCGGTGAGCGCCGCTAGCTCAACTGGCAGAGCAGCTGACTCTTAATCAGCGGGTTCGGGGTTCGAGTCCCTGGCGGCGCACAATGTGAGGGCGTCCTTCCTTCGGGAAGGGCGCCCTCGCTCATTTGTGGGGGAAGGGCGGCGCCCCGGGTGACTCAGTGCGAAAATATCCCCTAACGATGATGTGAGAGCTCTACGGGGGCTCACGAGGAGGCCATGCGCGAGCACGATCCGCCGCCGCCCGGCACGGGCAGGGAGGCCCGGCCGAGTCCAGGGGCCGCCTCGCCCGGGGGCCTGCTCGACCTGCTGCAGGTGGCGGCGATGGTGCTGGACCGCACCGGCCACATCGTGCTGTGGAGCCCGGAGGCCGAACATCTGTTCGGCTACTCGGCCGAGGAGGCCCTGGGCCAGAACGCCGGCCTGCTGCTGGTGGCACCCGACAAGCTGGAGCTGGTCACCGAGCTGTTCAAGCAGGTCAGGGCGGGTGCCATCTGGCAGGGCGTGTTCCCGATCGTGCACGCCGACGGCACGACCCGTGACGTCGAGTTCCGCAACATGCGGATGCACGACGTGGACGGCGGCGTCTACGCGCTGGGCCTGGGCGCCGACCTCTCCACCGTGCGGCGCGTGGAGACGGACATGGCGCTGTCCAGCAGCCTCGTCGACCAGTCCCCGATCGGACTGGCCGTCTTCGACACGGACCTGCGGATCGTGCGCGTCAACCGCGCCATGGAGGAGCTGCACGGCCTGCCCGCGGCGGCCATGCTCGGGCGCCGGGTGCGCGAGATCTCGCCGGGGGCGGAGTTCCGGGCGATCGAGGCCCGGATGCGGCAGGTGCTGGAGACCGGGGAGCCGCTGCTGGACCTGGACACCGTGGTCAGGACGTACGCCGACCAGGAGCACGACCACGCCTGGTCGATCTCGTACTACCGGATCCAGGACCCCACCGGGCGGGTGCTGGGCCTGGCCGCGTCGATCGCGGACTTCACCGAGCGCCACCAGGCGGCCGAGGAGATCGCCGAGGCCCGGGGCCGGCTCGCGGTGATCGCCGAGGCAGGGACCCGGATCGGCACCACGCTGGACCTGCAGCAGACCGCGCGGGAACTGGCCTCGGTGGTGGTGCCCACGCTCGCCGACATCGCCACCGTCGACGTCCTGGACGAGGTGCTGCGCGGCGGCCCGGTACCCAAGGTGCGCGCCCAGCAGTCGGCCGAGTTCCGGGCGCTGGCGGTCGCGGCCGCCGAGTCCAGCGAGGCGATCGGCGCCGTCGACCCGGTCGGGGAGCTGGCCCGGTACGCCGACGACCGGCTGATCACCAAGACCGTGCGGGAGGGCCAGCCGGTGGTCGTGCACCGGGTGAGCAGCCGCATGCTGCGCCGCATAGCCCGCGACGACCGGGCCGCCGCCCAGCTGAAACGGGCGGGGGCGCACTCGTACCTCGCCGCGCCGCTCATCGCCCGCGGCGAGGTGCTGGGGGCGGTCGGGATGTTCCGCACCCGCAACCAGAAGCCCTTCGACGACGAGGACCGCACGCTGGCGGTGGAGCTGGCCGCCCGGGCCGCGATATCCATCGACAACGCGCGGCTCTACGCGGGTGAGCGCAACGCCGCGCTCACCCTCCAGCGCAGCCTGCTGCCGCACGAGCCGCCACGCGTGGACGGGATGGAGATCTCCGCCCGCTACATCCCCGCCGTCCGGGAGGTCGGCGGGGACTGGTACGACGTCCTGCAGCTGCGGGACGGCAAGGTCGGGCTGATCGTCGGGGACGTGATGGGCAAGGGCCTGCACGCGGCCGCGATCATGGGCCAGCTGCGCACGGCGACCCGGGCCTTCGCCCGGCTCGACCTGCCGCCGGACGAGGTGCTGGCGCACCTCGACAACATCACCGGCAGCGCCGAGGGCGACTTCATCGCCACCTGCGTCTACGCCGTCTGCGACCCCGCGACGGGCCGCTGCCAGTTCTCCACCGCCGGGCACCTGCCGCCGGTGCTGGTGCCGCCCGGCGGCCGCGCCGAGCTGATCGACCTGCCCAACGCGGTACCGCTGGGCGTCGGCGGGATCCGCTTCCACACGGTGGAGCGGAAGCTCGCCGAGGGCACCTTGCTGGCGCTGTTCACCGACGGGCTGGTCGAGGACCGGCGGCAGTCGATCGACGTGGGGCTGCGCACGCTGATGCGCGTCCTCAAGCTCAAGAGCCGCCGCCGCTCGCTGGAGGACACCTGCGACGTCGTGCTGGGCGCGCAGCTGCAGTCCCCCGACGACGACGTCGCCCTGCTGCTGGCCCGGATGGGGACGCCCGCGGCCGAGGACGAGGCCTCCGTCGTGCTGTGAGCCGACAACCGGACCAAATCGCTCATACGACCGGTTAACAACTCGTTTCGCGCCTTGCCATCAAGACGGGCATTCCGGGACGCTGGGTCCGCGGGACATCCATGCGCCAACCGGACCCATGCGCCCTCACCGGTGAGCCAACGGGTCGGATTCCGGCGGCTTTTCCGTGTGCGGGCCCAGGGGAGGGCCCCGGGGGCGAGAGGGGTGGATTCAGGCGTTACCTCACGGTGGTCCGGTCGTTGACGAGTCATAGCCAGCCTCACGCGACCCGGAGGCCACAGAACGCCCACGCATGTCCCGGGGACGGGGGGCCGCAGCGCCCGGGGCACCAACACCGCCGCGACAGCGGCGCGACATGCTTCGGGGGGAGCATCCACATGCCGCCGACACCCGGCGCCCAGCAGTACACGACCGACCCTCGGGCCGGCACGCCCGTGCCCGTCATACCCCGGCGTTCCCGCCCCGGCCCGTCCCGGCCGGAACCCGGCGCGGTGGCGCCCCGGTACGACTACGAGCACTACAGCAGACTCGCCGGCCCGCTCACCGAGCCGGAACCCGGCGTCCCGTACCGGGTGAAGTACCGCAGCCTGCTCGCGGAGGAACCCCACCGGATCCGCGCGGCGCTGCTGCTCGGCGCGGCCCCGGTGCTCTCGGCGGTGCTGCTCGCCTGGCTGATGCAGCCGGCCCACTGGACCCGCCGGGAACACGCGCCGGGCTGGCTGGTCGCCGCCGACGCCGTGATGCTCATATCCATCGGCCTGATCGAGCTCTTCCGGCTGATCAACGTGACGTCGAACGCCCATGCGACGCTCGTCGCGCGCGATCCGGTACCCGTCGTACCCGAGAAGGGCAGCAAGGTCGCCTTCGTGACCACCTTCGTCCCGGGCAAGGAGCCCCTGGCGATGGTGCGGGCGACCCTGGAGGCCGCGGTCCGCCTGCGCCACCGCGGCACG
Source organism: Streptomyces sp. NBC_00510 (assembly GCA_036013505.1). NCBI lineage: Bacteria > Bacillati > Actinomycetota > Actinomycetes > Kitasatosporales > Streptomycetaceae > Streptomyces > Streptomyces sp. NBC_00510. Next base: position 6,058,599 of record CP107851.1, on the reverse strand, counting down.
TTGCACATCTGGCTCCTGGACGAGGGCGACGACCCCGAGGTCAAGAGCCTGTGCGAGCGCCTGAACGTACGCCACTTCACCCGCAAGGGCGTGGAGCGGTGGAACCGGCCCAGCGGCGCCTTCCGCGCCCGCACCAAGCACGGCAACTACAACGCCTGGCTCGACGCCCACGGCGACGACTACGACGTCTTCGCCTCCGTCGACACCGACCACGTCCCGCTCCCCAACTTCCTCGAGCGGATGCTCGGTTACTTCCGGGACCCGGACGTCGCCTTCGTCGTCGGCCCGCAGGTCTACGGCAACTACGACAGCGCGGTGACCAAGGCCGCCGAGAGCCAGCAGTTCCTCTTCCACGCGCTCATCCAGCGGGCCGGCAACGCTTACGGCTCCCCCATGTTCGTCGGGACCAACAACGCGGTGCGCATCAGCGCCATCAGAAGCGTCGGCGGGCTGTACGACTCCATCACCGAGGACATGGCCACCGGCCTGGAACTGCACCGGCACCGCAACCCCGCCACCGGCCGCAAGTGGCGCTCGGTCTACACCCCGGACGTCCTCGCCGTCGGCGAGGGGCCGTCCTCCTGGACCGACTTCTTCACCCAGCAGCTGCGCTGGAGCCGCGGCACCTACGAGACGCTCATCAAGCAGTTCTGGAAGGTGCCGTTCACCCTCTCCCCCGGCCGCCTGCTCAACTACACGCTGATGGTCGTCTACTACCCGATGACGGCGGTCAACTGGCTCCTGGGCGGCCTGAGCTGTGCGCTGTTCCTCGGGCTCGGCGCCTCGGGCATCCAGATCGACTCCGAGGTCTGGATGATGCTCTACAGCGACGCCGCCGCGCTGCAGATCGGCCTGTACGTGTGGAACCGGCGGCACAACGTCAGCCCCCACGAGCCGGAGGGCTCCTCGGGCGCGGCGGGCATGGTGATGTCGGCGCTGTCCGCGCCGATCTACGCCCGCTCGCTGATGGACGCGGTGCTGCGGCGCAAGAGCAGGTTCGTGGTCACCCCCAAGGGGGACTCCGCGAGCCCGGACCGGCTGCTGTCCACCTTCCGCATCCACCTGTTCTGGCTGCTCGTCTTCGGCGGCTCGCTCGCCGCCAGCTTCTTCAACGGCCACACCCATGTGGCGATGCGCACGTGGGCGACGCTGGCCCTCGTCCTGGCCCTGGCACCGATCGCCGTCTGGTCCCTGTCCCTCGTCCGTTCCAGGAGCGCCACCCGATGAGCTACCGACCCAGCCGCAGACTGCGGAAGATCGCCGTCGGGAGCACGGCCGTGGGGGTGCTCGCCGGAATGAACGCGCCCGCGATCTACGGCTACTCGGCGGAGAAGTACCACGACTACAAGATCAACCAGCCCGGGTACAAGGCCGCGTACGGCCACTGGGACCTGGTCGAGGTGCCCGAGGAGTTCCGCGTCAACGCCATCCACGCGGCGCTGCTGCGCACCGGGAAGGTGCTGCTGATCGCCGGTTCCGGCAACGACGAGCGGAACTTCAAGGCCAAGTCCTTCAAGAGCGTGCTCTGGGACCCGGTGGAGAACACCTTCAAGGAGATCGACACCCCCAAGGACATGTTCTGCGCCGGGCACACGCAGCTGGACGACGGCACGCTGCTGGTGGCCGGCGGCACCGCCCGCTACGAGAAGCTCAAGGAGGCCGTGGACCGGGCGGGCGGCGCGATGCTCATCAAGAACGAGGACCCGGACAAGCCGCGGACCTTCCCCAAGGGCACGGTCTTCGTCAACAACGAGAACGGCCGGGCCTTCCGGTCGGAGTTCCCCGTCAACGTGCCCCGTGCCAAGAAGACCGTCGACGCCCGGACCGGCAAGGTCACCGTGACCGCGAGCGAGGCGCGGGTGTTCGTGCAGTCGCTGGTCAAGGGCGAGAAGGGCATCGTCAACACCGCGGCGCAGTACGCGATCCGGGGCCTTGCGGGCGAGGACGGGGAGAACTTCTACGGGCTGGCCACCAAGCTCGGCCTGGACAAGAAGGACTTCCAGGGGATCAAGAACACCTACGAGTTCGACCCGGTGGCCGAGGCTTACGTCCCGGTCGACCCGATGAACGAGGCCCGCTGGTACCCGACGCTGGTCACCCTCGCGGACGGCCGGGTGCTCTCCGTCTCAGGGCTCGACGACATCGGCCAGGTCGTCCCGGGCAAGAACGAGGTCTACGACCCGAAGACCCGGACGTGGACCTACACCGGCGAGCGCTACTTCCCCACCTACCCCGCGCTCTTCCTGATGAAGGGCGGGAAGATCTTCTACTCGGGCGCCAACGCGGGGTACGGGCCGGCCGACGAGGGCCGTGTCCCGGGCGTGTGGGACCTGCGCACCAACCGCTTCACCGCGGTCCCCGGGCTGGAGGACGCCGAGGACCTGGAGACGGCCGGCTCGGTGCTGCTGCCGCCCGCGCAGGACCAAAGGGTGATGGTGCTGGGCGGCGGCGGGGTCGGCGAGTCGCACTCCTCGACCACCCGCACCGCCGTGGTGGACCTGGACGCCGCGGACCCGCGGTACACGACGGGCCCCGACCTGCCCGAGCCCACCCGCTACCTGAACACGGTGATCCTGCCGGACGACACCGTGTTCACCACCGGCGGCTCCCGTGACTACCGGGGCCGCGGCGGCAGCGACATCCTGCGGGCGCAGATCTACGACCCGGCGGACGACACCTTCCGGGAGGCCGCCGACCCGTCGGTGGGCCGCAACTACCACTCCGAGGCGCTGCTGCTGCCCGACGGCCGGGTGGCGGTCTTCGGGTCCAACCCGCTCTTCGGGGACCCGGCCGACACCAAGCCGGGCTTCTTCGAGCAGCGGATCGAGGTCTACACCCCGGCGTACCGCTACCGGGACTCCCGGCCCTCGCTCGGCGCGGGCCCGCAAGCCCTCCGGCGCGGCGGCACGGCCACCTTCCCGACCGCGCACGCGGAGCGCGTCAAGGCGGCACGGCTGATGCGGCCGAGCGCGGTCACCCACGCCACCGACGTGGAGCAGCGGTCGATCGCGCTGGACGTGGAGCGCGGCGAGGGGTCGGTGAGCGTGACCGTCCCCGAGGACCCGTCGATCGTGCCGCCGGGCTGGTACATGCTGGTCGTCACCGACGACGAGGGCACGCCGTCGCAGGCGCGCTGGGTGCGGGTGACCTGACGGGAGGGGCCCGGCGGGCGGTCAGGAGGCCGCGCGCCGGGCCAGTCCCAGGGCGTACTCGGGCCACCAGTCACCCGCCCGCGGGCCGCCCTTGCAGGTGCCGTCGGAGTCGCCGGGCCGCTTGATCCACAGGTAGGCGTCGACGAGTTCGTCACCGGTGTCGGTGGTGGGCGGGGTGCCCAGGCCGCGGCCGGGCGGGTTGCACCAGGCCTCGTCGTGGGCGCCGTCGAGGGGGCCGCGGCCGTTGCGGCTGGTGTCGATGACGAAGTGCTTGCCGCCGAGCCGCGCGGAGAGCTTCCTGCCGTACGTGGTGTTCGCGGCGGTGCTGTAGAAGTTCGAGGTGTTGAGGGCGAAGCCGTCCGCCGCGGCGACGCCGGCCGCGCGCAGCGGGCCGGCCAGGCGGGCGGGGTCGCTGACCCAGCCGGCGTTGCCGGCGTCGAGGTAGACCCGCACGCGGGGCAGCGCGCCCAGGGTGTCCACGGCGTGGGTCAGCAGGGCGTAGCGCTCCTTCTGGAAACCGCGGGGCGTGCAGCCGTCGACGATGTGGGTGAGGGCGTCCGGTTCGAGCACCACCAGCGCCTCGCGCTCGCCGATGCCGGCGGCGACCGCGTCGACCCAGGCGCGGTAGGCGGCGCCGTCGGCGGCGCCGCCCTGGGAGTACTGACCGCAGTCGCGGTGCGGGATGTTGTAGAGCACGAGCACGGGCGTCCGGCCGTCGCGGGCGGCGGCCTCGGTGTAGCCCCTGGCCCGGTCCTCTGCGTCGTCCTGGCCGATCCACTCGGCGACGGGCCGGCCCGCGATCCGTTCCAGCAGTTCGGCGTCGGCCGCCCGGCCGTCCTGGCGCCACTGCGCCGCCTGACGGGCCGCGGCCGTGTCCGGGTTGACCCAGAACGGCGCCCCGGCGGTGCTCCCGGGGCCGCTGCCGCCGCCCTTGTCCTGGCTCCCCCCGGGCTTGCCGGTGCCGAAGCAGCCGCCCAGCGCCACGGAGAGCAGTCCGGCGGCGGACACGGCGCAGGCCGCCCTGCGCAGCGGGCCGGTGTTGGTGCCGAACATCCACTCCCCCTTGGATGGCGGGACGAGACCGGTCGTCGCCAATCCTGACATACCGAACGGTCAAAGGGCCCTCAGATCAGGGCAGTCGGTGTCTTTCCCGTCGAATGCCGCGCCTGCTCCCCATGGCAGAATCCCCCGGCGAAGCCGTGTCCGCAGAGGGCTGGAGCCGGACGTGACAGAGCACCCGACGCACCGTGCGCGCGAGCTGCGGCTCGCCGAGGTCTTCGTGGACCTCGCCGACACCCTGGACGGCGACTTCGACGTGGGCGTCTTCCTGGAGCGGGTGGCCGGCCGCTGCGTGGAGCTGCTGGACGTCACGGCGGCCGGACTGCTGCTGGACGACGGGCGCGGCGAGCTGCGGACCGCGGCCGGCTGCGGCGGCGCGGGCGAACTCCTGCGCCGGCAGCGGGAGGAGGGGCCCTGTCTGGACTGCTACCGGGGTTCGGACGTGGTCACCGCCCCGGACCTCGCGCGCTGCGACGACCGCTGGCCGCGCTTCGCCCCGCTCGCCCGCGACCGGGGCTTCCACGCGACGTACGCCGTGCCGCTGCGGCGCCGGGCCGAGGTGATCGGCGCGCTGAACCTGTTCCGCGGGGTGCCCGGCGATCCCCCGGGCGGTGACGTGGCGCTGGCCCGGGCCTTCGCGGACGCCGCCGCCATCGGGATACTCCAGGAACGGGCCCGGCAGCGGCAGGAGGCGCTGGCCGCCCAGTTGCAGGCCGCGCTGGACAGCCGGGTCGTCCTGGAGCAGGCCAAGGGCGTGCTGGCGGAGCGCTGGGGCGTCGGCGTCGACGAGGCGTTCACGGCGCTGCGGCGGTACGCGCGCACCCACCGGGTGCGGCTCGCGGAACTGGCCCGGGGTGTCGTTGCGGGCACGGTGGACTCCGACGCGCTGCGGAGGGCCGGCGACTGACCCGCCGGCGGGGGAGGTCACGGGTTCGTCCTCGGCCGGACCGGTGACGGCACGTCGGGCATAGGCTGGGCCCACCACCCCGGACCCCGGTGGCGTCCCGTCCTGTTCCCGTCCCCGTGCCGCATGCGCCAGGCTCCCGTCCCCGGAGACGTCCCATGTCCGACGACGCCACAGACACCATGCCCCGGATCGACCGGCGCACCGACGGGTCCAGCACCCTGGTGACGCTCGGCGGCGAGGTGGACGCGCTCACCGCGCCCGGGCTGTCCGCCGCCCTCGACGCGCTGACCGGGGCCGACCGCCCGGACATCGTGGTGGACCTGCGGCCGGTGGAGTTCATCGACTGCAGCGGCCTGTCGGCGCTGGTGCGCGCCCGGCGCCGCGCCGAGGAGCGCTCCGGGCGGGTACGGCTGGTGTGCCGGGACGAGTTCACGCTGCGCACGCTGCGGGCGACCCGGCTGACCCGGTGCTTCACGATCCTGCCGGACTGGCCGGAGCCCACGAGCGAACACGCGCCCCGCACGCGCGCCCCCCACACGCCCTAGCCCGGCCGCGTTCGGGTGTTCTAGCCTGACAGGGCGGCCCAGGACCCCGGTCGCCGGAAGTGCTTCCTACGCCTTCAGGACGTGGTCCGGCCATGGCCAAGCTCGCGGCCTCCTCACGACTGTCCCTGTCCGATCCGCAAAGATCCGCAACCGACGTCTCCTGGACCTTCTCCCTGCGGCGCGCCCCGGGCAGCGACGCCCCGGCCGCCCGGATGAGCGGGGCGGCGCTGCGAGCCCTGGCGTACGGCACCGCGGCAACGCGGGTGGCCGAGGCGGTCAGGGTCGCCCGCGGCTACGTCCTCGCGCACGGGCAGGCGCGCCGGGTCCGCGTGCCCCTCGGTGTGGACCGGGCCCGTCGTTCGGTGTGCGTCACGGACACCGGCTACGGCCACCCGCCCACCGTGCCCGTCGGCGTGCCTCCGGAGCCGCCGTCCCGGGACGCGACAACCCGGCTGTGCCGGGCGCCGGCCGGCCCGGGGCGGGTCCACCGTCTCTCCCCTGACGCACCGGACCACTCCCGCGGTCCCGGCGCCCGAGGGTGAGGAGCGCCCGGCCGGCGGCTCCGGGAGGAGCGGACCGCGGGCCGGGCGCTACGCCCCGGGGAAGAGCCTTTGGTCAGGCCTTCGGCGTGAGCCGCACGGTCCGTCCCTCGCGGGCCGAGACGGCGGCCGCCTCGATGACCGTGAGCGCGTCGGCGGCCTCGCGGGCGGTCACCGGAGGCGCGGTGCCGTCACGCAGGGCGGCGGCGACGGCGGCGTAGTACGCGGGGTAGTCGCCCGGCACGGTCGGCACGGGGCGCACCTCGTCGCCGGCGCCCAGCACGCCCCACTCGGCCTCCGGTTCGGTGCCCCACACGGCGCCGGGGGCGGGGCGGGCGCCGTCGCGCAGCGCGGCCTCCTGCGGGTCCAGGCCGTGCTTGACGTATCCCGCGGCGCTGCCGAGCACCCGGAAGCGGGGGCCGAGCTGGGCGGTGGTGGCGCTCATCCACAGGTGGGAGCGGACGCCCCCGGCGTGGGTGACGGCCACGAAGGCGTCGTCGTCCACCTGGGCGCCGGGCCGGCGCACGTCCAGCTCGCCGTACACGCAGACGGCGGGCCCGAAGAGGGTCAGCGCCTGGTCGACGAGGTGGCTGCCGAGGTCGTAGAGCAGGCCGCCGATCTCGGCGGGGTCGCCGGACTCACGCCAGCCGCCCTTCAGGCTCGGCCGCCACCGCTCGAAGCGGGACTCGAAGCGCCACACCTCGCCCAGTTCGCCGCGCTCCAGCAGCCCGCGCAGGGTGAGGAAGTCGTTGTCCCAGCGGCGGTTCTGGAAGACCGAGAGCAGCAGGCCGCGCTCGTCGGCGAGGTCCGCGAGGGCGTGCGCCTCGGCCGCGGTGCCGGCGACCGGCTTGTCGACGACGACCGCGAGTCCGGCCTCCAGCGCGGCGGTCGCGAACGGGACGTGGGTCTTGTTCGGCGAGGCCAGGACGATCAGGTCGAGCTCGCCGGCGCGCTTCCACAGCTCGTCCGGGTGGCCGGCGATGCGGACGTCCGGGTGCTCGGCGCGTGCCTGCGCCTGGCGCTCCGGGTTGCCGGTGACGACGGTGTCCAGGACGAGGCCGTCGGTGGTGGAGATCAGCGGGGCGTGGAAGACCGAGCCGGCCAGACCGTAGCCGACCAGCCCGACGCGAAGAGGTGCGGGAGCCATGGCACCACTTAAGCAACGCTGTTGCCAAAGTGCAAGCGAACCTGACAATGGGAGATGTGAACAGGGGAATCTCCGGGGCCAACCTGCCCGCGCTGCGCAGCCACAACGCCGCCCTCGTCCTGGGCCTGCTGCGGACGGCGACCGTGGGCGAGGGCGCCGGCATCAGCCGCCTGGAACTGGCCGAGCGCACCGGGCTCACCCCCCAGGCCGTCAGCAAGATCACCGCACGGCTGCGGGCCGACGGCCTGGTCGACGAGGCGGGGCGCGGCGCCCCCACCGGCGGCAAGCCGCGCACCCTGCTGCGGCTGGCGCGCCGCGCCCGGTACGCCGTGGGGGTGCACCTGGACCGCGACGAGTTGACGGTGGTGCTCGCCGACCTGGCGGGCGGCGTGGTGGACGCCCGGACCGTCCCCCTGGACCTGCGCCGCCCGGCCGGGGAGGTGCTGGAGGCGGTGGCGGGACTGGTCCGGGAGACCGTCGGCGCCACGCCCGGCGCGGACGGGGCGGTGCTCGGCGCCGGGCTCGCCTGCCCGGGCCCGCTCGACCACACCGCGGGGATGCTGCACCGCGTCACGGGCCTGCCGGGATGGGACGGCTACCCGCTGCGCGACGCGCTGGCCGAACGCCTCGGGCTGCCCGTCGTGCTGGACAAGGACACCAACGCGGCGGCCCTCGCCGTGCTCCCGCCCGGCGGGGACGGGGACCGGGACGGCACGGACGGTGCATACGGCGCGGGGGCGGGCCCGGCGGGCCCCGGCGCCGGGGACTCGTTCGGCTATCTGCACCTGGGGACCGGCCTCGGCGCGGGCCTCGTGCTCGACGGCACGCTGCACCGCGGCGCCCGCACCGGCGCGGGCGAGTTCGGCCACCAGGCGGTCGCCCTGGACGGCCCGGTGTGTGCCTGCGGCAACCGGGGCTGCCTGGAGGCGCTGTGCCTGGCCGCCGTCGGCCGCGGGGACACGGCGCAGGCCGCGCGGCTGCTCGGCGTCGGCGCCGCCAACCTGGTCTCCCTGCTGGACATCGACCGGGTCGTGCTCGGCGGCCGCACCGTGCTGGCGGACCCCGTGCTCTTCGCGCGCGAGGTGGCCGCCGCCATGGACCCGCGCACCCTGCGCGCGGCCGGCCGCACGGTGCCCGTCACCGTCGCCGCGGCCGGGCGGCGCGTGGTCGCCGAGGGGGCCGCGCTGCTGGCGCTGGCGCCGCTCTTCGGCCAGACGGCGGTCGGCTAGCCGCCCGTACGGGTGCGGGGGCGGGCCGTCACCGCGTCGCGCGGTGATATCAGCGGATGACCGTGAGAGCTTCGCTGCCCATGAGGTGGTGCAGCGCTCTGGCCGTCGCGGCGGCCGCGGTCGTGGCGGCGGCCCCCCAGTCGGCCGCGGAGCCCTTCCCGGTCACCGCCCGGCTGCTGGGCGGCCCCCACACCTACACGGCGGGGGCCGGGCCCGAGGAGTTCCGGGTGGAACTGGAGAACACGTCGAGCGGGCCGCTGCGCGACGTGCACCCGGTCCTCGTCTTCGTCGACCGCGGACGGAAGCTGACGCCCGATCAGATCCGCCTGGAGTACCGGATGCCGGCCCCCGTCGCGGGAGCCCGGAGCGCACGGGACCGCTCGTGGCGGCCGGTGGCCGTCGAGCGCACGGACAACGACGAGAACATCGCCGTGGTGGGCGGCAAGGACGGGCCGGGCACCACGCTGCCCTCGCGCCGCAAGGTGGCGATCGCACTGCGGCTGCGTTTCACCGCGCCCACGCCCGCCGGACCGGTCACGGCGTCGGCCACGATCATGGAGCGCCGCGGCACGGACGGCGACTGGGTCGGGGAGTCCGCCGGCTACGACTTCGACGTCGTCCCCCACCGGGACGCCACGGCCGGGCCGCAGTCCCCGCGCCCCGGCCGGCCCGGTGAGGAGGGGCAACCGGACGGCGGCGGAGGCGGGGACGGCGGCGAAGGCACCGGACCGGGTGACGGGCCGGGCACACGCCCGGGCGGGTCCCCGGCACCGGATCCCTCCGTGGGCGCCGGGCCGGGCCCCGGTCCCGGCACCGGACCGGGTACGGGTCCCGGTACGGGATCCGGGCCGGCACCCGTACCCGGCAAGGGCGACGAGACCGCCCCGGGCAGCGCCCCGGGCACCCCACCGCGCCTGGCCGCCACGGGCGAACAGCACCGGGCGCCCGCGCTGATGCTCACGGGCGCCGGCGTGCTGCTGGTCATGGGCGGTGCGGCCCTGCGGTTCAGCCGCCGAGGGTGAACCAGGTGCTGCGGGACTTCTGCCACTCGGGGTGGCTGAGGTCCTTGGCCTCCTTGCCGTCCCCGTAGAGGTCGGCGGCGCCGTTGTCGGTCATCAGCTGCGCCCGGGCACCTGCCGCGGTCAGGTCCGGAACGTCCACGATGGCCTCCCAGGCGCCCGGATCGGAGGTGGGCAGGTCGAGCAGCTTGACGGGCGCGCTGCCGGCGTTGCCGTCCCAGGAGTAGAGGGCGTACGGGTCGCTGTTGTCGTCGGCTGCCCAGGAACCGGCCAGGATCAGGTACTGCCCGGCGGCGTTGCGGCGGATGTCACGGACGCTGAGGCCGCCGAGGTCGAGGGTGACCGGGGTGCCGAAGGTGGCGTGGACGGAGGTGTTGGGCTTGCCGCCGACCAGCTTGTCGAGGTTGGTGACCGGCACCAGCAGCGCCTTCCCGCCGGAGGCCGGGGGCACCAGCGGGGCGCGGAAGCCGATGTACGCGGTGCTGGTCGAGCCGGGGGCGAACTCCATGCCCTCGGCGTTGAAGCCGTCGATGGCCTTGGGTATCTCACCGGAAGCGGCGCCCGCGGCGAAGCCGTAGCGGTTCCCGCCCGCCTTGTCCCAGGCGATCAGGTCGGCGCGCAGGCCCTCGTAGTAGCCGGAGACGGTCAGCTGGGTGTCGGCGCCGCTGCCGGTGACGGTGGTGGCGAAGAGCGTGGAGCGGTCGGCCTTCACCTCGCCGTCCTTGTTGTTGCCCATGGAGCCGGTCCAGTAGATGGTGTCGCCCGCCCGGGTGCCGGCCTCGATGTCGATCTCGGAGGAGGCGCCGGCCTTGGAGCCGATGTCCCAGGTGCGCACGGCGGCGCCGGAGCCGTCGCGCCGGTACAGCCGCAGCACGTTGCTCTCGTCGTCGGCGACGACCATGTAGCCGCCGCCGACGTCCACGGCGGCGGAGGCGTCGCTGGAGCCGGTGGTGTACCGGGTGTCGGCGGCGTGGGTGACGGCGGCGGAGGCGGCGAAGTGCAGCGTCTTGGTGGCGGTCTTGCCGCCGAGGCCGGTCACCTTGACCGTCAGGTCGGCGTAGCCGCGGGCACGGGGGGCGACCGCCAGGGTGCGGCTGCCGCCCGTGCCGGTGACGGTCACGTCGCCGGTGCCGGCGACCGAGGTCTTGGTGCTGGCGGAGGCGGCGACGGTGAGCGCCGAGGCGTCCGCGCCGCTCTGCGCGACGGTGACCGTGACGGTCGGGTCGGCGGTGGCACCGACCGCGCCGGAGAGGTAGGAGGCGGACAGGGAGATCGTCGGGGTGCCGTACGAGGCGGCGCCCGCCGGGGTGCCGAGGAGCGGCACCATCGTGGCGGCGAGCACGGTGGCGACCGCGCCGGGGACGAGGGTGGCCGTGCGGGTGCGGGACAGCATCGGTGGACGCCCTTCCAAGATCGCTGAGGAAATGCGGGGAGAGCCTGCTCCGCCGCCCCCAACTCCCGCCGCCCGGCAGATGATCATCCGGTGAACGTCCCGCGGCGCGGCGTCACCGTGCGGCCGCCCCGGATCGTGGAGGGTGCCACCGCCCCCGGCCGGTCGCGGCCGGGGGCGGTGCCGTCGTCAGCCGAGGTCAGACGAGGTCGACGAGGTCCGCGATGGAGTCCACGACGGTGGTCGGCCGGTAGGGGAAGCGGTCGATGTCGCCCGCCTTGGTCAGGCCGGTCAGCACCAGGAAGGTCTGCATCCCGGCCTCCAGCCCCGCCAGCACGTCGGTGTCCATGCGGTCGCCGATCATGGCGGAGGTCTCCGAGTGCGCGCCGATGGTGTTGAGGCCGGTCCGCATCATCAGCGGGTTCGGCTTGCCGACGAAGTACGGGTCCTTCCCCGTCGCCTTGGTGATCAGGGCGGCGACCGAGCCCGTGGCGGGCAGCGCCCCCTCGGGCGAGGGCCCGGTGTTGTCGGGGTTGGTGGCGATGAACCGGGACCCCGCGTTGATCAGGCGGATGGCCTTGGTGAGGGCCTCGAAGGAGTAGGTTCGCGTCTCGCCCAGGATCACGAAGTCGGGCTCGTGGTCGGTCAGCACGTAGCCCGCGTCGTGCAGGGCCGTGGTGAGGCCGGCCTCCCCGATGACGTACGCCGTCCCGCCGGGGTGCTGGGCGTCCAGGAAGCGGGCCGTGGCCAGCGCGGAGGTCCAGATGTTCTCGGCCGGCACGTCCAGGCCGATGCGGCTGAGCCGCGCCGCCAGGTCGCGGGGCGTGTAGATCGAGTTGTTCGTCAGGACGAGGAACGGGCGGCCCGAGTCCCGCAGCCGCTTGATAAAGGCGTCCGCGCCGGGCACCGGGATGCCCTCGTGCATCAGGACGCCGTCCATGTCGGTGAGCCAGGATTCAATGGGCTTGCGCGCTGTCATGGCTGCGGACTCTAGTCCGGCCGGGTGACCTGTGCACATGCGCGCGGCGTCCGCCCCTTGTCCCCGGTCCGGGCGACCCTTCGACCCGTCCGGACCACCACCGCATGCGAGGGCCCGCGCGGGAAGGGACCTTCGAAACACCGGGGCCGACCAATCCGACGACGTGAGCCCGGTTGAGTGGAGGTTGTGATCATGGGCTCTGTCATGGGAGCCGCCCGCGTTCCCTTGTGTGCCGCCGCGGCGGCGACGCTGATCGCGCTGTGCGGTCCCGCCGCCGTGGCCGACGACGGACCGGACGACTCCAGCGGGACCTCGTTCCAGTTCGGCGGAGGCGGCGGAGGTGGCGGAGGCGGGGATGACGGGGACCAGGACGGCGGCAGCAACAACCCCCTCCTGCAGTTCGGCAACAAGGGCGACGACGACGGCCAGGACAACGGCCGGCAGAACAACAACAACAACGACGACGATGACGACGACAGCGGGCGCGGCAACGGCGACAACAACAGCGACAACGACAACGAGGATTCCGGCCGTGACAACGGCGGCCGTGACGACTCCGGACAGGACGACGACGGCCCGGACAGCGGCCCGGACGACGACGGCGGCACCGGCGGAACCGGGGGCATTGGCGGCACCGGTGGGATCGGCGGCACCGGTGGGATCGGCGGCACCGGGGGCATCGGCGGGACCGGCGGCGTCGGTGGCGGCGTCGGTGGCGGCGTCGGCGGCGTCGGCGGAACCGGCGGAACCGGCAGCGGCCCGGTGAGGATCACCCCCGGCACGGCCGGCCCCGGCGGCGACGTCGACGTCCGCACCGACCAGTGCGACCGCGCCAAGACCGGCACCGTCAGCTCCTCCGCGTTCGTCACCCCGGTCACCCTCGCCCCGGCCAGCGACGGCGGGATGTACGCCTCCGCCGTGGTCCGCTCCGGGCTGACCCCGGGCTCCTACCGGGTCTCCATCACCTGCGACGGCAAGAGCCACGAGGGCACGCTGGAGGTCACCGAGGCCGCCTCCGGCTTCCCGTCCGCTCCGGTCCCCGCGGGCGGCGGCGCCATGGCGGCGCACCAGGCCACGGCGGAGCAGCAGCAGCCGGCGGGCGTGCCCGGCATCGTGGCGGCCGGGGTCCTGGCCGTGGCAGGGGCAGCGGGACTGGTCGTGCACCGTCGCCGCACCCGGGACTGACCCGGTGCAGGGACGTACCGTCGCGACCCTCGCGACCGTCGTGGTGCTCGGCGCGGCATGGCTGAGGGGATACGTCCACCCGGGCCTGCCGGGCTCCGGGTCGGGCGCCCCCGCGACCGCCGCGACCGCGGACGCCGGAGCCGCGGGGCGGCCCGCCCAGGTCTACGCGGCGCACACGCCGCTGTCCCCGGCGCGCCCCCTGCGGATCGACATCCCCTCGGCCGGCATCCACGCCAAGCTGGTGGAGCGGGGGCTCACCGCCGACGGCGCGGTGGACCCGCCGCCGTTCACCACGCCGAACGTGGCCGGCTGGTACGGGCACGGCCCCGCCCCCGGGGACGCGGGGGCGGCGCTGATCGTCGGGCACGTCGACACCCGCACCAAGGCGGCGGTCTTCTACACCCTGAGCACGGTCACCCAGGGCGACCTGGTGGAGGTCACCCGCTCGGACGGCTCGGTCGCCGAGTTCGCCGTCGAGGGCGTGGCGATCGTCGACAAAACGGGCTTCCGCCCGGACCGGGTGTACGGCTCGGGGGTCCGCCCCGAACTGCGGCTGATCACCTGCGGCGGCACCTTCGACCACGCCACCCAGTCCTACTCGGCGAACGTCGTGGTATACGCGGCGCTGACCGGCTCGCACACCCGGGCGTGACCGGTCCCGGCCCGGCGGGGCGTCAGATGCCCAGGTCGCGGATGAGCTTGGCGACGTGGCCGGTGGCCTTGACGTTGTACCAGGCGTGCTCGACCTTGCCCTGCTCGTCGACGACGACGGTGGAGCGGATCACCCCGGTCACCACCTTGCCGTACAGCTTCTTCTCGCCGAAGGCGCCGTACGCGCTCAGCACCGACTTGTCGGGGTCGGCGAGCAGGGTGACCTTCAGGGATTCCTTCTCGCGGAACTTGGCCAGCTTCTCCGGCTTGTCGGGCGAGATCCCGATGACGTCGTAGCCGGCGCCCGCGAGCAGATCGAGGTTGTCGGTGAAGTCGCAGGCCTGCTTGGTGCAACCGGGCGTGAGGGCGGCCGGGTAGAAGTACACGACGACCTTGCGGCCCGCGTGGCCGGCGAGGGAGACCTCGTTGCCGTCGGCGTCGGGAAGGGTGAAGGCGGGGGCGGTGTCGCCGGGCTGGAGGCGCTCGCTCATGGTGCAGTTCTCCGATTCGGGGTGCCGACGGGCATCGGCACGGACGGGCTGACAGACTGTCTGCACGGTACCGGTCGACAAGGACGATGGAGGCGGAGCAGTGTCGGATGGCAGGAGCCCTGCTCAGATCGAGGCGGACATCGCCCTCAAGCGGCAGGCGCTCGCCGCGACGCTGGACGAGATCGCGGTGCGGGTGCACCCCAGCACGATCGCGGCGGACGCCAAGGCGAAGGTCGCATCCGCGGTGGACCGCACCGCGGGCCGCGCGTACGTGGCGGTCAACCGGGGCGTGACCGAGCTGCGGGGCCACTTCGTCGCGGAGGACGGCGCGCCGCGCGTGGAGCGCATCGTGCCGGTCGCGGTGGCGGCGGTGGCGCTGGTCGCCGTGGTGGCCGGGCTCTCACTGCGCCGGCGTCGCCGGTAACGTCGTACCTGTGAGTTCGAATACGCATGACAAGCTGCCCATCCGCATGCTGCACGACCGCGTGCTGGTGCGCTCCGACGTCCCCGAGGGTGAGCGGCGCTCCGGCGGCGGCATCCTGATCCCCGCCACGGCGGCCGTCGGCAAGCGGCTCGCCTGGGCCGAGGTGGTCGCGGTGGGACAGAACGTACGGACCGTGGAGGTCGGCGACCGGGTGCTCTTCGACCCGGAGGACCGGGCCGAGGTCGAGGTGCGCGGCACGGCGTACGTGCTGATGCGTGAGCGGGACCTGCACGCGGTGGCGGCGGAGCGGCTGCAGGGCTCGGAGGACTCCACCGGCCTCTACCTCTGATTTGTTATCGTCGGGTTCGTCCCCTGACGAGACGCGCCGTACCAGGGCCCATGCAAAGACGACGCCCCCTGACCCGTTGAGGATCGTGGAGGTGCCCGTCATGGCATGGGTCCTGTTGTGTGCCGCCGGCCTGCTCGAGGTCGGCTGGTCGATCGGCATGAAGTACACCGACGGCTTCACCCGGCTGTGGCCCAGCCTCGGCACGGGGCTCGGCATCGTGGCGAGCATGCTGCTGTTGTCGTACGCGGCGAGGACGCTGCCGATCGGCACCGCCTACGGGGTGTGGGTCGGGATCGGGGCGGCCGGCGCGGCGGTACTCGGCATCGTCGTGCTGGGTGAGCCGGCGACCGCCGCCCGGATCTTCTTCATCTGCCTGCTGCTGGTGTCCGTGGTCGGCCTGAAGGCGACCTCGGGGCACTGACCGGCGCTGTCCGGCGCTGACCGGAACGGGGCCGCGCGGGGCCGCGCGGGGCCGCACCGGGCGCCGCCGGGGAGACCCCGGCGACGCCCGGCCCTGTGCCTACGGGAAGTCGTCCCCGCCGCCGGGGTCGCCGTCCAGGCCGCCGATGGGCAGTCCGCCGCCCTCGGTGCCGCCGTCCTCGCCGGGGCTGGCCGGGCCGCTGGGCTCGGTCGGCGTCTCACTGGTGGGCGGTTCCTCCGTGCCGGGCGGGGCGGAGGTCGTCGGCGGGGCCGAGGTCGTCGGCGGGGCCGAAGTGGTGGGCGGGGCGGAGGTGGCCGGCGGGGCGGAGGTCGGCGGGGCCTGGGCACCGGGCTCCAGCCGCAGCTTGAAGTTCTTCGCCGGCTTCCCCTTCAGCGCGTCGGCCGTGTACTGGGCCCAGATCTGCGTGGGGAAGCCGCCGCCGTTGACACGGGGCAGTCCCGTGGTGCCGTACAGCTTCTTCTGGGCGCCGGTCTCGGAGTCCTGGCCCATCACGGCGACGACGGTGGCCAGGTCCGGGGTGTAGCCGGCGAACCAGGCGGCCCTGTCCTCCTCCGCGGTGCCGGTCTTGCCCGCGGCGGGCCGGCCCGCGGCCTGCGCCGCGGTGGCGGTGCCGCCCCGGACCACCGAACGCAGGATGGAGGTCGTGGTGTCGGCGGCCTCGCGGTGGACGGCCTGCGTGGGCCGGCGCGTGGGCAGCTGCACGTCGTGCCCGTTCTTGGTGATCTTCACCACCATGGTGTACGGGACGTAGCGGCCGTGGTTGGCGAGCGTCGCGTAGGTCTGCGCCATGTCCAGCGGGCTCGCCGTCATCGTGCCCAGCGCCATCGCCGGGGTGGTCACCAGCTTCACCTTCTCCGGCATGCCCAGCGCCCGCACCGTGTCGTTGACCTTGCCCGGGCCGACGTCCTGCGCCATCTGGGCGTAGACCGAGTTCACGGACTTGTCCATGGCGTTGGTGACGGTGATCGGCCCGTAGGAGACGCCGTCCTCGTTCCCCGGGGCGTAACCGGTGGGGCCGTCCGGCCCGATGACCTCGCGCTTGTTCCGGCCGTCGTAGACGGTGTACGGGGTGATGCGCCGGCCGTTCTGGGTGGTGGAGTCGTTCTGGACGGCGGAGGCGAAGATGAACGGCTTGAAGGTGGAGCCCACCTGGTAGTCCGCGCGGGTCGCGTTGTTGACGTACTGCTTGGTGTAGTCGACGCCGCCGTACATCGCGACGACCTTGCCCGTGGCCGGGTCGATGGACGCGCCTCCGACCCGCACGAACTTGTCCACCGGGTGCTTCTTCGGGTCGAGCTTGTCCAGGAGTTGCTCCTCGGCCGCCTCGACGAAGGCCTTCTCCTTCTTGCGGTCGATGGTGGTGGTGATGCGGTAACCGCCGGAGCGCAGCGTCTCCTCGTCCAGGATCCCGGCCCCGTACAGGTAGTCCTTGACGGCCTCGACCAGGTAGCCGCGCTGGCCGGACATCCCGGTGGCGGCCTTGGCCTTCTGCGGCGTCGGGAACGTCAGCCCGGCGCGCTCGCCCTCGCTCAGCCAGCCCTCCTTGACCATGCCGTCCAGCACGTAGTCCCAGCGCGCCTCCGCCTTGGCCTTGTTCTCCGGGTGGGCCACGATGTCGTACTCGCTGGGCGCGTTGAGCAGGGTCGCCAGGTAGGCGCCCTCGGCGGCGTCGAGTTCGTCGGCGTCCTTGCCGAAGTAGGCCTGGGCGGCGGCCTGGATGCCGTAGGCGTTGCGGCCGTAGTAGCTGGTGTTGAGGTAGCCCTCGAGGATCTCCTCCTTGGTCTTCTCGCGGTCCAGCTTGATCGCGATGAAGAACTCCTTGGCCTTGCGGACCGCCGTCTGCTCCTGGTTGAGGTAGTAGTTCTTGACGTACTGCTGGGTGATGGTCGAACCGGACTGCTTGCCCTTGCCGGTGACGGTGTTCCACGCGGCGCGCAGCATCGCCTTCGGACTGATCGCGGACTCGTGGTAGAAGTTGCGGTCCTCGGCGGCCAGGGTGGCGTGCTGGGCGACCTCGGACACCTGGTCCAGGCCCACGTTCTCGCGGTTGACCGCGCCGTCCCGGGCGAGCTGGGTGCCGTCGGAGTACAGGTAGACGTTGCTCTGCGCGACCGCGCCCGCGTTCGCCTTGGGGATGTCGACCAGCTGGTAGCCGATGATGAACGCCCCCGCGCACGCCAGCACGACCAACAAGAACGCGCCGAGCACCGCGCGCCAGCTCGGGATCAGTCTGCGGGCACCGGTGCGCTTCGGCTTCTTGCCGGAGGGCCGGTTCTCCCAGCCGCCGGGGGAAGCGTTGCTGCTGCTCATGTCTGTACTGACTCCTCCGCGGCCGCCGAGGGTTGTGCCGCCGGCGGAACATCTTGGGTCAATCGTGCCGTACGGCCCGCCGGACACTCTCCCACCATCAGGGCAAATGGGGTCATCGCGGCGCATCCGTGACAAGCCTGTGACAGGCCGAAAGCGTGACGCCCACCACCCCGGCGGGTGAAACCTCCGTGGCACCCGGCGGTCACCGCGAGTAAGGTCGGGCGCTTGCGCGCGAACGGGTGGACCCGTTCCCCGCACCGTGAGGAGGGACCACGCACCTGTACGCGACCGTGGCGGCGAGCGGCTTCCGGCGCCACGCCACCTACCGGGTGGCCACCGCGGCCGGCGTCTCCACCGACACCGTCTTCGGCTCCATCACCGCATACACCTACCTCGCCCTCCGGCACGAACGCCCCATCTGGGGGGCTACTACCGGTCCATGACGTTGACGTACCTACGGATCGGCCAGGCGCTGTTCGCGACGTCCGCCCTCACCTGCGCCGCCCCGCCGCGAACGCCACCAGGTGCGCGCCGTGGACGGCATCTCCTTCGTGCGACGGCGGGCTCGACGGGCTGCACGCCGCCGGGGAGACCGAGCGCACCCTCGTCGCCGACGTCGAACGGGAGCTGCCGCCCGTGCAACTGCCGGGCGCCCGCTGCGAGCGCGTCGAAGGCCCCCGGCAATGGATCGCCTTCCCCGCGGCCGCCGCGACCGTACCGGCAGCCCGCCCGGGGCAGGTCCCCCGGCCGCGATCCGTCGCGTGCCCGGCAGGCTCGCTCCCCTCAGCGGCACACCGAAGGGCCCCCGGCTGCCGTCGCCACCGCGGCGCGGCCCGGTCAGCGCAGCGAGGCCAGCGCGGCGCGTACGCGATCGACGGCGCCCGTCGTGGTCGACGCGTGGGCCGACAGCCGGACGGAGTCCGCCCGCACCGACGGGGTGACCCCGTGCGCGTGCAGCGCCTTGGCGATCCGGTCCGGGTCCACGTCCGGCAGCGCGAAGGACACGATGCCCGCCCGCTCGGCGCGGGCCACCGGGGACAGCACCTGCCCGCCGGCCGAACGGACCACGTCGATCAGCTCGTCGACCCGGCGCGCGACGTGCGCCTCGACGGCGGCCACCCCCACGCCCTCGACCAGCTCCAGCGCCGCCGCGAAGGCCGCGGCCGTCACCGGGCTCAGATTGGTGATGCTCCAGCGCAGCGCGTCCGGCGCGACCGGGTGCTCGGTGTCGTCGAAGACGGCGACGTCCTCGACCCCGGTCCATCCCGTCAGCGTGGGCTCAAGCCGCTCCAGTGCCCGGTCCGACAGCGCCGCGAACCCGGTCGCCCAGCTGGCCCGCAGCCACTTCTGGCCGCCCGCCACGACCACGTCCGCCGCCTGCCACGGCTGCTCGACGACGCCGAACGCCTGCATCGCGTCCACCACGAGCAGCCGGTCGCCGATCACCTCGCGCAGCGCCGCGAGGTCGGCCCGGTAGCCGGTGCGGAAGTCCACGGCGCTGATCGAGACCGCCACCACGTCGTCCGCCAGCGCCTCGCGCACCGCGTCCGGGGTCGGCGCGCCGTCCAGCCAGCGCGGGACCGCCCGGCCCAGGGCGGCCGTGCGCCGCCACGGGTAGTGGTTGGCCGGGAAGTCGGCCGACGGCACCAGGACGGCGCCGCCGGGCACGCCGAAGGCGGCGTGGAAGATCCCGATGGAGGCGTTGGGCAGCAGCGCCACGTGCCCGGTGTCCGTACCCGCCAGCCGGGCCGCCGCGGCCCGGGCGCGCGGCTCGGCCCGCATCAGGTCGTTGACGGTGGTGTGGTCGGCCTCCGCTGAGGCCGCCAGCGCGGCCGCCGTGGCGTCGAGGACGTCCCGCGAGGGCGGGCCGTAGCGGGCGAAGTCCAGGTAGCCCTCGGGCTCGCCGAAGTGCTCCGCGTAGCCGGGCAGACCGCCCGCGTGCTCCGTCATGGGTGTCGCCGTCCGTCCGTACTCGTCACACCTTGGCCGCCGCGCCGCCCTTGAGCAGCGACAACTCCACAGTTTCCGCCATGCGCAGGTAGCCGGCGTCACTGGGGTGCAGATGGTCGCCGGAGTCGTAGGCGGGCAGCAGCACGGAGGGACGGTTCGGGTCGCGCAGCGCCCGGTCGAAGTCGATCACCTCGTCGAAGACCGTGCCCGCCCGGATCGCGGCGTTCACCTGCTGCCGCACCGCCTCGGTGCGCGTGTTGAAGCCGGCGTGGCCGCCGCACGGGGTCAGCGTGGCACCCAGTACCCGCAGTCCGCGCTCATGACCGCGCGCCACGATCTCCCGCAGCCCGGAGAGGATCTCCTCCGCACCGGTCCGCTGCGGCGGTCGCAGGACGTCGTTGATGCCCAGCTCGACGACGAGCGTGCGGACGCCGGTCTGGGAGAGCGCGTCGCGGTCGAGGCGGCTCAGGCCGCTGGGATTGCCGCCGTCCCCGCCGTCGCGCAGCACCCGGTTGCCGCTGATCCCCTGGTTGAGCACGCCCAGCCGCAGCCCCCGGTCCCCGGAGCCGCGCAGCCGCGTCGCCAGGCGGTCCGGCCAGCGGTGGTTCGCGCCGGAGGTGGAGGTGATGCCGTCGGTGATCGAGTCGCCGAACAGCACCACCGAGCCGGCCGCCTGCCGCGTGAAGACGTCCACCCCCGTGACGTAGCGCCAGTAGGGGGTCAAGGTGGTGTACCCGGAGCCGTCGGTCCGCGCGGTGCGCTCACCGACCGCCATGAACGAGGTCTGCTGCGCCCGCGGGTGGTACGTCACCGGGCCCGAGGACTTCGGCGTGTACGTCGTGATCAGCAGGTCCGCCGCGTGGGGCACGGCCAGTTGGACGGGATCGCTGACGACCTCGCCGCCCGCGGGGATCCGCACCGACGTCCGCCCGCCGAAGGTCAGCGACCGCATCGTGCCGTCCGCCGCGGCCGGCGACCCCGGGGACGCCGCGACGGCGACCGTCGACCGGCCGATCAGCAGCGGCGACCGGCCGAAGAGGTTGGAGAGGTGGACGCGCGCCGAGGTGCCGCCGACACTGGTGTGCACGACGTTGCGGATCGACCACCCGGCGTAGCCGTCCGGCACGTTCGGCTCGCCCCCGGCGGGGGACGTCGACCAGGTGCCGACCCACGCACCGGACGCCGCGGGCGCGGCCTGGCCCGGAACACCCGGGAGTCCGGCCGCCACCATGGGCTGCCCGGAGCGGCCGGATCCGTCGGTACGGCTGACGGTGACGAAGATCGCGGCGGAGATGACCGCGACCAGCGCGACAATTCCGGCGAGCAGTGCATAACCCGTCGACCTGGCCATGCGGTGCTTCACTCCTGGGATCAAAGGGCGGGAAACCGGCGCGATCCGCTGCCGCCATGATCCCATGGAGGCGTCGGGCCTGCCCGTCTGCATTGTCGGACGCCGGGAACTCGTCGTTCGTTGCACTCGAAGAGTGTGGTGTGGACGATACGCGGAAGGAGTGGATACGACGGATGGAAACGGCCCCGGTGACCGGATCGGACCAAGACCCGACTCCGGCGTTCTCATACAGCCCCGCCGACGAGGACCGGCGGCGGGGCGTACGACGCATGAAGGTGATCGCCACCGGCCTGCTGCTGGCGGCCACCGCGGTCTACGCGCTGGCCAAGTGGGCCGAGTCGGCGGGAGCCGGCGGATGGTCCGGCTACGTCGCGGCCGCCGCCGAGGCCGGCATGGTCGGTGCCCTCGCCGACTGGTTCGCGGTGACCGCGCTCTTCCGCAGGCCGCTCGGCCTGCCCATCCCGCACACCGCGATCATCCCCACCAAGAAGGACGCGCTCGGCCGCACCCTCGGCGACTTCGTCGGCGAGAACTTCCTGTCCCCGCAGGTCGTCCGCACCCGGCTGCGCAAGGTCGGCATCGCCCGGCGGCTCGGCGCCTGGCTGGAACACCCCGAACACGCCGACCGCGTCACCGAGCAGGGCGCCGCGGCGCTGCGCGGCGCCCTCACCGTGCTGCGCGACTCCGACGTCCAGGCGGTGGTCGGCGAGGCCATCACCCGCCGCGCGGACGCCCAGGAGATCGCCCCGGGGATAGGGAAGATGCTGGAGCGCGTCGTCGCCGACGGCGGGCACCGGCGGGTGGTCGACCTGGTCTGCGTCCGGGCCCACGACTGGCTGGTCGAGCACTCCGACTCGGTGATGCACGCCGTCCAGGAGGGCGCCCCCGGGTGGACACCGCGCTTCGTGGACCGCCGGGTCGGCGAACGCGTCTACAAGGAACTCGTGCGCTTCACCGCCGAGATGCGGGACATGCCCGAGCACCCCGCCCGCGGCGCCATCGACCGCTTCCTGGCCGACTTCGCCTTCGAGCTGCAGTCCGACCCGGACACCCGGGCCCGCGTCGAGCGGCTCAAGAAGGACCTGATCGCCCGCAACGAGGTCCAGGACCTCATCGAGTCCGCGTGGGGCTCGGTCCGCGGCATGATCGTCGCCGCCGCCGAGGACGAGCGCAGCGAGCTGCGGCTGCGGGCCCGGGCCTCACTGCTGTCACTGGGCGCGCGGATGACCGAGGACCCCCGGCTGACCGCCAAGATCGACGGCTGGCTGGAGGACGCCGCCACCTACGTGGTCACCACCTACCGCGACGAGATCACCGCGCTGATCACCGACACCATCGCCGGCTGGGACCCCGAGCAGACCACCCGCAAGATCGAGGCCAACGTCGGGCGCGACCTGCAGTTCATCCGGATCAACGGCACCGTCGTCGGCGCCCTGGCGGGCCTGGCCATCTACAGCGTGTCCCGGCTCCTGGCCGGGTGACGGAGCCGCGGGCGGGGCGGCCGGCGGGGCCGCGACCCTGGGAATCTGACGCGACGTCATCTACCGTGCCCGCATGCCCACCCGCGCCCACGCCCCGCTGCGCTGGCAGGGACGCGCACTGTGGGGCGCCGGCGAAGCCGCCCTCACCCTCGGCGCCGTCCTCCTGCTGCTGGTCGCCCACCAACTGTGGTGGACCAACCTGCGGGCGCAATCCGCCGCCGCACACCGGGTGACCGCCCTGGAACGACAGTGGGACGACGCCGACACCTCCGATACATCGGAGGAATCCACGGCCGCCGTCGCCGTCGGTACCGCACCCACGAGCCGCTCCCGAAGCAACGGCACCGGCACCCGCACCGGGAACGCCACCTCCGGCCCGCGGCCCTCCCAGGCCTACGCCGTCCTCCGCATCCCCCGCATCGGCGTCACCGCCCCCATCGCCGAAGGCATCAGCCGCGCCAAGGTCCTCAACCACGGATACGCCGGCCACTACCCGCACACCGCCGGACCCGGACAGCCCGGCAACTTCGCCCTCGCCGGCCACCGCAACACCCACGGCGAACCCTTCCGCCGCATCGACCGGCTCCGCCCCGGCGACACCCTCCTCGTCGAGACCGCCACCACCCGCTACACCTACGTCGTCCAGCAGACCGTCCCCCGCACCACCCCCTCCGACGGCACCGTCATCGCCCCCGTCCCCCACAGCACCGTCCACCCCCGCCGGCACATGACCGGACCCGGCCGCTACATCACCCTCACCACCTGCACCCCCGAGTTCACCTCCGCCTACCGCCTCGTCGTCTGGGGCGGACTCGCCGCCGCGGAACCACGCTGACCCCCCGTTCGTCATCCCCTGCGGAACGAACGGAAGGAGCAGCCCACGTGATCCGCAGGACCGCCGCGGCCGCACGCCTGCACGGCGCCGCACTCCTGCTCCTCCTCACCGCACTGCTGCTCACCCACACCGGCCTCACCGCCGCCGTCGCCGCCGCCGCGACCACCGCCGCCGTCGGCCTCCTGCTCGGCAGCGCCCTCCGTCTCACGGCCACGGCACCACCCGTACCCCGCGGACGCGTCCGCACCGCGCTCCGCGACCGGCAACGCCGCACCGCCTTCCTCCCCCAGCGCGACCCCGACGCCTCCGGCCGCCCACGCCCCAGGGCCCCCGGCCGCCCCCTCCCGACGGCCGCCTAGGGGCAACGCCACCGCACCCCGGCACCCGCTGCCCCACCGCGCCCCGTCACGCCGCGCCCACCCCGACCGGCACGACGACACCCGCGGAGGGTCCCACCCCCATGTCCGTGTTCACGCAACTCCTGCTCGCCCTCACCCACACCCTCACCCCCCTCGCCGGACCCGCCGCCGCACCCGCCGCCGCGGTCGTCCTGTTCACCGTCCTCGTCAGGCTCGCCCTCCACCCGCTCGCGCGCGCCGCCGCCCGCGGCGAGAAGACCCGCGCCGCCCTCGCCCCGCGCGTCGCCGAACTGCGCCGCAAGCACGGGCGCGACCCGCAGAAACTCCAGCGCGCACTGACCGACCTCTACGCCGACGAGGGCTCCTCCCCCCTCGCCGGCATGCTCCCCACGCTCCTCCAACTCCCCGCCTTCTTCGTGCTCTACCACGCTTCCTCCGCCACCCGGATCGGCGACGACCGCGCCGGCGCCCTCCACGCCGCGATCCTCGTCGTGGTCGCCGCCGTCGCCTACTGGTCCTACCGCCGCGCCCGCAAGGCCGCCCCCGACGCCCAGGGCCTCGCCAAGCACCTGCCGCTGCTCTCCTTCGGCACCCTCGTCACCGCCGCGGTCGTCCCCCCGGCCGCCGGGCTCTACATCGCCACCTCGACCGCCTGGACCGCCGCCGAACGCGCCTGGCTGCACCGTCCACACCATGGTCAAGGGGTTGCGGACGCCACCCCCGCCGCTGGAGGATCAACCAAGACCTCCGATGACCGCCCCCATCGGACATGACCCCGGACACGACCTCGGCCACGACCACCACCCCCCGACCACACCCGGAGAGTCTTGTGAAGCTGCTGCGAGTCGGCCCCGCCGGAGCCGAACGCCCGGCCCTGCTCGACCAGGACGGCACCCTGCGCGACCTGTCCTCCCTCACCCCCGACATCGACGGCCCCCTGCTCGCCGACACGGACGCCCTCGCCCGCATCCGCACCGCGGCCGCCGACGGCACCCTCCCCGCCCTCGACCCCGAGGACCTGCGCGTCGGCCCCCCGCTCAGCCGCATCGGCAAGATCGTCTGCATCGGCCTCAACTACCACGACCACGCCCGCGAGACCGGCGCCGCCGTCCCCGACGAGCCCATCCTGTTCATGAAGGCCCCCGACACCGTCGTCGGTCCCGACGACACCGTCCTCGTCCCCCGCGGCAGCCT
The DNA here is from genome assembly GCA_036013505.1 of Streptomyces sp. NBC_00510. Lineage (NCBI taxonomy): Bacteria > Bacillati > Actinomycetota > Actinomycetes > Kitasatosporales > Streptomycetaceae > Streptomyces > Streptomyces sp. NBC_00510. The sequence goes on along the minus strand of CP107851.1, from coordinate 6,033,611 downwards.
CAAGACCGACTGGGAGGTCGAACTCGCCGTCGTCATCGGCCGTGAACTGCGCTACGCGGCCGACGGCACCGAGGCCCTCGCCGCCGTCGCGGGCTACGCCGTCGCCCACGACGTATCCGAACGCGCCTTCCAGATCGAACGCGGCGGCCAGTGGGACAAGGGCAAGAACTGCGAGACCTTCAACCCCCTCGGCCCCTGGCTCGTCACCGCCGACGAGATCCCCGACCCCCAGGCCCTGGGCCTGCGGCTGTGGGTCAACGGCGACCTCAAGCAGGACGGCACCACCGCCGACCAGATCTTCCCGGTCGCCGAAGTCGTCCGCTACGTCAGCCGGTTCATGACCCTCTACCCCGGCGACGTCATCAACACCGGCACCCCTGCCGGCGTCGCCCTCGGCCGCCCCGAGCCCAAGCCCTACCTCCGGGCCGGCGACGTCGTCGAACTCGAGATCGACGGCCTCGGCCACCAGCGCCAGGTCCTCAAGGACGCGTAGCCCCACCTCCCCCTCCGAAGGGCGCCCGGCATCTCGTTCCGGGCGCCCTTCGGCGTATCCCGGTCGGCGTAACCGTCGTACAAGCGGGTCGTTAAAACGTGCGAAAGTGCAACACACGATCGCATGGGGGGATATCAGTGCCCGCAAGCCCCTACACCCGTGAACTCCTCACCGAGGCGGCGGCGTCCTCGCGGACGCTGTCCGAGATGCTGACGAGACTGGGCGTGGACCCCAGGAGTTCGACCCGCGGCTACCTGCGGGAGCGGATGAGACGTATGGGTGTGGACACCTCGCACTTCGAGCGGGAAGGCGGTCGCTGGACACGTGACCTCCACGCCGAAGCAGTCGCCGCATCGGCCAACATGTACGAGGTGCTGCGCCATCTGGGAGTGGAAGCCGTCGGAGGCCAGCACACGCACATCAGCCGCCGCATCCGCGGGTTCGGCATCGACACCGCGCATTTCGTCACCAGGCCGCGTGGCGCGGGTCGGCGGTCGCACGACGAGATCCTGGTCAGGCAGGAAGCGGACACTGCCCGCCGGGTGCACAGTGACCGGCTCAAGCGGGCGATGCTGGCCCGGGGCATCGCCGAACGCTGCGCCCTCTGCGGAACGGAGCCCGTGTGGTGCGGCCAGCCGCTCACCCTGGAGGTCGACCACCTGGACGGCAACTGGCGGGACAACCGCCTGGCCAATCTCCGCCTGCTGTGCCCCAACTGCCACGCGACGACGGACACCCACCGGGGCCGGGGCAAACGGCGCGACCGGGACGTGGTCCGGTGAGCGCCGGAACCCCGTACACCCGCGAACTGCTCGAGGCGGCAGCGGCACGGTGCCACTCCATGAAGGAGGTCGTGGCGTTCCTCGGCAGGACGCCCTATGGAAAGCTGCACCGCTACCTGGAGAAGCGGTTCGGTGATTTCGGCATCGACATCTCCCATTTCCGCAGGCCCTCTTCCGGCAGAGGCCACAAGCGCCCCCGCCCCACGCCCGCGGAACTCCGCGCGGCAGTGGCGCACTCCGTTGCCGTGGCCGAGACCCTCCGCCGGCTCGACAGGCCCGACAACACCCGCACCCGCGCGCTGTTGCGCGCATGGCTGGCCGAGGACGGACTGGACACCGACCACTTCCTGGGGCAGGCGCACGGCAACAGGAACGGACCCAACGCCAGGAAGCCCGCGGCCGCCATCCTGGTCGCCCGCACCGACGGCTACCGCACCAAAGCCGTGCTGTTGCGGAGGGCCCTCGCCGAAATCGGCACACCCTCCCGGTGCGCACAATGCGGCACCGGCGAAAGCTGGCTCGGCAAGCCGATGACCTTGGAAGTGGATCACATCAACGGGGACCGCCTGGACGACCGGGCGGAGAACCTGCGTCTACTCTGCCCGAACTGCCATGCCGTCACCGACACATGGTGCCGAGGGGGCAGACGCACACCGAGCCGGTAAACCGTATGCGATCCCGCAGCCGCCACCCGTTACCATGGGTGGCGGCTAGCGGCGGTGGCGCAGTGGCGACGCAGCAGACTTAGGATCTGTGGCCCTTGATCGGGCTTGAGGGTTCGAATCCCTTCCGCCGCACCATTCGTGGCCTGCGAATCCAAGACTTGGATACGCAGGCCACGTCTTTGGACACTCACCCCACCAGTTCCCGCACCACCGGCACCAGGCCCCGGAAGGCCAGGCCGCGGTGGCTGATGGCGTTCTTCTCCTCCGCGGTGAGTTCGGCGCAGGTCCGGGACTCGCCGAGCGGCTGGAGGATCGGGTCGTAGCCGAAGCCGTTCGCGCCGTGGGGCTCGAAGCGCAGCGTGCCGAGGAGGCGGCCCTCGACGACGCGTTCGGTGCCGTCGGGGAGGGCGAGGGCGGCGGCGCACATGAAGTGGGCGGCGCGGTGCGGGGTGTCGATGTCGGAGAGCTGGGCGAGGAGGAGTTCGAGGTTGGCGCGGTCGTCGCCGTGCTTGCCGGCCCAGCGGGCGGAGAAGATGCCGGGGGCGCCGCCGAGGACGTCGACGCAGAGGCCGGAGTCGTCGGCGACGGCGGGGAGGCCGGTGGCCTGGGCAAGGGCGTGGGCCTTGAGGAGGGCGTTCTCGGCGAAGGTGACGCCGGTTTCGCGGACGTCGGGGATCTCGGGGTAGGCGTCGGCGCCGACGAGCTCCACGCCGAGTCCGGCGTCGGCCAGGATGGCGTGGAGTTCGGCGACCTTGTGGGCGTTGCGGGTGGCGAGGACCAGGCGGGTGTGCGGCATGGTCCGATTATCCCGTCAGCCGGGGGTGCAGACCTTGGAGAGTTCGGATGCGGCGTCTGCGACGGGGGTGATGTCGGGGACGTCGCCGTTCTCGGCGGCCTTCTGTGCGTTCTCGACGGCCTTCTGGAGGTCGCCCACGGCGGTGTTGACGTCGGCGTTGCCGGTCTTGTCGTCGAGGCCGGCGAGGTCGTCGGCGATCTGGTCGAGGGCGTTGGCGGCGTCCTGCGGGCTGTTGCCTGCGTTGCTGACGGCGTTCTGCAGGTTCTGGACGTCGGTGGCGACCTGGGCTGCGACGTTGGCGCAGTCGAGGGCCTTGTCGACGGCGTCGACGGCGCTGCAGCCGATGAGGACGGTGGTGCCGAGGGCGGCCGCGGTGGCGAGCGCCGCGAGGCGGCGGGTGCGTGGGTGCATACCTTTACATACGCACCGCGCCGTCCTCGGGTTGCGTTTTGCAGACGCGCTCTTTGTCAGTTCTTGGTGATCTGTTCGAGGTCGGCGAGGGCGGCGCGCTGGAGCGCGTCGAGTTCGGCGCAGCCGGCGACGGCGAGGTCGAGGAGGCTGTTGAGTTCCTTGCGGTCGAAGGGCTGGCCTTCGGCGGTTCCCTGGACCTCGACGAAGCGGCCGTCGCCGGTGCAGACGACGTTCATGTCGGTCTCGGCGCGGACGTCCTCCTCGTAGCAGAGGTCGAGCATGGGGACGCCGTCGATGATGCCGACGCTGACGGCGCTGACGGTGCCGTTGAGGGGCTGGGCCTTGGCGCGGAGGATCTTGCGGCCGTGCATCCAGGTGACGGCGTCGGCGAGGGCGACGTAGGCGCCGGTGATGGCGGCGGTGCGGGTGCCGCCGTCGGCCTGGAGGACGTCGCAGTCGAGGACGACGGTGTTCTCCCCGAGCGCCTTGTAGTCGATGACGGCGCGCAGGGAGCGGCCGATGAGGCGGGAGATCTCGTGGGTGCGGCCGCCGATCTTGCCGCGGACGGACTCGCGGTCGCCTCGGGTGTTGGTGGCGCGGGGCAGCATGGCGTACTCGGCGGTGACCCAGCCTTCGCCGCTGCCCTTGCGCCAGCGGGGGACGCCCTCGGTGACGGATGCGGTGCAGAGGACCTTGGTGTCGCCGAAGGAGACGAGGACGGATCCTTCGGCGTGCTTGCTCCAGCCGCGCTGGATGGTGACGGGGCGGAGCTCTTCGGGGGTGCGGCCGTCGATACGAGACATGGCGTCGAGCCTAGTCGTAGCGCGGCCCGGGGCCCGTGCCGGTCCGGGAACGGGCCCCTTGCGGGTGAGGTGGGGGGGTGGCCCCGGCGGTCAGCGCCGGGTCACATCATGTCCTCGATGTCGGCGGCGATGGGGTCGGCGTCGGTGCCGATGACGACCTGGATCGCGTTGCCCATCTTGACGACGCCGTGCGCTCCGGCGGCCTTGAGCGCGGCGTCGTCGACGAGCGAGGCGTCCTTGACCTCGGTGCGGAGACGGGTGATGCAGCCCTCGACCTCTTCGATGTTGTCGAGTCCGCCGAGCCCGGCGACGATCTTCTCTGCCTTGCTGGCCATCTGTACTCCTGGTTGGTCTCGGCCGTTCGGTCCGATTTCACACCGTAATGCAGTGGCGGACCGCTTTTGCGGGGATGCATGGGTGACGCAGCCGTGCCGCAACTGGTCTACACCACATTACCTGCCGGGAGGTAGTCCCATGGGTCCGGACGCCGCCGCAGCCGCCCCGCGTCCGAGCCGGAAGTGGAGCGGTGTCCTGTTCCAGGGCCTGCAGAAGATGGGACGGAGTCTGCAGCTGCCGATCGCGGTGCTGCCGGCGGCGGGCATCCTGAACCGGCTGGGCCAGGACGACGTCTTCGGCCCGAAGGGCCTGGGCTGGGACAACGTGGCGAAGGTCTTCGACGGCGCGGGCGGGGCGCTGCTGGACGGTTCGCTGGGGCTGCCGCTGCTGTTCGCGGTGGGCGTCGCGATCGGGATGGCGAAGAAGTCGGACGGTTCGACGGCGCTGGCGGCGGTCGCGGGTTTCCTCGTCTACTACGGGGTGCTGCACCAGTTCCCGCAGGACTGCCCGCCGGGGACGGCCTTCCTGGCGACGAGCACCATCAGCGGGGCGTGCATCCCGCCGGGGACGCCGTCGGCGGCGGCTCCGGCGGCGTACCAGAACCCGGGGGTGTTCGGCGGGATCGTGATCGGGCTGCTGACGGCGTTCTTCTGGCAGCGCTACCACCGCACGAGGCTGGTGGACTGGCTGGGCTTCTTCAACGGGCGTCGGCTGGTGCCGATCGTCATGGCGTTCGTCGCGATCGTCTTCGCGGTGCTGTGCGTGTTCGTCTGGCCGCCGATCGGTGCCGGGCTCACCGCCTTCAGCCAGTGGCTCACGGACCTGGGTTCGTACGGGGCGGGGATCTTCGGCGTGGCGAACCGGGCGCTGCTGACGGTGGGGCTGCACCAGTTCCTCAACGTCTTCGTGTGGTTCCAGTTCGGCAGTTTCACCAAGCCGGACGGGACGGTGGTGCACGGGGACATCACGCGTTTCCTGGCGGGTGACCCGACGGCCGGGCAGTTCACCTCTGGCTTCTTCCCGATCATGATGTTCGCCCTGCCGGCCGCCGCGCTGGCGATCACGCACTGCGCCCGCCCGGGCCGCCGCAAGGAGGTCGGGGGCCTGATGCTGTCGGTGGCGCTGACCTCGTTCGTGACGGGCATCACCGAGCCGGTCGAGTACTCGTTCCTCTTCATCGCGCCGGCGCTGTACGCGATCCACGCGGTGCTGACGGGGGTGTCGATGGCGGTGACGTGGGGGCTGGGTGTGCACGACGGCTTCAGCTTCTCGGCGGGGCTGATCGACTACGTCATCAACTGGCACCTGGCGACGAAGCCCTGGTTGATCGTCCCGATCGGGCTGGTCTTCGCGGCGGTGTACTACGTGCTCTTCCGCTTCGTGATCACCAGGTTCGACCTGGCGACGCCGGGGCGTGAGCCGGAGGAGGTCGCGGAGGAGATGGAGCGGGGCAACGTCAAGGCGTAGCGGAGGCGCCACGCTCAGGAGTGTGGTCTAGACCACACCGGAGGAGCCTTTCCTTGACGCGTCGCTTACATGTTAATACTGGTCTACACCACTCGGTGGTTTAGACCAGGAGGACCCCCCATGACAACCGCCACCGCATCGGCGGCCCCCGCAGCGAAGAAGCGGGGCTCCGGCCTTTTCCAAGGCCTGCAGAAGGTCGGCCGCAGCCTGCAGCTGCCGATCGCCGTCCTGCCGGCGGCGGGCATTCTGCTCCGTCTCGGCCAGCCCGACGTCTTCGGCGCGGACGGCCTCGGCTGGGACAAGGTCGCCTCGGTGTTCGCCACCGCCGGCGGCGCCGTGTTCGACAACCTGCCGCTGCTGTTCTGCATCGGCGTCGCCATCGGCTTCGCCAAGAAGGCCGACGGCTCGACCGCCCTCGCCGCGCTGGTCGGCTTCCTGGTCTACAGCAACGTCCTGAAGGCCTTCCCGGTCACCGAGGCCAAGATCCAGGCCGGCGCGGACATCCCCGCCACCTACAACAACCCCGGTGTGCTCGGCGGCATCATCATGGGTCTGCTCGCCGCCGTCCTGTGGCAGCGCTACCACCGCAAGAAGCTGGTGGACTGGCTCGGCTTCTTCAACGGCCGCCGCCTCGTGCCGATCATCATGGCCTTCGTCGGCGTCCTGGTCGGTGTGTTCTTCGGTCTGGTCTGGGAGCCCATCGGCGAGGTCATCAGCAACTTCGGCGAGTGGATGACCGGTCTCGGCTCGGTCGGCGCCGCGCTGTTCGGTCTGATCAACCGTGCGCTGATCCCGATCGGCATGCACCAGTTCGTGAACTCGGTGGCCTGGTTCCAGCTGGGTGACTTCACCAACTCCGCGGGCACCGTCGTCCACGGCGACCTGAGCCGCTTCTTCGCCGGCGACCCCGGTGCCGGGCAGTTCATGACCGGCTTCTTCCCGATCATGATGTTCGGCCTCCCGGCCGCCGCCCTGGCCATCGCCCACACGGCCCGTCCCGAGCGCCGCAAGGCCGTCATGGGCATGATGATCTCGCTCGCGCTGACCTCCTTCGTCACCGGTGTCACCGAGCCGATCGAGTTCTCCTTCATGTTCATCGCGCCGCTGCTCTACGCGATCCACGCGGTGCTCACCGCGCTGTCCATGGCCGTGACCTGGGCCTTCGGCGTCCATGCGGGCTTCACGTTCTCGGCCGGCGCCATCGACTACCTGCTGAACTGGAACCTGTCGACCAAGCCGTGGCTGATCATCCCGATCGGACTCGTCTTCTCGGTGATCTACTACGTGGTCTTCCGCTTCGCGATCACCAAGTTCAACCTCCCCACCCCGGGCCGCGAGCCCGAGGAGGAGAACGAGGACCTCGTCAAGGCGTAGCGCCCGGCGCGGCACACGACGAAGCCCCTGGAACCGAAGGTCTGGTTCCGGGGGCTTCGTACTGCTCCGGGCGGGGCGCTCAGACCTCGTAGACCGCGCCGGCCTTCGCCACCTCGACCGGGCCGTCGTAGACCTCGCGGGCGTGCTTGAGGTTGGTCAGCGGGTCGGTCCACGGCGGGATGTGGGTGAGCAGCAGCCGCCCGGCCCCCGCGCGGTCCGCGTACTGGCCGGCCTCGCGGCCGTTGAGGTGCAGGTCGGGGATGTCCTCCTTGCCGTGCGTGAAGGAGGCCTCGCACAGGAAGAGGTCGGTGCCCTCGCTGAGGGTCAGCAGCGCGTCGCAGGGACCGGTGTCCCCCGAATAGGTGATGGCGCGACCGGCGTGCTCGACACGGAAGCCGTACGCCTCGACGGGGTGGCTGACGACGTCCGCGGTGATGGTGAAGGGGCCGAGGCGGAAGGTGCCGGGTTCGAGGGTGCGGAAGTCGAAGACCTCGCTCATGCACTTCTCGTCGGGCACGTCCCCGTACGCGCTGGCCAGCCGCCGTTCGGTGCCCTCGGGCCCGTACACGGGGATGGCGTGGGCGGGGCCGCCCTCGTGGCGGTAGTAGCGCGCGACGAAGTAGGCGCACATGTCGATGCAGTGGTCGGCGTGCAGATGGCTCAGCAGGATGGCGTCGAGGTCGTACAGACCGCAGTGGCGCTGCAGCTCGCCGAGGGCGCCGTTGCCCATGTCGAGGAGCAGCCGGAAGCCGTCGGCCTCGATGAGGTAGCTCGAGCAGGCCGATTCCGCGGACGGGAACGACCCCGAGCAGCCGACGACGGTGAGCTTCATGTGCAGAAACCTCCGTGGATTGTTCCGGGGGTCTTGCGTTGGCGCGCCACGACGCCCCCGCTCCGCAGGGGGAGGGGGGAGGGGCGGGAGCGACCCGCCATGTGTTCTTGAGCGTAAGGCGCACGGCGTGCGCGTGCTCCTCTGCGGAGCCCCGTTGTGGGCGGAATCACCAGTACGGCGCCCTCGCCGCCGGAAGTCCGGCGGGGTGAGGGCGCCGTGGGGGGAGGATCAGGCCCAGAGCTGGCCGTGCAGGGCGGCGACGGCCGCCTCGGTGGACGCGGCGGTGTAGATGCCGGTCGACAGGTACTTCCAGCCGCCGTCGGCGACGACGAACACGATGTCGGCGCGCTCCCCGGCGCGTTCGGCCTTGCGGGCCACGCCGAGGGCGGCGTGGAGGGCGGCTCCGGTGGAGACGCCGGCGAAGATGCCCTCCTGCTGGAGCAGTTCGCGGGTGCGGCGGACGGCGTCCTCGGAGCCGACGGAGAAGCGGGTGGTGAGGACGGACTCGTCGTAGAGCTCGGGGATGAAGCCCTCGTCGAGGTTGCGCAGTCCGTAGACGAGGTCGTCGTAGCGGGGCTCGGCGGCGACGATCTGCACGCCGGGGACCTTCTCGCGCAGGTAGCGGCCGACGCCCATGAGGGTCCCGGTGGTGCCGAGCCCGGCGACGAAGTGGGTGACGGAGGGGAGGTCGGTCAGGATCTCCGGGCCGGTCGTGGCGTAGTGGGCGCCGGCGTTGTCCGGGTTGCCGTACTGGTAGAGCATCACCCAGTCGGGGTGCTCGGCGGCCAGTTCCTTGGCGACGCGGACGGCGGTGTTGGAGCCGCCGGCGGCCGGGGAGGGGATGATCTCGGCGCCCCACATCGTGAGCAGTTCGCGCCGCTCGGACGAGGTGTTCTCGGGCATGACGCAGACCATGCGGTAGCCCTTGAGCCGGGCCGCCATGGCGAGCGAGATGCCGGTGTTGCCGGAGGTGGGTTCGAGGATCGTGCAGCCGGGGGTGAGCCGGCCGGCGCGCTCGGCCTGCTCGATCATGTGCAGCGCCGGGCGGTCCTTGACCGAGCCGGTGGGGTTGCGGTCCTCCAGCTTGGCCCAGACCGACACCTCGCCGGAGGGGGACAGGCGCGGCAGCCGTACCAGCGGGGTGTTGCCGACGGCTGCCAGCGGGCTGTCGTACCGCATCAGCGCCCGCCGACGCGGGCGGCCCGCAGGCCGCTGCCGCCGGCGACCGCGGGGAGGATCGTCACGCTGTCGCCGTCGGTGAGCTTGGTGGCGATGCCGTCCAGGAAGCGGACGTCCTCGTCGTTGAGGTAGACGTTGACGAAGCGCCGCAGCTCGCCGCCGTCGACGATGCGCTCGCGGATGCCGGTGTGGCGGGTGTCGAGGTCGGCGAGGAGTTCGTCGACGGTGCTGCCGCTGCCTTCGACGGCCTTGGCGCCGTCGGTGTACGTGCGGAGGATGGTCGGGATGCGGACCTCGATGGCCATGCGTCGGCTCCAGTGGGTGCGTGAGTACGGCGGGAAGGCGGGGTTGCGCGGGCTGACGGTGCTCAGGCGCACGTACATGCCGCGCTGGCGAGGCGGCACAGGTCGACGTGCAGCCGCGCCACGAGCAGCGTGCCCGGCGCCCTGTCGCTCACGTCGTGGGAAACCATGGGCTCATCGTATCGATTCCCCCGGGGCCCCAGAGACGGGCGTCCCAGGATGCGGACCGTCGCGTCTCAGTTGGAGGGGTCGACGATCTCCACCGGCTCCTCGGTGACCTCGCCGTCCACGATGCGGAACGAGCGGAACTGGAAGGGGCCGGCGCCGTCGGTGTCGGCGGTGGAGACCAGCACGTAGTGGGCGCCGGGCTCGTTGGCGTAGGAGATGTCGGTGCGCGAGGGGTAGGCCTCGGTGGCGGTGTGCGAGTGGTAGATGACCACCGGCTCCTCGTCGCGGTCGTCGAGTTCCCGGTAGAGCCCCAGCAGGTCGGTGGAGTCGAACTCGTAGAACGTGGGCGAGCGGGCCGCGTTGAGCATCGGGATGTGCCGCTCGGGCCGGCCGCTGCCGGCCGGACCCGCGATCACGCCGCAGGCCTCGTCGGGGTGGTCGGCGCGGGCGTGGGCGACGAGTGCGTCGTGCAGGGCACGGGTGATGGTCAGCATGGTCGTCAGGATAGAGAAGGTGACCGCCGTACGGCTGTACGGCGGCCACCTGCTGAGACGCGGCCCGGGACTACTCCTGGGCGAGGGCCAGGGCGGGGTCGCCGGGGGTGCGCCGCTTGAGGACCACGTAGCCGATGCCGAGCAGGGCCGACCAGACGAGCCAGACGTACAGGCCGAGGCGGGTGTCGGCGTCGGTCGCCATGAGGACGACGACGGAGAGCAGCGCCACGATGGCGATCCAGTTGGTGACCGGGGCGCCCGGCATCCGGAAGTCGGCGGCGGGCAGCAGCCCGGCGCGGACCTTGGCGCGGTAGCGCAGGTGCGCGGCGAGGATCACGATCCAGGTCCACAGGCCGGCGCAGGTCGCGACGGAGGTGATGTAGACGAACGCCTTGTCCGGGGAGACGACGTTGACGATGACGCCGATGCCCATGAAGAGGGTGGACATGACGAGCGCGGGCAGCGGGAGTTGCCGGTCGCTGAGCTTGGCCACGGCCTTGGGCGCCTCGCCGTTGACGGCCAGCCCGCGCAGCATGCGGCCGGTGGAGTAGATGCCGGAGTTGCAGGAGGACAGGGCGGCGGTGAGGACCACGAAGTTCATGATCCCGGCGGCGCCGGGGATGCCGACCTGCGCGAAGACCTGGACGAAGGGGCTGACGCCCGAGGTGTACTTGGTCCAGGAGAAGACCGACAGCAGGACGATCAGCGTGCCGACGTAGAAGATGCCGATGCGGACCGGCAGGGTGTTGATCGCCTTGCGCAGGGTCTGCTTGGGGTTCTCGGCCTCGCCCGCGGTGATGCCGACCAGTTCGACGCCGAGGTAGGCGAAGATCACGCCCTGCATGGCGAGCATGGCCTGCCAGGCGCCGTTGGGGGCGAAGCCGCCGTCGGCCCACAGGTGGGTGACGGATGCGGTGTCGCCGGCGGAGGAGAAGCCGAAGGTCAGGATGCCGACGCCGATGACGATCATCGCGATGATGGCGGTGACCTTGATCGTGGAGAACCAGAACTCCAGCTCGCCGAAGATCTTGACCGAGACGAGGTTGCCGACGAAGAGCACCACGAGGGCGACCGCGGCGGTGGACCAGACGGGGACCGACGGCCACCAGAAGTTGATGTAGGCACCCGCGACGGTGACCTCGGACATGCAGGCGGTGACCCACAGGGCCCAGTACGACCAGCCGGTGGCGAAGCCGGCGAACGGCCCGAAGAACTCACGGGCGTAGTCGGCGAAGCTGCCGGAGGTGGGGCGGTAGGTGAGGAGCTCGCCGAGGGCCCGCATGATGAAGAAGATCACGATGCCGGCGGCCGTGTAACACGCGATCAGGCTGGGCCCGATGGCGGCGATGCCCTTGCTGGACCCGTAGAACAGGCCGGTGCCGATGGCGCCGCCGATGGCGATCATCTGGACCTGACGGGCGCTGAGTCCCCGCTTGTAGCCCTCTTCCGGCGCGGCCCCCGTGGCGCCGCCGCCGGATTCGTACTGCTCGACCTGCGTCGAGGTCATGGTGCTGTGCCTTTCTCCATGCCCGTCCGGCCGAACTGGCCCGGATCGGGTTCCGATCCCCCCGGATGGTGGAGGTGCACGCCGGGGTCAGCCGGCCACGCGACCGACCGTGACAGGGGTGGCGTCACGGCCGGTGGTCGAGGATTCGTATCACGGGGTGCGCGCCGGGCACGCAGCGCAAATGTGGCACATGGCACAGGAAGAAGCGGACAAAAGGTGCGCCGAATGGGAATGCGGTCCGCTGCGGTGACGTGATCGTTATCCGGAATTGAGCGTCGTCTGAGCGAACGGACGCCCCCTCGGATCACGGCATGAGGGTCTCCACGAGGCTCTCCTGGAGCGCCCCGAGCCAGAGGTAGGCCATGACGAGCGGCTTGCGCGGGTCGGAGTCCGGCAGCCGGTACAGCTCGCTGTCCTCGTCCTCGCTGACCTCCAGCCGGGTCCCCATGGTCAGCCGCAGGTCGTTGAGGGTGCCGAGCCACTGGCGCGCCTGCTCCGCGTCGAGGCTGAGCACCGCTCCCCCGTCGCCGCCGGGGGTCAGCGCGTCGAGGCTGCGGACGACGGCGAGCGCGTCGCCGCGCTTGCGGGTGCGCAGGTCGTTCTCGGTGTAGCGGCGGAAGTCCGAGGAGTCCGCCTCCTCCTCGTAGGCGTCGGGGAAGAGCCGGGCGAGCGCCGGGTCCTGCGGGGGCCGGGTGGGGCCCTCGGCGAACAGCTCGGCCAGCGGGTCGGCCGGTTCGGCGCCGTCGGCGGCGTCGCTGGGGCCGATCAGCTCCAGGAGCTGCACGGCCAGGCTGCGCAGGATGGAGATCTCGACCTCGTCGAGCGCGACGGCGGCGCCGCCTGCGGCAGCGGTCTGGAAGTAGCCGGGCATGTCGGTATCAGCCGTCCCTCAGGGGCTCGGTGGTCTTCTCGGTGGTCTCGCGGCCTCAGCGGTCCTGCGTCAGGGTGGCCCACAGCCCGTAGCCGTGCATGGCCTGCACGTCGCGCTCCATCTCCTCGCGCGTGCCGCTGGAGACCACGGCCCGGCCCTTGTGGTGCACGTCGAGCATGAGCTTGGTGGCCTTGTCCTTCGGATAGCCGAAGTACGCCTGGAAGACGTAGGTCACGTAGCTCATCAGATTGACCGGGTCGTTGTGGACGACAGTCACCCAGGGAACGTCCGGGGACGGCACCTCGAAGGGGGCCTCGCTCGACTCGGTCCGTTCGATCTCTGCGGGGGCGACACTCACGGGACCCATGCTGTCACCAGACCGTGCCGACAGGGAAACCGGCCCTCCGAGAAATCGTCACTCTGACGAGAGTTGGGGGTAGCATCCTCGGACATGAGCACTGCAGACCTGGGACTGCCCGTCACGGTCCCCTCCACCGCGCTGTTCACAGACCGGTACGAGCTGACCATGCTGCAGGCCGCGCTGCGCAGCGGCGCCGCCCACCGTCGTTCGGTGTTCGAGGTGTTCACCCGCCGGCTGCCCGAGGGGCGCCGGTACGGGGTGGTGTGCGGCACCGGCCGGGTACTGGACGCCGTGGAGAACTTCCGCTTCGACGACCGCATCCTGGACTTCCTGGAACGGGAGCGCGTCGTGGACGCGCCCACCCTGGAATGGCTGGCCGGCTACCGCTTCCGCGGCGACGTCCTCGGCTACCCCGAGGGCGAGGTGTACTTCCCCGGCTCGCCGGTCATGCGGATCGAGGGCACCTTCGCCGAGGCGGTGCTGCTGGAGACGGTGGTGCTGTCGATCCTCAACCACGACTCCGCGATCGCGGCCGCCGCCTCCCGGATGGCCGTGGCCGCCGGGGGCCGCCCGCTGATGGAGATGGGTGCCCGCCGCACCCACGAACTGGCGGCGGTGGCGGCCTCCCGCGCCGCCTACGTCGGGGGCTTCGCCTCCTCCAGCAACCTCGCCGCCGGGTTCCGCTACGGCCTGCCGACCATCGGCACCAGCGCGCACGCCTTCACCCTGCTCCACGACGACGAGCGGGACGCCTTCACCGCCCAGGTCGAGTCGCTCGGCCGGGGCACCACCTTGCTGGTCGACACCTTCGACGTGGCGACGGCCGTCCGGGCCGCCGTGGAGATCGCCGGGCCCGAGCTCGGCGCGGTCCGCATCGACTCCGGGGACCTGCTGCTGCTCGCCCACCGGGTGCGGCAGCAGCTGGACGACCTGGGGGCGAAGGACACCCGGATCGTGGTGACCTCGGACCTGGACGAGTACGCGATCGCCTCGCTGGCCGCGGCGCCGGTCGACGCGTACGGGGTCGGCACCTCCCTGGTGACCGGCAGCGGGCATCCGACCTGCTCGATGGTCTACAAGCTGGTCGCCCGGGCCACCTCCGACGACCCCGACGCACCCCTGGTGCCGGTCGCCAAGAAGTCCATGGGCGGCAAGACCAGCATCGGCGGACGCAAGTGGGCGGCCCGCCGGCTGGACGCCGACGGGGTCGCCGAGGCCGAGGTGATCGGCACCGGACCGGTCCCGGGACCGCTGGCGGACCGGCAGTTGCTGGTGCCGCTGGTGCTGGGCGGCGAGACCGTGCACCGGGAGCCGCTGGACGCGGCCCGCACCCGCCACATCGAGGCGCGCGCCGCACTGCCGCTGTCCGCGACCCAGCTGTCGCGCGGCGAGCCGGCGCTGCACACCGAGTACATCACCCACTGATCCGCCGGGGCACCCTGCCGCCGCAGGGCCGCCGCTCACTACAGTCGAAGCGACAGCGACCGGAAGGGACCGACCACCATGCACCGCGCACTGATCGTCGTGGACGTGCAGAACGACTTCTGCGAGGGCGGCAGCCTGGCGGTCGCCGGCGGCTCCGAGGTCGCCGCCGCCATCACCGACCTCATCGGGGACGCCACGGCCGGCTACCGGCACGTCGTGGCCACCCGCGACCACCACGTCTCCCCCGGCGACCACTTCTCCGACCACCCCGACTACGTCCACACCTGGCCGGTGCACTGCGCCGCCGGCACCGAGGGCGTCGGTTTCCACCCCAACTTCGCTCCGGCGGTCGCCTCGGGCGCGGTGGAGGCGGTCTTCGACAAGGGCGCGTACGCGGGCGCGTACAGCGGCTTCGAGGGCGCCGACGAGAACGGCACCGGGCTGGCCCGGTGGCTGCGCGAGCGCGGGGTGGCGGAGGTCGACGTGGTCGGCATCGCCACCGACCACTGCGTGCGGGCGACCGCGCTGGACGCCGTGCGGGAGGGCTTCCGCACCCGGGTGCTGCTCGACCTGACGGCGGGCGTCATGGCGAGGACGACCGAGTCGGCGCTGGAGGAGCTGCGCGCCGCCGGCGCCGAGCTGTCCGGCAAGCCGGTCGTCCGCGAACAGGCCTGACGGCCGGTAGCGGGAGGACGGCCCCGGGGCCGCGCCCCGGGTTCAGCGGCGCACCGTCGGGCCCAGCAGCGCGGCGATGGACTGCCAGGCGGCGGCGGGGGCCGAGGGGATGCGGCGCCAGACGAGGCCGTCGGGGTGGTGGAGGACGGCGTTGATCTCGTCGGACGTGGGGGGCTCCATGTTGCCGACGAGACGGACGGTACGGAAGCCCAGGTTCCGCAGGCGGGTCAGCGCGCGCTGGCGGTTGGCCGAGACGACGAGCACCCTGATGTACTCGTCCGGGGCCCCGCCGGGCGAGGGCAACCGGAGGGCCACGACGACGTCGCCGCTCGGAAGCCTGGTGAAACCGCCGCTGGCCATAAGCACATGATCGGCAGATCGGCCCCCGTCCACCAGGGGACGGGGGCCGATCAGGTCACTTCGTGCGGTGCGTGATCACTTCTTGGAGGGACCAACGCGGACGGTGATGGTGCTGCCGTCCCGGGCCTCGTGGAGGATCGTGATGCTGGTGTTGCTCGGGGCCACCTTCACGCTGCCCGTGGGGTTCTCCGAGGACCAGTAGGAGTTCTTGTCGTCGAAGACCGTGTTGCCGGGCAGGCTCGGGAGCTTGGTGGCGACGCCGTTCTTGTGCAGGGTGATGGCGTCGGTGCGGGCCTTGGTGAACGTGGAGTCGTAGGACTGCACGCGGTTGCGCTGCAGCGTGCCGTCGCTCCACTTCAGCGCCTTGGGGTGGGCGTCGATCGGCAGGATCCGACCGGCGCCCGGGTGCGCGCTGACGTTGTTGTCGTTCATCGAGGTGTCCCACAGCCAGATCAGCAGGCCGTTCTGGTACGCGTAGTGCTCGACCCAGTTCTCCTTGGTGGTGCCCCAGCCGAAGTTGTAGGGTCCGACCTTCAGGGTCTTGTCGTACGAGACGTACTGCCGGTTCTCCGCGATGTAGTACTGCGCGTAGTCCTCGGAGAACGTGGAGCCCTTGACCGTGAAGCCGTTCGCGGTCCAGCCGTTGTCACCGGCCTCGGCGCCGTCGCTGAACACGGTCGCGCCGTCGGCGGTCAGGGTGATCGCGTCGGCGAGGAAGCCCTTCTGGGCCACGCCGCCGTCGGACTGGTAGCGGAAGCGGAGCTTGACCGACGTGCCCGCGTAGGCGTCCAGCGGGAGCACCATGTCCTGGTAGGAGGCCGCGGTGCCGGTCAGGGCCGGCTTGTCGCTGGCGTCGCGCGGGAGCGGGGCGCCGCCGATGGTGCCGTCGATCGCCGTCCAGTTGGCGCCGCCGTCGGTGGACACCTCGGTGTAGAGGTAGTCGTAGTTCTCCTCGATGTCGTACCAGCCCTTGAGGGACAGGCTCGCCGAGGTCTTGCCCGTGAGGTCGATGTCACGGGTGAGGGTGTTGCTCAGGTTGTCACCGCTGCCGCTCCACCACTGCTTCGCGCCCTCGGCCGGGGTCGCCAGCTCGGTGGTCACGGTCTTCTTCGGCAGCGTGACGACCAGGCCCTGCTTCCTCGCGGTGTTGTACTCCGCGACGCCGAGGGTGCTGATCCCGACCTTGCCGGCCTTGGCGGTGCTGTAGTTCAGCCAGCCCAGCTGCAGCTTGTCCCAGGCGGTCATGTCGCCGGGCAGGTCGCCGATGGTGTCCTTGCCGGTGCCGAGCCAGGAACCGGACGACATCAGCGTCCAGAAGCCGGTGGAGTTCTCGGCGGTGTTGGTGGTGTCGTAGTGGTCCGGCAGACCGAGGTCGTGACCGAACTCGTGGGCGAAGACCCCGAGGCCGCCGTTCTCCGGCTGGACGGTGTAGTCGCCGACCCAGACGCCGGTGTCGCCGATCTGGGTGCCACCGAGCAGGTTGCCCGCCGGGCCGGTGGCGCCGGCGTCGGTGCCGAACGCGTACCAGCGGTGGGCCCAGATCGCGTCCTCGCCCTGGGCGCCGCCGCCGGCGGACTCGTCCTCACCGGCGTGCACGATCTGGAAGTGGTCGATGTAGCCGTCGGGCTCGTTGAAGTTGCCGTCGCCGTCGTAGTCGTAGCGGTCCCACTGGTCGTACTCGGCCAGCTTCGCCTTGATCGTGGCGGCGGAGTCACCGGCGGCCTTGCGCGCGTCGACCCACTTGTTCACCGCGTCCGCGACGAGGTTCCAGGTGCAGGTGTCGCACTTGTTGCTGCCGTACCGGGCCTCGTTCCAGTCGACCTTGACCCAGTCGGCGACCTCGCCGGCGACCGAGTAGCGGCCGGAGGACTGCTTCTCGTAGTACTTCGCCATCGACTCGTTGCCGGAGGCCTTGGAGAAGTACAGGTCCTGGAAGTGCTTGCTGTTGTAGTCGGCCTGCCACGCCGTGCTGTTGTCCTTGCGGCGGTCGGGCTTGGCTATCTGGTTGTGCGCGGGACCGGCCGTACCGCCGTACTGCGGGTCGGTCTTGGTCCCGAACTCGGCGAGGATCACGAAGATCTTGTCGGTCTTCTCGCGCCCGAGTTCGACGTACTTGTTCTTGCCGAGCTTGACCACGTCCGAGGCACCGCGGTCCTCGACCTTGGACTTGCCCGATATGACCTGCTCGATCGCCTGCTGGCGCTGGGCGGACTGGCGCTCGCTCAGCGGGCCCTTCAGATCGTGCTCGACGCGCTCCGCCTTCGCCGGGTCGTGCCGCACGACGCGACCGGCCTGCGGGTCGGCCTGGGCTGCCGCGACGGGGAAGGCGGTGGCGCCTATTGCGGCGATCGCCACGGCCAGAGCGGCGGATCTGATGGTCCGTCGTTGGCTTATCACGATGTATTGACCTCCCTAGGGTGAAGCCATTGCACCGGAGTGACGGATGAAAAGACAGATCTTGACTTGGCCATGACCGGCAAGTACGGTGAGCGACCGATCCGTTGCGCATAGCGGACACATCGACCTGCACAAGTCCACTTCACCGCAGGTTCGTTGGAACCCGGGGAAGATCGCGATGCGACCCCGTGCGCCCCCCGTGCTTCCGCACCGTGGGTTAGGTCACGCTTACCAGGCGTTCCGTGCGGGCATCTCGCACCGTAGAGTCGGTGGTTGGCGTGCCACGTCTGAACCACCGGGAAGACGGCCCTGGCCGACGCTCCGCCACAATCGTCGTATATGAGGACGGATCAGCCATGCCACGTCCCACCCCCGCCCAGCTGACCTACGGTTCCGCGACCGTGGTGCTGTCCACCCTCGCGATGCTGCTGCTCTCCGAGGCGAGATCGGGCGTCGCGGTGGCGGTCATCGCCGCGGCAGGACTGACGCTCGGTGTCCTGGTCGCCGTGACGGCGGCGATTCCGGCCGGCACGCGCCGCACGAGGCGCGAACTGCCCGTCGTGCAGCAGCCGGTGCCACGACCCCGCGTCCGCGGCGCCGCCGAACCTCGGCTGGGCGAGCACTCGCTGCGGCGCTGAGCCCGCACCCCCGCAGAACACGCCGACGGCCCCGGAGCGGACGCTCCGGGGCCGTCGTCTTCGTCAGTGCGGGTGTCAGGCCTGGACGACGACGGTCTTGGCCGCCTTGTCGTGCCAGCACTGGCGGTACGGCTTGTCCCACAGGTGCCACAGGACGTTGAGCAGCGACAGGATGGAGCCCACGCACGGCACGATGCCGATGAAGGAGTAGACCGCCGCGCGGCCCCAGGCGGCACTGCCGGGCGGGCTGCCGTCGGCCAGCTTGGCGACGCGGATCTTCATGACCTTCTTGCCGATGGTCTGACCCGTCGACTGGAGCATCAGGCCTTCGTACGCGAACGCGCCCGCGAAGACGAGCAGCTCGATGCCGAGGAACGCGCCGGTGTCCGTGAAGGAGGTGCTCGTGGCGACCATCAGGATGATGAGCGCGACGAGGAAGATGCCGCCGTCGATGAGCCGGGCGAGGAAGCGCTGGCCGCTGCCGGCCAGCGGGGGCATGCCCGCCAGGGCCGGGTCCGTCGGCATCTGGCCGTAACCGGGCCCCTGCTGCGGATAGGCGTAGGGCGACTGCTGCTGCGGGAACGGCTGCTGGTCGTAAGGGTTCTGGCCCTGGGGGTGCGGCTGCTGTCCGTACGGGTTCTGCCCGTACGGGTCCTGGCCCCCCGAGCCGCCCTGCGGGTAACCGTAGCCGGGCGGTTGATTCGAACTCATGGAGTGAGTAAATCAGCCGGGCATGACGGCGCATAGACGGAGAGGGTCACGGCCCTGCGACGATCACCCCACAGCGTGCCTTACTCCACCGAAACCACCACGGTTTGCCCTGCTTTGTCGTGCAGGCACTGACGGTACGGCTTATCCCAGGTGCACCAGAGCACTTCGATGATCCAGAAGATCTCACCACAGCACGGGATGATCGGCACCAGGGAGTAGACCGACTCCCGCTTCAGCGCCGCCGGGGTCGTCGGATTGGTGCCGTCGGCGAGCATGCCGACGCGCACCTTGAGCAGCTTCTTGCCGAGGCTCTGCCCGGACCGGGTGAGCATGAACACCTGGTAGGCCAGGTAGATCACGGCGTAGATGACGCCCTGGGAGAACACCGCACCGGTGGCGTTGTAGTCGTAGTCCCAGATCAGCCCGGTGAGGCCGTAGACCGGGATGCCGATGATCAGCCCGTCGACGATGCGCGCGAGCAGCCTGCGCCCCCGGTGCGCCAGCGGGGGCATCCCGGCCAGGGGATCGGGCTCGCCCGCTCCGTACGGGCCGCCGGCGTAGGGGTCGCCGCCACCGTAGCCCGGGGGCGGCTGGTCGTAGGGCGAGCCGCCACCGGGCGGGGGCTGGTACGGGGGCGGCGGGTAAGGCTGTTGTCCGGGCGGCGGCTGCTGTCCGGGCGGCTGCTGCTCCGCGGGCGGCGGTGACTGCCCGGGCGGCGGCTGCGCGGGCCCGGACGGCTCCCGGGGCGGCTTGGCGAACGGGTCCTCGGGCTGGTCGGTGCTCATGCCCCGAGTGAAACCCGGACGATTCGGCCGCGCCTCCGGCGGGGGCCGTTCGGGTGTCAGTTGTCGCGGGCCACGAAGGTGCGTGCCGCCTTGTCGTGCCAGCACTGCCGCCACGGCCGGTCGAACAGGCACCACGCCAGACCGAGGAAGCCGATCACGAGCGCGTCCAGCACCGTGTGGGTGAGCCAGCGGAGCAGCGCCTGCCCGAAGCCGGGCTCGTACCGGCTCTCGATGTCCACCACGCGCAGACCGAGCAGCTTCTTGCCCAGGGTGCGGCCCCACTTGGCGGTGGGCAGCACCTCGTACAGCAGTCCGGTGACGAGCGCGACGGCGACGAGGATGCCCAGTTGCACGCCCGTCGTGCCGTCGATCAGCCAGACCGTCACCTCCTCGCCGGTCAGCCGGGCGGCGTCCACCTTGTCGCGCAGGTGCTCGTACGCCGCCGTGCCCAGCGGCAGAGCGGCGGCCGCGACGACCGCGCCCATCACCACGCTGTCGATCAGCCGGGCCACCAGGCGCCTCCCCGGCGACGCGGGGCGCGCCTGCCGCCGCGCGGGGGCCGACGGGTCGTCGGCCGCCGGCCGCCATGACGCGGGGGCGGCGACCTCCCCGCCCTGCGGCGGGACCTGACGGGCCAGGTCGTGCACCTGCTGCGCCCACGGGACGGGAGGGGGCTGCTGCCCCGGCACGGCGCTCTCGGTCGGCGCGGACGCCGTGGTCCCGGCCGCGCCCGCACGGGCGGCCGCGGGAGCCGGGGCCGGCGAAGGAGCGGGGGACGGGGCGGGGGCGGCGGTCCGCAGGGGGGCCGGGGTGGGGGCCGGGGCCCGGTCGGGTGCGACGGGCTGCTCCGCACGCTCGGGGGTGCCCCACGACACGCGGGGCGCGGGGTCCTGCCGGGCCGGGTCGGCGGCCCACGCCCGCTCCGGGGCGGGTTCCGGACGGGACTCCTGCCGCGGCTGCTCCGCGGGGCGCGGCTGCGGCTGCGCCTGCAGTCCGGTGAAGGTGCCGGTGCCGGGTCCGCGTTCGGCCCTCGGCGCCCGCGGGTCCTCGTCCAGGAACATCGGCCCGGACTCCTCCAGCGCGGGGGTCCACGGCGTCGCCGCCGCCGTCGGGGTCTGCGGCACCGGGGGCGCGGGCGGCGGTGCCAGCGCGGGGCCGGCCGCTGCCACGGCCGCACCGGACGGCGGCGCGAGGTCCTCCCCGGGCTGCGGGGCGGGGCGGCTCGTTCCTGGCACCCAGGAGGACCCGTTCCAGTACCGGATGTAGCCCGGGATGGACGGGTCCGGGTAGTACCCGGGACCGGGCAGACTCCCGCCGCTGCTACCGGAGGTCATCCGAGACAACTCCCCTCACGACCGACACGCTCGGACCAGCCCGCCGTCCCCGGCGTGCAAGGGACGACACTAACGAAGAACGCGGCGGGCGGACGAAAGAAACGATCCTTGGGCGAGGTTCGGTATTCCGGGGCAAATCCCGTCGACCGAACCGATACGCTTCCGAACTGACACCGCCTCGGACGGACGGGGACGTGCGCGCCGCGGAGCCGTGGGCGCGGCGGGGGCGGGAACGGGAGGGCCGTCGTACGGCCGGACGCACCCAGGACGGGGCGGACGGCGACGTTCCGTGTGTACCGCATCCATCTCGCGCGTGCCGGGCCTTCGGGAAAAGTCCTCCCGATCGCCGGAACCCGCGTAATGGTGAAGGCCGTATGCGCTCTCTCCCGGTGCGGGCCCCGCGCAGCACCCGCCGCGCAGCACCGCCAGGGGCCTTCGCGCCGAGGAAAGGACGACGAGATGCACACCGTGGTCGAACGGGAACTGGAGATGCACCTGGTGCTGTCGCCCGAGCGCAGCATCGCCGTCCCGGCAAAGCTGTCCTACCGGGCGGAGGATCCCTTCGCCGTGCACATCACCTTCCACATCGGCTCCGACTGCCCCGTCAACTGGACCTTCGCCCGGGAGCTGCTGGTCGAGGGGGTGTTCCGGCCGAGCGGGCACGGTGACGTACGGATCTGGCCGACCAAGACGGACGGGCGGAGCGTGATCTGCATGGCCCTCAGCTCGCCGGACGGCACCGCCCTGCTGGAGGCGTCCTCGCACCCGGTGGCGGCGTGGCTGGAGCGCACGCTGCGGGCGGTGCCGCCGGGGACGGAGCTGGACCACCTGGCCATGGACGAGCGGCTGGACGAGCTGCTGGCCCCGGCCGCCGGCGAGGGCGCGCGCGACGAGCGCCGCACGCCCGACCCCTGGCACGGCTCCGACGAGCCGCCGGACGCGTAGGGCGACGGCCCGCGGGCCGGGTGGCCGCAGACGTGGGCTCAGCCGTGGGCTCAGAACACCTTGCCGGGGTTGAGGATGCCGAGCGGGTCGAAGACGGCCTTGACGCCGCGTTGCATCTCCACGCCCACCGGGCCGAGTTCGCGGGCCAGCCACTCCTTCTTCAGGACGCCGACGCCGTGCTCCCCGGTGATCGTGCCGCCGAGCTCCAGGCCGAGCGCCATGATCTCGTCGAAGGACTCGCGGGCCCGGCCGGACTCCTCGGGATCGGCGGCGTCGAAGCACACCACGGGGTGGGTGTTGCCGTCCCCGGCGTGCGCGCACACGCCGATCGTCAGGTCGTGCTTGCGGGCGATCGCCGCGACCCCGTCGAGCATCGCGGCGAGCCTGCCGCGCGGCACGCACACGTCGTCGATCATCGTGGCCGTGGAGACCCGCTCCAGTGCGGGCAGCGCCATCCGCCGTGCCTGCAGCAGCATTTCGGACTCCGCCGCGTCCTCGGCGGGCACCACCTGCGTCGCCCCGGCGGCCGCGCACAGCGCCCCCACCGCGGCCAGGTCGGCGGCCGGGTCGGGGGTGTCGAAGGCGGCGAGCAGCAGTGCCTCGGTCGACTCGGGCAGCCCCATGCTGGTCATGTCGTTGACCGCGCGCACGGTCGTGCCGTCCATCAGTTCCAGCAGCGAGGGCACGTGGCCGCCGGTCATGATGTCGCAGACCGCCGCGCAGGCCGCCTCGGCCGAGGGGAACTCCGCCACCAGCGCCAACTGGGCGGGCGGCGCGGGCTTGAGGGCCAGCACGGCCCGCACGACGACGCCGAGGCTGCCCTCGGAGCCGACGAACAGCCGGGTCAGGTCGTAGCCGGCGACGCCCTTGGCGGTGCGCCGGCCGGTGCGCAGCAGCCGTCCGTCGGCCAGGACGACCTCCAGCCCGAGCACGTACTCGGCGGTGACCCCGTACTTCACGCAGCACAGGCCGCCGGAGCCGGTGCCGATGTTGCCGCCGATGGTGCACTGCTCCCAGCTGGACGGGTCCGGCGGGTAGTACAGGCCCCGCTCGGCGACGGCACGGGAGAGGGCGGCGTTGACGACGCCCGGCTCGACGACGGCGACCCGGTCGACGGGGTCGATCTCCAGGATGCGGTCCATCCTGGTCAGGGAGAGCACGATGCAGCCGTCGGAGGCGTTGGCGGCGCCCGACAGGCCGGTGCGGGCCCCCTGCGGCACGACGGGCACCCGCAGCGCCGTGGCGGTCCGCATGACGTGCTGGACCTGCTCCACGGTGCGCGGCAGGACGACCACCGCGGGCGCCCCGGCCGGGCAGAAGCTGGCCATGTCGTTGGCGTACGAGGCGGTGACGTCGGGATCGGCGAGGATGGCCCCGTCGGGGAGTCCGGCGCGCAGCCGGTCGATGAGATCGCCCATGCGTCCAGCTTCGCACCGCGCCGCCGCCCGGGGAAGATCACGTCACCGCGCGGCTCACGGCTTTCCGAGTATCCGTACGGATGGTGGCGCGGGCGGGGGCGCGGCGAGGATGACCGCCGTGACGGATACGACGGACCCCGGGGGCACGGCACAGGCGCGGCGGCGCCACGGGCGGAGGATCGTGGTGCGTTGCGTGTGGGCGGTCGTGCTGCTCGCCCCGCCGGTGGTGCTGTGGGTCATGGGCGCGGCGGACGCGGCGCAGCACAAGAGCCCCACGGACTGGGTGGGCAACCACCGCACCAAGGTCGCCCTGGAGAACGCCGCCCTGCTCATCGCGGGCCTGCCGGCCGCCGGGGTGGTGATCGGCGCCCTCGCCGGGGCGGTGCGGCGGCCGCCGCGCACGGGGCTGTGGGCCGCGACGGGGGCGGTGCTGGGAGCGGTGGCGTTGTGGGCGTTCGGCGCGTACGCGTTTCTGACGGCCCTGCGCCACTTCACGATCGTCTTCTGACGGCGACCGGCGCCGGCCCGCGCCCTCCCCCGCGGGGGCACGGTCCGGCGCCGGAGTCGGCGGCGGTGGCGATCAGAGGTTGCCGCGGCGCTCCTGCTCGCGCTCGATCGCTTCGAAGAGCGCCTTGAAGTTGCCCTTGCCGAAGCCCATCGAACCGTGTCGCTCGATCATTTCGAAGAAGACGGTCGGGCGATCCTGGACGGGCTTGGTGAAGATCTGCAGCAGGTAGCCGTCTTCGTCCCGGTCTGCCAGGATCTTCAACTCCCGCAGGGTGTCGATCGGGACGCGGGTGTCGCCGACCCACTCGCCGAGGGTGTCGTAGTAGGAGTCGGGCGTGTCGAGGAACTCGACGCCCGCGGCGCGCATGGCGCGGACCGAGGCGACGATGTCGTTGGTGGCGAGGGCGATGTGCTGGACGCCGGGGCCGCCGTAGAACTCCAGGTACTCGTCGATCTGGGACTTCTTCTTGGCGATCGCGGGCTCGTTGATGGGGAACTTGACCTTCAGCGTGCCGTCCGCGACGACCTTGGACATCAGGGCCGAGTACTCGGTGGCGATGTCGTCACCGACGAACTCCTTCATGTTGGTGAAGCCCATGACGCGGTTGTAGAAGGTCACCCAGTCGTTCATCTTGCCGAGCTCGACGTTGCCGACGCAGTGGTCGATCGCCTGGAAGAACCGCTTGGCCGGCGGCTCCACGATCGGCTCGGCGGCGACGTAGCCGGGCAGGTACGGGCCCTTGTAGGCGCCGCGCTCGACCAGGGTGTGGCGGGTCTGGCCGTAGGTGGCGATGGCGGCCAGCACCACGGTGCCGTACTCGTCGCCGACCTCGTGGGGCTCCTCCAGGCCGGTGGCGCCGTGGGCGAGGGCGTAGTCGTAGGCGGCGCGGACGTCCGGCACCTCCAGGGCCAGGTCCACGACGCCGTCGCCGTGGGCGGCGACGTGCTCCTCCAGGAAGCGGCCGTGGTCGGTGGCGGCCCTGACGACGGAGGTGAAGACGAAGCGGGCGCTGCCGGACTCCAGGACGTAGGACGCGGTCTCGCGGCTGCCGTTCTCCGGTCCGGAGTAGGCCACGCGCTTCATGCCGAACGCGGTCGAGTAGTAGTGGGCGGCCTGCTTGGCGTTGCCCACCGCGAAGACGACCGCGTCCATTCCCTTGACCGGGAACGGGTCCGCGTCGCCGGGGGTGGGGGAAGTGTGATCCAGGGTCTCAGTCATGGCAGCAGCCTCGCCCGGCACCTCAAGGTGCGCAATAGTTCGCAGAACGACTGGACAACCTGTACAGCAGTCAGTGGAAATCGGGCGGCATTCTGTGCACGGTGACCACCGTCACAGGAGGGACTGGGGTGTCATGGGGATCGACCGGCTGGACGGACGGCTGATCAAGCTGCTCGCCGAGGAACCGCGGATCGGCGTGCTGGAGGCCTCGCGGCGGCTGGGAGTGGCGCGCGGGACCGTGCAGGCACGGCTGGACCGCCTTCAGGCCAATGGGGTGATCCGCGGCTTCGGACCGCAGGTCGACCCGGCCGCGCTGGGCTACCCGGTGACGGCGTTCGCCACGCTGGAGATCAAGCAGGGGCAAGGCCCGGACGTGCGGGCGCATTTGGCCGGCGTGCCGGAGGTCCTGGAGCTGCACACCACGACCGGGCAGGGGGACATGCTGTGCCGGCTGGTGGCCCGCTCGAACGCCGATCTCCAACGTGTGATCGACCGGGTTGTGGGCTTTGATGGCATCGTGCGGGCCTCCACGGCGATCGTCATGGAGAACCCGGTCCCGTTGCGGATCATCCCGCTGGTCGAGCAGGCGGCACAGGACGCGGACACGTAGCCGAGGGACGGCGGGGGTGATGCCCGGTGAGCTTCTGGGAGTACCTCGCCAGCCGTCACGAGCAGCTGCTGATCGACGCGTACCAGCAGGCCAGCCTGGTCTTCCAGTGCATGGTGCTGGCGACCGCGATCGGGGTCGCTATCGGGGTCCTGTCCTACCGGCGCGACTGGGCCGCGGCCGTGGCCGTCACCTCCACCGCGACGATCCTCACCATCCCCTCCCTGGCCCTGATCGGCCTGCTGATCCCCTGGCTGGGGCTCGGCGTCCCCCCGACGGTGACGGCGCTGACGCTGTACGGGCTGCTGCCGGTGGTCCGCAACGCGATCGTGGGGCTGCGCGGGGTCGACCCGGCGCTGGTCGACGCGGCCCGCGGCATCGGGATGTCGCGGACGGCCGCCCTGGCGCGGGTCGAGCTGCCGCTGGCGTGGCCGCCGATCCTGACCGGCATCAGGGTGGCGACGCAGATGCTGATGGGCATCGCGGCGATCGCGGCGTACGCCTCCGGGCCGGGGCTCGGCAACGAGATCTTCCGCGGGATCGCCTCCCTGGGCGGTGCCAACGCGCTCAACCAGGTGCTGGCCGGGACGGTCGGCATCGTCGTCCTGGCGCTGCTCTTCGACGCCTGCTACGTGCTGCTCGGGCGGCTCACCGTCCCCCGGGGGATCCGTGGCTGAGGCGTCGGGCGCGACCATCGAGCTGGAGCAGCTGACCAAGCGCTACCCGGGCAGCGCGGAACCGGCCGTGGACGGCGTGAGCATGGAGATCGGGGCCGGCGAGACGGTGATCTTCGTCGGGCCCTCCGGGTGCGGGAAGTCCACCACCCTGAAGATGATCAACCGGCTGATCGAGCCGACCTCGGGCCGCATCCGCATCGGCGGCGAGGACGTCACCCACATGGACCCGGTGAAGCTGCGCCGCAAGATCGGCTACGCGATCCAGTCCTCCGGGCTGTTCCCGCACATGACGGTGGCCGAGAACATCGGGCTCGTCCCCCGGATGGTGGGCTGGTCCAGGGCGCGGGTCCGGGACCGCGTCGAGGAGATGCTGGACCTGGTCGGTCTGGACCCGAGGGAGTTCCGGGGCCGCTACCCGCGCCAGCTGTCGGGCGGTCAGCAGCAGCGCGTCGGGGTGGCGCGGGCGCTGGCGGCCGATCCCCCGGTGCTGCTGATGGACGAGCCCTTCGGCGCCGTCGACCCGATCACCCGCGACCACCTCCAGGACGAACTGATCAGGCTGCAGCACGAACTGCACAAGACGATCGTCTTCGTCACCCATGACTTCGACGAGGCGATCAAGCTCGGTGACCGCATCGCGGTGCTGCGGGAGCGCTCGCACATCGCCCAGTTCGACACCCCGGAGGCGATCCTGACCAATCCGGCCGACGACTTCGTCTCCGGGTTCGTGGGCGCCGGGGCCGCCCTGAAGCGGCTCAACCTGACCCGGGTGCGGGACGTGGGCGTCGCCGACTTCCCGACGGTGCGCCTGGACGACCCCCTCCAGTCGATCTTCGACCGGCTGCGGGAGGTGACCACGACCAACGAACTGCTGCTGCTGGACCGCAAGGGCCGCCCCTACAAGTGGCTGCGGCGCGGCGACCTGATGCGCGCCAAGGGCTCGCTGGCCCGCGCCGGGACGCTGGTGGGCGACACGGTGACCCGGGACGCGACCCTGCGGGACGCCCTGGAGGCGGTCCTCACCGACAGCAGCGGACGGGTCGCGGTGACCGGGCGGCGCGGCGAGTTCACCGGGGTGGTGGACATGGAGACGCTGCTCAACTCCGTGCACCAACTGCTGGAGGAGGACCGGCTGGCGGCCCTGGAGCACCGTCACGAACTGGAGGAGCTGCGCGCCCCGCAGACCCGGGCCGAGCAGGAGGGCGCCGACCACGAACGGGGGGCGCGGGCATGAGCCCCGCCACCGGTGCACCGCCGGGCGGGACGGGCGGGCCGGGAGGGCCCGCGACGGCTCCCGGTGCCGGGCAGGGCCCGGCCGGTCCGGAGGAACCCGCGGGCGGCGAGGGCCTCGGCGACCGGCCCTCCGGGCCCGCCGCCGGACCGCCGGCCCGGCGGCCGACCTGGCGGAGACTGCTGGTCACCCCGGTCGTGCTCGCCCTCGTCCTGCTCGCCACCTATCTGTGGATCACCGGCATCACCCTCGACTCCATCGCCGAGAACGCCCTCGTCGGCGACACCGTCAGGGTGCGGCTGTGGCAGCACGTCAAGCTGACCGCGATCTCCACCTTCTGGGTGCTGGTCATCGCCGTCCCGCTCGGCATCGCGTTGACCCGGCGGCGGCTGCGCCCGGCCGCGCCGGTGGTCACGGCGATCGCCAACATCGGGCAGGCGACGCCCGCCATCGGGATGCTGGCGCTGCTGGTCATCTGGCTGGGCATCGGGCCGCGCACGGCGCTGATCGGCATGGTGGTCTACGCGGTGCTGCCGGTGCTGTCCAACACCATGGCGGGGCTGCGGGCCATCGACCCCACCCTGATCGAGGCCTCCCGCGGCGTCGGGATGTCGGCGGCCGGGACGCTGTCCCGGATCGAACTGCCGCTGGCGGTACCGCTGATCCTGGCCGGCGTGCGCACCGCGCTCGTGCTCAACGTGGGCACCGCCACGCTCGCCACCTTCGTCGGCGGCGGCGGGCTCGGCGACATCATCACCACCGGGATCGTCACCCAGCGCGTGCCGGTGCTCGTGCTGGGTTCGGTGCTCACCGTGGTGCTGGCCCTGCTGGTGGACTGGCTGGCGTCGCTGGCCGAGCAGGTGCTGCGGCCGCACGGTCTGGACACGGGCTGATGCGCCGCCGGGCCCTGTCCGCGGGCCTCCTGGTGCTGCTCGCCTGCGCCCCGGGCTGCGGGCTCAAGAGCGGCAGCCCGCTCGTCGACGACGTGCGCCCCGGCTCCCTGGGACAGGGCCTCCCGCTGAAGGGCGCCTCGCTGACGGTGACGTCCAAGAGCTTCAGCGAGCAGATCATCCTGGGCTCGATGATCGGCCTGGTCTTCAAGGCGGCCGGCGCCGAGGTGCTGGACCGCACCAACATCCAGGGCTCCATCGGGGCGCGGGAGGCGGTCAAGTCCGGTGCCGCGGACGCCATGTACGAGTACACGGGCACCGCCTGGATCACCTACCTCGGGCACGACGAGCCCATCGCCGACCCCATGGAGCAGTGGCGGGCCGTCCGCGACGCCGATCTGCGCAACGGCATCACCTGGCTGCGGCCGTCCACCCTGGACAACACCTACGCCCTCGCCATCAGCCGGGACAAGAACCGCCCGTACGGGCTGCGGACCCTGTCCGACGTGGCCGCCCTGTCGAGGAGGGACCCCAAGGCCGTCACCCTCTGCGTGGAGAACGAGTTCGCCTCGCGGGACGACGGCCTGCCCGGCATGGAGAAGGCGTACGGCATGGACCTGCCCTCCGCCAACATCCGCAAGATGGACACCGGGATCATCTACACCCAGATCGC
This sequence comes from Streptomyces sp. NBC_00510, assembly GCA_036013505.1. Lineage (NCBI taxonomy): Bacteria > Bacillati > Actinomycetota > Actinomycetes > Kitasatosporales > Streptomycetaceae > Streptomyces > Streptomyces sp. NBC_00510. Next base: position 6,004,278 of record CP107851.1, on the reverse strand, counting down.
CAAGCCCGGTTCCTGCCTGCTCGGCGAGGTCTACACGACCGACGGCCGGATCGCCTCCCTGGACCTGCAGGTCATGGAGGACGACAAACGCTTCTTCCCGAACTACGACGCCGCCCCCGTCGTCAACAGCGAGGCCCTTGAGCGCTGGCCGGCCATCCGCTCCCTGCTCGACCCGCTGTCGGAGAAGCTGACCACCGACGTCGGCCGGGAGCTCAACGCGAAGGTGGACGTGGAGGGCGAGGACCCGCACGAGGTCGCCAAGGAGTGGCTGGTGAAGGAGGGCTTCATCAGGGCGGGGTGAGCGCGCGGGGTGAGCGCGTCGGGCGATGCATGCAAAGAAAGCATTGCAAAGAAATCTTTGCAGCCTCTACGGTGGGACCGTGCCAGACGACCCCACCGCCGACGCGACCGACCCCGGCGTCATCAGCCTCGACCCGCGCACCCTGCGCGGCCTCGCGCACCCGCTGCGCATCCGGCTGCTCGCAGCGCTGCGCGAGTACGGCCCCGCCACCGCCTCCGGCCTGGCGGCCCGGCTCGGCGAATCCAGCGGCGCCACCAGCTACCACCTGCGGCAACTGGCGGCGTACGGCTTCGTCGAGGAGGAACCGGACCGCGGCACCGCGCGCGAGCGCTGGTGGAGGGCCGCCCACCGCGGCACGCACTTCGACGCCGGGGGCTTCCTCGGCCACGCCGACCCCGAAGTGCGCGCCGCCATCGGGCTGTTCGGGCGCGAGGTCGCCGCTCACCACGCCGCGGAGCTGGAGACCTGGCTCGCCACCGTCGGCGACTGGTCCGCGGAGTGGCGCCGCAGCTTCGACCTCAGCGACTTCGCCCTGCGGCTCACCCCGGCCGGGGCCCGCGCCCTGCGCGACGAACTCCACGCCGTGCTGGAGCGCTACCGCACCTCGGAGGGCGAGCACCCCTCGGACCACGAGGACGCCGGGGACACCGAGGACGCCGTGCCCGTCCGCGTCCACCTGCACACCTTTCCGCGCACCGCCGACTGACCGCACCGACCACGGGGGACACACATGGAGACCGGAACCGGCATATCCGACGGCACCGCGCGGGCCACCGGGCCCGCGCCGGTACCCGATCCGCGGCCGCTGCGGCTGGTGCTGGCCGCCAACGTCGTGTCGATCAGCGGCAATTCGCTCACCGTGCTCGCCGTCCCGTGGTTCGTGCTGCAGACCACCGGCAGCGCCGCCCGCGCGGGCCTTGCGGCGTTCTGCGCGACCCTGCCGGTCGTCGTCTCCGCGCTCGTCGGGGGGCCGGTCATCGACCGCTTCGGACGGCGCAGGTCCTCGGTCCTGTCGGACGCGGTGTGCGCGGTGGCCGTCGTGGCGATCCCGCTGCTCCACTTCGCGGGCGTGCTGCGCTTCTGGCAGCTGTGCGCGCTGATGGCCGTCAGCGGGCTCTTCCACGCCCCCGGCGAGACCGCGCGGGAGGTCCTGCTGCCCGTGCTGGCCGAGCGGGCCGGGACGCCACTGGGGCGCGCCGCGGGCTACTTCGACGGCGCCTCACGCGGCGCCCGGATGCTCGGCGCCTCGGCCGGCGGTGTGCTCATCGCCGTCCTGGGCGCGGAGGCGGTGCTGCTGCTGGACGCCGCGACCTTCGCCGTCTCCGCGCTGCTGATCGCCTTCGGCGTCCGCGGGCTGCCCGGCGCCGAACCCGCCAAGGACGCGGCACCGGTCTCGCTGCGTACGTACCGGGCCGAACTGCGCGAGGGCTACGCCTTCCTGATCCGCTCCCGGCTGCTGCTCGCGATCACCTTGATGGTCATGGTCACCAACGGCCTCGACGCGGGCTGGAGTTCGGTGCTGCTGCCCGTGCACGCCGACCGGGAGCTCGGCGGCTCCGTCCAACTCGGCCTGCTGTCCGGGCTCTTCGGGGCCGGCGCGCTCGCCGGGGCACTGCTGTACGGCGCGGTGGGCCACCGCCTGCCGCGATGGCCGGTCTACACGGTGTGCTTCCTGCTGTGCGGCGCGCCCCGGTTCCTGGTCGCCGCGTGGGTGCCCGGATGGGGTGCCCTGGCGGTGACCATGGTGGCCGGCGGCATCGCGGCCGGGGCGCTCAACCCGATCCTGGCGACGGTGACCTTCGAGAACATCCCGGACGAGCTGCGCACCCGCGCCCTGGGCACCCTGGGTGCCGGGGTGCTGCTCACCACCCCCGTGGGCGGCCTCGCCGCGGGCTACCTGGTGGACGGCATCGGCCTGGCCGGCGCGCTGCTGCTGACCGGCGGGGCGTACTTCCTGGCGACGCTGTGCCCGCTGGTCTTCCCCTCCTGGCGCCACATGGACGCCCGGCGGGGCACATGACCTCGCACTAGCAGCTGGGGACCTTGCCGCCGCTGTCGAGGGCGTCCAGGGCGTCGATCGCGCCGTCCAGGGTGGTGACGGGCACCAGGCGCAGCCCCTTGGGGAGTTCGGCCCTGGCGTCGGCGCACTCGGCCTTCGGGACGAGGAAGACGGTCGCGCCGTCACGCCGGGCGGCCTGCTCCTTGAGCGGGACGCCGCCGACCGGGCCGACCTTTCCGCCGGCGGTGATCGTCCCCGTACCGGCGATCCTGCGGCCGCCGGTGAGGTCGCCACCGCGGCCGTTGCCCTCGATCTTGTCGATGATGCCCAGGCTGAACATCAGCCCCGCGCTGGGCCCGCCGACGTCCGCGAGGTGGAGGGTGACCTCGACGTCCGAGGGGGACAGCCGCAGCTGCCGCAGGGCCGCGGCGGTGGCGTCCTGCTGGGACTCGGTCATCTCCGCCTGGTTGTGCCGCTCGATCTCCTTGACGGTGCCGCCGGTCGGGTAGACCGCGTCGCGCGGCATCACGGCCTGGTCCGTGGCGAACCAGGCCTTGAGGACGTCACCGAAGCGGACGGCCGCGTCCGGGTTCGTCGCCGCGATGGTCGTCATCCGCAGCTGCCCCGAGGTGTCGCGGGTCCCGGTCCCGGAGATCGTGATTACCGGCTTGCCCTGGTCGTCGCCGAGGACGTCGGCCGTCAGCCCCGGCACGACGATCGAGATCGGCAGCGGCGCGAACAGGGCCACCGCCAGCAGCGCGGCCACGAGCGCGGCGCAGACGGCGAGGATCCGGTTCCGGGCGGAGACGAAAGGCATGGGGTGAATGTAGTTCACGGCGGCGGCCCGGCGTGCCGGGGCCCGGGGCGCCACGGCCGCTAGCGCAAGGCGTCGGCGACCTCCAGCGCCGCCTCGACGACCCGGGGACCCACCCGTTCGGGTATCGCGTCGGCGAGCATCACCACGCCCACGCTGCCCTCGATGCCCGGCACCCCCACCAGCGGGGCCGCCGCGCCGCTCGCCCCGGCCTCCAGCTCGCCGTGGGTCAGCACGTACCCGGGGCCCTCGGAACACCGTGGATCGGGCTCGTACGGCTGCACGCTGCGCCCGGCGAGGATCGCCCGGCCCGCGGCGCCGCGGTCGAGGGAGTGCCGGAAACCGGTCCGGTAGGCGACGTGGTAGTCGGTCCAGCTGGGCTCGACGACCGCCACGGCCAGCGCCTCGGTGCCGTCGACCAGGGTGAGGTGGGCGGTGGCGCCGATGTCCTCGGCGAGGGAGCGCAGGGCGGGGAGCGCGGCCTCGCGCAGCAGCGGGTGCACCTGGTGCGCCAGCCGCAGCACGCCGAGCCCGACCCGGGCGCGGCCGCCGAGGTCCCGGCGGACCAGGGAGTGCTGCTCCAGCGTGGCCAGGAGGCGGTAGACCACCGTACGGTTGACGCCCAGCTTCACCGCCAGCTCCGTGACGGTCAGTCCGTGGTCGGTGTCGGCCAACAGCTTCAGGACCCGCAGGCCCCGATCGAGCGTCTGAGAGGTCTCCGCGGTCACGACGCCCCCCTCTCGTGTGAGTGGCGGCTCATCTCTCACGGCGGGAGCACTGCCGGTCCCGCGGCAGAGCGCGGAGAGGCCACCGGTCTGGCGGTACCGGCTGGCGCCCCGAGGCTGCTCTGCCACGGCGCGTTGCGTGACCGGAACGGTAGCGATGCGTACCGCTCAGCGGAAGACTTCGTCCACAATCCGGTCACGTGACCGGGGTAGCGGGGGCGCACGACGTAAATCTTCCGCGGAATCACCTCTCGCACCGCAAGATTCACAGCGCCACTGACGTACCATCAGCACCCGGCGCGGGCACCGCGGATGAGCGGACGGCCGCCGCTCAGCGCATCCGCGTCGCCCACTCCTGGACCTTCTTGATGCGTTCGTTGAGCTGCCCCGCCGTCGCCTCCGCGCTCGGCGGTCCGCCGCACACCCGGCGCAGCTCGTTGTGGATGACGCCGTGCGGCTTGCCGCTCTGGTGGTTGTACGCGGCGACCATCGTGTTCAGCCGCTTCCGCAGCTCCAGCAGCTCCTTGTGCGTGACGATCGGCCGCCGCTCGGCGGGCAGTTCCAGCAGGTCCGCCTCGCTGTCCGGCTTCTTCCGGCTGTGCGCGATCTGCCGGGCCTGCCGCTTCTGCAGCAGCAACTCCACCTGGTCCGGCTCGAGGAGGCCCGGAATGCCCAGGTAGTCCTGCTCCTCCTCGCTGCCCGGGTGCGCCTGCATGCCGAACTCGGCGCCGTCGTACAGCACCCGGTCGAAGACGGCGTCGGACTCCAGCGCCTCGAAGGGCAGCATGTCCTGCTCGCCGGTGTCCTCGTCCTGCTGCTTCTCGGCCTCCTCCAGCTCCTTCTCGGACTCCGCGTACGGGTCCTCCTCGCCCTCCTTCTTGGGCTTGTCGAGGGCGTGGTCGCGCTCCACCTCCATCTCGCCCGCGAATTCCAGCAGCATGGGGATGGTCGGCAGGAAGACGGAGGCCGTCTCGCCGCGCCGCCGCGACCGCACGAAGCGGCCCACCGCCTGTGCGAAGAACAACGGGGTGGAGATCGTCGTCGCGTAGACCCCGACGGCCAGCCGCGGGACGTCCACGCCCTCCGACACCATGCGGACCGCCACCATCCAGCGGTCCTCGCTCGCGCTGAACTCCTCGATCCGTGAGGACGCCCCGGTGTCGTCGGAGAGCACCACGGTCGCCTTGTGCCCGGTGATCTCCCGGATCAGCTTGGCGTACGCGCGGGCCGAGTCCTGGTCGGTGGCGATCACCAGGGCGCCGGCGTCCGGGATGGACTTGCGGACCTCCGTCAGCCGCTGGTCGGCGGCGCGCAGCACGTTCGGGATCCACTCGCCGGTCGGCGCCAGCGCGGTCCGCCAGGCCTGGCCGATCGCGTCCCTGGTCATCGGCTCGCCGAGCCGTGCGGAGATCTCGTCGCCGGCCTTCGTGCGCCAGCGCATGTTGCCGCTGTAGGAGAGGAAGATCACAGGGCGCACGACGTGGTCGGCGAGCGCGTTGCCGTAGCCGTAGGTGTAGTCGGCGGAGGACCGGCGGATGCCGTCGTTGCCCTCCTCGTACGTCACGAACGGGATCGGGTTCGTGTCCGACCGGAACGGCGTCCCGGTCAGCGCCAGCCGCCTGGCCGCCGGCTCGAACGCCTCCAGGCACGCCTCGCCCCAGGACCGGCTGTCGCCCGCGTGGTGGATCTCGTCCAGGATCACCAGCGTCTTGCGCTGCTCACAACGGTTGCGGTGCAGCATCGGGCGCACGCCGACGCCCGCGTAGGTCACCGCGACCCCGTGGTATTCCTTGCCGACCGGCCCCGCGCTGTACTCCGGGTCCAGCTTGATGCCTATCCGGGCCGCCGCCTCCGCCCACTGCTTCTTCAGGTGCTCGGTGGGGGCGACGACGGTGATCTGCTGCACGAGGTGGTTGTGGAGCAGGTACGAGGCCAGGGTGAGCGCGAACGTCGTCTTGCCTGCGCCGGGCGTCGCGACGGCCAGGAAGTCACGCGGCTGCGTCGCGACGTAACGGTCCAGGGCACCCTGCTGCCAGGCGCGCAGCTTGCCGGCCGTGCCCCAGGGGGCGCGGCCGGGGAAGGCGGGCGACAGGTGGTGCGAGTGCGAGCTGCTTGCGCTGTGCGGGGCGGTGGTAGTCACGGTCTCCGGTGACGGGTCGGGTACGACAACCGTCACAGCCTACTGGCGCGCGGCGCGGGCTCGTGGTTGCGGCCCGTTGTCGTGTGCGGGTGCGTTGCGCCTGCGGCGGGCGGTTTCCCCGCCGCCCGCCCGATTGCCCGGCTCGGTCAGTGCGGGCCTGCGCCTGGTCGTTGTGGGGTCGGTGCCGCGTTCGCCGCTCGTCTCCCCCAGCCTTCGGCCGGGGGGACCCCCATAGGCGCACCCCGCCACACCCCCTCCCGCTGTGTGGGCGACTGACGGCCGGTGGGGGGTCAGTAAGGCACCTGCGGCAACCCCGGACCGCCTTTTGAACCCCGTCCGGCCGTTAGTCGCCCACACGACCGGAGAGGGTGCGGCGGGGTGCCCCCATGGGGCCCCCGGCCGAAGGCTGGGGGAGGGAGAGAGGGTGGGGATGCCCGCCGCAGGCGTAACGGGGCCGCACATGACGCACAAGGCCGCAATGGCGAACCCGGGCCGCGAGGGACCGCGTCAGGGGGAGGCCAGGCGGGCCAGGGCGTGACCGATCGCCGCGGGGACGGAGACCTCACCCGCCGCGACGGAGACGACCAGGGCGTACGCCGCGTCCTGGTCGGCCGACCGCAGGTCGACCCCGTTCAGGTCCAGGAACACCGCCGCCGCCAGCCACGCCGTCCGCTTGTTCCCGTCGACCAGGGGATGGTTCGCCGCGATCGCGTGCAGCAGCGCACCCGCCCGCTCGTACACGTCCCCGTACGCCTCGACGCCGAACATCCGCGCCCGCGGCCGGTGCACGGCCGACGCGAGCAGCCCGGGCTCGCGCACCACGGGCGGTTCGCCACCGCAGGCGAGGCGGGCGAGGTCGGTGACCTCGGCGAGTGTGAGGTGGCGCACGGTCACGTCACTCCCCCAGCCTGCGCAGCAGGTCCGCGTGGGCGGCGGCGTACGCCTCCCCCGCGGCGCGGACGCGCGCGGCCTCGGCCGCCTCGTACGCCCGCACCGCCATGCGCACGAACTCCGCGACGGGCACGCCGTGCGCGTCGGCGAGGTCGCCCAGGGACTCCCACTCGGCGTCGGTGAAGACGAGGGTCAGCTCTTTCACACCGGGACGGTAACCCCCCGGCGCGCCCGTCTCACCCGGTTTTCGGGCGGAGGCGGGCCGCGACGGCGACGCCTGCGAGGGCGAGGACGGACATGGGGAGGAGGACGGCCGTGAAGGCGCCCGCCGCCCCGCCGAGGGCGGCGAAGACGGTGCCCGCGGCGGCGACCAGGACGACGCTGGAGAGCGCGTCGGAGACCTGGAGGGCGGCGGAGTTCGCGCCGGCCTCGGAGGGGGCCGAGAGCTTGAAGAGGATGACGCTCAGGGACGAGATGACCAGGCCCGCGCCGAGGCCGCCCACGCCCCACGCGGCGGCGGCGCTCCAGGCGGGGGCGGCGTCCAGGAGCGGCAGGGCGGCGCCGGCGATCGCGGCGGCCATGAGGAACATGCCGAGGACGACGAGGCGTTCGCGGTGGGGTTCGAGGCGGGGGCGGCCCTGGATCCAGGAGCCGATGCCCCAGGTGACGCCGCCGCTGGCCAGGGAGAGCCCGGCGAGGGTCGGGGACATGTGCCGCTGCGTGACGAGCATGAGCGGGACGAAGCTCTCCGCGCCGAGGAATGTGCCGGACGCCACACCGCGCAGCAGCACCACGGACGGGAGTCCGCGGGCCGCGCGGAAGGTGCCGCGGGGCAGCAGCCGCAGTGCGGCCGGGACGACGAGCGCGGCGCCCGCCACGGCAAAGAGCAGCGACAGCGGCCTCAGGTCCTGCCCGGCGTACTGGAGCAGCCCGGCGCCGGCGGAGACGGCGAGCGCGAGGCGCAGCCGGCGGCCGTCGGGGGCCACGCGGTCGTCCGGCGGTCGCTGGAGGGAGGCGCGGCGCAGTGCGGGCAGGCCGGTGAGGAGCGGGAGCACGACGAGCAGGGGGATGGCGAGGAAGACCCAGCGCCAGCCGAACTGCTCGGTGACCGTGCCGGCCACGAGCGGGCCGACGATGGAGGGCAGCACCCAGGACGCGGCGAAGGCCGCCATCACCGCGGGCCGCAGGCGTTCGGGGTAGGCGAGGCCGACGACGACGTACAGGGCGACGATGACGAGCCCGCCGCCGATGCCCTGCACGGCGCGGCCCAGCACGAACGGCCACATGGACTGGGCGGTGCCGGAGACGACCAGGCCGGCCGCGAAGGCGCCGATGCCGGTGACGAGCGGCGCCAGCGGCCCGGTGCGGTCGCACCACTGGCCGCTGACGACCATCGCGAAGAGCGAGGTCGTGAAGTAGCCGGAGAAGGCGAAGGCGTACAGCGGCAGCCCGTCCAGCTCGCGGGCGGCGATGGGCATGGCGGTGCCGACGGCGGTGGCCTCGAAGGCGATGAGCAGGACGACGGAGACCATCGCGAGGGTCAGCGCGCGGTAGCGGCTGCCCAGGAGGGTGTCGGCTCCGGTGTCCGGCCCGGCGAGGGGCATGCCTGCGTGGCCGGATACCGGCTCGGTGTCTGCGGTGGTCACCACGACATGGTAAGGGGTCAACCGGCTCGTTGCCCCTGGCACCCGGGTCGGCCTTTCGGCCTAGGGCCGGGAGAAGCGGGCCCGGGCCGGGAAGGCGTAGGCCATGCCGCACTACACCTCGTACGACGGAACCGAGCTCGCCTACCAGGACCGGGGCGAGGGGCCCGTACTGCTCGCGCTCGCCGGCGGCCCGGGGCGGGACGCCGCCTACCTGGGCGACCTGGGCGGTCTGGACCGGGGCAGGCGCCTGGTGGTCCCGGACAGTCGGGGCACCGGCGGCAGCCCGCCGGCGGGCGACCCGCGCGCCTACTCCTTCCCCCGGCTCGCCCAGGACGTCGAGGCGCTCCGCGCGCACCTGGGCCTGGAGCGCTTCGCGCTGCTCGCGCACGACGCGGCCGCCGCGACCGCGCAGGTGTACGCCGCCGCCTACCCGGAGCGGCTGACGCACCTCGTGCTGGTCACCCCGGGCTCCCGGCTGCAGGGCGAGCTGCCCGACGACGCCCGCGAGATCTTCGAGAGCCGCGTGCGCGAACCCTGGTGGCCGGAGGCGGTCGCCGCCCTCGCCGAGCTGGAGACCGCCGACGACCTCGACCGGGTCCGTACGCTGCTGCTGCAGGTCGCGCCGATGGCGTACGGCCACTGGGACGCGCCCCAGCGCGCCCACGCCGCCGCCGAGGGCGGCCAGTTGCACCCGGTCCCCCGCGCCGGCTTCTGGCAGGGCATCGACGAACCGGCCCGGCTCGCCGTCCTGGCCCGGCTGCGCGAGGTGACCTGCCCGGTGCTGGTCCTCACCGGCGACCGTGACGCCATCACCGGGATGCGCGCGGGCGAGGTCGTCGCGGCCTGCTTCCCGCACGCCCGCCTGCGTCCGCTGCACGCCGTCGGGCACTTCCCGTGGGTGGACGAACCCGGGCTGTTCCGCCCGGTGGTGGAGGAGTTCCTCGCGTCGCCCGGCGGTTCGTGAACGGCGTGTGGCAGTCCTGTTGCAGGCCCCCGGGAAACGTTGACCCCCTCCCGGGGGCCGCGTCTATGGTCGAGTCACGTCGACGACGCAAGGCCGTGTGCCCGAGTGGTTCAGGGGCTCGACTGCAAATCGAGTTACGTGGGTTCGATTCCCGCCACGGCCTCTTCTGCCTTGACCAGGGAAAAGAATAGGGCGCCCCTCAGAAGAGCTGCGACCCATCTATCTGTCCGTCTCAGTTCCCGTCTCAGTTGACCGGCACGAGCACGCCGGCGGCGCCATCGTCGCCGTCATCCGGCCCGTCCGTCCCCGGCTTCCGGATCAGACCGTCGACCTGTTTCGCCACCTCGGTTCGCACCGTGTCGACCGCTCAGATCGGTCAACGGCGCACCCGATAGCGCAGGTGAAGCACCCGGTTGCCCTGAATCGCCACGTCAGGATCCTCCAACAGGTGCTGCGCGTGGACCGACCCGAAGTAGCGCTTGCCGGACCCGAACACGACGGGTACGACGTCCATGCGCACCTCGTCGATCAGGCCCGCGGCAAGCACCTGGCCACCGACGTCGCCGGCGGCGACCTCGACCATGCGGTCACCCGCAAGCTCCTGCGCCTTGGCTACGGCTGCCTCGACGCCGTTGACGAAGTGAAACGGCGCTTCGGGGTCCCAGCCCTCGGGCTCCGGCCGGTGCGTCACGACGACCACGTGGTCGATCCCGCCCGGCGGCTTCCCGTCCCAGCCGTCCGTCAGGTCGAAGACGTGGCGGCCGACGATCGTGACTCCGATCTGGTCCCAGTACGGCCGGGTGTAGTCGTAGGACGTCTGCGACACCTTCAGCACGCCGCTCTCGTCCAACGGGACGTCACTGCTGGACAACCAGTCGAACAGCGGTCCGGGCTGGTCATTCTCGTCCGCGACGAAGCCGTCCACCGACACCGAGCTGTACATGACCACCTTGCCCACGGGGCTCTCCTCTGCCTTGGGGTGCCCCAAATTAGCGTGTCGTGAGCTGTCGCTCGCGTGGCCGGGGCACTTTGCCCACGCCGTGGTTCGCACTCGTCCGCGAGCCACTGCACACCCCGCTCCGAGAACGGCAATGAACCCGCCCGAACGGCCGGGCACGCCCGCGTCACTTCGCGTTGAACGCCCGCCCGACAGCCTCGTTCACCCTTGCGGAGACGTCCGGACTCGCGGATGCCACGACGGCCGCTCCCGCCAGGATCAGTCCCCACCTGAGACTTTGCGCCCCTTGTCCGTGCTGCGCGAAGACAGGCAGCATCGGCACGATCACGCCGAAGGATATGAGGACGAATCCCGGCACGACGCGGCGGAACCAAGCCTTCAACTGGGGCGAGGAGGGCTCCCAGACAGGAGCGGTGGAAAGGATCGCCGCCATGTCGTCGTCGGCCATGAGCTCGATGCCGTGGACGAGGTTGTTCCTGACCCGGTCGATCGCCTCCGCATCACGCGCTTCGACGATCAGGGGTATGAGGCTCCGGTAGATGAGGCCGGCCCGCTTCGCCTCTCCTCGAAGCCTCCGACGCAGGGCGACGTCCCCCACGTGCGCCCTTCGCGAAAGGTCGAAGGCGTCCATCGCCCGCCAGGCCAGGTTCTCGAGTTCACGGCACCAGCGCCGCGCCACCGCGGCCTCGCGCCACCGATGCCTGTTGCGCGTCATGTCGTCGGCCAGCACCAGGGTGTGGACCACGAGCGGATCGAGCGGCCGGCGAAGGCGACGGCTCCTGACCTCGGTCACGACGACGTCGATCCCGGGCGGAATCAGCAGGGTCAGGATCACGGTGCCGCACGCCACGACGCCCAGCCATCCTCCGGCGTTCCGCCAGGCAGCACCCCAGGACGCCGAAAGGATCTCCCGAACGGAGGAGATCACATCGGTGATGACGAAAGGTAGGGTCGTCGCCACCATCAGGACCACGAACCGCGCCATCGCGGTCCTTGAGGCCGTCACCACCCTGCCGAGGACCACCGGCATCACGACCGCCGCCAGCAGCAGTCCCACCGAATTCGTCATCACGTCGATGAGAGGACCGCCCGGCGGGTTTCCGGCCCTGGCTTCCGCGAGCCGAAGCAGGAAACCGGCGAGGTACAGCAGAACGAAGAAGGCGATCCAGCGCAGCCAGCGCCAGAATCCGTGATCGGACAGGTGGACGGAGAAATGGTGCCTCGTGGACGAGACGCGAACGCTGCGTCTGATCTTCCGGGCCAGCGCGGGTGGTTCGATGCGGAGACCGTCGACCCTCCTCAGATCCGATGCCACGAGCCGGTCGCAGTGCCCGATCGCGGATCGCAGGAGTCTCCTCCCGACTCGCACTCGCCGTGCAGCCCATGACGTTGAACTCATGATCGGCCGTACATGCCCCTTCGCCCAGTGCCGCCGCATGTTCCTGGAAACGCAAGACGGGTCCCGGTCACCCCCTCGCAACCCTGGCACACAGCCGGTCGTGGCAGAAGGGCCGAGCTGAACCGCCAGGAGTGTCCGGCCTCCACAGGAAGGGCCCGGTCCGCATGGACCGGGCCCTTCGGGGTGTGTGGCGGGGCGTCAGCCCTGGGGGCGGGCCACCGCGTGCTGGGGGCGGATGGGCAGGCGGCTGACCGGGCGGCCGGTGGCCGCGCGGACGGCGGAGGCGACGGCGGCCGGGGAGACGACGACGGGGACCGCGCTGGCGGCCTTGGCGCCGAAGGGGGCGAGCACGTCGCGTTCCTCGACGAGCCGCACCACGCGGATCGCGGGCGCGTCGAGCGCCGTGGGCAGCGAATAGCCGGTCAGGCTGGGCCGCTTGATGACGCCGCGCGGCGCGCGGAGGTCCTCCATGAGGGCCATGCCGACGCCCTGGGTGACCCCGGCCTCGATGCGGGCCAACAGCTGCGCGGGGTTGAGGATCCGGCCGACGTCCTGGGCGACGGCCATCTCCACGACCCGGATCGCGCCGAGTTCGATGTCGACGTCGACCACGGCTCGCACGGCGCAGAAGGCGAGGCCCACGAAGGCGTCGCCCTGGCCGGTGTCATCGAGCCCCTCGGTGGGGTGCGGGCGGCACTGGGCGGTGGCCCACAGCTCCTTGCCGGCCAGCTCCTCCTCGACGGTGGTGGAGAGCACCCCGTCGTACGAGGTGATCTTGCCGTCGGCGATGGAGAGCAGTTCCGGCGACATGCCGAACTTCCCGGCGAGCGGCTGCAGCAGCTGGGTGCGCACCATCTTGGCGGCGCGTTCGACGGCGCCGCCGGAGACCCAGGTGTGGCGGCCGCGCGCGGCGGCGCCGGCCGGGGGCTGGTCGGTGTCGGACGGCAGGACGCGGACGTCCTCGACGCCGAGCACCTCCTGCACGATCTGCCGGGCGAGGGTGGCGAAGCCCTGGCCGGTGTCGACCGCGGCGCAGATGACGGTGGCGGCGCCGTCGTGGACCCGCACGGTGGCGGTGGAGACCTCGTCGGTGCCCTCGGCGCCGAGCATGTGGACCATGCCGAGCGCGTAGCCCACGCCGCGGCGCACCGCGCCCGGCTCGCCGGCGCCCTCCAGGCCGCCGGGGAGCAGCCATTCGGACTCGTCGTCGTCCATGGGCAGCGGCGGCAGGTCGGTGTCGCGCACGGCCTTGAGCAGTTCGCCGACGGGCGCCGGGCAGGTGACCGTCTGGCCGGTGGGCAGCAGGTCGCCGGTGGCCATGACGTTGCGCATGCGGATCTCGGCCGGGTCCAGGCCGAGTTTGGCGGCGAGCTTGTCCATCTGGCCCTCGTAGGCCGCGCAGACCTGCATCGCGCCCTCGCCCCGGACGTGGCCCGACGGCGGGTTGTTGGTGCGCACCGCCCAGCCCTCGACGAAGACGTGCGGCACGACGTAGGGGCCGGCGGCGAAGGCGACGGCCGCGGCCAGGGCGTCGGCGGAGGTGTCGGCGTACGCGCCAGCGTCCAGCAGCACCTGGGCCTCGACCTTGACCAGCCGTCCCTCGGCGTCCGCGTGGTGGCGGTAACGCAGCAGCGTGGGGTGGCGGTGGCTGTGGCTGAGGAAGGACTCCTCGCGGGTGGCCACGAACTTCACCGGGCAGCCGGTCTTCAGCGCCAGCAGACCCAGCGGGATCTGCACGCCGGAGTCCTCGCGGTCGCCCATCGCACCGGGCACGCCGGTGACGACGACCTTGACGCGGTCCTGCTCCAGGCCGAAGCAGGCGGCGGCCAGGTCGCGGTCGCTGTGCGGGTCGGTGGAGGCGACGTACAGTTCGACGCCGCCGTCGGGGCGGGGCACGGCGAGTCCGGCCTCGGCGCCGACCGGGGCCGGGTCCTGGCGGCCGACCCGGTACAAGCCCTCGACGACGACCTCGCCGACCGCGTCCGGGTCGCCGAACTGCAGCGGGATGTGCCGGATCAGGTTGCCGTCGGGGTGCAGCGGGGGCGCCGAGAAGGCCCGCTCGGGGTCGATGACGGGCTCCAGGACCTCGTACTCGACCTGGATGGCGGCGGCGGCCAGCCGGGCGGTGTCGGGGTGGTCGGCGGCCACGGCGGCGATGGCCTCGCCGTGGTGCCGGACGGTGTCCTTGGCGAAGACCGGACGGTCGGCGACCCGCCGGCCGTGCATCGCGTCGCCGGGCACGTCCTCGTGGGTCACCACGGCCCGCACTCCGGGCAGCGCGACGGCCTCGGAGGTGTCGATGGACAGGATGCGGGCGTGCGGGTGCGGGGAGCGCAGCACGGCCGCCCACAGCAGGCCCTCGGCCCACAGGTCGGCGGCGTAGGGGTACGTCCCCTGGGCCTTGGCCATCCCGTCGGTGGCGGGCAGGGACGCGCCGATGCCCGTCGGTGTGGACTGCTGCTCGGCGGCGCCCGTCGCGACCGTCGCGGGGGTGCCCACGGCCGGGGTGGCCGTCGCGGCGTCGGGGCCCGTCATCGCGCGTACCTTTCGCTGCCGCGAGGGGGGAGGTGGTGCCGGGTCAGGAGGTCCGGGGTGCTCACGCCGGGCCTCCGGAGGAGGGGCGCGGGTGCGGGACGCGGATGCCGTCGGCCGGGTCGCCGGCGGTGTCGTCCGCGGCGCCCTCCGCGGTCTCCTCGCGCTCGGCCACGACCTGGCGCACGGCCTCCAGGACGCCCTGGTACCCGGAGCAGCGGCAGAGGTTGCCGCTGATGGCCTGCCTGGTCTCCAGCTCGGTCGGGCTGTGGTTGCCCTCGAGCAGGTCGTGCACGGTCATCGCCATGCCGGGGATGCAGAAACCGCACTGCACGGCCCCGCACACGGCCAGCGCGCGCTGGACGTCCGAGGGCCCGCCGTCGGCGGACAGCCCCTCGACGGTGCGGATGTCGCTGCCCGCGGCGGTCGCGGCGGGCACGAGGCAGGAGGCGACGAGACGGCCGTCGACCTTGACCGAGCACGCGCCGCACTCGCCCTGCTCGCAGCCGTCCTTGGCGCCGGCGAGGCCGAGGCGCTCGCGCAGCACGTACAGCAGGGACTCGCCGAGCCAGGCGTCGGTGACGGGCCGGTCGGTGCCGTTGACGTTGAGGACGTAGGAGTCCACCGGGTGCTCGCTGTGCGCGTCCGCGCCGGGCCCGTCGCCGGGCTCCTCGGCCGCCTCCTCCGCGGCCGGGGACTCTTCGGCGGTGAGGTCCGCGCCGAGGTCCGCCGCGGGCTCCTGCGGGTGCGCGGCGTCCTCGCCGGGGACCGGCTCGGACCGGAACTCCTCGGCGGCGCCGTCCGGCGCGGGGGCGGACACGGGCGGGAAGCCGTACTCACCGGACTCCCCGGCGGCGCCGTCCGGGGTGAGGGGCAGCGTCCACTGGCCGGTGGCGTCCGCGGGGAGCGCCCAGCCGCCGTCCGCTGCGACGCCGGGGCGCGGCAGCGGGGGCGCGTGCGGGGCGGCGGGGGCGGTCCAGGGGCGCGACGGGTCGGGGGTGGGCACGAAGGCGCCCACCGAGTACTCGCCGGAGTCGTCGGCGGTGGCGTCCTCGCGCACGACGGGGATCGCCCACGTGGTGGCCGCGTCCTCACCGGCGGCCGGGCCTCCGGGCGCCTCCGCGGGGGCGACCGTTATCGGCATGCCGGTCGGCTCGGGCGCGTAGCCGTGGCCCGGGGCGGCGAGCGGGTCGGCTCCGGGCTCGGTCATGGACAGCTGCGCCGCGAAGGACACCTGCATGGTCTGGTCGGCGTCGTACTCGCCGTGGGGCAGGGGCTCCCACACCCCGTGCCCAGGGGTGAATCCCCCGCCGTGCGGCTGGGGGGACCCCGCCTGCGGCTGGTCGGTCATGCGCCCGTCCGGTGTCCTGTCGTCGTACACGTCGTCACTCATGCCAGTGCCCTCCCCAGCGCGCGGCGGGCCAGTGCGGCCACCGTACGCCGCAGCTGGACGGCCGCGGGGGGCAGTTCGGGGGCCGTGGTGCCGTCCGGGGCCGGCAGGGGGTCGGGGATGCAGGCGGCGGCGACGTACTCGCCGAAGGCCGTGAGGGCCTCCGGCGCCAGCGTCCGCTCGCCGTCCCAGTCGATCAGCCCGGCGACCCAGCGTTCGGCCTCGAGCGGCCGCAGCGGCACCGGTGCGACAGCTCCCACCGCGCAGCGTACGCCCCGGCGGGCGGGGTCGAGGACGACGGCGACGGACGCGATCGCGCGGCCGGGTCCGGTGCGGCCGGTGGCCTTGAGGAACGTCTGCGGCGCGTGCAGCAGCGGGACCCGGACGTACGCGAGGACCTCGCCCGGCCGCAGCGGGTCCATGGCGGTGAGCAGATGGCTGACCGGCAGCTCACGGTTGCCGTCCGGGCCGGCGACGAGGACGGACGCCTCCAGGGCGGCCAGCACGGGCAGCGAGTCGCCGGTGGGGGCGGCGCCGGCGATGTTGCCGCCGAGCGTGCCCGCGTTGCGGATCTGCGGGGGTCCGGCGGCTCGGGCGGCGGCGGCCAGGGCGGGGATGAGCGCGGCGAAGTCCGGGCGGCCCATGCGGGCGTGGGTGAGGCCGGCGCCGAGCAGCGCCGCGCCGTCCGCGTACTGCCAGCCGCGGATCTCGCTGATCCGCCCGAGCCCGACCAGTCCCGCGGGGCGCAGGAGCCCGGAGTTCACGGCCGCCATGAGGTCGGTGCCTCCGGCGACGGGCACGGCTGTGGGCGTGGCGGCCAAGGCCGCCACGGCCTCGTCGAGCGAGGTCGGCAACGCCACATTGCGCGCTGCCTGCCGTGCGTACGTGCTCACGCAGCTGCCCCTTCCCCGGCTGTCCGCGGTGCGGTAGCCGTACGGTACGTGCTGACAGCCCGGACGTGGCAACTCTGGCACATCTTCCGGGGTGATCAACGCGAGGGTCGCAAAGGAGAACCCGCCTTCCGGATGGCACCCCGTCCGGTTTGCGCTTTTCTCCAGGTTGCGACGGGAATGGCCTCCTTCACGCGCCTTGCCGTGATTGGCCAGACCACCTTGCCATTTCCGGCGTCGACCGGCCCCGGGTTGTGGCAGGCCTCACACGATCGGGGGCGGCCCCTCGATCGGGCGTCCGATGACGCCCGGACGCCGCTGCCACGGCAGCGGACCGCCCGGCGGACGGTATTCGACCCCCAGTGCGTCAAGTCGCCCGTAGTGGGTGGTCATTCGCGCGGCGAAGCCCTCGTGGTCGCGGGCGGCGGGCCCGGGCAGCCGGCTCCAGACCGTCTCGGCGAAGGCGGCGAGCCGCGGGAAGGCCATGTAGTCCACCGCGCGGACCGAATCCATCGTCTCCGTCCAGATGTTGGCCTGCGCGCCGATGACGTGGGCGGCCTCCTCGGCGGTGAGGCCGTCCGGGACGGGCTCGAAGCGGTAGACGTCCTCCAGGGTGCGGACGTGCGCGATCGGCACCGGCTCGTCCTCGCCGTCCGACTGCCGCCAGTCCAGGTAGACCTGGCTCTCCGGGCACATCACGACGTCGTGACCGGCCCGGGCCGCCGCGATCCCGCCCGCGTAGCCGCGCCAGGAGGAGACGGCGGCACCCTCGGCCAGTCCGCCCTCCAAGATCTCGTCCCAGCCGATCAGCCGGCGGCCGCGCGCACTCAGCCAGGAGTCGAAGTGCCGGACGAACCAACTCTGCAACTCGTCCTCGTCGCGCAGCCCCAACTCCTTGATGCGGGCCTGGACGGTGGCGGAGGCGCGCCACTGGTCCTTGGGGCACTCGTCGCCGCCGATGTGGACGAACTCCGAGGGGAAGACCTCCAGGAGCTCGCTCAGCACGTCCTCGTAGAAGCGCACGGTGGCCTCGGTGGGCGCCAGCACGTTCGGGTTGATGCCCCAACTGGTGAGCACCGGCAGGGCGCCGGTGTCCACGACGTCGGTGTTGCCGAGTTCCGGGTAGGCGGCGATGGCGGCCTGCGAGTGGCCGGGGACGTCGATCTCCGGCACGACCGTCACGTGCCGCTCCGCCGCGTACGCCACGATCTCGCGGAGGTCGTCCTGCGTGTAGTAACCGCCGTGCGGGCGTTCGTCCCACAACGGGGACTCCCGCAGCCCCACCTTGGTCCGGCTGCGCCAGGCACCGACCTCGGTCAGGCGCGGGTGGCGGCGGATCTCCACCCGCCAGCCCTGGTCGTCGGTCAGGTGCAGGTGCAGCACGTTCAGCTTGTGCGCGGCCAGCAGGTCGACGTAGCGCAGGACGACGTCCTTGGGCATGAAGTGCCGTGCCACGTCCAGCAGTACGCCGCGCCACGCGAAGCGCGGGGCGTCCTCGACCGTGCAGTGCGGCAGGCGCCAGTCGCGCCCCGGCAGCGGCGCACGCCGGAAGGCGTCGGCCCCGAGCAACTGCCGTACGGTCTGGGCGCCCCAGAACACCCCCGCCGCTCCCCCGCCGGCGATGCGGACGCCGTCCTCGGCGGACACCGTCAGGCGGTGGCCCTCCGCGCCGAGGCGCCCGGTCACGTCGGGGTCGAGGCGGAGCGTGATCGTGCCGGGCGTGCCCGCGGGCGGCGGCGGCAGCGGGAGCCCGGTGGCGGCGCCGACCGTGGCGCGCAGCCAGTGCGCGGTCCCTTCCGTGCCGGGGCCGGCGTCCAAGGTGCTGCCGGGTCCCAGGTCGACGTGCCCGCCGTCGGCGTGCCGGTGCGCCTCGACGGGCGCCGGGATGAGGTCCATGGCGCCCATCCTGCCGCGCCCGCGGCAACTGGAATAGACCAATCGCCGATTTCCCGCCCGCGCCGGCCGGACGCGGGGGGCGTCAGCGGCCGGCCCGGCGGTCCCGGTTCAGGGCGAGGACGGGGATCAGCACGCCGACGACGCACCACAGGAGGTGGCTCACGGTCACCGCGGACCACAGCGCCGTGGAGGTCGCCTGCGCCACGGAGAGGGCCACGACGGTGCCGATGAGGGCGACGACGGCGGTCAGCTGGAGGACGACGTGCCGGTTGGGCAGCACGTCGCGCTGCAGGAAGGTGTCGCCGTACCACCAGCGCACCGCGCGGGCGGCGCCCAGCAGCACCACGACGGCGCCCGCCGCGACGCCCAGGACGGCCGGAAGCGGCCAGGGGGTGCCGTCGGCGGCGGAGGCCGCCGCCAGGCCGGTGGCGGCGATCGGCAGCACGGCCAGGTGCGCTGCCACAGCCAGGGCCGCGGCCCGGGCGCGGGCCGGGTCCCCGTTCAACTCGGCGCGGGCCAGAGCGCGTACGGTCTGCAGCCGCCCCAGGCCGGTGCTGCCGGAACGACGGGCCTGCAGCAGCCACAGCGCGCCCGCCAGCGCCGCCAGCACGCCCACCCCGCCGGCCAGCACCTCCGGGTCGGCGAACAGCACCAGCGCGGCCACCAGCAGCACGGGCACGAGCCGCGGCCACCGGCGCCGCCCCGCCACGTCCGCGGGCGCGGCACCGAGCTCCAGTGCCCGGGCCACGACGGTGCGGCGTTCGGCCTGGGCGGCGAGGCGGACGGAGAGGTCCAGCGCCCGTGCGAGCGCGACCTGCGCCTCGGCCTCGCGGGGCGCGATCAGGACCGCCCGCCGGGCGGCGGCGACCGCCTCGGGGCCACGGGAGAGCATCCGGCAGGAGTCGGCGACCAGCACCTGGGCACGCCATTCGCGGGGGTCGGCGGCGACGACCCGCCTCCCGAGCCCGAGGGCGGCGTGCGCGTCGCCGAGCATCAGCAGGACGAGCCCGGCCAGCAGCGGCGGGTCGGGGTCGCCGCGCTCCGCGTGCGCCAGCGCCCAGTCGACGGCCTCCCGGGCCCGGTCGGCCCGCCGCTCGTACGCGAAGACCCTGGCCCGTACGAGGTAACCGAAGCTGCCGTTGCGGGCGACGAAGGCGTCGTCGACGAGCGAGTGCGCCATCTCGAAGCGCCCCCGCTCGCACAGCCCGAAGACCCGGTCCGCCGTGACGGCGTCGTCCTGCGCCATGTCCCCCCGAACGCGCGAAGTACGGCCGCCGTGCCGCGGCCGTACCTGCCGGGTGCCGTGGCGGCCGCTACTTGCCGCTCTTGTCCTTGTCCTTGTCCCCGCCACCGGTGGGCATGGATTCGAAGATCTCCTTGCACATCGGGCAGACCGGGTACTTCTTGGGGTCCCGGCCGGGCACCCAGACCTTGCCGCAGAGCGCGACCACCGGCGATCCGGAGAGCGCGCTCTCCATGATCTTGTCCTTCTGAACGTAGTGCGCGAAGCGCTCGTGGTCGCCATCGCCGTTCGACACCTGCGGGGTCGGTTCAACGAGGGTGCCGGTGCCCGCCCCGCGCTCGGGCTCGAGAGTGCTCATGGCACGCAAGCCTAATTCAGAGACGGATCGTCCGGATACGTCGCGACCATCGCGAGTTCGCTGCGCTGCCTGCGCAGCACGGAGCGCCACAGCTGCTCGGGGTCCGGGGAGAAGACGTCCCCCGGTTCGGACTCCACCACGTACCAGGCACCCTCGACGAGCTCGTCCTCCAGCTGTCCCGGCCCCCATCCGGCGTACCCGGCGAAGATGCGCAGGGAGCCCAGCTCCGCCGCGAGGAGCTCCGGCGGCGCCTCCAGGTCGACCAGGCCGATCGCGCCGTACACCCGGCGCCAGCCGAGCGGCTCCCCGTCCTCGCCGTCCCGCGGCTCACCGGGCACCACGGCCAGGCCCAGCGCGGAGTCCAGCGAGACCGGCCCTCCCTGGAAGACGACCGGGGGCGCGCCCGCCAGACCGGCCCAGGTCTCCAGGACGTCGCCGACCCCGACGGGCGTGGGGCGGTTGAGGACCACACCGAGGGACCCCTCCTCGTCGTGGTCGAGGAGGAGCACCACCGCCCGGTCGAAGTTCGGGTCCGCGAGCGCGGGCGTCGCGACGAGCAGTCTGCCGGTGAGCGATGACACTTCGGTCATGGTCAACATGATCCCGCATTCCGCCGCCGCGCGGGGTGGCAACGGCCCCCTTTCCGGACCGGGCCCGGCGCACGGGGCGCGGCGCCGACGACCCTCCGGAGGCACGCGACCGCACAGGGTGCTGTAGCGAAGCCATTACATGAGTGGGACCTCACAGCCCTCTCCCCGGCGCCGGAAGGCCGATTACCATTTCCCCTTGGTGCCTGCGGGGACCTAGCTTCCTTTCTGCCCGTCTCCAGGAACGCGAGAGCAATGACCGGCCTTAACGACGTACTGCTCGTCCACGGCGGCACCCCCCTCGAGGGGGAGATCCATGTCCGCGGCGCGAAGAACCTCGTGCCCAAGGCGATGGTGGCCGCGCTGCTGGGCAGCGAACCCAGCCGGCTGCGCAACGTGCCCGACATCCGCGACGTGCGCGTGGTGCGGGGCCTGCTCCAGCTGCACGGGGTGACGGTGCAGGCCGGTGAGGAGCCCGGGGAACTGGTGCTCGACCCGTCCAAGGTGGAGAGCGCGAACGTCGCCGACATCGACGCCCACGCGGGCTCCTCGCGGATCCCGATCCTGTTCTGCGGCCCCCTGCTGCACCGCCTCGGCCACGCCTTCATCCCGGGCCTGGGCGGCTGCGACATCGGCGGCCGGCCGATCGACTTCCACTTCGACGTGCTGCGCAAGTTCGGCGCGGTCATCGAGAAGCGCCCCGAGGGCCAGTACCTGGAGGCCCCGCAGCGGCTGCGCGGCTGCAAGATCGAGCTCCCGTACCCGTCGGTCGGCGCGACCGAGCAGGTGCTGCTGACGGCCGTCCTGGCCGAGGGCGTCACCGAGCTGAGCAACGCCGCGATCGAGCCGGAGATCGAGGACCTCATCTGCGTCCTGCAGAAGATGGGCGCCATCATCACGATGGGCACCAACCGCACCATCCACATCACCGGCGTGGACAAGCTCGGCGGCTACAACCACCGCGCCCTCCCGGACCGCCTGGAGGCCGCCTCCTGGGCCTGCGCGGCCCTGGCCACCGAGGGCAACGTCTACGTCCGCGGCGCCAGCCAGCGCGAGATGATGACCTTCCTCAACGTCTTCCGCAAGGTGGGCGGGGCCTTCGAGGTCGACGACCACGGCATCCGCTTCTGGCACCCCGGCGGCCCGCTGAACGCCATCGCCCTGGAGACCGACGTCCACCCCGGCTTCCAGACCGACTGGCAGCAGCCCTTGGTCGTGGCCCTCACGCAGGCCTCGGGCCTGTCCATCGTCCACGAGACGGTGTACGAGTCCCGGCTGGGCTTCACCTCGGCGCTCAACCAGATGGGCGCCCACATCCAGCTCTACCGCGAGTGCCTGGGCGGCACCCCCTGCCGCTTCGGCCAGCGCAACTTCCTGCACTCCGCGGTCGTCAGCGGCCCCACCAGGCTGCAGGGCGCCGACCTGGTCATCCCCGACCTGCGCGGCGGCTTCTCGTACCTCATCGCGGCCCTGGCGGCGCAGGGCACCTCCCGGGTGCACGGCATCGACCTGATCAACCGCGGCTACGAGAACTTCATGGGCAAGCTGGAGAAGCTCGGCGCGAAGGTCGAGCTGCCCGCCGCGGACTGACCCGGCACCCACCACCCGGAACACACGAAGGGCGGCCTCCCCACGGGGAGGCCGCCCTTTCGGTTGTCGCGGTAGGCGCGGAACTACTTGCCCTTGGCGGCTTCCTTGAGCTTCGAGCCCGCGGAGACCTTCACGCTGTAGCCGGCCGGGATCTGGATCGGGTCACCGGTCTGCGGGTTGCGCGCGGTGCGCGCGGCGCGGTGGCTGCGCTCGAAGGTGAGGAAGCCGGGGATGGTGACCTTCTCGTCGCCCTTGGCGACGATCTCGCCGACGACCTCGGCGAACGCGGCCAGAACGGCGTCGGCGTCCTTGCGGGTCACCTCGGCGCGCTCGGACAGCGCGGCCACCAGCTCACTGCGGTTCATCTAAGTACTCCTTGCATGGAAACCCCCAACGTCGACCGTCGGGGAAGACGCATTGTGAAGACGCTCATCGCGCTTCTGCGGTGCGGCCCTCACCGCCCAGGTACGCATCCTGCCCCTATTTCTGGGGGAAACGCCAATCCGGCACCCGGGAGAGTCACACAAAAAGCGGGACGTGTGCGGCTCGATGACGCTCCGTCGTTACGGTGTCGCGGTGAGGCCCTGCGACTTGGCGGCCTCACGGACGGCACCGGCGACGGCGCCCGCGACCTTGTCGTTGAAGACGCTCGGGATGATGTAGTTCGGGTTGAGCTCGTCCTCGCTGACGACGTCCGCGAGGGCGGTCGCCGCCGCGAGCATCATCTCGGTGTTCACCGTGCGGCTCTGGGCGTCCAGCAGGCCGCGGAAGACGCCCGGGAAGACCAGCACGTTGTTGATCTGGTTCGGGAAGTCGCTGCGGCCCGTGGCGACCACTGCGGCGGTCTCCCGGGCGACCGCCGGGTCCACCTCGGGGTCGGGGTTGGCCAGGGCGAAGACGATGGCGCCGTCGGCCATGGCCGCGACGTCCTCGCCGTCCAGGACGTTGGGGGCGGAGACACCGATGAAGACGTCCGCGCCGCGCACGGCCTCCTTCAGGGTCCCGGTGATCTCCTCCGGGTTGGTGTTGTCGGCGATCCAGCGCAGCGCCGTCCCGGGGCCCGCGTCGACCAGGTCCTGCCGGCCGCTGTGCACGACGCCGTGGATGTCCGCCACGACGGCGTGCTTGACGCCCGCCGCGAGCAGCAGCTTGAGGATGGCCGTGCCGGCGGCACCCGCACCCGACATGACGACCCGTACGTCGCCGATCTGCTTGCCGACCACGCGCAGCGCGTTGGTCAGCGCCGCGAGCACCACGATGGCGGTGCCGTGCTGGTCGTCGTGGAAGACCGGGATGTCCAGGGCCTCGCGCAGCCGGGCCTCGATCTCGAAGCAGCGGGGCGCCGAGATGTCCTCCAGGTTGATGCCGGCGAAGCCGGGGGCGATCGCCTTGACGATCTCCACGATCGCGTCGGTGTCCTGGGTGTCCAGGCAGATCGGCCAGGCGTCGATGCCCGCGAAGCGCTTGAACAGGGCCGCCTTGCCCTCCATGACCGGCAGCGCGGCCTTGGGCCCGATGTTGCCGAGGCCCAGCACGGCCGAGCCGTCGGTGACCACCGCGACGCTGTTGCGCTTGATGGTCAGCCGGCGGGCGTCCTCGGGGTTCTTGGCGATCGCCATGCAGACCCGGGCCACACCGGGGGTGTAGACCATGGAGAGGTCGTCACGGTTGCGGATGGGGTGCTTCGACGCCATCTCGATCTTGCCGCCGAGGTGCATCAGGAACGTGCGGTCGGAGACCTTGCCGATCGCGACGCCCTCGATCTGCGCCAGCTTGGCGACGATCTCGTCCGCGTGGGCCGTCGAGGTGGCCGCGATGGTCACGTCGATCCGCAGCTTCTCGTGGCCGGAAGCGGTCACGTCGAGGCCGTGGACGGCGCCACCGGAGGCTTCCACGGCCGTGGTGAGCTGGCTGACCGCGGATCCGCTCGCGGGTACCTCCAGCCGCACCGTGATTGAGTACGAGACGCTCGGCGCCGTTGCCATGGCCGCTGTTCCTCCGCTGTCGCTGGTTGTGCGCCCTCGATGCTGCCACCTACTGGTGGGTACGCGTAAACCCGGGGGCCCTACAACAGAATGTCGAGTAGCGATGGGGGTCAACGGAAGCTTGTGTGCTTAATGTTCCCCCACCCGCCACCGGAACGGCGCACACGGACGGAATGACAATCTCGGATCGTTTGTTAGCCTGGGTGAGGCACCGGCTCGATCCAAGCCCCCGGGCCCAACCATAGGCGCTTCGAGCGCCCACTTGCCGCGAGGCGAGCATGGCGGGTCGGTGTCACATACGTCCGGCGGGGCGCCCCTCCCAGAGGGGCGCCCCGCCGTCGTCATGAGACGGCTCAGTCCCGCAGCAGGTCCGGGACGCCGGCGCCGTCCGGCAGGTCGCGGGAGCCGGAGAGCACCGTCAGCCGCTGCGTGGCCCGGGTCAGGGCCACGTACAGCACCCGCAGCCCCGCCGGCGACTCGTCCGCGATCTCCGCGGGCGAGACGACCAGCGTCGCGTCGTACTCCAGCCCCTTGGCCTCCAGGCTGCCCAGCGCCACGACGCGCTCGCCCAGCCCCGCCAGCCAGCCCCGGGCCTCCTCACGGCGGCCCATGGCCACGACCACGCCCACCGTGCCCTCGACCTCGCCCAGCAGCCGCTCCGCCTCCGCGCGCACCGCCTCGCCGGGGCCGCCGTCGGCGGTCACCGCGAACCGGGGCACCAGCCCCGTCGAACGCACCGCGCGCGGCGCCTCGCTGCCCGGCATGGCCAGCGCCAGCACCTTCGCCGCCAGGTCCGCGATCTCGGCCGGGTTGCGGTAGTTCACGGTGAGGGTGAAACGGCGGCGCGGACGCGTCCCCAGGGCCTCGTCACGGGCCAGGGCCGCCTCGTCCGGGTCGGTCCACGAACTCTGCGCGGGGTCGCCGACCACCGTCCAGGTCGCGGCACGGCCCCGGCGGCCCACCATGCGCCACTGCATCGGGGTGAGGTCCTGCGCCTCGTCGACGATCACGTGCGCGTACTCCGTGCGCTCCGCGTCCAGCCGGTCCTGCCGGCTGCGCCGCCCGGCCGCCATCCGGTCGGCGAAGGTGGTGACCTCCTCCAGACCGGTCAGCTGGTCCAGCGGGTCCGCCTCCCGGGTGCGCACCTTCGGCGGCGGGCCCAGCAGCGCTTCCAGCTCGTCCAGCATCGCGACGTCGTGCACGGACAGCGCCCCGTTGCCCGCGGGGTCCAGCCGGCGCAGCGAGCGCGCCACCCGGCGCACCTCGGGCGGCGTCAGGACCCGCCGCGCCCAGCGCCCCAGCCGCTTCTCGTCGGAGAGCGCCGCCAGCACCCCGCGCGGGGTCAGCACCGGCCACCACGCGGCCAGGAAGTCCACGAACTCCTGCTCGGTGGAGACGTCCTCGTCGAAGCCCTGCCGCTCCTCGGCGGCCAGCTCCGGGTCCTCGAAACGGCGCCCGGCCTTGCGCCACAGCGCGTCCAGCAGCAGACGGCGGGCCCGGGGCCGCAGCAGGTTCACCGGCGCCGTACCGCTCAGCACGGCGTGCCGGATCCCGGACAGCTCCTCGGCGTCCAGCTCCAGCCGCCGCCCGAACGCCACCACCCGCAGCCGGTCCGGGCAGCGACCCTGCCCGGACCCGTGCTCCAGCACGCCCCGGGCCGCCTTGCGCAGCACCCTCAGCATCCGCAGCGAGCCCTTGATCCGGGCGACCGCCGGATCGTCGTACGTGGTCGCCTCGGCACCGTCCACGAGCGAGCCCACGGCGCGGATCGCGACCTGCCCCTCCTCGCCCAGCGAGGGCAGCACGCCCTCGGTGTACGCCACCAGCAGCGGCGTCGGGCTGACCACCAGGATCCCGCCCGCGTACCGGCGCCGGTCCTGGTACAGCAGGTACGCCGCCCGGTGCAGGGCCACGGCCGTCTTCCCCGTGCCGGGCCCGCCGGTCACCTCCGTGACGGAGGCCGCGGGGGCCCTGATCACCACGTCCTGCTCGGCCTGGATGCTGGAGACGATGTCCCGCATCGTGTGGCTGCGCGCCTGGCCCAGCGCGGCCATCAGCGCGCCGTCCCCCACCACCGGCAGCCCCGTCGTCAGCTCCGGGCGCAGCAGGTCGTCCTCGACGCCCAGCACCTTGCGGCCCTTGGAGCGGATGACGCGCCGCCGCACGACCCGGCCGGGCGCGACCGGCGTCGCCCGGTAGAACGGCGCCGCCGCGGGCGCCCGCCAGTCGATCACCAGCGGCGCGTAGTCCGCGTCCAGCACGCCCAGCCGGCCGATGTGCAGGGTCTCGGCGACCTCCGCCGTCCCGTCGGGCCGGATCGCGTCATCGGCGGGCTCCACGGAGGTGTACGCACCGTCCGGACCCTTCTTGCCGTCCTTGCCCAGCAGCAGGTCGATCCGGCCGAAGAGGAAGTCCTCGAACTCCGCGTTCAGCCGGTTCAGGTGCAGCCCCGCCCGGAACACCTGGGCGTCGCGCTCCGCCAGCGCGCCCGGCGTGCCGACCTGGCCGCGCTTGACGGCGTCGTCCATGAGGAACTCCGCCTCGTGGATCTTCTCCTCGAGCCGGTCGTACACCCGGTCCAGATGCGTCTGCTCGACTGCGATCTCCGTGTCCCGGACCGCTGCCACGCAGGACCCCCTTCTTCCACTTCCGTACGTCACGCGCCGCGCGCGCCGCCCCGGCGTACGGGGCAGCCTGTCACCGTACGCCAACCAGGCGTTTCCCGCCCACTCGGCAAGTGCCCCCCGAAGCGTCCGGGGTACCCCGCGTCGCCCCGTGCGGGTGCGTGGTGGTTGCTGTTGGGGGTTCCCCGCCCGCCGCAGGCGCAGACAACCCGCACACAACCACCGGCCGCAACCACGACCCCGGGTCACGCGGAGGCGTACTTGGCGTCCGCAGCCGGATCGAGCGCAAGCCGGTACCCCCGCTTTACCACCGTCTGGATGAGCTTCGGCACCCCCAGCGCCGCCCGCAACCGCGCCATCGCCGTCTCGACGGCGTGCTCGTCGCGCCCCGCCCCCGGCAGCACCCGGAGCAGGTCGGCCCGGGAGACGACCCACCCGGGGCGCCGGGCGAGGGCGCGGAGCAGGGCCATCCCGGCCGGGGGGACGGCGCGCAGCTCCCCGTCGACGACGACCGCGTGGCCGCGGATCTCCAGGCGCCGTCCGGCGACGGGGAGGGGACGCACCCGCCCCGGGAGCTCCGCGGCGAGCAGCTGGACGAGCGGCCCGAGGCGGAAGCGTTCGGGCTGGGCGGTGGGCACCTCGTGGGCCTGCAGGGGGAGCGCCGTGACGGGGCCCACGCAGGCCGGGAGGATGTCGTGGCGCAGGGCGTCGAGGAGTTCGCCGCGCAGGCCCCGGCGGTCGGCCCGGTCCAGCAACGAGGCCGCCGCGGGGGCGCTGGTGAAGGCGACCGCGTCCAGTCCGCGCGCGACGGCCGCGTCGATGAGCCGGTCGACCGGGCCCAGGTCCTCCGGCGGCATCCAGCGGTAGACGGGGACGCTCACGACCTCCGCGCCGGCCGCGCGCAGTGCCTCGCTGAAGCCGGGCACCGGCTCCCCGTGCAGCTGGACGGCGACGCGCCGGCCGTCGACGCCCTCGTCCAGCAGGCGGTCGAGGACCTCCGCCATCGACTCGGACGCCGGCGACCAGGACTCCCTGAGCCCGGCCGCGCGGATCGCGCCGCGCACCTTGGGGCCGCGGGCGAGCAGTTCGACGTGGCGCAGCCGTTCCAGCAGGGGCTCGCCGAGCCCCCAGCCGTCGGCGGCCTCGATCCAGCCGCGGAAGCCGATCGCCGTGGTGGCCACCACGACGTCGGGGCCGCGGTCGAGCAGCCGCTTGGTCGCGGCGAGCAGTTCGGTGTCGTCCGGCAGCGGGACGATCCGCAGCGCGGGGGCCCGCATCACGACGGCGCCGCGCCGTTCGAGGAGGGCGCACAGTTCGTCGGCGCGGCGGGCCGCGGTGACGCCGACCGTGAAGCCCGCCAAGGGGAGGACGTCTGGGTGTCGCACTTGCATGGCTCTGCCTCGCTCCGCCGGAGGTACACGTGCAACGGAGGCCGGGACCGTCCCGGGTCCCGGAGTCGCGCGCCCCGTTGCGCGCATGGTTCCAAGCCCCGGTGACGGTCCGGGTTCACCGGCATTTCCCCGTTGTTACGCAGTTCGCCGGGGCTACACCTCCGCGTAGGAGAGCCGCGGCTCCGGCTCGGCCCCGGCACCGGGCACGGCCGCCGGGGCGGGGGCCGGCGCGGGCCTGCGCAGGTATACGGCCCAGGTGACCGCGAAGCAGACCGCGTAGACGGCCAGGAAGGTGACGAACGCCGGGGTGCCGGTGCCCCGGGTGAGGAAGGACTGCCGGAACGCGAGGTTGATGCCGAGGCCGCCGAGCGCGCCGACGGCACCGATCAGGCCCATCGCGGCGCCGGACAGCCGGCGTCCGTAGGAGGCCGCGGCTTCGCCGGTCAGGCCCTTGGCCGCGGCCTTGGCGGCGTAGATGCCCGGGATCATCTTGTACGTCGAGCCGTTGCCGAGGCCGGTCAGGATGAACAGGGCGACGAAGGCGCCGGAGAACAGCGCCAGGGACTTCTGTGCCGAGGCGAGGACGATCACGGCGGTGGCGGCGGCCATCGCCAGGAAGTTCCACAGGGTGATCCGCGCGCCGCCGAAGCGGTCGGCGAGCCGCCCGCCGACCGGGCGGATCAGCGAGCCGAGCAGCGGGCCGACGAAGGTGACGGACGCGGCCTGCAGCGGGGTGCGGGCGAACTGGTTCTGCAGGACGAGCCCGAAGGCGAAGCTGTAGCCGATGAAGGACCCGAAGGTGCCGATGTAGAGGAAGGACATGATCCAGGTGTGGGCGTCCTTCACCGCCAGGGCGGCCGCGCCGGTGTCGTTCCGCACGGGCGCGAGGTTGTCCATGTACAGGGCCGCGAGCGTGGCGGCGACCACGATGAGCGGGATGTAGACGGCGAGCAGCAGCCGCGGGTGGCCGGCGCCGGCCGTGCCGATGACCAGCAGGCCGACCAGTTGGACGACCGGCACGCCGATGTTGCCGCCGCCCGCGTTGAGGCCGAGCGCCCAGCCCTTCTTCCGGAGCGGGAAGAAGGAGTTGATGTTGGTCATGGAGGAGGCGAAGTTGCCGCCGCCGACCCCGGTCAGCGCGGCGACGGCGAGGAAGGTGCCGTAGGAGGTGCCGGGCTCCATGACGACGGCGGCGGCGATCGTCGGCAGCAGCAGCATGAGCGCGCTGAGGACAGTCCAGTTGCGGCCGCCGAAGCGCGCGACGGCGAAGGTGTACGGGACGCGGACCAGGGCGCCGACCGCCGTGGCCATGGCGACCAGGAAGAACTTCCCGGCGGGGTCGATGCCGTACTCCGGGCCCATGAAGAGCACCATGACCGACCAGAGCGTCCAGACGGAGAAGCCGACGTGCTCGGACAGGACGGAGAAGAGCAGGTTCCGGTGGGCGACGCGCCGGCCGCCGTTCTCCCAGGACCCCTCGTCCTCGGGGTCCCACCGTTCGATCCAGCGGCCGCCCTTGCGTGCTGTGGTGCTCGCGGCAGTCATGACGCCTCCAGGCCCTGATGTCGCTCGTCGGGTGATGCCCACGACGGTAGGAACGGCGCGTTTCCTCCCGATGGCCTGAGGTGACCGCCACGCAACCTTGCTCTCACCCGGTGCGCGGGCCCGGTGTGAGCGCCGGGGGCGCCATCACGCGGGCGTCCGGCTCCGGCAGCCAGGCGCCGTCCGGCACGGTGAGCCAGTCGTCCTCCGCGGCGAGCCGGCGCGCGGCGCGGAGCAGGGCGTCCAGTGCGGGGTGGCGCAGTCCGCGCCGCCACACCATGGAGACGGGGGCGAGCGGTACGGGGCCGGTGAGCGGGCGCAGGACGAAGCCGGGCAGGTCGATGAACTCGGTGCTGGCCAGGACGGGCCAGCGGTGCTTGCGCACCAGGCGGACAAACTCCTCCGGGCCGTCGATGGCGGGGAAGGGCGCGGCGACGGCGATGCCCCGGCCCCGGAACAGGCGCTGGGCCAGATCCGTCCACTCGGCGGTGTCCGGGTTCCCGGCGGCGGCGTAGAGGGACTCCCCCGCGAGTCGGTCGAGCGGCACCTCGGCGAGCGGGGCCAGCCGGTGGCCGGCGGGGAGCAGCACCGCCATCCGCTCGTAGCGGACCGGCAGGTGCTCCAGCCGGTCCAGCACGGCGGGGGCCAGGCCCGCCGCGCGGCCGAAGGAGACGTCCAGGCGGCCGGCGAGGATCCCGGCGGCGGCGCCGGTGAGCCCGCTGTGGAAGCGCGCGGTGAGCTCGAGTTCGGGCGCGGCGGCGCGGGCGGCGGCCAGCACCCGGTGGCCGGTGCCCACCGGCGCGCCGATGTCGACGAGCAGCGGACGGCCGGTGGGCGCGAAGGCGGCGGCCAGTTCGTCGTGGGCGGCGAGCACGCGCCGGGCGTACGGCAGCAGCCGCTCCCCCTCGGCGGTCAGCCGCACCGAGCGGGTCGTCCGCACGAACAGTTCGGCCCGCAGTTCCCGCTCCAGGCGCCGGACGTCCCGGCTCAGCGCCTGCTGCGCGACGTGGAGGCGGGCGGCGGCCTGGGTGAAGTGCAGTTCCTCCGCGACGGCGGCGAAGGCCCTCAGCAGGCGCGGGTCGATGGCGTGCGGCATCCGCCCATTGAACACGTCCGCGATTGACAACGGGAACGCGTCAATGGGCGCTGATCAGGTGTTGGACCGCACCGGGGGCGCCCCGGGAGGGTGGTCGCATGACCGCGCTCGCCTTCGCCGCCCCCTACCGGCGGCTCTTCGCCCTGCCCGGCACCCGGGCCTTCACCACCGGGAACCTCCTGGCCCGGCTCCCGATGGGGATGTTCGGCGTCAGCGCGGTCGTCATGATCGCGGCCGGCTACGGCTCGTACGCGCTGGCCGGGGCGGTCACCGCCACCGGGCTCGCCGCGACGGCCGTGGTGGCCCCCTGGACCGCGCGCCTGACCGACCGGCACGGCCAGGCCCGGGTGGCCGTGCCGGCCGCGGGGCTCGCCGCGCTGGGCTCGCTCGCGCTGGTGGTGTGCGTACGGCTGCACGCCCCGGCCTGGACCCTGTTCGCCGCGTACGCCGCCACCGCGACGACGCCGAACACCGGCGGCATGGCGCGGGCTCGCTGGGCGCACCTGTACCGGGACGACGAGCGGGGCCGGCACGTCGCCAACTCCTTCGAGCAGGCGGCGGACGAGGTCTGCTTCATGCTCGGCCCGGTCCTCGCGGCCTTCCTGTGCACCTCGCTGTTCCCCGAGGCCGGCACGCTGACGGGGGCGCTGCTGCTCTTCGGCGGCATCCTGGTCTTCGCCGCGCAGCGCGGCACCGAACCGCCGCCGGTGCCGCGGGCCACCGCCGGACCGGGGGCGGGGGCCGGGCGGGCCGCGGTACCGGCCGTACTGCTGACGTTCCTGGCGACGGGGGCAGTCTTCGGTGCCCTGGAGGTCACCACGATCGCCTTCGCCGACGCCCACGGGCACCGCGGCGCCGCCGGGGCGGTGCTCGCCCTCCAGGCGGCGGGTTCGTGCGCGGCGGGCCTGCTGTACGGGCTGCGCCGGCCCCGTGGCGGCGCGGGGGGCCGCTTCGCCGCGAGCGTCGCCCTGATGGCCGTCCTCATGCTCGGCCCGCTGCCCGCGGCGGCCCTCGGCGGCCTGTGGCTGCTGGCCCCCGCGCTGCTGCTGGCGGGCATGGCCACCGCGCCCACGATGATCAACGGCATGGCCCTGATCCAGCGCCGGGTCCCGCCGGGCCGCCTCAACGAGGGGATGACGCTGGCCGTCACGGCCCTCCTGGGCGGCATCGCCGCAGGCTCCTTCGCCGCGGGGTCCGTCGTGGAGCACCGGGGTGCGGTGCCCGCGTACGCGATACCGGCGGTCGCCGCGGCCACCGCGGCGCTGGTCGCGGCGGCCTCCCTGCGGACGGCCCGGCGCCGGGCCTGACGTACCGGCCGTCAGCCGCCGGCCGGGACGCCGGCCACAGCCGGGCGGGACGCCGTGCGGCGAGGCGACGGACCTCGGAAACGACGGAAGGCGATGCCTGCCGCGCAGTGCGCGGCAGGCATCGCCTTCCGTTGGGTCAGTGGAGATGGCGGGAATCGAACCCGCGTCCTGTGGTGCAGAATCAGGGCTTCTCCGAGCGCAGTCCGCTGTGCTTTTCTCGGCCCCGGCAGTCACGCGGACAAGCCGCCGACGGGCCCAGCCACTGTTTGGTTTCCCACCGAGCCCCGTGGCCGGACTCAGTGGTTTAGTCCCCTAGCTGATGCCAGGATCCGGGTCGGGAACAGCCCCGGGCTGACACTCCGCGGAGTCTTCGCTAGCTGCTAATTAGGCAGCGAGAGCGAAGGCGGAGGAATCGCGCTTAGAAGTGGCGATTATTGTTTTCGGCATATGGTTTACGAGATCATTGCCGCTTTCTCGGCTCGCTTCCCCTGCTTCGACATCCCCAGTCGAAACCGATCATCCCCATGTTGATTTTTCAAACTGCTCACCGGGCCGTCACGGCCCGGTGGTGCTGACACCATCGTACGTGACCGACGTACATGGAGGCCAGCGCATTTCCCGGGGGTCAGTCGCCCCGCTGCCGGCGGCGCGCCGCCGAGATGGCCCGGTCGGACTCGCGGCGGTCCTGCTTCTCGCGCAGGGTCTGCCGCTTGTCGTACTCCTTCTTGCCCTTGGCCAGCGCGATCTCGACCTTCGCCCGGCCGTCCTTGAAGTACAGGGACAGCGGCACGATCGTGTGACCGGTCTCCTGGGACTTCTGGAAGAGCTTCTCGATCTCCTCCCGGTGAAGCAGCATCTTGCGCTTGCGCCGCGCCGAGTGGTTCGTCCACGTCCCCTGGGTGTACTCGGGGATGTGCACGTTGTGCAGCCACGCCTCGCCCCCGTCGAGCTGGCCGAAGCCGTCGACCAGGGAAGCGCGTCCCTGGCGCAGCGACTTCACCTCGGTGCCGGTGAGCACCAGGCCCGCCTCGTAGGTGTCGAGGATGTGGTAGTCGTGCCGCGCCTTCTTGTTCTGCGCGATCAGCTTGCGACCCGTTTCCTTTGCCATAGCGCGGCCATTCTCGCACCTCGGCGGGGCCGGGGGTACCGGTTTGCGCGCCGGTCAGCGGGCCGGCGTGCCCAGACCGTCCAGCACCTGGAGGGCCTCGGACTCGGCGTCCGCGCCACCGGTGACCTTCAGGTCGGGCTCGACCCCGCGTCCGTCCACCCGGCGACCCGCGGGCAGCCGGTAGTGGCCGACGGTGAGCTCGGCGACCGAGCCGTCCGACAGCCGGCTGGGCATCTGCACCGATCCCTTGCCGAAGGTGCGGGAGCCCACGACGACGGCACGGCCGCGGTCCTGCAGGGCGCCGGCGAGCAGTTCGGCCGCACTCATCGTGCCGCCGTCCACGAGCACGACGAGCGGGGTGTCGGTGTCGCCGGCGTCGGCCGCGTAGAGCGCCTGCTGCCTGCCGTGGACGTCGTACGTGGCGACCAGGCCGCCGTCCAGGAACGCGGAGGCCACACCGACGGCCTCGGTGACCAGGCCTCCGGAGTTGCCGCGCAGGTCCAGGACTATGCCCTTGTGCCCCGGCCGGCCGGCCAGGGCGCCGCGGACCTGCCCGGCGACACCCTTGGTGAAGGCGTCCACCTTGACGACGCTGACGCCGCCGGGGACGTGCCGCACCCGTACGGACTCCGTCGGCAGCAGGGCGCGCCGCGGGGAGACCGCCCAGGAGCGCGCGCCGCGCCGCAGGCCCAGGGCCACGGCGGTGCCGGCCGCGTCGGAACCGCGCAGCCGGGCGACGACCTCGGTGACGGGACGGCCGGTGACCTCCGTGCCGTCGATGCTCATCAGCCGGTCCCCGGCGTGCACACCGGCCCGGGCGGCGGGGCTGCCGGACTGGACGCGGTCGATGCCGATGCGGCCGTCCTCGGTGCGTCGCACCCACAGGCCGACCCCCACGTACCGGCCGTCCAGGGACTGCTGGAAACCCTCGTACTCCTGGGCCGTGTAGAAGGAGGACCAGCGGTCGCCGCTACGGCTGACCAGGGCCTCCGCCGCCTGCGGGCCGACCTTGCCCTCCGCGATCGCCTCGGCGATCTCGTCGGTGTCGGCGACGGTGCCGGCCGGGATGCGGGAGTGCGGCGGCGTCCGCCGCTCCCCGCCCAGGTCCCCGAAGGAACCCGCCGCGGCACCCGTCGCCAGGACCGCGCCGAAGACCAGCGTCAGCGCCGCGGCACGGCGCAGGCGGCGCGGTCTCCCGGACGGACGGTGGCTCAGCACGTCGGGCAGTCTAGGCGAGAAGCGGGCGCTGTACGGAAAGTTGGCCGTACAGCGCCCTTGGCGCGGATCAGACCTTGAGGTATTTGCGCAGCGCGATCAGGGCCGCCAGCGCGGGCATCAGCATGCCCACCACCAGCACCAGCGGCAGCACCTGTGCCACCTCGCCCCAGCCGAGGAAGTTGATCAGCGGCACCTTGGTCTGCAGCGAAAGGCCGTGGTCGATCAGGAAGTAGCGGCCCACGAGGAGCATCAGACAGGCCAGGCCACCGCCGACCAGACCGGCGAACGCGGCCTCCATGATGAACGGCATCTGGATGTAGAAGCTGGACGCGCCGACCAGCCGCATGATCCCCGTCTCCCGGCGGCGGCTGAAGGCCGACACGCGCACCGTGTTGACGATCAGCATCATCGCCACCGCGAGCATGAACGCCAGCACCACCAGCGCGGCCAGCGTCATGCCGTTGAGCAGCCCGAACAGGTTGTCCAGCAGGGCCTTCTGGTCTTGCACCTCCTGGACGCCGGGACGGCCCTGGAAGGCGCTCGCCACCACCTGGAACTTCGTCGGGTCCTTGAGCTTGACCCGGAACGACTCCTGCATCTGGTCCGGGGTGAGCGAGTCGGCCAGCGGCGAGTCGGAGAACTGCTCCTTGTAGTGCTTGTAGGCGTCCTCCGCGCTCTCGTGGAAGTACTTGTCCACGAGCGGCAGCGCCTTGAGCTGCTTCTCGATGTCCTGCTTCTGCTCCTCGGTGACGGCGCCCTTGGTGCAGTTGGGGTCGGTCTTGGCGTCGTTCTTGTTGCAGAGGAAGATCGACACCTGGACCTTGTCGTACCAGTAGCCCTTCATCGAGTCGACCTGCTCGCGGGCGAGCCACGAGCCGCCGGCGAGCGCGAGCGAGAGGGCCACGGAGACGATGACCGCGAAGGTCATGGTGAGGTTGCGCCGGAGACCGACGCCGATCTCCGAGAGCACGAACTGGGCGCGCATGTTGTCCTTTCAGAAGGCTGCGGTGTGCAGGGCGGGGCCCAGGCTCAGTGCTGGTAGCCGTAGACGCCGCGGGACTGGTCGCGGACCAGTCGCCCCTTCTCGAGCTCGATGACGCGCTTGCGCATCTGGTCGACGATGTTCTGGTCGTGGGTGGCCATCACCACGGTGGTGCCGGTCCGGTTGATGCGGTCCAGCAGCCGCATGATGCCCACGGAGGTCTGCGGGTCGAGGTTTCCCGTGGGCTCGTCCGCGATCAGCAGCATCGGGCGGTTGACGAACGCCCGGGCGATCGCCACGCGCTGCTGCTCACCACCGGACAGCTCGCCCGGCATGCGGTCCTCCTTGCCGCCGAGGCCGACGAGGTCGAGCACCTCGGGGACCGTCTTGCGGATGGTGCCGCGCGGCTTGCCGATCACCTCGAGGGCGAACGCCACGTTCTCCGCGACCGTCTTGTTGGGCAGCAGGCGGAAGTCCTGGAAGACGGTGCCCAACTGGCGCCGCATCTGCGGCACCTTCCAGTTGGACAGCCGCGCGAGGTCCTTGCCGAGGACGTGCACCATGCCGGTGTCCGTCCGCTCCTCGCGCAGGATCAGCCGCAGGAAGGTCGACTTCCCGGAGCCGGAGGAGCCCACCAGGAAGACGAATTCACCCTTCTCGATTTCCAGCGACACGTCCCGAAGTGCAGGACGGTTCTGCCGGGGGTAGGTCTTGGTGACGTTGTCGAATCGGATCACGGTCGCACTCCGGATACAGGGGATCGGAGGCGACCTTACGCGAATGGCCGCGGCCCGCGCAGTCCGCGGTCCGGGATGACGGGTTTATCCATCGACCACGGGGGGACAAAGCAGGCATTGGCCACATGCGTCACTCTTCGGAGTCGCAGGAATCACGCGGGGCGCGCCGAGCGTCCCGGAAACTGGCACAGTGGTCGGGGGCTCGGGAACGTACCGCCCCTGTCGCGCGTTGTTCATGGAGCGGCCGCCAGGCCGCCTGGGAGGAGGCCACCGCATGACAGTCGACCGACTGGTGTGCGCCAACTGCGCCGGCCCCGTCAGCGAGGGCCGCTGTGCGGTCTGCCGCGCCCACCGCGCCCGCATGCAGCAGGAGAACCCCTTCGCGGCCATCTCCCCGGCGGCACTGATCGCCCTGTTGGTCGCCCTGCTCGCGGTGGCGTGGGTGGTGCACGAGGCCGCCGTGTAGCGCGGCGCACACAGACAGCAAGCACGGGGGCCCGCGGCGCATTCGACGCTGCGGGCCCCTGCGGCGTTCCCGGGCCTCCCGTGGACGCACGGGGGCTCCCGGGTCCGGGTGTGGGCCTCGCAGCGCGCAGTCGTGGCCGCAGCCGGTCAGGCGGGGCGTCGGGCGGAAGCCGGCACCCGCCCGCGAGCGTCGTGGCGGCACCCCGGCCGGCTCGCGTTGCCGTGACCCTGGGTGACCAATCCGCTGCCGCCGACGACGGTGCGGTCGGCACCGTCGGCGCCCGGGCCGGACCGTCCGCGCACGCCTCCGTGGCCGGAGCCGCGCCACCCCCGTGCGGGCTCGGCTGCCCCGGAACGCGACGACTGCCGCCCGTCGGGCGGCAGTCGTGGAAGTCCGGGACGTTGACGACGCGTCAGACGCCGGCGCCCTGCTCCTGCTGCTTGCGCCAGCGGATGCCCGCCTCGAGGAAGCCGTCGATGTCGCCGTCGAGGACGCCCTGGGGGTTGCCGACCTCGTACTCCGTCCGCAGGTCCTTGACCATCTGGTACGGGTGGAGGACGTAGGAACGCATCTGGTTGCCCCAGGAGTTGCCGCCGTCGCCCTTGAGGGCGTCCATCTTGGCCTGCTCCTCCTGGCGGCGCCGCTCCAGCAGCTTGGCCTGCAGCACGTTCATCGCGCTGGCCTTGTTCTGGATCTGCGAGCGCTCGTTCTGGCAGGAGACCACGATGCCGGTCGGGATGTGGGTGATCCGGACCGCGGAGTCGGTGGTGTTGACGCCCTGGCCGCCGGGGCCGGAGGCGCGGTAGACGTCGATCCGCAGCTCGGTCTCGTCGATCTCGACGTGGTCGCTCTGCTCGACGACGGGCAGCACCTCGACGCCCGCGAAGGACGTCTGGCGGCGGCCCTGGTTGTCGAAGGGCGAGATGCGCACCAGGCGGTGGGTGCCCTGCTCGACGGAGAGGGTGCCGTAGGCGTAGGGCGCCTTCACCACGAAGGTGGTGGACTTGATGCCGGCCTCTTCCGCGAACGAGGTCTCGTAGATCTCGGTTGGGTAGCCGTGCCGCTCGGACCAGCGCAGGTACATCCGCTGCAGCTGCTCGGCGAAGTCGGCGGCGTCGACACCGCCGGCCTCGGCGCGGATGTTGACCAGCGCCTCACGGGCGTCGTACTCGCCGGACAGGAGGGTGCGGACCTCCATCTCGTCCAGCGCCTTGCGCACCGACTCCAGCTCGGTCTCGGCCTCGGCGCGGGTGTCCGCGTCGTCCTCGGCCTCGGCGAGCTCGAAGAGCACCCCGAGGTCGTCGATGCGGCCGCGCAACGCCTCGGCCTTGCGGACCTCGGCCTGCAGGTGCGACAGCTTGCTGGTGATCTTCTGCGCCGCGTCGGGGTCGTCCCACAGCGACGGCGCCGCCGCCTGCTCCTCGAGCACGGCGATGTCGGCCCTCAGCTTGTCGAGGTCCAGAACGGCCTCGATCGAGGCCATGGTCGACGAGAGGGACTTGAGCTCTTCGGATACATCCAGGACTGCCACGTCCCCCAGCGTACCGGCACGCCGCGCATTGCCGCGCCGGTGAGCCGGGGCGGCCCGGCCCACCGGCCGGGAGGTCCCGCGCCGCTCAG
This sequence comes from Streptomyces sp. NBC_00510, assembly GCA_036013505.1. Classification (NCBI taxonomy): domain Bacteria; kingdom Bacillati; phylum Actinomycetota; class Actinomycetes; order Kitasatosporales; family Streptomycetaceae; genus Streptomyces; species Streptomyces sp. NBC_00510. The sequence goes on along the minus strand of CP107851.1, from coordinate 5,965,879 downwards.
ACGGGGACGGGGGCCGACGCGTGGGCGAGCGTGCCGTCGGCGCGGCGCAGGTACAGGGTCAGGGTGTCGTCCGCCGTGGTCAGACCGGGGTGGGAGGGGGTACTGGCGGACAGCGGCACCGGCGTCCACGTGCCGCCGTCGGAGACGGCGGCGGCCAGGGCCCCGTCGTCGGCGGGGGCGAGGACGAAGAGCCGGCCGCCGGAGACGGCGGGTTCGGGGCGGCCCGTGGCGTCCAGGCCCGTGACGATCTCGGAGGGGCGCCAGGCGCCGTTCACGTACGGCAGGCGCAGCACGGCGCCGTCGGCCTTGCGGACGGCGAAGGCGTCCAGGGTGCCCGACGCGGCCGAGACCAGCCCGGGAGCGGCGGTGACCCGGCCCGCGGTGGGGACCAGCGCCCAGGCGTTCCAGCGGCCGTCGACCCAGGAGGAGGTGACGAGGTCACCGCCGGAGCAGCCCACCAGGTCGATCCGGCCGGGCACGGAGGACGCGGCGGCGGGGGTCGTGGTGAAACGGGCGGGCTGGTCGACCTGGTACCAGTCGCCCCACGCGCCGCCGCTGAGGGTGCGGCGGTAGACCTTGTGGTCGGTGCCGAGGGCGAAGACGTCCAGCTGCCCGGCGCGCGAGGAGACGACCGAGGGGTCGTCGGCGACGCTTATCCCGGTGAGCCGGTGCCAGGTGCCGGAGACCAGGTACCAGACGTTCTTGTCGCTGCCCCGGGTGAACACGTACGTCGTACCGGAGACGGAGATCGCGCGGGGGCCGCCGACCGGGTGGACGTCGCGGTCCGGGAAGCCGGGCAGCGCCGTGTAGCCGGACCAGCGCAGCGCCGCGTCCTCGGCGGTGCCCGCCGGGGTGCTGACCGCGCCCTGCGGGGAGGCGGCGGCGCCGGTGGGGGCGGTCGGGGTGGTCGAGGCCTGCCCGGACGGCTTGTCCTCCCGGCTGTTGGAGCCGCCGTCGTCGTCGGAGCCGGAGGCCGCGATCGCCCAGCCGCCGAGCCCGACGACCAGGGCGGCCGCCGCCGCGGCGCCGATCTTGACGCGGCGGCGCTGGAGCGCGTCGGGGACGGCCCGGTGGCGGTGCCGGGCGCGCTGGCCGGGCATCGCGGCGGCCCCGCCGCCGGCCAGCTCCTCGGCGGTGGGCAGCTTGATGCTGGTGTGCGTGTCACGCGTCGAGTCGGGTGCGGAGCCACGGACCAGGGGCACGGCACCACGTGGCTGGCCGGCCGGCGGGTCGTACGGCTCGGCGACGGAACCGGGCTCCCGGTCGTACGCGTCCTCGCCGTGGTGGTCGCCGGGCGCGTCCACCTCCAGCGGGGGCAGCCCGGCGAGCGCGGGCAGCAGCTCGCGCAGCCGCGCGCCGACCTCGGCCGCCCTCAGCCGGGAGGCGGGGGCCTTGGCCAGGCACTGGGAGAGCAACTGCCACAGCTCGTCGGGCAGGTCGGGCAGCGGCGCGACGGACTCGGTGACGTGCCGGCGCAGCACCGCGCCCGGGTGACCGCCGCCGAACGGGGTGAAGCCGGCGAGCAGCTCGTACAGGACGGTGGCGAGGGCGTAGATGTCGACGGAGGCACGCGGCGGCAGACCTTCGATGATCTCCGGGGCCAGGTAGTCGGGGGTGCCGATGATGCGGGTGGCCCGGGTGCGGCGCGGGGAGTCGACCAGCCGGGCGATGCCGAAGTCGGTGAGCAGTGCCGGGGGCGCCCCGCCCGGTCCGGGCGGGGCGGCGGAGTCCAGCAGGACGTTCTCCGGCTTGACGTCGCGGTGGACGACGCCCGCGGCGTGGGCCGCGGCCAGGCCGTCCGCGACGTCCGCGGTGATGGAGACGGCCGCCTCGGGGGTGAGCCTGCGTTCGCGCTCCAGCCGGGAGCGCAGGTCCGTGCCGCGGACGAGTTCCATGACGAGCGCGAGGTCGGAACCGTCGACCACCAGGTCGCGGATGCCGACGATGTGCGGGTGGTGGAGCGCCAGCAGGGCCGTGCGCTCCTGGACGAAGCGGCCGACGAGGTCCTGGTCGGAGGCGAGGTCCTCGCGCAGCAGCTTGATGGCGACCGGGCCTTCGGGGCCCTCGCCCAGCCACACCGTGCCGGCGGAACCCCGCCCCAGCACCTGGTGTGCGGTGTACCGGCTGCCGATCTTCCGTCCCAAGGCTGCTCCGACTCCTCCGACGTGCCGTCGTGTTGGCGACAAAGCTACGCGGATGCGAGCCGGTTGGGGGAACCTGTCAGGGGTGAGTGCGGCTTCTCCGGGAGAAATCACCCTCCAGAAGTCGACAAATCACCAACATCGGCGGATCGGAGAGGTGACGGCGCACCGCTCGGCGTTGACGGAACCGGGCCCCGCACGCGGGTGGCGCCACGTCATCCGCCGCCCCGGCGCGCTCAGTTGGGGGCGCGGCTGGCGGCGCCCCCGGCCGGGGGCGCCGCCGCACGCCGCTACTGGTTGCCGCCGGGGACGTTCGGGACGTCCGGGGCGCTGTTGGCGGTGTCACCGATGGTGGAGACCCAGTTCCACACCTCGCTGATCCAGCCGGTCACGGTGTCCCACAGGCCCTTGCCCGTGTTCAGCCAGTCCTGCAGGGGGGTGAGGTACCAGGCCAGCATGAAGATCACGACCAGCACGACGATCATCGTGAAGCAGCCCTTGAGGCACCCCAGTCCCGGGATCTTCATCGGGTTGGCGCTGCGGGGGCGCGGCTCACGGCGCGGTGCCGGCTCGGGCGCGGGCGGGCGCTGCGGCTCGTACCGCTGGTGCTGCGGCTGCTCGTAGCGCGGCGCGGGCTGCTGCGGCCGCGGCGCGTACTGCTGGGGCTGGGGCTGCGACTGCTGGCCGTACTGCTGCGGATGCGGCTGCGGGGCGTAGGCGGGCTGCGAGGGCTGCCGGTACTGAGGGGGCTGCTGCGGCCGCTGCTGGTACGCCTGGGGAGGCTGCTGCGGCTGCTGCGGCTGCTGGGCGGCGGGCTGCCGGCGCGGCCTGCGGCGCAGCGGGTCCTGCTCCGGGTCCAGGTACTGGATCTCGGTCTGCTCGGCGCGCGCACGGGCGCGGTTGAGCTGCGACTCCCACGGATGCGGGCCCTGCGGGACACCGGAGTCCGGCGGCCCGTCCGGCACCGGCGGCATCACCCGGGTGCCGTCGCCGGACGCGGTCGGTGCCGAGCCGCCCGGGATCACCCGGGTCGCGTCGGCGGCGCCCCCCGCCGAGGCGGGCAGGACGCTGGTGGCGGCATTGGGGTCGTACGCGTCGTACGCGCCGACGGGCGACCGGTTCGGCAGCACCTGGGTGGGGTCGGCGGTGCCCGGCGGGACGAGCGGGGTGTCCGGGACGGTGGCCGGTGCCGGGTCCGGCGCGAGCAGCGCGGCGACGCCGAGCGCCGCCTCGGACTGCGCCGGGGAGGAGTGCACGCCCACGCCCGCCGCGACGACGCGCAGGGCGCGCGCCAGGTTCTCCGCGCTCGGGCGTTCGCCGGGCTCCTTGCGCAGGCAGCGCTCTATCACCGTCCACAGCGGTTCGGGCACGGTGGAGGGACGGCGCGGCTCCTCGCTCAGGTGCTGGTGCAGCACTTCGAGCGCGCTCTCGCCCCGGAACGGCGGGCGGCCGGTGACCAGTTCGTACAGGAGGATGCCGGCGCCGTAGATGTCCACCGCGGAGGTCTGCGGACGGCCCTGGGCCGACTCCGGCGCTATGTAGGCGGGCGTGCCGACGAACTCGTGGGTGCGGGTGACGCCGGGCGAGTCCGCCAGCCGCGCGATGCCGAAGTCGGTCAGCATCGGGTGCATCTGCTGGGTGCCGTCCGGGCCGGCGACGGTGGCGAGCAGGACGTTGGCGGGCTTGAGGTCGCGGTGGACCACGCCGTCGGCGTGGCTGGCGGCCAGCGCGTCGGCCACGGCGGCGGTCAGCAGGGCGCCGCCGACCGGCGAGAACGGGCCGTTCTCGCGCAGGTAGCGGTAGAGGTCGGGACCCTCGACCAGGTCCATCACCAGGGCGAGCAGCTCACCCTCAACGACCAGGTCGCGGACCCGGACGATGTGCGGGTGGCGCAGCCTCAGCAGGACCGACCGCTCCCGGAGGAAGCGCATGACGATGTCGGGATCGCCCGCCAGCTCCTCCTTGAGCACCTTGATCGCGACGACCTCGCCGGTGTCCCGCACCTGGGACCGCCACACGGTGCCCGTGGCTCCGCGCCCGAGCGGCTCCACCAGTTCGTATTTGCTGCCTACCGGCCGCACGTTCGCGCTCCCTGGATCTTGGCCTGGTCCGTGGCCTGTTTCGCCCACTGTAGTGCCGCCACGTGGGAGCGGGGCTGCGTTCCGGTACGGGGCGGGTGTGGGGTTAGGACGCGGGGTACGGTCGTTTGGTTGCTTTTTCCGCCCAATGCTGACCATTCAAGATCGCAAAGGTGGGCACCGGCGGCGAGCTGTCGGCGGCGGGTGGGAGGATGCGTGTCGCGGAACGCGCATCGCCGAGCCGGCTGGGTCAGCCGAGCAAGGGGAGCCCGCCGGTCCGTTCTTGTACGTGTCGACGTCCCGGGCACGGCGGGGTGGGGTCGGGGGCCCGCACCGCGGTGGATCCGGGCAGAAGGGACCGTGGACGGAGATGCAGATCCGGCTGACCGTTCTCGGGCCGCGCGGCGGCCGCGCGGCGCGCTCCTGCGACGTGCTGGTCACCGCGCCCGCGGGCACTCCCCTGAGTGCCGTGGCCGGCGCCCTCGCGTCCGGTTCGGGCGGCTCCGGCCAGCCCGCGCGGGCCGGCAAGTCCACACCCCCGCTGTACGCGGGCGCCGAGCGCCTGGACCCGGCCACCGCCGTCCTCGGCGTGCCGCCCCTGCTCGACGGCGCCGTCCTGTCGCTGCACTCCCCCGCCGACGGGCACGACGGCGGCCGTCCCACGGCCGCCGCCCGGCTGCACGTCGTCGGCGGGCCCGACGCGGGCGGCGTCCACCTGCTGCAGGGCGGCCGGATCCGGGTCGGCCGGTCCGCGGACGCGGACGTCCCGCTGGACGACCCCGACGTCTCACGGCTGCACTGTGCCATCACGGTGGACGGCGAGGGCCGGGTCACCGTCGTCGACCTCGGCTCCACCAACGGCACCACCCTCGACGGGGCTCCCGTGGGCGAGCGCGCGGTCCCCTTCCCCGCCGGCACGCTGCTGCGGATCGGCGAGTCGACCCTCCGGCTGGAGCCCACGCCCCCGGGCTCGGCCGTCCCCCCGCCGCCCGCCTCCGTCCCCGCCGTCCCCGACGCCGAGGGGCACCTCCAGGTGTCCCTCCCCCCGACCTCCTGGCCGGACAGCGGCCCCGTGGCGACCTGGCGTCCCGCCCGTCCCGCCGACGGCACCGGGGAGCGGCCCGCCGCCCGGGACGCGGTGCCCGCCGACGGTCCGACGACCACCGGCACCGGCGCCGGGAACGTCGGCGTGGACGCCCTCGCCGCTCCCGCGCCCGGACCGGGGCCGGCGGAGGGCGCACCGGGCACCCCGGCCCGACGGGACACCCCGCAGCGCGGCCTGTCCGAGCAGACCCGCACGGTCGCGCTGCCCCAGGGCCGCCGCGGCGGCGGGAAGGCCGCGGAGGCCGGCAGCCGGATGGCCGGGGCCATAGGGGGCTGGGCCAGGCGCCTGGCGGCCGGACGCGGCGCCCCGGGCGCCGACGGCCCCGGGGGCGGCGGGACGACGTACGACCAGGCCGACGCCGCCGCGCTGCGCGAGCGCTGGCCCGATCCCGCGGCCGTCCTGCTCACCGCGCTCGGGCCGGGCCCGCGGCTGTGGGAGCGCGCCCTCGGCCATCCCGACCTGCTCACGGTCCGGCTCGGCACCGCCGACCTGACCGCCGAGGACGGCTTCCGGACGCTGCCCGCCGTGCCGTTCACCGTCGACCTGCGCGACCCGCACACCCATGTGCTGGGCCTCGCCGGACCGCGCCCCCGGCTGTCCGGGCTGGCCCGGGCCGTGATCGCCCAGCTGTGCGCCCTGCACCCGCCCGGCGTGCTGGAGGTCGTCCTGGTCAACGCCGACCGCTCCCGTCCCGCCGAACAGCGGGCCGAGGAGTGGGGGTGGCTGAACTGGCTGCCGCATCTGCGCCCGGCGCACGGCCAGGACTGCCGGTTGCTCACCGCCACGGACCGGGAGCAGGCGGAGGCCCGCGTGTCCGAGGTGGTCCGGCGCATCGAGGAGGGCCCGCTCGGCACGGGCTGGGCGACCGCCTCGCCGGAGGAGGTGGCCGAGGCCGCGGCACGCCGCGAGGGCCCGTACACCCTGCTGGTGGTGGACGGCGACCCGGGCTCGGCCTATCTGCGCGAGGCCACCGGCCGCATCGCGGCCGCCGGCCCGTCGGTCGGGGTGCACCTGCTGTGCCTGGCCGAGAGCCCGGAGCGGCTGGCCGCCGGGTGCGGTGCCGTCGCCGTACTGGAGGGCGACGTCGCGACGACGCTGCGGATGGAGCCGCACGGGCCGGAGCACATGACCATGGAGGCGGTGTCGGCGGCCTGGGCCGAGCGTTTCGCGCGCGCCCTCGCCCCGCTGCGGGAGGGCGACGCCGCCGCGCCCCGCCGTACGCGCTCCGCGCTGCCGCCCACGGCCCGGCTGCTGGACGAGCTGGACCTGGCGCTCGCCACCCCGGCGAAGATCGCGACCCGCTGGGCCGAGCCCGCTCCCTCCGGCGGTGCGGCCGCGGCGGTCCTGGGCGCCGGCCCGGAGGGCCGGGTCCTGGTCGACCTGGTCGGCGAGGGACCGCACCTGCTGGTCGGCGGCGCCGCGGGCTCCGGCAAGACCGAACTGCTGCGTTCGGTGGCCGCCGCCCTGTCCGCGGGCGAGCGGCCGGACCGGCTGGCCCTGGTCCTCGTCGACGGCGCCGGGTCGGAGCGCGGCGAGGGGCTGCGCACCTGCACCGACCTCCCGCACGTCTCCACCTATCTGTCCGCCTCCGACCCGGTGCGGATGCGCGAGTTCGCGCAGGCGCTCACGGCGGAGCTGAGGCGCCGTGACGAGCTGCTGGACGGGGGCGACTTCGCGCAGTGGCACGAGCGCCGCCGGCTGCCCGCGGTGCCCCGCCAGGTGGAGCCGGGCCACGCCCCGGCCGGTGCCGCCGACCCGCAGGTGCGCGGCGCGGTGCGGGTGCGGACCCGCACCACCGAGCCGCTGCCCCGGCTGGTCGTCGTGGTGGACGACTTCGACGTCCTGGTCGCCCCCGCGCTGGGCAGTCCCGGCCGGCCCGCCGCGGGCTCGGTGGTCCGCGCCCTGGAGGGCGTGGCACGCGACGGCGAGCGTCTCGGCGTCCACCTGGTCGCCGCGACCGGCCGCCCGGAGCGCACCGCGGGCACCGACACCGACGACGCGGCGCGGCTGCGGATCGCGCTGCGCACCGAGGAGCCGGAGTCGGCCGCCCTGTTGGTCGCCGTCGAGGAGCCGGCGACCGTCGACGACGCCCTGCCGGGCCGGGGTTACCTGCGCCGGCCGGACGGAGCGGTCACGGCCTTCCAGGCCGGACGGGTCAGTGGCCGGATCCCGCGTACGGCGACCCTCCGGCCCACGGTGGTCCCGCTGGAATGGGAGCGCATGGGCGATCCGCCGACCCGCCGCCCGGTCCGCGAACTGGGCAACGGCCCCACCGACCTCGCCCTGCTGGCCAGTGCCCTGCAGCGTGCCGCGGAGTCCGCGGCGGCCGATCCGGTGCCGCCGCTGCTCTGAGCCCTCCCGGTCCCCTGCGCCGGCCGCACCGCCGGTCACATGAAGGTCACGATCCAACCGCCGTGCGCTGAGGCGCTATTGCGGCGGTTATCAGACAGGGCGTAGGACTGAACGCGGAACAGCGGATGACGCGGGGACGGGACGCCCGGCGCAGCTGCCACGGCCATGCGGCGGGCTGCCACCGCGGCGCGGGTCCGCGCTGAGGGGATGGGCAGGCAGATGCGGACATCCAGCAGGCGCACGCGACGTACACGCGAAGCGGTCATCGCCGCCGTGGCGACGGCCGCCCTGGCGCTGACGGCCGCCGGGTGCGGTGGAGGCGACGACGACAAGGGCGACCCCGGTGGGGGCCGGAGCAGTTCCGGTGGCAGCGGGAGCGTCTCGCTGCCGGACCTCAAGGGCCAGAAGCTCGAGGTCGCGGCGGTGTGGACCGGGCCGGAGCAGAAGAACTTCCAGAAGGTGCTGGACGAGTTCACCCAGCGCACCGGGGCCGAGGTCGGCTTCGTGCCCACCGGCGACAACGTCTCCACCTTCCTCGGTACGAAGATCGAGGGCGGCCAGCCGCCGGACGTGGCGTTCCTCCCGCAGGTCGGCGTGTTACGGCAGTTCGCGCAGAAGGGCTGGCTGAAGCCGCTCTCCTCCGACGTCCAAGCGCAGCTCGACAAGAACTTCACCACGGGCTGGAAGGACCTGGGCGCGTACCAGGGCAAGCAGTACGGCGTCTACGCCAAGGCCGCCAACAAGTCGCTGGTCTGGTACAACACCGCGGCCTTCGAGAACGCCGGGGTCGCCGAACCGCCGGGTACCTGGGACGACTTCCTCCAGACCGCCGAGACCCTCTTCGAGTCGGGCACTCCCCCGGTATCGGTCGGCGGCGCGGACGGCTGGACCCTCACCGACTGGTTCGAGAACATCTACCTCTCCCAGGCCGGGCCGGAGAAGTACGACCAGCTGGCCGAGCACAAGATCAAGTGGACCGACCCCTCGGTGAAGGACGCGCTCACCACCCTCGCCCAGCTCTTCGGCAAGAAGGACCTGATCGCCGGCGGGCAGAGCGGCGCGCTCAAGACCGACTTCCCGAAGTCCGTGACGCAGACCTTCACCGGCAACCCGCCGAAGGCCGGCATGGTCTACGAGGGCGACTTCGTCGGCGCGTTCATCGGCGACAACACCAAGGCGAAGGTGGGCGAGGACGCCAAGGTCTTCCCCTTCCCCGCGGTGGGCTCCGGCAAGGCGCCGGTGGTCAGCGGCGGTGACGTCGCCGTGGCGCTGAAGGACAACAAGGGCGCGCAGGCGCTGCTGACCTTCCTCGCCTCCACCGACGCGGCGAAGGTGTGGGCCTCCTCGGGCGGCTTCGTCTCGCCGAACAAGTCGCTGGACCTGTCGGCGTACCCGGACGAGGTCTCGCGGTCGATCGCCCAGGGCCTGGTCGCGGCGGGCGACGACTTCCGCTTTGACATGTCCGACCAGGCCCCGGCGGCCTTCGGCGGCACCGCGGGCAAGGGCGAGTGGAAGGACCTGCAGGACTTCCTGAGGAACCCCTCCGACGTCGCCGGCACGCAGGCCAAGCTGGAAGCGGACGCCGCCAAGGCGTACGCCGGCTAGGCGGCCACGATGGCGACGGCGGCCACGGCGAAGGGGCCGGCCGCTCCCGGCGGCGCTCCCTCCGCCCCGGGCAGGAGCGTCATGGGCACCCGGCGCTGGGTGGCGGGACTGTTCCTGCTGCCCGCGCTGGTGCTGCTGGGCGCGCTGGTGGTGTACCCGATCGGGTACACCACCTGGCGCAGCCTGTTCGACAGGGCCGGCTCGGGTTTCGTCGGCCTGCACAACTACGCCTCGGTCTTCAGCGACGACAGCACCCTGACGGCGCTGCGCAACACCGCGGTCTGGGTGGTCGTGGCGCCGGTGCTGGCCACGGCCCTCGGGCTGGTCTTCGCCGTGCTCACCGAGCGGGTGAGCTGGGGCACCGCCTTCAAGCTGGTCGTCTTCATGCCGATGGCGATCTCGATGCTGGCGGCCGGGATCATCTTCCGGCTGGTCTACGAGCAGGACCCGGCGCGCGGCGCGGCCAACGCGGTCGTCGTCGGTGTCCACGACACCTTCGCCGAGTCCTCGGCGTACCCCGGGGCCCGGCCGCGGCCGAACGGCTCGCTGGCGGCCTCGGGAGGGGGCTCGTACACCACGCGGGACGCCGCCGGGCAGGGGACGGCGGTCGGGCTGCCGCTGATCGGCATCCCCGCGGCGAAGCTCCCCGCGGGCACCGCGGACGCCCGGCAGGCCGCCGCGGGCCCCGGGGTGACCGGCACCGTGTGGCTGGACTTCAAGCCGGGCGGCGGCGGCGAGCCCGGGGTGATCGACGCCGGTGAGAAGGCGCTGGAGGGCGTCAAGGTCGAGGCTGTGCGCGACGGACGGGTGGTGGCCTCGGCCACCTCCGGCACGGACGGCACCTTCGCGCTGCCCGCCTCGGCGGCCGGGGCCCAACTGCGGCTGCCGGCGTCGAACTTCGCGGAGCCGTACAACGGTGTCGACTGGCTCGGCCCCACCCTGGTGACGCCCGCCATCATCGGGTCGTACCTGTGGATGTGGGCGGGCTTCGCCATGGTGCTCATCGCGGCGGGCCTGGCGGGGGTGCCGCGGGAGCTGATGGAGGCGGCGCGCATCGACGGCGCCAACGAGTGGCAGGTCTTCCGCAGGATCACCGTGCCGCTGCTGGCGCCGGTGCTGGTCGTGGTCGTCGTGACGCTCATGATCAACGTGATGAAGATCTTCGACCTGGTCTACATCGTCGCGCCCGACACCTCCAAGGACGAGGCCAACGTCCTGGCCCTGCAGCTGTACCTGTCCTCCTTCGGGGCCGGCAACGACCAGGGCGTGGGCAGCGCGATCGGTGTGGTCCTGCTGCTGCTGGTCGTCCCGGTCATGGTCTTCAACATCCGCCGACTGCGCAGGGAGGCCCGACGATGACGACCGTCGCAGGCACAGCGGAACCGGCGGGCCGCCCCGCCGAGGCGCGGGCCACCGCGGCCGCCGCCCGGCAGTCCTTCGCCTCGCGGGTGGCGGCCCGCACCGGCGGCGGGGTGCTGCGGGTGTTCCTGGTGCTGGTGGCCCTGTTCTGGCTGATGCCGACCGTGGGGCTGCTGATCTCCTCCTTCCGGGGGCCGGTGGACATCGCCGACTCCGGCTGGTGGAAGGTGTTCACCACGCCCTCGCAGCTGACCGTCACCAACTACCGGGAACTGCTCGGCAACGACGCCGTCACCTCCTCGCTGGTCAACACCGCCCTGATCACGGTGCCGGCCACGCTGCTGGTGGTGGTGATCGGGGCGCTGGCGGGCTACGCCTTCGCCTGGATGGAGTTCCCGGGCCGGGACTGGCTGTTCCTCGTGGTGGTGGGGCTGCTGGTGGTGCCGGTGCAGATCGCGCTCATCCCGGTGGCGAAGCTGTTCGGGGAGATCGGGATCTTCGGCGACATCATCGGCGTGGTGCTCTTCCACGTCGGCTTCGGCCTGCCGTTCGCCGTCTTCCTGCTGCGCAACTTCTTCGCGGAGATCCCGCGGGAGCTGCTGGAGGCGGCCCGGCTGGACGGCGCGGGCGAGCTGCGGCTGTTCGCCACCGTGATCATGCCGCTGGGCGGCCCGGCGATCGCCTCGCTCGGCATCTTCCAGTTCCTGTGGGTGTGGAACGACATGCTGGTGGCGCTGATCTTCTCCAACAGCGGCTCGCAGCCCATCACGGTCGCGCTGCAGCAGCAGGTCCGGCAGTTCGGCAACAACATCGACGTCCTGGCACCGGGGGCCTTCGTGTCGATGGTGGTCCCGCTCGTCGTCTTCTTCGCCTTCCAGCGCCAGTTCGTCTCCGGCGTCATGGCGGGCGCCGTGAAGTAACCCCGTGACCCTCCGCAGGCCAGAGGGGCAACACTCCGTCGTCGGACGGGTCGCCGTACGCGGCGTATGCCCGGGATATAACGGGCATACGCCGCGTAAGCCGACATTACGGATGTGCTGCCTTGCCCCGGTTCAGCGTCATCGTGCCCGCCCACAAGGTGCAGGCCTACCTGCACGAGTGCCTGGAGTCCGTGCTCGGGCAGAGCTTCTCGGACTTCGAGGTGATCGCCGTCGACGACCGCTCCCCGGACGCGAGCGGTGCCATCCTCGACGGCTTCGCGGCCCGCGACCGCAGGGTGACCGTCCTGCACCTGAAGGAGAACGTGGGCCTCGGCCCGGCCCGCAACGCCGGGATGGCCCGCGCCACCGGGGACTACCTGCTCTTCCTCGACAGCGACGACACCCTCGCGCCCGGCTCCCTTCAGGCCGTCGCCGACCGCCTGAAGGAGACCGCCGAGCCGGACGTGCTGGTCTACGACTACGCCCGCACCTACTGGGACGGCCGCGTCGTGCGCAACCAGCGCGCCCCCCTGCTCGCCCAGGACGCACGCCCCGCCGGGCCCCTCGACGACCGGCCCGAGCTGCTGCGGCTGCTGCCGGTCGCCTGGAACAAGGCGTACCGGCGGGAGTTCGTCCAGCGCCGCGACCTCGCCTTCCCGCCCGGCTGGTACGAGGACGTCCCCTGGACCTACCCCCTGCTGCTGTCCGCCCGCAGCATCGCGGTGCTCGACCGGGTCTGCGTGCACTACCGGCAGCGCCGCCGGGGCAGCATCCTGCGCACCACCAGCAGCCGGCACTTCGACGTCTTCGACCAGTACGACCGGGTCTTCGCCTTCCTTGACCGCAACCCCGCCCTCGACGGCTGGCGGGCCGCCCTCTTCAGCCGGATGACCGACCACCTGCTGGCGGTCTACAACACCCCGGGGCGGCTTCCCCGCTCGGCCCGTGGCGTCTACTTCCAGCGCTGCAGCGTCCACTTCCGCCGCTACCGCCCGCAGGAGCCCGGCTCCCGTCCGCACGGCGTCCCCGGCGGCACCCGGCGGCTGCTCGTGCGGCTCGGCGCGCGGCAGGTCTTCGACGCCGTGCGCACCGCCAACGCGCTGCGCAGGAGGCTGCGGCGGCTGGTGAAGGACACCGCCCGGGCGGCCCGGGAGGCGGGCCTGCGGCTGCACTACCGGATCCAGCGGCGGCGCCGTCTGGACCCGGACCTCGCCGTCTTCGCGGCCCGCCGCTACGCCGGCTACGGCGGCGACCCCGCCGCCCTGGAGGCCGCCGTCCGCGACCTGGCCCCGCACCTGCGCACCGCGTGGATCACGACCCCGGCGTACGCGGCCACCCTGCCGCGCGGCGTACGCCGGCTCCAGCCCGGCTCGCCCGCGTACTGGACGGCGCTGGCGCGCGCCACCTACCTGGTCAACGACGTCAACTTCCCGCACGCCTACCGCAAGCGGCGCGGCCAGGTGAACCTCCACACCCACCAGGGCACCCCGCTCGGCCGCACGGGCCTGGACGTCCAGGGACACCCGGCCGCCTCGGCGGGCCGGGACTTCGCCCGGATGCTGGCCCACACCGACCGCTGGGACTTCTGCCTGTCCGCCAACCCGCACTCGACGGTGGTCTGGGAGCGGGCCTACCCCGCCGGCTACACCACCTTGGAGCACGGGCGGCCCGGCAACGACGTCCTGCTGCGCGCCGACGCCGACGACGTGCGGCGGATCCGGGCCCGGCTGGGCATCCCGCCGGAGTCCACCGCGATCCTGTACGCGCCCGCGCACCGCGACTACCGGCGCGGCTTCCACCCGCCCGTCGACCTGGTCCGGCTGGCCCGTGAACTCGGCCCCGGCCACGTGGTCCTGTACCGGGCACCGGACGGCCACGGCGGCTCGGGCACGCTCCCCGAGGGGCTGCCGGACACCGTGCTGGACGTCTCCGCCCACCCGTCGGTCCAAGAGCTGTGCCTGGCGGCGGACGCCCTGGTGACCGACTACTCCCCCCTGATGTTCGACTACGCCGGCCTCGACCGCCCGATCGTGGTCCACGCCGAGGACTGGACGGCCTACCGGGCCGCCCGCGGCACCTACTTCGACATCACCGCCGAAGCCCCCGGGCCGGTCGCCCGGAGCGAGGACGAACTCCTGTCCATCCTCACCACGGACACCTGGCGCGGCCCCCGTTCGGCCCAGTCGCGGGCCGCGTTCCGGGCCCACTTCTGCCCGTGGGACGACGGCCACGCCGCCGAGCGGGTCGTACGGCGGGTCTTCCTCGGCGAGGACGGCGGCCAGCCGGCCCCCCTCCCCCCGGAGCGCCGCGCCCCCGCCCCGGCGGTCCGCCCCTGACGGCTCACGGCGGCGGCGCGGGGGTGCGCTCGTCCGGCTTGAGGACCGGCAGCAGCTCCGGTTCGCCGAGCAGCACCCGCCGTACGGCGCGTTCGGCGGCGCGGCCGTCGTCCCAGGGGCAGAAGCGGGCCCGGAAGGCCGCCCGCAGCTCGGCCGCCTCCGGCGAGGCCCAGGCGCCGGAGCGGAAGGCGGTGGCGATCGCGGCCTCGTCACGGGCGACCACGCCCGGGGTGTCGCCGGGGCGCCCGGAGACCAGGTCGAAGTAGACCCCGCGGGCGGCCCGGTACACCTCCCAGTCGGCGGCGTGGACCACGATCGGGCGGTCGAGGTTGGCGTAGTCGAACATCAGCGACGAGTAGTCGGTGAGCAGCGCGTCGGAGGCCAGGCACAGCTCCTCCAGCGGTGTGTGCGCGGAGACGTCCAGCGCCCCCTCCGGCAGCGCCGCCGGGCCGACCCCGGGGTGGAAGTAGTGCGCGCGGACCAGCACCAGGTACTCCCGCCCCAGCGCCCGGCACAGCCGGGCGAGGTCCAGCTGCGGGACGAACTCCCGCTGGTAGTCGCGGTGCGTGGGGGCGTACAGGATCGCCCTGACCCCGTCCGGGATGCCCAGCCGGGCCCGGATCCGCCGCACGTCGTCGGCGCCCGCGGTGAAGTAGACGTCGTTGCGGGGGTAGCCGGTCGGCAGTGTCAGGTAATCGCCGGGGTAGACCCGCTCCCAGACCTCGCTGGAGTGGGGGTTGGCGGACAGGGAGTAGTCCCACTGGTCGGCGTGGTCCAGCAGGCGGCGGAAGCTCATGCCCTTGGCCACCGCGGGGTGGGCGCGCAGGTCCATGCCCATGTGCTTGAGCGGGGTGCCGTGGTGGGTCTGCAGGTAGACCTGGCCGGGGCGCTTGACGACCTCCCCGGTGAAGTTGGCGTTGTTCACCAGGAAGCGGGCGCGGGCCAGCAGCTCCCAGTAGCGGCGGGAGTTCGCCTCCACCCGGTCGACGCCCTCGGGGACCGCGTCCTGCGCACCGCGCCGGACCACCCACACCCCGTGCAGGTGCGGGGCGAGCTCGCGGGCCTTGCGGTGGATCGCGGCGGGGCTGCACAGCACCCCCCGGTTCCAGTACGCCGCGTACACCACCAGGTCGTCGTCGAGCGGGCGGCGGCGTTCCAGGGCGTACCAGCGGCGGTACACCTCGCGGGCGGCGGCGTTGCGGTGCGTGCGCAGCCGCCGGGCGGCCCGGGTGCCCAGCTCCGCGGCGCGGTGGGCGGCGAAGGTGCCGGGCAGCCCGGCGCGGCGGAAGAAGGCGGCGCGGTCCTGCGGGCGCAGCCGCCCGGGGTCGTCCAGGACGGCCGTGAGCCGCCGGTCCCGCTCGGCGCGCAGCACCGGCAGGTCGTGCCGGGCCAGCAGCGTGTCGTACCGGTCGGCCAGGACGAGGTGCCGCGGGCCCGGCGTGCTGGAGAAGCTGCCGCGGCGGCGCCCGCGCCACGTGACGCAGACCCGGTCCAGGCAGGCGATGCGCGGGGCGGCGAGCAGCATCTCGTACGCCACCGGGACGTCCTCGTACGGCCCGGCGCCGAAGGCGAACCCGGACCAGTAGTCGCGCCGCACCACCCGGTTCCACGCGGCGGGGAACACGGTCAGGCACTCGGGGCGCTCGGTGGCCCGGAAGACGGCGTGCCCGGCGAGCGCGGCCGCCTGCAGGAAGTCGCCGTCCCCGCTCTCCGTACGGTGCTCCCACACGTCGAGCCGGTCGTGGTCGAAGAGCAGCACCTCCGGGTCACCGGTGGCCCGCAGCCTCGCGTCGAGGGCGGTCAGGGCGCCGGGCGCGAGGAGGTCGTCGGAGTCGAGGAAGAGCAGGTAGTCGCCGCTGGCCCGGGCCGCCCCCGCGTTCCGGGCCGCGCCGGGCCCTGCGTTGCGGGGCCGCCGCAACGGGAGCACCCTGGGGTCGGCGGCGGCGACCTCGTCGACGACGGCGGCCGACCCGTCGGGCGAGCAGTCGTCGACCGCGATCAGCTCCAGGTCCGCGTACCGCTGCCCGAGCACCGACTCCAGGCACGCACGGACGTAACCCTGGGTCTTCCATACCGGGACGATCACACTGAACCGAGGCATAGCGCCGAGCGTAGGCAGGAGCGGCCCCCGGCGCCCGGTGGATCACCCGAAAGGCGCAGGCGAGGTGACCGAGGACGCGATCACGAGTTGAACCCCTCGCCCCCTGTCGCCCTCGTCCGGAAAGGGCCACGTCACCATGGTGTCGCGCACGCCCCGCCTCACGGTCGTCGTTCCGGTCCACAACGTCGAGAGCTGGCTGCAGGAATGCCTGCGCTCGGTCTCCGCACAGACCTTCGACGCGCTCGACGTGGTCATGGTGGACGACGGCTCCACCGACTCCGGCCCGGAGATCGCCCAGGGCTTCGCCGACCGCGACCCGCGCTTCCGCCTGGTCCGGCAGGACAACGGCGGACTGGGCCACGCCCGCAACACCGGCACCCGCCACGCCGACCCGCGCACCGAGTACCTGTGCTTCCTCGACAGCGACGACATCCTGCCGCCGCGCGCCTACGAGCGGCTGGTGGGCCTGCTGGACGGGTCGGGCTCGGACTTCGCGACCGGCAACGTGTGGCGGCTGACCGCCGACGGCCGCAGCCAGGCCTGGCAGCACCGGGACATGACCCGCACCGTCACCGGCACCCACATCACCCGGGACCTGAGCCTGCTTTCCGACCGGGTCGCCTGGAACAAGGTCTTCCGCCGCTCCTTCTGGGAGCGCCACCGCCTCGCCTTCCCCGAGGGCGTGCTCTACGAGGACACCCCGCTCACCATCCCGGCGCATTTCCTCGCCGACGCCGTCGACGTGACGCACGAGCACGTCTACTACTGGCGGATCCGCGAGGGCTCCATCACCCGGCGCCGCACCGACGTCAAGGGCGTGCGCGACCGGATCGCCGCCGTCGACCACGTCAGCCGCTTCCTCGGCGACCCGGCCCGCACGCGCTGGACCTCCTTCAAACGGGCCTACGACCGCTCGGTCCTCACCGACGACCTGCTGTACTTCATCGACGCCCTGCCGATGGCCGGCCCCGAGTACCGGCGGGTCTTCATGGACCGCTGCCGCGACTGGCTCACCCGGGTCGACCCCACCCTCTTCCCCGAGCTGCCCGTCGGGCTGCGCATCAAGTGGCACCTGATCGTCAAGGACCGCCTCGACGACCTGCTGACGGTGCTCGACCACGAGCAGCGCAACTCCGCCGGCTTCGGCGTCACCGGCCCGCCGCTGCGCAAGCGGGCGGTGCTGCGCGGCGCCGACGGCGGCCGGATCACCCTGCCGGCCTCGGCGGCCCGGCTGCGGCGCGCGGACTTCCCCGTCCGGGCGCGGGTGCGCGAGGTGGTGCGGGAGAACGGGCGGATCGTCCTGCGCGGCTACGCCTACCTGCGCAACATCGACGCCGACCGCAAGGGCGCCGCGCACATCACCGCGGTCGCCGTCCACGGCCACGGCCGCCGGGCCAAGGTGGTGCTGCTGCCGGTCAGGATCCGGCAGGAGCCCGCCGCGACCCTCAACTCGCGCCAGGAGGAACACTGCTACGACTGGTCGGGCTTCGAGATCACCATCGACCCGGCGCGGCTGACCACCGGCCGCCGCCAGGGCGAACCAGGGGCCGGCCGCTGGCAGCTCGGGGTGGTCGTCGCGGCGAAGGGGGTCATCCGCAAGGCGGGCCTGCGGGCCGCGGACGCGGGCTCGGGGGCGTCCCCGCCGTCGTACGCGGCCGGCGGCGGCATGCGGCTCGTGCCGTACTACCGGCAGGGGCGGCTGCACCTGTCGGTGGAGCCGGAGGTGCGGCGGCTGACCGGCCACCGGGCGACCGGCGACGGCACCGCGGTGGAACTGGACTTCACGGGCGCGCCACAGGCGACGGCGGTACGGCTGACGCACTCCGCGACGCCCACCGTGCTGGAGTACCCGCTGGAACCGGCGGTCTCCGGGGAGACGGACGACGGCGTCCGCCGGGCCCGCGTGCCCCTCGCCGACCTGGCGGCCGCCCGGCCCGCGCTGGACGCCGGCCCCAAGGAGGTCCGCCCGGAGGACACCGACAGCTGGGACGTCGCGCTGCTGCGCCCCGGGCACGCCGACCCCGTCCACCTCGACGGCGCGCTGCCCGCCGGGCACTACGACCTGGGCACCGACCCCCGGCTCGGCGGGACGCCGCGGCGGCTGCTGGTCGAGGCGAAGGCGTCGGGGAAGCTGGTGCTGCGCGACCGCACCCCGCAGCCGGTGGCCGACGCCATCGGCTGGACCGCCGAGGGCGCCCTGGTCGTGGCCGGCCGCCTCGCGCCCGGCTCCGCCCCCGGGCCGGCCGAACTGGTGCTGCGGCACGGCACGCACCGCGTGGAGCACGCCGTCCCGGTCCAGGCCGACGGCGTACCGGGACGCCGCCCCGGCTTCCCGCCGCCGTCCAGCGCGATCCCGCCACTGCCGTCCGTGCCGGAGGACGCCGCGGGGCCGGGCCCGCACGAGGGGCGCCGTTTCACCGCCACCCTGCGCCCCGGCACGCTGGAGTCCCTCGCCGGCACCGTCCCGCTGCCCGCCGGCCGCTGGTACCTGCACCTGCGCGACGGCGCCGGCACGGAAGCGCCGGTGCGGGTCGCGCCCGGGGTGTTCGAGGCGCTGCCGATGGCGGCGGAGGCGGGCGGCAAGTCCTTCTCCGTCGACCGGCGCTTCCACGACCGGCTGTTCCTCGACGCCCGGCCCACCGTGCCAGAGCCGCAGCGCGGCCCGTACCGGCAGCGGGCGCTGCGCGAGAGCCACCATCCGCGCACCCGCGGGCTGCCGCGCCGCGAGTCGGTGCTCTACAGCGCCTTCGACGGGCGGGCGTACGGGGACTCGCCGCGCGCCGTCCACGAGGAGCTGCTGCGCCGCCGCGCCGCGGACGGCCTGGAGCACCTGTGGGTGGTCAGGGACGGCCAGGCCCCGCCGCCGGCGACCGCGCGGCCGGTCGTGCTGCACAGCGCCGCCTGGTACGAGGCGCTCGCCCGCAGCCGCTACGTCGTCACCAACACGCACCTGCCGGAGTGGTTCGTGCGCCGCCCGGACCAGACCGTGCTGCAGACCTGGCACGGCACCCCCCTCAAGCGGACCGGCCGGGACCTCGCCGGCACCCTGTGCGCGGACCTGGTGCACCTGCCCCGCCCGCCACGCGACCCGAGCGCCCAGTGGAGCCTGCTGCTGTCGCCGAACGCGTACAGCACCCCGCTGCTGCGGGCCGCGCTCGGCTACGACGGCCCGGTCGCCGAGACGGGACTGCCCCGCACGGACGTGCTCTTCGCCGACGACCGCGGCAAGGTGGCCGCCGCGCTGCGCGACCGGCTGCGGATCCCCAGGGACCGCACCGTCGTGCTGTACGCGCCGACGCGCCGCGACGACCTGGCGTACGACGCCGAGCACTACCGCATGTCGCCCCACCTGGACCTGGCGGAGGCCGAACGCGCCCTGGGCGCCGACCACGTGCTGCTCTTCCGCTCCCACCCCCTGGTCGCCGACCGCGTCCGCACCCCGCGCTCCGGGTTCGTGCGCGACGTGTCCTGCCACCCGGAGGTGGCGGAGCTGCTGCTGGTCGCCGACGTCCTGGTCACCGACTACGCCTCCCCCGCGGCCGACTTCGCCAACACCGGCCGCCCGATGCTCTTCCTCGTCCCCGACCT
The DNA here is from genome assembly GCA_036013505.1 of Streptomyces sp. NBC_00510. Taxonomy (NCBI): domain Bacteria; kingdom Bacillati; phylum Actinomycetota; class Actinomycetes; order Kitasatosporales; family Streptomycetaceae; genus Streptomyces; species Streptomyces sp. NBC_00510. The sequence goes on along the minus strand of CP107851.1, from coordinate 5,946,294 downwards.
GGAGCACTTCCGCGACACCCTGCGCGGCTTCTACCCCGACTTCGAGGCCCAGGCCCCGGGCCCGCTGCTGCAGTCCACCGCCGACCTGGCGGGCGCGCTGCGCGACCTCGGCACCGTGGCACGGCACAGCGCCGACGCGTACGCGCACTTCCGCGCGACCTTCTGCCACCTCGACGACGGCGGTGCGGCGGCCCGCGCCGTCGACCGGCTGCTCGAACCCGACCGTCACCGACCCTGAGGGAACCCAGGATCCACATGCCCCGCTTCTCCGTCATCGTCCCGGTCCACCAGGTGCAGGGCTATCTGCGCGCCTGCCTCGACTCGGTGCTGTCGCAGTCACTGCCCGACCTCGAGGTGATCGCCGTCGACGACCGCTCGCCGGACCACTGCGGCCGCATCCTCGACGAGTACGCGGCCCGCGACTGCCGGGTGGTCGCGCTGCACCACGAGGAGAACCTGGGCGTGGGGCGGGCCCGCAACACCGGTGCCGAGCGGGCCACCGGCGACTACCTGCTCTTCCTCGACGGCGACGACACCCTCGCCCCCGGCTCGCTGGAGACGGTCGCCGAGCGCCTGAAGCAGGACGGCGACCCGGACATCCTCTACTTCGACCACGTGCGCACCTACTGGTGGGAGGCGGCCGAGAAGAGCGTCTTCGGCGACCTGCTCGCCTCGGCCGGCACCGACGTCTTCCGGATCACCGAACGCCCCGAGTTCCTGCGGCTGTTCGCGATGACCTCCAACCGGGTCTACCGCCGCGCCTTCTACCGGGGACACGGCTTCTCCTTCAGCGACGGCATCTACGAGGACGCCCTCGTCTCGTACGTGACGATGCTCAGCGCCGAACGGATCTCCTGCCTGGCCCGGGCGGTGCTGGAGTACCGGCAGCGGCGCAGCGGCGCCAGCACCCGCAGCCCGGGCCGCAACCACTTCGTCATCCTCGACCAGTACACCCGGCTCTTCGACTTCCTTGACGCGCCCGGCCGCGAACACCTCGCGCCGCTGCGGCCGATGCTGTTCGAGCGGGCCGTCAGCCACTTCCTGTTCTGCCTCGGCAACCCCGACCGGATCCCGCCGCGGCTGCGCGGCGCGTTCTTCCGGCTCGCGGCCCGCTGGTACGCCCGCAACCTGCCGGAGGGGTTCGTGCCGCCCGCGGACAAGGCCACCGCCTACCGGCGGCTGGCCCGCGGCAGCTGGCCGCTGGCCCGGCTGGGCGACGTACCGCGCGAGGCCCGCAAGGAGCTGACCCGGCGCAGGCGGCGGCTGCGCCGGCAGGTCGCGCAGCGGGCCAAGGCCGCCCTGTACGCCTACCACCTGCGGCGGCCGCTCGACCCCAACCTCGCGGTGTACTCGGCGTACTGGGACCGCGGGGTGTTCTGCAACCCGGCCGCGATCTACCACAAGGCACGGGAGATCGCCCCGGGCGTCCACGGGGTGTGGCTGGTCCGCAAGTCCGACGTCCCCCGGGTGCCCAAGGGCGTGGACTACGTCGTGCCGCGCACCCGGCGCTACTGGCGGCTGATGGCCCGGGCCACGTACCTGATCAGCAACGTCAACTTCCCCAACGACGTCCGCAAGCGGCCCGGCAGCGTCCACCTGCAGACCCACCACGGCACCCCGCTGAAGAAGATGGGCATCGACCAGCAGCGCTACCCCGCCTCCGCCAAGGGCATGAGCTTCCGCCGGCTGCTGGAGCGGGTGGACCGCTGGGACTACAGCGTGTCCTCCAACCCGCACTCCAGCGAGATCTGGGAACGCGTGTACCCCTCCTCCTGGCAGCACCTGGAGACCGGCTACCCACGCAACGACGTCTTCCTGACCGCCGGCGCCGCCGAGGTCTCCCACGCCCGCGCGGCCCTGGGCATCGCCCCCGGCCGCACCGCGGTCCTGTACGCGCCGACGACCCGCGACTACCAGCGCAACTTCGTGCCGCGGCTGGACGTGGAACGGGTGTGCCGGGCGCTCGGCGAGGGCTTCGTCCTGCTCACCCGCATCCACTACTTCCACGGCGAGGACGCCCGGCTGAAGGCGCTGCACGAGGAAGGGCTGCTGGTCGACGTGTCCCGGCACCCGTCGGTCGAACAGCTGTGCCTGGCCGCCGACGCCCTGGTCACCGACTACTCGTCGATCATGTTCGACTACGCGCTCCTCGACCGGCCCATCGTCGTCCACGCCGACGACTGGCCGGTCTACCGGGCCAGCCGCGGCGTCTACTTCGACCTGCTGTCCGGCACCCCCGGCGAGACCCCCGGCGCCGTCTCCACCAGCGACGACGAGCTGATCGCGGTCTTCCGCGACGGCGCCTGGAACAGCCCGGAGGCAGCCGGACTGCGGGAGGCGTTCCGCCGCCGCTTCTGCGCCTTCGACGACGGCCGGGCCGCCGAGCGGGTCGTGCGGCGGGTCTTCCTCGGCGAGAGCGAGCCGCTGCCCGTCGTGCCCCTGGAGGCCCGCACCCCCGCGCCCGCTCCCGCGCTCCTGGCCGGCGCCCCGCCGCAGGGACCGCGCCCCGGTCCGCAGGAGGCCGCCGCACGGCCGTAGCGACGCCCCGTACGGGCCCCGCCGGGATGCAGCCGCGTCCGTCACGATCAAGCATCGAGGGGAACGAGGTGACGAGCGGACGACGGCCGGGAGGGCTGCGGTGACCGGCGTGCTGACCCAGCGGGACTGGCGGATCCGGGCGTACGAGCTGCGGGACGTGCGCAGGCCCTCCCCGTACCTGATCCTCGCCACCCTCTTCTGGGCGGTGGTGGCCTACCGCACCTGGCAGTCGCCGGTCGCCTCCGACTTCGGGCAGCACGCCGCCGCGATCGAGCGGATCGCCGCGGACTGGCGGCACCCGGCCAACCCGCTGCTCGACGTGCCGGGCACCGGCAGCCCCTACTTCACCCCGTACACCGTGGTGCTGGGGATCCTGTCGCACCTGACGGGCGTACCGGGCTGGCAGCTGCTCAAGGGGTGCGGCCCGGTCAACCTGGCGCTGGTCGTCACCGGCATCGGCGCCTTCACCCGCGTGCTCAGCAACCGGCGCTGGGCGCCGGTGCTGGCGCTCGCCGCGTTCGTCCTGCTGTGGGGGCCGCAGCACAAGGAGTGGAGCGGCTTCCTCGGTCTGCAGTCGATGATCCGGGGGCTGACCTACCCCAGTGCCTTCGCCGTCGGCGTGACGTTCTGGGTGTGGGCGCTGACCGCGCGTGCCGCCCGCCGCGGCGTGGCCGGGACGTGGCTGCACGCCTGGCTCGGACTGCTCATCGGGACCGTGCTGCTCGTGCACCCCTTCACGGCGATGGGCACCCTCATCGGCGTGGTCGCCATCGTCATCGGCATGCAGCGCATGCCGGTCGCCGCCGGGGTCATCGGCCGGTGGGCGCTGACCGCGGCCGTCGCCTTCGCCGTCGCCGCCTGGTGGCCGTACTTCAGCCTCTCCGCGCTGCTCGGCGACCCCACCGTCGACGACGTCCACCGGCGGCTGTACGCGGACCTGTGGCAGTGGTACGGGCTGGCCCTGGCCGGGCTGCCGGCGCTGCTGTGCCGGCTGCGGCTGAACCGCTTCGACCCGCTGGTGCTGATGTTCGCCGCGGACTGCGCCGTCGCCGCCTACGGCTGGCTGAGCGGCTCCTACTCCTTCGGGCGGATCTTCGGGCTGCTGCTGGTCCCGCTGCAGTTCGCGCTGGCGGTGGAGCTCGCGCAGGCCCCGCCGTGGACCGCGCTGCGCACCGTGCTGGCCCCGCTGGCGGCGGTGGCGGCCTGCGCGGGACTGCTGGCGCAGGCGGGCGCGGTCGTACCGGCGCGCTACGTGCCGCCCGCGCTGCACCTGCAGCGGCTGGGCACCTGGCCCGGCTACCTGTGGGCGCAAGCGCACATCGCCGTCGGCGACGTCCTCCTGACCGACGGGTACAACCCCAAGCACGTCATGCCCGCCTACGGCGTGTTCCTGGTGTCACCGGCCTGGCCCGACCCCTCGACGACGGCGGCCGACCGCGAGCGCCGCGAAGCCGACGTACGCGCCTACCTGGCCCCCGCGACGCCCATGGACCAGCGCCTGGCCATCGCCCGCCGCTACCACGTGAAGTGGGTGATGACCGAGCCGGGCGACCCGGGCCCGCCCGGCGGCGTCCAGGTCGCCCAGGGCCCCCGCACCGGCGAACGGCTGTACCGGGTCGGCTGAGCCCGTCCACGCGGCAGGGGCCGGGGAGCGTGCTCCCCGGCCCCTGCCGTCTTGCGGTCGCCGTCCGGCGTCAGCGGCGGGCCCGCAGCAGCGAGCGGATCGTCCGCATCGCCACCGACAGGTTCGCCAGGTCGAAGCTCTCCGAGCCCTGGATCTCGTCGAGCGTCGTCCTCGCCCGCCCGATCAGCGCGCTGTTGGACTCCTCCCACGCCTGGTAGCGCTGCTCCGGGGTGGAGGAGCCGTTGCCGACGGACAGCACGTCCTGGGTGAGGGCCGCGTGCGCCGCGAAGAGGTCCTCGCGGATCGACGCCCGAGCCATGGAGTGCCAGCGGTCGGCGCGCGGCAGCTCGATGATCCGGTCGAGCAGCTGCGTGATCTGCAGCCGGTCGGCGAGGTCGTAGTAGACCTCGGCGACCGCCAGCGGGTCCTTGCCGGTCCGGTCGGCGACGTCGACGATGTCGAGCGCCGGGAAGGCCGAGGAGAGCCCGGCGACCCGCGTGGCCAGCTCCTCCGGCACGCCCGCGCCGGTCAGCTCGTCGCGGATCGACTCGTACCACTCCAGGTCGGCGCCGCGCAGCAGCTTCGGCAGCACCGCCCACACCGTGGCGACGCCCTCGCGGAAGAAGTCGATCGTCTCCGCGATGGCCAGCGGCTGCGGCCGGTTGTTCAGCAGCCAGCGGGTGCCCCGCTCGACCAGCCGCCGCGAGTGCAGCCGGATCCGGGTCTGGACGTCGGCCGCGACGACCGTGTCCAGCGCCTCCACCTCGTCCCAGATGCCGCCCAGGCCGAAGATGGCGCGGGCCGCGGTGTGCGCCCGCACGATCTCCTCGGTGGTGGCCCCGGTCTCCTCCTTGAAGCGATGCAGGAAGGTGGTGCCGCCGGTGTTGACGGTGTCGTTGACCAGCACCGTCGTCACGATCTCGCGCCGCAGCGCGTGCCCGGCGATCTGCGCCTGGAACCGCTCGTGCAGCGCCTTGGGGAAGTACGCGTCGAGCAGCTGCCGCAGGTAGGGGTCGTCGGGCAGGCCGGTGCCGAGCAGCTCCTCCGCCACGGTGATCTTCGTGTAGGCGAGCAGGACGGCCAGCTCCGGCTGGGTCAGGCCGTGGCCGGCGTTAAGCCGCTCCCGGATCTGCCGGTCGGAGGGCAGGAACTCCAGGGCCCGGTCCAGCTTGCCGTCGCGGACCAGCCTGCGCAGGTAGCGCTGGTGGGCGTGGAGCAGGCTGGCGGACTGGGCCATGCCGTTGGCCAGGGCCACGTTCTGCGCGTAGTTGTTGCGCAGCACCAGGGCGCCGACCTCGTCGGTCATCTGCGCCAGCAGCGAGTTGCGCTGCTTGACCGTCAGGTCGCCTTCGGCGACGACCGCGTTGACCAGGATCTTGATGTTGACCTCGTGGTCGGAGGCGTCCACGCCGGCGCTGTTGTCGATGGCGTCGGTGTTGACCCGCCCGCCGGTCTGGGCGAACTCGATCCGGCCGAGCTGGGTCAGGCCCAGGTTGCCGCCCTCGCCGACGACCTTGACGCGCAGGTCTCCGCCGTCCACGCGGATCGAGTCGTTGGCCTTGTCGCCGACGTCCAGGTGGGACTCGGTGGCGGCCTTCACGTAGGTGCCGATGCCGCCGTTCCACAGCAGGTCCACCGGGGCCTTGAGGATCGCCTTCATCAGGTCCGCCGGCGTCATCTTCGCCACCGGCTGCTCGATGCCGAGCGCCTTGCGGATCTGCGGGGTGAGCGTGATCGCCTTGGCGCTGCGCGGGAAGACACCGCCGCCGTGCGAGATCAGCTTGGTGTCGTAGTCCGCCCACGAGGAACGCGGCAGCTCGAACATCCGGCGGCGCTCGGCGTACGAGGTCGCCGCGTCCGGCACGGGGTCGATGAAGATGTGCCGGTGGTCGAAGGCGGCGACCAGCCGGATGTGCTCGCTGAGCAGCATGCCGTTGCCGAAGACGTCACCGGACATGTCGCCGACGCCGACGACGGTGAAGTCCTCGCTCTGGGTGTCGTGGCCCGTCTCGCGGAAGTGCCGCTTGACCGACTCCCAGGCGCCGCGGGCGGTGATGCCCATCTTCTTGTGGTCGTAGCCGACCGAGCCGCCGGAGGCGAAGGCGTCGCCGAGCCAGAAGCCGTACGAGGTGGCGACCTCGTTGGCGATGTCCGAGAACGACGCGGTGCCCTTGTCGGCCGCGACCACCAGGTAGGTGTCGTCGCCGTCGTGGCGGACCACGTCGGCCGGCGGCACGACCTGCCCGCCGACCAGGTTGTCGGTGACGTCGAGCAGACCGGAGATGAAGGTCTTGTAGGAGGTGATGCCCTCCGCCAGCCACGCCTCGCGGTCGGCGGCCGGGTCCGGCAGCTGCTTGGCGACGAAGCCGCCCTTGGCGCCGACCGGCACGATGACGGTGTTCTTCACCATCTGCGCCTTGACCAGGCCGAGGACCTCGGTGCGGAAGTCCTCGCGCCGGTCGGACCAGCGCAGGCCACCGCGGGCGACCTTGCCGAAGCGCAGGTGCACGCCCTCCACGCGCGGGGAGTACACCCAGATCTCGTACGCCGGGCGCGGCGCGGGCAGGTCCGGGATCGCCTGCGGGTCGAACTTCATCGACACGTAGGCGTGCGGCTTGCCGCCGTCGGCGCGCTGGAAGTAGTTGGTGCGCAGCGTCGCCTTGATGAGCGTGAGGAAGGAGCGCAGGATGCGGTCCTCGTCCAGGCTGGCGACCTGCTCCAGGGCGGCGTCCACCTCCTCCAGCAGCGCGTCGGTCAGCTCGCTGCCGGCCCGCTGGTGGTCCGGGGAGAGCCGGGCCTGGAAGAGGTTGACCAGCAGCCGGGTGGTGTGGACGTTGTTGCGGAGGGTGTCCTCCATGTAGTCCTGCGAGAAGGCCGTGCCGGCCTGCCGCAGGTACTTGGCGTACGCCCGCAGCACCATCGCCTGGCGCCAGGTCAGCCCGGCGCGCAGCACCAGGGAGTTGAAGCCGTCGTTCTCGGCCTGCCCGGTCCACGTCGCGGTGAAGGCGTCCTGGAAGCGCTCACGGGCGTCGTCGCCGAGGTCGCCCAGCGACGGGTCGATGCGCAGCCCGAAGTCGTAGATCCAGGCGCGGGTGCCGTCGGCGCGGCGCATCTCGTACGGACGCTCGTCGATCACCTCGACGCCCAGGCGCTGCAGCACGGGCAGCACCGCGGACAGCGAGACGGGGGCGCCGGTGCGGTAGATCTTGAAGCGGCGCTCGTCGGGGGCGGCGCCGACCGGCTCGTACAGGCTGAGGCAGAAGTCCTCGCCGTTGAGCCGCTCCAGGTGCTGCAGGTCCGCGACGGCCGCGCGGGGCGTGAAGTCGGCACGGTAGCCGTCGGGGAAGGCGTGCGCGTAGCGGCGGGTCAGCTCGGCCGCGCGCTCCTCGCCGCACTCGGAGGTCAGCGCCTCGGCGAAGCCGTCGGCCCAGGAACGGGCGGCGTCGGCGAGCCGGCTCTCGATCCGCTCGACGTCGCGGTCGGTCAGGTGCGGCAGCGTGGTGCCGGCCGCGACGCGGACCACGAAGTGCAGCCGGGAGAGCACCGACTCGGTGTTCCAGGCCGTGAAGTCCGCGGTGACCCCGTTCAGCTCCTCCTTGAGGATGTCGGTCAGCCGCAGCCGCACGCCCGTGGTGTAGCGGTCCCGGGGCAGGTAGACCAGCGCCGAGAAGTAGCGGCCGTACTCGTCCTGGCGCAGGAACAGCCGCAGCCGGCGGCGTTCCTGCAGGTACAGCACGCTGGTGACGATCTCGCGCAGCTCGTCCGGGCCGGTCTGGAAGAGCTCGTCGCGCGGGTAGGTCTCCAGGATCTGCAGCAGGTCGCGGCCGTCGTGGCTGTCCGGGGAGAACCCGGCGCCGTCCAGCACCTCCTGGACCTTGCGGCGGATCACCGGCACCCGGCGCACCGACTCGGTGTAGGCGGCCGAGGAGAACAGGCCGAGGAAGCGGCGCTCGCCGACGACGTTGCCGTCGGCGTCGAACTTCTTCACCCCGATGTAGTCGAGGTAGGACGGGCGGTGCACGGTGGAGCGGCTGTTGGCCTTGGTGAGGATCAGCAGCTTGTGCTCGCGGGCCTTCTTGCGGGCGTCCGCGGGCAGCCGGTTGAAGGACGGCGAGACCGCCTGGCCGCTCTCGGACTCCTCCACGCGGTGCTGCGGGTCGGAGCGCAGGATGCCGAGGCCCGTGCCGGGGACGGCGGTGAGCACGTCCTCCTCGCCCTCGGGGGTGGTCTCCGTGGTCAGCGCGTACTCGCGGTAGCCGAGGAAGGTGAAGTGGTCCTCGGACAGCCAGCGCAGCAGCTCCCAGGCCTCGCCGACCTCCTGCTCGGGCAGCGCGGGCGGGGTCGCGGCCAGCTCGTCGGCGATGCGCAGCGCGGCGTCGCGCATCTTCTGCCAGTCCTCGACGGTCTCGCGGACGTCGGACAGGACGCGGCGCAGGTCCGTGGTGATCTGCTTCAGGTCCTCGCGGTCGGTCTCGCGGTCGATCTCCACGTGGATCCAGGACTCGGTCAGCACGTCGTGCGGCACACCGGCGCCGTCACCGGGCGCGGCGTCCAGCACCTCCAGCAGCTTCCCGGTCACGTCACGGCGCACCAGCATCTGCGGGTGGACGACGACGTGGATCGCGCGGTCCTGCCGGGACAGCTCGTTGGTGACGGAGTCGACCAGGAAGGGCATGTCGTCGGTGACCACCTCGACGACCGTGTGGCTGCACGTCCAGCCGTTCTCCTCCACCGAGGGGGTGTGCACGCGGACGTTGGCCGTCCCCTGCGGGCGCACCTCGGCGAGACGGTGGTGGGACACGGCGGCGCCGAAGACGTCCACCGGGTCGCGGTCGAGCAGGTCCTCCGGGGCGCTGTGCAGGTAGTAGCGCTGAAGGAAGGCTTCCAGCGCCTCCTTCTCGAGGCCCTGGCCAGGTTGTCCCCCCGCCGGGCTGTTCTCAGCTACCCGGGCCGCCCGTGCGAGCAGCTCGGCCTTTGCTTCGTCCAGCTTGGTCTGCATGTCCTCATGCTCCTGTCGCGCGCCATTGCGTGACGTAGGTGATGGTGATCGGTGGATCAGCGCTGATCACGCTGTAAGGCTATCGCTACGTCCGGGGGGGCTGTCAGGGGCTCTTTGTGTACAAAACCACGAACCAATCTTTGACGAACTGGACAGTCCGGCCGGGCGGGTGCAGGTTGAGGAGGGGAACGTCGCGGAGATGTATCGAGACGTTCACACGACGGCGGCGCCGGACGGCGGCGCGAGACCACAGGGCGAGACGGCAGGGCGAGACGGCGGGGCGGCGCAGCAGCACGCAGCGGACGGACAGCAGAGCGGACGGACAGCAGACGGCGAGAGGCGGGACACCCAGCCATGGCCACCAAGATCCTGATCGTGACCGGCGACGCGGCGGAATCGCTGGAAGTCATGTACCCGTACCAACGGCTCCTCGAGGAGGGGTACGAGGTGCACATCGCGGCCCCCAGCCGCAAGAAGCTCAGGTTCGTCGTCCACGACTTCGAGGAGGGCTTCGACACCTACACCGAGAAGCCCGGGTACACCTGGCAGGCCGACCTGTCCTTCGCGGACGTCGACCCCGGCGCGTACGCGGCCGTGGTCGTCCCCGGCGGACGCGCCCCGGAGTACCTGCGCAACGACCCGGAGCTGCGCAAGGTCCTCAAGGCCTTCTTCGACGCCGACAAGCCCGTCGCGCAGATCTGCCACGGCCCCCTGCTGACGGCCGCCGTCGGCGCCCTCAGCGGGCGCCGCGTCACCGCCTACCCGGCGCTGGAGATGGACATGGAGGCGGCCGGAGCGAGCTTCCAGGACTCCGAGGCCGTCGTCGACGGCGTCGTGGTCTCCGCGCGGGCCTGGCCGGACCACCCGGCGTGGATGCGCGAGTTCCTCACGGTGCTGCGCTCCAAGGCGCCGGTGACCTGACGGACGGCCGCCCGGGTCCCCGGCGGGGACCCGGGGCGCGCGGCCGGGCCCGGGCTCAGCCGCAGGCTCAGGCTCAGGCTCAGGCGACGAGCGCCTCGGCGGTCTCCACCGCCTGCTCCAGGCTGTCCACGACGGGCACCCCCGCGGTCTCCAGGCTGGCCCTGCTGTGCGAGCCGCCGGTGTAGAGCACCGCCATGGCCCCGACGTGCTTGGCGGCCACCGCGTCGTCGACGGCGTCGCCGATCACCACGATGCGGTCCGCCGCTATGCCCTCCATCGCGGCGACGTGCCGCGCCATCTGCTCGGACTTGCCGCTGTGGCTGCCCTCGGTACGGCCGTCCACCCGGAGGAAGTGGTGCTCGATGCCGTGCGTGCGCAGGATCGGTATCAGCTGATCGTGGGGCGCCAGGGAGCACAGCGACTGCGTCAGTCCCTCGTAGCGGCGCCGCGCCAGGATCTCCGCCGCCCCCTCGGCGAGGCCGCACGTACCGGCGAGGGTCCAGTAGTGGCGATGGAAGATGTCGTCCATCACCTCCCACTCCTCGTCGGTGGGCAGCCGGCCCATGAGCCGTTCGTAGAACAGGGGGACCGGCACGCAGTACAGCTCGCGGTAACGCTCCAGCGTGATCCGCGGCAGCCCGATCTCGGCGAAGGAGGCGTTGGTCGCCTCGATCACCGCGTCGATGTCATGGAGCAGCGTGCCGTTCCAGTCCCACACGAGATGCGCGTTCACATCCGAAACCGTACCCAGACCCCATGTCCTCAAGGCAAGTGCCCAGGTCAAATCCACTCGCGGCGTATTCGTACGGTCACCTCACGCAATGAGCGAGGGGATCTCCTGGGTGGCGTACCAGAGCAGCTCGTGGTCCTCGGCGCCGTCGACGGTGAAGCGGGCGTCGTCGTCGCCCGCGTCGGCCGCGCCGAGGGCGTCGGCGGCCGCCGTGACGTCCTGCTCGGCCTCGTCCGCGTCGGCGTGGACGGCGGCCGCCCGGGCCATCGGCACGGGCGCGGCCAGGCGCACCGCGCCCAGCGCGGAGGGGTCCAGGCCGCGGTCGGGGTCGAAGGAGACGGCGCCGTCGGCGACGTCCACCGCCACCACGACGCGCCGCCTGGGCGCGTCCGGGGTGGCCGCCAGCTGCCGCAGGGAGGCCTGGGCGGCGCGGGTGAGCGCGGCGTACTCCAGTTCCTCGATGTCGTCGGAGACGTACCACTCGCGCAGGCTCGGGGTGACGGCGAAGGCGTCCAGCGGGGCAGGGCCCAGCTCACCCGCCTTGTGCGCCTCGGCCAGGCCTGGGAGGGTCGTGGGGATGTAGACGCGCATGGCGTCAGCATACGGGCGCACCACCCCTGATAGGTGAATCCCGCACCGCCTCCCGGACATCGCGGGCCCGGCTTCCCGCAGCGGCGCCCGTCCCCGTAGAACCCGGTTACCAGTCGGTAGACCACGGGGGTCCACACCATGCCTGTCTTCACACCCATGCCCACGTCCACGCCCGCACCCACACGGCACGTCACCGCCCTGCCACCGCACGTCTGGTTCGCCGGACGGCTGCTGGAGGTCCTCACCGGACGACGGCCCATCACCAGCCTCGCCGGACGGATGGAGCCCGAGGCCTACGACCGGCTCTGGGACCTCGTGGGCGCCCGCGCCGACTGGCGCTACGTCTCCCGGGGCCACCTGCCGCGGCTGCTGGGGCCGCCGCGCGTCTGCCCCGTCCCCGACGGGACGGCCGTCGAGGTCAGCGCCGTCGTGCTGCTCACCCCGCACGTCGTGCGGGCCCTCGCCTTCCGGCTGGAGCGTGCGGGCCGCCAGGGCCCGGCACGCGCCGGTGGCGGCACCGGCACCCTCACGGGCACCGGGTGGCGCTGCGCCGCCGTCGAGGCGCAGTGACCCGCGCCCGGGCAAAAGCCCGGGGCCGGACCCCCGCAGGAGTCCGGCCCCGGAACGCGCGGACGCTACTTCTTGCGGCGCCGGCCGCCCTTGGCCGCGCGGCGGCGCTCCGCCCGCGTCATGCCGTCCGACTCCGGGCCCGCGTCGCTCTCGAAGTCGCCCTCGACGACACCGCCCTCGCCGTCCACCGTGGGAGCGGAGAAGTGCAGCCGGTCGGCCCGCTTCGGGGCCTCCAGGCCCTTGGCCCGGATCTCCGGACGGGCGTCCTGCTTGACCAGCGTCGGAGCCGCGTCCTGCGGGGCACCGGCCTCCACCGGCACCTCCTCGACCTGCTGCTCGACCTGGACCTCCAGGTTGAACAGGTAGCCGACGGACTCCTCCTTGATGCCGTCCATCATGGCCTTGAACATGTCGTAGCCCTCGCGCTGGTACTCCACCAGCGGGTCGCGCTGCGCCATCGCCCGCAGGCCGATGCCCTCCTGCAGGTAGTCCATCTCGTACAGGTGCTCGCGCCACTTGCGGTCCAGCACCGACAGCACCACGCGCCGCTCCAGCTCGCGCATGATCTCCGAGCCGAGCTGCTGCTCACGCCCGTCGTACTGCTCGTGGATGTCGTCCTTGGCCATCTCCGCGATGAAGTCCGCGGTGATGCCCGCCCGGTCGCCCGCGGCGTCCTCCAGGTCCTCCACGGTCACCGTGACCGGGTAGAGCTGCTTGAAGGCGCCCCACAGCCGGTCCAGGTCCCAGTCCTCGGCGAAGCCCTCGGCCGTCTCGATCGCGATGTAGTCGTCGATCGTGTCGTCCATGAAGTGACGCACCTGCTCGTGCAGGTCCTCGCCCTCCAGGACGCGGCGGCGCTCGCCGTAGATGACCTCGCGCTGCCGGTTGAGCACCTCGTCGTACTTCAGGACGTTCTTGCGGATCTCGAAGTTCTGCTGCTCGACCTGCGACTGGGCGGAGGCGATGGCGCGGGTCACCATCTTGTTCTCGATCGGCACGTCGTCGGGCACGTTGGCCATCGCCATCACGCGCTCCACCATCTGCGCCTTGAACAGGCGCATCAGGTCGTCACCGAGGGAGAGGTAGAAGCGGGACTCGCCCGGGTCGCCCTGACGGCCGGAGCGGCCGCGCAGCTGGTTGTCGATGCGCCGCGACTCGTGGCGCTCGGTGCCCAGCACGTACAGGCCGCCGAGCTCCTTGACCTCCTCGAACTCGGTCTTGACCGCCGCCTCGGCACGCTCCAGCGCCTCCGGCAGGGCCGCCGCCCACTCCTCGACGTGCTCCACCGGGTCCAGGCCGCGCTGCCGCAGCTCCGCCTCGGCCAGGTCGTCCGGGTTGCCGCCGAGCTTGATGTCCGTACCACGGCCGGCCATGTTGGTGGCCACCGTGACGGCGCCCTTGCGGCCGGCCTGCGCGACGATCGACGCCTCACGCTCGTGCTGCTTGGCGTTCAGCACCTCGTGCGGCACGCCGCGCTTGTTCAGCTGCTGCGACAGGTACTCGGACTTCTCGACCGAGGTGGTGCCGACCAGGACCGGCTGGCCCTTCTCGTGCTTCTCGACGATGTCGTCGACGACCGCCGCGAACTTCGCCTCCTCGGTGCGGTAGATCAGGTCCGCCCGGTCCTTGCGCTGCAGGTTGCGGTTGGTCGGGATCGGGACCACGCCGAGCTTGTAGATCTGGTGGAACTCCGCGGCCTCGGTCATCGCCGTACCGGTCATGCCCGAGAGCTTGGAGTACAGGCGGAAGAAGTTCTGGAGGGTGATCGTGGCGAGCGTCTGGTTCTCGTCCTTGATGTCCACCCCCTCCTTCGCCTCGATCGCTTGGTGCATGCCCTCGTTGTAGCGGCGGCCGGCCAGGATGCGGCCGGTGTGCTCGTCGACGATCATGACTTCGCCGTCCATGACGACGTAGTCCTTGTCCTTCTTGTAGAGCTCCTTGGCCTTGATGGCGTTGTTCAGGTAGCCCACCAGCGGGGTGTTCACCGACTCGTAGAGGTTGTCGATGCCCAGCCAGTCCTCGACCTTGGACACACCGGACTCGTGGATGGCGACGGTGCGCTTCTTCTCGTCGAAGTCGTAGTCACCGGTCTCCGCCTTGCCCATGGCGCCGGCCTCGCCCGGCTTCAGGCGGGTCACCAGCCTGGCGAAGTCCGAGTACCACTTCGTGGCCTGGTCCGCCGGACCGGAGATGATCAGCGGCGTACGGGCCTCGTCGATGAGGATCGAGTCCACCTCGTCCACGATCGCGAAGTTGTGACCGCGCTGTACCAGTTCCTCCTGCGACCACGCCATGTTGTCGCGCAGGTAGTCGAAGCCGAACTCGTTGTTGGTGCCGTAGGTGATGTCACAGGCGTACTGCTCGCGGCGCTGCCCCGGGGTCATGTTCGCGAGGATGCAACCCACCTGCAGGCCCAGGAAGCGGTGCACCCGGCCCATCCACTCCGAGTCGCGCTCGGCGAGGTAGTCGTTGGTGGTGATCAGGTGCACGCCCTTGCCGGACAGCGCGTTCAGGTAGGCGGGCAGCGTGCCGACCAGGGTCTTGCCCTCGCCGGTGCGCATCTCGGCGACGTGGCCGAAGTGCAGCGCCGCACCACCCATGAGCTGGACGTCGTAGTGCCGCTGACCCAGGACGCGCTTGGCGGCCTCGCGGACGGTGGCGAACGCCTCGGGGAGCAGGTCGTCCAGGCTCTCGCCGTCGGCGTAGCGCTCCCTGTACTCGTCCGTGAGGGCCCTCAGCTCGGCGTCCGTCAGATTGACGAAGTCCTCTTCAATGGAATTGACCTGGTCCGCGATGCGGTGCAGCTTGCGCAGGATCTTGCCTTCGCCTGCACGCAGGATCTTGTTGAGGACGGACACGTAGGCTGGCTCCTTGCCGGTCGGGCCTGGCACGGTTTCGCGCGCTGGCACAGCAGGTCACACCCCGCTGCAACGGCCATCGTAAGCGAGGACACCAGCGGGCCGGGAGGTCCGTCGCCAAGCCGGGCGGTTCTCCCCGCCGACCACCGTCCCGATCCGGTCTTTTCCGGTCGAGACCGCACCCCTGCCTCGGGGATACTCCGACGCATGGAGCCGATAACCCTCACCACCGACCGCCTCGTCCTGCGCCCCTTCGGACCGGACGACGCCGAGGCCGTCCGCGTCGCCTGCCAGGACCCGGAGATCCCGCGCTGGACACCGGTGCCGTCCCCGTACACCCACGAGCACGCGCAGGAGTTCGTCACCCGCACCTGCCCCGACGGCTGGCGCGACGACACCGTCTACAACTTCGCCGTCACCACGCGCGACGAGGGACGCCTGGTGGGAGCCATGGGGCTGGTGCGGCTGGCCCAGCTCAACACCGCAGAGCGGCAGGCCGAACTCGGCTACTGGACCGCCAAGGAACAGCGCGGCCGCGGCCTCACCGCCGAAGCCGCCCGCGCCGTCGCCCGCTGGGCCTTCGAGGAGCTCGGCGTGGAGCGCCTGGAGTGGTACGCCGAGGCGGGCAACGCCGGCTCCCGTGCGGTCGCCCTCAAGACGGGCTTCCGGATGGAGGGCACCATGCGCGCCAAGATCGTCCACCAGGGCACCCGGCGGGACGCGTGGATCGGCTCCCTGCTCCCCTCCGACCTCGGCCTGAACGGCGGCGCCGCCTACCTCCCGTACCAGGGCGAGTGACCGCGGCGGCGGGCCCCCGGGACGGGGCCCGCGGACCCGGCACGGACCGGATTGTCGGTGGCGCCTTCTAGGGTGGGCCCATGACGACGCCCGTGGCCCTCTCCGCCGACGACGCCCGCCGGACCGCCCTGCGCGCCCAGGGCTTCCTCGGCGCCCCCGACCGCCGCGGCGGCGTCCGCGGCGTCCTGCGGCGGCTGGGCGCGGTGCAGCTCGACACCATCTCCGTGCTCGCCCGCTCCCACGAGCTCATCCCGTACGCCCGCCTCGGCGCCGTCGGCCGCACCGCGGTCGAGGCCGCGTACTGGACCGAGAACCACGCCTTCGAGTACTGGTCGCACGCCGCCTGCATCCTCCCCGTCGAGGAATGGCCGCACTTCGCCTTCCGCCGCCGCGCCCGGCGGGCCCGCGGCCACCGCTGGCACGTGCTGCAGGACGCCGACCGCTCCACCGCCGCCGTCCTGGACCGGCTCAAGGCCGACGGCCCGCTGACCTCGACCGAACTCGGCGGCGCCAAGAACGGCGGCCCCTGGTGGGACTGGTCGGAGACGAAGATCGCGGTGGAGTGGCTGCTCGACACCGGCGAGGTCGTCTGCACCCAGCGGCGCGGCTGGAAACGCGTCTACGACCTCGCCGAGCGGGCGGTTCCCGACGCCCTCCTCCACGACGACATCGACGACGCCGAATGCCTGCGCCGCCTGGTCGCCCAGGCCGGCGCCGCGCTGGGCGTCGCCACCCGGGCCGACCTCGCCGACTACCACCGGCTCAAGGGCGAGCAGGTCGACTCGGTCATCGCCGACACCGGGCTCGTCCCCGTCCAGGTCGAAGGCTGGGGCGGCAAGCCCGCCTGGGCCGACCCCACCGCCCTCGCCGAAGCCTCCCGCAGCGGCCGGCACCGCACGACCCTGCTCTCCCCCTTCGACTCCCTGATCTGGGACCGGCCCCGCACCGAGCGCATCTTCGGCTTCACCCACCGCCTGGAGGCGTACGTCCCCAAGCCCCAGCGCATACACGGCTACTTCGCGATGCCCCTGCTGGCCGGTGGCCGGCTGGTCGGCCGCGCCGACCCGGCCCGCGAGGGAAGCACCCTGATCGCCCGTCAGGTCTCGCTGGACTCCGCGCGCGCCGTCGAGCCCATGGCGCAGGCGCTGCGCGAGGCCGCCGCATGGGTCGGCTGCGACAGCGTCCGCGTCGAACGGCTAGACGACCCCAAGCTCGCCGCGGCCCTGGTCGAAGCCCTCTCCTGACCGGGCAAACTCAGCGGATCTCGAGGATCTTCTCCCGCATCGCGTACACCACAGCTTCCATCCGCGAGTGCAGCTGCAGCTTCTCCAGGATGTTCCGCACGTGGTTCTTCACCGTGTTCTCGCTGATGAAGAGCTCCTTGGCGATGTCCCGGTTGTTCATGCCGGTGGCGACCAGCTTCAGCACCTCCAGCTCACGGTCCGTCAGCCGGGGGGCGGGCACGAGCCGGCGCTCGTCCGTGCGCTGGATCATCGACTTGAACTCGGTGAGCAGCTTCGACGCCATCGAAGGACTGATCTGCGACTGCCCGTCCGCCACCGCGCGGATCGCGGTGGCCACCTCGTCGGTGGAGATCTCCTTGAGGAGGTAACCGGTCGCCCCGGCCTTGATGGCCTCGTAGAGGTCCGCCTCCTCGTCGCTCATCGTCAGCATGATGATCTTCGCGCTGGGAGCCACCTCCTTGATGGAGGTGCACGCCTCGATACCCCCCCGCCTCGGCATCCGCACGTCCATCAGCACGATGTCCGGCAGCAGGTCGGCGGCCTTCTCCGTCGCCTCCGCGCCGTCCCCCGCCTCGCCGACGACCTGGATGTCCTCCTCCTGCGCGAGCACGATCTCCAGACCCCGGCGGAACAAGGCGTGGTCGTCCACCACGAGCACCCTGATCGGCTCCTTGCGCGGCGCACCGGCGACGCCCGCCTCCCCCGCGGCGCCCGGACCGGGCTCCGCGCCAACGGCCGGCGCGGGCTCGAAGCTGTCCGCCATCGGTTCCTCCCCCTCGGGCCGGCGCCCGTGGTAGTCGCACTGTCCGTGCCAGGCCAACCGGGCGCTGCGGCCCGTACATTGGCTGCCCGGCCATGATTCCATGCCCGAGCACGGCAGCGCCCCCAGGCGATGGTCGTTTTCCCGCCCGGGAGCGCCGCCCCTGACCCCTAGTTCACCGGCTGAGCGCTCCGCCCGCGCCGGCCGGCGCATCCTCGACGGAAGGGTCCGCCTTGAGGTGGATGACGCCGTAGTCGTAGCCGTGCCGCCGGTAGACGACACTCGGTTGTTCCGTGTCGGAGTCGATGAACAGGTAGAAGTCGTGCCCGATCAGTTCCATCTCGTAGAGGGCCTGGTCGAGCGTCATCGGTGCTGCCGCGTGCGTCTTCTCGCGAACCACCAGGGGCCCTTCACCCTGGACCTCGAGACAGCCGCCGATCTTGGTGGTGGGCACGCCTGTGGACGTCTCCCCGCCGGTCGGCGTGCCGTTGAACTCGGTCATGGCCAGTCCGGCCGTCGCCTCCGCCACGCTCATGGGCGTACGGCTGCCGCCGCGGTGCACCCGGCGCTTGTCGGCCGCCTTGCGCAGCCGCGCCTCAAGCTTGTTCGCCGCGACGTCGAGCGCCGCGTAGGGATCGGTCGCGGCGGCCTCGGCCCGGATCACCGGGCCACGGGTGCGCAGCGTGATCTCCACCCGGTCGGAACGGTCTGCCTGCCGGGGGTTCGGTTCCTTGGACACCTCGACCTCGAGGCTCATCACCTTGCCGTCGAGCTTCTGGATCTTCTCCAGCTTCTCGTTCACGTGCTTCCGGAACCGGTCGGGCACCTCGGTCTTGCGGCCCTTGACGACGATGTCCACGCAGAACTCCGTTCCCGGATCGCCTCGGTCTCACGGGACGATCCCTTGCGCTGAGGCCGGCGGGCACCAGGTCCCGCCCGGCGTCGACGTTCGTTGCCGCTCCGCGCGCTCGGAGGCTCCCGGGCGGCGAAGCCGCGACTCTCACCTCCTCCTCCCCCGCGAGACAGATCTTCACCCACTGAACTATGGGTGAACCACGTCCCGCGGTCCGTGAAACGGCGGCCCACAGCGGGCGCCGCCGCCCCTCACCACCGAACATAGACCCGCGGACCCAGGGTCGGCACCCCCAGAAGCGCTATACCTCCCTTCGGGTGAAATGCCCCTTGTGCGACCTGCGAGATCCGCTCTGACCTTCGGATTCCGCCTCCCGTTCGGCCACCTGTTCGGCCGTCCACCCGGCCGTCCACCCGGCCGTCCACCCGGCCCGCGGTGGGGGCCTCGCCCGCTCCGGCTTTCCGCGTCGGGACCACCCGGGGCGCTTACCCTTCCCCGCCGCCCGGGGCGCCCGCCGGGTGGCGCAGCGGCGCCGGGCCGCCGACCACGGCCGCGGCCAGGACCCGGCCCCCGGCGTCCTCGACCGCCTGGGCCGCGGAGGCGAGCGAGGCGCCCGTGGTCATCAGGTCGTCCACCAGCACCACGGGCGCGGTCCCCAGGAGGCGGCCGGCACCGCGCACGGCCGTCAGGGCGCCGGAGAGGTTCGCGGGCCGGTCGCGGGCGCCGAGGCCCGACTGGTCGGCCACCGCGCGCCGCTGCCGCAGCACCGCGGCCACCCGGACGGACAGCCCGTCGCGCCGCAGGTCCGCGGCGGCTGCGAGGGCGAGGCGGCGGGTCGCGTCATGGCCGCGGACCGCGACGGCCCGGCGGGACGAGGGGACGGGGACGAGGAGGAGCGGTGGGAGGGCGGGGGTGAGGGTGAGGGCGCCTTCCGGGTGCCGCGTCTCGGGGGCCCCTCCCCCACCCCCTCCCCGCACCGCGGCGTAGACCGCGCCCGCCAGGGCCTCGCCCAGCGGGCGGGCCAGACCCAGCGCGCCGCGCTCCTTGTGCGCCAGCAGCACCGCGCGTGGCTGGTCGGCGTAGACGGTCGCCGCCCACACGGCGGGCAGCCCATCGGGCGGCGCGTCCGGCCAGACCTGCCGGGCCCCGGGCTCGTGCAGCGCTGCGCCGCACTCGTCGCACAGAACGGTCCGCGGCGTCCCGCACCCCGCACACTCGGCCGGCAGCAGCAGCCCCGAGATATCCCGCCACCATGACCGCACCCCACGGGCACCCCACAGGCTCCGCCGTCCCCCGCGCCCCCGCCGCCGTGCTGACCGTGCTGCCCGTGCTCCCCGCATGACTCAACGATCCCGGGAAAGGGCGCTGACCACCAGGCCTGTCCCCAGCCTGTGGATAACTTCCGCCGCCGCACGATCCGCGCGCGATCGCCGCCCGACGCAGACGCCCGAGGAGGGCGCCCAGGCCGGTCAGCCCGGGTAGACGGGCGAGCTGGCCTTGGGCGCGACTTCCTTCCAGTTGGAGTCGGGCTGCAGCCGGAAGACCCCGCCGTCGAGCTCCGCGAGCAACGGCTTGTCCTGGCGCTCCGAGGCCGCGACCGACGTCACGCCGCTGATGCCCGGCAGGCTCGGCGTGGACGCGCCCGAGCCGTCCGCGTCCACGTACTGGATCTGCGGCACTCCCCCGGCCTCGCGTCCCACGACGACCACCCGGCTGACCCCGGCCCAGGACGCCGCCTTGACGTCCTCGAGCTGCGGCGCGACGCTGCGCAGCTCCGCCACCGTGATCCGCGGGTCCTCGGCGGTCCCGGTGCGCTCGATCCGTCCGAGCCGCAGTGTGGTGTGGTCGCCGTCACGGACCAGCAGGGCGATGCGCACGCCGTCGGCCGCGACCCGTAGCGATTCGATGCGCCCGTCGCCGAGTTCCGGCACCGCGACGGGCACAGGGGTGCCGGCGCCGTCGCGCAGCATCAGCAGTTGCGGCTGCTTCGGGTTGCGGTCGGCGATCCACAGGTCGCCGTAGCCGTCCCAGCTGGGCGTGGTGAGGCGGTTCTTCGGGTCGGTGGCCTGGCTGCGCAGGACGACGGGGCCGAGCTGGGCGTCGGCGCTCAGCGCGGTCACGTAGAGGCTCGCGCCGTCCTCGCTGAGGGCGGCGGCGTACTGCTCGTCGCGCCGCACGGCGGCGGAGCCCATCTTGAACGGACCGGTGCCGAGGGGGCCCGCCACCGCGGTGGGCTGGGTGTCCGCGCCGCTGAGGCTGACGAGGTGGTGGTCCGCGTCGATGAAGTACTGCTCCCGGCTTTCCCCCACGAGCTTGTCCGGTGCGTACGCACCGGCGTCGTCGCGCCGGAGCGAGCACAGGGTGCGGCCGTGCGGGCCCTGGAGTTCGACCGAGGGCACGGGTGTGGAGGACATGCCCTGGACGGTCTCGATCAGCTGGGCGGCCATCCGTTCGCACCGCGCACCGTCGCCGCCGGGGGACCGGTTGAGCGTCACGGTCACGCGCTGGGAGTCGTCGATCTCGACCTTGGTGGCCCGGATGCCCGTGGGGAAGGCCGAGACGACGACCGGTTCCAGCCAGTCGGTGGGTCCGGCGAGCAGGGCGTTGACGGTGGTGCTGAGCGCGTTGATGCGCTTGCGCAGGTAGATCGGGTCGGCGACGAGGGCGTTCCGGCCGGCGGCGGCCTCCTCGGGGCCCGGCCCGGGGGAGGCGAAGTAGAACGTGTCGACGGAGCGGTAGAAACGCTGGAAGTCGGCCTCGCTCAGCACCAGGCCGTCACCGACGCCGGCGATGCGCCATTCGCCCTTCTCCTTGGTCAGGCGTATGCCGGTGCTGAAGGAGCCGTCCTCGGCGCGGTAGGCGTGCCGTCCGTCGACGGTGGCGACCCTGTCGCCGGTGAGGGTGATCTGCGTGCTGCCGCCGTCCTTGCCGTCGGCTATGGCGCCGGGTTCCTGCGCCTGGGAGGGTCCGCCGGCGAGGATGGTGATCCCGGACTCGGGTTTCCAGCGCTTGGCCTGGTCCTTGGTCATGTAGAGCTTGGCGGTGGCGTAGTCGGCCTCGTCGCTCGTGGTGGCCTCGAGGAAGCCGTTGACGATGTCGCGGGGGTTCTCGCCGCCTTGCGGTTTGACGCCGAAGACCCGGACCTGGGCGTCGGTGTCGGCGTGCTTCTCGCCGCCGCCGACCTTGTGCACCTCGCCGCTGCTGGGCATGGAGGCGCAGCCCGTGAGCAGCACCAGTCCGCACAGGAGCACGCCCGCAGCGGCCGGCCTCGGAAGGCCGCCCCCCTTCGCACGCATCAGTCGTCGTCCTCCCGCGCCTGGTCTGCTGTCGTGGGGTGGGTGACCGTCCCGCTGCCTGCGCGGTGCCCGACGACCCGTGCGCCGTTGCCGGGCAGGGCCGCGGGGTCGGCGGCCGGGGGCCGCGGTGGGCTGAGCGGCATCGAGGGGATGGCGGGCGCGGCGAAGCGCGGTGCCGGGAAGCCGTGGTGTGCGGAGGCCGGGGACGCGACGGCGTCCAGCGCGGTGGCACCGGCGGGCATGCCGCGGTGGGAGAGCGTGGAGGCGAGGTCGCGGTTGCGGCGGGAGTCCTCGGGTTCGAGGGCGATCGGTGATCCGCGCAGGCTGTCGGCGCCGGTGCGGGGCAGGGTCAGCCGGAACTGGGAGCCACCGCCGGGCTCGCCCCAGGCCTGGAGCCAGCCGCCGTGCAGGCGGGCGTCCTCCAGGGCGATGGACAGGCCGAGGCCGGTGCCGCCGGTGGTGCGGGCTCGGGCGGGGTCGGCGCGCCAGAAACGGTTGAAGACGCGGGTGGCCTCGCCGGGCTTGAGGCCGACGCCGTAGTCGCGCACGGCGACGGCGACGGCGCCTCCGGCGGAGGCCATGCGGACGTGGACGTCCTGGCCCTCGCCGTGTTCGACGGCGTTGACGACGAGGTTGCGCAGGACGCGTTCGACGCGGCGGGCGTCGGCCTCGACGGTGACGGGCTGCTCGTCCCCGTGGACGACGATGCGGCTGCCCTTGCGCTCGGCGAGCGGTTCGGCGCCGTCCACGACGCGCCGCACGACGTCGCGCAGGTCGACGGGTTCGGCCTCCAGGGCGGCGGCGCCCGCGTCGAAGCGGCTGATCTCCAGGAGGTCGGAGAGCATCGACTCGAAGCGGTCGAGCTGGTTCTGCAGCAGCTCGGCGGAGCGGGAGGTGGCGGGGTCGAAGTCCTCACGGGCCTCGTGGATGACGTCGGCGGCCATCCGGACGGTGGTCAGCGGGGTGCGCAGCTCGTGGGAGACGTCCGAGACGAAGCGGCGCTGCATCCGGGACAGGTCTTCCAACTGCTGGATCTTGACCTGGAGGGTCTGCGCCATCTTGTTGAAGGACTCTCCCAGGCGGGCGATGTCGTCCTCGCCGGTGACCTTCATGCGTTCCTGGAGGTGTCCGGCGGCGAGCCGCTCGGAGATCCGGGCGGCCATGCGGACGGGCGTCACGACCTGTCGGACGACGAGCCAGGCGATGGCGCCGAGCAGCACGACGACGAAGATCCCGGCGGTGGCCAGGGT
Organism: Streptomyces sp. NBC_00510; assembly: GCA_036013505.1. Classification (NCBI taxonomy): domain Bacteria; kingdom Bacillati; phylum Actinomycetota; class Actinomycetes; order Kitasatosporales; family Streptomycetaceae; genus Streptomyces; species Streptomyces sp. NBC_00510. The sequence continues at coordinate 5,923,262 of CP107851.1, read as the reverse complement.
GCCCTTGACCAGGCCGAGGGTCTTCTCCTCCTGGTCGAAGGGGAAGAGGTAGTACAGCTGGAAGGGGTTGCCGTTGGGGTCGCTGAGGCGCTGGCCGACGATGAGGGCGGGCTCGCCGTCGGGCTCGCTGTCGCTCTTCATCGAGATGTAGCGCTCGAAGACGTCGGACCGCTCGTCGAGGGCCTGACGCAGGTCCGCGGGCACGCTCTCCTCGGGCCAGACGCCGCCGGAGCCGCGGGGTGCGTGCGTGCCGGGGCTGTCCGCCTTGGCGCTGTAGGTGTCCGAGCTGAGGGCGACGACGGAGTAGACGCCCTGGCCGCTGCTGGCGAGCCCGTCGACGAGGTCGTTGAGCCAGGTCGCGGTGTCGGGGCTGTGCTGGCTGTCGGTTCCGGCGCCCCCGGTGTCGGGGGCGCTGCGGGCCGTCTCCTTGGCGACGGCGAAGCCGCCGACGGCCTGGCTCTGGGCGGTCTGCCGCTTGGCGTCGAGCAGTCCGTTCTTGACCTGCCCGATGACGACGACGCCGAGGAGCAGGACGACGCCGAGGGACATCAGCAGGGTGGTGGCGACCACGCGCAGCTGGATGTTGCGGCGCCAGAGCCGGGCGGCGGGCTGGAGGGGCCGCCGGGCCCAGCGCACGAACGAGCGGAGCACCGGCAGCAGACCCGTCAGGGGGTCCGCGTGCCGGCTCTCCATCCGCTCACGCTCGTACGCGGTGGCCACGTCAGCCCGGCCCGGCCTTGTAGCCGACGCCGCGGACGGTCACCACGATCTCGGGGCGCTCGGGGTCCCGCTCGACCTTGGAGCGCAGCCGCTGGACGTGCACGTTGACCAGGCGGGTGTCGGCGGCGTGCCGGTAGCCCCAGACCTGCTCGAGCAGCACTTCGCGGGTGAAGACCTGCCAGGGCTTGCGGGCGAGCGCGACCAGCAGGTCGAACTCGAGGGGGGTCAGCGCGATGGGCTGTCCGTCCCGCTTGACCGAGTGGCCGGCCACGTCGATGACCAGGTCACCGATGGTGAGCTGCTCCGGCGTGGGCTCTTCGGCCCTGCGCAGCCGGGCCCGCACGCGGGCGACGAGCTCCTTGGGCTTGAACGGCTTGATGACGTAGTCGTCGGCCCCGGACTCCAGGCCTACGACGACGTCGACCGTGTCGCTCTTCGCGGTGAGCATGACGATGGGGACCCCGGACTCGGCCCGGATCTGGCGGCATACGTCGATGCCGTCCCGTCCGGGGAGCATGAGGTCGAGGAGGACCAGATCAGGCTTGGTCTCACGGAATGCGGCGAGGGCCTTGTCACCGTCGGCCACGAACGACGGCTCAAAACCTTCTCCGCGCAGCACGATGCCAAGCATCTCTGCCAGTGCGGTGTCGTCGTCGACGACCAGGACGCGTCCCTTCATAGCGACCATCATCCCATTACCTGATCGTGACCTGGAGCACGAGACGGGCACAAAGCTGCCAGGGCATCGGGTGTGACCGGCGAAACCACGCCGTTTTCGGTGACTATTGCCGTTATCAGGCCTGCGGGTGTGATGTCGAACGCAGGGTTGTACGCCTGGGTGCCGAGGGGTGCCACCGGGTTTCCGGCCGATTCGGTCACCTCGTGCCCGGGGCGCTGCTCGATCTCGATGGACGGACCGTCGGCGGTGCCCTGGTCGACGGTGGTGGTGGGGGCGACGACGATGAAGGGCACGTTGTGATACCGGGCGAGCACGGCGAGTGGGTAGCTGCCGACCTTGTTGGCGACGGAGCCGTCCGCGGCGATGCGGTCGGCGCCGATGAGGACGGCGTGGACGTTGCCGGCGGCGAAGAGTGAGCCTGCGGCGTTGTCGGTGAGCAGGGTGTACGCCATGCCGGAGCGGGCGGCCTCGTAGGCGGTGAGGCGGGCGCCCTGGAGCAGGGGGCGGGTCTCGTCGACCCACAGGCGGCGCAGCTGGCCCTGGCGGTGGGCGGCGAGTGCGACGGCGAACGCGGTGCCCTCGCCGCCGGAGACGAGGGCACCGGTGTTGCAGTGGGTGAGGATCTGATAACCGCCGCCGGGGAGGAGCTCGGCGAGCAGCTGGAGGCCGTGGCGGGCCATGGCTGCGCTGGCCTCCCTGTCCTCGGCGTGCAGGCTGCGGGCCTCGGCCAGGGCCGCCGCGGCGGCGCGTTCGGGGTCGCCCCCGGCGGTGCCGGTGAGGGCGGCCCGGTAGGCGGCCAGGGCCCGCCGGACGCCGTAGGCCAGGTTGACGGCGGTGGGCCGGGCGTGGGCGAGGGATTCGGCGGCCTCGTCCACGTCGTAGCCACGAACGGCGGCGAGGGCGATGCCGTATGCGCCGGCTATGCCGAGCAGCGGGGCGCCGCGCACGGCGAGGCCGCGGATGGCCTCGACCAGGGCGGGGACGTCGGTGCAGACCAGCTCCACTTCCTCGGCGGGCAGCCGGGTCTGGTCGAGGAGGACGAGGACGGGGCCTTCCGGCGGCTCCTCCCAGCGCAGCGCCGGCAGGGGCTCGTCAGGGTTGCCCTTGGAATCATTGGCCAGAGTTACCACGTACTGATCACCCATCTGCTCAGTCTGCCGTGAACGGCAGCACGTTTTGAACGGTTGCGGCACTCCGCATCCGCAGGTACAAGCCCGCTGCGCCCATGGCACGATGGCCACCGTCCCGCCGTTGGACGAGTAGGTAGCGCAGTAGCGAAGGAGCGACGATGAACGACTCTCCGGGCTGGGCCTCGCCCGGATCCTCCCCCTCCGGCGAACCGGGCCGCACCGACGGCCCCGGTGCGCCGCAGGACGCTGCGCCGCAGAACTGGTCCGAGCAGCAGCCGCCCGCGGGCCAGTGGAAGACCGCAGACGGCTGGGGCGCCCCGACCCCGCCCAGCGGCCCGGTGTGGGGCAGCCCCGCGCCCGCCGGCTGGCAGCAGCCGCACTGGGGTGCCCCGCCGTCCCCCAAGCCCGGTGTCATCCCGCTGCGGCCGCTGGGCGTCGGCGAGATCCTCGACGGCGCGGTCTCCACGATGCGCGCGCACTGGCGCACCGTGCTCACCATCTCCTTCGCGGTCTCGCTGCTGACCCAGGGCGCCATGCTGCTGCTCCAGGGGTTCATGCTCGACGACAGCGAGACGCTCAACTCCCTGGACGGCCGTGCCGACCCCTCGTTCAGCGACGTCATGAACGCCGTCGGCGGCACGCTGGCCGCCGGGGGGCTCGCCCTGGTCATCACCCTCCTCGGAACGGTGATCGCCACGGCGATGCTCACCATGGTTGTCAGCCGGGCCGTCCTCGGTCGCGAGGTGACCCTGGCCGAGGCGTGGTCCGATGCCCGCAGCCAGCTGCCGCGCCTGTTCGGGCTGACGCTGCTGCTCACTCTGATCGGCGCCGGGATCATGGCCGTCGGCATCCTCCCCGGGATCCTCGTCGCGGCCGGCGGCGCCACGGCCGCTGGTGTCGGGCTGGCGTTCCTCGGCGGCGTGGTCGCCCTCGGCGTGATCGTCTGGCTGATGATCCGCTTTAGCCTCTCCTCACCCGCCCTCATGCTGGAGAAGCAGGGCGTCCTGAAGTCCATGGCCCGGTCGGTCAAGCTGGTCCGCGGGTCGTGGTGGCGCATTCTGGGCATCCAGTTGCTCACCATGATCCTCGTCTACATCGTCTCGTCGATCATCCAGATCCCCTTCGTGCTGGCGGGCATCTTCACCGGAAGCGACGGCCTGTCGTCCTTTGCATCGGGCGACCAGGCGAACCTCGGCTGGACGTACCTGATCGTCATCGGGATCGGCGCCGTCATCGGATCCACCATCACCTTCCCCATCAACGCCGGCGTTACCGCCCTGCTCTACATGGATCAGCGGATCCGCCGCGAGGCCCTCGACATCGAACTGGCCCGTGCCGCGGGCGTCCCCGGTTACACCGACGCCCTCGGCGGGAGCGGCACACCCGGCAACAGCTCAGCCGCCGGGGGCTGATGCCGGTGTCGGGGGAGGACGTACCGGTCACCATTCCCCGCGGCCCCGCCCGCGAGGCCGCCGAGGACGAGCTGTCCAAGGGCATCTACCACCGCGACGACCCGAGCCTGTTCGAACGCGCCCTGAACTGGCTCTGGGAGAAGGTCTCCCACTTGATGGACGCCGCCTCCGGGGTCACCCCCGGAGGCGGCGTCGGCCTGGTTGCGATCATCGTCGTGGTCGTGCTGCTGGTCGTCGCCCTGCGGCTGCGCCTCGGCAGGCTGCGCGCGCAACCCACCACCGGCACCGGGCTGTTCACGGACGCCCCCCGGACCGCCGCCGAGCACCGGGCCGCCGCCGAGGAACACGCGCACCACGGCCGGTGGAGCGAGGCCGTCCAGGAACGGATGCGCGCGATCGTGCGCTCCCTGGAGGAACGGGCCCTGCTCGACCCGCGCCCCGGCCGGACCGCGGACGAGGCCGCCGCCGAGGCGGGCCGCCCCCTCCCCGACCACGCCGCCCGCCTCGCGGACGCCGCCCGCACCTTCGACGACGTCACCTACGGGGACCGCCCGGGCACCCCTGACGCCTACGCGGCCCTGCGCGAACTCGACACCGAAGTGCAAGGCACCAAGCCCCGGTTGGCCGACAGCGGCGCGGCCGCCGGAGGTTCCCGCCCGTGACCGACACCCTGTCCCCGGCCCAGGCGGCCACCCCCGCCACCACGTCGGCCTCCCCGACCGCGGGCCAGCTGTGGACGCGCTCGCGCACCCTGCTCGTGGCGTTCCTCGCCCTGATCGCCTTCGGCGTCCTGTACGCCGCCGCGCGTTCCGGTGAGAACCATGACGCACTCGACCCCCGTTCCCCCGACCCGTCCGGCAGCCGGGCCGTCGCTCAACTCCTCCACGACCAAGGTGTGACCACCACGGTCGTCACCACCACCGACGAGGCCGTGGCCGCCGCCGGACCCGACACCACCGTCCTCGTCACCGTGCCCGACCTGTTGACGAAGCGTCAGCAGGACGCGATGCATGGCGCGATGGAGCGCGCGGGCGGCCGTGTCGTCCTCCTCTCCCCCAGCGAACCCTCCATCGGACGGCTCGCCCCGGGCGTCCGCTACACGGGGCCCGTCCCCGTCCACGTCCTCGAGCCCGGGTGCGGCCTGGACGCCGCCCGCACTGCCGGCTCCGCCGAAATGGGCGGCAGCGGGTATGCGACGTCCTCGCGGGACGCCGACCGCTGCTACCCCAACGCCCGGGGGGACTTCACCCTGCTGCGGCTGCCCGCGGCCAACGGCGGCGACACCGTCGTCCTCGGCACCCACACACTCCTGCAGAACGAGAACCTCGCCGAGCAGGGCAACGCCTCGCTGGCCATGCAGACCCTCGGCGCCCACCCGAAGCTCGTCTGGTACCTCCCCTCGCTCACCGACGCCTCCGCCTTCGGCGGCGGACAGCAAAGCTTCCTCGACCTCATCCCCGACGGCTGGAACTGGGCCGTCCTGCAGTTGTTCATCGCCGCCGCCTTCGCGGCCCTCTGGCGCGCCCGCCGCCTCGGCCCCGTCGTCGCCGAACGGCTGCCCGCCACCGTCCGTGCCGCGGAGGCCACCGAGGGACGTGCCCGCCTCTACCGCCACGGCCGGGCCCGTGGCCGGGCCGCGGAGGTGCTGCGCACCGCCGCACGCGACCGGCTGGCCCCGTTGGTCGGCATCCCTCCGTCCCAGGCCCACGACCCGGCCGCCCTGCCCACCGCGGTGGCCGCCCGGCTGGACGACCCCTCCGTCGACCCGCACAGCCTGCTCCACGGTCCGCCTCCCCCCGATGACGCGGCCTTGCTGCGTCTCGCCGACGACCTCGACGCACTGGACCGCCGCGTCCTTCTCAACGAGAGGAAAGCAACCCCGTGAGCGCCGCCCCGACCGCCGACAGCGCCCGTGCCTCCCTGGAGGCCCTGCGCACCGAAATCGCCAAGGCCGTCGTCGGCCAGGACCCGGCCGTCACCGGCCTGGTCGTGGCCCTGCTCTGCCGGGGTCACGTCCTCCTGGAAGGCGTGCCCGGAGTCGCCAAGACCCTCCTCGTGCGCGCCCTGGCCGCCTCCCTCCAACTGGAGACCAAGCGGGTCCAGTTCACCCCCGACCTGATGCCCGGCGACATCACCGGCTCCCTCGTCTACGACGCCCGCACAGCCGAGTTCTCCTTCCAGGCAGGCCCTGTCTTCACCAACCTGCTGCTCGCCGACGAGATCAACCGCACCCCGCCCAAGACCCAGGCATCCCTCCTGGAGGCCATGGAGGAGCGCCAGGTGTCCGTCGACGGCATCCCTCGGCCGCTACCCGAGCCGTTCCTCGTCGCGGCGACGCAGAACCCCGTCGAGTACGAGGGCACGTACCCCCTCCCCGAGGCCCAGCTGGACCGCTTCCTCCTGAAGCTGATCCTGCCGCTGCCGTCCCGCGAGACCGAGATCGACGTGCTCACCCGCCACGCCGACGGCTTCAACCCGCGGGACCTGGACTCCGCCGGTTTGCGGCCGGTCGCCGGCCCCGCCGACCTCGACGCCGCCCGGGCCGCCGTCGCCAAGACGTCGGTCTCCGCCGACATCACGGCCTACATCGTCGATATCTGCCGAGCCACCCGTGAATCCCCCTCTCTGACCCTCGGTGTCTCCCCCCGGGGAGCCACCGCCCTGCTCGCCACCGCCCGCGCCTGGGCCTGGCTCACCGGCCGCGACTACGTCATCCCCGACGACGTCAAGGCCCTCGCCCTCCCCACGCTCCGGCACCGCATCCAACTGCGGCCCGAAGCCGAGATGGAAGGCACCACACCCGACTCGGTCATCACCTCGGTCCTCGCCCGCGTCCCCGTACCGCGCTGAGACGGGCGACGACCGACCATGGCACTCACCGGACGCACCGCCCTGCTGGCCGCCCTCGGCGCCCTCGCCGTCGGTCTGCTGCTCCCCGGCTGGAACGGCATCCTGCTCGTCGAAGGCATCCTTCTGTTCGGAATTCTGTGCGACCTTGCGCTCGCCGCGCCAGTACGAAAGCTCCATTTCACCCGATCCGGTGAGACATCAGTTCGACTCGGCGAAACGGCGGAGGTCGTGCTCACCGTGACCAACCCCAGCCAGCGCCCGCTGCGCGCCCACCTCCGCGACGCCTGGCCGCCCAGCAGCTGGTACCCGGGTACCGAGGTGACCGCGTCACGTCACCGGCTGACCATCCCGTCCGCCGAACGCCGCCGCGTCACCACCACCCTGCGCCCCACCCGCCGCGGCGACCGGCACGCCGAACGCGTCACCGTCCGCTCCCACGGACCCCTCGGCCTGGCCGCCCGGCAGGGTTCCCACCGCGTCCCCTGGACGGTCCGGGTCCTCCCGCCCTTCCACAGCCGCAAGCACCTGCCGTCGCGCCTGGCCCGCCTCCGAGAGCTCGACGGACGCACGTCCGTGCTCATCCGGGGCCAGGGCACCGAGTTCGACTCTCTCCGCGAATACATCCCCGGCGACGACACCCGCGCCATCGACTGGCGGGCCACCGCCCGCCGGGCCACCGTCGCCGTCCGCACCTGGCGCCCCGAACGCGACCGCCACATCCTCATCGTCCTCGACACCGGCCGCACAGCCGCCGGCCGCGTCGGCGACGCCCCACGTCTCGACGCCGCCATGGACGCCGCCCTGCTGCTCGCCGTCCTCGCGGGCCGTGCCGGCGACCGCGTCGACCTGCTGGCCTACGACCGCCGCGTACGCGCCTCCGTCCAGGGCCGTGCCGCCCGGGACATGCTCCCCGCCCTGGTCAACGCCATGGCACCGCTCGAGGCCGAACTCGTCGAGTCCGACGCCCGCGGTCTGGTCGCCACGGTCCTCCAACGGGCCACCCAGCGCTCGCTCGTCGTGTTCCTCACCGGGCTCGACGCCGCGCCGATGGAAGAAGGCCTACTACCCGTCCTCCCCCAGCTCACCCACCGCCACGAGGTCCTCATCGCCTCCGTGGCGGACCCCCGCATCGAAGAGATGGCGCAGGGCCGTCACAGCGTCGACGCCGTGTACGCGGCCGCGGCCGCCGAGCAGGCACGCGCTGAACGCCGCCGCGTCGCCCAGCGCCTTTCCCGGCACAACATCACCGTCGTCGACGCCCCGCCCTCCGACATCGCCCCGGCGCTGGCGGACGCCTACCTCGCCCTCAAGGCCGCCGGCCGACTGTAGGAGACGAAGACGAGGGGCTCTACAGGAGACAGGGGGGGACGCCTGCTCCCTCCTGTCTCCTGCCTTCTCTGCGTTTGGGGGACAACGCAGAAAAGCCTCAGCCCCCGAGTCGAAACTCAGGGGCTGAGGCTAATGATTGTTCGGCGGCGTCCTACTCTCCCACAGGGTCCCCCCTGCAGTACCATCGGCGCTGAAAGGCTTAGCTTCCGGGTTCGGAATGTAACCGGGCGTTTCCCTAACGCTATAACCACCGAAACACTATGAAACTATACGAACCAACGGTTCGTTGTTTCAGAACTACACAGTGGACGCGAGCAACCTATGGACAAGCCCTCGGCTTATTAGTACCGGTCAGCTCCACCCATTACTGGGCTTCCACATCCGGCCTATCAACCCAGTCGTCTACTGGGAGCCTTAACCCCTCAAGGGGGTGGGAGTCCTCATCTCGAAGCAGGCTTCCCGCTTAGATGCTTTCAGCGGTTATCCCTCCCGAACGTAGCCAACCAGCCATGCCCTTGGCAGAACAACTGGCACACCAGAGGTTCGTCCGTCCCGGTCCTCTCGTACTAGGGACAGCCCTTCTCAAGACTCCTACGCGCACAGCGGATAGGGACCGAACTGTCTCACGACGTTCTAAACCCAGCTCGCGTACCGCTTTAATGGGCGAACAGCCCAACCCTTGGGACCGACTCCAGCCCCAGGATGCGACGAGCCGACATCGAGGTGCCAAACCATCCCGTCGATATGGACTCTTGGGGAAGATCAGCCTGTTATCCCCGGGGTACCTTTTATCCGTTGAGCGACGGCGCTTCCACAAGCCACCGCCGGATCACTAGTCCCTACTTTCGTACCTGCTCGACCCGTCAGTCTCACAGTCAAGCTCCCTTGTGCACTTACACTCAACACCTGATTGCCAACCAGGCTGAGGGAACCTTTGGGCGCCTCCGTTACTCTTTAGGAGGCAACCGCCCCAGTTAAACTACCCACCAGACACTGTCCCTGATCCGGATCACGGACCGAGGTTAGACATCCAGCACGACCAGAGTGGTATTTCAACGACGACTCCACAATGGCTGGCGCCATCGCTTCACAGTCTCCCACCTATCCTACACAAGCCGAACCGAACACCAATATCAAGCTGTAGTAAAGGTCCCGGGGTCTTTCCGTCCTGCTGCGCGAAACGAGCATCTTTACTCGTAGTGCAATTTCACCGGGCCTGTGGTTGAGACAGTCGAGAAGTCGTTACGCCATTCGTGCAGGTCGGAACTTACCCGACAAGGAATTTCGCTACCTTAGGATGGTTATAGTTACCACCGCCGTTTACTGGCGCTTAAGTTCTCAGCTTCGCCCCACCGAAATGGAGCTAACCGGTCCCCTTAACGTTCCAGCACCGGGCAGGCGTCAGTCCGTATACATCGCCTTACGGCTTCGCACGGACCTGTGTTTTTAGTAAACAGTCGCTTCTCGCTGGTCTCTGCGGCCACCACCAGCTCAGGGAGCAAGTCCCCTCACCAGCAATGGCCCCCCTTCTCCCGAAGTTACGGGGGCATTTTGCCGAGTTCCTTAACCACAGTTCACCCGAACGCCTCGGTATTCTCTACCTGACCACCTGAGTCGGTTTAGGGTACGGGCCGCCATGAAACTCGCTAGAGGCTTTTCTCGACAGCATAGGATCATCCACTTCACCACAATCGGCTCGGCATCAGGTCTCAGCCTCAATGAGTGGCGGATTTGCCTACCACTCGGCCTACACCCTTACCCCGGGACAACCACCGCCCGGGCTGGACTACCTTCCTGCGTCACCCCATCGCTCACCTACTACTGGATAGGTTCAGCGGCTCCACCACTCCCCATCACTCCGAAGAGATCAAGGGCGGCTTCACGGCCTTAGCATCACCAGATTCAGCGCTGGCGCTTCAAAGCGGGTACCGGAATATCAACCGGTTGTCCATCGACTACGCCTGTCGGCCTCGCCTTAGGTCCCGACTTACCCTGGGCAGATCAGCTTGACCCAGGAACCCTTAGTCAATCGGCGCAAGAGTTTCCCACTCTTGTATCGCTACTCATGCCTGCATTCTCACTCGTGAACCGTCCACGACTCCCTTACAGGGCCGCTTCACCCGGCACACGACGCTCCCCTACCCATCACAGCCTCCGTTGGGAGTATTGCTGCAATGACACGACTTCGGCGGTACGCTTGAGCCCCGCTACATTGTCGGCGCGGAATCACTTGACCAGTGAGCTATTACGCACTCTTTCAAGGGTGGCTGCTTCTAAGCCAACCTCCTGGTTGTCTGTGCGACTCCACATCCTTTCCCACTTAGCGTACGCTTAGGGGCCTTAGTCGATGCTCTGGGCTGTTTCCCTCTCGACCACGGAGCTTATCCCCCGCAGTCTCACTGCCGCGCTCTCACTTACCGGCATTCGGAGTTTGGCTAAGGTCAGTAACCCGGTAGGGCCCATCGCCTATCCAGTGCTCTACCTCCGGCAAGAAACACACGACGCTGCACCTAAATGCATTTCGGGGAGAACCAGCTATCACGGAGTTTGATTGGCCTTTCACCCCTAACCACAGGTCATCCCCCAGGTTTTCAACCCTGGTGGGTTCGGTCCTCCACGCGGTCTTACCCACGCTTCAACCT